>CAWFBJ010000001.1:0-490416 GCA_963814055.1 uncultured Alphaproteobacteria bacterium
CGCGGTCGATTGGAGAGTTGGTCCAAGGCTCGATCATCGGGAACATCCGCCCATTCGACAGATTGCCGTTGTGGGGAATTGCAAGAACGCTCCCGCCGGTCTTGTCCTCATAAGCAGCCATCCACTTCCACAAGTCGCGCGGATTGTCACTTCCAGGCGGCAGAGTTGTGTACGGAACGACCTGACTTGCCTTGTCGCCATTGTCGCGGAAGATGACGTTGCGATGCAGATTGTTGCCGCCAGTATTCGAGGTCCACTCGTAGCCGATGAAGGCCGTGAACCGGCCGGGCTCATTGGCCTCTTCGGCAGCCTTGATGGTTTCCTGCCAGGCCCCGCGATAGGCCGCGGAATCAGGTGAATAGAGGATTGGTCCTTTGAACTTCCCAGCGCCGAACGAAGTGATGATATCCACGGCGGCCGCAGCTCCCTGGCCGGCTTGCATCATGTCGTACCATTTGCGTCCCAGCGGATCAGCCAGAATCTCGGGCTTCCCCGCCAATAGGTCGGGGAAGAAACCCATATTGTCCGAATGGTCTGCGACGACGAGGAAGTCGAGCGGCCGCGACAGCTTCGCGAGTTGGCCGGAAGAAGCCATGATCTCCTCGCCCTTAGCGAAGCGATAGGCGTCAGCAGGCCCAAGCCGTGCGCCGAACGCGCCGGCATCCATGGAAAAGGATGTGTGCAGATGTGTGTCGCCGAAGTAGGGACGCGACGGGAAGTTGCGGCCAGCCCAAGGCGAATATGGCCGCTTGACGGGATAAAGCTTCGCGGCCACGTCGGCGTCGAATGTTCCGACATCCGTCGTGACGGTGTCCTGTGCCCAGGCTGGATAAGACAGGGAAAGCGTCAATAGTCCGGCAAATGCCGCCCCACAAAGAAGCGCTACTTTAGCTTCGGCCATTTTCATCGGAATTCCTCCTCTAAGTTCAAAATTGTGGGACCATCGCGTCCAGCCGCTGGACGCTCCAGAATGCCGCGACTATGCCGATTGCGTAGGCCGAGGTGACAATCGCCCGACGGGGAATGGCGAGGACCTGCCGCACGGCGTAGACCGCACTTAGCAACACGGCGATGAAAGCCAGCTGCCCGAGCTCGACGCCGACGTTGAAGGCTAGCAGCGCCAACGGGATGTCGCTCTGCGGCAAGCCGAGCTGGACCAGCGCGCCGGCAAAGCCGAAGCCGTGCAGCAGGCCGAAGGCGAAGGCGACCATCCACGGCCGCACGATGGCCAGGCTGAGCTGTCCGCGCTCCATGCGCACCACCTCCGCGGCGACCAGGACGATGCTGATGGCGATCATCGCCTCGACCGGCGCCGACGGCAGCGTCACCCATCCAAGTGTAGCGCAGGTCAGGGTGATCGAGTGGGCTGCCGTGAAGGCGGTGATGGCTTTCACGAGCTTGCGCCAGTCGCGCACGATCAGCATCAACGCGGTGACGAAGAGCAGATGATCGAAGCCGAAGGCGATGTGCTCGATGCCGTGGCGCACATAAGTAAGAAACACGGCCCAGGCGCTCTGCGATGCAGGGATCACCGCCGACGGTTCGCTGGGCGTCAGGCGCGCCGTCCAACTATTGCCGTTGGCGAACACGACATGGACCAGCGCGTCGGTCATGGTGTTCTGCAAGCCGTCGATCAGCACGTTCCGACCGGCAAGCGGCTCCAGCGTACGCATTCGCCAGGTCTGCACCATCGCATCGCCGGTCGGATGCGAGACGATCGGCGTCAAAGTCTCGATCTTGCCGGAGAACAACGCCGACAGCGCCAGCCGCGCATCGCCCTGCATCGGGGTCTTGAACAGCACGCTGAACTCGTTGGGCGCCTCTTCCTGAACGCTGAGATAGGCGGGGCGTACCTCATGGGCGGAGGCAACCGCCGGGAACAGCACGGCGATGGCCGCGGCCAGCACGACCAGTCGAATGCACTCCATCGCGGCGCGGGCCCATCTGGCGGTCGCAGATGGTTCGGCCTGTCGCCTCATTTTGCGGCTACATTCGATGCGGGCTCGGGTCCGAGGACCGCCTTGACATTGTCGTCCAGCTCCACCCCGTATTTCTTGCGCAGCGCGGCGAGGTAGTCGCGGCTGAGCTCGGTCTGCTTCTCAGCGCGCCACTCTGTGAGGACCGCGTCCCTTATGGTCTCGAAGGGTTTCGGCTGCGTTGGGGTACGCTGTGTCACGAGCACCAGATGGAAGCCGTAGCCGGATTTCACCGGACCACGCCATTCGCCCGGTTCGAGCGCAAAGACCTTATGCGCAAAATCCGCACCGAACATCCCCGAGAGCGCCAGCTCGTCGGTGTCGTCGAAGCTGTCGCCAAACAGCAGCCGGTCGCCTGTCGTCGTGTCGGCTTCGGCATTGGCATTCAACGCGGCAAGCTCCACATTGGCATCCGCCGCAGCGTCCTTACGATGTTCCGGGTTGAAGTAGATCTGCCTGAACGAAAGCTTTCCCGGCGTCTGGAAGTGCGCCGGGTTGGCAACGTAGAACTGAAGCAGGTCCTCCTCGCTCGGTTCAGCAAGTTGGGCCGTATCCTCGACGAGGAACTTCAGCTTTTGCGCCAGGCGGCGGCGAATGATGGTGTCGTCCTGCTCGAGGCCAATCTCCTCGGCCTCTCGGGCCATTAGCTTCTCATTGAGGAGGTCATCGATGAGACCCTTCAACTCGTCGGCGCTCGGCTCGCGCAGCCACTGGCTCGACCATGTCTGCTTCAGCCAGCGCACGTCACCCTCGGTGATTGCCACGGGCTCGATGGCGCTGGTGTTGTGACGTCTCTCGCTTAGCCACGAATAGCCGCCGAATACGATTGCGCCGACAACGGCAAAATGAAGCAGCGGTTCTTTGAGGAGGGTCATATGACGACGAGTATGTCCAATACCCCCTACTAGGGCAACCGCAATCCGAATCGACCGATCAGACAGAAGGTCCGGATTGGGGTCACGTCACGACAATACTCGCACCGACCTGAAGGTCCGCTATTTAAGATCCGAGACCCGAAGCTGTCGGTCTGCTGTCGGCCCACTCAAGACATTCGACGGGTCGTTTCCCGAAGCGTCTGCAATTGGCGCGGTCGAGGCGACGCGCACTATCCGCTGCTCGTCATGCCGATGACAGCGTCGAAGGACGGGATCGAGGTGATTTCCTGCCGTACGTCTCATCGATTGGAAAGAGCAACCAGCGCCATTTCCTGACCAACGCGGCCTGCGATCGAAGGTGCCACCTACACCAGATCCGAGGCCAAGTTTGAGCCGGCGCCACGCTCGTTTGACCGCGGCGGAAATGCTATCATGTCGGCGTTCTAGCCTCCGGGATTATGCATGGAACGCCGTCTGGCCGCTATTCTGGCAGCGGATGTGGTCGGCTACAGCCGCCTGATGGGCGTCGACGAGGCGGCGACGCTTGCGGCGCTGAAAGCGCATCGGGAGGAGCTTGATCGACGCGAAAATCGCCGAGCATCGCGGGCGCATCGTCAAGCTGACCGGCGACGGCATGCTGGTGGAGTTCCCGAGCGTGGTGAACGCGGTCGCCTGCGCGGCGGAAATCCAACGCGGCATGCGCGAGCGCAACGCCGAGGTGCCGCAGGACCGGCGGATCGAATTCCGCATCGGCGTCAATCTCGGCGACATCATCGTCGAGGAGGACGACATCTTCGGCGACGGCGTCAACGTTGCGGCGCGGCTCGAGGGCATTGCGAAGCCAGGCGGCATCGCGGTCTCGGGCACGGTCCGCGACCATATCGGCAACAAGCTCGACCTCGCGTTCGAGGACCTGGGCGAGCAGAGCCTGAAGAACATCGAGCGGCCCGTTCGCGTCTTCGACGTCATGCTCGATCTGGTCGCGGCCGCTAGGCGAGATCGCTGCGCTTTCGACGAATCCTCCGACCAGAGCAAGGCGAAGACCGTCGATCGCGGTGCTTCCCTTCACCAACATGAGCGGCGATCCTGAGCAGGAGTATTTCGCCGACGGCATCACCGAGGACATCATCACCGATCTGTCGAAGGTGTCGGCGCTCTCCGTCATCGCGCGCAATTCGGTGTTCACCTACAAGGGCAAGCATGCCGACGTGCAGGAGGTCGGCCGGCGATTCAACGTCGCCTACGTTCTCGAGGGAAGCGTCCGCAAGGCCGGCCAGCGGGTCCGCATCACCGCACAGCTGATCGACGCCAAGGACGGGACGCACCTCTGGGCCGATCGCTACGACCGCGATCTGACCGAAATCTTCGCCATGCAGGACGAGATCACCAAGACGATCGTGGAGCAGTTGAAGGTCAAGCTGCTGCCGCAGGAGCGGAAGGCGATCGAGGCGGCGCCGACGCAAGACATCGACGCATACAACTACTATCTGCAGCGGCCGGCACCTCTATCACCTGCATACACGAGCAGCACGTATTGCTTGGCGCAGCGCATGTTCAACAAGGCGGTGGAGCTGGACCCCAACTATGCGCGCGCCTATGCCGGCCTCGCCGACTGCGCCTGGTTCCTCTACAACGACCAGCACGAAGGCACGACCGTGGAGGACATCCATGCAGCAAGCCTCAAGGCGCTTGAGCTGGATCCCGATCTGGCGGAGGCGCATGCCTCATACGGGATGGCGCTGCACTACCTCGATCGTTACGCGGAAGCCGTTGACGAATTCGAGCAGGCGATCCGGCTCGATCCCAATCTGTTCGAAGCTTACTATTTTTGCGGTTTTGCTGCGCGCGACAGAGGCGACCTCGGGACCGCGGTGCGAATGCCGGAGCGTTGCGTAGCGATCCAGCCCGAAGACTACAGGGAAAGACTTATACTGGGCGACCTATATGACGAGGTTGGCCGCCACGAAGAGGCCAGGCGGGCGATATATGATCGGCGTCGAGCTTGCCGAGCGCGCACTCGCTGTACACCCCGATGTGCCGCTGGCGGCCACGCTCGGCTCCGGTGCTCTGGCTCGGCTCGGCCAGACGGCGCGCGCACTCGAATGGGTATCTCGTGCCCTGGCCATCGCTCCGGACGATCCGCTGACGCAATATAATGCAGCATGCACCCTTTCAATCCTGGGTGAAGACGACCAGGCGCTCGCCTTGCTGGAGAAGTGGGTGATCAAAGCGACCGAGATAACCGGCTGGCTGGCTGATCGATGCTGATTTCAAGAATATCTACGATCATCCGCGCTTTCAGGCGTTGTTGAAGCAGGTTGGGCTGCCGACGGGACCGTTCGTCCAAACTGAGCTACCCGTCAGAAACAAAGCTAACGAGAGCTCGAATGTGCCGCCGCGATCGATGTGACAGGCTTGGGCAGTTGGAGGAAGACCATGCTCGAGCGCTCTGCGGATACTGGCAAAAGTCGCCGTGGTCGCCGCAGTATTGGCCGGGGGCACCGCTTCCGCCGAAATGGTCTATCATCGGGGTAACACCGCCGAGCCCGACACGCTCGATCCCAGCAAGGCGGCGACCACGTATGAAGCGAACATTCTGCGTGACCTCTTCGAGGGCCTCGTCATGCCCGACGCCAAGGGGAACATCATACCCGGCGTCGCAGAGAGCTGGCTGATGTCTGACGACCAGACCGTCTACACGTTCAAGCTTCGCACCGACGCCGTGTGGTCAAATGGCGATCCCGTGACGGCTGACGACTTCGTTTTCGCGTTCCGGCGACTGCAGGACCCGGCGACCGCTGCCGACTACGCGTCAATGCTCTACGTCGTGAAAAATGCGCAGGCGATCAATGCAGGCAAGATGAGCCCCGAGGAGATCGGCGCTCGCGCGATCGACGCGAGGACACTCGAAATCACTCTCAACTCCCCGACGCCCTATTTCCTGGAGCTGCTGACGCATCAGGCGGCCTACCCGCTGCACCAGGCCTCCGTTGAACGCCTTGGCGCCGACTGGACCAAACCCGGCAACCTCATCTCCAACGGACCCTTCGTGCTCGCCGAGCGGGTAGTGGACGATCATATCAAGATCGTCAGGAACGCTAGGTTTCACGACGCTGCCGACGTGAAGCTCGACGCCGTCATCTTCTACCCGACCCAGGATCGCTCAACCGCGATCAAGCGCTTCCAAGCCGGGGAACTCGATTCCAATGACGAACTGCCGGTAGAGCAGCTCGCCGATCTCAGGGCGAAGTTCGGCGACGAGGTGCACATCGCGGCCTATCTCGGCGTCTACTACTGTTACATCAATCTGGCGAAAGAGCCGTGGAGCAATCCTCAGCTTCGCCGCGCCATATCCATGAGCATCGACCGCGAGTTCCTGGCCGACAAGGTCTGGGGCGGCGCCATGTTTCCAGCCTATGGCTTTGTGTCTCCGGGGATCGAGGGCTACCAGCCATACCGACCCGACTATGCCGATATTTCCGAGATTGACCGGGAGGACGAGGCTGCGCGCATCTTGCAGGCACTCGGCTACGGTCCCGACAATCCGCTGAAGCTCGAACTTCGTTACGACACGTCAGAGAACAATCTCAACACGGGAATTGCCATCCAGGAGCAACTGCGTCCCCTGGGCATCGAGGTGACCTTGCACAATAGCGATGCCAAAACGCATTTCGGCCATCTCGACGGCGGGGGTGATTTTGACTTTGCGCGCAGCGGCTGGATCGGCGACTACAAGGACCCCGAAACCTTCCTCGGGATCGCACGCAAAGCTAGCGGCAACAACCTTGGGCACTATGACAGTCCGGAATTCGAGCGGCTCATGGCTGCCGCAGCGGCTGCAGGCGCCGATACCGAGGAGCGCATGAAGCCTCCTGTCGCAAGCGGAAAAGGTGCTCATCGACGAGCACGGCATGCTGCCGCTACTCTTCTTCAGCTCTCACAGTATAGTCTCGTCGAGAGTTCACGGGTGGGAAGATAATGTGATGAACGTCCATCCATCTCGCTTCATCAGTGTTGAGCAGCGATAAGTTCGAACTCGGCGCAGGTAGCCAAAGAATGACGGCTTGAATCCGAGAGCGGCGATCGAAGACCCCGGCTACCCTCAAACAGAACCAAATCTGAAACCTTTGTGGCGTCGGACGCTCAAGCGGGTCCATATCCAAGGCAAGGTCTCATTTGTGGTTGAATGTCTGCTGTCGCTCTTTGGAGGTCAAAAGCGGCCAGTCAGCTATCGGCTCAAAGCGGACTTGTAGTCTCATCATCGCCAGCGGCAGGTTCTGACCCATTCCAGCCGTACTCGCTGCGTTTCTTGAACGACGGCTTGCGCCGATGTGGGCCGTTCACACGATCGTTGCTCCTGCCCGTAAGCAGACATTGCTGACGAGCAATTGAAGGTCGCGGTTGCGCCACTTCGAGAAGTTGACACTCGACCTCGCGAAGGTCGCAATACGGATCGTTAGCGGTCAAAAACGCGAATAAAGCCGTTGACGAAGGCCGTAACTAGCTTCGACAACGACACGAGGCCCGCTATAGAGGGAGCGGGAACCAGCTTGGTGTCCAATTCGAATGGCGACCGATCCGCAAGCAAACGCCAGCCTTCACCAGATGGTGCAGGCTGTTGTGACCGTTCTAGCCGTCATCAATCCGGTGGTATGCGGTGCCATTTTCTTGACGCTAACGCCAAAGCTTGAGCCGGCACAGCGACGCCGGGCGGCCGTCAAAGTTGCGCTCAGCATCCTCATCATCCTGGTGGCATCTGCACTGGTCGGGCTCAAAGTCTTGGGCGTTTTCGGTATTTCACTGGATGTGTTCCGGATCGTAGGTGGGATGATCGTCGCCTATATGGGATTCGGTATGCTCGGCGGCCATCATACAGTCGGTCAAGCAGCGCCGACGGGCGACAATGCCAATTTGGGGGGTTCGCTTGCCCCGCTCATCATGTTTGCCGCCGGTCCCGGGACGATTACGGCCGTCGTAACATTGGCGGCCGTCCACACGCCCGATGGATTCCCCGTGACTGCGATGGTCGCAGCTGTGGTCGGCGCAGCAGTCACATTCGCTGTTTTGCTTCTTTTTATCAGGATGCCGTCGCATCCTGGTGGAAGCATGCAGAGCCGGGGTCACTCGCTTCATGGGCCTCATTGTGGCATCGATGGGAATGCAGTTTGTACTGACGGGTTTGAAGGACTTTCTCCGGCTTTAGTGGTCGGGTCGGTACCGGCCGTTTCGGCCAAGAGTGACTTGTGTTGGCGGATTGGCAGGTGGTGCTTGAGACCTGGCCGTCGGCTCTTGGCTTGAACTTCAGGTCGGTCGGGCGAAGGAGAGTGAAGGGAATTGCCGATAGCTGGGAAATCTATGCACTGGCAAGCTGAACGCATCTTCGGTTCCGCGGCGCGCGCTGAGCTCGTGCGATGAGAGTGGGACATGGCCAATCCGGAACGGTGATCACGGCGACTTCGTCTATTCACGCTGCGTCCGGCCCGCGCCATGCGGCCGGATGCATGATGGTTCAGACCTATTAGGAGAGCGACATGGCATTCTTTGCTAAAGGAAAGTTGATGGCTGCGGCGGGCGCTCTCGCCTCATGCCTTCTGACGTGCGTTGCTCAGGCGGCCTCATGCGGCAACAGCGCCGCCGGGTTTGAACAGTGGAAAGTGGAGTTTGCCGAGACGGCAAAGGCCGCCGGCGTCAAGAAGAAGGGCCTTGCAGCGCTTGCCGGCGCGAAATACGCCGCAGGGACCATCCAGGCCGACCGCTCCGCCAAGAAGGCGTTCAGCGGCTCGGTCGACGCCTTTATGAGACGACGCGGTGGGTCCGCGATTATTTCCAAGGGCCGTTCGCTCAAGAAGGCGAACGCAGCACTCTTCGACAAGATCGAGCGTAACTACGGCGTGCCCGCCGGGGTGCTGCTCGCCATCTGGGGTATGGAGACCGGCTTCGGCGCTTCCATGGGCAAGCAGAACACTGTTTCGGCAATCGTGACGCTCGCCTACGATTGCCGCCGCCCGCAATTCTTCGCGCCGCATGCCATCGCAGCGCTCAAGCTGGTCGACAGCGGCGCGCTGAGTGCCGGCTCGGTCGGCGCCATGCACGGCGAGATCGGCCAAACCGGGTTCCTGCCCGGGAACGTCCTGAAATACGGCGTCGGCAGCAGGAACCTGCGCGACAAGAGTACCGCGCTGATATCCACGGCCAACTTCCTTAGGGCGCACGGCTGGCGGGCCGGCGGGGGCTATCAAGGCAACATGGGCGCCATCGCGGGCTGGAACTCCGCGAGTGTCTATCAGCAGGCGATCGCCCGCATTGGTGCGGCGATCGACGGCAATTAGACTGGTTAGGCCTGCGTTCCAGCTAAAAAGCCGCCATGCGCCGGCTCAGTAAACGCTTGGCATGCCCGGAGGTTCTTAATTGCCGGAGGTGCACCGTTGGCGATCGTGCGCCTGCACGACCGCTTTGCGCCACTCCTGACATTAGGCTGCGCAAGTTGCTTAGTGTTTGGATCTGTCGGAGTGATATCCCGGCAATCGATCAAATCAGAATCGCTGCCTCATCGCCACGCCTTGCGAAGCATACTTCATCAACGAGGGGCGAGAAAATCGGTGGCCGTGTCTCGCCACCTTCGGCGTTTTGCAATAAGTTCTGAACTGCGGGTGGCAGTGGCAACTATAAGGTTAGGCCATGGCCACAAATCTGGCGTCGCCGTCTGATGCCTTTATTCAGGACTTCATTGTCGGGATTGTGTTTGCGAGCGGATTTGGTCGAGGTCCGGTCAGAAATCCGCTGATGCAGCAGTCCTTGCGCTGCTTGATGCACTTAGCAGACGCCGCGGCCAAGCTAGGGGGCGTGCAGGCTGTTTGACGCTGTCAACGAGTAGGAATCCGAGAGTAACGTCATTCGCAAGGGCGGTCCGATGGCAAAAACGATCCATTCGATGATCAGAGTTCTGGACGAACGGCGCTCGTGCTTGTTCTATCAAAGCGCGTTCGGTCTGGAAGTTGCGGACAGGCTGGAATTCGACTCCTTCACGCTTGTTTACCTGCGTAGTCCGGAAGCCGATTTCGAACTCGAATTGACGATAAACAAAGGCAGGGAAGAACCCTATGTGCTTGGCGACGGTTATGGGCACCTTGCCTTTTGCGTTCCCGATCTCGACGTGGAACACAAGCGCTTCGAAGCGTCCGGCTTCAATCCGCGAAAGATCGTCGAATTGAACCGCGAAGGGGGTCTCCTTGCGCGGTTTTTCTTTGTAGCTGACCCCGACGGCTACCAGATCGAGGTGCTGCAGCGACACGGCCGTTACAAATAGGCGTGGCGCACCGAAAGGGCTAACCCAGCCAGCCAACGGCGTCCTCGGACGCGAAGCAAGCAAGGGAGGATGGAATGGTCACAGTCTATGAACGGAAACGCGGGCTGTCACGGCGCGAGGTGCTGCGACGCGGCGGAGCGCTCGGCGCGAGCGCCCTTCTTGTCATCAGCGGCAGCGCGGTAATCAATCCGGAGCAGGCCTGGGGGCTTGAAACGAAAGCGCTGAAGCCGGAAACGATGGCAACGCTGATCCAAATGGCGCGCGACATCTACCCGCATGACCAGATTCCCGACAAGTACTATGCCATTGCGGTCAAATCCCACGATGAAAAGGCAGCTGAGGATCCGGCTCACAAGGAGCTGATCGAGAAGGGAGTCGCCGATCTCAACGCAAGCGCCGGCACCGGCGGCTACACGGGAGATCGGCTGGGAAGACGATCGTGTAAAGCTGCTTACCCAGATCGAAGGCACGCCATTCTTCCAGGCGATCCGTGGCGGGCTCGTCGTCGGCCTCTACAACCAGAAGGATATTTGGCCGATCTTCGGCTACGAGGGCGAGTCCTTTTCCAAGGGCGGCTACATGGAACGCGGCTTCAACGACATTGAGTGGCTCTGATCGCCATCGATCGCAAATCACCGCCCTTGGGAGGAAACCATGGCTGCGAAATATGATCTCAACGACGACAAGGTGGTCGTCATTATCGGTTCTGGTGCCGGTGGCGGCACGCTCGGCAACGAGCTCGCGCAGAAAGGCATCGACGTCGTCATTCTCGAAGCGGGACCGCGCATCGAATACGACGAATTCATCAATGACGAGTGGGACAGTTTCTCCCAGCTCGCCTGGCTGGACAACCGCACCACCGGAGGCGGGTGGCGCGTCTCCAAAGATTTTCCCAACCTGCCGGCCTGGATTGTCAAGGCGGTCGGCGGGACGACAACCCATTGGGCAGGAGCGTCCCTCCGCTTCCAGGACCACGAATTCAAGGCCCTGACCAACTACGGCAAGATCGAGGGTGCCACCCTACTCGACTGGCCGCTGTCGCTTGCCGATCTCGAGCCCTACTACGCCAAGGCCGAGGACAAGATGGGCGTTACCCGCACCAACGGCATCGAAGGCCTTCCTGCCAGTAACAACTTCAAGATTTTCAAGGCTGGGGCAGACAAGCTTGGCTACAAGGAATGCCATACCGGCAACATGGCCATCAACTCGGCCGAACGCGACGGACGCATGGCCTGCCAGCAGACCGGCTTCTGTTTCCAAGGCTGCAAATGGGGCGCCAAATGGTCGACGCTGTATACCGAGATCCCGAAAGGTGAGGAAACCGGTAAACTGGAAGTGCGGCCAAACTCCCATGTGGTCAAGATCGAGCACGACCAAAGCGGAAAAGTCACGAACGTCGTCTATGCCGACAAGGATGGGAAGCTGCAAAGCCAAAAGGCGCGCATCGTCTGCGTTGCTGGAAACTCAATCGAAAGTCCCCGTTTGCTGCTCAACTCGGCTTCGAACATGTTCCCCGACGGCTTGGCCAATTCGTCCGGGCCAAGTTGGTAAGAACTACATGCGTCACACGACGGGGTCGGTTTATGCGATCTTTGAAAAACCGGTCCACTTCTATCGCGGCACTGTCATGGCGGGCATCATCCGGGATGAGGCCAAGCACGATCCCTCGCGCGGGTTCTCGGGCGGCTATGAACTTGAGACCCTGTCACTGGGATTGCCCTTCATGGCTGCTTTCCTCGATCCTGGGGCATGGGGCCGATCCTTTACATCGGCGCTCGACCGCTACGACCACACGGCCGGTATGTGGATCGTCGGCGAAGACATGCCGCAGGAGCAGAACGCGGTAAAGCTGCATGGAGAACTGAAAGACAAATACGGCATGCCGATACCCGATGTATGGTTCACTGACCATGCCAACGATGTTGCCATGCGCAACCATGCCTACAAGCAGGGCCAGGCGCTCTACGACTCGGTCGGTGCCACGCGCACTTTTCCGACACCGCCCTATCCGTCGACACACAATCTCGGCACGAACCGGATGAGCGAAAAGCCCCAGGACGGCGTAGTCAACAAGTTCGGCCAAACCCACGACATAAAGAACCTTTTCGTCTCCGACGGCAGCCAATTTACCACGGGAGGTGCGGAGAACCCGACGCTAACCATCGTCACCCTGGCCATCCGCCAAGCCGATCACATCGCAGAGCAAATGTCGGCTGGCACGCTCTGACGCCTCCGAGGCGCGGAGGCAGCGGCTGAAGCTTGGACAAACCTTCAGCCTCTGCACTTCATCTAGGAGCAGTGCCCCGTCGTGTCGAGGTAGAAAGGGGCGCGGCGACCCGCAAGTTGGGCGTGCGGGCTCGCTATCAGATTGTTCCGCTTGCTTATTTAGCGTCATTCGCCCTCCAAAGCAGCCGTTTGTTGTCTCACCTGGGACGTCGCTGAAGGGTCCAAATCACGACCAAGGCGAACGGCCGGGTAGCGCCGCCATTCTGAGACGTTCGGACTGGCGATTGGCAGCGTCCCGTTTCCAACCGTTCGCGACATTGCCGACGTGCAACGGCAATGACCGGTTCGGGTCAGGTTACGACAATGCCGACGACGAGCTGAATGTCCGTTTTTGAAGCTTCGCGGCCCGAAGCTGCCATTCCGCTTTCGGCCCACTCAAGACATTCGACGGGTCGTTCCCAAGCGTCTGCAATTGGCGCGCTCCGGACCTCGGCGAACGCGAACTTGTGACTGCTACCGTGGAAAAACTCGATTGCGATTCCGTTTGGTCTGTTCGGAGGCGTATCGGGTACCGTCTTTACCCATTGGCGAAGAATGTGCGAGGCGTCCGTCATGCTGGTACCGGCGCTGTGGGGATTGTCAGTCGTATCAGGGCAGTGTTTTTGATGCATTGGATGGCGGCCATCCAAAGACGATAAAATCGACGTTCTCAATGGTTGTTTCCGTCGTTGAGGACGTCACCCAAGCAGCTCAATAGCTGTGGTTGAGGCCGTTTCAGCGCCGCGCTATCGAGATCGAGAGGATGCGTGGAGGGAGCAGCGGCCGCGCTTGGACAGCCATCCTGCACTTTCTTCCATGAGGAATTGTTGAGTTCCTTGCCGCACCGAGCGAGTTGCCGCCCATTTGGCAGGTTCAGACAGGTGACTTGTCCCTGATCAAACGATCGGCCGTTTGCCCGGCACTGGCAATCGGCCGTGGCAGGCACAGGCACATCCGCAAGCGCCGCGACGATGAGACAATACCCGACCGCCAGCTTCATGGGTCGAAATTACCATACCGGGGCGACAAGACAAACGCACCGCCGCGCATAATCCTACTGTCGTTGGAGCAGACCAAGGTTAGTGCAGCGATACCTCATGACCTTGCCCCAGTAGGGCGCATTCGCGGTATCATCGACGGACATCACGTAGAGCTTCGTGCCGTCCGGCGAGAAGGCCAGGTTCGGGGCCGTTGCAGAAGGCACGTCAATCGCCTTCACAAACTTGCCATCCTTGTCAACAACGACGATACGGCCCTTCGAATACTGGCCAATGTAGAAATTGCCGTCCGGACCGAGCTTGATACCGTCTGGATAGGCACCGATACCGGAGGCTTCGTCGACAACGCCGAGACGAACGAACAGACGACGGTCTGACAGCGTTCCGTCGTCGGCAACGGCGAATGAAATCACGCGGCCCGCTTCGAACTCATTGACATAGAGGCGCTTGCCATCGGCGCTCAACACCACGCCATTTGCGTAGTGCAAGTCGTTTGCCACCTCCGCGATCGTTCCGTCCTCGGTCAAGTGGAAGACCTTGCCCACAATCGGCCCCGACTCCCAAGGACCCGATGTGGTGAAATAGACGCCGCCCTTGCCGTCGGCGGCAAAATCATTCGGCCCTTGCAGGGCGCTTCCTGCCTTGTCCTTGTCGTAGGTCGCCATCGTCTTGCCGTCGCGTGAGACGCGGGCAATCGTGCCAGCGTCGTAACAAGTCACCACCAAATCTCCATTTCCGAGCGGCAACACAGCCGACGGGCCGCAGCCGTCGCTCTTCCACAGCACCGTGTTTGTCTTGCCGTCCCAGACATCAATCGTATTGCCACCATACTCAACGTAGTAGAGCTTGCCGTCGACGAAGACAGGACCTTCTGGAAAGGCTGCCTTGTCGTTGATAACCGTCGTTTCGCCCGCATTCACACCACTGGTCATGACGCTGAGGACGATGGTAAACGCATAGATTGTCTTCATGCTGGATGTTCCCCGACATCTGAAAGCGCACGGTTGCGCGAGCAGGCCAGTTAGCTTTGACGGATGGCCCGCCCGATTGGATTTCCAAACAATAGCGGACCACGAGAACTTGTCACCGGTCTATCTCGGCAGGAGCGGCTAGATGCTGCGCAGATGCCTCAACCTTGAACTTTTCCGATTTGCCATCGTTCGTTTGAGTTGGGGGTTCCGTTCGACGGAGGCTGGACATTTAGCCGATTGCTCACCTTTATGCCGAAGCATCAAATCACTGTAATGCCGGTTAACGTTGATACGCGAATGGCTACTACGCCAAAGGCTACTATCAGGAGCCTGTCTATGTCCGCCGTTCGCTGCAGCCATGGAGCCGCCAGTGGTACAACTACTGCCGCAGCCGCTATCGCAGCTTCGATCCGCGCAGCGGAACTTTCCTAGGGTATGATGGCCGCGAGCATTTCTGCACCGGTGGGTGAGGCAAGTTGGTATCCAGCGTTGTCGCGGCAGCCGCGAAATCGAAGCTTCTTCCGCGCTGCGCCCACTTCAATGCTGAAGATGCGCCGTCCTTCGCGCTGTGGGGCACGCAAGGCTGAACCAAGGCTGGTGCCATCGCAGGGCGCACTAGGGACATCGCCCCAGGACGAAATGGCGACCGCGCTGTCGGGACAAGACAGACGGTCGCCCCAAGTCTTGGCGTCGCTAAGAAATATGTCTCTCGTCAGTAGTCCATGCCGCCGCCTGGCATCGGCGGGACCGGCGTTTCCTTCTTCGGCTTTTCGGCGACCATCGCTTCGGTGGTGACCAGCAGGCCGGCGACCGAGGCGGCATCCTGCAAGGCGGTCCGCACCACCTTCGCCGGATCGATGACGCCCTGCTTGTAGAGATCGCCGAACTCGTTGGTCTGGGCATTCCAGCCATAGCCGAACTCGGCCTTCTCGCGCAGCTTGCCGACGATGATCGAGCCTTCGGCACCGGCATTCTCGGCGATCTGGCGCACCGGAGCCTCGAGGGCGCGGCGGACAATCTCGACGCCGTGCTTCTGGTCGGCATTGTCGGTCTGGACATTGTCCAGCGCCTTGGCGGCTCGGAGCAGCGCGACGCCGCCGCCGGGCAGAATGCCCTCCTCGACGGCAGCCCGCGTTGCATGCATGGCGTCGTCGACGCGGTCCTTGCGTTCCTTGACCTCGACCTCGGTCGAGCCGCCGACGCGGATCACGGCGACGCCGCCAGCGAGCTTGGCAAGACGCTCCTGCAGCTTCTCGCGGTCATAGTCGGACGTGGTCTCCTCGATCTGCGCCTTGATCTGGGTGATGCGGCCCTGGATCTCGTTCTTCGAGCCGGCGCCATCGACGATCGTCGTATTTTCCTTCTCGACCACAACCTTCTTGGCCCGGCCGAGCATGTTGAGCGTGACGTTTTCGAGCTTGATGCCGAGATCTTCGGAGATCGCCGTGCCGCCGGTCAGGACGGCGATGTCTTCCAGCATCGCCTTGCGGCGGTCGCCAAAGCCCGGCGCCTTGACGGCAGCCACCTTCAGGCCGCCGCGCAGCTTGTTGACGACCAGCGTCGCAAGCGCCTCGCCTTCAACGTCCTCGGCGATGATCAGCAGCGGCTTGCTGACTGCACGACCGCTTCGAGCATCGGCAGAAGCGCCTGCAGGTTGGACAGCTTCTTTTCGTGGATCAGGATGTAGGGCTCTTCGAGCTCGACCCGCATCTTGTCCTGATTGGTGACGAAATACGGCGACAGATAGCCGCGGTCGAACTGCATGCCCTCGACAACTTCGAGCTCGGTCTCGGCAGTCTTGGCTTCCTCGACGGTGATGACGCCCTCGTTGCCGACCTTCTGCATCGCTTCGGCGAGGAAGCGGCCGATCTCGGTATCGCCATTGGCCGAGATGGTGCCGACCTGCGCGATCTCGTCGTTGTTGGTGACGTTGCGCGCATTGGGCTTCAGTTCCTGCACAATCGCCTCAACAGCCTTGTCGATGCCGCGCTTGAGGTCCATCGGGTTCATGCCCGCCGCGACGGCCTTCGCGCCTTCCTTGACGATCGCGTGGGCAAGAATGGTCGCGGTCGTGGTGCCGTCGCCAGCGATGTCGCTGGTCTTCGAGGCGACCTCGCGCACCATCTGCGCGCCCATGTTCTCGAACTTGTCCTCGAGTTCGATCTCCTTCGCCACGGTCACGCCATCCTTGGTGATGCGGGGCGCGCCAAACGATTTGTCCAGCACCACATTGCGGCCTTTCGGGCCGAGCGTGACCTTCACCGCATTGGCGAGAATATCGACGCCGCGCAGCATCTTGTCGCGCGCCTCGGAATGGAATTTCACTTCTTTTGCAGCCATTTGCCTACTCCTTCAACAGGCAACATTCGTGTGTGTTCTGCTCGATCCGCTAGGCGGCCTTCTTCGCCGCGGCCTCGACCTCGATCACACCCATCACGTCGGACTCCTTCATGATCAGCAGATCCTCGCCATCGAGCCTGATCTCGGTGCCGGACCATTTGCCGAACAGGATGCGGTCGCCGACCTTGACGTCGAGCGGCTGCAGCTGGCCGCTGTCGTCGCGCGCGCCAGGTCCGGCGGCGATGACCTCGCCTTCCTGCGGCTTTTCCTTCGCGGTGTCGGGGATGATGATGCCGCCGGCCGTCTTTTCCTCGGCCTCGATGCGGCGGACCAGGATACGGTCGTGCAATGGACGAAACGTCATGTCGTTCTCCTCGTGGGCAAACAGATTTTGAGAGGTCCTCCGCGCCGCATTCAGGCGAACACGATCGCGGGGCGCACGACCCTTTCGGCATCGCGCGCAAATCGATCTGGTTTTTGGCTTTTCGAGTTTCAAGAGGTTTGCGAGGAAATTTTAGCACTCGGTACTTGAGAGTGCTAGCGCAATGAATCATTCAACTCTTCTAGCGATCGTATCCTGAGCTCAAGATACTGCCGCTTTGCCGTTCGGGGCCCCACTGTCGCGCTGAGCAGGGGCGCATGCGACCGCCACACTCCAGGCGCGGCGTCCAAGGTGTAATCCCCGGCAAGCAGACGTATTGAGCAATACGCCCCGGTCCGTGCTGATCTCCGTGCTGAGCGGAGTTGATCCGCACGCTTCCGCTGGTTTCCGGACGGAGGCCTGGAAGAGCTTGCGCACCCCACACGCTGGGCACTGGTTTGTCGACTAACAGCGCCTGCAGGGCCGCAAGTAAGCGAGCATACCCCCATCGGCTGAGCGCCAAGCGGAATGATTGGGTGGTATCCTGAGGGTGCTGCCGTGGCAAGGCGGCAGTGGCGGCGGGAGCAGCCCTGCAACCACAACCCCTGAGGTCTGCTCCCGCTGCTCTCTCAAACTCCGCTCGGATCTGATCGTCCTGTCGAACGTGAAAACTCCCCTCTCGATCTTCTCGATCGAGGGCGGACTGCTTTCATCTTTTTTTTGAGCCCACCCTATTAGGTGCCCACCATTGCTCTGAGTGGGACAACCAATGTATGGCTGGCTAATACCGCAGCTTCGGATACCAGTCCGTTCCTCGCCCCTCAGGAGTAAGATCCAGGATCGACCACAGTGGCGCGATATCGGGCGCGTCCCTTGGGTCCTGACCGGGATCGGCCATTTCGGACGTCATCTCGCTTGCCCAGAATAGTCGGACCTCGTCGCCTTTCCGCTTGAAGACTGCCAGCGCCGGATTTTCACTTCCATCGTCCCTGATGAGGCCCAAATCGTTCGCATACTCGTCGCCGACCGTCTGGACGAAATCGAGGTCACGCCAACCGCGCTCGCGGGCGAAGGCGAGTTGACGTTCGACCGGGCTGCGGCCGAGAATCTTGAGCGCCACGCGTTGTTTGATGTCGGCCCCGTTGCCGTTTAAGCCGCCCGACCAGTTCGTGCACATCGGACATGGCCGTGCCCGTTGCGGCCCATACATCCAGAAATAGGTGACAAGGTCTTCTTGTCGCCGAAGAGCTCTCTTAGTT
Organism: uncultured Alphaproteobacteria bacterium; assembly: GCA_963814055.1. Lineage (GTDB taxonomy): Bacteria > Pseudomonadota > Alphaproteobacteria > Rhizobiales > Hyphomicrobiaceae > AWTP1-13. The sequence continues at coordinate 18,352 of CAWFBJ010000001.1, forward strand.
CGAGCTCGGCGCCGTTCTCGTCGATGAACCGATAATCTTTGGCGATGATCGGACCGTCCGGCAGGGCTTGGCGCTGTTCGGCAAGTCGGGTCATTTGACGGCGGAATTCGATCTCCTCCAGCAGCAATGCCTGCCGAGCCGTTTTGTAGATATCGCTTTCGCCTGGGAAAGGCGTGCGGGCTTTGGCGGCAAGCTCGACCCGCTGAGGTGAGATTTTCCATGTGATTATCGACCTTCTGTAAGTACTATATCGGAAGGGTGGGCAGCATCCCGCACTACGCAATATAGGTCGACCGTTTTGCTGTGCCATGGGGCAAAGCGGAACTTGGCAGCAGCTGCAGTTGGAATGCGTATGGACCGCACAACTGCCCCATGCTATCCAGTGACTCAACCGACCTTTGCGAAGATACGGTTCTGCCGGCAATCAGCCCGACAAAGGAGAAGCCCTAGAACTTGCGGCTGTCCCCCGATGCGCGAAGGACGGGCAAACCGGAACTGCAGATAGCGGTTTGCCATTCAACGGGGCGCGCAACCGGTGAAAACTCGTGCAGGCCAACCATCGCGGGGCGACGCGTTCAACGGGCGGTTGCGGCAAAAGCGGCAATCACCGGCTGGGGGGCGGTCGCGCACAGGCCGGCGCGAAATCAGCCCGGCAAAGGGGATCGATCCGATGCCGAAACTCGCCGCGTTCCGCTCGCCGCCTGGCCTCGAGCTTCAGCGAAGCCGCCAGCGCAGCATCGATGCGCTTCGTACTGACAAGAATATCCGCGCCGCGCTCGACGATCGTCAGCATGTAGTCCGGCGCGGAATGCTGGAGATAGCCGTAGCTCTCGAGCCGCTCGATCTCGAAACCGGCCCTCTCCACAAGAACCGGCAATCGGCCCGCCAACCACTGTCGTTCACCAGTCCCGCAATCGCTGCATCGATGCACGCCTGCAGCGGGTCGTGATCGCCAAGCGCTACCGAGGTCGTCGCGTAGTCGCCGTCGAGAATAGCCAGAACTCCACCAGGCTTGAGCACACGAAAGGCCTCCGCAATAGCCCGCTCCGGTTCTGGCACATGGGTCAGGCAGGTATGGAAAACGACCACATCGTATGAAGCGTCCGGATAGGCCATCGCGCGGGCGTCACCTTCATCGAACCGAAGATTTGGAATACTTGCCGCGAGTTCGCGTGCCTTGGCCAGGAAGATCGGCGACGGATCCAGACCGTCGACCTCACCGACCTTGGGCCACTGAGCCAGTTCACGGCAAATGGCGCCGGAGCCACACCCCGCCTCCAGCACTCTTGCGCCTTTGGGAAAGTCGATCAGCGAGAAGAACTCGCTGCGGATCTGCTTCTGCCGCTCGCCGGCAGCCCGCAGTTCCATCGCGTTGATGAGCACGGCAACCACGGCTGGATCAGCCTTGGTGATCTCGGCATAGACGTCCGGCATGGCCTTGCCTGGAAAGGCCTCCTCGCTGGAAAGCCTAGTACCGATCGGCAAGAAGCGAAAGAGTGGGCTGCCTGCACAAGTCTGTGTTCGAAAATCTATGCTGCCGCGCCACGGGCCACTGAAATTGCGCTCGAGCGGATGTCTCGCCCAAGGTTATTGAGCTGTCATCGCCCATCCCGCAGCCTAGGGTCCGTAAGGGAAGTCGGGAAATCGCCAAGGGTGCCAATGACGCAGGATCTCACACTTTGGCGAGAGCATCGGCGCGATCATGGTCGTCGCCATGCGCCGCCTCTTCCTAGGATCAGGCTCCGCCAAAAAGACTGATCCACGCTTTTAACCAACCGCGGCGAGCCCAGAATGATTCATGGTACGATGACTTGCACCTCTGGGCGCGGATCAAGAAGGGGGAGCCATGCACAATTTCGGGAAAAACGTCGTCTACGATCCGCAACACCGGTACGCGCCACAGACAGAGGAGGAGGTACTCAACATTCTGTCCCGGCACCGCGGGGGACAGATCCGGGTACAGGGCTCAGGACATTCGTGGAGCGGGATTGTCGAGGCAGACCGATGTTCTCCTGGACCTGGCATCCTTCTCGAATGTCACAGTCGAGGAAGGGCCTGCTGGTCCCGTCGCCCACGTCGGCGCGGGTGCGACGCTTGAGAAGATCCTTTCCGCGCTCCGCGCGACGGCGTTTGACTTGCCTACTCTTGGCGCCATCACACGGCAGACCATCGCCGGCGCCACTGCCACGGCAACTCATGGTACCGGCCATGCAAGCCTGTCCAGCCTCGTGCAAGCGGTAAAGCTCGCCTGCTATGACGCCAAAGGGGATCCTTTCATCAAAACGATCTCACGGGGGAGACGAGTTGCTCGCCGCGCGCACCAGCCTCGGGTGCATGGGCGTCATCCTGGAGCTGACGCTAGAAGTCGAGCCGCGGTTCTGGATGGAAGAGCAGATGAGAGCGCATGACTCGCTCGAGTCTGTTCTGGCGGAAGAGGCGGCTTGGCCCCAGCAACAGTTTCTGCTCTTCCCGTACGGATGGCGGTGGTACGCTTACCACCGCCGACGCACGACCGAGCCAGATTTGCGCGCACTTCGGCGCTTGCGGTTGTTCCGGGCGTACGACGTCCTGGTGGTCGAGTGGGGCCTGCACGCGCTCATCAAGACCGTGAGGCTCTTCGGTGCTGGCGCCGTCGTCGGGTTCTGGAAGCATGTGCTGCCGCGGCTGATGCGCTCAATGCCGGTCAGCGGCCCTAGCGAGGTGATATTCACGCTGCACACGCGCCACCACTACCTTTTCCGTCATGTCGAGATGGAATTGTTCGTGCCGAAAATGCATTTGAAGGACGCCGTTGAGTTCATCCAGGAGGCGATTCCATTCTTCGCGGGTTTGAGTGATGTGGTGAGCAAGGAACTCAGCGCGGCGCTCGCCAGCGTCGGCCTCCTCCAGGAATATCAAGCCCTGCAGGGCAGGTACGTGCACCACTATCTCATATTCTTTCGAAGGGTATTGGGCGAGGAAACGTACCTCGCAATGAACGAGGGCGGTGAGCGGTACTCGATCAGTCTCTTCACATTCGAACCAGAGCATCGGCGAGCGAACATATTACGCTGTGTGCGCGGTCTTGGCGAAGGCGTTTGCAAGGCTCTACTCGGCGCGGCCGCATTGGGGGAAGTTCAATCCGCTGACCAAGGCAGACATCAAGCCGCTCTATCCGCGGCTTGCCCATTTTCGCGAGATCTGCAGAGCGCATGATCCGAACGGCGTGTTCCAAAATGCTTACACGAAAGTCTTCGTGGGACCCTAGAAAGGCTCTATCTAGCCCGGCAACCTGCTTCCATCAAAAGAGAGGAGAACAAGTCGCATGCCATACGGCGGAAATAGCCTTGGGGCACATGTAGCAGTAGCAACAGCGGTCGCGGCAGGCTCAAATGCCGTCCGCGCTTTGCGCGAAACCATTCATTGCAGCGTGGAGGGACCTCGCGATTGCCTGTGGTCTCGCCTGCAGCGAAATTGACGAACTCGAAAGCGGAGGTTCCATTGACGAGGCCAAACTCAGACGTATCGCCAATGCCTTAAAGCTGCCGGAGAACATCTTCTCTGGCTGATCGCGGGCCAGATCCCTTGGTGGGGCCGGCTTAGGTGCGCGATCAGTCTGAAAATTGGCAGTCGCTCTCACGTCAGCCAACCGCCGCTGAATCCCGCGCGCCGCAAACCTTTGACGATGTAGGGGCACTCTCGCATCAGCCGCCACAACAAGCCGCTTTCATGGTTTTCGATCATCAGCACGATCGGGCCCTGATTGATGCCGAAGTGCCAGGGAGAGACCCACCAGCCATAGGGATTGCCGGGCTCGCCCGGATGCGTGGGATTGAAGGCCGCCTTGAAGCCGTATCTGTTGAAGGCCGTCAGCTTTGCCTGGTGGACGCAGTAGTCGATCGCCGGCAAGACGATTTCCGGCGCGAAAGGCAAGGAGGCGACGACGGCCCAAGGCGCAAGGGTGCCGTCGTCAGGCCCGTAGGGCACGCCGCGAGCGACATAGTCGGCGAATTTTCGTTTTCGGCCATCAAGCTTCAAAGTCGCGGGACCAGGTCCCTCGCTTGCCGTAATGCCCCAGCAACTCTCGCCGTAGCCCTCGAATTTGTGCGGGTTGTCGATCGCGTAACATCGCTGCACATAGGTCGCCCGGCGGCTGTTCTCGAAGTAGTCGATGCCTTTCTCCCGCATGAAGGCGTCCTGGATCCCGCGAAAGTCGATCCAGACATGGGAAAGCTGATGCGTGAACAACGGGCCGGCGTAGAGGTACTCATAGCCGTAACAGCTCTCCCATTGATAGCTGGACGTCCAGGCCGGTGTAGCTGCTTTCCGGGAGCGGGTGGGTGGGAGAGCCAAGACCGAGGATGTAGAGCAGCAGCGCCTCGTCATAGCCCTCCCACCGGTACCTGAGGAAACCGCGCTTCGGTTTCCAGCCATGCGTCACCGTCGCGCCCCGGTTCTGCGCCCATGTCCAGTCAGCCCGTCGATAGAGTGTGTCGGCGAGTTCGCGGATTTCCCGTTCATTGGCCGCGTCCGCATCAAAATAGGCTGCTGCCGTCAAAGCACCCGCCAGCAAGAATGCGCTGTCGACCGTCGACAGCTCGCATTCGCCAGGCGCGCCGGCCGGTCTGCATGTCGAGAAAATGATAGTAAAAGCCATGGTGCCCGGTAGCGTTGGGCTCTCGCCCTTGAGGGCTCCTCCAAAAAAAGCGCAGCGTGGTCAAGCATCGCTCTGCCGCCGCCTGGCGCGGCGATAAGTCCGCGCTCGACGCCGACGGGATAGCAGGCCAGGGCCAACCCGGTCGCGGCGATGCTGGCCGGCCAATTCGCGGCGGTCTTATCGCGGACAAGGCCATTGGCCGGGTTCACCTCATTGAGAAAGTAGTCGAAGGTTTGGCGCTGCAACAGGCGCAAGTCTCCCGCGCGGGTGTTCCGTTTCGTATTCATGACCTCGCCGCTAGACCGATCGCGAAAGTTTCACGTCGCATTGTTGTAAGAACGGGTTGAGACGCAGGTGCGTTACTGGTGGCGCTCCGGCACCACGCGCCAAATCTTGTTGCGACATCGTCGGCCACCAGCAGGGCCGATAATCACTGCGTGGGAGGCGGCAGACACTCCATGATCTCGATCGAGTCTCCGGGGAAGATCGTGAAATGCGGGTAATTCTCGAAGAGCCTGGCGGCAGCGTCGTGAGATTCGGCTTGCACGATCACATACGCCGTCATGCTATTCTTGATATCGGATATTCCCTCGCGAGAAGCTCGTTTCGTCTTCCCGAGAGGATGTCCCTGATCGACTATCGCGGCTGAATTCGCAGTCCCCCATTCCATCCAGGCCTTGATACCCGAAGTTTCCCGCGCCTTGCGCGTTTCCTCGTCCAGGTTTTTCCACTGCGTTCTCTCCAGCGCGGCTTCCGTGCCGATGTAGATGGACAGGAATCTCTTCATTTTTGCCACTCCTAATTCGCGCCCTCAACATCGAGGCGACGGTCTTGGCGCTATATGGAGCGCCGCGCTCGTTTAACTAGCCGGTGGGACGACCTATCGTGGCGCCCCAATTAGTAAGGCAAGTGTTGCCATCGCACCGATCGTGTACGGCCAGTTACTTGGATGAACGGCGCGCGCCAGCGATCCTTTAGAGGCTCCTTGGTCAGTGATCACGTAACCGTAAAATCTCCTGGAGTATCTCTTCAACCGAGTGTGCAGAAATTCCAAGGTCCCCAAATCCCGACATCGCCGGCGAAGAGACGTTGTCGACCTGCATCAGTTCCACTTGATTGCGAGTGACGGGCGGGCTCGGAAGCATTTTCGAGGCCCATGCCAGTGCGTGCCAAGCGCCGAATGGCAATGGAATTAGTAGGGGCCTAAGACCCGCTTCGTGCGCTACGGCTCTGAGAAATTCCTCGTAAGAGTAGACACGAGGACCGCCGCACTCATACGTGATCGCATGCGTTTCCGTCCCCTGCAGCACTGTTGCGATCGCCTCCGCCACATCGTCCACGTAGGCCGGCTGCAATCTCGTCAGGCCGCGGCCGAACATCGGATAGATTGGAAGCCGGCGGAGAAGTTTGAGGATGGTGGTGAGAAACGCGTCATCCGGTCCGAACATCACCGCCGGGCGGATGAGCGTGGCGTCGGCAAACGCGGCGCGGACCGCCAGTTCGCCTTCGCCACGCTTGCGGATATAAAGTGATGGCGAGGCAGCATCGGAGCCGATTCCTGAAACGTGGACGAGCCGTTCGACGCCGGCTCGGTGTGCTTGAGCTGCAACCCGCCGGGCCGACTCGACATGCACGGAATGAAAGGTCTCCCGTCCGTGTTCGACATAAAGACTGACCGCATTTACCACACCGTAGGCGCCAGCAAGTGCATCGGCGACCGACCGCTCATCGTGAATGTTGGCATCGACTGACTGTAGTCGCGGATCATCAGAACCAAACAATTTCTCGCCCCGTTCCGGATGTCTTGATGCAATCCGGACTGAGAACTCGCCGTTGCGGAGATGCCGAACAACGCGGCGGCCGAGAAATCCGGTTCCGCCGAACACAGTGACGACGCGATAGTTCATGGCCGCCATGGCTTTGACTCGTTGTCGGCCGGTTCACGTCACGTGGACGGCACGCCTACTGACCACTAATCTATCACCTCGGTTACCTCGTACAGATTGGGATCGATCTCGTCCGTCAACTGATCGAAGTGACCCCACTCCTTGCGGAATTCCGGCGATTGATGAGCCGATCGCAAGAGGTCGCGATTTTGCCACTGGACGTAGTTGACGATGCGCCGCCCATCGAGGCTGCGATGCAGGCTGATTGAGATGAACCCGGGCTGACGCGCCATAAAGCGCGCGCGCTCGGTCATGACGGACAATGCCTCGGCCTGCTTGTCCGGTTCAGAATCGACGATGGTGATTTGGGTGACGGGCTGATTGTCGGCTCGGATCTGTGTCATGGAGACCTCGCTGGATTGATGGCGAAATTGCGGACAGCAGCCTCGGCCATACCGATCGCAGCAGGTCCAACGCTGCCCGTTTCCACTTGTTCCAGGACGCGGAGTTGCTATGCGCGAAGCGCGCGCCGTTTGAACATCGCCCACTCGTGGACAGACCCGTTATCGCCGGCGATCCCGCCAGGAAAGTCTGAAAAGGATCAACCTTCGCATTCAACTAAGTCGGGTTCGCGCCCACTAGCAGACGTTCGCGACATCGCTAGGAGTTAGCTTGATCAACTTGCCTGGCCTGTTTTGGCCCCCTTAGAGACGGAACGATACAAAATCGCCACCGTTTAACCTAACATGTATCTGCGTCTGACAAATGGCTGTTTGTTCCTGACGTTGGCGGGTGCAGCATTGGCGATCGGCTTGCAAGTTTTTGTTCTCCAGTCGCAACCCGAATTGACCCGGAAGGTGAGCGCGCGCCAAGCAGGCGGAACGAGCAATTCACACGCCAATTTCAAAGCGGAAATCTCTCCCATAGAGATCGACAGTGCTGGCATCGGCGTGGTTTCGGTGCCGCCACGGCGGGAAGAGGGTCGCTTCAAATCGACCTATGCCCCCCGGAACCTCCTTGGCGGTTCTCCTAGGGAGGTGGACAGGGGCGGCTACAAGCAACCGCCGAAATTGGTTCAAATCAAGCAATGCACCTGCCCATGCGAGAGCAGGCACCTCTCTCCGGGGAGGTGAGCGGTAGCGGCCGCGCGGTGGCTTCGCTGCCCTGGCAGTGGGAGAGCGGCAGCGTCAAATCCAGCATCGACTAGGACCCCGTTCGTACGGAACGGAAGGTCGCTGCGTTAGGTACGGAAGTCGGTTTGATGAATGTCGGCCCAAGGTCACGTAACAATGCACGTACCGAGAGCTATGCCTTGATTGTGGCGCGATACGCACCAAGCCTCAGAGTGCCGGAATCCTTGGTCCGTGCTGTCATCAAAGCCGAAAGCAATTATCGACCAGACACGCGTGGCGGTGCCGGCGAGATAGGCCTTATGCAAATCAAACTGGAGACCGCTTGCCCGATGGGTTACGCCGGATCCGCCAATGGTCTCTTCGAACCTGAAACCAACATCCGATTTGGAATGAAGTATTTGGCGATGGCGTACGAGCTGTCGGGCGGCGAAACCTGCGAAACAATTTTACGCTAAAACGCCGGGCACGGGGCCAAGCACATGAACCCGGTCTCGGCCGCCCTTTGTTCCAAGGTTAAGCAGGCGCTCGCCGCGTCATAGCAATCACCATCACGCTGAGCTTCTTCGAGCCTGGAGCTTCTGGCTGCTCTACAGAGGGAGCATTTCAATAAACACCGTCGAATACGCTGGCGCGAAGCTTCTCGGTTGGTTTGTCGGCGATGCCGTCCGACGGTCGCGAAACCATTTCCGCAGTCGTTTCGTATCTTGCCCGGGTGGCTTGGAGAAAGGAGCGAACGATGCGAAATCGAACCGTCTTGGCGATCTGTGGGGCAATCCTAGCCGCAGCACCGCTTTCGAAAGCATTCGCTAACCATACTACTATCCAATTTGGCGGTATAGAAACCGCAGGACTGAAAGCCATTTGCCGCCCGGCACCGCAGTTCGGCAATGGCTATCAACTATGCTTAGCGCGTGAACGGGATGAAATTCGTCCCCGGAGCCAGCTTGCATGGGGCTTCGGATGGCGGGCTGTTCCGTTCTTATCTCGTTCCGCTAAAGGCAACCGTGCCAGCTCATCGCCAGCCTGACGTCCGGTTGGCCACGGCTGGAACTGGTATCCTTACACCGACTATGTAGCGAACGTTTACGGGATTCCGTCTGACCTCGGAAGTCGGGTAAAGACCAGCGGCTAAAGTCGCTGGTTCTTCGATTAGCCGGCATACCGTGACGGCGGCGGGAGGGGCTCTCAACGCCAGATGTGCATATCAATGTGTCGAGCTGAAGCCGCGGCTACGAGATTCCGAACCGCGCCCGATATTCGCTCGGAGAGATCTGAGCATCGCCCGGCGCAGACTTTGTTCGTCGCCCAGACCGACAAGGCGCGCAATCCCCTTGAGCGGGAGTTTGCCATCTTCCCTGGAGGCAGGAGGAGGACGCCGGCAGGATTTCGCCAATCGCATCAGGCCCGCTTGCCACGCGTTATCGCGTCGGCTCCGATTTGCGCCAGACCGGCGATGATCGCGGCAAGACCGAACTCGAAAGCGCTGTCGAAATCCCAGCGGACGAATGAGACGGTGCCTTCGATATGTTTGAACCCTGCTCCTCGGAGATGGCCCTTCGCCAGTGCCCTGGCCGGATCGAGCGCATCGGACGGTCCCCGCACTTCGTATGAGACCTGCCCCATCGTGAAATTTGTGAGCAGGAAATACGATTTGAGGGCGAGGTCGCCCGTCAACCCCGCCTCCTCCAAAGCGGCAAGAGTGATTTCCATGGGACTGAAGACGGCCAGTGGCGCTTCGTCGAGGCCCTCCATCAGCCGAACGGCACCGGGATGGGCAAGGATTCCGGCTCGCAAGCCTCGGAAGCAGAAGCGGATCCGCTCACGCCAGTCGGGATGGTCGCAGGAGAACTGCATCTGTTCTGCGAGTTGCTCGGCGACGCTCCGCAGCAAATCCTTCTTGCCACTGAAATGATTATACAGGGCCATCGGGCTGACCTGGAGGGCGACTGCGAGATGGCGCATGGTGAGCGCATCCGCGCCTTCTCGGTCGAGGAGCGCCAGTGCTTCGGTCAGGACCCGCTCGCGAGTGAGGACGTCGTGCCGAGGCCGTCCGCGGGATCGCTTGGGTTCAGTCAGCTTTGGCATCGCAGGCGGACAGCTCCCTTGTCGTCATAAATGTACGACGTATATATATGAATGACGAAAAGAAATAGGAGAGATTGTCATGCTCCTCACTCTGCAAATCGCTACGACCTTCCTTGTCTCGATCGGTTGGGCACTCGCGCTCTCGCACGCACTCGAGATGCCAGGAAAGCTGCGCTTGAACAAGGAAGCCTACATAACCGCGCAGACTATCTACTATCCAGGATTTACTATTGGGGCCGCGGTCGGCGAGGCGGGCGCAATTGTCGCTACGCTGGTGCTTCTCGTTGTCATGGGGACATCCAGGCCGGAATTCACCCTGACGCTCGTTGCATTCCTTGCGCTGCTGGCCATGCACGCGACGTATTGGATCATCACTCACCCGGTGAACAAGTTTTGGATGCGCGATCAGAACCCCTCCGGACTTGGTGCCGGGTTCTTCGGCATTGGTAAGCGCGGGCACGACACCGCGGCCAATGCGGATCCGAACGAAGTCTGGTCCGCCCTCAGGAACCGGTGGGAGTATTCTCACGTCGTCCGCGCGCTCTTTGCTGGTTTCGCACTCATGTGCCTGATCGTCGCCGCTGCGCTTTAGGCCGGCCGATAGCATCGCCAATCCGCCGGCATCCCGTAGAGCGTGACGGCAACCACATCACCATCGGATTTCGATTCGAACTTGACAGTGAGCGAACACGGGGACCGAGCTGTTGCGTCCGCTGGCAAATGGGCAGTGATGCCCTCAGCCCTGGCGCGCGATCGGTTGTAGCATGCTGACGCGATTGCCCTCGGTATCGGTGAAGTTCACATACATGCCGATGCCGGGGATCTCGACGGGCTCGCCATGCAACGATCCGCCGGCGCCCGTCACGCTTTGCATCGCCGCGGCGATGTCTTCCACGGCGATCACGACATTGGGCTGGCTGTACATGTCCGACTTCGGCGCGAAGCCGCCGTTGATCGTGCCGGGGGTCGTGACCATATTGTTCTCGTCCGTCTCGGCGGTCTGAGCAAGGACGTAATTGCCCATCTCGGCACCGAGCGGGTTCATCTGCCACCCGAAGGCGGATTGGTAGAACGCCTGAAGTCGCTTGGCATCCTCGTAAGCATTTCGAAATGGACAACCGGGTTGTTGCTCATGATGTCGGCTCCTCTCTGATGGCGGTCGTCTCTTCTCAGGCACCCAATCTATCCAGGGTTTTCTTCATTACAGCCATACCTTGTTCCATCATCGCCTCGATTTGGCCCTTGTGGTCGTGCGGCAGAAAGTCGGCAATCCATACGACCCGACTGCCTCGCCCGATCCCTTCAAAAACTTGCACGGAGGCGTTGTAGTGCGTGGTGCCGGCGCCCTCGGCGGACCAGACCAGTCTTCTCGCCACGTCATCCAGGTCGACGATCGGCTCTCGGATTTCCATGCCATTGCCAAATGTCACGACCCGTGCGTCCGGCTCGACACGCGTCGCGATCACAAATCCGGGCACCAATCGCGTATGCAGGGCGCCGATATCCCGTATTGCTGCCCAAACGTCTTCCGGGCGTGCGTCAGTCTCGATCTCCTTGCGAACGGATGCCATGGCATTGGCTCCCTCTTGCTGCGACAGTTTCGAACATGCCTTTCGTATCGGTGAGTATATAGGGCTCGGTCATCATCGGCCGGGTCACCAAAAGCCGGGCAGGGCCGATTACGCGTTCGGCGCGCATAGTCGGCATAGCCGGCTTGGAGTAGGCGATCCTCCCAGGTTGTTCGGACGCCAATAGTTGATCGCCAACGTAGCCGGCAGTAACGCCCACCAAGGATCCGACGTGGTGCACGCCGCAAAACACTCCAGCCGCCGTCTTGCCGAATAGGCCGGCCCAGTCGCCAAAGTTGCGAGGGAAATGGATTGAGAAAGCAGGAAGCCTTTCACGCGTCGGTCGAATGGCAGATTGGGGAAGGGAGACGGGATTCAAACGAGTGGCCGAGTGTGTATTATTGGTATGCTGACGTAGGATGTGGATTTGACATGAAATACGTTTGCGATGCACCGGATGGTAAGACCTGGTTCCAATTTGAGACCGAGGTCGAGGCGGACCGGGAATCGGCATTGATGGATCATGCGGTTGCGAAGTATTTCCAGCGCGAGCGGACGAAAGCTGCCCAGAGCTACAGGCCTCTTTCAAGAACCTCTTTCGAGCAGAATATCGGGCTGGAATCCCATATTCGGCGGCAAATGCCGCTCTTCCTGACGCTCAGGGACGCGGAGGGAAGCGGGCTGGCCACGGCCATGCTGCCGCCGGGCGGCCGCGACGACCTCGGGTTCAAGATCATCATTGTCGGCAAGAGGAACAGCGACCCCTATCCGCAACATGAAAGCGCAATTCACGCCTTGGGCGCGCATTTCGGCTTCGCTCTCGAACGAGGGCGCTGCTTTCCCTATCGCCGGTAGGTCCGCCTGGCGTCGGAAGGAATCCGCGCGACACGGAATTTGTATCAGCCACGGGCGTGAACAAACCGCGATAAACGGTCTTGGCCGGAGGATCAGGGCCCGCCTAGTCTGCGTTCAACGCGTTCATGCGAACGCTATCCAACACCCAACAGCGAAGGAGGAGGCGACAATGATGGCCATGAACAACACGTTCATCATCGCGCTGTCAGCTGAGCAGATGCGGCGCAGGCCGCGAGAAACGGTCTTTTCATTTCGAAGCCTTTCAGGGAGCTTGGCTGTCAGATAATGACTTAGCGGAATCGCCGCTTGCCTTGGCCGCCAATTTTTTGCTTGGAGAGGCCATCGACATCGGATCAGCGCCAGTCTCGCTCGCGGAAATTTGCCGTAACATTCCGGGTATGTGGTACCAAAGCGGCCGTGCTGCCGCTACGCTTGCTCTCACTGTGCGCTCGCGTCTCGTCATGGAGGATACGTTGCGTCAAATTTCTTTGGCATCACTAGGGCTCGTTCTTGCCTTGCTAATTACACCCGAAGGGTTACCAACGCCCGCCGAGGCCCAATCCATTAACATCAGGATCGGCTCCAGTCTCAACAGCGGCAGGTCGATCAGTTGCGCGGAGGGCGCGCGGCGTGTCCGCAACCGGGGCTTCCGTGATGTTCGGAGGGTGAATTGCAGTGGAAGGTATTTCGTGTACCGCGCATGGCGCGGCAACAACCGGTTTGAGATTGCGGTGCGGCGAAGCAATGGCCGCGTCGTTGACGTGCGCCGCGTCGGCCGGCAGAGGTAGGCGCAGTGCAGATGATCAATCTGTAAAAGCGCAGCCGGTATAGCCCAAGGGGCGCAAGCTTGTCGACAAGCTTGGTTGAGGCGACCATCGTGTGGGAAGCTCTTGCTATGCCAAGATAGGCCCTCGGCCATCTGCGGAGAACAACGATGCTTGCCTATGTGTTTTGGCACTGGCCCTCGCAGGCCTCGGATGGAGGCGACTACGAAGCCCTGCACCTGCAATTTCACCGATCAATCGCCAATGAAAGCCCTGAAGGCTTCCACCGGTCATTCATCTTTCGACTTGAGAAAGCACCGTGGATCGCGGCGACCGGCCCGATCTACGAAGACTGGTATCTGGTGGAGAATTTTGCTGCCTTGGAATCGCTGAACGAAGGAGCGGTTTCTGGGAAAAATCGCTCTCCTCACGACAATATTGCACAGCGCGCGAGTGGCGGAAGCGGTGCGCTTTATCGGCTTCGGGCTGGGGAGCCGCACATCGCCAAGGTACGAATGGCTCTCTGGTTTTCGAAGCCGCGAGGTTTGCCATACTCCGAATTCTATGCCGGCGTTCGCGCGGAGGCTTTGGACAGCGGCGGAGGGCTCTGGGAGCGTCAGATGGTTCTCGGACCTTCTCCGGAGTGCTGTCTATTGCTGGCGAGCCGGACAGTTGTTCCGAAAGCGCTGGACGCGCACGAAATCCAATTGGAACTGCTATGGGGCGGCGATTGATCGGTGAAAGCCGTCTATGCTTGGTCTCCTTTCGGCTCTGCTTCTCTAGAGCCACCTCTGTTTCGGGTACCAAGCGAAAAGCCGCCCCCTCAGCCCTTCTCTAGGTGTTCAACGACTCCATAAAGCGGATCACGTCGCCGACCATGCCGTCGTCCCAAATATCATTGTGACCAGAGCCGTCGTAGATCAGCATCTGCTTGGGCTCGGGAGCGATGCGATACAACGCCTCGCCCGAAGACAGCGGAATGATGTCGTCACGCCGGCCGTGGATGAACAGCTTCGGTTGCCTGACCTTCGCTATTTTGAGATCGGAGCGGAAGGGATCTTTGATGAGAAGCGCAACCGGAAGGAACGGGTAGTGCGTCTGGGCAAGCGACTGCACCGACAGGTAGGCGGACACAAGGATGACGCCGACGGCCGGCCTTTGCCCGGCCGTGTTGACGGCGACGCCGCTGCCCAGCGACTGGCCCAGCACAACGATCCCGCCTTCGGAGTGCGCCGAAAGCCAGTCGAACGCGGCGATGCCGTCGGTCAGCAGCCCGTCCTCGCTCGGCGAGCCGGTCGATCCCGGATAGCCGCGATAGGAAATCGCCAGCAGGCCAATGCCCCGTGTCGCCAGCGCCTGGGCGAGGAAGCCATAGTTGCTGACCCGGTCGGCGTTTCCGAGAAAGAACAGCACCGACGGCTTGCCGGATCGGCCCTTGGTGTAGAGCCCATGAAGCGTCTCCCCATCGGGCGTCCTGACGGAAATGTTCTCGCCCCAACTCGCATGCTCTGGAGCAGGTGTCGCGCTGGCGCCGGGATAGAGGAGGGCGCGCTGGGAAAAATACATCAGGCCGACAAGCGAGACATAGGCGAAGGCCGCCATCAGCGGCAAGATCAGCAGCAGTTTCGTGGCGCTCACGACAATATGGCCGCCCGCAGGTCCGTCGGATGTCTAACCTCTTCCGCGAAAGGTTCGGCCCGGTTCCTATCAACGGCAATCCCTCCGTCGGCTTCGGGCTCCGTCCGGCTGGATTGAGATGCGTTTGCGTGACAGTCTACGGGACCATATGAGCTCGACGGAACCCCCTCAGGAGTTTCGCGGGTGGCTTCGCGGAATGTATCACGGTTGACGAAAAGATTGGTGCGGTTCCAGGTCGCTGCGTTGAGGGGTCGATCTTGCTGTCATAGCCTTTCAGCACACTGATTGAGGAAGGCCCACCGTGATGAAGCCAATGAACGAGGAGCACCTCGCGGTTCTTCGCCGGCACATGGTCGAGTTGATTGCGATCCTTGTCGACCTTTCAAGCGAAGAACTCGGCAAGTCGGCGCTCGATGAGCGGGTGATGGCTGCGATGCGGCGGGTGCCGCGGCATTTGTTCGTGCCCGCCGAGGTTGCGCCTTATGCCTACCGTGACATGCCGTTGCCGATTGGCTTCGACAAAACTGTCTCGCAGCCCTTCATCGTCGCTCTGATGACCGATCTGCTCGCTCCCCTACACGCATGAGGCCGTGCTCGAGATTGGCACCGGCCTGGGCTACCAGACCGCAATCCTTGCCGAACTCGCCGGGCAAGTTTGGAGCGTCGAGATCATCGAAGAATTCGCGCGCCATGCCGAGGATCTCCTGAAGGCCCTCGGCTCGTCCAATGTCGGCATTCGCGTCGGCGACGGGTCTCGCGGCTGGCCTGAGCACGCCCCCTTCGACAAAATCTTGGTCACCGCAGCGGCTACGCGGACGCCGCCCGCCTTGCTTGAGCAGCTCCAGCCGGGTGGGCGTCTGGTTATGCCGGTTGGACCCGAAGAAGGACAGGTGATGACAGTTATCGACAAGGATGCGGCAGGGCAGCTCAAGGCCCGGAAACTCATTCCGGTTCGGTTCAGCCGGCTCGAAACGGTCTAATGGGTGTGCGGAAAATCGCATCGGCGGGCATTTAACTTTGACATCTCGGCCGCGCCGCTTAGCCGGGTATCTGGCCCTTATCGATGCGCTCCAGCCGGTAGCGCAGCAGCCGGATGATACGGCTCTCGAAATTGAGGCCCTCGACACGGTCGAACTCGCGTTGCGCGCGGTCGTGCTCCCCAAATATTTTGGTCGTCACCGCCTTTGCCTTAGCGACGGCGGTCTTGCAATCCCGCTGCCGCCCGATGCCTCGGAGCGCCAATTCCAGCTCCCGGGCATGGTTTTTGGCAATCATCACATGGGTTTCTTCGTGCCGCTTGATGTCGGCCGAAAGCGTGTCCCATATCACGCGCGTGTCGCCGTGCGCCTTCGCGCGCTGACGCCAACGCGGCAGGATTATTTTAGTCTGGACACTTACCGATGCCTTGGCGATGGCGCAGCCGCCGTTGCCCGGGGCATAATCGATGCGTGTGGTGAATTCCATTTGGGTAGCGCCCGGATGCCGGCTGCCGCCTGTGTCTCTTACACGCGGCCCCTTTCTGTCGAGTTCCGTTCCAATCTCCTCAAGCGTCCGGCCGCCGATGGAGAAATAGCTGTAGGTTTTGCTCAAGCTGGCGGCGCCGGCGGGCAGCGACAGACTGGCGACAGCGAGAGCCGTCAAGAGGACCTTTTTCATCGCATAGTCTCGCTCGGCCAAATTGCTCGGGCCGCGCGGGTTAGCCAAGGGAGTTGGGGGAAAGGCGCGCCGCGCGACCGCCGAGGCTTTGCCCGCTATCAGAGGGGCGAGCGGCTCATTGTTGCGCCGATGCGTGAGCGGTGCAAGGTGCTCGATTGAGAAGCGGCTGCGATGGCCGGGGGAGGAGATTGGGTCTTCGGTTCGCAGCCGCGAGAAACGTCACGACTTTGAGGGTGGGTGGGATAGTCGCGACGCCAGTTATTTTAGGCCGAAATCGCGAAATCTCGTCTTCAAATTTCCTTACCGAGCGAATCGCCGTTTAGAAACTTGAGGCAGCGGATGCGCGCGGGCGGGGGTTCCAGCGTTGAAGGCATCCGCTGCCGCTGTCTTCGGAAGGCAGTGCCAAAACATACCGGGAAGCTAAGCCAGCGTGGCCGCTACGACGGGCTAAGGCGCATCATCACGTTTGCCAAAAGGCAGATCTTGTTGATCAAGGGAAGCTGAGCCTTGATCAGCGGCGCGGTGCAGTTGGAGAGGATGCAGAAGGCGCGGCGGTAGGTGCACGGTGCGAGCCTCTGCCTCCATAAGTCTGAATTGTCAGACATATAACCGTCATGCCTACTTCATGACGCTGCCGTGGTTTCGACCGTGGCAGTGGGCAGTGAGGACCAACCAGACCCGCCCTGGTGGTCTTCACTGCCGCCGCCCGAATGCGATCCGCTCAGACGGCGCGGTACAATGCACGACTTTCTTGCGGCTCGCACCAAGAATCGGGAAAATAGTGCGCAATTCCTTAGGGTTGCGGAGATCACCATGGCCGCAGACATGCCGCTACCGGCGCGTCTGGGCGACTGTGAAGTAACCGTCGCGGATTCTCCATCAAGGGAGTAGTGTTCAACGGTCGTCCGGTCTCTCAGGCATACGGACGGTTGGAAGAGCAAATCATGCTTTCGCCTATCACCAATAGGAAGAAGCGGATGTTCTTCTCTGCAATTATCAATCCCCAACAATTGGTGATCATGACAGAGGCATTCGAAGACCACTGTCATGTGCACAGCATCGTGAACGAGAGCGCCAGAGAAAACACTGCGCATCTCGTCATGTTGCTCTTTCAAAGTGGCGCGAGGACCGTCGAGGAAATCAAAGCGGGACTTGATCGGCTGCGCGCTCTAATCTGGCCTATCCTTAAGCCTTCTAGCCTTGCCAGGCCGCTTCGCCACCTGGCTCAGATGCACACGGCCTTTGTCCTTGTCGTTGCTCACTTCGGAGATCGCGGAGCGGCGGCCCTTGCACACACTGCGGACGGTTGAGCAAGCTCCGAGAATTTCGTACGATTGATCGCGCGCTGCCTGGGCTTGGCTTTCATCGGCTCAAGCAACCGCTGGCCGCGTAATGCAGCCGCTCGCCGTCTTCCAGCACTTCAGGACACCGTGCCTTGTCAGTCTGCGACTGCTGGTCCAGCCGCCGCCTCTTTTCACCATCCCATTGAGCGGAATAGTCGTGGAAACACCGCATCAATCGGCAAGTAACGCTTGACAGTATGTGTCAAGCCATTTAACAACATCGTTGAACTTGGATTAATCGGCGATGAGCAACCTCTCAATTTCAGAAATTTCCGAGCAGCTGGCGCGGATCGATGGCCTTGATGAGGAGGCAAAGGCCTATCTGCATCGTCAGATAAGAAACTGGGCGAACCACGGGCTCATCGTGCCTGTCGGAGCTCGTGGATACGGCCGGACGGCTGCTGCGCTGTTCGATGGAACGGCGTTGGGCAAGTGCCGGATCTTCTCCGTGCTCACCGATCTTGGTTTCGACGTGAGCAGGCTGCGCCAGGTCAATCAGGATCTTCGCGATTCTCTTGTCGGGATCAGACTGGGAAAACAGACCAGCCAGCCTCAAAGTCGATGGCGGCTGGACTTCGAACGGCGTGGTGGCCGACGCTATGGAAGGAATTCGGCAAGGGGAGACATGGGGGTTTCAGATTACTCTTGTGCTCGATGCGAACGGCAGGAAGCGTGTCGCAGGTCGCGTAACCTGGCCCGAAACCCGAGCTTCGCCGATTGGCTCGGCAGCTTTCGATTCCAAAATTCTCGCGAGCGTCAGTCTAAGTCTCAACGAGCTACTTGCGCCACTCCTCGAGGGGAAACCGAATAATGTCTGACCAGTCGCCTTCTTGTGCGGACCGCTATTGGTCGGAACCGTTCTCGGCTGCCGACGGGACCGAAATAATTCCGTACTGATGAGCGCGCTTGGAGACGAGGGTTCGCAAAGCTGTCTGGGTCCACTGGTGATCTGAAATGGCGAGGCGTAAATCGGCATATCAGCAGTATCAACTCACGCAGGCGGCCCGGGCGTTCAGTCGCGCCGGATTCCCGGTTCATCGGGCGAAGGTCACCAGCAAGGACGTGATCCTCTATTTCACGCCCGACATTGCTGATGACGCGTTCGAAGAACCCGACGTGGCGGACAATGACGAATGGGGGGAGTTTCTGGATGCGCAGGAGCGGAAAAAATAAGCCCGCCTTTGTGAAGGGGCCGTATGTCGATTCGCGCGGGCGGTTGCGGGCGTCGTTTCGTCGCCCGGGTTATCCGATGCACGGGGTCAACCTGCCGCTGCCGATCTGGTCGGACGCCTTCATGGAAGTCTACCAGCGTGCCATCTCGGGCGAGCCCGCTTCGACGGACATCGGCCGGGACCGGACGACCCCCGGCACGATTTCGGCGCTTATCGCGGCTTACTATCGAACGCCCGCCTTCGCCAATCTTGCGCCGATCACCCGGCGCACCTACCGCAATGACATGGAGCGTTTCCGGCGCGAGCATGGCGACAGGCGTGTGGCCGCGCTGACCAGGGACCACATCGAGCGGCTCATTGCCTTGAAGGCCGACCGCCCGGCGGCCGCCAACCGCCTTCGCAAGACGCTCAAGATCCTGATGGCGCACGCCGTGAAAACAAAGATGCGGGTGGATGATCCCACCATTGGCGTGAAGAAGCTTCGCTATCGGACAGACGGCTACCTGACCTGGACGGAAGAAGAGATAGCCCAGTTCTATAAAGCGCATCCGAAAGGCTCGCGCGCCAGGCTGGCGATGGACCTTCTGCTTCACACCGCGCAGCGCCGGTCCGACATCATTCGCATGGGATGGCAGCATGTGAGGGGCGGTTTTCTGACCATCACGCAGCAGAAGACCGGCACCGAGGTATCCATTCCGGTGATCGGCCGCTTTGCCGAGCGTGCTGGCCTCGGCAGAGCGCGACAATCCCACGTTCCTTGTCACAGCGCGCGGCGCGCCGTTCACGGATGCCGGTTTCACCAACTGGTTTCGCGACATGGTGAGGGAGGCGGGATTGCAGCGGGAGCTGTCGCCTCATGGTCTGCGAAAGGCCGCCTGTGTCCGGCTTGCCGATGCGGGCCGAAGCGCCACCGACATCATGTCGATCTCGGGCCATCGCAACCTCGCGGAGGTGCAGACCTACGTCGAAGCGGCAAACCGCAAGAAAGCGGCCAAAGCGTCGATGGAGGCGATCGCGCACCTGATCCCTGAGGATGAAAGGGAACAAAGATTGTCTAACGCGGCGATTCCGTTAGACAATGAGGCTCGCAACCAATTGAAATCAAAGAGAGAAATAAGGAGAGTGGCACGCCCAACGGGACTCGAACCCGTGTTTCCGCCGTGAAAGGGCGGCGTCCTAGACCGCTAGACGATGGGCGCACAACGACGCGGGTTATAGTCAGGTTGCGTGCGGCGGGCAACCCACCCCGCAACCCTTCGATCAACTTTTTTGAGGAAATCAGCGAGGGCTAAAATTGTGGAACTTTTTAACCCAAGTTTCTGATTTGAAACAAGTTTTGTCCGCCGCCATCAAGCTTGCGTCAAATTGTCATGGGATGGACTGACGTGGCAATCCTAAGTCCGACGGCGGCAACGCCAGTTCCAGTCACGCTCCGGACCGACATCGATATGGACCGAGTTGGTGTGGCAGTAAGTGCCAACCCCGCCACGTCCCGGCATGCTGCGAACAAAATTGGCGAGCTCCCACTTGCTGATGCCCTGAACCTGAACGTCAGCGGCCGCGCAATACATGTGAAGCGAATTCTTGGCGCCACGAGCCCGGCGGTTATGCTCACGACTGCGATACCCCGAGGTCACCATGACTGTGCGGCCGTAGTGGCGCTCGACCGTCTTCAGGACACGCACGAGCGCCGGCTTCAAGCATGCGACATCGACACGCTCGGTCTGTTTCAGAAGGCCATTTGGCGCGAGGCGGGCGAGCCCGGCGGCCGACGCAAGCTGAATCCCGTCCATCTCGTCTTCGTGCAAATCGACGTCGCTATCGTCGTCCAGTCCGGATTTCCGCTTGATCTCGAACAACGCCGTCTGACGCACGCCCGGCAACGGGTTGAGGTCGCCGCCATCGAGCGACGCGCGGACGGCGAGGGGCTTTTCATCGTCGTCGGCATCGGACAACTGTACAACCGCCTGCGGCTTCTCCGCCTTGGCCGGCACGACCGAGGCCTTGGCGGGAGCGACCGAGGCAACTTGCACCAGCCCGGCGGACCGTTCGCCCTTGGCCGGGGATGCAGCGGCCGGCGATGAGCCGAAGAAGGCAGCCAGAAAACCTCGTTTCTTGGGTTCGGCAGGCGTTGTGTCCGGATCCGTTGCGGTCACGATGACCTGGTTCTTGTCCTGCGCAGCAGGCGCGTCGCCTTTGTCATCGGATTTGGCCGTCTGGGCAGATCCATTTTCTTCTGCCTTCGCGGTAGCTTCCTTAGCGGCCGGTTCTTTCGGGTCAGTTTCCGCCGCCTGCGTCTGAATGGCGCCCGGCTCCGTCGCCGCGGGTTGCTGCTGCGGCGTCTGCGCGGTCGTTTCAGCCTGGCCCGCGGGCGTGATGGCCGCGAATTCCGCGGCACCTGGTTTGACGTTCGGGAGATAGGCGACCTGATCGGGTAAGGCGGTGTCGCCGTCGGCGGACATTGTGAGCGCGCCGCTACCACCATCCGTTGCCGTATCGGCGTCGGTCATGCTGAAGTCGTTTGACACCTGCATTCCGGGGTCGGATGTGCAGGAAGCCAGCAAAGCAGCCAAAAGCACAGCTAGAACGGCGCAGCCTTTGCCGCTCGCGCGTCGCGGTCCTTCTGCTTTCAAACCTGTCCCCCTTCTCAACTTCCGAGTCGCTGCGCTTAGATACGACAGTTCTAAATCGATTATGAAAGGACCACGTACTCGGAAACCGACCTAGCGAAACTGCACCCTCTCCACAATTCTCGCTGTAGGAACGAACACGGCTACATTTTCGCCGTGCATTTCGCCCATTTTCGAACCGGGCGTCAATTCACCGCGGATTACAGTCTGTTACACACGGACTCTTACATAACTTCCCGGAGCATCTTCAATGATCTTCGTTTTCTCGCCGGGTATCCTTGCCGCAACTCGGCGATTATCCTTCGATTCGATCCAACTATGCCAGTGGGTCCACCAGGAACCGGGGTTTTCCTTGGCGTTTTCAATCCATGTTTCGAAATCGCCGATCGGTTTGCCACCCGTCCAGTACTGGTATTTGTTGAGCGAAGGCGGATTGACGACGCCAGCAATGTGACCAGAGCCGGCCATCACATAATCGACGTCACCGCCGAAATACTTGCAACCGAGGAAGACCGATTTCGCCGGCGCGATATGGTCCTCGCGCGAAGCAAGGTTGTAAACGGGAATCGTTATATCCGAGAGCGAAACCGTCCGCCCGGCCAGAGTCATGTGCCCCTGCGACAGGTTGTTCTCCAGGTAGCAGTTGCGCAGATAGAACGAATGATTGGCGGCAGCCATGCGAGTGGAGTCGGCGTTCCAATACAGAAGGTCGAAAGGCATGGGCTCCTTTCCGCGCATGTAATTGTTGACCACATAAGGCCAGATGAGATCCCCGGACCTCAGCATATTGAACGCCGTGGCCATCTTCGTACCTTCGAGATAGCCTTTTTCGCTCATTGCGCGTTCGAGCGCGGCGATCTGGTCCTCGTCGACGAAAACCTTCAGGTCACCGGCATAGGTGAAATCAACCTGGGTGGTGAAGAATGTCACCGAGCGCACCCGGTCGTCGCCTTCCTGTGCCAGCAAAGCAAGCGCGGCGGCGAGCAACGTTCCGCCGACGCAATAGCCGATCGCGTTGACTTCCTTTTCGCCGGTCGAGGCCTGTACCGTGTCGAGCCCGTATTGCAGACCTTCGCGAATATACGCTTCCCAGCCTTTGGCGCCGTGCCGTTCGTCCGGATTGATCCATGAGATCACAAAGACCGTATGGCCTTGCGCCACGGCCCATCGGATGAACGATTTTTCGGGGTTGAGGTCGAGAATGTAGTACTTGTTGATCCAGGGCGGGCAGATGAGCAGAGGCCGCTTGAGGACAGTCTCGGTGGATGGTTCGTACTGGATGATCTCCGCCACGTCGCTGCGTCCAACCACCTTTCCCGGCGTCACAGCAATGTTCTTGCCGATTTCGAATCGGGAATAGTCAGCCTGGCGGAGCTTCAGGTCGCCTTTTCCTGCGGTAATGTCCTCGGCCAGCATCCGCATGCCGCGCACCAGGTTCTCGCCGCTGGATGCGACGGTTTCCCGGAAAAGCTCGGGGTTGGTCAGAATGAAGTTCGATGGAGAGATCGCGTTGGCGATCTGCTTCACATAGAAACCGGCCTTGTGGCGCGTACGTTCATCAAGTCCGTCAGCATGTTCGACCAGATCGCCGGCCCAGCGTGATGTAACAAGGTAGGCCTGCTTCAGAAAATCGAAGAAGGCGTTCTTTCCCCATTCGGGGTCCTGAAAACGTTTGTCTCCGCGCTCGGGCTTGACCGCCTCAACGATGTCATTCTCACCGCCGACCCGGCGGATCGCATTGGCCCAGACGTCCATATAGTCGGAGAACAACCTCGTCTGAGCCTCCAGGGCGCGTTTGGGATCGGAAAGCCAGTATTCCGACAGTTTCGAGAAGGTCTTGACCATATCGGCCATTGGCTCGGCGACACTGTCGCGAACTTCGCCCTTTTCGCGTGGCGTGACCCACGCCGAGGCGGCCTTGCCGGCTTCCTCGACCATGCGGGCGAGGTTGAGTGCGAACAATTCGGGATCCTTGACCAGATATTGCTCGACCGAAGAGGCAGAATTGCTTTCCGATGCCGGTTTGGGGGCGACCTCTTCTTTCTTGCTTGTGCCGGTTGCCTTCACCATGGTCCGATAGCCTCCCAAAGGGCATTTTGTTGACATATTATAGTGGGGCGTCCATTGGGGTCCAGCAATGAACCTGGTGCGCCTGCCGAGGAACAATATGACATATCGCATTGGCGGACATGTTTTTTTTGGTTCTCTGCCGGGCCCGTGGCTGGTTGCCGTGGGAACGGCAATAGTTCTTTTGTCCGGATGTGCTTCATCGGCAGTCAACAACACGGCTCCCGCCAGTGCGACTGGCCCTGTCAACACGGGCACTTTCCCAAATCTGAATATTCCGCCCAGCCAGGCAGCCGAACAGTTGACGCCGGCTCAAACGCAGGCAGAAGTGGCGGCGCTTCGGTCCGCGCAACAACAGCACGCGGCCAGCGCGACCGTCCCATCTGGTCAGACGGATCCGGAACAATTACGGAAACTGGCTACCACGCATGCCGAGGATGCGCTGAAGCAGATCGAACAATAGCGGGCCGGTTGCAACACCTTTGATGCCTGCGTCCGCCGTTTCGGTCCTATCGACCCAAGCCCCAATTGCGTGTATATCCCGCCACCGAGCGCGCTAGCAGTCTGGAATGACCATGGAAGAGTTTCACAAGATCCGCCGGCTTCCACCCTATGTCTTTGAGCAGGTTAACCGGCTGAAGGCGAGCGCGCGTTCAAAGGGCGCCGACATCATCGATCTCGGCATGGGCAATCCGGATTTGCCGACGCCGAAGGCGATTGTCGACAAGCTTTGCGAAGTGGTTCGCGATCCGCGTACGCACCGCTACTCGTCGTCGCGCGGCATTCCTGGTCTGCGCCGCGCGCAGGCCAATTACTATGCCCGCCGCTTCGGCGTGAAGATCGACCCGGAAACCCAGGTTGTCGCGACGCTCGGTTCCAAGGAAGGTTTCGCCAATATGGCGCAGGCAATCACCGCGCCTGGCGATGTCATCCTGTGTCCGAACCCGACCTATCCGATCCACGCTTTCGGCTTCATCATGTCGGGTGGCGTCATCCGATCTCTGCAGGTCGAGCCGGATGACGGCTTTATTCCCGCTGTCGAGCGGGGCATACGTCATTCCATACCGAAGCCGCTGGCGCTCATTCTGAACTATCCGTCGAATCCGACGGCGCTGGTCGCAAGCCTAGACTTCTATAAGGATGTTGTGGCCTTCGCGAAGAAGAACGACATCATCATTCTGTCCGATCTTGCCTATTCCGAGATCTATTTCGACGGCAATCCGCCGCCTTCCGTGCTGCAGGTGCCGGGCGCGATCGACATCACGGTCGAATTCACGTCTATGTCGAAAACCTTCTCCATGCCTGGCTGGCGCATGGGCTTTGCTGTCGGCAATGCGCGGCTGATCGCGGCGCTGACACGCGTGAAATCCTATCTCGACTACGGCGCTTTCACGCCAATTCAGGTTGCTGCGACCGCAGCACTCAACGGCGATGGGTCCGACATAGCCGAGGTGCGCGAGGTATATCGGAAGCGCCGTGACGTTATGGTCGATACTTTTACGCGCGCCGGCTGGAACGTGCCGGCTCCAGCCGCATCGATGTTTGCCTGGGCCCCGATCCCCGAACAGTTCCGTCGCCTCGGCTCCCTGGAGTATTCAAAACTCCTTATCGAGCACGCGGATGTGGCGGTTGCTCCCGGCGTGGGCTTTGGCGAGCATGGTGACGACTATGTGCGTCTGGCGCTTGTCGAGAACGAGCATCGCATTCGGCAGGCGGCGCGTAACATCAAGCGTTTCCTGAGTATGGCGGCAAAGCAGCCCAATAACGTTGTGCCGCTCGCTGCACACCGGTAAGCGCACAGCTAATCCAATCTCGTCGAATCGAAAGGCTTGCCGGACATGGCTGAAGCATTGCGTGTTGGAATTGCCGGTCTTGGCACCGTTGGCGCTTCGGTGGCGCGTGTGCTCACTGAAAAGGCCGCAGAACTGACGAGGCAATGCGGCCGCGATGTTGTCGTTTCCGCAGTTTCAGCGCGCGACCGCAAGAAGGATCGAGGCGTCAATCTGGGCGATGTGCCCTGGTTTGAAAATCCGGTGGATCTGGCTCGTTCGAACAACATCGAAGTGTTTGTCGAGTTGATTGGCGGGGCAGATGGCGCAGCGCTTGCCTGCGTGAAGGCCGCGCTGGAATCCGGGCGCCATGTCGTAACCGCCAACAAGGCGCTGCTCGCCAGGCATGGGGTAGCTTTGGCCGAAATTGCAGAGACCAGGGGCGTTCTGCTCAACTATGAGGCCGCGGTCGCGGGCGGCATCCCTGTCATCAAGACAATGCGCGAAGCGCTCGCCGGCAACACGGTTTCTCGCGTCTTCGGCATTCTCAACGGCACCTGCAACTACATTCTGACGCGTATGGAAGCGGAAGGCCTTTCATTCGACGCCTGCCTGAAGGATGCGCAGCGCCTTGGCTATGCGGAGGCCGATCCGACCTTCGACATCGAAGGAAACGATACGGCGCACAAGCTGTCGATCCTTACCAGTCTTGCCTTCGGCACGAAGATCGCCGCGGATGACATCTATCTCGAGGGCATATCGAATATCACGCAAGCCGACATTCGCGCGGCGGGCGAACTGGGCTATCGCATCAAGCTCCTCGGTGTAGCCCAGCGCACCGACAGCGGCATCGAGCAGCGCGTGCACCCGACCATGGTGCCGACCGCGTCGGTGATCGCGCAGGTCCATGGTGTCACCAACGCAGTGGCGATTGAGACCGACATTCTGGGCGAGCTGCTGCTCTCGGGCCCGGGAGCAGGCGGCAACGCCACCGCGTCGGCCGTCGTCGGCGACATTGCCGATATCGCCAAGAGCCGGCCTGGCTTCCAGCACGGGCCTGTCTTCGGCCGGCCTGCCAGAGAGTTGCGGCCCTACAAGAGAGCCCAGATGAGAACACATGCCGGCGGGTATTTTATCCGTCTGACCGTGCATGACAGGATCGGTGTCTTTGCCGCTATCGCCAAACGCATGGCCGACAATGAGATTTCCCTGGAATTGATCGTGCAACATTCAGCCGGGCCAGAAGCCGAGGCGCAAAAGACGGTAATCCTGGTCACGCATGAAACCACGGAGGCGGCTGTTCGCAAGGCCGTAGAGGGCATCACGAAAGACGGTCACCTGACGGATAAGGCGCAGGTCATCCGTATCGAGCGCGCTGAATAACGGCGCGGAAGCTATTCAATCGATTGATGTTTTTGTTCGAAGGCGGAAAGAGGCTATCGGCTCTTGCCGTTCCCGAGTCACTTTGACAAAAGGAGCCGGCCGGCGCCGGTCCTCGGCTCCGAACACCTCTGCAGGAAGTAAAGATGGCGAAAAACGCGACGGGCGGCCTCGACCGCATTCTTACGCTCGAACTTGTGCGCGTCACCGAGCGCGCAGCGGTGGCTGCCGCAAGATTGCGCGGCCGGGGCGATGAGAAGGCCGCCGATCAAGTCGCGGTCGATGCAATGCGCACCGAGTTGAACCGGCTGCCGATTAGGGGAACCGTAGTCATCGGCGAGGGCGAGCGCGATGAGGCGCCAATGTTGTATATCGGCGAAAAGGTTGGCACGGGGGATGGGCCCGAAGTCGACATCGCACTCGATCCGCTTGAAGGCACCACGATCTGCGCCAAGAATCTACCCAATTCACTTGCGGTGATCGCGATCGCAGAAAAGGGCAGCCTGCTCTACGCTCCCGACGTTTACATGGAAAAGATTGCGATCGGCCCTGGATATCCGGCCGGCCTCGTGGATATCGACGCGCCGGTGATCGAAAACATCGGTAGCCTGGCCAAGGCCAAGGGCGTGCCTGTTTCGGAAGTCACGGCCTGCATTCTCGACCGGCCCCGCCACGCCCGACTGATCGAAGACGTACGGGCCACCGGTGCGGCGATTCGGCTGATCGGAGATGGCGATGTTGCCGGGGTCATTCACACTACTGATCCGGACGGAACCGGGATCGACGTCTACTTCGGCATTGGAGGGGCGCCTGAAGGCGTGCTTGCGGCAGCGGCGCTTCGCTGCATCGGCGGCCAGATGCAGGGCCGATTGCAACTCAACACGGACGAGAAGATCGCTCGTGCCGCCAAAATGGGGATTTCCGATCCTGCCAAGATCTACCGCATAGAGGAGATGGCGAGGGGGGATGTTCTTTTCGCCGCCACAGGCGTGACGGATGGGAATCTTCTCGCCGGGGTCAAGTTCAGTCGTGACTCCATCCAGACCGACACGATCGTCATGCGTTCCTCGTCGAAGACGATCCGCGAGATCAAGGCGCGTCATCAGGATCTCGAAAAATTCTGACCATGCGATTTTCGGCCAAGCTAATGTGGTTCGAAAAGGGACAAATTCGCAGAGGCGGATAGACCGATGAGCGCAGACAAGCGCTATTTCCTTGGTGTGCGGCAGTCGGCTACCGGGCTTTGCTGGGAACACCGGCTGAACGAACGCCAGGAAATTTCCGCCTTGGCCATTGCCCAGGGACATGGCGTCCCCGATCTCGTCGCGCGCGTTCTTGCCGGACGCGGGATAGCATCCGAGGAGGCCGAGCGTTTCCTTGACCCGACGATTCGCGAGCTACTGCCCAATCCTGAGACACTTACCGATATGGAAGCCGCCGCCGAGCGGCTGGCCGATGCCGTCATGCGGCGCGAGAAGGTGGCAATATTCGGCGACTATGACGTCGACGGAGCAGCGTCATCGGCGCTTTTGAAGCGGTTCCTCATGCATTATGACGTGAGTTCGGAGATCTACATTCCGGACCGTATTTTCGAAGGTTATGGGCCAAATCCTGAAGCGATGCGCGAACTCGTGTCACGCGGTGCGAGTCTCATTGTGACCGTGGACTGTGGAACGAACAGTGCACCGTCGATTGAGGCTGCCAGAGCAGCCGGCGCCGACGTGATTGTTCTCGATCACCATCAGGTGGGAGGAGCGCTTCCGAGCGGGGTTCCTGTGGTCAATCCAAACCGTGAAGACGACCTTTCGGGCCAGGGCCACCTTTGCGCCGCTGGCGTCGTATTCCTTGCCCTGGTGCAGGTGGTGAAAGTTCTGCGCCAGCGGAACTATGGTACCCCGCCAAATCTCTTGTTGTCCCTCGACCTCGTCGCTCTGGCGACGGTTTGCGATGTCGTGCCGCTGACCGGGGTCAACAGGGCATTTGTGGTCAAGGGTCTCCAGGTCGCGCGCCAGCAGCAGAACCCCGGATTGACGGCGTTGGCGCGCGCATCACGCATCGGAGAGCCGGTGAATACCTTCCATCTGGCCTTTCTGATCGGTCCGCGGATCAATGCCGGTGGGCGCATCGGTGATGCCGCCCTTGGAAGCAGGATTCTTGCGACCGACGATCCTGTGGAAGTAGAGCGGATTGCCGAAACGCTTGATCGCTTGAATCAGGAGCGACAGGCGATGGAGCAGGAAATGCTTGCCGAGGCCCGCGCTGAAGCGGATGCGGAATTGCTGGGGGGAGCCGGCCCCGCGGTTGTCGTGACGGCACGCGAAACGTGGCATCCCGGTATAGTCGGGCTGCTGGCATCTCGTTTGAAGGATCACGCGCGCCGGCCTGCATTCGCCGTCGCATTCAACGCCAATGGGACCGGTACCGGTTCGGGACGCTCCATTTCCGGTTTCGATCTCGGTCGCCTCGTTCGCGACGCTGCCGAAAAGGGCCTGATCGTGAAGGGCGGCGGACACGCAATGGCCGCCGGCATCACGGTGGCGCGCGAAAATCTCGGTGCGCTCCGCGCCTTCTTTGAAGAGCGCGCGGCCGCTGACGTATTTCGGCTTCGGAATGAGGAAAGCCTGAAAATCGACGCTGCACTCGCTGCTGAAGGCGCGACGCTGGAGATGCTCGATGCGCTGGAGAGTGCGGGGCCGTATGGTCAGGGCCATCCGCCTCCGGTTCTCGTCCTCCCGCGCCACCGGCTTATTGAAGTGCGTCCGGTTGGTGCTGGCCACCTGCGGGCCGATCTTCGGAGCGATGCAGGGGGCAGGGTTCAGGCCATCGCGTTTCGCGCGGCCGAAGCTCCTCTCGGCGATTTTCTTTTCAAGATGAGAGGGGACAACGTGCATGTTGCCGGCGCCCTCTCGGGAAACTACTGGAATGGCGCGCGCAGCGTGCAGTTCCGCATCATGGACGCGGCGTTGGCAGCGTAGATGCTCAGGTGAGAACCGTCTGCAGGCGCGTCAATTCGCCAATCTGGGCTTTGGTGGCTTCGTAGCCGAGCTTGATCGCTTCATCGGCCCGATGAAATTCCGACAGGCCGATATGACCGAGCTTTGGCTGGAGAGACATATCCGGCGGATCACCCGCCAGGCGGGCGCGCGAGATTCGGTCCTGAATGATGTTGAAGGCCTCGACCATCACGCCTGTAATGCCCATGCGCGTCTCCTGGGCTGTTGCGTTAGGGTGGCCCGGCTTCGCATCCTTTTCGATGAGAAGTTCACCTGCACTGTGCTTGATGACGGCCGCGCGGCCGAACAAGTCATAGTGAAGGTTCACGGCGACAACGAGAGGCTGCTCATAGGCGCGGCAAACGGAAACCGGGACTGGGTTCACCAAAGCGCCGTCGACCAGAACGCGACCATTGCAAGCTACCGGCTCGAAAACGCCCGGAAGCGCATAGGAGGCACGCATTGCAGTTATGAGCGACCCGCTTGAGAGCCAGATTTCATGCCCGGTCCGTATCTCCGACGCG
The DNA here is from genome assembly GCA_963814055.1 of uncultured Alphaproteobacteria bacterium. Classification (GTDB taxonomy): domain Bacteria; phylum Pseudomonadota; class Alphaproteobacteria; order Rhizobiales; family Hyphomicrobiaceae; genus AWTP1-13. The sequence goes on from CAWFBJ010000001.1 coordinate 48,451, forward strand.
ACACAGACGAAAGGCTTCGGCAGGTCTGCGAATGTCGTGCCGTTCAGATGTTCCTGCATACGGGCAGTCAGCTTCATACCACCAAACAGGCCGCTCCCGCCAAGGTGGATATCAAGCAATCCGAAAAGCCGGCGCCGTGTGAGGCTTCGGGCAAATTCTTCGAGCTGGTCAAGTTTTCCCGCCAGGTAGCAACCGCCGACGAGCGCGCCGATCGACGTGCCCGCAATCATGCTTATCTCGATCCCGGCCTCGTCGAGCGCACGAAGAACACCGATATGAGCCCAGCCGCGCGCCGCTCCGCCGCCAAGCGCAAGTGAGATTCCACATCTCTTCTGAGGCTTGGTATCGGGCGCGCCGTCAGAGGAGAAGTCCTTCAGCTCTCTCATGTCTGGCCTGTTACGGATGGACGCCCATTCGAGCATCACTAACTCCCCGTGTCCGAAACTACATTACGGCTTCGCCGTATCAAAATCGTGAATCTGAGTGGTTTTCGAGTCGCCATTGGTTCATCAGGATGATCAATAAACCTCTGAAGGATCGAACAATGGTTTACCTCCATCATCGCTTAGTGTTGGGGTACCCTGCTTGATCTCCACCCTTCGGTAAAAACAAGAACGTCTTCCGGTGTGACAAGTTGCGTGATGTCCTGCGACATTTACGCTGAGCCAGATCGCATCCTGATCGCAATCAACGCGCATTTCTGTAACTGACTGCACATTTCCTGAGGTTTGGCCCTTCTTCCAGATCTTGCCCCGTGAACGGGACCAGTAGTGGGCTATCCCTGTTTCGATCGTCAGCGCCAGCGCTTCTGAGTTCATATGAGCGACCATCAAAAGGAGTCCGTCACGCGCGTCTGTGACGACGGCGGTGATTAAGCCGTTCGCATCGAAACGCGGAGTGAGGACGCCGCCTTCCTCAAGCGCTTTGTTGTCTTTTGGCGGTTCTGGAATTTCAACTGCAGGCATTGCCGGCCTTTCGTGGGAGCCGGCAAAGGCGTTCAGCCACGACTGCCGTCCCGAACCATGGTTACGAACCGGACCTGTTCTTCGGGGCTGTCCCGGAACACACCGGTAAAGGTTGAGGTGAGGGTGGTCGACCCTTGCTTGCGAATGCCGCGCATAGCCATGCACATGTGCTCGGCTTCAATCATGACAGCAACGCCGCGCGGGTTTAGCACGTCCTGAATGACGCCCGCAATCTGGGCTGTCATTGCTTCCTGGGTCTGCAGCCTGTGCGCGAAGATATCGACCACGCGAGCGATCTTCGACAGACCGAGAACGCGCCCGTCAGGACGATAGCCCACATGCGCCCTGCCGATGATCGGCACCATGTGGTGCTCACAATGGGAATGAAAAGAAATGTCCTTGACCAGGACGAGATCGTCATAGCCGGCGACCTCTTCGAACGTACGGCCGAGTTCTTCCCCCGGATCCTGGGCATAGCCGCTGAACAGTTCGCGATAGGCTTTGGCAACGCGGCGGGGCGTATCCTTCAATCCTTCGCGATCTGGGTCATCTCCAGTCCATAGCAGCAATGTGCGAACGGCCGCCTCCGCCTCTGCCTGTGTCGGGCGCTTGATGTCGGACCGCTTGGTGTCGTCCGGGCGCGGAAAGTTCGTGATTATGGCGTCCATCAAAGGCGTCTCCCGTAGTCCCCCTCGACGGAGGGACGAGTTGAACGGACCACTGCCTTTTACGGGTTCGGAAGGATATTCCGGTCTCGTCCCGAAAGCGGCGAGTCTAGACCCAGCTCCGGCGAGCGCGAGCTCGCCTTGTCGTTGCCGGACTGCCCGCATTATATATGTGCTCGTTGCCCGAATGAAAGATGTGGCAACGGTATGCGCTGTTCGCGAAACGGCGGCGGAATGGAAAAACATGATCGATGATGTCTACAACGCGAAAATTCTCGGTTTTGCCGGGAATATCGCGCGGATAGGCCGGCTGACCGATCCGGATGCGACCGCCATGGCCCATTCGAAGCTTTGCGGCTCGACCGTCGTTGTCGACCTCAAGATGCGGGACGGCATCGTCACCGACTTCGCGCATGACGTGAAAGCTTGTGCACTCGGGCAGGCATCTTCCTCGATCATGGCCGCCAACGTCATCGGCGCGACCGCGAATGAATTGCGGGAAGTCCGCGAGACCATGCTCCGCATGCTGAAGGAGAACGGTGTGCCACCGGAGGGCCGCTTTGGCGACCTGAAGTATTTGGAACCGGTTCGCGACTACAGGGCCCGCCATGCTTCGACCATGCTGACGTTCGACGCTGTGGTGGACGCCATTGGCCAGATCGAAAAGAAACGTGCCGAAGAGGCAGCCTAAGCGCGCATGCTGGCCACGATCTCCGTTCGGAGCCAAGCGGCAAGCGAACAAGGGTTGCCGAGGAAGGTCTCGAGCTCTCGAATCTGCCGGCTGACAGCGGCTTGAGACACAAAAAGCTCTTCCGCAGCCCGGCCGACACTCGAGTGTCGTCCTGCTGCTAGCTCCTTAGTGCGCCTCCAGTTGCATAACCTCAAGTCATGTGAGGCGGAAGTTATACTCGTTTGAGGACCCTGACCAGCCGCGGTCTAATGCCGGGCAAAGGAGTCCGAACGATGTTTGAGATCCTCGACATTATAGAAGACGTGCTGCGCATTCTGACTCTGCAGAATGGCGGCGTTCGCGGTGGTTTCCCGCCACGCACAGACCAGTCCTCCGGCCCTGAACGCACAATCCGCCGTGGACATCGGCGAGTTGACGGTGAGCGCCGACTGTAGCGGACATTGCGTAGGGTGTTTCGAATTGACATTTATGGACGCATGAACGAGCTAGCACGGACCTGGCATTGAACCAGGATCGCAAGAATGCACACACCGCGAACCATCCGGCGCGGGGCCGCAACTGGCCCGGCCCATGGCGCAAGACACCTGGCCGCGTTCTTGGCACTGTTGTCGTGCGAACCTACCAACTGACCTTGTCGGGATTTATTGGCAATTCCTGCCGGCATCTGCCGACCTGTTCAGAATATGCCTACGAGGCGATCGCCAGGCACGGGCTCTGGGCGGGTGGCTGGATGGCGCTTTTTCGGGTCGCGCGCTGCGGTCCCGGTGGAACGCATGGCATCGACAACGTGCCACATTCTCTCGCTGCGCCGTATGTCTGGTATGCACCTTGGCGATATTGGCGGATTGGCAGCAACGCAAAACGTTAGTTTTGTTCGCGCCTGAAATCTTTACGCCTCGGCAAACTCCCCCTAAAAGACCGCTCGCGCCGGGCAGCACGTCCCGGCAAATCACCACCCGCGCTCGTTTGCGGGACTGGATAGGAGAAGAGAATGCCTGACGTTTCCCTGAAATTTCCCGATGGTTCCGTCCGTGGCTATGACGCGGCGATGACCGGTGCTCAGCTTGCCGAGTCGATCTCCAAGTCGCTTGCGAAGAAGGCGGTCGCCTACGCGATTGACGGCACAGTACGCGATCTTTCCGATCCTCTGGGACGGTCCGGACAGGTGGAAATCGTGACCCGCGACGATCCTCGTGCGCTTGAGCTAATCCGGCATGACTGCGCGCACGTGCTTGCCGAGGCCGTCCAGGAATTGTGGCCGGGAACGCAGGTGACGATTGGCCCGGTGATCGACAACGGCTTCTATTACGATTTCGCGCGCAACGAACCGTTCACGCCGGACGATTTCCCTGCAATCGAGAAGAAAATGCGGGAAATCATCGCCCGAAACAGTCCCTTCACCAAGGAGGTCTGGTCGCGCGACAAGGCAAGGAAGGTTTTTCGCGACAAAGGTGAGGCCTACAAGGTTGAACTGATCGACGCTATTCCCGAAGACCAGGACCTCAAGATCTATTTTCAGGGCGACTGGTTCGACCTCTGCCGCGGGCCGCATATGGCTTCGACGGGGCAGATCGGCAGCGTGTTCAAGCTGATGAAGGTCGCGGGCGCTTATTGGCGCGGCGACAGCAACAACGCCATGCTGACCCGCATCTACGGAACGGCCTGGGCCGATCAGGCTCAGCTCGACAATTACCTTCATATGCTGGAGGAGGCGGAAAAGCGCGACCATCGCCGCCTCGGACGTGAGATGGACTTGTTCCATTTCCAGGAAGAAGGGCCCGGTGTTGTCTTCTGGCATGCCAAAGGCTGGAAGATGTTCCAGAACCTGGTCCGGTACATGCGCCGCAGGCTCGACGAGCAGGGCTATCAGGAAGTCAATGCCCCGCAGGTGCTCGACAAGTCGCTCTGGGAGACGTCCGGTCACTGGGGCTGGTACAAGGAAAACATGTTCAAGGTGCAAGTCGCAGGTGACGACACCGAAGACGATCGGATCTTTGCGTTGAAGCCGATGAACTGCCCGGGCCATGTTCAGATATTCAAGCATGGGCTCAAGTCCTACCGCGATCTTCCGATAAAGCTTGCGGAATTTGGCGCGGTGCACCGTTATGAGCCCTCGGGCGCGCTTCACGGGCTGATGCGTGTGCGCGGCTTTACGCAGGATGACGCTCACATATTCTGCACCGAGGAGCAGCTCGCCAATGAGTGCCTCAAGATCAACGACTTGATCCTGACGACCTATTCCGATTTCGGTTTCGAAGAGATCACGGTGAAGCTCGCCACGCGGCCGGACAAGCGCGTGGGCACTGACGCGATGTGGGATCACGCCGAAGATGTGCTTTCGCGCATTCTGGACCAGATTGCCGCGGAGTCGGGCGGACGCATCAAAACAGGTGTCAATCCGGGTGAGGGTACCTTTTACGGTCCGAAGTTCGAGTATGTATTGCGCGATGCGATCGGCCGCGAATGGCAATGCGGCACAACCCAGGTCGACTTCAATCTTCCGGAGCGGTTCGGCGCCTTCTACATCGGCAGCGATTCGGAAAAGAAGCAGCCGGTCATGGTTCACCGTGCAATCTGCGGTTCGATGGAACGCTTCCTCGGGATTCTCATCGAGAACTATTCGGGACATTTTCCGCTGTGGTTCGCGCCGGTTCAGGTCGTCGTCGCAACGATCACATCGGAGGCCGACGGCTATGCGCAATCCGTCGTGGAAAGGTTGAAGCAGGCGGGCCTGTCCGTGGAGATCGACCTGCGCAACGAGAAGATCAACTACAAGGTCCGCGAACATTCGCTGGCCAAGGTTCCGGTGATCCTCGTCTGCGGCAAGCGGGAGGCGGAGGAGGGCACTGTGAATATCCGACGCCTAGGCTCGCGCGAGCAGGAGTCGCTCGGACTCGAGGCGGCTATATCGCTTCTTGCCGGGGAAGCGCTGCCGCCCGACCTTCGGCGCAAGCAGACTGCTGCGAAAGCCGCAGCCTGAGAATTGGGGCATGCGGCGGGGATTCTTTCCCGCCGCCTTCACAAGCCTGTGGAGGTAGGCGCAACTGGTACTTTGACGACAGCCGCCACGCGACGAAAGACGGAACTGCCGCCTTAATCGGCTTCTTCGCCAACCTTCGTACCAGTCAATTCGTTGGCGAGGACTTCCACCTCCTGATTTTGGCCGCCTTCCACGGAGAAATCCCGTTGGTAGATGCGGTCGCGGTTCTTCGCCACGATCGTGTATTCGCCTTCAGCGAGCACCATAGAGGCGAACGCCCCAACGCTTTCACGGATTGGATCGCCGGAATCCGTGAGGATCGACCAGGATGTGTCGGCGATCGCCTCGCCGCCATGATCGCGGACCAGCTTAAGCGTGATCTCTGCCGCATGGTGTTCAACGGTCGCCTCGGTCAGCTTCCCCGCTTCGACACGTATATCGGAGCGGATGATAGCGTTGACGGCGCCGTAGGTGGAAACGACATGATACGTGCCGGAATTGAGCCGCACCACGGTGCTTGGCTTGACGTCGGGAACGACCAGAGCCCGATCGCCATTGGCATCCGTCTGCACTTCGTAGATCGAGAAACGCAACTTCTCCGACGGTATCCGGAGACCGCCTGCCAGAACCGCATCGAGCTTCAGCCCGCCGGCATCCAGCACCAGATTGTCGACCTTCGCTTCGCGCCCGACCGTAATGCGCTTGGTCGCGCCGGCGCGGCCGAACGATGCGTGCACAAGATAACTGCCAGGCTCGAGCGTGAAGACGCTGGTTCCCCCTTGGGCGGAGGCAACAAGCGGCAGCTTGCCATCCTCGCCGGCCTCGGGTTTGAAAATCCGCCAGACAAGGCCGCGGGTGATTTCTGGCGATTCGTCCGTCAATCGCGCCGACAATGTCACCTGGCCTTCGCCCCCCTGGGCCAGTGGCTTGTCTTGCTGCGCCGGGGCATAGCTGGTGATTCCAGGCAGCTTGAGGCCTTCGACAGCCTTGAGGCCATCTTGCGCGGACGCCTGCAGCGCCAGCGCGGCGAGCGCGCCGATCAGAAAAAACCTTGCCAGCAGTCGAGAAGGAGCAGTGAACATCTCTTGCGTTGAAGCTCAAGGCGGTGGCAATTTCAAGGCCTGTATAATGGCGTGAAAACGTTACAGCCCGAGCAGCCCTACCACATTCCTGGGTGCGCTTCAGCCGACAGCCAGGAGAGCCTTTCATGACATCGCCGATCATCGACTTCATGCTCACGAGGAATTCCGCACCGATCCCGGAGTTGCGGGAACCTGCGCCGACGGACCACGAAATCGAGACGTTGATCAGGATCGCGTCGCGGGTGCCCGATCATGGCCGGCTGGAGCCCTGGCGGTTCATCGTTTATCGCGGCGAGGCGCGCGAACGAATCGGAGAGCTGCTGGCGGAGTTGGCCGAGAAACGTGAGGGCCCGCTGCCGGAAGGTCGTGTGCAACAGGAGAGGGCGCGATTCTCCCGCGCGCCATTGGTGATCGGCGTCATATCCAGCCCGAAGGAAAATCCGAAAATTCCGCAGTGGGAAATGTTCCTTTCCGGCGGCGCGGCGGCGATGAACCTCGTCCTCGCTGCAAACGCTTTGGGCTATGCCACCAACTGGATCACCAATTGGTATTCGGACGTGCCGGAAGGCCGGCGTATCCTGGGCCTCGCCCCGCATGAGCGTGTTGTCGGCTTCATCCACATCGGCTCTTACTCCGGAAAACCGGCGGAGCGGCCGCGGCCGGATGTGGCAATGCTTTACTCGAACTATTCCGGGCCGTGGGAAGGCTAGCGAACTATGTTCTATGAACCCGAAAAGGGTCACGGCCTGCCGCACGATCCATTCAAGGCAATCGTTGCACCACGGCCGATCGGCTGGATTTCGACGATCGGGCGCGACGGGGCTCTCAATCTCGCGCCCTATTCGTTCTTCAACGCCTTTTCCTCGCATCCGCATTTGGTATGGTTTTCCTCCGAAGGGGAGAAGGACAGCGCGAGCTTCGCGCGCGAAACTCGTGAATTCGTGGCCAACCTCGTCGGCCGCGATCTTGCCGTGAAAATGAACAGGAGCGCAGTCGACGCCCCGCGCGGCGTGAGCGAATTTGGCTATGCGGGACTGACGCCGGCACCCTCCCGGCTGGTGGCACCGCCTCGCGTTGCCGAGGCGCCGGCAGCGCTGGAATGCAAGGTGACCCAGATATTCGAGCCGAGAGGCCTGAATGGAGAGCATGCCGGCGTCTATGTCGTCATTGGCGAGGTGGTCGGCGTCCATATCGACGAGGCCTATTTGACGGATGGGCTGTTCGACGCAGTGAAGGCCGGCAACGTCTCGCGGCTGGGCTATATGGATTACGCGACCATCGATGCGACCTTCGCCATGCGCCGGCCGCGCTGGGGGAAGGATTAGGCAGACGGCCTCCAAGGACGGCCTGAGAAGAACGTCGGCATCGCCTGTGAGCGAATGACGAGTGCCTCCTGGTGTTTCTGAGTTCTCCATTACTCATCCTTATTGAAAGCGCGCAGCCGCACTCCTTCATCGCCACGCCCCGTTTCCGGTCTGGCTGTTGAGGCAGTCGGGAAGCGGGGCGCTGGGTCGGCACCTCGTAAAGTAAATGTATGGCGCCTTCCCAGCGCCCCGCCGGTGGTCTTGCCCGATCGTCGGGGCCCCCGCGGTGGCCTCTGCCGGTGCGGGGGAGCCGCGAAGCGGGCCCGGGCCTCGGATGAAAATTTCCAGCCGCGTTTCCGCCACGCGACCGGCCCGGCACCGCCGCCCTCCCTGATACCCGGTGCGCACCAGGTTCCCGTGAGGGCGATGCCGGGGATTATGCGAGAGGCGGAAAGGGCGTGGATAAAGAAATTTCGTTTTCTTCATCCCGTTGCTGGGAGCCGAGACGGATGCAGGGTGTTCCAGCTTGGCGCGCTGCACTCCGTCCAGCACCCCTCATCCGACCTCGCCTGCGCTTCGCTCCGGCTCGGCCACCTTCTCCCACAAGGGGGAGAAGGAGAGGCGCGATAGCAGCGCGTCAGTTAATCTCGAACGGTGGTGATTGGCGTGGCAGTGAAGCGGTTCCCCTTCTCCCCGGCGGGGCGGCCCCTTCTCCCCGTGTGGGAGAAGGTGCCTGAGCGCAGCGAAGGCGGATGAGGGGTGTTCCAGCTTGGCGCGCTGCGCTCCGTCCAGCACCCCTCATCCGACCTCGCCTGCGCTTCGCTCCGGCTCGGCCACCTTCTCCCACAAGGGGGAGAAGGAGAGGCGCGATATCAGCGTTTCAGCTAGTCTCGAACGGTGGTGATTGGCGTGGCAGTGAAGCGGTGCCCCCTTCTCCCCGGCGGGGCGGCCCCTTCTCCCCCTGTGGGAGAAGGTGCCTGAGCGCAGCGAAGGCGGATGAGGGGTGTTCCAGCTTGGCACCGCGCTTGAAGGCCCCCGGATCGTCTCGCCCAATGATGCCGGAAAGAACCGACAGGCCTAAATCAGCCCTGCAGCCTTCGCCCGCCCGAGGAGGCGCTCGGCACGGCGCAGGTGAGGACGGTCGTACATCTGCCCGTCGATTGCGACCACTCCCGGATTTCCAGCAGCGAGGAACGCTTCCACGACTTCCTTCGCATGGGAAACGGCGTCCCGCGCGGGCGTGAAGGCCTCGTTGATGACCGGAACCTGCGCAGGGTGGATCGCCATCTTGCCGGTAAAGCCGTCGCGTTCGGCATCGATGCATTCCGCGCGCAGCCCATCCATGTCCCGAAAATTCACGAACACGGTATCGACGGCCGCCACTTCGGAAGATGACGCCGCGAGGATGGCCATCGTCCGCGCGAAGCGGAAAACGTCGGTGTAGCGGCCATTCTGGTCACGTGTCGCGCGCGCGCCGACAGCCGCCGACAAATCCTCCGCACCCCAGGTCAGGGCGGCCAATCGTGGGTTCGGATCCCTCCATGTCGGGGCTGCCAGCACGCCGGCAGCAGTTTCGGTCATGATGGCGATAATGCGCGTGCTGCCGTCAACAAGGCCATTCTCAGCCTCATGAACACGAAGCTTGGCGGAGAGATGCGTCGCGTCGGCGCTGCTATTGGCCTTCGGCAGCATGATGCCGTCAGGCGCGACGGCAACCAGAGCGGCGAGATCGTCATCCGATGAGCCCGGATGCCAGATCGTTGACCCGGACATAGATGCTGCCGGTGATTTCGTTGCGTCGTTCGCGGATAAATGCAGCCGCCAGTCTACGGGCTTCAGCCTTGTTCGAGGCCGCCACCAAATCTTCCAGATCGACGATCACCACGTCTGCGTCGGACTGAAAGCCCTTTTCCAGTTTGCGTTCGGAGTCGCCGGGAACAAACAGCAGTGAACGCATGATCAGGCTTCCTTTTTACGGATCATCGCCTGACGTCTGCACCGCGCAACGAGGTCGCCATTCTGATTGAAGGCCCGGTGCTCGAACTCGACGATCCCGCGATCGGGACGCGATTTTGACGCTCTGACCGACACGACTTCCGTTTCAACCCGGATCGTATCGCCGTGAAAGACGGGATGCGGAAATACCGTCTCGGTCATGCCCAGATTGGCGATCGTGGTCCCCAATGTCGTGTCGTGGACGGAGATGCCGATCATCAAGCCGAGCGTGAACAGCGAGTTGACCAGCGGCTTTCCCCACTCGCTTTTGGAGGCGAAATCAAAGTCGATGTGGAGGGGTTGAGGGTTAAGCGTCATCACCGAAAAGAACATGTTGTCGCTCTCGGTGACGGTTTTGGTCAGTGAATGCCGGATAACACTGCCGATTTCGAATTCTTCAAGGAATAATCCAGCCATCGACCCTCACTCCCATTCTCCGCAGTTTTGATAGGCGCTCGGCTGTCCCCCGGCAAGCGGTTAACGGGTATGGTGAACGCTTCGTAAACCAATAGCTCCTATGGTCGCATCGGGGATAAGGGCAGGGGGGCACAATGGTGATCGGGCATTTCCTGAAATGGGCGCAGACTGCGCGCGTTTCCGAGCGGGCAGCAGCAGCGGGCGCTCTGGCGCGTAGCTATATAGAGGCACAACTTTCATTCGAGGACCGCTGCGCCGCCGAAGCGGCGTTGACGTTGCTGTTGGATGATCCATCCTCGAAAGTGCGGTTAGCGCTGGCGGACGCCGTGTCGATGAGCCGCCGGGCGCCGGTTCAAATCATCAGCGCTCTTGCCTCCGATCAGCCGGAAATCGCCGGGCTGATCCTGGCGCGTTCGCCCCTGTTGTCCGAAGCCGATCTGATCGGCCGCGTTGCGTCTGGCCACACCTTCGCCCAGTGCGTGATTGCACGGCGCCCGGGCGTCTCGATGTCCTTGTCTGCGGCAATTGCTGAAGTTGGAGAGGCGGAGGCGTGTCTCGCTCTTCTCGACAATCCATCCGCCGGGATTGCGGGGCTCAGTTTCCGCCGCATGGCCGAGCGTCACGGTGATTTCGGGCCGCTGCGCGAAGCCCTGCTCGCAGACAGGCGGTTGCCGTCGGACTGCCGGCATTTGCTGCTGGTCAAGCTCGGCGAGACCTTGAAGGCATCGCCGTTGGTGGTGGCGCTGATGGGCGCTTCCCGCGCCGAACGGGTCACCAGGGACGCGTGCCTGAAGGCTTCGCTGACCTTGATCGATGGCACCAGTCCTGATGAATATGCAGCGCTCATCGAGCATCTTCGGATACGAGGCGACTTGACGGCGGGATTTCTTATCAGGGCCGTTGCATGCGGGAAGATCGACTTTTTTGGCGCTGCGCTGGTCGCGCTGACCGCACAGAGCGAGGCCAGGGTGAGGACACTGCTAGCGGGCGGGCAGGATGTCGCGCTTGCCGCGCTCTTTCGAAAAGCGGGGCTCGCCGCAACCCTTTATGGCGTTATTCTGCTGGCGCTCAAGATCTGGCGCGAGGTGGCGAACGGCCGGAGCGCGACCGGCACTCAGGAGGTCAGCTGGCGCATGCTTCAGGAACTTGGCGAGGACCAGCAAGGAAGTGACCTCGCCAACCTGCTGAGATCAATACATCTGGACGCGCTTCGCGAGAATGCCCGCGGCCATGCACTGGCGATCGCGGCAGCCTAGCGTCCCGATTCTGAAATTCGCAAGAGTTCGATATCGGCGGCAGAGCGAATTTCAGAATCGAGGGACACTAGCAACTATTTGATTCTAGTGTCGTTTTGATTTCGAAGTTCGCTCGGAGAGTGATATCGAAAATCATGCGAACTTCGAAATCACGACACTAGCTTCGCCCGGCAATTCTGAAAACAAGGGCGGCGGCGCTCGAAGGATCAGATATCCAGTTCCTCCGCCTCGGCGAACTCGGCTCGCTCCTGGATGAAGCGGAAGCGCGCTTCCGGCTTGGTCCCCATCAACGCGTCGACCGAAGCTTTCGTCGCCGCCGCATCGTCGAGAACGTCGACGCGCAGGAGCGTGCGCTTCTTCGGGTCCATGGTGGTTTCCTTGAGCTGGGAAGCCATCATCTCGCCGAGGCCCTTGAAGCGGCCGATTTCGATCTTGCCGCGTCCGGTGAATTCCGACTTCAGGAGTTCGTCCTTGTGGGTGTCGTCGCGGGCATAGGCGACCTTGCCGCCTTGTCGGATGCTGTAGAGCGGCGGCACCGCCAAATAGAGATGCCCGCCGCGTATCAGGTCGGGCATCTCCTGGTAGAAGAAGGTGATCAGAAGAGAGGCGATGTGAGCGCCGTCGACATCGGCGTCGGTCATGATGATGACGCGGTCGTAGCGCAGATCCTCGTCGCGGTATCTCGTGCGCGTGCCGCAACCCAGCGCCTGAATGAGGTCCGCGATCTGCTGGTTGGCTGTGAGCTTGTCGGCTCCGGCGCTGGCGACGTTGAGGATCTTGCCGCGAAGTGGCAGCACGGCCTGCATGGCGCGGTCGCGCGCCTGCTTGGCGGAGCCGCCGGCGGAGTCGCCCTCGACGATGAAGATTTCAGCGCCGGCGGCGGCGTTCTGGGTGCAGTCGGCGAGCTTGCCGGGCAAGCGAAGCTTCCGCACCGCCGTCTTGCGGCTGACTTCCTTTTCCTGGCGACGGCGGACGCGTTCATCGGCGCGCGCGATCACCCAATCGAGCAGCTTGGAAGCTTCCTGCGGATTGTCGGCCAGCCAGTGGTCGAACGGGTCGCGCAGCGCGCCTTCCACGATGCGGATCGCCTCGACGGTCGCCAGCTTGTCCTTCGTCTGCCCGACGAATTCCGGTTCGCGGATGAAGACGGAGAGCATGCCCGCCGCCGAGATCATGACGTCTTCGCTGGTGACGATCGCAGCCCGCTTGTTGCCGATCAGATCGGCATAGGCGCGCAGGCCACGCGTCAGCACGTTGCGGAAGCCCATCTCATGGGTTCCGCCCTCATGCGTCGGAATCGTATTGCAGTACGAATTCAGGAAGCCGTCGCCGCCATACCAGGTAACCGCCCATTCGACGGAGCCGTGGCCGCCCTGCTTTTCGCTTTTGCCGGAAAAAACCTCGCGGGTGACCTGAAACTCGTCCCCGAGAGAGGCGGCGAGATAATCCTTCAGGCCGCCGGGGAAGTGGAAGGTCGCCCTGGCGGGTGTCGGATCCTTCTCCTTGATCAGCAGAGGATCGCAGGACCAGCGGATTTCCACCCCGCCGAACAGATAGGCCTTCGAACGCGCCATGCGGTAGAGGCGCGCCGGCTCGAAATGCGCGTTCCTACCGAATATCTCCGGGTCTGGATGGAAGCGGACCTTCGTCCCGCGCCGGTTCTGGATGTCGCCGAGCTTTTCCAGCGCGCCTTGCGGAACGCCCCGCGAAAAGCGCTGCCGGTAGAGTTGACGGCCCCGCGCCACCTCGACCTCAAGCGAGTCCGAGAGCGCATTCACAACGGAAACGCCAACGCCGTGCAGGCCGCCCGATGTCTCGTAGACCTTCGAGTCGAATTTGCCGCCGGCATGCAGGGTCGTCATGATGACTTCGAGTGCTGACTTTTTTGGAAACTTCGGATGCGGGTCGACGGGAATGCCGCGGCCATTGTCGGTCACTGTCAGGAAGCCGTTGGCGTCGAGATCGACTTCAATGAACGTCGCGTGGCCGGCCACGGCCTCGTCCATCGAATTGTCGATGACCTCGGCAAACAGATGGTGGAGCGCCTTTTCGTCTGTTCCGCCGATGTACATGCCCGGCCGCCGCCGGACCGGCTCCAGCCCTTCGAGAACCTCGATGTCGGCGGCGCTATAGCCTTCGCTGCCGTCTTTGGGCTGGGCGGCGCGCCGCGCGGCGGCTTGCACAAGCGGATCGGCCGGGCGGGCCGCAGCGCGAGGCGCGGGTCCGGGATGCTTGTTGAGATTGGAAAAGAGGTCGTTGCCGTCGTCCATGATCCCGTCAGTCGTATCGAATCGCGCTTGATATTGCCACGCCTTCACGGCGGAAGGACAGAGGTTCCTGTTCCGTTCAGGTCTTTTGACAGGTTCAATTAAGCGCTTTTTCTAAAGTCTTCGATAACCACACCGCCGGATTCAGATCTGGCCGGCATATGAACAATTCCTAATTGTTTAAACTTTGACCGTAGCGTGACCCTCGCAATCAGGAACGGGTAGCGGGGGACTCGGCCGTGCGGGGCAAAGCCATAACAATGATCGGTATTGCGGCTGTGGTCGGCTCCGCGTCGATCTTCGCAGCCGACATCTGGATCAAGAACGCTGCAAATGCCCGTGAGGCAGCCGACACAACGCCCTCGGCTCCAGCAGAGCCGAAGGTGGAATTCAAGACGATCGTGGTTGCGGCAGCCCCTCTGCGCTTCGGGATGGCACTCGACCGGACGCAGCTCTCGGTCATTCCATGGCCGAAGGAATCGCTGCCCGAGGGCGCCTTCGCGACAATAGACGCCCTGCTTGCCGAAGGCAGCAGGGTCGTGCTGTCGCCGATCGAGACCAATGAGCCGGTGCTTCTGACAAAGCTTTCGGGGCCAAATGGCCGGGCGGCGCTCTCCAATCTGCTGTCGCCGGGGATGCGCGCGGTGACGATAAAAACTGACGAGATTGCTGGTGTTGGCGGCTTCGTCACGCCGGGTGATCGCGTCGATGTCGTGCTGACGCGCGACGCTGGCGCTATTCAGGAAACGTCTGACAATGCGAAGGACGCGGCGGGCGCGACAATCACCAGCGAGATCGTGGTTGAGAATGCGAAAGTGTTGACGGTCGGGCAGGGGGCCGACGAGCGTCAGACCAGTCCGCAGGTCGCTAACTCCGTAACGATCGAGGTAACGACGGACGGCGCGCGAAAGGTGGCGCTCGCCCGCAATGTTGGCACGCTGTCGCTTTCGCTGAGAGCGGCTGCAGAAGCCGATGCTGCCGCTGGCGATGGCGTAACGACGATTTCGGCGTTTGGAGGCTCCATGGCCGCGGCCGCAAAGAATGTGGTCGAGGCGATGACGTTGCCCGAAGAGCCAAGGTTCAAGACGGTCATCGTAACTCGAGGGACCGAACCGGAGACCTACAAGGTAGTGGCTCCGGCCGACTGATTGAATGCATGCCTGGTGGGGACCGGGTGGGGGACATAACGATGTTTGGGCAGGTACTTTGTATCGGTCGATACGCTTGCATGGCTGCCGGAATGACGGTTGCCGCTTTGTTTGGAACCGTATCGCTTCCGGAAAAAGCGTATGCGAATGGCGATGTTATCCATATTTCTTCGACCAAGAACACATCGATCAAGATCGCCAAGGGCAAGCCGAAGACAATCCGGACCAATGCTCCGTTCTATGAGATCGTGATCGGCGATCCGGCAGTCGCCAACGTCAATCCGCTCACGGACAAGTCTTTCTACGTGCTGGGCAATAGCCTTGGCACGACCGGCATTGCACTTTTCGACGAGAACAAGCAGCTCGTGGGCACGGTTGACGTCGAAGTGACACTGGATACGGACCGCCTCGCGAGCACGATCCGCAATTCCGTGCCGGACGCGAATATCGAAGTCAGCTCCGCCAACGGCCGCCTGGTTCTGTCCGGCTCCGCAAAGGACGCAGTGGCCGCGGACAAAGCGACGCGTATCGCTTCGCGTTTCTCCGGGGAGGAGGAAGTCATCAATTCGGTGAACATTTCCTCCTCGCAGCAGGTCCAGCTCAATGTACGTTTCGTGGAGATCAACCGACAGGTCGGCGAGGAATTGGGTACGCAAATCAGGGCAGCCTATACAGGGCCATCCGGCACGATCTCATTCAATTCGTTTCCGCGAGCCTCAAGCAACGCGCCGGCGGGCGCGCTGATCGGTTCGCTGCTCAACAACGGCTTGTCGATCGATGTCGCGATCGAAGCTTTGGAGAAGCGCGGCGTTGCGCGGCGGTTGGCCGAACCCAATCTGATCGCCCGTTCGGGAGAAACCGCGAGCTTTCTGGCCGGGGGCGAATTTCCGATCCCGGTGGCGCAGGACAATGACAACATAACCGTCGAGTACAAGCGGTTCGGCGTAAGCCTCGATTTTACGCCGACTGTCCTGAACGACGGGCTGGTCAGCCTCAAAATTGCGCCGGAGGTTTCCGCGGTCGACTCATCGACTTCGTATCAGCTCCGCGACATCTCGATCCCTGGCTTCATCGTGCGCCGCGCAGAGACCTCGATCGACCTGAAGAGCGGACAGAGCTTCATGATCGCGGGGTTGTTGCAGAGCCAGAACGACATGACCACGGAACAAATCCCCGGACTGGGCCGACTTCCGATACTGGGCGTTTTGTTCAGCTCCAAAGCCTATCAGCGTCATGAGACCGACCTGGTCATTATCATCACGCCTTACCTTGTGAAGCCGATCGATCCGTCGAAAAAGCCTCTGACGCCGATGGATGGCGCCGTTGCCGCCAACAACATCGACTATTTTCTCGGAAATGTCGAAGAGGTGAAGGTCACCGCCGCCGGCAAGGCTGCCGCAATGGGTGTGCCTTCGGTCGTCTCGCCGCCGACATCCGGTCATTTTCTCGATTTGCCGAAGGAGTAGGTCATGAGGAACAGGCGTCTCGCGGCCTTGGCGCTGCTGGCAAGTTTGTTGGCCACAGGATGCAGAACCGAAGATTACATGCGCATCGACGGAGTGACGCCCGGTGCAGGTAACGCAATGTATTCCAACACGGTTATGCAGATGGTCGATCCATGGCCGGCCGGAGTCCAGAACACGCGCCTGCGCGTACCTGCGGATCGCGGCACTGAGGCGTTGGCGACACCTTCGGGTGGCGAGGCGGCAAAGGCCACACCGACAACGACCAACTATTGACGAGCGAGGCGGGGACCATGGCCAACACGACCAAGACCAAGCGGGTTGTGCTTGTTTCAACAGACAAGCTCTTTGCGCAGGATGTGCGTGCCGCATTCGCGCAATCCGAGACAATCCAGCTTGTGACGGTCGAACGGACGCTGGCCGAGCTACGGGGCGAGATCCAGGAATTGGGCTGCAGCGCGGTGATCGTCGATATGGACGCGGCCCGGCTGGAGGAAATCGAGGCGCTTCAACGCATTACCAGGCGGCTCGAAGGCCGTACGCCAATCGTCGTGGTCACGCAGGAATTCAGTGCTGCTGCCGTACGCATCCTGGTGCAGCTCCAGGTGGCGGACTTTCTCGTCAAGCCGATCACCACAGCGGACCTGGTTCGCTCCTGTATTCGCGCCCTTCAGGGGCCGGGCAGGGACGAGAACACGGAATTGCAGATCTATACCTTCATGCCGGCTGCCGGTGGCGTCGGCACCACCACGCTCGCCTTGCAGACGGCTTTCCAGCTTCATCATTCGGTGACGCGCGGCGCATCGACATGCGTGGTCGATCTGAATTTCCAGCAAGGCGCTTGCGCCGAGTATCTCGATCTTGAGCCGCGTTTCGACATCACCGAAATCGAGAACCAACCTGAACGGTTAGACCGGCAGCTGCTCGACGTGATGTTATCCAAGCACGCAAGCGGTCTCTGCGTGCTCGCGGCGCCTGCAAAGCCCTCGGAATTGCGTTCATTCAACACCGACGTCGTGGTCCGAATGCTGGACCTCGTTTCGGCCTATTTCGACAATGTCGTCATAGACATGCCCCGAACATGGTTTCCGTGGACGGAAACAGTCGTGCTCGGCTCCAACAAGCTTTACATCGTCGCCGAGATGACCGTTCCGTGCCTCAGGCACGCCCAGCGGCTGATTCAGGCGATATACGAGACCGCCGGGAAAGAGGTGAAGCCCAACGTCATCCTGAACCGTTTCGAGCAAAGGATGTTCGACACGGGGATCAAACAGGGGGACGTACAGGACGTTCTTGGCGAACATTTCGTCGGCGGCATCTCCAACAACTACCGGCTGGTGCGGGAGGCTGTGGACCGTGGCGTACCGTTGCAGGAAATCGACCCGAACGCCAACGTCATTCAGGATTTGAAGAAGATCATCCTGCCGGAAGAGATTGCGGCGGTTCCACGGAAATCCAGGTCCTTGTTCCGCCTTGGCCGTGAATTGCTGAGGAAGGCGGGATGAGCAGTCGTTTCTCCACCCTGCAGCGGCGCAACGATGGTCCGGAGCGGTCTCCAGAGCCGCCTGCGCCGCATGACGCGGGCAGCGTCCTCATTCCGACACTTCGCAAGCCGGCGCCCTCGACCAGGACGGAGCTCTCCGCTCCAGCCGCCAAGACGGCCAACAAGGTGCTTGAGGCGCGCAGCCGCATCCACCGCATGCTGCTGGAAGAGATCAACCTGGTGGCTCTCGAACGCTTGCCCCGCGAGGATATGCATCGGCAGGTTCATGACTTCGTTTCCGAAAAAACTCGTCAGGAGCGGATGGCGATCAATGTTGCCGAGCTCGATGCGCTGGTGGACGATATCGTCGACGAGATGGTGGGGCTTGGTCCCCTCGAACCGCTTCTGAAAGACCCTTCGATCAACGATATCCTGATCAATGGTCACGAAAACTGCTTCGTGGAACGGCACGGCAAGTTGCAGAAGATAAACGTTCCGTTCAAGGACGAGGCGCATCTTCTTAGAATCATAAACAAAATTGTTGCAGCGGTCGGGCGGCGTGTCGATGAATCACAGCCGATGGTGGACGCCCGCATGCTTGACGGCTCGCGCTTCAATGCGGCGATCCGGCCGGTGGGCGTCGATGGGCCTCTTGTTTCCATTCGCAAGTTTTCCAAGAACAAGCTTGGCCTGCACAGACTGGTCGAGTTCGGCGCGATCACGCAGAATATGGCCGAGGTGCTGGCCGCTGCGGTCCATGCGCGGAAGACGACGATCATTTCAGGGGGTACGGGCACCGGCAAGACGACCATGCTCAACGCGCTGTCGGCCTTTATTCCTGAGGATGAGCGGCTGATCACGATCGAGGACGCTGCCGAACTTCAGCTCCAGCAGCCGCATGTGGCCCGGATGGAAACGCGTCCAGCCAATATTGAGGGCCACGGCGAGCTGAAGCAGCGGGATCTCGTTAAGAACGCGCTGCGCATGCGTCCCGACCGGGTGATCCTGGGCGAGTGCCGCGGCGAGGAAGCATTCGACATGCTTCAGGCGATGAATACGGGTCATGAGGGTTCCATGGCGACGATCCATGCCAACACGCCAAGGGACGCTATTAGCCGCCTTGAGCAGATGCTCGGCATGACCGGCATGCCAATGACCGTCCAGTCGATACGCAGCCAGATTGCGAGCGCGCTCGACATCATCGTGCAGCTTACGCGTCTGTCCGACGGCAAGCGCAAGGTGACCAGCGTTGCCGAAGTGACTGGCATGGAGGGCGACGTCATTCAGATGCAGGAGATTTTCCGCTTTGTTCGCACGGGCATGGATGGAGAGGGAAAGATCGTTGGCCATTTCGAGGCAACCGGAATTCGACCGCGCTTTCTGGAAGACCTGAGGGCGATGGGCATCGAGTTCCCGGGCAAATACTTCGAACCGGGCAGGCCGCAAGAGTAGACCGCGATGCTTGGGAGCGGGCTTTACCTCATCTACGCCGCTGCCGGATTGAGCAGCGTCATGATCGCCGAGGCGATCTATCTTCTCTATGCAGGCAGCAAAGATCGCAGGAACACGATCAACCGGCGCATGAAACTGCAACAGAAGCAGCTCAGTCAGGAGCAGGTGCTGATTCAGTTGCGCAAGGAGCGAGGTCTGAACAGTGGAGGTTCGCCATTTTCGCTGCAAAGGCTTCGCAGGTTAAGGACACAGTCAGGCCTCACGATGCCATTCCCGCGCTTCCTCGCATTTACAACAGGCGCCGCCGCGGCTTCCGTCATCGCTATGATTTGGAAGGGGGTTCCGATCGCCTTCGGGATCGCCGCGCTGCCGGTTCTCTGCGCCGTGTTCCCAATTGTCGCGCTACGCCATCTCAGGAAACGGCGCCACAAGCTTTTCGGCATTCAATTGCCCGAGGCGCTGGAGCTGATCACGCGCAGCCTCAAGGCCGGGCATCCGGTGCCTGTGGCGATTGCCATGGTGGCGCGGGAAATGCCGGATCCGATCGGAACCGAGTTCGGCGTGGTCGCCGATGAGGTCACTTACGGCTCGGACCTGGTGAGTGCATTGCACATGCTCTTCCAGCGCGTAGGCCACGAGGATTTGCCGCTGTTCGTCACCGCCGTTTCCATCCAGAACAGTTCCGGCGGCAATCTGCGCGAAATTCTGGATGGCCTTTCGACCGTGATCCGCGAACGCGGCAAGCTCAAACGCAAGGTGCGGGCGATTTCGACCGAAGGCCGCATGTCGGCCTACATTCTGACCGCTGTGCCGGTGCTTCTGATGACCGCCATCATGCTGGTGATGCCGCATTTCTACAACGATGTGTGGGGCGAGCCGATGACCTGGTACCTGCTTGGAGGTTCCCTGGCGTGGCTGATGCTCGGCAACTTCATGCTGTTCAAAATGTCGACGTTCAAGTTCTGACATGGAAACGTTTATCTCGATATTGGGAGAGTTACCCTCTGGTTCGCTCGCGCCTGTGGCGCTGCTGTTGCTCGCGGCTGGTGGTTCGGCGGTTGGCTGGTCGCTGGTGATGACTCGCGGCGAGCGCGGCGATCTGAAGCGGCGGCTCAAAGTCGAAACTCAGCTCGATACCGGCAAGCAGGAGCTCCACGCGAAGAAGAATACAGGCGCCGTGCGGGAAAAAGCCGCCAGAACCGCGCTCGAATTCTACGCCAAAAGCGATCCGGAGAATGTCGCACGCCTGCGTTTGAAACTTGTCCAGGCCGGATACATGGATTCGCGTGCGGTCGGGATGTTTTTCCTGATCCGTATTGCCTCTCTCGCGGCTTGCGCAGTCGCCGCAGTCCTCCTTACGCGCGTGTTCGGCGACGGGAATTCCGCGAAGGCCTTCTGGACACTCGTGATCATGGCTGCGGGTTTCGGCTATTTTCTGCCGGGCTTTGTATTGGGCCGCATGGTCCATGCGAAGGTCGTCGAATATCGGAACGGCTTCCCGGATTTCATGGACCTGATGATCGTCTGCTCGGATGCCGGCATGAGCATGGAGGCCGGGATCGATCGGGTCTCCAAGGAACTTGCGCTGACATATCCGTCGCTCAGCCTGAACCTGCAGCTCGTTTCGCTCGAACTCAGGGCGGGCCGAAGCCTCGACGATGCTCTCAAGGCGCTCGCGGATCGCCTGAGCCTCGACGAGATACGGTCCTTCGCGACGCTGCTGCAGCAGTCGAAGGAACTTGGAACCAGCCTTGCGGGGGCCTTGCGCGTCTTTTCCGACGAGATGCGCCACAAGCGCATGTCGATTGCGGAGGAGAAGGCCCACGCCTTGCCCGCCAAAATGTCGGTTCCGGTTACAGTGTGCATTCTCCCGGTTATCCTGATGATCGCCATCATTCCGATCATCGTGAAGATGACGGCCGAATAGCAGGCTGGTTAACCGGGCGTTGTCCGGCAGGCCCGATTTGCAACCGTTTCAGCACCGATGTTTAAGCTCCCTTTGGTAGTCTGATCTCGAAGGACAAGCCCGGAGAAACGGGCGATGCGGGGTAGGGACATGCGTCGGGAAAACTTCATTACACTGAGCATAGTATGCGCCGCACTGGCGCTGTCGGGCTGCACGAAAAACGCCATCGACGGCTTGGAGACGACGGCGATAAGGCCGATTGCGCAGGACATCAGTCAAAGCGATCTCGCGCTTGGCAAGATGCAGTTTCGCGACGCAAATTATGGCTTGGCGGAAAAGCACTTTCGCAAGGCCGTCGAATTGCGCGCCGCCAATGCGGAGGCGTGGATGGGACTTGCAGCTTCGTATGACCAGTTGCGGCGGTTCGACTTCGCGGACCGCGCCTACGATCAGTTGCTGAAAGTGGCCGGCCGCAAGCCCGAGATCGTCAACAATATGGGCTACTCGCAACTGCTGCGCGGCGACAATAAAAAAGCGCGCGAACTGCTCAATGAAGCGAGGAAGCACATGTCGGACACGACTGTGGTCGATGCGAATCTCGCGCTGCTAAATAAAGCATAACGACGGGGCAGCGAGACCAAGAAGGCCGGCCGCTTGGGGGGCCGGCCTTCGCGGTGTCTACACGACACGCGATGCTCTCTTTTGCGATCGCGATGTCGTTCCTGTGGCGCTGTCCGCTTACGTCGGAGCGGCTAACTCGCCAGTGCTTCGATGGGCGGGCAGGAACAGACCAGGTTTCGGTCGCCGCCGACATTGTCGATGCGCGCCACAGGCGGCCAGTACTTCGCGGCTACCTCCGCATTGCCTGCGGGATAGGCGGCCTCCATCCGGGAATAGGGATGATCCCAGTCGCTTCCCAGCGCCTCGCTTGCGGTATGCGGGGCATTGACGAGCGGATTATCCTCTTTCGCCCACTCGCCTTTCGCCACCCGGGCAGCCTCTTTCGCGATGGCGATCATGGCGTCGCAGAAGCGGTCGACCTCTTCCTTTGGCTCGGATTCCGTAGGCTCCACCATCAACGTCCCGGCTACCGGCCATGACATGGTCGGTGCATGAAAACCGTAGTCGATCAATCGCTTGGCGACATCTTCTACAGTAATTCCCGCGCTTTCCTTGAGCACGCGCGTATCCAGAATGCATTCATGCGCCACCCGCCCGTTACGCCCTGCGAACAAAACCGGAAAATGCGGAGATAGCCGCGCGGCGATGTAGTTGGCGCTGAGGATGGCTATTTCCGTGGCTTGCTTCAGTCCCGCCGCGCCCATCATGCGGATGTACATCCATGTGATCGGGAGAATGGATGCGCTTCCAAAGGGGGCTGCCGAAACCGCATGTTCCGTTCCCAAGGCCGCATGGCCCGGCAGGAACGGCGCCAGATGCGACTTGACCCCGATGGGCCCGACACCTGGACCTCCGCCCCCGTGGGGAATGCAGAAGGTCTTGTGGAGGTTCATGTGGCAGACGTCGGCGCCAATGTCGCCCGGCCGCGCCAGCCCGACCAGCGCGTTGAGATTTGCCCCGTCGAAATAGACCTGCCCGCCATGTTCATGCACGAGCGTGCAGATGTCGCGCGCACCCTCTTCGAAAACGCCGTGCGTTGAAGGGTAGGTGAACATCAGCGCGGCGAGATTGGGGGCGTGTTCGACCACCTTTGCCTTCAGATCATCGAGGTCGATGTCTCCGGCTTCCTCGCAAGCAACCACTACGACTCGCATGCCAGCCATGCTGGCGCTTGCCGGATTGGTGCCGTGGGCGGAGGAGGGGATAAGACAGACGTTGCGATGCGCTTCGCCGCGCGACTGGTGATAGCGGCGAATGGCGAGCAACCCGGCATATTCTCCCTGGCTTCCAGCATTGGGCTGCAGTGAGACCGCGTCGAAGCCGGTGATTTCGGCGAGCCACTTCTCGAGGTCGGCAGTCATCGCGCGATAACCCGCCGTGTGGGCGCGAGGCGCGAACGGATGCAAATTGGCCACGCTCGGCCAGCTTACCGGCATCATTTCCGCAGCCGCGTTGAGTTTCATTGTGCAGGAGCCAAGCGGGATCATTGCACGGTCGAGGGCAAGGTCCTTGTCGGCGAGCCGGCGCAGGAAACGCATCATCTCTGTTTCCGACCGGGTCTCATGAAACACGGGCTGCGTCAGGAAACCTTTGCCGCGCGGTTTGCCTGGCAGCCGCCGCCCCCGGGATGTCGCTATCCTCGCGCCGAAGAGACCTACGAGCGCCTCCAGATCGGCTTCTGTCGAAGTCTCGTCGAACGCGATTCCGACCCGATCGGCATCGATGACGCGGATCATGCGTCCCGACTTTTCGGCAGCCTTTGCCAGTTCCTTTACCTTGCCGGGGACAATCGCCGTCACGGTATCAAACAGCTTCTCGCCGGCAGTCTCTATGCCTGCGGCTTCCAGCGACGATGCAAACCGGGCGGCGAGGCCGTGCGCTTGGTCGGCAATGGCCTGCAGGCCTTGCGGCCCGTGCCAGATGGCGTACGCCGTGGCCATGTTGGCAAGCAGAGCTTGTGCTGTGCAGATGTTGGAGGTCGCCTTGTCGCGGCGGATGTGCTGCTCGCGTGTCTGCAGCGCCAGCCGGTAGCCGGGGCGCCCCTTGCTGTCGACCGACTGACCGACCAGCCGTCCGGGCATCAGTCGCGTGAGCTTCTCCGAAACTGCGCAATAGGCGGCATGAGGGCCGCCGAAGCCCATGGGCACGCCGAAGCGCTGCATGGAGCCAACGGCGATGTCGGCCCCTAGCGAAGCAGGCAAATCCGTCAGGGTCAACGCCAGCGGGTCGGCGACAAAGATGACTACGGCGTCCAGGGCTTTGGCCTTCGCGATGGCTGCTGTGTGGTTTCCATAGACACCGAGCGTGTCCGGCCAGGAAACGATAAGGGCAGCCGTAGTCTCGTCGATCTCTTCCCCGTTGATCTCGATCCCCAGAGGCTCTGCGCGCGTACGCACGACATCGAGGATCTGAGGATGCGGAACTCCTGCGAATGCGATCTTGGTGCGTTTTTCGCGATGATGGCGGTAGGCGATCCCGACGGCTTCGGCTGCGGCTGTCGCTTCGTCGAGCAGTGATGCCGATGCTACCGGCAGGCCGGTAAGTTCGGTCACCAAGGTCTGGAAGTGGAAAAGCAGTTCCAGGCGGCCCTGGCTGATCTCGGACTGGTAGGGTGTGTAGGCCGTGTACCAAGCGGGGTTTTCGAAGAGATTGCGCTGGATCACGGGAGGCACGTGCGTGCCATGATAACCCGTGCCGATAAAGCTCTTCAGCACGTTGTTTTCGTGCATCTTTTCGGCGAGTTCAGCGAGCGCCTCAGCTTCGCTCGCCGGCGCCGGAAGGTCGAGTGGGCGGTCGAGGCGGATCGATTTCGGCACCGCCTGCGCTATCAGCGTTTCCACTGAGGGGACGCCAAGCGTCGTCAGCATTGACCGAACATCGCTCGGGCCGGGGCCGATGTGGCGCCCGGCAAAAGTGGCTGCATTGTCGCTCATGATCCGGTCCCTCAGCCGATCATCGCCGTGTAGCCGGCTTCGTCCATCAGGCCGGACAGCTGGCTTTCATCCGCGAGTTTCATTTTCCATAGCCAGCCATCGCCTGTCGGCGCCGAATTGACGAGCGCCGGATCGGAAGACAGCGCCGTGTTGGCTTCGATGATTTCTCCGTCGGCAGGCGCGTAGACGTCGGATGCAGCCTTGACAGATTCAACCACGACAGCGGTGTCGCCCTTGGCGATCTTGCGGCCGCTCTCCGGCAGTTCCACGAACACGAGGTCGCCCAGCTGTTCCTGGGCATAGTTGGTGATGCCAACTGTCGCGACACCGTTTTCGACGCGGATCCATTCGTGGTCTTCAGTGAAATAGGTCGTTGCCATGATGAATTATCCTTTGCGGTAGCGATGCGGAGTAAAGGGAAGGCCGTGGACTTCAATCGGAACACGCGTGCCACGGACGTCGGCGAAGAGTTTCGTTCCAACAGCAGCGAGCGGAGCGGCCACATAGCCCATGGCCACCGGATGGCCGGCCGAAGGGCCGAAGCCGCCCGAGGTGACGCGTCCTGCCGGCTTGCCGGACTTCGTCAGTGAGAATCGTGTCGGCACGCACCGGGAGACGGCCTTCGGCTTTCAGGCCGACGCGCTTTTCGGCCGGGCCCTGTGTGATGATTTTTCGAAGTGCCTCGGCTCCGAGGAAACTTCCAGAGGCTCTGAGATCCTTGGCAATGGCCCACATCAGGCCAGCGCTCACCGGATCGGTTTCAGGCGAGATGTCATTGCCGTGGAGGCAGAGCCCGGCCTCAAGTCGGAGGCTGTCGCGCGCAGCAAGCCCGATCCACATCAGCCGGCTGTCCGTAAGCAGGTTTTGGACGAGTGCGTGCGCATCGCCGGCAGGAAGGCCGATCTCAAATCCATCTTCGCCAGTATAGCCGGATCGACTCATGAACCAGCCGGATCGCGGCTCGATGCCATGCATGAAGGTCAGAGACCCGGTAGACACGCCTGCATCCTCCAGCACGGCAGCCGCTTCTGGTCCCTGAATGGCAAGGAAAACGCGATCCAGTGGTTCAACCTCGCAGTCGAAATCACGGGCCAGTGTCCTGAGATGCGCTTCGTCGGCCGTTGCATTTCCGGCATTCGCCACGACCATGAAGCGCTCGCGTTCGAGACGTGTGATGATCAGGTCATCAAGAATTCCCGCCTCCTGGTTGAGGAAGAACGAGTATTTGGACTGCGATAGCTCCAGCGCCTCGGCATCGAGAGGGCAGGCGTGCGACAGAAGCGCCGCAGCCCCGGCGCCGCGCACCTCGATTAGCTTCATGTGGGAAATGTCGAACAGGCCCGCATGCTCGCGCGTATGGACATGCTCCTTCATGACGCCAGGAGGGTAGGTAAGGGGCATGTGCCACCCGGCAAAGGCGCCAAAGCGCGCACCGGCGGCAACATGGAGGTCTTCGAGAGAAAGATGTGAAAGGGTTTCGCCGGACATGACATCTCCAGAGTCGCACGTGATAGGCCACGGATGCGGCCAGTTCGTGCCCCTCTGTCTGAAGCCTGAGAGACTCGCACAGCCGGAACCCGGTCGGCTACGCTTACACCTTCGGCGCGGGATTCCTCCCGACTTTCCAGAGTGTCTTCCGATCTGCGGTTCTTTTGCCTGAGAGATTTCGGGCGATTTCCCCTTCGGCGGCCGCAAAAATGCGACTCTCTCCCGCAAGACCGGCGGGCCGAAGCCCTCGACGACTCGTCATTAGCCTATACCCGGCGGATTGTCACCTAGGCGCGACATCGGGGGAGAAACTAACTGTGAGAGGAACATCAGACGGGGATGTCAGATACCCGCGTACCAGTCGTAGCCGCGATCCTCCCAGTAGCCGCCCTTGCCGAGGCCAAACGGGGAGAAATCGTCCACAAGTTCGATCGAATGCACATATTTCGCCATCTTGTAACCAAGCTGGCGCTCGACGCGGACCCTTAGCGGCGCGCCGTTTGCCACCGGCAGCGGTTTGCCGTCAAGCCCGTAGGCGAGAATGGTTTGAGGATGACGGGCATCGATGAGATCGATCAATTCATAGTACTTTACATCGCCCGAGAGTCCTCTTTCGATCGAATCGAGACAGTGGAAGACCACGAAGCGAGCCTCAGGCTTTATCTTCGCTTCATCAAGGATCAGTGCCAGCGGCACGCCGGTCCATTTGGCGATGCAACTCCATCCCTCTACGCAGTCGTGACGCGTGATCTGGGTGCGGGACGGCATTGCCTGGAGCTGCTCGCGTGAAAGCGAGAGCGCTTTCTCGACAAGTCCTCCGACCTTGAGCCGGAAATCCTTGAAATCGTTCTGGAGAAGCTGCCTGTAGGTGTCGTCGTCCGGCGCGGTTACGCCGTTCGGCCGCTGAGGCTGGCGAATGTCGCTTTCGGTGAATTCCTGTGCTAGCGCGTCGCGATCGACAAGCAGGCGCTGGACCCTGTAGGTCAGGCTGTTGGCGCGCTCCATGATATTGCGGACGGCATTGTCAGGATCGCTGAGCTGATCGAAGGCGTCGCATCCCGATAGCGCGAGCGCGGACGCGGCGGTAGCGGCGCTCGTCAGGAACTTGCGGCGACTGATACGGAACTCTGGCACTCAGGCATTCCTTTTGCTTTTGGCTTGCTCAGATGGGTCGGTCCGGTACCAGCCGGTGACGATTGAGCGAAGCTCGTTGATCGGACCGGCAGCGAGGATCATGAGGATGTGGACGAGGAAAAAGGCGACCAGCAAAAGCATGACAACGAAATGAACGGTCCGTGCGGTCTGTCGCCCACCGAAAAGCTCCGGGATAAAGGGCATCCAGGCGTTCATCGACGGTGACATGGCGAGCCCCGTCAGGATCATTAGCGGCAGCAGCACGAAAAGTACGGCGGCATAGGTCAGCTTTTGCAGGGGGTTGTAGTCACGAGCGTGGTGGAAACGCAGCCTGGCATGGGCGGCAACGTCTCCTGGCAGCCTCCGCAGGTCGTCAAGGCGCGGCACGACTTCTCGCTTCAAATGGCCGTTCAATGCGCTGGCGACCAGCCACACCGCCAATGTGCACACCAGGATCCATGCAAAGAAGAAGTGGACGACACGGCCCGTCGCGAGGTCCTGGTTTGACGAAATCGTCGCCCAAGCTGGAAAGGCACGATCCCTCACCTGACCCCCAGCTTGCGAAAGGCCAAGAATGCCGGTCGTGTCAAAGCTCGCCCCAAATATCTCTGTTACGCCTTGCAATTTCTCGCCGGTATCGAGCGACCCGATCGCAAGCACCCGGTTGTCGAACTGGAACCCCGACTGGTCTCCGACATAAAGCGCCGGATGCGCGTTGAAGATCTGCAGTCCGGTCAGCAGGAGAAAAAACAGGGAGATGGCCCAGAGCCAATGCGTCAGCCGCGTCCAAACGGACTGTCGATAGACCAGTTCTCCTCGGTTTTCCGGCTTGCTCATGCTCCACTCCGCGCTGAGGAACAGGCTAGGGAACGCTCCTCATCAACTGAAATCAAACTACGGTGTAACCGGGCGCAAGTTTCACCGCGGCGGTGACATTTGCTTGAGGGCGACGTTACCGGGAGGGCACGGTGCTGGCGCCTCAATCCCCCAGCGAGACAACGATATTCACCGCTGCCGCCACCAGGACCGTATTGAAAAAGAAGGAAACGACCGCGTGGATCGTGCAAACGGTCCGCATGGCCGTGTTGGTGATGCTGACATCCGCGGTCTGCGCTGTCATGCCAACGACATACGAAAAATACAGGAAGTCGGCGCCGCCGGGCTCTTCTTTGCCCGGAAACTCCAATCCATGGCGCGGGCTCCGCCGAGCGTGGGTCGATCCTTCCTCCGTGGTCTCCGGCTGCCAATAGAGATGGGCGTAGTGCAGCGCGGTCATCGTGTGGATCGTGAACCAGCCCAGCGGAAGCGATGCAAGCGTCAGGACAATCGTGGCCAGATCCGGCCGCTCCTGCCGGTTGATGAGAATGAAAAGTGATGCGAGCGCAATGATCACTGTCGCCAGGGTGACAAGAAAGATGATCCACACCGGTTCGTCGGCACTGTCGGCATTCTGCTTGAGATAAGCGGGCGTGAGCATCCGGAAGCCGGCAACCACGAGCGCGAGGTAGACAGTGAAGAAAACGTCGGCGCCGATGGTAAACGCAAGTTGCGGAGCGAGCCAAACCCCGACGAGAAAGCCTGCTACGCCGGCTGATGCGGCGATGTAGAATGCCCTGCGGCGATGGAGCGGCTTTTTCACTGTTCGCTCGTCACTTTCAATGCTCGCCTGACCATTTGGTCCAGCGCGCCAAGAAACCGCGATCGGTCGGCCGCACTGAACGCGGTATTATAGCCTTTGCTTTCGCCCGTTTCGCGCAGATGCTGCTTGAGATCGCGCATCGCCACAGCCATGCCGATCGTCTCAGGCGTAAACGGGCGGCCAGTCGGGCCGAGCACATGAGCGCCGAGGGCAACGCCCCGGGCAGCGAGCGGAATGTCGGCGGTAACAATGATGTCGTTGTCCTTGGCGTTCCCGGCGATCCAGTCGTCTGCCGAATCCGCGCCTTTCGAGACGACGACATGGCGGATCATCGGGTCGCGGGACGGCCTCAGGCCGCCGTTCGACACAAAGGTCAAAACCAGACCGTGCCGCGCGGCGACCTTCTCTACCTCCGCCTTAACCGGGCATGCGTCAGCGTCGACATAGATGACAGGTGCGGCCAAGCTGATTCCCGAATTGCCAACGTTCTCATTCGGCGCGGAGAGTTTCAGAGTTCCAACGCCGGTACAACCTGCAATCTGACCGGGAACGTGATGCAAGTGTCTCTCAAAGCCTTTGCATATCCGCGCCTTGAGCCGCGACGCTGAACCCCATAAGAGAAGAGAAAGACCGAGGGAAACGCCGCATGTTCAAGAAGATCCTGATCGCCAATCGCGGCGAGATAGCCTGCCGCGTGATCAAGACCGCCAGGCGAATGGGAATCTTGACAGTTGCGGTCTATTCGGATGCGGACCGCGACGCCGTTCACGTCGAAATGGCCGATGAGGCCGTTCATATCGGGCCGCCCCCGGCAGCGGCGAGCTATCTCGTTGCCGAGAAGGTTCTGGAAGCCTGCAAGGCGACCGGCGCCGAAGCAGTGCATCCCGGCTACGGATTTCTCTCCGAGCGCGCCTCCTTCTGCGAAGCGTTGGAAAGCAATGGCATTGTGTTCATCGGCCCAAAGCCCAAGGCGATCAATGCCATGGGTGACAAAATCGAATCGAAGAAGTTCGCCAATGCCGCGAAGGTCAATACGGTCCCTGGATTCCTGGGGGTCATTGAGGATGCCGATCACGGTGAAAGGATTGCCGGCGAAATTGGCTACCCGGTGATGATCAAAGCCTCAGCCGGCGGTGGGGGCAAGGGAATGCGCGTCGCCTGGAACAAGGCGGAAGTGCGCGACGGCTTCGATCGTGCGCGCTCCGAAGCCAAGAGCTCATTCGGCGATGATCGGGTTTTCATCGAGAAGTTTGTTGTCGAGCCGCGCCATATCGAAATCCAGGTTCTCGCCGATGCGCATGGCAACGCGATCTATCTCGGCGAGCGGGAGTGCTCGATCCAGCGCAGAAACCAGAAGGTTGTCGAGGAAGCTCCGTCTCCATTCCTGGATGAGAAGACCAGGAGCGCGATGGGCGATCAGGCAATTGCTCTTGCACAGGCCGTCGACTATCAGAGCGCCGGCACGGTCGAGTTCATCGTCGACAAGAATAAAAACTTCTATTTCCTTGAAATGAATACACGTTTGCAGGTTGAGCATCCAGTGACGGAGCTCGTCACCGGGGTCGATCTGGTGGAGCAAATGATCCGTGTTGCCGCTGGAGAAAAGCTTGCGATCAAGCAGAGCGATGTGAGGCTGAAGGGCTGGGCGATTGAAAGCCGGCTCTATGCCGAGGATCCCTATCGCAATTTCCTTCCATCGATCGGCCGGCTGACAAGATATCGCCCTCCGGAGGAGGGCCGTTCGGGCGATGCCGTAATCCGCAACGACACTGGCGTGACCGAGGGTTCGGAAATCTCGATGTATTACGATCCCATGATCGCCAAGCTCTGCACCTGGGCGCCGACGCGCCCCGAGGCGATCGACGCGATGTCGGATGCGTTGGACACGTTCGTCGTGGACGGCATCGAACACAATATACCGTTTCTGGCGGCCCTGATGCAGCATCCACGCTGGCGGGACGGGCGTCTATCGACTGGCTTCATCGCGGAGGAGTATCCGGACGGTTTTGCCCCGATCAAACCGAATGCAGAGGAGAAAGCTGTGCTGGCGGCAATCGCGACGACGGTCGAGCTGGTCCGCCGGGATCGGCTTGATCGGCTGTCGGGCCGGTTGGCGCCTCATTCAGGCCTGCTGAAGCGCGAGTGGGAGGTCAAGCTCGGCGATGAATACATTCCGGTTTCCATTCTTGATGGCATGATTTCGGTGCCGCTGGAGGCGGACCTTGCGATTGCGGGAGGCGCGCCTGTCACCGTTGTCTCGGAGTGGCGTCCCGGGGAAATTGTTTGGCATGGCACGATCGGCAATCGGCGGGTTTCTGCTCAGATACGCCCCGTCGCAAACGGGATTCGACTGGCGTGGAAAGGCATAGCTGTCACCGCCCGGCCCATGCTGCCGCGCACGGCCGCACTGGACAGGCTGATGCCGGTCAAACTGCCGCCGGACACGTCCAGGATGCTCCTTTGCCCGATGCCGGGTCTCGTTGTTTCGATCGCAGTGACGGATGGACAGGAGGTCAAGGCCGGCGAGAACTCTCGCTGTGGTCGAGGCGATGAAGATGGAGAACGTGCTCCGCGCCGAACGCGATCTCACGATTGCGAAGATCAATGTCAGACCGGGCGACAGCCTTGCCGTCGATGCGGTCATCATGGAATTTGTCTGACGTGCCTCCAGGCAGAAAGCTGTGATTTACCTATCCGGCGCTGGACCCACATTCCCAGGTTGGGGACAATAGGCGGTGACCGACTCTCGTGCCGTGGCGATTGTCGCACCGGGAGACCATATAGGCTTGGTCACGGCTGAACCTGGCCGCGGCCGGGCAGCGACAAGCGGACGGCTCGAAAAAATCAGTTCGCCCCCGATGGTCGACCATTGTCGGCCTACTCAAAGGGCTAAGGAACAAAGATCGTGAACAAACTGGCGCCAATTGACGACATTGTTCCCGCCGGCGGCGTCGGGTTGCGTCCGTTCATACATCTGCGTGTCCATTCGGCCTATTCCCTGCTGGAGGGAGCGCTGCCAGTCGGCAAGATCGTCGCCCATGCGGTGAATGAACTCGGCGCCTGCGATCGCTGTCACCGACACCAACAACTTGTTCGGTGCGCTGGAATTTGCCCAGAAGGCCGTCAAGGAGGGCGTGCAACCGATCATCGGCTGCCAGGTCGATCTGGCGATGGGCGAACCAAACGAAGCCCAGCGGAGCCACCATCGCAGAGGGCCAGACGTTTTTCCGGTCGTGCTGATCGCTGCCAACGAGATCGGCTATGGCAATCTCGTCGGGCTGGTCAGCCGCCTGTATCTCGACACGCCTCCCGGCGAGCATGTCCATCTGCCGGTTTCTGCGCTGGCCGACCGTTCCGAGGGCATCATCTGCCTTACCGGTGGCGAAAGAGGACCGATCGGCGCGGCCCTGAAGACCGATCACGCCGCTCTGGCCGAGCAGCGATTGGAGACGATGAGAGCGCTGTTCGGCGACAGGCTTTACGTTGAGGTCTCGCGCACGTCCGGATACGACCCGGCCGTCGAAGCGGGCATGATCGATTTGGCTTATCGGCTGGAGTTGCCTCTCGTTGCGACCAACGAAGCCTTCTTCCCCTCGCGCGATGACTACGAGGCGCATGACGCGCTGATCTCCATCGCCGAGGGCGCGGTGATCGCCGCCGATGACCGCCGGAGGCTATCGCCGGACAACTACCTCAAGAGTCAGGCCGAAATGGCCGCCTTGTTCGCGGATATTCCGGAAGCGCTTGATAATACGATTGAGATAGCGCGGCGCTGTTCCTACTACCCGAAGAACCGCAATCCGATTTTGCCACGCTTTGCGGCCCGCGACGCAGCAGACGCCGATGCAGCAGTCAAGGCGGAGGCCGAAGAACTCGCCCGGCAGGCTCGGGAAGGCTTGGCGATGCGGCTCGAAACCCGCGGTGCGACCGAAGGCTATTCAGTCGAGCAGTATCGGGAGCGGCTGGAATATGAACTCGGCATCATCGCGCGGATGAAATATCCGGGCTATTTCCTGATCGTATCGGACTTCATCAAATGGGCGAAGGCGCACGGCATCCCCGTCGGCCCCGGCCGAGGTTCCGGCGCTGGTTCGCTGGTCGCCTATGCCCTCACCATCACCGATGTCGATCCGCTGCGATTTTCGCTGCTGTTCGAGCGCTTCCTCAATCCCGACCGCGTGTCGATGCCGGACTTCGACATCGACTTCTGCCAGGACCGCCGGGAAGAGGTGATCCGCTACGTGCAGCAGAAATACGGGCGTGACCAGGTCGGCCAGATCATCACCTTCGGTACGCTGCAGGCGCGCGCGGTTCTGCGCGATGTCGGCCGCGTGCTGCAGATGCCGTACGGCCAGGTCGACCGGCTCTGCAAGATGGTGCCGCAGAACCCTGCCAACCCTGTATCGCTTGCCAAAGCGATCGAGGGGGAGCCTCGCTTTGGCGAGGAGGCCGAGAAGGAGCCGATCGTCCAGACCCTGCTCGACATCGCGCAAAAACTGGAAGGCCTTTACCGGCATGCCTCGACGCATGCCGCCGGCATCGTCATCGGCGACCGGCCTTTGTCGCAGCTTGTGCCTATGTATCGCGATCCGCGATCGGACATGCCGGTTACCCAGTTCAACATGAAGTATGTCGAACAGGCCGGCCTCGTGAAGTTCGACTTCCTCGGTCTGAAGACGCTGACCGTGATCGAGACGGCCGTGAAGCTGATCCGCAGACGGGGAGTGGACATCGATCCGGCGAAGATCCCGCTGGACGACCCCGACACCTACGCGATGCTGTCCCGTGGCGAAGTGGTTGGCGTGTTCCAGGTGGAAAGTGCCGGCATGCGCAAGGCGCTGATCGGTATGCGGCCGGATCGCATCGAGGACATCATCGCGCTGGTCGCGCTCTACCGGCCCGGCCCGATGGAAAACATCCCCACCTACAACGCCCGCAAGCATGGCGAAGAGGAGATGGCGTCGATCCACCCCAAGATCGACCATCTGGTGAAGGAGACTCAGGGCGTCATCGTCTACCAGGAACAGGTGATGCAGATCGCGCAGGAGCTCGCCGGCTATTCGCTTGGCGAAGCCGACCTCCTTCGCCGCGCGATGGGAAAGAAAATCCGCGCCGAGATGGACAAGCAGCGTGAGCGTTTCGTCTCAGGCGCGGTCGAGCGCGGCGTCACCAAGCCGCAAGCGGATTTCATCTTTGACCTTCTGGCCAAATTCGCCGACTACGGCTTCAACAAGAGCCACGCGGCTGCCTATGCGATCGTTTCCTATCAGACCGCCTATTTGAAGGCGCACTATCCGGTCGAGTTCCTTGCGGCGTCGATGACGCTCGACATGTCGAACACCGATAAGCTTGCCGATTTCCGTCAGGACGCAATGCGTCTCGGCATAGAGGTCGTTTCACCTTCGGTGATGACGAGCTTCCGGGATTTCGAGGTGGGCGAGAACCGCATCTTCTATTCGCTTGCAGCTATCAAGGGCGTCGGCGATGCAGCGGTCGAACACATCGTGGAAAAACGCAGTCAGGGGCCGTTCGCCAGCCTTGCTGATTTTTGCGAACGCATCGATCCGAAGATCGTCGGCAAGCGCGTCCTCGAAAGTCTGATCTCTGCGGGCGCGCTCGACTGCTTTGGGCACGACCGTGCCGCCATGATGGCTGGCGTCGAGCGGATGATGGGCATGGCGCAGCGTGCGCAGGAGAACGCGCTTTCGGGCCAAACCGACATTTTCGGCATGGCGGCGACGGGTCAGGCCCCGGTCCTGCATCTGCCTGCTGCCGAGCCTTGGCTGCCGGCGGAGAAACTGCATCGCGAATTTCTAGCGGTCGGCTTCTATCTTTCCGCGCATCCGCTCGACGAATACAAGTCAGCGCTGACGAAGATGCGGGTTCAGAACTGGGCGGAATTCTCCGCCGCCGTGAAGCGGGGCGCTTCGGCGGGGCGTCTTGCAGGAACTGTCACGACAAAGCAGGAGCGCAAGACACGCACTGGAAACAAGATGGGTGTGATCCAGTTTTCGGACACCACGGGCCAGTACGAGGCGGTGCTGTTCTCCGAAGGGCTGGCGCAATATCGTGACATACTGGAGCCTGGCCGATCGGTCGTCATAACCGTGTCTGCCGAGGACCGGCCGGAAGGCGTAAACTTGCGCATCCAGACTGTGCAGCTGCTGGACGACGTGGCGAGCCAGGTGCAGAAGGCGCTGCGTATTTTTGTGCGCAACGATGCCCCTCTCAACGCGCTGATGCCTCAGCTGGCCGCAAAGGGCGAGGGGCAGGTGAGCCTGGTGGTGATCAAGGAAGGCGGCGAAGGCGAGGTCGAAATCGAACTACCGAACCGTTGCCGAATCTCGCCCCAGGTTGCTTCGGCGCTTCGAGCGGTGCCCGGCGTGGTCGAGGTGGAACTGGTTTGATCGCTGTCGAACAAGGGTCTCGCCGGACGGCAGTCGTGTAGCCTCAGCAGGTTACCTGTTTCGATAGAAGGGCCGGCCGTTAAGGGTCCGGCATGCCGACCGCCGGTCGATCGCTTACAGCCCAAGATCATCCGCTGCGCGCCACGCGGATTGTTGCGGCTACGGCTGCGCCATCGGTTATCGTGTTGCGGTACTCGCGATCAAGATCGGTTCCACCCATTCCGACATGGGGATTGCGGTAGAGCATGCCACTCGGCACTTCTTTGAGCGACGCGAAATGCATCTCGGACAGCCCGGTCCTTTGGCGTACATCCGCGATGTTCTTGGCATCGAGCGCGCCACACCCCATAACGATGATCCGCTGGCCGGCTTGCGCGACCAGTTTCGCCAATAGTTCCGCTCCGTCGACCGCGGTATCGCGCTGACCGCTCGTCAGCACACGCCCGACCTTGCAACGGATCAACGCTTCCAGGGCTTCGAACGGATCTCGGGTCATATCGAAGGCGCGGTGGCAGGTGACGTTGAGTGGACCGGCACGCTCCACGAGAGCGGTCATATGGGCTTCGTCAATCGTCCCGTCGGCGTTGAGGCAGCCCACGACAACACCGGCAACGCCGAGGTCCCGCAGCGCATCCACGTCGGCGAGCATCGAGCGGTACTCCGCCTCGGAATACAGAAAGTCGCCACCTCGCGGCCGGACAATGACGTGGAACGGAACTGTGGCTACTTCCAACGCCAGGCGCACGGTGCCAAGGCTCGGCGTGATCCCGCCTTCGACCAGGCTAGCACAAAGTTCCACGCGGTCCGCGCCGTTTTCCTGGGCCGCGACCAACCCGTCGATACCTTCCACACAGATTTCGATCAGGGGCAATGCGGCAGAGTTAGGGTTGGGGAGGGACATGTCGAGATCCATCAACAGCGATTGCTGCCGCCGAATTAGCGCATCGAGCAAGCTAAGGCGATCTCCAGGCTCAAATTCAATTGTTCCACGGAGGAATTCCTTCGCATGCCAGTCGGCAAGGGTGTCACAGGATTCGCTTCAACGGCTCGCGTCGAAGGTACTACTCCAAACGTTCGGAACTCATTTGAAAGCTATTCGATGCAATCCGAAGCGAAATTGAAACAAATCCACGTCATCGCGACATCAAGCTGAAATACCACTCCCCCAAAGTCGGCTTGCTCGGTTGGCAAAGGAAAGAGTCGTCTCAACATCCGCTGGTCAACGCCAGCGGCGCACCTGGCCGATTGGCGAACCGACGACAGTTCCATCGCGCCTGACGTTTCCGCATAGGCGACTGCCAGCGTCACATTCGGTGATTTCCATCCAGAGCCGCAATGCGGTTCGTCAACTTCCAGAGGAGGGACTCGTGAGGATTTCGCGTTTGACCACATTTGCTGCATTTGCCTGCCTGGCAATGACAGGTATCTCAACGGCTGCAGACCTGACGCCGGGAAGCGGTCACAGCGTCCGTATCGGCGCGATGCAAGGCATTCTGTACTACACGGCCGATCAGGAGGGGTACAAGGTCATTACGACATTGGCCGCCGGCGCAGACGGATTACCGATCCGGTTCAGCACGACACTGGCGGCCGGCCAGCGCGCGGTCATCTCGGTACCACAGTCCGTTGGCGAACCGCCCGTCGATTTCGAGATCGTACGAAACGGCGATGTTCTCGTCGTAAAGGAGCCGGCAGCCTCCGCGCCAACGCAATTGACACACCGCTCTGTCGCTTTCAGAGAGTAACGCTGACCGATGCGACGCGGTTGAACCGGCTGCGAAATCCGCCGCGTCCCAGGTGTTCTTGGCCTGCGCGGTATGGCGACTCCGACTATGGCATCTTGCTGATGATTTCGCGTATTTCATTGGCGTCATACGCACGCAAGGTCTGTGCTTTGACGTTGCCCAACTGCGAGATTGCAAGCGTGAGAGCCGTCACGGCGACATCATTGTCGGATTCAGCGATCGCGACGACGATTTCGGTCTGACCAAACGTCCAGAAGATGTCCCGCACCTTCACGCCGCTCTTTTCGGCGAGTGCCTTCAGCACTTCAGCGCGCTGCGGCGAATCCTTGATTGCGCGAAGCCCCTGGTCTGTAAAGTTTGCGAGCACCACATAGCTGGCCATGTCAGATCTCCTCCCAGGAGTGCGCCCCCACGATGGGGTCCCCCGTCTCCGAAGCGCACCCTAGCACTCGTATTTACCAGCCGCAACTATGCGTTGAACCCGATCGCACTGCACCGAATTGTTTCACTCGGCAGCAATGATGCAGGCTCGCCTTGCCCGGAAACGCGCTGAAAGATCCGTGGGTTGACGAACGGTCAGCCCGGCATGGAACTAAAGTGTGGTTTCAAATAGATACGAGTGTTAGAGAGTGGGCCAAATAAGGCAAAGCAGCAGCCACAGTGCTGGCGTTCTAGAAAACCATGAAAAATCAGTACTCTAACAAACGAAGAGTTCTTTCCGTTGCGCCTATGATGGACTGGACGGACCGTCATTGCCGTTTCCTCCATCGGCTGCTCACACGCCGGGCGCTGCTCTATACGGAAATGGTGGTTGCTGATGCTGTCATTCATGGAGCCCGAGAGCGGCTGCTCGGTTTTGATGCCTGTGAGCATCCCGTCGCATTGCAACTCGGCGGCTCCGATCCCGCCAAGCTGGCGGAGGCTGCGCGGATTGGCGAAGCGTTCGGCTATGACGAGATCAACGTCAATGTAGGCTGCCCGTCCGACCGCGTGCAGTCCGGCACGTTCGGCGCCTGCCTTATGAAGGTTCCCGATCTGGTGGCCGAGGGCGTTGCCGCGATGAAGGGGGCGGTCGGGATTCCGGTTACCGTCAAATGCCGTATCGGCGTCGACGATCAGGATCCGGAATTCGCGCTCGATGAGCTTTCGAATGCGGTATTTGCCGCCGGCGCCGATGCACTTTGGGTACATGCGCGCAAGGCGTGGCTCGAAGGTTTGAGCCCGAAGGAAAATCGGGACATTCCACCACTTGACTATGATCGCGTCTACCGGCTGAAAGGCAAAAATCCCGATCGATTCATCGGCATCAATGGCGGCATCCAATCTCTGGATGAAGCCGCGCGGCATCTCGACTACGTGGACGGCGTGATGCTTGGCCGTGCGGCTTACCATACGCCCGCTATCCTGGCCGATACCGATCGTCTGATTTACGGGGAGAGCCAGCCGCCCGTGGATTTTGGTGTTCTGGTCGAACGGATGGCCGCCTATGCAGCCCGCCACATCGAGCACGGAGGACGTCTGGCGCATGTCACGCGCCATATGGTCGGGCTTTTCCATGGCCTCCCGGGGGCGCGGCGCTACCGGCAGATCCTTTCCACCGATGCTGCGCAGGCCGGGGCCGGGCCAGAGGTGCTGCATCGGGCGTTTGCGGCAGTAGACTTCGGCTCGGACAGCAAGGCTGCTTGACGCGAACCACCGTCACCGGGACGGCTTCCA
The DNA here is from genome assembly GCA_963814055.1 of uncultured Alphaproteobacteria bacterium. Taxonomy (GTDB): domain Bacteria; phylum Pseudomonadota; class Alphaproteobacteria; order Rhizobiales; family Hyphomicrobiaceae; genus AWTP1-13. Next base: position 87,208 of record CAWFBJ010000001.1, read on the forward strand.
CTTCGTGCCTCCGATCCATTGCTCGCTTGCCATTTGATGGCCGGTTTACTTTCGCCAATCGGCAGGATAGCCATCCGCCAACCCACCGGAGAGGCCAGAAATGCCGGAAATGCATATGGCGGCGGGAGAGATCGCCACTTTCGCTGCTGTAGTTGCCGCTTCCGGCGTCGTTTCTGGTCTTCTGGCCGGAATTTTCGGGATCGGTGGCGGCGCCGTGCTGGTACCGGTGTTCTACCAGGTCTTCGGATTGTTGGGTGTAGACGAAATTGTGAGGATGCACCTCTCTGTCGGCTCCTCGCTGGCGATCATCGTTCCGACCTCGATCCGCTCTTTCACGGGGCATAAAGCCAAGGGCGCGGTTGATATGGACCTGCTGAGGTCCTTTCTGATCCCTGTGCCTGCCGGTGTCATTCTCGCTTCCATCGCTGCGGCATACATTTCGAGCGAAGGCCTGCGGATCATCTTCTCAGCGATTACGGTGCTGGTGGGGCTGAAGCTGCTGTTCAACCGTGACAGTTGGCGTCTGGGCGACAAAGTTCCCGGAAATCCGTGGCGGTCTTTCATCGGCGTGCTCATCGGTTTCTTTTCGACGCTGATGGGCATCGGGGGAGGCGTGATGAACAATACCTTCATGACCCTCTACGGGCGCCCGATGCATCAGGCGGTCGCCACATCTTCCGGTGTCGGTGTGATGATCGCGATCCCGGGCACGATCGGCTATATCTGGGCAGGCTGGGGCAATCCGCTGCTTCCTATCGTCTCCACGGGATACATCAACTGGATAGCCGTCGCTCTCGTCATACCGATTGCGCTGATCGTCACGCCTTATGGCGTCCATCTGGCGCACTGGCTGAAGAAACGGCATCTCGAGATTGGCTTCGGCCTGTTTTGCTTATTCGTTTCGGCGCGCTTTTTCATCAGTCTTTTTGACTAGCGGGCATCGCAGCCAGGCTCAGTCCCTCAGGATCATCCGGTCGCCCCGCACATCGAAACCGGACAGAGTTCCGATGAAATTCATGCCGAGCAACGTCTGGCCAAGCGCGCCGCTTTCGGCGACCAGCATCGGCACATTCCGGCGCGTGATCGCGCCGATTGTGATCGTGTCTGCAATCACGCGCGCCGCCTTGGCTGTACCGTTCGCCGTGGACACGGGGATTGTGAAGCTGAGAGCAGCGGTATCGAAGCCGGCACGCCTGGCATCGGAAGCCGTCAACACGGTGCTGCTGGCGCCGGTGTCGACCAGCACGTCGACCGCGGCCCCATTGATTGCCGCCCGCGCCCCGAAGTGGCCGTTCGAGAGCTTGTCCAGCATCACGACATGATTGCCGTCGCCGTCACTGATGGAAAGCGGGCTTCCCGGAACAAGACCGGCTGTCACCCTGTTTGCGAAGTCCTGCAGCTCGTAACGGTATTGATAGCCGGCGATCAGGGCAAGGATGACCAGCAACCATAGCGCCAGGCTGCGCGCGACATAGCCCAGCCGCATCCCGGAGCCGAGGATTCCGGCGGCAAGCACTGTTCCCCAAATGCCGAGATAGAGCGTCTGGCCAAAGGCGTCGTTGGCGATGCCGAATGTCGAACCCGCGGAGTCATTCAGGACCAGCAGGATCAGACCGCCGCCGATGACTGCAATGATGATCCAAAGAAAACGACTCATGGCTGTCCTGCGGCGCTGCGTTCACGCGCCATACGAGCGCGCCGCGTCTCGCGTCGTGGTTTGCGCTCGACTGTCTCAAGGCGCTCAGGCAGAATCGCCATGATGCTGCGGCGAGTTTCCGCTGTCATGGCGATCCAGCCGGATATCTCATCGCGTGTCCGGCCACACCCAAAACAGTAGCCGGTTTTCATGTCGATCGAGCAAACAAGAATGCAAGGTGATTCGATGGCCGTCATGGCGATTCCGTTTCGAACTTCCCAGATGGTGCAGCCTCGAAGACGATGCAAGCCCGTTTAAACGCGCTGCGGAAAAAGCTTCTTGCGTCACATCATTTCCTAATGCGTGTGATTGTGTAGAGAGATGAAAACGGACACGAGCGGTACAGCACAGAGGCAGACAGACGCGAGATGACAAGCGGACTTCCATTCGACGATTTTCGTAGCCTGCTGGCGGCCCTTGAAGGTCCTGACGAACGGGCGGCAGCCGGCGTACGTTCTCTCTATGAACGCACGGGCAAGCCGAAGGGATCGCTTGGCCGGCTCGAAGACATTGCGGAGTGGCTGGCTGCCTGGACGGGGCGGGTCCCGCCGGTCGTGAACAGGCCGCTGGTCGCAATCTTTGCCGGCAATCATGGCATAGCCGGTCAGGACATTTCGCCCCGCTCGCAGGTGACGACCGCCCAACTTGTGGAACTGACCGCGTCCGGCGGCGCAGCGATAAATCAGTTCTGCATTGCCTCCAATCTCGGGCTCAAGGTGTTCGACCTTGCTCTCGAGCTTCCGACTGCGAATATCACGGAGGATGCAGCTCTCGATGAGCGTGCGTGCGCGGCCACCATGGCGTTCGGGATGGAAGCTGTAGCCGACACCGATCTGCTCTGCATTGGCGATCTGGGAGTCGGCAATTCCACGGTCGCCGCCGCCTTGTTCGCAGCGCTGCTTGGCGGGAGCGGCGCCGAGTGGGTCGGATCGGGGTCCGGCGCGGATGATGCGATGGTCGCGCGCAAAGCGGCTGTCGTAGACCGCGCTCTGGCTTTCCACGGCAAGAATTTGAAGGATCCGCTGGAAGCATTGCGGCGTGTTGGCGGGCGCGAATTTGCAGCGATTGCAGGTGCCATCCTTGCCGCGCGAAAGCAGCGGGTGGCCGTCATTCTTGACGGCTTTGCGACGACTGCGGCCGCTGCCGTACTGCATACTATCAACCCCGCGGCTCTCGATCATTGCGTGCTTGCACACCTTTCAGCCGAACCCGGCCATGCGCGAGCGGCAGCGAGACTTGGACTTCGCCCGATCCTCGATCTTCAACTGCATCACGGAGAGGCGACCGGAGCGGCCCTGGCAGCCGGAATTATCCGGGCGGCTGCACTTTCGCTTTCCGGCATGGCAGCCGCTATCAGACAGCCCTGAGCCGGCGCACCGGTTGTACAGCAGCGCGTGCAGGAACCGCCGGCAGCGCCTCCATGACGCGCGATGGCGGGAATACCGCGATGGCTTCAGTACCTTGGCGCAGTGTCGACAATAGCTGGAATTCGCCTCCATGCATCGAAAGCAGGCCCTGCACGATCGGTAAGCCCAGGCCGGTGCCTTGTTCCGCGCTCTTGATCGCGATCGAGCCCTGGCCGAAGGCCGATAGTACGATCGGGATCTCGTCTTCGGGGATACCGGGGCCGTTGTCCTTGACCGAAACGTACTGACCGCCTCCTGCGGTCCAGCCGACGCGTACGAGGATTTCGCCGCCGCTTCCCGTGAATTTTACGGCGTTGGAAAGCAGGTTTAAAACAATTTGACGGACGGCCCGCGTATCTGCGAATAGACGCGGCATCCCGATTTCGAACTGCCGCACGAGGCGGATGTTCTTGTTGCGGGCCTTGAGTTCCATCATACGGCAGCACTCTTCAACCGTGTCGAGGATGACCATAGGCTCCTCGTTCAACTGATAGCGGCCTGCCTCGATCCGGGAGAGGTCAAGGATCTCGTTAATCACATCGAGGAGGTGCTGGCCCGAACCATGAATGTCGCGGGCATAGTCGCGATAGGTCGGATTGTTCAGTGAGCCTAGCACCTCACTCGCCATCACCTCGGAAAAGCCCAGAATGGCGTTGAGCGGGGTGCGTAGTTCATGGCTCATCGAAGCGAGAAAGCGCGACTTTGCAAGGTTTGCCTCTTCGGCTCTCCAGCGGGCTTCGTCCGATATCGACCTGGCGGTTTCGACTTCAGCGAGGAGGGCGTCCATCTCGCGTCGAAATGAAATCAGCATGATCGCTGACTTGTTCATATTGCCGGCGACATAAGAGAAGAAGGGCAAGGACAGGACGAGCAGGGCAGCCATTATGCTTTCCGCCGACGGGGAAAGCGCCGGCCCGGCGAACGCATAGACGGCGACCGGGAGGATAAACGTTACGATAAGCGCGCCGCTCAAGGCGGAACCGATAAGCGCGGTTGCGGCGATGGCTATCAAAAGCGCGACTGCCTTGATCACCGAAAACTGGCTTGCGTCACATCGCTCGCATTGCAGCAGGGCAAAATAGGTCCAGCCGATCCCACAAAAAAAATGCCCCAGCAGGAGATAACCGCGTGCGGAAACGGTTGTGATGTTCGCAACATCCATCTTCTTGATTCGAAGCGCGATCGCGAACAGGACTGCATAGCCGGTCACGGTGATGAGCGACCAAATCATGATATGTGTACGCGTTCCTGCGAGCATTGCCGCCGTCGAAATCAACAGCACCAGCAGAGGAATAGCGGTCGCGCTATTGATCACCGCCTGAGCGTGAAGCTTCAGCAGCTCACGGTCGAGCGTTGGGTTGCCTGCCTGCTGGGAAAGACGATCGCGAGTTTTGCGCACAGCCTTCGACACGTCGTTGTTGCGACGCGGCTTCCGGCGGTCCACTATGAATTTATCCGCCGTGTTCGATTGTTGCAGCGGCATGGATTTTCTATTCTGGCGCGTATCAAATATTAGCGCAGGCTAGTTTGTAATGATTAAGAGTCCCTTCCGCGGATGATCCGATCCTGGTCTGGTAGATATCGGCGCGGTTACGCACGTCCTGAACGCAGCCTGTTCCGAAAATTCCTCGATATTGGGCTGGCCATGGCTATCTTTGGGCTCTTGCTGCTGATTTCGGCGCGGCTCGATCGCGTCGAAGTTCAGTTGCCAACGGCAGCTGCAATCGTCAACGACGGCGATTCGCTGACACTCGGCGCCCAGCGCATCCGGCTGCGTGGTATCGACGCGCCGGAATATGCCCAAACCTGCGTCAAAAACGGCGAAAACTATGCCTGTGGGCGGCGCTCGCGTGAGGCTTTGGCCAAACTCATCGGCGGAAAATCCGTCTCGTGTTCAGGATGGGAACATGACCGCTACGGCCGCCTGCTGGCCGAATGCACGGCCGCCGGGGTGAATCTCAATCGGATGCAGGTCACGAGTGGCTGGGCAGTTGCTTACGGCGACTACCTTGAAGAAGAAGCTCAGGCTCGTCAGAAAAAGCTGGGCTTGTGGGCAGGACCGTTTGATCGCCCCCGCGACTGGCGGGACAGCCACGGGGGGCTCGCGGAAAACGAACACCGGCTCAAAGGCAGTATCATTGACTGGATCCGCCGCGTCATCGGCTTTTCCTGATTGAGCACATCTGCCACAAGAATGGAAAATCGGAGGAACGGTATGAAGCTTTTCGATGGCGGCCGAGCGCCTAATCCGCGCCGCGTGCGGGTCTTTCTGGCGGAAAAGGGCATCGAGATACCCAGGGTTTCAATCGATATGGGCGCCATGGAGCACCGGCAAGGGGAGGTTGCGTCCCGCAATCCACTCCGCCGCCTCCCTGTGCTTGAGTTGGACGACGGCACGATCATTACTGAATTGATCGCGATTTGCCGATATTTCGAGGAGTTGCATCCCGAACCCGCTTTGTTCGGAACGGGCGCTCTGGGCAAGGCGTTGGTTGAGATGTGGCAGCGCCGCATTGAGCTGAACCTGTTCTTTAGCGTCGGACAAGCATTCCGCCACATCCATCCTGCTATGAAAGAGATGGAAGTGCCGCAGGTTCCGCAATGGGGTGAGGCGAACAAACCGAAGGTGATCGAGTTTCTGCAACTTCTCGACAATGAACTTGCAAACCGCGAATTTGCGGCTGGAGATACCTATTCCATCGCTGACATTACGGGTCTGATCGCGATCGATTTCATGAAGCCGGCGCGCATTCAGGTGCCCGCAGAGTTGGTCAATGTGATCCGCTGGCACACGGCATTGCGCGCTCGTCCAAGCGCGGACGCATAAACGCTATCAGCAAAACGTTGGTGGCAAGCCCATAGTGAACAATAGACCGGCCTCGAACCAGCATTGTGAAGGCAACCCGCCACCATTCCATGAGCCCCGAACTTAAGGACCTTACCGAGAGAATTCGTGCTTGCCGGATCTGTCGCGATAATCCACTCGGCAAGCCGATGCCGCATGAACCGCGTCCGGTGCTGACGGCGTCGTCGAACGCGCGGATTCTGATTGCGGGACAAGCGCCGGGCACCAAAGTCCACGCTACGGGTATGCCGTTCAACGACGCCTCTGGAGACCGGCTCCGGGATTGGCTGGAAGTCAGCCGGGACGAGTTTTACGATCCTGACCTGTTTGCGATCGCCCCCATGGGCTTCTGCTTTCCGGGCCAGGACGCCAAGGGCGGGGACTTGCCGCCGCGCAGGGAATGCGCCGCCGCATGGCGGGTGCCTCTCATGGCCTTGATGCCTCAGATCGACCTCGTGCTCACCGTCGGCATCTACGCGCAAACGTGGCACCTTGGACAACTGCGTAAGTTAACACTTACCGATACGGTTAGAGATTGGCGGCGAATCTATGCGGAGACTTCTGCGCCGAAGGTTCTTGCCCTTCCGCATCCCTCTTGGCGCAACACAGGTTGGCTGAAGCGCAATCCATGGTTTGAAACGGAATTGCTGCCTTTCCTGAAAGCAGAGGTCCGGCGCCATCTGCATCCGGAATCGGACAAACACACCGCTACCGCCACCTCGTGAATTTGTGCTTGCGGCATTCCTTTTTCCCAGTCAAAATAGCATACCATTCTACTGGAGCCCCATATGGACCGTCTTGACCGAAAAATTTTGCGCCTTCTACAGGAAGACGCTACGCTGGCCGTTGCGGACATCGCCAAGAAAGTCGGGCTCTCGACGACACCTTGCTGGAGGCGTATCCAGAAACTCGAGGAAGAAGGCGTCATCAAGCGGCGTGTGGCGTTGCTCGATCCGGAGCGGATCAACACGCGCGTGACTGTATTTGTGTCGGTCCGGACGAACTCACATAGCCTCGAATGGCTGCGCCGCTTCTCCGAAGTTATTCAGGAGTTCCCGGAAGTTATTGAATTCTATCGCATGAGCGGCGATATTGATTATTTGCTGCGGGTCGTCGTGCCTGACATTGCCGCCTACGATGCCTTCTACAAGCGGCTCATCGCCAAGATCGAAATCCGCGATGTGTCGTCGGCTTTCGCGATGGAGCAGATCAAATACACGACCCAACTGCCTCTGGATTACATGGTGCTCGACAAAGAGACGGCATCCTCGGCGGCCTAAGCATATGCTGAACCGACAGACGCTGGTCAGCGGCCAACTGATCGGGACCGATAGTGACCGACAGGCGTCAGCGGCTCCGCTCGGCTTTCTTGGCTGTTTTGGCGGCCAACCGCTCAAGTTGCTTTGGTTCGGTCAGTTCCTTCGCCGCGTCCCGGCCGATCCAGCGCTCGCTTTTGTCAGCCGAGGCGGCAAGCCTCTCGGCCAGAGCGAGCGCAGGGCCGCGCAGAGCCGTAGAGCGTTTTCCAATCTGCCTCAGCGCCCAGTTGACGGCCTTTTTGACGAAGTTGCGACTGTCTTTGGCGTGTTCCTCGACAAGGCCCAGCCATTGAACGAAGGTTTCATCTGGCTCCTTTTTGAGGTGAACCGCGGCCCGTGCCATCATGGCAAAGCTGGTTCTGCGCACGAATTCGCGCTCGTCAGCGGCGAATACCGGAACCAGTTCCGTGGCGAGACCTGCGTTGCAAAAGAGGTCGGCGGCATGATCGACGATTTCCCAGGAGTCGAACGCGGCAGCGTAGCCTTCAGCCTGGGTGCGCGTCACTTTTTTGGGCTCATCCGTGAAAAGCGAAAGCAGCCTGGCTTCGCGTATGCCGGTCTCCCAAAGCGCCAAAGCCCGACACATGGTCGCGCTTCAGCGCCCGCCCGAGCGGCCGTAGAACGGCGTTCGGCACACCGAGCGCTGCTTCGGTACGGATGCCGAAGCGAGCCATTCCGGCACGATTCTCTTCGGAACCGAGCAATCTTAGATGCGCGACGACTTGATCGGCATTCCACGCGGGCGAGGGGGCAGACATCGCTGGAGTTCTATTTTTCCAGACGCGCCAGGAGAGACGACGTATCCCAGCGATTTCCACCCATCGCCTGAACATCTTTGTAGAACTGATCGACCAACGCGGTGACGGGAAGGCGTGCACCGTTGCGATCAGCTTCCGCAAGGCAGATGCCCAGATCCTTGCGCATCCAATCCACGGCAAACCCGAAATCGTACTTGCCCGCAGTCATCGTTCTGTGACGGTTTTCCATTTGCCAGGATCCCGCCGCTCCCTTGGAAATGACGTCGATGACCTTTTCGATCTCAAGCCCGGCCCTCCTGCAAAAATGGATGCCCTCGGCAAGGCCCTGAACCAGGCCGGCAATGCAGATCTGGTTGACCATTTTCGTTAGCTGGCCGGCGCCGGAGGGCCCCATGAGGCCAACCATGCGTGCATATGCGTCGATCACAGGCCTGGCACGCTCAAAGGCTGCCTGATCGCCTCCGACCATGACGGTAAGGATGCCGTTTTCCGCGCCGGCCTGACCTCCCGAGACAGGCGCATCGAGAAATTCGAAGCCACACTTCGACGCCTGTTCCGCCAATTCGCGGGCAACCTCTGCCGAGGCCGTCGTATTGTCGATGAAGACCGCGCCCTTCTTCATCGCGTGAAACGCGCCGTCCGGACCCGTGGTGACTTGGCGCAGATCGTCGTCATTACCAACGCAGCAGAAAACGAAATTCCGACCCTGAGCAGCTTCGGCGGGTGTCGCGGCGAGTGCACCGCCGTGTTCGGAAACCCATTTTTCAGCTTTGGCCCTCGTGCGGTTGTAGACAGTCACTTCGTGACCACCGCGGTTCTTCAGGTGCCCTGCCATCGGATAGCCCATCACGCCAAGACCAAGGAATGCTACCGAAGCCATGTTTTGCTCCTGAGTTATGTGATTGCGCCAACCCGCCGCAGGTCCTCGACGAGACGCCCCGCGCATCCGCAAGGGGTCAGGTCTATGCGTTAGAGTGAATTCGTCAAGGCCGAGCGGACCTTGATCAACGTTTCAAGTGACGGGTGATGCCACGCTCAATCCATTCGATGGCGTTCCTGAGCGTTTCAACCAGTGCCAGATAAATGAGCGCGGCCCAAAGATAGGTCTGGAAATCGAAGCTGCGGGAATAGGCGCGACTGGTTTCCCCCATCAGGTCGTAGACCGTAATGATTGCCACGATCGCAGACCCTTTGATCATCAGAATGATCTCATTTCCGTAGGGCCGGAGCGCGACGATCAGGGCCTGCGGCAGGATAATCTTCCAAAGTGTTTGCAGTTTGGAAAGCCCAAGAGACGCGGCGCCTTCCCATTGACCCTTCGGAACGCTTTGTATCGCTCCGCGCAGAATCTCGGCCTGATACGCCGCCGTATTGAGGGAAAAGGTGAAAATTGCGCAGTACCATGCGTCACGGAAAAAACTCCAGAGGCCGATCGCTTCGAGCTGCGGCCGGAACTGCCCGAGACCGTAGTAGACCAGGAAGGTCTGCGCGATCAGCGGCGTGCCCCGGAAGAAATACACGTAAGCGTATGCCAATCCGGACAGGATAGGGTTTCGAGACATTCGGGCATAGGCAATCGGCGCCGACAGTATGGCTCCAAGCACGATCGAACTGCCGACCAGGCTCAGTGTCACGCGGAGGCCGGAAAGATATTTGGAGGTGTAACGCGAGTAGAGATCGGGGTTCCACGCCAACAGGATGTAGACGGCAAGGGCGATACCCAAAGCCGCCCAAAGGACAAGCAGCGCCACTCCGGCGATCCGCTCGCCGGACCAGTGGGACGCTGATGATGGAGGCAGATCGAGATCTGCTTTTTGGCTGATCGTGCCAGTGCTCATCGGTTGAACTCGGCCTTTCCTGCCCAACGTTCGATGGCCGCGAAGGCGAAGGAGGATAGTATGGCCAGCAGCAGATAGAGCAGGCAGGCAATGCCGAAGAAGAGGAATGCTTCTTTGGTGACGCGGGCCGCAACTCCTGTCTGCCGCAGTATGTCGGAAAGACCAACAACTGACACTAGTGCCGTATCTTTCAGCAGGATCAGCCAGAGATTGGAGAGGCCAGGCAGGGCAATGCGGATCAGCTGCGGCAGGATAATCAGACGCATGGTCTGGGTCTTCGAAAGCCCGACCGCGTACCCGCCTTCATACTGGCCATTCGGAACGGCCCGGAATGCCGACAGAAATACCTCGCTAGCGTAGGAGGAGAAAACCACGCCAAGCGCAATCATCCCCGCGGCGAAGCTATTGATTTCGATGTTGGCATCAGGATTGAAAAGGTGCACGGCCAGTTGGATGCCGATCTGCGCGCCATAATACACGAGGAAGAGCGTCAAAAGCTCTGGCAGACCCCGGAAAATCGTTGTGTAGATGTCTGCAGCGAGCCTCAGTGGCCGTTCTTTGGATTGTTTGGCGAGAGCAATCAGAAAGCCGGCAACAAGACCAAAAGGCAACGTTGCCAGCGCAAGCGACAATGTTACCAAAACACCGCGCGCGATATCGTCGCCCCACCCCTCGGGCCCGAAACTGATCAGGGTCCAGACGTCCATGCGCTAGGCCAATTTTTCGCGATTGTTTTGCATTCGCTCTACGCGGACGGCGGCCTTAGAGTTGCCGCCATCCGCCGGAGCTCAGCAGCCGACGCTCAGGACGGTTCGGCGCCGTACGCGTCAAAGTCGAAGTATTTGTCGTTAATTTCCTTGTATTTGCCGTTTGCGCGAATGGCCTTGATCGCGGCGTTGAACTTCTCGCGCAGTTCGTTCTCGCCCTTACGGATCGCAATGCCCGCACCTGGCCCATGGATCTCGGCGACTGGTGTAACCGTCCCGGCGATCTTGCAGCAAGCCCCTTGTTCGGTCTTCAGCCAATCCTGAAGGACAATGATGTCGTCATTGACGGCATCGAGCCGGCCATTTGCTATGTCGAGCTTGTACTCGTCGGAGGTGGGGTAGAGTTTGACCTCACTGTCGGTATAGGTCGCCTCGGAATAGTTCGAGTGGGTGGTTGAGCCCTGAACGCCGATCGTCTTGCCGGCGAGATCTTCCTTGCTCGCGCCCTTGATTTCCGAATCCTTCGGCACGGCGACCGCAGGAGGCGTGTTGTAATACTTGTCGGTGAAATCGACCTTCTGCTTGCGTTCGTCGGTGATCGACATCGACGCGATGATCGCATCAAACTTGCCAGCCTGGAGCGCGGGAATAATGCCATCCCAGTCCTGGGTGACGAATTCACACTTGGCCTTCATTTCTTCGCAAAGCGCTTTGGCGATGTCGATGTCGAAGCCTTCGAGCTTTCCGTCCGCCGTGAGATTGTTGAAAGGCGGATAGGCTCCTTCAGTGCCGATTTTCAATGTCAGCTCTTGTGCCTGGACCGCGCCCAACGACAGGGCAAGTGCGGCAGCCGAAGCGGCCAACATCATACGCATTCGAATTCCCATTCAAGTTCCTCTCTGTTACCACTGCCGCGGATTTTTCTATGCGACTTGAGAGAGCCCGACGCCCGAGCCTCCGCCGGCTGGATACTCCCACTGTTTTTAATCAAAAAGCAATCTCAAAACGGTACTTGCAAAGGGAAGAAACCCTTTTTCACCAGCTACTTCCGTAACGGAAGCTCATCCGTAACGTTACGTCAGCCCGACCGCCTGCTCAACGAATCCGGCAATGGCAGCGATGTCGTTGAGATCGAAAACCGGCACCGTTTCCCCGCCGACAGGATGGTCCGCAGCTATCGCCACGATGTTCGGATCGCTTGCCGATAAAGGCGTCCGATCCTTCGCTTCGACACGGCGCGCCTCGATCTTCTTGTGGTTCTCACGCTTATAGCCTTCCACCAGCACAATGTCGCAAGGCGACATCCGGGCAAGCATGGTTTCGAGCAAAGGCTCGTTGTCGCCCCGCAGTTCGTGCATGAGCGCCCAGCGCCGATCGGAGACGATCGCCACTTCAGTCGCGCCTGCAAGGCGGTGACGGAAACTGTCCGTACCTTCCTTGTCGATATCGAAATCATGATGAGCGTGCTTGACGGTAGCAACGCGCCAGCCTCGGCTGGTCAGTTCCGCGATCAGCCGTTCCGTGAGCGTTGTCTTGCCAGAATTTTTCCAGCCGGTGATGCCGAAGACGCGTCCTGTCATTGTCGCCATGCCTTGCAGATTGTCTCCGCCGCTTCGAGGTCGTCGGGCGTATTCACATTGAAGAACGGGTCGATCAATTGGCCACCAGCCGTCCTGATCGGAAATTCGACGATCGTATGTGTGTTCTGTTCAACGAAATCCGTCACCCGAAATGAGACGCCATCGGACAGAAAGCTGATCAATTCATCTCGGAGCGCTAGCGGCCAGAGTCGCGAAAGCCGGGTGCATCCTGCCGCTGGAACTGGCCAGCCGCGATGGTGTCGCCGCCGGCCGCCGAAGCCAGCCGTCTGGTGAGATCGGAGGAAAGAAGGGTGTATCGCCTGCTACACTGATCAGGCGGTCACTGCCGCCAGTAGCACGACCCATTCCATACCGGCAAGAACGCCGGCCAATGGCCCTACAAAGCCGGCCACCGTATCGGCGATGACCGGCAGCCCGAGCACTTCGAAACGGGCCGGATCGCCGTTCGCGTTCAACGCGATCGGACCGGCCTGCGGTTTGAGGGTCTCAATGACATGTGCGAGCATCGGCCTTCCGGCGAGCAACCTCATGGCTTTGTCGCCACCACCCATTCTGGTCGCTTGGCCTCCCGCAAGGATGACCGCCGGAAACCTCTCGTTCATGGAACCCGCCAGAGGATTCTACATTCCTTCTGGCGCAATGACGGTACGGGTGGATTCCGCCGCCAGCCTGTGCCGCCCCGGCTTGCGCTCGCGATAAAGCATATAGAGACCGGACACGATGACGACGAGCGCGCCAGCAATCATAGCCTGGTCGGGCACGTCACCGAAGATGAGATAGCCGAGCAGGATCGCCCAGAGCAGGGCGGTATAGCGAAATGGCGCGATGAAGGAGAGGTCCCCTTCGCGGGTGGACATGATGACAAATTGATACCCGACGAGAAGCAGCGTCGCCGCACCTGCGAGCAGGCCAGTCTCCTTGACTGTCATTGGTGTCCAGCCGCCCATGGCACGGCCAGCAAGGCGCCGCAGACCGCACCGCGAAGGCAGCCATCGTGGAAACGAGAAGCGAAGGGATGGCCGCCGGAATTCGTTTCGTGGCGAGGTCGCGGATGGCGCAACACACCACACAGGCGAGGACAAGGAGCGAGTACGCGCTGAAACCTTCGAAACCTGGTCGTACGATGATCATGACGCCCAGGAACCCTGCCACAATTGCAAGCCACCGCCGCCAGCCAACATGTTCGTCGAAGAACAGGGCCGCACCCATGGTGACCGCGAGTGGCAGCGCCTGAAGAACAGCCGAAACATTGGCGAGCGGCAGATGCTGTAGCGCGATAAGGAATGTGACGGTGCCTCCAACCTCACCGAGTATCCGTAGCGCCATCAGCGGGTGAAATGCGTTGGAAAGATTTCGCAACGCTCCCCGGTGCCAAGCCAAGACTGCAATCAGGATGGTTGCAAACAGTCCGCGCACCAGCATCACCTGGCCCATATTCATCGAGCCGGACATCAGCTTGGTGATAGCGTCGTTGGCGGTGAAGCCCGCCATCGAGATCGCCATGAAGAGGGAGCCGCGGAGATTCGGGGAGAGGTGCAAACGTGTTTCCAACTTGGGTGACGTCGCGATTTAACACCCGGAGACAGACCAGCAATGGGTAAATGACTGGTCCAGCAGAGGTAGAGTGTGCATGGTCGCACAATGAGGACGGATCAGCCGCCGGTCACACTCATATGCCGGGACACCGAGGGACGTCTGGTCCGGCGGTCGATGACGAAATCGTGGCCTTTCGGCTTGCGACCGATCGCTTCATCAATTGCATGGGACAAAAGCTCATTGCCCTCCGAGGCACGAAGGGGCGCACGGAGATCGGCAGCATCTTCCTGGCCGAGGCACATATAGAGTGTGCCGGTGCATGTCAGGCGAACGCGGTTACAGCTTTCGCAGAAATTGTGGGTCATCGGCGTGATGAAGCCGAGCCTGCCACCGGTTTCAGCGACATCCACATAGCGGGCAGGGCCGCCTGTCTTATATGCGATGTCGGTCAGCGTGAACTCGCGTTCCAGTCCGGCCCTGACAATTGAAAGCGGGAGATACTGATCGGTGCGGTCGAAGTCGATCTCACCCATCGGCATAGTTTCAATAATGGTGAGGTCCATGCCGCGGCCGTGCGCCCAGCGGAGCATCTCAGGCAGCTCCTTGTTATTGAAGCCCTTGAGAGCTACGGCGTTCAGTTTGATCTTCAGGCCGGCCCTCTGCGCGGCATCAATGCCCTGCAGAACCTTCGTCAGGTTACCCCAACGAGTGATCGCATGGAATTTGTCAGCGTCGAGCGTATCGAGCGACACGTTGATGCGCCTCACTCCGCAGTCGGCAAGTTCATCGGCAAACCGCGCGAGCTGTGACCCATTCGTGGTCAGGGTCAGTTCTTCCAGCGCACCCGTATCGAGATGCCGGGAAAGTTGGCGCACCAGATGCATGATATTCTTACGTACCAGCGGTTCGCCACCCGTCAGCCTGAGTTTGCGAACACCTTTTTCGACAAAGACAGTGCAAAGGCGGTCAAGCTCTTCGAGCGAGAGGAGGTCCTTTTTTGGCAGGAAGGTCATATCTTCGGCCATGCAGTAGGTGCAGCGAAAATCACAGCGATCGGTCACCGAAACGCGCAGATAGGTGATTGTGCGCCCGAATGGATCGATCATGCTGGTCTCACGCATTCCCATCGGCTGTGCCGCTTCCTTCCTCGGTTAAGAACCATCCTTGCTTTCATGTTGTCTTACTCGCGACGCCATTCAAGCCGAGTTGCCTCCTCCTTTGGTAACACTTGGCCGATCCGTGGCGCAATGGCGTGCGCACTTGCGACTTTTCACGGCGTCAAATCCGGCGTAACCGGAAGTTCCATTATTGATGATTGACGAGCGATGACTGCCCCCAAGGAATTGAGAGTATCCAAAGACCGTCAGCTCCTGACGGTGACCTTTCCTCAGCACGCGCCGTTTGAGCTGCCGGCAGAGATGCTGCGCGTGTTGTCTCCGTCGGCGGAAGTCCAGGGCCATTCGCCCGAGCAGCGCGTGACAGTGCCCGGAAAACGGAATGTCGCGATCACCAAGATCGACCCTGTGGGTAACTACGCCGTTCGGATCACGTTTGACGACTTCCACGACACCGGGATTTTCACCTGGGACTACCTGCACACTCTTGGGCATGAAAAAGAAGGGCGCTGGCAGGCCTATCTCGACGAACTCGAGGAAAAAGGCCTGAAGTCGCGATCGATAGGCCGCGTTCTTACGGTAAGGCTTGTAGCCTAATCCGCTTTCATTGCTTCGATGACGCGCGTCATCACGGACCGTGATCATGACCCGGACGGCGACCGCCCTGCCACGTATCGGCCTTGAACAACCCTGCGTGAAAAACTGATGAACAGTCGCCGGGCTACCTCCGGGCGACACGCTCAGCCCAGGTTCAGCTCCTTGAAAAAGTCGTTGCCCTTGTCGTCAATGACGATGAAGGCCGGAAAATCTTCGACTTCGATCTTCCATATCGCTTCCATCCCGAGTTCCGGGTACTCGAGCACGTCCACCTTGCGAATACAGTCCTGGGCGAGGCGAGCGGCAGGGCCGCCGATTGATCCGAGATAGAAACCGCCATGTTTGGCGCAAGCTTCGCGCACCTGCCGTGACCGATTGCCCTTGGCAAGCATCACCATCGATCCGCCGAAGGATTGGAACTGGTCGACGAACGAGTCCATTCGGCCAGCAGTCGTTGGGCCGAAGGACCCGGAAGCATAGCCAGCGGGCGTTTTCGCAGGCCCGGCGTAATAGACCGGATGGTCCTTGAAATAGGCGGGCATTTGTTCGCCATTCTCAAGCCGTTCGCGGATTTTCGCGTGCGCGAGATCGCGCGCGACGATGATCGGTCCCGAAAGGGAAAGCCGTGTTTTTACAGGATGTTTGGAGAGTTCGCTCAGAATCAAGCTCATCGGCTGATTGAGGTCGATGCGCACCACATGGTCGGTGAGCTTCTCCTCGTCTATGTCCGGCATGTAGCGAGCAGGGTTGGCTTCCAACTCCTCCAGGTAGATCCCGTCCTTGGTAATTTTGCCAAGCGCCTGCCGGTCGGCTGAGCACGAGACGCCGAGCCCGATTGGCAGGGATGCGCCGTGGCGGGGGAGGCGGATCACTCTGACGTCATGGCAGAAATACTTTCCGCCGAACTGTGCGCCAACGCCGAGCGATTGCGTGAGCTTGTGAATTTCCTCTTCCATCCCAAGATCACGGAAGGCATGGCCCGACATGCTCCCGGATGAAGGCAGTCCGTCCAGGTAGCGGGCGGAGGCGAGCTTCACAGTCTTCAATGTCATCTCGGCCGAGGTGCCGCCGATCACGATGGCCAGGTGATAGGGCGGACATGCAGCGGTCCCGAGAGTAAGTATCTTCTCCTTGAGGAATTCGATCAGCCGGTCATGGGTCAGCAGGGCCGGCGTGCCCTGGTATAGGAAAGTCTTGTTGGCAGAGCCGCCGCCCTTGGCGACGAACAGAAACTTGTAGGCGTCCTCACCTTCCTCGTAGATCTCGATCTGCGCTGGCAGATTGTTCCTGGTGTTCTTCTCTTCGAACATTGAGACAGGTGCGAGCTGCGAATAACGAAGGTTCTTGCGCTCGTAGGCGTCAAGAACGCCTTGGCCAAGCGCTTCAGCGTCGCCGCCTTCCGTCCAGACGCGACGTCCCTTCTTTCCCATGATGATCGCCGTCCCGGTATCCTGGCACATCGGCAGGACACCACCCGCCGCTATATTGGCGTTTTTCAGAAGATCGTAGGCTACGAAGCGGTCATTGTCGGTCGCCTCCGGATCTTCGAGGATATGCGCAAGTTGCTTGAGATGACCGGGACGAAGCAAATGGTTGATATCCGCAAACGCGGTTTCCGAAAGCAGCCGAAGCCCTTCGGCGTCAACGCTCAGTATCTCCTGACCCTTGAAAAAGTCGGTCGAAACGAAGTCGGATGTCAGCTTTCTGTAGGGGGTTTCGTCTTTACCAAGCGGAAACAGGTCGGCGAAAGCCGGATCGGCCATAATGCGCTCCTGGCAGCAGCAAAAGTTGCGGTCTTTTAGTATGGTTGCGAGAAATGTCCATTGTGCGTACAGCCGCATTGCGAAGTCGGCGATACTTTGAGCGGAGGCTCATCGCGCGGGATCCGGAATTTATAAAAGCTTAACCAAATTGCTATGAAACACTATAATCGTGCCTCATATCCGCCTTTGGCGAAGGTAGAATGGGGCGGCGCCGCTGCAATCGGCAAAGACGGGGAAACCGGTGCTTTCGCTCCGGTGACGGGTGATTGATGAAAATTTCACGCAAGACTGCATCGCTCCCGCTTGCCGTTCTGGCAGCGACACTAGCATTCGGCTCGCCAAGGGCTGATGCGCAGGGCCTGTTCGATTTGCTTTTTGGCGGCGGCGGCCAGAGGTTTCAGCAGCGAGAGCGGGGAGCTGGTGTGCGCGTCCCGTACAGGCAACCGCGACAGCGTGCGGTCAGACCGAGAGCCGCCCGTCCATCCAATTACGCACCAAAAGTCACCGGTCCGTCCTATTATGACTACAAGGCAGACGCACTCGTGCGCACGAACTTTGCGGCTCTTTCTGCGGTGCGCGCAACGGGGTTCGAGCCGGTGTTGACCGGCCGGATGTTTCGCGAAGCAATTGCCGGCCTGGATGGGTTTGACCTTGCCGCCGAGCCGGGAATAGCGAAGGCGCTGGCTGACTACTATGCCGCAAACCCGGATTTCATCTGGGTTTCGGGCCTTTATGCCAACGGTCGAGCACAGGAGGCTGTTCGTGTGCTCGGTGAGGCGGACGGACATGGACTGGACTCTGCCGAATACAATGTTGCTATCCCGCCTGCATCCTTCTCACTTGATCGCACCGCCGACCGTCTTCGCGATCTGATCCGCTTAGAGATGACGCTTTCGGCGCGTGTCTTGCGTTATGTGAGCGATGCGCAGAATGGCCGCGTCGATCCGAACCGGCTGTCGGGCTATCACGACTTTCCAGCGAAGGCTTTGGACCTTTCTGGCGTTCTGAAAACGCTTGCCCATACCCAGCAGGTGCGCACCTACCTGGAATCGCGGCATCCACAGAATCCTGAATACCAGGCGCTGCGCGTCGAGCTCGAGGCTCTGAAGGCGAGCCAGGAAAACGAAATCATCGTGAATTCCGAACTGCTGCTGAAGCCGGGCGAAACCAGCTCAGAGTTGCCCAACGTCCTCCAACTAATCGCCCGCTCTATCGACGAGCAGAACGCTGATGGAGAAGTTCTGGCGCGGCTTGGCCAAAGCCAGCTCTATGCCGACGAACTCGTTCCGGTCGTGAAAGCTGCACAGGAGAGGGCAGGGCTCAAGCCTGACGGTGTGATCGGTCCCCGTACGGTCGCAGCGATTGCCGGTTCATCGCGGGCCGAGCGGATCGAGAAGGTGATGTTGGCTCTCGAGCAACTGCGCTGGCTGCCATCCGACCTGGGCGGCACGCGCGTGTTCATCAATCAGCCGGCCTTTACGGCCTCCTATTTCGAGGGCGGCTCGGAAAAACTGAAAATGCGAATTGTGGTCGGCAAACCGACCAATCAGACAAGCTTTTTCTATGATGAGATCGAACAGGTCGACTACAACCCGTATTGGGGCGTCCCACAGTCGATCCTCGTCAACGAGATGTTGCCGCGGCTGCGCCGCGATCCCGGCTATCTTGACCGTTCCGGCTATGAGGTGACGGATTCCAAGGGGCGGCGCATACCGTCATCAGCGATCAACTGGGGCGCATACGGCGCGAAAGTTCCCTACAGCGTCAGGCAGACGCCTAGCGAAGCAAACGCGCTTGGCGAACTGAAAATTCTGTTCCCCAACAAGCACGCCATTTACATGCACGATACACCGCAGAAGGAGTTGTTCGGGCGTGACATGCGCGCTTTCAGCCATGGATGTGTGCGTCTTCAGCAGCCCCGGGAGATGGCCGCCGCCGTCCTTGGAAAATCTGTCGACTATGTCGTGGAGCGGCTGAAGCAAGGTCATTCCTCCGAGAAGGTCACTCGCAAGATTCCGGTTTATGTGGCCTATTTCACTGCCTGGCCGGATAGCAGCGGCAACGTTGAGTATTTCGCCGACGTCTACGAAAGGGACAAGCGACTGAAGGCCGCGCTAGAAAAGACGGATGCGCTTCGTCTGCCCGCCGGCGACCTCGATCCCAATCCGGTTTCAGGAACTTCCAGTACGCAGCTTGTTCCGGCCGGATACAGGCCGGCCGTCGGCGTCTCTGGCGACGTCTACATGGAAGCTCCGAGATCGACCGGCCAGGCCAGACTGAAACCGTAGACAAACCTGAAGAAGCGTCGCTACTCCCTGAATGCGCGGCTCATCTGGTCGGAGAGCGGCTTCATGACGTAGGAGAGCACGTTGCGCTCGCCGGTCTGGATATGGACCTCGGCCGGCATGCCGGGCTGCAGGCGGCGGGTGTCGCGCAGGCAGGTGTCCTGGTCGGTCAGCGTCATGCGGGCGAGGAAGTAGGAGATCTGCCGCTGGCTGTCCTTGATCAGGTCGGCCGAGACGCGCTGCACGGTTCCTTTGCATTCGGGCGTGGTGGCGAAGTCGAAGGCCGGAAACCGGATCGACACCGGCTGTCCGGGCTTGACGTCGTCGATGCTGGCCGGCGCCACCATGGCGTCGATGACCAGCCGGTCCTCTTCCGGCACGATCAGCATCAGCGTCTCGCCGGGCGAGATGACGCCGCCGACGGTGTGGACGGCGAGCTCCTGCACGATGCCGGACTGCGGGGCGCGGATTTCGGTGCGCGTCAGCTGGTCCTGGGCGACCACCTTGCGCTCGATCAGCTCGACCTCCTTGCCGTCGAGCTCGCGCAGCTCCTCGTTGACGTCCTTGCGCATGTCCTCGTCGACCTGGATCGCCTGCAGCGCCGTCTCGCTGATCTTGCCCTCGGTCTCGGCGATCGCCGCGGACAGCCGGCCGGTTTCGCCCCGAAGCCGCGACAGTTCGAGCTGCAGCTCGCTGACCCGCTCCAGCGACACCAGCTTCTTCTGGTAGAGCTTCTGCAGGCTGGTGAAGTCCCTGTCGACCAAGCGCGCGGAGTCCTCGGTGGCCTTGCGCTGCGCGGTGAGGCCTTCGATCTGCCGCTTGAGCTGGCCGGAGCGGGCCTCGAGCTGCGACTTCTGGCCGGCCAGCGCCTTGGTGCGGCTTTCAAACAGCGCCTTCTCGCCGGTCAGCACGGTCTCCACATCCGGGTCCGCCGCCCGCCGCACAAGCTCGTCCGGAAACTTGATCCCGGTCAGCCCGAGCCGCTCGGCCTGCAGCCGCGCCTGCCGCGCGACGGTGCGGTCATACTGCTGGGCCAGAATCTGCAGATTGGCGCGGGTGGTGGTCTCGTCGAGGCGGATGACGACGTCGCCGGCCGCCACCCGGTCGCCCTCGCGGACCAGGATCTCGCCGACGATGCCGCCGGTCTGGTGCTGCACCTTCTTGGAGTTGCTCTCGACCACCACATTGCCGGCCGCAATCACCGCCCCGGCGAGCGAGGTCGCCGCCGCCCACGCCCCCACACCGCCAACCAAAAGCACCGATACCGCCAGCCCGAACAGGATGTTGGCCCGGATGCCTTCACCGGATTTCTCGGCGCGTGGACGGACCGCGATCCGGGCAGCTTGAAGGGCGTGATCACGTCAGACACGGTCACTTTCCAAGGTGACGTAGATCGAAACAACGGTCGACGGACCTACCTTGTGTCATGAACGGGACGACCGTACCTTCGCCGCCGTCGTCGCAGCTTCTGCCGGGACGGGCTGAGGCCATCGGGCGCAAAACCTTGGCGAGCACTTCCGCCTTCCGGCCAAACGACTGCACTGTACCGCCGGACATGACCAGACACCTGGTCGAGATTGGTCAGTGCGGATGGGCGATGTGCGACCACGATGACGATGCCTCCACGCGCACGTACACCTCGGATGGCTTTTGCCAAAGCCAGGTCGCCGTCGGCGTCGAGATTGGAGTTGGGCTCGTCGAGCACCACCAGGAAGGGATCGCCATAGAGCGCCCGCGCCAGTCCGATCAGCTGCCGCTGCCCGGCCGAGAGCGCCGTACCGCCATCGCCGATCCGCGTCCCGAAACCGTCCGGCAGCCTGAGGATCATCTGCTCCACACCGGCAGCCTGGGCGGCGGCCAGAATGTCCTCCGCCCGGGCATTCTTGTCGAAGCGAGCGATGTTCTGAGCGACCGTGCCATCGAACAGCTCGATGTCCTGCGGCAGATAGCCGATGTCGCGCCCGAGTGCTTCGGGGTCCCAATGTTCGAGCGCTGCGTGGTCCAGCCGCACGGTCCCGCGCAGAGAGGGCCAGGCGCCGACGATGGCGCGCACCAGCGTTGATTTGCCGGACGCGCTCGGTCCGATCACGCCCAGGCCTGCACCTGCCTCAAGTGCAAAAGAAACGTTCTGGATCAACGGTTTCTGCTGACCAGGTGCGCCAACGGCAAGACCCTCGACAGAAAGAACCTGCTTCGGGCGTCGGCAGCGCCATCGGCTGCGTCGGTCGGCGAAGTGCAGTAAGCGTCTTTGATAGTGAGCGATAGCTCTGGCGGGCCGACATGAAGCTGCGCCAGTTGGCGATGGCGACGTCGACCGGGGCGAGCGCCCTTGCAAGCATGATCGACGAGGCGATGATGACGCCCGACGACGCCTCGCCGGCGATGACAAGATAGGCGCCGAGGCCGAGCATCAGCGATTGCAGCATCATCCTCAAGGCCCGCGACAGTGCGCCGGTTGCTCCGACGACATCGGAGACGCGGCGCTGGTCCTGCGAGGAAGCGCAGGCTTTGCTCGCTCCAAAGCTGGCCGAACCGGCTGGACCGAGCCCCATCGCCTGGATGACCTCGGCATTGCGGCGGCCCGCCTCGGCGTAGGAGCTGCGAGAGATCACCGAATCCGTTGCGCGACGCGAGGGCGCCCGTCCAAGCGTTTCGGCGACGAAAGTCAGAAGCACGATGATCACCGCGCCGACCGTCGCCAACAGTCCGAGCGAAGGATGCAGCAGATAGATGATAAGCAAATAGAACGGGAGCCAGGGCAGATCGAAAAAAGCCGTGGGTCCGGTTCCGGAGATAAACGACCTGATCTGGTCGAGATCGCGGATCGGCTGCACGCGGGCTCCGTCTCGCCCGGCCCTCAAAGGCAAAAGCAGCGAGGCCGCGAACGCCTTGACCGTGCAGCTTCCTGTCCAGCGTATTGCCGATCCGGACCAGCAGACGCAGTCGCACAAAGTCAAGGAGGCCGTAGATCGCAAAGAGCCAGACCATCACGATGGTGATGCCGACCAGCGTCGGCACGCTCTGCGACGGCAGGACGCGATCGTAGACCTGCAGCATATAGAGCGAACCGGTGAGACCCAGGATGTTCACCACGCCGGAGAAGATGCCGACCGCCAGCAGCGCCCCTGCGCTTTGCCTGAATGCAGAGCTTAGCGCACTGCCGGATGTCATTGCGGCGATCGCCGGCTCTGCCATTCTATGTCCCCCATCCGTTGGCCCTAAACGATCGCTGAATCCGCGTCGGTCTCATTTAGTCGTGGCGGTGCCCTTCACATGTAGTCGGCAGCGGACGCTCCGTGCCGATTTGCATCGCCAAATTGAACTCCGGGCATGTGGATGCGTCCGCTGCCGGGCCCCGACCAACGGCCATGGCCGGGGCGCTGGCTTCGTTCAGGTTAAGCTGTTTTTGCTACCAAGTCTGCAGGAAATCGCGGCCGCGCTGACGCGGAAGTAGGATCGGCTGCACGCCGACCCCGTGGTGAGCCTGTCGAACCACGACTAGCGTGCGCGGCCCGCCCTTCGACGGGCTCAGGGCGAGGTTGTTCTGGCCACCGGTGCCGCGAACCTGGCTGGTGGCGTTGGCTGCACACGCCAACGGATGAGGTTGGCCTATTGCGCCCGACGTCACCCTGCCACCAGGATCGGCTCGGGTGGCGCCTTGCCGCGGATGAGGTCGGAGGCCTTGTCGGCGAGCATGAGGGTGGCGGCGTTGAGGTTGGCCGACAGCATGGTCGGCATGATGGAAGCGTCGATGACACGCAGCCCTTCCAGGCCGTGCACGCGCAGCTGGTCGTCGACGACGGCGAGCAGATCGGTCTTCGGGCCCATGCGGCAGGTGCCGGCGGGGTGGAACGTGGTGGTGCCGCGCTGTTTCGCGGCCGCGAGCATCTCGTCGTCGGTCTGGACTTTGTCGCCGGGAAATTCCTCGTAGTCGAAGTAGGGCTCGAGCGGCTTGGTGCGGAGCAAGCTGCGGGCGAGCCGCATGCCCGCCACCAGCACGCGGCGGTCGCCCTCTTCGGCCAGGTAGTTGGGCTGGATGACCGGTGCCTCGAAAGGATCGGCGGAGCGCAGGCGCACATAGCCGCGACTCTCGGGCCGCTGCTGCCAGGGCGCGACAGTCATGCCGGGCTCGGTGTCGAGCTGTCCCTGCACGCCCTCCTTGTAACTGGCCGGTGTGAAGGTGAGTTGCAGATCGGAGTTCGCGACATGCGGGTCGGAGCGCCAGAAGCAGTAGATGAGCGTGGGGCCGAGGGCGAGGATGCCCTTGCGGGTCGTCGCCCAGCGCAAGACCTCGCCCGCCAGCTTCAGGCCGCGCACGCGCTCGTTGATGGTCTCGATGTTCTTGACGCGTCCGGTGAAGCGCGGCGCGTAGTGATCGCGCAGGTTCTCGCCGACGCCAGCCAGCGCGTGGCGCACGGCAATGCCGTGCTGCTGCAGTAGCGCCGGCGGACCGATGCCGGAGAGGTGCAGCAGCTGGGGTGAATTGTAGGTGCCGCCCGACAGGATGACTTCGCGTGCAGCGCGCACCGTCATATGCTCCCCGCCCCGGCCGCCGATGCTGTAGGCGACGCCGACAGCGCGCTTGCCTTCAAACAGCAGTTCCGTGACGTGGGCCGCCGTTCGCACCGTGACATTCACGCGCTTGCGGGCCGGGTGCAGGAACGACGTGGCGGCGCTGACGCGGCGGCCCTTGTGGATGGTGCGCTGAGCGTAGGCGATGCCTTCCTGGATGGTGCCGTTGTAGTCGGGGTTACGCGGGATGCCGAGGCTGACGGCGCCTGCAATGAAGGCCTCGCAGAGCGGATGGAACCAGTCGATGTCGGTGACGGTGAGGGCGCCGTCGCGGCCGCGGAAGGTCGGGTTCGTCTCGCCATCGCTGAGCCGCCGCTCCATGCGCTTGAAGTAGGGGAGCACATCTGCGTAGCCCCAGCCTCGGTTGCCGAGCTGCGCCCAGGTGTCGAAGTCCATGCGCTGGCCGCGGTTGTAGACGTGGCCGTTGATGGAGCTGGAGCCGCCGAGCGTCTTGCCGCGCGGGGCGAGGATGCGCCGGCCGCCGGTCCACTCGCTCGGCTCCATGCTGTAGAGCCAGTTCACACGCCGGTTGTAGAACGTCTTGATGAAGCCGGCAGGCAGGTGGATGTAAGGGTGCCAGTCGCTGGGGCCGGCCTCGAGCACGAGCACGGTTGCGGTGCCGTCCTCGCTCAGGCGGTTGGCCAGCACGCTGCCGGCCGAGCCCGCACCGACGATCACGTAGTCGAAGATTTCCACCCGCGTTTTTCCTCCCAAAGCTTCTTGGGGCGGATTCCGCATGGGGCTGCCCGCCAACGCAAGCGGGAACGTCACGCGCACAGCGCCCAGCTGTTATTACGGGTGCGAGGGTGCCACCATATTGCGCCCGGCGCCGGATTCTCTGAGAACAGGGCGCGCCCACCAAAGAGCGCGCGCCCTGAGAGGAAAGCGAGGCGGCAAATGCAACGCAGTAGCTCTGGAGACAATCATACATCTTACAAGATTGGCGCGCTCACCATGACCTCTCTGCGGGACGGCTACGTCGACATGCCGCCCACGCGATTGCGCCAGCCCGGGAATAGAGTATTCGGCGATGACTTGCCAAAGCAGGTGCGCCTTGTCGACGGCAACCTGAGACTATCAGTCAACGCCTTCTCAATTGACGATGGAACCGATGTCACATTGATCGATACGGGCGCGTCGAACGCTTGGCACCCAAGCATGGGCTTGCTTGCGCAAGCGTTCCGCGAAGCGAACATCGCTGTCGACAGGGTTCGGACGATTGCCTTCACCCACACGCACCTCGACCATATCCACGGGCTGATCCTTCCCAATGGCCACGATGCATTTCCGCAGCTGTCTCGCCTGCTCGTCCCCAGGGAAGAGCTCGACATGTTCCGCGCCGAGGCGAGGCTGCAACGTTTTCACGAACGCGCAGAAGCATTCGAGGGCGGGCAACGAATTGGCGCCAACATTGAAGCTATAGCCGCCCCCGGCCATGAAGTCGGACACACATGCTTCCGCATCACAAGCGAAGGTGAAACCGTTCTGGTTTGGGGCGACATTGTGCACGTACCGTCAATACAATTCGAACAGCCAGAGATAACCTGGGAATACGATGGCGATCAGGAGCAAGCTCGTGCGTGCCGGCTGCGGATAATGGCTCTGGCCGCTGACAGCAAGTATTACATTGCAGGAGCCCACCTTGATTCGCCGGGCGTCGGCCGTATCACCCGCTCGGCAACCAGCTTCCGATTTGATCCTTTGTAACCGGGTTGCCGACGAAGGTAATCGCAGCGGAAGGGTCACCTGCGGCTCCCCGTGACACACGCGCCTGGTAAGACCGCGATCGGAGCCTGGCAGAGTGCGGTTGTCAGCCGGGCTCCGCACGGCTACGATTGCAAGTTGTCGGGTCATCGTACAAATATAAGTCGACGAGCGCCCGGCACGTAACCCGCCCGGCAATCAATAATGCCGTCAATTGGCGGCGGTTGAATGGGAGAGGAATGCCATGCAAAATCCAATGCGATCGGTCTTGACTGTTGGGCTGCTGGTGCTCGCGCTGGGCGCTGGCAATGCGATCCCCGCTTTCGCCCAGTCCAAGCTCGTGCTCAAGGCGACCGACGTCCATCCGCTCGGCTATCCCACCGTCGAGGCGGTGGTGCGCATGGGCAAGAAGCTGGAGGCCGTCACCAACGGACGCCTCACCATCCAGATGTATCCGTCGATGCAGCTCGGCGGCGAGAAGGAGATGATCGAGCAGGCCCAGGTCGGCGCCCTGCAGATGGCGCGCATCAGCGTCGGCCCCATGGGTCCGATCGTGCCTGAGCTGAACGTGTTCAACCTGCCCTTCATGTTCCGCGACAATGGGCACATGGAGAAGGTGATCGACGGCCCCATCGGCGATGAGCTGATGAAGAAACTCACGGATCATCCCACCGCCGGGCTGATCGGTCTGGCGTGGATGAACGCCGGCAGCCGCAATGTCTACAACAGCAAGCACCCCGTCAACACGGTGCAGGACCTCAAGGGCCTGAAGATCCGCATGATGGGCAACCCCGTGTTCGTCGACACCATGAACTCGCTCGGCGGCAACGGCATCGCCATGGGCTACGACCAGCTCATCAACGCGCTGCAGACCGGCGTCGTGGACGGCGCGGAGAACAACGAGCCGAGCTACGCCACGGGCCAGCACTACCGGCATGCCAAGTTCTATTCCATGACCGGGCACCTGATGATCCCCGAGATCCTCGTGTTCTCGAAGCGGTCCTGGCAGACGCTGTCGAAGGAGGATCAGGACCTCATCACGAAGCTGGGGCGGGAGGCGCAGCAGGAACAGCGCGGCCTCTGGTACGAGATGGAGAAGAAATCCATGGCGGACATGAAGGCGGCAGGCGCAGTCGTCAACGAGGTGTCCGACCGCAAGCCCTTCCAGGCGGCCGTGAAAGCCGTGTGGGACAAGTATGGCGCCCAGCACACGGCGCTCATCCAGCGTATCCAGGACGTGAAGTAGGGGGATGCTCCCTCTCCCCGTTCTTACGGGGAGAGGGTTGGGGTGAGGGGCGGAGGCACACTGCAACGCCGGGCCTGTGGCCGCCCCTCACCCTAGCCCTCTCCCCACTGGAGTGGGGAGAGGGAATACGCGCACAGCGGCTAGAACCGTAGAACACAAAAGCCGGATGTCGCGACGACGTGGCCGGCCTTCGAGGGAGGGAAGCGCCACATGCTGGCACGCTACGTCCGGCTGATGGACGCACTCAACAGGGCCTGCGTGTTCGTGGCGGGCGTTTGCCTGGTCGTCATCACCGTCATCATTCCCTACGGGGTGTTCTGCCGCTACGTGCTGAACAGCGCCGCGTCGTGGCCCGAGCCGATGGCCGTGCTGCTGATGATCGTGCTGTCGTTCCTCTCGGCTGTCGTGTGCTATCGCGAGTATCTGCACATTGGCGTCGGCCTGCTTCCAAGCGCGCTCAGCGGCCGCCGCAAGCAGCTGCTGGGCTGGGTCATCGAGTTGTGCATGCTCGCCACCAACGTGTTCATGCTCTGGTACGGCATCAAGCTGATCCAGGTGACCTGGTACCAGAGCATTGCCGAGTTCCCGCTGCTGTCGGTCGGTGTCGCCTATCTGCCGATCCCCATCGGCGGCGCGATCACGCTGCTGTTCGTGATCGAGCGGCTGTGGACGCAACGGTTCTTCGTCGAGCCTTCGCCCGAATCCATCAGCGCCCTTTCGACCGAGTGAGCGCCCCAGCGGGCTGAAACACCATGGACGTCTTCATTCTGATCGGCGGCTTCACGCTCCTGTGCGCGATGGGCATGCCGGTGGCCTATGCGCTGGGTCTGGCGACCATCGCCACGGCGGTATGGATGGACCTGCCGCTCGAAGCCGTCATGATCAAGACGTCCGACGGCATGGACGACTTTCCTCTGCTGGCGATCCCGTTTTTCATCTTGGCAGGCGCCATCATGGCCGAAGGGGGGATGGCGGAGCGGATCATCAACCTCGCCAAGGTGTTCGTCGGCTTCGTGCGCGGCGGCCTGGCGCTGGTCAACATCCTGGCCTCGACCATGTTCGGCGCCATCTCGGGCTCATCGGTGGCCGATACCGCCTCGATCGGCTCGGTGATGATCCCGCAGATGATCAAGAACGGCTATCCGCGGCTGTTTGCCGTCAACGTGACGATCTCGGGTTCGCTGCAACCGCTGCTGATCCCGCCTTCCCACAACGCGGTGATCTATTCGCTGGCCGCCGGCGGCACAGTGTCGGTGGCGCATCTGTTCATTGCCGGCGTGATACCTGGGCTGCTGCTCGGGCTGTCGCTGATGATCCTGTGCCTCATCATCGCCCACCGCCAGAACTTCCCCAAGGGTGAGGCGATCGGGCTGCGCCAGGCGGTGTGCATCGCCTACCAGGCGATCTGGGGCCTGGTGACGGTGTTCATAATTCTGGGTGGCATCCTGTCCGGCATCTTCACGCCGACCGAGTCGGCCGCCGTCGCCTGCGTCTACGCCTTCTTCGTCACCATGTTCATCTACCGCGACTACAAGTGGGGCGACCTGCCGCTGCTCATCGGCCGGGTGGTGCGCACCGTCGGCATGGTCATGATCATGATCGGGTTCTCGGTGGCGTTCGGCTACATGATGGCGCTGATGCGGGTGCCGGCCAAGGCGACGGAGTTCTTCGTCGCCATCTCCAGCGACAAGTACATGTTCCTGTTCTACGTGAACCTGCTGCTGCTGTTCCTCGGCACGTTCATGGATCTCGCGCCGATGCTGCTCATCTGCACACCCATCTTCCTGCCGGTGATCCAGACCTTCGGCATCGACCCCGTGCACTTCGGCATCGTCATGATCCTCAATCTCGGCATCGGCCTGCTCACGCCGCCGGTGGGGCCGACCATGGTGGTGGGGTGCGCGATCGGCAAGGTGTCCATGGAAGCCGTGTCACGCAGCATTCTCGTGTTCTACATTCCGATGCTGATCGTGCTGGGTCTGGTGACCTACATCCCGGCGCTCACGCTGTGGCTGCCGTCGGTGCTGCTGAAGTAGCTGGCGATCCAGAACCGAGCGCGAGCGGCGCGCTCTCCCGGGAGGCATGCGTCAGGCGAACGGCAGGTTTGTTTGGCGGAACCTTGCGGCCAAGCTCCCGTTATCCTTGGCATGGACGAGCACCGCCGCAGCCCACGCCAGCGTGTCCTGAAGGCCGGCAAGATCCTCTATGGCGGCGGCTCCATTGCGATCGACTGCACGATCCGCAATTTATCCGAGACGGGTGCCAGGTTGCAGGTGCCGACATCGGTCGCCATCCCCGACCGGTTCGAGTTCGTTGAAACGGCGAGCGGAAAACGGCGCGCCGCGACTGTCGCGTGGCGCAAGGGCGAGCTGATGGGAATCCGGTTCGACACGTGATGCATCCGACACGCCCGTAGATCAGGTGCGTAAAAATACGTGAGCAAGAACAGGTTGGAGCGTGCATGGGTACCGGCCTGCGCCAGCTTGACATTGGGGAGTGGCTGGCACCAGCGGCGGGAAGCGCTTGGCCTGGAGCAGGCGGGCGGCTAAGACTCGGGGTATCGACACAGCTGATCGACCGGTTTGATCGAAACAGATTGCAACAAGGCAACCCCATGCCAGTCATCAACCGTATCGCGGCTATGCAGGACGAAGTTGCGCAGTGGCGCCAGGATCTGCACGAGCATCCCGAGCTCGGCTTCGACGTGCACCGCACGGCCGGCATCGTTGCCGACAAGCTGGCGGCATTCGGGTGCGACGAGGTCGTGCCCGGCATCGGCAAGACCGGCGTGGTCGGCGTTATCAAGGGCCGCAAGACCGCGTCGGGCCGGGTGATGGGCCTGCGCGCCGACATGGATGCGCTGCCGATCCTGGAGGCAACCGGCGTTCCTTATGCCTCCAAGACTCCGGGCAAGATGCACGCCTGCGGCCACGACGGCCACACATCCATGCTGCTCGGCGCCGCCAAGTACCTGTGCGAGACGCGCAACTTCGACGGCACGGTGTGCGTGATCTTCCAGCCCAACGAGGAAGGGCTGACGGGTGGGCTCGCCATGCTGGAGGACGGGCTGATCGGCCGCTTCGGCATCAACGAGTTCTATGGCATGCATACCTGGCCCGGAACCGCGCTGGGAAAGTTCGGCATCCGGCCCGGACCGCTGCTCGCGGCAGCCGATCGCTTCACCATTGTGATCGCCGGCAAGGGCGCGCACGCCATGGCGCCGCATGCGAGCGTCGATCCGGTCGTCGTTGCGGCGCACACGATCACCGCGCTGCAGACGATTGCGTCGCGCAACATCAATCCCTTGGACGCCGTGGTGGTGTCGACCTGCATGGTGCATGCGGGCGAGGCATTCAACATCATCCCCGAAAGCGCCACGCTCACAGGCACGGTGCGGACGCTGAGCGAAAGCGTGCGCGATACCGTGCAGGCGCGCCTCACGGCGATCGCACAAGGAACGGCGGCGACGTTCGGCGCGACGGCCGCGGTCAACTACGAGACCGGCGTGCCGGTGACCATGAACGATCCGGAGAAGACCAAGCTCGCCGTGCAGGTGGCACGCGAGGTGGCCGGGGCAGCCAACGTGCTCGACGATGTGCCGCCGGCGATGGGGGCGGAGGACTTCGCCCACATGCTCAAGCAGCGGCCGGGCGCCTACATCCTGATCGGCAACGGGCCGGGCCCGGGCCTGCACACGCCGGGATACAATTTTAACGATGCGGCGCTGCCGTTCGGGATTTCCTACCTGGCGCGCCTCGCCGAAACCGGAATGCCGGCTTAAGGTCGACGTTGCCCCCGTGGTGAGCTTGTCGAACCACGGATCGCATGCGTGGCCCGTCCTTCGACGTAGCTCAGGACGAGATGGAGTGTGTGGCTCAGGAGGAAAGGGATGCACTCGCCCTTCACGCATCCCCAGTGGTGAGCCTGTCGAACCACGGCATTGGCAAACGCGGCCCATCCTTCGACGGGCTCAGGACGAGGACGAGTGTGCGGCTCGTGATTCCATCCAGAACAGAACAACGCTAGGAGCCTGCTGGACGATGGATGGTCGGGACACTCGGAACAAGTCCGAGTGCAGGCAAGCCCGACCATGACCGATTGCTTGGATGCCGCGAGGAGTTCTACTCATGTCTTTCGATTTCTCGACTGTGATCACCATCCTGGTCGCGATCATGGTGCTGCAGCCGCTGCTGATGGGCCGATGGTCGGGCATGCAGCGCGCCCAGGCGATCCGCGCCGTCGAGCGGGCACATGGCGCACGCGTCATCACCATGATCCATCGCCAGGAGAAGCGCAGCCTGTTCGGCTTTTCGGTTTCCCGGCACATCGATCTGGAGGATGCGCAGACCATCATCGCCGCCATCAAGGAGACGCCACCCGACGTGCCGATCGATATGATCCTGCATACGCCCGGCGGCCTGGTGCTGGCGGCGATGCAGATCGCACGCGCGGTAGAGGCACACCCGGCCAAGGTGACCGTCTACGTGCCGGTCTACGCCATGTCCGGCGGCACGCTGATTGCGCTGGCGGCCGACGAGATCGTGCTGGGCGAATTCTCGGTGCTCGGACCCATCGATCCGCAGATCATGGGCTTCCCGGCCGCAAGCATCGTCAGGGCGCGCGACTCCAAGCCCATCGCCGACGTGTTCGACCTGACGCTGGTGCTGGCCGACGTCAGCGAAAAGGCGCTGGCGCAGGTGAAGCGCGGCGCCGTCGAGTTGCTGACGCCCCGCATGGAGCAGGGCGCCGCCGAGGCACTGGCGGCGAAACTGGCGGGCGGACACTGGACGCATGACTACGCGCTGACGGCGACCGAAGCCGCGGAACTGGGGCTGCCCGTCAAGGTCGGGATGCCGGCCGACGTGCTGGGCCTGATGAAGCTCTATCCCCAGCCCGTGCAGCAATCGGGCGTGGAGTTCCTGCCGATCGAGATGCCGCGCCAGCGGCGGCTGTGAGCCGCACGGCCTCCGGCAAGAGCGATAAGCTCGAGCTTGGCCGTGCTGGAACCTGGATCGGCAGCCGGCCGTTGTTACGCATGGCACACAAATCAAACTTGCTCCGAATGCTGCTGCTGGCAGGCGTTTGCGTCTGCGGCGTCGCCGTGGCGAGTGCGGCACAAAAGTCCATCACCGGTCCCGAGGATCAGATGATTGTGCTCGGCACCCTCACCTGCAGCCTCACGGGCGAGGCGGAGGGCGTCACGTCCGGCATGGGACGGGACATGCTTTGCACGTTCCAGCCCGGTCATCGCGGCCCGGAGGAAACCTATATCGGATCGGTGCAGGGTGTCGGAAAGGGCGAACTGCTGTTCGGCACCGGCTCGGTGCTGCTCTCGATCAAGGGGCCAGCGTCGACCGAAGCGACGCCCGGCATGCTGACCCAGACTTACGCAGTGGACGCCGGCGCGAGCGGCGGTGCGCCGGCTCCTCTAATCGGCGAGAAAAATAAGCTGATCGTGCTGCAGCCCCTGGCTGAACAGGAAGGCCGCGTGGCTGAGGGAAAGACGCAACCCGACGCGGTGATCATCCGCGTGGAACTCGCCCTGCAGTCGACGCCGGCGTGAGGGACGGCCCTGAAGCGGGATCGTTGTGACGCGATCCTGCTCTGATGCCGCCCCCCAGGTCCGCCGACGTGTTCAGTGCAATGTGCCCTCGATGAGCCGGCGCTGCTCCTTGAGGTGATGCAACGCTTCGGTCATCAGGTCGATATGGCCCTCGATTTCATTTGTCGAATAGCCCTGCTCGGTGAGCTGCGGCAGCAGGGACTCAACGTGCCGGATATTGCGCTCGGCCGCGGCGATGCGGGTGTCCGCCTCGGCAAGTTTGAAGTCACGTTCGGTACGCATGACTAAACTCCAGGATGTGGCCTCGCTACTTGCGTAGGCCCTTACACCTGCGAACATTGGCATCAACGAGGCATCGCGTTCACGAAATGTGGAGGTATGTAACGACCTCGCGACGGCGGCGGCGCGCAGCTCAAGGTGCGTACTCCGCCCCGTGACGGGGCAAGCTGAACACGCATGGAGGTGCGTGCACCAACAACCCACCACCGTGATGCGGCGAACTCAGCTACTGAGCAACTCCAAGCCGCTGCAAGCTATTTTTTGCGCCCTCATGTGCCGGGCTGATTGCCAGGGCTTGCCTGAAGTCAGCAATGGCTTTTTGCTTATTGCCCATCTTCTCCCAGGTATTGCCCCGCGCGACGTAGGCGACGACATCTCGCGGCTCGAGTTCGATCACCTTGGAAAAATCGGAGATGGCGCGATTGTGATCACCCTTGCCATCTCGGTGAGCAAGGGCACGATTGAAGTAGGCGTCCGCGAACCTGGGGTCGATCCTTATTGCCGTCGTGTAGTCGGCAATCGCCCGGTCATAGTCGTGAACCTTATGATAGGCGAGACCGCGGTTGTCGTACCGGTTGGCCTTTGCCCCAAGATTGATAGCGGTCGTGTAGTCCGAAATGGCCCGGGCGTAATCGCCCTTGTTGTAAAATCCTATGCCACGGTTGCTGTAGGCCCACCCGGCATCGCGCTCCCCACCAATGACCTCCGAGCACGCGACGATCAGCCGGTCAGCCGGAGTCGTCTGCCATGCTGCACAATCCGAGCGGGCGTCAGCCCGCGCACCCGTGCTTCCAGACAAGAGTATCGTCAGTACCAATAGCCGCTTCAACATGCTCACCTCCCGCACTCGGCAGCAACACAGAATAACTCCGGTTGGAACCACGCTCAACACCGTGGGGGCGGCAGCGGGGGAGTGGCACAAGGTGCGTTGAAGGACAATCGTGCGGCGTCTTGCGTTGCACTCGTAAGCGCAACTGGCAGACTTTGCGCAACGCGGTTGTGCTTGCCGCCATGATTTGCAACACTCTGAGGGCAAACTAACGACAGCGCCCACAAGAGCGCGTCTAATGGAGGAACGCTATGAGGACTGGGGCGCTTTCCGCGCTGACGGCGGCTATTGCCGTCGCGATGCCACTCTCCGCCACCGCGCAGACAGTCGATGGACCGAAGGTCGAGTGGAACCACTCCACCTGGGGCAAGAAGCGCGCGTTCAACGCCGGCATCGAGAAGGTCGGCGAGATTCTCAGCCAGAGGACCGGCGGCAAGTTCACGATCAAGGTGCACTACGGCGAGGCACTCTCCAAGGACAAGGAGAACCTCGACGGCATCAAGCTCGGCGCTTTCGAGATGGCCGACTTCTGCAACTTCTATCACCCGGGCAAGGTGCCGGCGTGGATGGTGTTCACCATGCCCTTCCTGGCGCTCGGCGACTGGAACGTGGGCAAGGACGCGCGCGAAGCCATGATGAAGCATCCAGCCTTCATCGCCGATCTCGCGCAGTGGAACGCGGTCGCCTACATGTCGGGTCTGCTGCCGCAGTACGAGTTCCTCGGCAAGGGCACGCCACCCAAATCCCTCGAAGCCTGGAAAGGCCTGCGCGTGCGCGCCGGCGGCGGCATCGGCGATGCCATGAGCCGCCTGGGCTCCATCCTGTCGACGGTGCCGGCGACGGAAGTGTACACGGCGATCGAGCGCGGCACGGTGGATGCGGTGTCGTTCCCCTACACCTACGCGCATGCCGCCTACCAGATTCACACCGTTGCCGACTGGTACACGGCCAACATGTCGCCCGGGACCTCGGAGTGCGCGGCCGTCATCAACCGCGATGCGCTCGCCAAGCTGCCGCCGCAGTACAAGCAGTTGCTGGACGAAGCCAAGGAGCCCGCCTACGCCACCCTGATCAAGGCCTACGTGGACATCGACAAGGTCAACCTGCCGATGTTCAAGTCGAAGCTGACCGAGATCGTCTACACGGAAGCCGATCTCAAGCAGTTCCAGGACAAGATCGGCCGGCCGGTGTGGGACAAATGGGTCGCCGACAACAAGGGCAAGTTCGACTCCCAGAACGTGCTCGATACGCTGCTGCGCGAGATCGAAAAGGCGCAGGCCAAGCATTTGAAGAAATAGCGGCGTGCGAGAGATGGCAACGGCAGCGGCGAGGGGCTACCGGCAAGGCGGCTTCCGTTTTTT
The DNA here is from genome assembly GCA_963814055.1 of uncultured Alphaproteobacteria bacterium. GTDB lineage: Bacteria > Pseudomonadota > Alphaproteobacteria > Rhizobiales > Hyphomicrobiaceae > AWTP1-13. The sequence continues at coordinate 122,225 of CAWFBJ010000001.1, forward strand.
CCCTCCCCCTCAAGGGGGGAGGATGGAACGCCACGGACTTAGGCCGCCGATCGCCCGCATTCATCACACTCTCAACCGGCGGGCTAAGTCCGATGGCGTTCCTGGTGGGGGTGATGCCGGCGCAGACACCCCCACCCGATGCGTCCAGCGGCTTAGTGCGGCCGTCACAATTGCAGTGCGCTTGGAGTTGGCCGCACTAAACCGCGGACGCATCGCCCTCCCCCCTCGTGCGTGCCGAAGGCCCGCCTTCGGCACAGGGGGAGGCAGAAGGAGACGCCGCGCACTGGGAAGCTTTCGGAGAGCGGACCATGCATAACGAAGCCGCAATTCGGCCGGGCGGCGGTGCGCTGGGTGCCGTGGACCGGGCCATGCACGCCGTCGAGAAATTCACGGCGCTGATTTCGGGCTTCGGCATCTTCGGGCTGATGCTGATCGGCGTGGTCCACATTTTCGGCCGCAAGCTCTTCAACGTGCCGATCTTCGGCTACATCGACATCGTCGAGATCGCCATGTCGGCGCTGGTGTTTCTCGGCCTCGCCTATACCGAGCGGCTCGGCGGGCACATCCGCATGGAGCTGTTCGTCTCCTTCCTCAAGGGGCGGTGGCTGTGGACGTTCGAGCTGCTGGGTGTGCTGGTGGGCTTGGCCATCGTCGCGGTGCTGACGTACTACAGCTACACGCACGCCATGCGCGCCTACCATTCCGGCGACACGACGATCGACGCGCAATATCTGCTGTGGCCTTCCAAGATGATCGTGTCGGCTTCTCTGGCGCTGTTGTTCCTGCGCCTGCTGGTCAGCCTGTGGGGCTACCTGCGGCTGCTGGCACACCCCGACGCCGACCCCATCGGCGTGCCCGAGCTGATCGATGTCGAGACGCAGGCACTGCGCGATGCGGAGACGGCCGGCGTGGAAATAGATCGTGCGCCAGACGCCGGCGGGAGACACTGAGCCATGGAGCTGGGCAAGGATACGATCGGGGTCCTGGGATGCCTCGCCCTGATCGTGCTGGTGTTTGCGGGCGTGCGCGTGTACCTGGCCGCGGCCCTCGTCGGGCTGGTGGGCGTGGTGTCGATCATCGGCTGGCAGGCGGGCGCGGGGATCGTGGGCACCATTCCGCACTCCAAGTCGGTCAACTACACGCTGTCTGTGCTGCCGCTGTTCATCCTCATTGGCTACCTCGCCTACCACGCCGGCATCACGCAGGCGCTGTTCGACGCAGCGAAAAAATGGATGGGGTGGATGCCCGGCGGGCTTGCCGTCGCGACCATATTCGCGGTGGCGGCGTTCTCGGCCGTGTCGGGCGCTTCGACGGCGGCGGCGGCCGTGTTCGCAAGGGTCGCGATTCCCGAAATGCTGAAGGCGGGGTACGCCAAGCGCCTCGCGGCCGGCGTGGTCTCCGCCGGCGGCACCCTCGACGCCCTTATTCCGCCGTCGGTGGTGATGGTGGTGTATGCCATCATCGTCGAGGCCTCGGTCGGCAAGCTGATCATCGCCGGCTTCATCCCCGGGCTGATCTCGGCCCTTTGCTACACCTTGATCATTGTCGTCTGGAGCCTCTGGAAGCCCGACGTGGGCCGGCCGATTACCGGCTTCACATGGGGCGAGCGCTGGCGCTCGGTGCCGGGCACCATTCCCGTGCTCGGCGTGATCGTGATCATCTTCTCGGCCATGTACTACGGCTGGGCGACGCCGACGGAAGCGGGCGCACTCGGCGCCTTCGTGGTGTGGGTGCTGGCGCTCGCCAAAGGCATGAAGTGGAAGACCTTTAACGATGCCCTGCTCGAGACGGCCAAGCTCACCGTGATGATCTTCGCCATCATCTGGGGCATCCTGATCTTCGTGCGCTTCCTGGGCTTCGTCAGCCTTCCCGAGCACTTTTCCGAATGGGTGCTGTCCCTCAGCCTGCCGCCGACCGTGATCATGCTCGGCATCCTCGGCGTCTACCTCGTGCTCGGCTGCTTCATGGACGCCATCGGCATGATGCTGCTGACGCTGCCGGTGGTGTACCCGGCCGTCATCAAGCTCGGCTACGATCCGATCTGGTTCGGCATCATCGTTGTGAAGATGGCCGGCGTGTGCCTGCTGACCCCACCGATCGGGCTCAACTGCTTCGTGGTGGCGGCGGTGCGGCCGGATATTCCGCTGGCCACTGTGTTTCGCGGTGCGCTGCCGTTCGTGATCGCCGATTTCATCGCCATCGGCATCTTCCTGGCGTGGCCCGAGACTATTACGTGGCTGCCCGACCGGATGATGCGATAGCCGGCCGGCGGCGGCGCACTGTCCGTCCGCGCACGTTCTGCTCGCTTCGGTTTGCCGTTTGGGCACTTGCAACCCGCGACGCCGGCAACTTCAAGTAGCGCGATTATGGCAGTACGCCGCCGTCTGCAGATCCGGTTTGAAGTGTGTCCTCGTTTAATGTTAGCGATTATGCGTTGGATGGCCGAGGGAGGGGGGCGTACGCCATAAAGGCGGATTCCTCGGTGGTGGCTGCAATTTTCAGCAGTCGGGGGACTGTGTGCGTAAAGCGATTGCCGCGGGGGCGAGCGCGCTTGCCCTTTTGTCTTTAATTCTATTGCCGGCAGGCCTCACTTCCGGCCCTGCCTGGGCCGCAGATTCGGCCGCGCTTTGCTGCGACGACCTGGAGCAACGCGTGGCGGAACTCGAGGCCACGGCGGCGCGCGGCGGCAACGGCAAGCTGTCCTTCCGCGTCTACGGACAAATCAACCGCGCGCTGCTGATGTGGAACGACGGTTTCGATTCCAACGCCCACGTCGTTGACAACGCCACGTCCTCGAGCCGGTTCGGCTTTACCGGACAAGCCGAGATCAGGCCCGGCCTGATCGCCGGTTATCGGCTTGAGGTCGAAGCGGCTTTCCCATCATCGGACGAACTCTTCAACGGACCGGGTGGCAGCAACGCCTTCCTCGGCACGGATAGGTTGCGCGTCCGCCAGAGCTATTGGGATCTCGCAAGCAGGGATCTCGGTCGTGTCGCCGTTGGCTTTCAATCGCCGGCCACGGACGACATCACCATCATCAATCTCGGCAGCCAGATGAATGACGCGGCGCTGCACTACAACAACGCCTTCAGGATCCGTCTCGACCTGGCCAGCCCGCCGATCACGACCGACCTGAGATGGGGGCAGATCGCCCACACCGTGGATACATCGCGCGGCAACTTCGTGCGCTACGACACGCCGATCCTGAACGGCTTCCTGTTTTCGACGGCCTGGAATGACGACGTGTGGGATGTCGCGGCGCGCTACCAGCAGCAGTCGGCCTCGTTCCGTTTCGCCACGGGGGTCGGCTACATGAGGGATGCCGAGCGCGAGTTCGAGGACGTCAAGGGTTCGGCCTCGCTGATCCACGATCCGACCGGACTTTACGCATCGATCGCAGGGGGCTTGCGCAACGACAAGCAGTCGGTGCTGAGCACGGACGATCAGGCCTATTTCTATTATGCCCAACTCGGCATCAGCAAACAGTGGCTGACCTACGGCAAGACCACGCTGTACGCGGATCACGGGGTCTACAAGGACTTCAGCGTCGGCGAGCTGCTCAGCGTGGTCGACGGCAAGACCGTGGCGTGGGGCACGCTGACCGACACCGAAGTCCGCCGCTGGGGTTTCGGCGTGGAACAGGCCTTCAACTCCGCCGGCGTGCTGGTCTACGCCCAGGCCCATTTCTACGATCCGACCGTCGTGGGCTTCCCATGCGGTCCCGCGCCTTTCCCTGCCAAAGGCTGCGGCGGTGACGCCAAGAACACAACGAAACTTCCCGCCGAACCCTGGCAGGGATTTGTGGTCGGTGCGCGCATTCAATTCTGAAAGGAAACGCGCGCCGCATGTGCGGTCCGAGCGCAAACAGCCAACGATGTCCAATTCGCAACACGCCGCTAAGCTCAGGGAGGGAGCCCGCGCCTGGAACGCCTGGCGCAGCGAGCATCCGGAAATTGTGCCGGACCTCAATGATCTCGCTTTATCGGCAGGCTACAAACAATTCGGCCCGGTTCAGGGCGGACCCATCGATCTCAGCCGGGCAAAGCTTCGCCGCGCCGCGCTGGAGGACGCAACGCTCATCGGCGCCAACCTGACCGGTGCGACGCTCGTTCAAGCAGATTTGTCGTACGCACGCATGATGGGGGCCGACTTGCGCGGGGCCGACCTCAGTCAGGCACGTCTCGATCAGGCCGATCTCCTGATCGCGCAACTCGAAGGCGCGAACTTGCGCGGTGCGCAGCTGCAGACCGCCCGCAATCTGACCCAGGCGCAGATCGATCGGGCCCATGGCGATGCAGGCACCACCCTGCCGTCCGATTTGACCGCGCCGAGAGGTTGGCCCAAGGACGCAGGGGCGAAGCCTTCTGAGCTTGCGCGGCGCACCGGCGCCGGCATCGACGATCCGCGCGCCGACCCCTACACCCTGCTCGGCGTCGGACGCAGGGCATCGATGCGGGAGGTTCGCGCCGCCTACCTGCAGCTGGTCAAGGAACTCCACCCCGACGGCCGTTCCCTCGACCCCATCGCCGCCGAGCGGCTGAAGACGATCAACAAGGCCTACCACGACGTGAGGGCTTTGGAGCGGCGGGAGGCGTCGAGAAGAGCCGAACGCGGCATGCTGGGCCGGCCGGGCGCACTCTTCGTAATCGGGTTTCTGGCTTCCAGCCTTTCCCTGTTGGCCGTTCTCGGCGGGCTCTACTACGCCGGCTTGCTTCGTCCCGATGCTGTTTCTCAAGTAGCGGCGACGAGAACAGAACCGGCGCCTGTCGCAGATGAAGTGATAACGGGTTCGATATCCGAGCGCCCCAAGACCGCGGACGGAAATATCGAGGCGCAGCAAGTTACCTTGGCACAGCCCGATGCCGCGGACGTCGCCCGCATCCGCGATGCAGCCGACGATGCGGCTTGGGCCGAGGCGGAGCGGGAAGGCACGAGCGCATCGCTGCACCGCTATCTCGGGCGCTATCCGCACGGCCGGCATGCCGAGAGAGCTGCAGCGGATCTGGCCATCGTGGTGGCGTCCGAAATCGCCTTGGACAAAACCTACGATTGGCGGGATGCGCAGGCGGCGGAAGCCGCACGGCAGGCGCTGCGCCGCCATCTCGACATCTACCCCGACGGACGGTTTGCCGCCGAAGTGCGCAGCAAGCTGAAAGCCATCGACGCAGCTGAGGCAACGCTGCTGGCCGATAACGCCGCATGGACCGAAGCGGAGCGCACGGCGACCGGCGCGGCGTTGCGCGCATACCTCCAAGCCTATCCCAACGGCACCAACGCCGCGAAGGCACAAGCCGCTATCGCAACGATCGAGGCCGCCCAGGCACGACAGCGCGCCGACCGTGCCGCCTGGGCCAAGGCGGAGCGGAACGGCAGCCGGGAGGCGTTGCGCGGATACCTCGATGCCTATCCCGACGGCGACAATGCCGGCGCGGCGCTGCTGGCCATCGCGGCCATCGTGGCGACCGAAACGCGGCAGCAGGCCGACCGCCTGGCTTGGGCGGACGTGGAACAGGATGGCACCACGGAAGCGCTGCGCCGGTACCTCGATGCCTATCCGGATGAACTCAAGACGGCCGAGGCACAGCAAAAGCTGGCGGTGCTTGCGGCTGCGGCGGCCGCCGAAAGCGAACGAACCATGCTGGACGATGCGGACTGGTCCAAGGCACGGCGTCGCAACAGCAAGGCGGCGTTTGCGGCCTATTTGAGCGCCAACCCCAACGGGCGCCACGTGAACGAGGCCCGCGCGAGCATCGCCGAATTGGAAGGTGTTGCGCCGAAGACCGGACCGGCCGCCGACAGCAAGGGTCCCAAGCAGAAACCGCCAACGGTGCGCACGGGCACGTTTGACGCTCCCGCGAGTCAAAAATGGCCGTCCGCAGATGAGCCGTTCATGGGAGCGGACGGGCGAATGCGACAACGGTAGCTGGGGCGGCGTGAGGGTTGGCGCCGAGCTACACGCTCCGGCCCCTGTGCATGCAGCCCGTCCTTCGACAGGCTCAGGACGAGGTTGAGAGTGCGCCGAACTTCACGCTCCGCCCCAGTGGTGAGCCTGTCGAACCACGGCGTTGGTGCATGTGGCCCGTCCTTCGACAGGCTCAGGACGAGGTTAGAGTGAGCTGCCCTTCACACTCCGCCCAGTGGTGCACCTGTCGAACCACGGCGTTGGTGCATGTGGCCCGTCCTTCGACAGGCTCAGGACGAGGTTGAGAGTGAGCTGCCCTTCACACTCCGCCCAGTGGTGCACCTGTCGAACCACGGCGCTGGTGCATGTGGCCCGTCCTTCGACAGGCTCAGGACGAGGTTGAGAGTGCGCTGCCCTTCATACTCCGCCCCAGTGGTGAGCCTGTCGAACCACGGCGTTGGTGCATGTGGCCCATCCTTCGACAGGCTCAGGACGAGGTTAGAGTGTGCTGCCACAAGCCTGATAGAATTCCGCTCAGCCATGCGCGCGTGCCGGAGCGCTCCCCATGCCCCGAAACACACTGGCCGAACACGAAGGCAGCGTGGTCTACATTGTGCGCTGCGCCGACGGAAGCTATTACACGGGTCGATCCGCCATATCTGCCGAGAAGCGCGTGACTGAACACAACCTCGGCATATACGACGGCTATACCAGATCACGGCGGCCGGTAACGCTGGTATTCTCCGAACATTTCGATCGGATTACAGACGCCATCGCATTCGAACGCCAGATCAAAGGTTGGACTAGAGCCAAGAAGGAAGCCCTCATTCGGCGCGACTGGGATGAGTTGGCGCGGCTCGCCCGATCCATTGGCGTAAAGAAATCCAGGACATCCTGAGCTTCACGCTCCGGCCCCAGTGGTGAGCCTGTCGAACCACGGCGTTGGTGCATGTGGCCCGTCCTTCGACAGGCTCAGGACGAGGTTGAGAGCTGCCCTTCATACTCCGCCCCAGTGGTGAGCCTGTCGGACCACGGCCGGGGTGCCTGCGGCGCGTCCTTCGGCGTAGCTCAGGACGAAGTGGAGAACCTGCCAGTGTCGCAGGATGGCACACGCGGTTAGGCCGCGGCAGCCATGCTCGCGCGTTGCGCCGCGTTCCGGCCAGCCGATAGGCAAACGATAAGGATTCTCGGCCAGCTTTCGCCCCGGTTGCAGCGCATCGCGGGAGAGGGTCGTGGATTTCGCCAGCAGGTTCGTCGCAGGTTTTGTGAGCGGTCAAATCCGCAGATTGCGCTTTTTCCTCGGCGCGCTGGGCGTCATGGGCATGGCGACCGGGCTGTGGTCGATCTATTCCGGCACGGTGCACAGCGCAAACGGTGTGGAAGCATCCGCCGTGCTGCTGGAGCGCAGCGACCGATGCAAGGCGGAGTTCCAGATCAAGGGCGAGAGCCGCAGCAATGTGGCCATGCCCTGCGAAGAGGCCTACGCGCTGCTGAAATTGGCGGGCAGCAAGAAGGTCCGCGTCACCAAGAAGACCTTTGCGACGGTGCGCTATCCCATGGCGGATGGCAGCGAGCACACGGCAACGGTCGAGGAGAGCACCGTCCACACGCGATCGCTGCCGATCGGCGGCCGCTTCGACGCGGTCTACGATCCGCAGAACCCGGGCGACGTACGTGCCAAGCTCAGCCTGGCACAGATAGAGTACAACCTGCTGTTTATCGGCGGCGGCCTGGTGCTGCTCGCGCTGGCATTCCTGCCGCAGGTCCTGCGTTTCTTCGCGGGTACAGAAAGCAACCGGACCGCCGACGCGGAGCAATACCCGGAACAACAGGCAAAGACCGCGTCCTGGGGTGACGAGGCCCTGACGCGCGCCCTGGCCAGCCGGGAACGGCCGGCTGCGGTTTCCTCCAAGAGTGCCGGCCCCGCCTCCTTCGGCATGCGCGGCAAGGTCGCGGCCGCCGGCGGTCGCCGCCAGTTCGGCGTCAGGGCGTAGACGCCGGAAGCCGGCAGGGCGAGGTTTCCAGCGGCTGGAACAGTCCTCGCGCCGGCCGGTTCCGCATGGGCGCCGTCAGCCAACGGACCGGCCAATTGTCCCACCGCAGGCCGCCCGGTTGGCAACCGCGCGACTTCCGCGCTATGCCAGTGCCAGTATCCTCAACGCAATTTTGGCGCGGGAGATTTGGCGATGGCGAAAACGATGACATTGGAGCAGGTGGCCGAGGCCATGGTTGCCCCCGGCAAAGGCATTCTGGCCGCCGACGAGAGCACGGGCACCATCAAGAAGCGCTTCGACGGCATCAAGACCGAGAACACGGAGGACAATCGCCGCGACTATCGCGAGATGCTGTTCCGCTCCGGCGATGCCATGAAGACCTACGTCTCGGGCGTGATCCTGTACGACGAGACCATCCGCCAGAAGGCCAAGGACGGCACGCCGCTGACCAGGCTGATCGAGGCGGCAGGCGCGCTGCCGGGCATCAAGGTCGACAAGGGCACCAAGCCGCTGCCCTTCAATAAGGGCGAGACCATCACCGAAGGCCTCGACGGGCTCGCGGAGCGCATCAAGGACTACGTCGGCCTCGGCGCCAAGTTTGCCAAGTGGCGCGGCGTCTACGACATCGGGCCCAGCATGCCAAGCTACACAGCCATCCACCAGAACGCACAGGCGCTGGCACGCTACGCCGCGTTGTGCGTCGAGGGCGGGTTGGTGCCGATCGTTGAGCCCGAGCTGCTGATGGACGGCGCCCACGATATCGACGCCTGCGAGATGGTGACGGAGTTCATCCTGAAGGAAGTGTACCAGGAGCTGTATTACGCCAAGGTGCCGCTGGAGCAGACCATCCTCAAACCCAACATGGTGATCGCCGGCAAGAAGTCCCCGAAGCAGGCGAGCCGGCAGGAGGTGGCAGAGCGTACGGTGAAAGTGCTGAAGCGCTGCGTGCCGCCGGCGGTGCCGGGCATCGCCTTCCTGTCAGGCGGACAGTCGGACGAAGATGCCACCGCGCACCTGCACTACATGAACCAGATGGGACCGCTGCCGTGGAAGCTGTCGTTCTCCTACGGACGCGCGCTGCAGGCCGCGGCGCTGAAGGCGTGGGGCGGCAAATCGGAGAACGTGGCGGCTGGTCAGCGCGCCTTTACGCATCGCGCCAAGATGAACGGCGTCGCCACGCTCGGGAAGTGGGACGAGAAGCTGGAGAAGGCGGCTTAGGTGAGCGCTTCAAGCGTTCGGCTCCTGCTCCCCAATGGAAACTTGGTTTGGAGCCGCCAAGGTCCCGACGCCGACGTAGTCATCAACGAAACTTCCGACGCGGTTGCGTTGATGGGTAGGCGGCCCCGAGAGGCCGTTGCAAAGCCGGCAGCGACGCTGTCGAGTTGCCGAGCATCTGCAATTTGCGCCACCGTCAGGTGCGGTGTCACGTCGTTGTGCCGTCCCGCATAGGGCGGTGTTTCGGGAAACCGGCCCCAGACCGCCAGGGTAAGCTCGCGAAACCGCTCCGCATCGGTTAGCGCCAAATAGAGCACGCCGCTTTGGAATCTGCGGGCCTCAGCGAGTGAAAACTGGAACGGCGGGAACTCCGCGAAGATCCGGCGGAGCATATCAAGGACACCCTCGACGATCTCCGTAGGCTGTTTGAACGGATACAGCACCGTGACATGGGCCGGCACGCCTTCGGCTGCCGAGGGGTCGTACTTGTTGCGCAACGATCCAACCAGAGGTTCGGCCTCCGGGACCAAGACTATCAGCGCAGATTCCGCCAGCAGTTCGCTCATTCAGAGCCCAGAGCACGATCCGTTGCGCGCCCACCAGTTCGAGGCACAGGCGCGTTGTCAACTCTACCTCGCGGTGGAACGGGAAGCTGGAGCAGGAGGCTTAGGCTCACCTTCCCCCTCTCCCCGCCATCTCGACCAATCTCACCACCGCCGACCGGCGGGGAGAGGGCAGACAAACCCCAAGCGACAAGATTGTGGCCGCCCCTCACCCTGGCCCTCTCCCCGCAAGCGGGGAGAGGGAAATAGGCTGCGCGTCGCTCAGGCGGCAGATGGGCTCCACCGAAGGGGCGACGCCGTGCACGGGCGAGACCAGCGCCAGCATGGTCAATCCTGCGCCGATCACAGCCACGGGCAATGCGATGAACAAAGTATGCATGGGTATGCTCCTGATCACTTGCCGCGTCAGGTAGCGGGCGCGGCCGCGCGCGTAAATGATCGCGCGGCCGGATCAATTGACCGATCGTCCAAACGCCGATGTCCAGCCGCTGGACTTGTACGCCGCGGCTGGACGAGGAGGGGGAGTTCAAATCAACCGCGCGTCTCGAGCACGGCCGACGCAATGCGCAGCACCTCCTCATGCTGCTTCTGCTCGCGTTTGGCCTGTTGCTCGAGCGCGAGAAGCTCTTCCCGCGTCTTATCCTTCAATTGAGGGAAGCGGGCCGATGCCAACAGGTCCGCAGCAGGTGGTCCGCCGTCCCGCATCGCAAGAACTCGCTGGATAAGGTGAACTTCCACGCGATAGATCTCGGCGCCCTTTCTGCTGCGTTCCACGCAAGACCTCACGTCCGCGGTGGACTTGGCGCGAACATGCTCGAAGGTAGCTGCATATTCTCAATTCCCACTCTCCTCATCGGCTTTCAACAGGTTCAGAATTTCCTGATCCCCGATGATGGCGTTGCACAAACCGACGCATTCATCGCAGATGAACACGGTCGGCCCGGCAATCAGCTTGCGGACTTCATGCTGGCTCTTGCCGCAGAACGAGCAATGGAGGGTCCGCTGCGGCGTTGCCGGGTCCAGCTCTTCGGCCGGCGCAACCGGCGCGGCACCAGACGCGCGTGATTGAGCTGTCTCGATCTTGGCGGCCAGGATATTCCAGTTCTCGAAGCCGAACGCCTTCGCAATCAGCTCCAGACACTCACTGTGGGTGGTTTCGACGGCCTTGACCTGCAACGCATTGCGCAGGGTGAGCGCCATCGTCTTCGCATCGCGAAAGTCGCGCATAGGAGCACCTCTCATCGGCGAACGGAAAGATCGGTGCCCACTTTGCCGACCCGCTCGCCAATGGCGAGGGCGCGGAGAGAGATTGATACGTTCACCATCCCCGAAGGGCGTAGGCGGCGGGTGTATCGACCCTAGTCCTATCTTGGCGCTCGCTTGGGTCCGGTGTCAACCACCCGGGTTGCCCGTTCGCAGTACTCTGGCCGGCCATGTCGTTCGATGATCCATGGCCGCCGATGGAGACGAGGGCCGCGATGACACTGTCTCGTTGCGCCGACCGCTGTAGCCGCCCCTTGCCTCATGCCGGAGGCATGGCTTCGCCATGACCCTCTCCCCGTGAAGGACGGGGAGAATCACATCAGCAGCGCGTCACGTGGGCGGCCACCGCCAGCCATTGGCCGTTGCGGCGGGCCCAGATGTCGGTGTAGCGGCCGGCGCCGGGGCGGCCGTCGGGCAGCGTGAATGCGGTGCGCGCATGGATGATGGCGAAGTCGCCCATCAGCCGCACGTCGACGTCGCGGGCTTCGAGGCCCGAGATGGCGATCGGGCGCGCGGTCTGTTGCAGGAACGCGGCGCGGTCCACGAGCGAACCGTCGGGATTCGAGCACACGAAATCGTCGCTGAGGATCTCGTCGAAGCGCCGCACGTCCATGCGCTGGACCGAGTTGATGTAGTCGCGGTTGAGATCGTGGAGCTGATCAAGGTCGGTCCTGGCTGCGGCTTTATCGGACATGACATTTCCTCCTCGGGTGCGCCACCCAGGCCAATGCGGGTCATGCGACAGCCTGATCGAAAGCCTGTCAACTGACAGCCGCCGCCAAAGTCGCTTTTTTGCCCCATTGGGCGACGATAGCCTCTACTCTGCCGCGGAAATCCGGTCTGGGAGTGGGGCGTGCAGGACGTCGAAATGGGCTGTCAACTCTATGTCGTGATCGAGGCTGGCGACGCCGCGCCGGAACGGCTGGCGGCTGCGTTCAGCGCGGCCGATCTCGCGTCGGTCCTGATCGTGCCGCCGGCAGGGCGGCCGCTCGATGCGGCAGCGGCCAGACCGCTGATCGAAGCTGCCCAGCGCCGCGGTGCGGCGGCTCTGGTGGCAGCCGATGCGCGGCTCGCGCGCAGCCTCGGCGCCGACGGCGTGCATCTGAGTTCGCCGGCCGATGCTGGCGATGCCTATCAGGCGACGCGCGGCATCCTGGGGCCGAGCGGCGTGATCGGCGTCGACCCCGGCATTTCGCGGCACGATGCCATGACGCTGGCCGAGGCGGGAGCGGACTACATTGCCTTCGGCGCGCCGGCACACCTGAAGGATCGCGACAAGGCGCGCACGCGGCGCGACGAGCTGCTGGCCTGGTGGGCCGAGATATTCCAGGTGCCATGCGTGGCCTTCGATGTGGAGACGGCGCAAGAGGCAGAAGCCCTGGCCGCGGCCGGCGTGGACTTCGTGGCGATGACGTTGCCGGCGGGGCAATCGGCAGCCGCCGCGCGCGATCTCGTGGCCGCAATCGCCGCAGCCATCGGGGCGCGCGAGACGGCGAGCTGAAGGAGCAGCCGCATGACCGGTTTCCCTCGAGGTGGGCGGGCGATCCTGACGTTGGGGGCGGCGCTGGCGACATGCACGCTACTTGGCGCAATGTTGGGCATAACATTTGGTGCGGGGTTCGCCGCGGCGGAAACCAGCTCCTGGGCCGGTCGTGTCGACGGGCCGGCAGCACCCATCCAGCGCAAGGCGCCCGCTGCCAAATCCGCGCCGGTGAAGGTGATCAAGACGGTGCCGCAGGCGGGCGACACGCAGGCCCCGATCTCGCCACCGCAAAAATCCAGCTCCTACACCAAGCAGCCGCCGCTGGGCGACGATGCCGCCTACGAGGCCTTCGACCAGGGCCAGTACGTCACCGCGCTGCAGCTCGGGGTGAAAGCGGCCGAGCGCGGCGAGCCGACGGCGCACACGCTGGTGGGGCGCATCTACGCCGAGGGTCTCGGCACGTCGAAGAACTCGGCGCTCGCCGCGCAATGGTACGCGCGCGGGGCGGAGCTCGGCGATCCCGAAGCCATGCTGGCCTATGGCCTGATGCTGGCCGAAGGCCAGGGCATCGACCAGGATCGCGTGGCCGCGGGCCGCTATTTCGAAGCGGCGGCGGCCAAGAAGCATCCGCTCGCCAACTACAATCTCGCGCTGCTGTTCCTGAAGGGCGACGGCAAGCCGGAAAATCCGCATCGCGCCCTGATGCACATGCGCTTTGCCGCCGAATCCGGCGTCGTGACGGCGCAGTACGACCTCGGCACCATGTACGCCACCGGCCAGGGCACCGACGCCAACGCGTTCGAGGCGGCGAAATGGATCGGCAAGGCCGCCGCGGCGGGCCACGCGGAAGCGCAGATCGACTACGCGGTGATGCTGTTCCGCGGTCACGGCGTGCCGGTGGATACCAAGCGCGGCGCGGACTATTTCCGGCAGGCGGCAGAAAAGGGCGTGGCCACGGCGCAGAACCGGCTGGCGCGCTGCTATGCCCACGGCGCCGGCGTGGAGCTGAGCCTGGTGGAGGCGGCCAAGTGGAATTTCATCGCCAAGGCCGGCGGCATCGACGACGACGTCTTGGACAAGATGCTGGCGAAACTCTCGCGCGCCGATCGGACCAAGGCGCAGGCCGCCGCGGTGCAGTGGCGGGATCGGGCGATGGTGGGGTTGGAGTAGGGGTGTCCCGCTCTTGTCATCCCGGAATTCGCGTCAGCGACCCAGGATGGAACCTCGTGGTGAGCCTGTCGAACCACGAGCGCGCCGCGATGGCGGGCGCCGTCAGCGCCCTTCGACAAGCTCAGGGCGGAGAACGGGTGCGGTTGGCTCCCGCTTTCGGGTTGTTGCCGGCTGCCCCTCACCCCAGCCCTCTCCCCGTGAAGTACGGGGAGAGGGAGAAGCAGGCCTGCCGCTGGCCTGTCATACGGCCGTAGAATAGGTTGATCATCTTTTATTGTGTTTGTTGGTGGGGACACCGGATGCGGCGGCGGCGATTTGGTTTGGGGATTTTGTTTGTGGCGGTTGTGGTGGCCGGCGCGATGGGCGCGGGCGGCGCGGCGCGGGCGCAATCCGATGCGGAGCTGAAGGCGCTCAACGATCAAGTCGTCGCGCTCCACAAAGCAGCCAAATACCAGGAGGCGATTGCGGTTGCCGGACGCTATGTCGAAGCCGCGAAGAAGAAGCACGGCGAGGATCACCCAGATTACGCAACTGCTATCAGTCGGTTGGCCCAACTGCTCAAGGCTACCAACCGGCTGGCCGAGGCCGAGCCGCTCTATCGCCGCGCACTCGCCATCGACGAGAAGAGCCTTGGACCAGAGCATCCCAACGTCGCCACCGACCTCAACAACCTGGCCCTGCTGCTGAAGGCCACCAACCGGCTGGCCGAGGCGGAGCCGCTCTATCGCCGCGCACTCGCCATCGACGAGAAGAGCTTCGGGCCCGACCATCCCGAGGTGGCCACAGACCTCAACAACCTGGCGCAGCTGCTGCAGACCACCAACCGGCTGGCCGAGGCCGAGCCCCTGATGCGCCGCGCACTCGCCATCGACGAGAAGAGCCTTGGACCAGAGCATCCCGACGTCGCCACCGACCTCAACAACCTGGCCCTGCTGCTGAAGGCCACCAACCGGCTGGCCGAGGCGGAGCCGCTCTATCGTCGCGCGCTCGCCATCGACGAGAAGAGCTTCGGGCCCGACCATCCCGAGGTGGCCACAGACCTCAACAACCTGGCGCAGCTGCTCCAGGACACCAACCGGCTGGCCGAGGCCGAGCCCCTGATGCGCCGCGCGCTCGCCGTCTTCGAGAAAAGCTTCGGGCCCGAGCATCCCACCGTCGCCAGAGGCCTCAATAACCTGGCGCGTCTGCGCGCCGAACTAGGGGATTGGGCCCAGGCGACCCAAATGCACCGGCACGCCAAGCCGATCATGACCACCGCCCACGGTAAGAGCGACGGACTTTCCAAGGCGATGCTCACGCTTAACACGTGGGCGCTGCGCGCCTCCGCGCGGGCGGAGCATCGTTCTGCCGGCAGCAGCGCTAGTGCGCGCGCTGAGGGCTTTGAGCTGGCCCAATGGGCGCTACAGACAGATGCCGCCGATGCGCTCTCCCAGATGTCGGTGCGCTTTGCCAAGGGCGGCGGGCCGCTCGCGCAAATCGTCCGCGAGCGGCAGGATCTGATCAGCCGGCGACAAAGTGAGGACAAACGCCTGCTCGCCGCTGTGGGCGCGGCCGACGCCAAGGCCACGCAGGCGATCCGTGCGGCGATCTCCGGCCTCGATGCCAGGCTCGACGCCATCGACGCGCGCATTGCTGCCGAGTTCAAGGAGTTCGCGGCCCTGTCGTCGCCAAAGCCGCTCGCCATCGCCGAAGTGCAGGGCTTGCTCCGAGACAACGAGGCGTTCGTGCTCTTCCTCGACGTGCCGCAGTTCGGCCGGCTGCCGGAGGAGAGCCTGGTGTGGGCCATCACCAAGACGGACGCGCGCTGGGCACTCATCGATCCCGGCACTAAGGCGCTCAGCGACCGCGTGGCGGCGTTGCGCTGCGGGCTGGATCATACGCTGTGGCAGGCGGCCGAGAGCGCGGAGAGGTGCCGCGCGGCGCTCAAGGCTTCGCCTCGCGAGGAGACGGTCAAGGTGGGGGACAAAGAAGAGCCGGTGCAAGTGTTGCCCTTCGACCTGGAACGCGCGCACGCGCTTTACAAGGCGCTGCTGGGTCCGGTGGAGGACATGATCAAGGGCAAGCATCTGCTGGTCGTGCCCTCGGGGCCGCTGACGAGCTTGCCGTTCCATGTGCTGGTGACGGAGGCTCCCTCTCACCGCGCATCGCCAACCTCTCCGCAAACACCGTCAGGGGGGAATGAGGGTGGGGTGCAGCAGCAAACTCCGGCGCCGGTGGCCGCCCCTCACCCTAGCCCTCTCCCCGCAGGCGGGGAGAGGGAATCCGGGCGGCGCGCATTGGCAACGCTCGCCGATTATCGCAAGGCGGCGTGGCTGGGGGCGCGGCAGCCGATCACGGTGCTGCCGTCGGTGGCGTCGCTGAAGGCGCTGCGGCAGTTCGCCAAAGCGAGCCGCGCGAGCAAGGCGTATCTCGGTGTCGGCAATCCGCTGCTCGACGGGCCGCAGGACGATCCGCAGTGGGGCGCGCACTACAAGAAGCAGGCCGAGGCTGCGCGCGCCAAGCAGCAGTGCCCGCGAACTTTGCCGCAACGTATCGCACAAGCAGCGGCGCGGCCGCTGGCGGGGTTCGCGAAACTCTTCCGCGGCGCGCAGACCGATATCGAGGAGGTGCGGCGCTGGACGCCGCTGCCGGAGACGGCCGACGAGCTGTGCGAGGTGGGGCGGCGGCTCGGCGTACCGGAGAGCGAGATCTTGCTCGGACAGCGCGCGACGGAAGCGGCGCTCAAGGATTTGTCCGAGAAGGGACGGCTCACCGATTATGCGATTTTGCATTTCGCCACGCATGGCGCGCTGACCGGTCAGGTGCAAGGCAGCGCCGAGCCGGGGCTGATCCTGACGCCGCCGGCGAAAGGCACCAGCGATGCCGCGGCGCTGGAGCGCGACGACGGCTTTCTCACGGCATCCGAGATCGCCGCCCTCAAGATCGATGCCGACTGGGTGATCCTGTCGGCCTGCAACACCGCTGGCGCCAGCGGCGAGACGGCCGAGCCAATGTCGGGCATGGCGCGCGCGTTTTTCTATGCGGGCGCGCGAACACTACTGGTTTCACACTGGGAAGTCGGTTCCAATGCCGCCGTGAAACTTACGACCAAGGCATTTGCCGAACTCAAATCAAATCCGACGATCGGCCGCGCGGAAGCCTTCCGCCGCTCGATGCGCGATCTGGTCTCGAACGGCACCCTGGCCGAGGCCCACCCCTCGCAATGGGCCCCGTTCGTGGTGGTAGGGGAAGGCGGCTGAAAAGGGACGCGGACCTTCGCAGCCCCTGACTGGGTCCCGGCCAATTCCCGCTCGCACGCGAAGCGCGCGAACGGCGCCGGGATGACGTTGGCGGAAGGTATCGTGGGATTAATCCCAACGGGTGAAACCGGGGATAGCGCGGCGGGGATTGCGAAAGATCGGTGGCGGCAAAAGTTAAGTGGGCCGGTGCCCAACGGGGTTAACGGCAGGGCGGGACTGCGCGCCAAGGTGTTCGTGGTAGGCGCCGGCTGTTGCTGGGGAACAGGGGCGCTGGTGTCCATGCGCTGCGGAGGACCACAGCGCGTGGTGTTCGAGTGCTGTCCGGCATGGGCATCATGCCTGCGCGTGCGCGGTCCGCGACGTGGTCGCCGGCGCACATCTGCTCATGCCGGAGCGATGATCCGCTATCGCCCGGTACACGTCTGGCGATGGCGCGGATGTACCGTTCCGCTGTCGCCGGTGTGCGTCTGCCGCACGTGGCGGTGCGCACCGCGCTCGGGCTGTCAGCAAGCACAGGCGCAGACCACGCCCAGGCTCACGCGCGCGCGGTGATGCGCTCGTTGATCCAGGCGGCCGTGCGCGCCACGCCGCCGAAGCTGTAGAGGTGCACGCCCACGACGCTGCTGGCGCTGCCGGAGCGAATGTGCTGGGCCAGCGCCATCAGCTGATCGGTCGGGTCCACATGGGTGAAGAGGCGCACCGCGCGCATGCCCTCGGCCTGCAGGGCCCGCAGCGAGGCGCTGACGCCGCAGCGCTGGGCGAACTTCAGCAGCGAAACGGGATTGGTCGGGCCCGCGAGACCGACATAGACCGGCACGCCCGGCGCGCGGCGGGCGAGATCGGCGCAGTATTCGGCGACGCGGTTGGGGGCGAAGGAGAACTGCGTCACGACAGTGGGCTCCAGGCCGTGACGGCGCGCCAGCACGAGCTTCTCCACCAGGGCGGCGTTGAGCCTGGCTGTGGCAATGCGCGGGTGGCCTTCCGGGTAGCCCGGCAGGCCAACCTGAGTCAGGCCGCTGCCGGCGAAGAAATCTTCGCGCAAGAGCGCGGCGCCGTCAGCATAAGGGCCGAGCGGCACCGGCACGTCGCCGCCGATCAAAAGCACCTTGGTAACGCCGGCAAGGCGTACGGCTTTGGCGAGAAATGCCTGAGCCTCGGCGCGGGAAACCACACGCCGGGCGGCCACGTGGGGCACGGGTTCGAGGTTCGCTTCGCGCAGTGCGATCAGCGCCTTCAGCGTGTGCTCGAGCGGATAGCGGGGCAGGTGATTGACGTAGACCGGCGTGCCGGCGGGCAGCAGCTCGGCAATGCGGCGTGCGTCCTCGGGCGAGTCGGCGCCCATCTCGAGCGAGCCGCACGCCACCATCTCGGCGGCAACTGCGGCGACGTCGGCTGCCGCGGCGGGGGCGCGAGGTGGTGCGGCGGTGGTGTCGGCGGGGATCGCTGCCATGTTCAGCCTCGTTTGCGGGAGATGACATAGGACTCGTCGAGGAACCAGAGCTGGCCGTGCGCCTGCAGCACGTCGCGGGTGGCATCGAGATACTTGCGGGTGGAGACCACGTCGCCGAGGCGCTCGTCGTCGATCTGGGCCACGTAGACCGCCGCGTTCCAGGCCGCAAACAGCGTGGACGTGCCGATGGAATCGGCAATTTCGGTGGGCAGAGTGTGCATGTCGTAGCGGAACACGGCGCGGCTGTCGGCGTAGGCGTTGAAGTTGTAGTGGCGCGCGTCGCGGCCAAGCTGGGAGCGGACCGCGCGCAGGATGTCGTGCCGCGTGGTCTGGAACGGGTTCTCCTCGGGCCACACCTTGCGCACGATCTCCAAACCGGGATCGCGGCCGCTGGAATGGATGCCGAGCAGCCGGCCGCCGGGACGCAGCGCGCGAGCGAGCGGCGAGATCACCTTGGCGGCCTTGAACTCCACCGGTACGCGGGCGCGATAGGGCTGGGAGGCGATGACGAGATCGTAGTCGGCACGCACGGCGCCCTGCTTGGGGATCACGTCGTCGAGCAGGAAGCGGAAATCATCGCGATAGATGACGAGGGCGACGGGGCGCTCGTAGATGGGGTTGCCGGTCTTGGGCGAATGCCTGGCCTGCCAGTTCTTGGCCAGGAACGGCTCGAGCGCGGCGATCTGCTCGGAGAAGTCGGCGGCCGTGGCACCGGTCAGCGCCACCTCGTGCCACACCAGCGACGTGGCGGCGGTGACCGTCTTGGGGGTCAGCCACGGCGCTTCGGTATAATACATGTTGGTGACGACCAGGACGGTGGCCGGGTGCTCGTGGAACCGGTCGGCCATTTTTTCCAGGCTGAGGCGCGCGTCCTCGAGGCTGATCTCCTTGCCGACCGCATAGAACGGCAGCGTCGGCAGGCGGCGGTGCATCTCGCGCAGGACGCGGGTGAGGACGGTGCCGTCGCCCATGCCGGCGTCGAACACCCGCACCGCGGGCGGTGCTGGATGGATGTGGGCGAGTTCCATGCCGACGCGGCGGGCGATGGTTTCCTTCTCGCCGCAGGTGTTGACGAACAGCAGGTACTTCTGGCGGTTGTCGAAGAAGCGGAAGTTGCGCGAGGGGGAGTCCTTGGCTGGCGCCTTTTGCGCCGGTCCGGCGGGCGCGGGCGCCACCCGCATCAGCTGCATCAGCTCGCGCGGCGACGCCGGCGCCTCGACACCCAGGGTGGTGAGGAATTCGCTGACCCGCTCCAGTGTTTCCGGAGTAATCCGAGCGCCGTCACGCAGCCGGGCCACGAACTTCCCGTCATTGACCGCCCGGCGCCCGAAAGTCAACTCCGCCATGTTGGCGCGGCGGCAGAATTCCGAAATGCTGTCCAGCAACCCGACAAATTCCTGCACCCGGTTCGCTCCCTGCCAGCGGCGCCGCCCGATTTTCCGGAAATCCTAGGTGCGCCGATAGTGGGAAGACAACCACAAATGCTCACAATGAAGCCGTGGGACGTATCCCACACCGCTTTTTGGTGAGATGTGGACCGTCCGGTCCGGCTTTTGGCTACTTTAGAGCGGGCGATCAACGAGGGCCTTCGGCTGATAGCCCTCAGCCTTTTCGACCCGAAGAAACTTACCGTCCCTGGAATAGTATTCCGTGACCACGCGAATTTCTACGATGCGGTTCGGTGCAAACCGCCCCACGTAGTCGCGCGCGTTGCTGTCCGACAGGTTGTGCGAGGGGTAGGCGAACCTGCCAAGCGCCCATTCGTGCGGCATCCTTCCCCTCTCGAGTATCGGGTAGATGTGGGCATAATTTTCAAACATGAATTGCATGAAATTCTGATCGCTCAGATCGGCCGCGCGAAACGCTCCCTGGAACCGGCCGTTCTGCGAGATCGGCTGGAAGAATGCGTGGTTGTACCAAATCTCCTCTCCGGCCTCGTTGACGAGCTTGTAGCCACCCACGGAGACAGGCTGTGCCCGGTCGATCGTAAGCGTCCAGCCGGCAATTCCTCCATAAAACGGCGCAAGGTAGAGGCCGGGGAAGAAAGCGAAAACCAGGATCGCAAACGGCACGGCAGCAGGCACCCTCCCGACCTGGGCCCGGTTATTTCGATACAGATCGACCGCGAGCCCGAGTAGGGGAAACACCGCGAGGAAGCCCGCCACGCGGCGCATCGCAATCATGTCGAATGCATTCACCACTAACAGCCAACCGCAGACATACAGCACGACGACCTGCCAGTTGGCAGACCTGATCCTGGCATAGATCGTCCGCGCATAGCTGGCGCGCAGCAAGAGCACTATCCAGGTCGTCAGCGCCATGGCCGCCAACGCCGACACGGAGATCAGGTAGCCGGCCGGCAATGGAAATGCCGTGTCCAGGGCCAGACGAACACCACCTGCAACAGCGAGAAGCAATAGACCGAGGCGGACAAGCCTCGAACCGATGCCCTCTTTCACATCTTCCCGCGACGGAATTCCTTTGCGGTCGATCAGCGCTCCGCCTTGCAGGATCAGCAACAGAAATCGCCCAATGGCCATCACCGGACACAACATCCACGCCACCATTTCGTTTGCGCCAAACAGGAGAGCAACCGGCCAAGTAAGTTACGAGGCTCCGTCAACTTACTGGGTAGTGAAACGCTCGCGCGCCATGAAACGTCTTGCCGTCATGCTCCACTACGAAGCCGGAATTCACGTTGAAATTGGACCACAGTATCCTCGCGACATCACCGACATTGTAGATTTTCATGTCCGCGTCCCCGTCGCACCGCGCGCCAGAATGCGGAACCGCTTCGTGCCCCATGCCATCATCTCCCGATAGGGAAAGAGAACCGCCCAGACTAATATGTACCCGCTGAAGCTGATACCGACGCCGAAGGTCAGGAGGTGGAACGCGAAATAAAAAAGGAAGAACTTGAGGATCAACGATCGGCGGAAAAATACCATTGGGACCAGCAGGTGCGAAAGGTAGGCGGCGGGCGGACCGATATAGTTGAGGAAGGTCAGCCCATGCAGATGCTGGAAGAAGTCAAATGTTCCGAGAGTGCCGTGAGCAGCGCGGATCGAGTGTTCCTCGATCGCCTCGACCAGATCGTATCGGAACCACTCGATTGGCGTGATATCGGTCAGCTTTCGCATCCCCGAGGCGAAATAGTAGAGGACTAAGACCAGAACCACATTGGAAAAGCTTCGGCCACCATCGACCGTTTTCGGCCGATCATAGAGCGCAGGCAGTCTCCAAATCGGCTCTTCCGCAAAAGTGCTAACGGCGAGCGCGATGAGAATGCCGAAATAGAGGTCTACCGCGTCGACGTCCTGACCAAGCAGAAACACATATCCCCACAGGTAGATCAGGACACAGTAGGTGACAATGAGGATCGTGTTGCGCGGCCCCCGGCCGAACAACGCAAGCAGGAGCAGGCTGCCTATCGCGACGCCCTGGACGACCCTTAGTGCGGTCTCACCTGGACGCGGGATGAACCAATGCAGCCAATGGAAGGTCAACAACTCCGACAACACGGGCAATCCGGTCCAGAGCACCCATTTGTCGAGCGGATAAATCTCGATCGGGTAGAAGTAGAACACCTGTTCTGGAACGTGACCGAAGAAGCCGAAATCTCGGCTGAGGAGCTTCCATATGAGGAAAGCACACACAATGAGCCTGGCCATGTTGACGTTGAAGTCAAAGCCAGGTTGGTTGTAGGCCGTCACAAATCTGTTGAAGCCCCGATCGACCAGCGAGTTGTAAGGCCGCACTTAACCCCTCCCCCATTATCAAATAAAAAGACGCTCCTCTTTCTGGGGTTACGGCAAGCGGATTGCTTAGGTTATCCACAGCATACGCAACAAGAAGAAGTGGACACCGCCATCAGCGTTGGCTGACGAGAAATCCCTGGCACTGCCACGCCACGAAATCTCCGAGTTCACGCGACGGCAATTCAACGGCTCATCAAATTTTCGTACTGCCATATTGTCGACATGAACCGCCGCCGGCAGCAATCGGACGGCGAAGCGTGCCCGCGCCTCGCGCCACTGCTGCGTGTACAGCGGACGAAAACGGCTCCCAGATTTTTTCGGCAGCGCATCTGCGGCCGGCATACGCGCTTGAAAATCTTGAAGTCAGCGACGCTGCCGGGACCAAAGTGCAACACATGTGCTGCACGGTGGCGCCGCAAGCCGAATGTGTCAGGAAAGTGCCCTAATCGAGAGGCATCAAATCTCACAGGAGGGGTCTGCGGGGGCCGACACTTTCGTTGCGCGTTTTATGTCGCTGCTCCCGCTGTGCTGTTTCAGCGCTCCGTTGCGCTTGCTTGTACAGTTGAGGGTAGCAACGATGTCAGCAAGTTTAGAGTCGCATCTTGGCCGTTTCAAGCCGCACGAACGGCGGCGCCTCATGAAGGAGACGGCGGTTTATGCGCAATCATTTTGCGAACGTATGTTTGGCGGACACGACGGTCGAGCCCAGACAGGAGAGGAGGTTCTCGGCATTACCGTCACGAGGGTGAAAGAAGGATGGGCCGGCTACGAATTCAAGGATGGTGACATCCTGTTCTTCTACTATCTCTGCCGATGCTGCCGGAAGACCATCCTCACCCTGCAGCATGCCGGCAGAGGTGACGGGATCGATGCAGCGCTGCCGGTCGAGAGCGACGACGATACGCCCATCGTGCTCACCGAGACGGCGGCCCTTGCTTTCCTGCAGCGGCGCCAAAACCTGGATCAGTTCCTCGCATTCATCAAGGAGCAGAGATTCAAGGACGGACAGAAGCTCAAGGGCAAGCTGCGCGCCTACGCAACCGGCTTTCCCAAGTACGGCGCTGAAAGTTGGGATGTGGAGCAGATCGCGAGAGATCTGCGCATCACGCCTCCCACAGTCGCCAAATACCGCTCGCGGCTGAGAGAATTTCTCGAAGACTTCGAGATCCAGCGCGCGCGGCGCAGTCCAGCCTGACCTTCATTTAGTCGAGACCGTCGCTGCCGGCGCGCGTTTGTGCGCCGGGCGGCAAGTCGAGGAGGAGTAAGCATGTCTAGGATGCAAAATCGGATCGACGTACAGGCCGAGATCAATGCCTGCGAGCGCATCAGGGCGTTCGATGAGACACGTCTCAATCTGGAGCTCAGCAGGGCGGGTGTCGATGCCGATGGGCTCACGCAGCGGCTTGAAGGGGAACTGGGCATCGCGCACGAAGCAACGCTACCGCCTGCGCTTCCAGACAGTGCATACGACCCCCAGCCTTTGACGGCCTCCGCATCCGCGATAGCTGTGCCCGCTCCCGAACCGGAGCCGGGCACCTTCGAACTCGCCGGCAACATGAAGTTTTTCGACGCCAGGAGAGGCTTCGGATTCTTTGTGGCCGACGGCGACAACGGAGGCGACGTGCTGGTGCACGTCTTGCATCTGAGAAGCGCCGGCTATCAGACCGCCTACGAGGGCGCACGCATCCACGCCATCGTGCAGAGGACGCCGAAGGGACTGCAGGTGTCGCGCATCCTCAGCATGGACCAGAGTTCCGCCGTCCACCCTTCGCTGCTGCCGCAGCGCACCCGTGAAAAAGTGCAGCCTGAAAGCGATTGGGTCCGTGCCGAGGTGAAGTGGTACAATTGCGAGAAAGGCTATGGCTTCGTTTGCGAAGGCCAAGGCAGTCCGGATGCAATGATCCACGCCGATACCTTGCGGCGATGGGGCGTTGCGCCGCTGGCACCCAAGCAGCTGGTGGAGATCCGCTGGGGCATGAGTTCGAAGGGCCGCATGGTGGTCGAGATCCGCTACCTCAACGGCCTATCGGCGCTTCCGCCGGTGCACTGAGGCTACCGGACCGGCCATCCCGGCCGCGGAGGCCAGTCTGGAAGCCGCAATTCACGTGTGATCCGATCTTTCTGGATCCAGCAGGCGGTGCGCCCTCATCTGGTGCCCCGCGCCTTGCCATCACAGCTCGGCTGGGCTAGGTCGCATGCAACGGCAGGCTGGCCGCTTGCCGGCTCGCTCGTGCGCTCTTTGCCAACCCCATACTGCCAAGCCCAGAGGCCTAGCATGCCCGCCTCAGCCCTGATGAACGTCATGATTGCCGCCGCCAGAAAAGCGGGCCGGGGCTTGACGCGCGACTTCGGCGAAGTCGAACAACTTCAAGTGTCAGTCAAAGGCCCTGCCAATTTTGCCACCAGCGCTGACCATCGGAGCGAGGAGACGCTGTTCAGGGAACTGTCGAAGGCCCGCCCCGGTTACGGTTTCCTGATGGAGGAGCGGGGCGTGGTCGAGGGCCACGACAAGACCCACCGCTGGATTGTAGACCCGCTCGACGGCACCACCAACTTCCTGCACGGCATTCCGCTCTTTGCCATAGCAATCGCGCTGGAGCGCGAGGGCGAGATCGTCGCCGCCCTGGTGTACAATCCAATAAATGATGAACTGTGCACCGCGGAGAAGGGGCAGGGTGCCTATGTCAACAGCAGGCGGCTCAGGGTGGCGGCGCGCAAGACGCTGGCCGATTGCGTCATTGCCACCGGCATCCCCCATCGCGGCCGGACGGGACACGCGCGCTTCCTTGCCGAATGCAAAACACTCATGAGCCAGGTCGCTGGTATTCGTCGCACCGGCGCTGCGACCATCGATCTCGCCTGGGTCGCCGCGGGCCGTTTCGACGGCTACGCCGAGCATAATCTGGGCGCGTGGGACATGGCGGCGGGCACCCTGCTGGTGCGCGAGGCCGGGGGGCACGTGACAGACGTCGACGGCAGCCACAATATGTTCAAGACTGGCAGCATCGTAGCCGGCAACGCCCCGATCCACAGGGCGCTGCTCGAGGCGCTGGCAGAGGCCGGAGAAGCGAGCTGAGGCTGCCCGGAGGCACAATTACCCCTTGGACGCCGGAAAGTTGCCCGTTTCTGATGCCACGGTCTTTCGCTAATGTGGCCTGAATTCAGGCCTGGAGAGACGACGAATGGCTAGAGCGAGAACGCCGGAGAGGGTTGCCCCGGCGCTGCACCGGACTGTTTCGAGCCCCGGTGTGTACCTATGGCGCATGTTCGTCTTCCTGGTGCTGGTCGGCTTGCTGATTGCAGTGCTGTACAGGCAGCTTCTGGATGCGATGCTCAATAACCCGGGCCTCAATTTCCTGATCTGCTTCGTTCTTGTTGCCGGCATTTTCTACGCCTTCGCGCAGGTGGTGCGGCTTTACCCCGAGATCCGCTGGGTCAACGCCTTCCGCATCGCCGACCCGGGGCTCTCCATCTCGCACCGCCCGGTGCTGCTGGCGCCAATGGCCACCATGTTGCGCGACCGCACCGGTTCGCTGTCGCTGTCGGCGACGTCCATGCGTTCGATCCTCGACTCCATCGGCTCGCGCCTTGAGGAAGCGCGCGACACTGGCCGGTATCTGGTGGGCCTGCTCGTTTTCCTCGGGCTGCTCGGTACGTTCTGGGGCCTGCTCGACACCATCACGTCGGTCGGCAAGACCATCAGCGCCATCGATACCCGGGCTGGCGACAGCGTCACCGTATTCGACGACCTGAAGAACGGCCTCGCCGCACCACTGCGCGGCATGGGCACGGCGTTTTCCTCCTCCTTGCTGGGCCTCGGCGGTTCGCTGGTGCTCGGCTTCCTGGAGCTGCAGGCGGGGCATGCCCACAGCCGCTTCTACAATCAGCTCGAAGAATGGCTGTCGGGCATTACCGACCTGGCGCCCGGCGGCGGCTCACAGACCGGCGATTACGCCAGCCGCCAGCTCTATGCCGCCATTCACGACATGCACCGCGCCGTGCTCGATCTCAACGAGCGCATCGGCGGCATGCCGCGGGCGGACGGGGCGCCTCCGGCGGAGGAAGCCGTCCGCGAACTCGCCAAGGGCGTCGACCAGCTCGTGCGCCAGATGCGCGCCGAGCAGAAGGTGGTGCGAGAATGGGTGGACGAGCAGGCCGCGCAACAGACCGAGGTGGCTTCCGCTCTAAAAGAGCTGGCCGCCAGCGTGCCGCGGAGAAGCTAGGCGATGGCCTTTTCGCGCTCACGCAGAGGGGGAGGTGGCGGCCATGACCTGTTCTGGCCGGGCTACGTGGACGTCCTGTCCACGCTGCTGATGGTCGTCACGTTTCTGCTCTCGATCTTCATGGTGGCGCAGTTCTACATCAGCCAGGAATCGTCCGGCAAAGACACCGTGTTGCGCCGCCTGACGCGGCAGATCGCCGAGCTGACCAATCTGCTGAGCCTGGAGAAGGGGCAAGGCAAGGCGATGGTGGACGAGCTGTCGGCGCTGCAGGCGAGCCTCTCGACGCTCAAATCGGACAACGAGCGCCTGACCGGACTGGCCGGTGTCGGCGGCGAAAAGGATGCGCGCATCTCTGCGCTTGCCAAGGAGCTGGCCGACAAGTCGTCGCTCTCCAGCGAGGCACAGGCCAAGGTCGACCTCCTCAACCAGCAGCTGCTGCAATTGCGCCGGCAGATGGCGGCCTTGCAGGAGGCCATCGGCGCCGCCGAAAGCAAGGACAAGGAAAGTCAGGCGCGCATCGCGGACCTGGGCGCCCGCCTCAATGTCGTCCTGGCCAAGCAGGTGCAGGAGCTGCAGCGCTACCGTTCCGATTTCTTCGGCCGGCTGCGCGAGCTTCTGCGCGACCGCAAGGATATTCGCGTCGTCGGCGACCGCTTCGTGTTCGAGTTCGGAGGTGCTGTTCCCATCCGGCCAGGCAACCATGACCGTCGAGGGGCTGGGCGCGATCGACCAGCTCGCGACCGCCATCGTCGAGCTGGAGCGCAGCATTCCCCGCGAAATCGACTGGGCGCTGCAGGTCGACGGCCACACCGACATTCGCCGCATCGCCAGCGCGCAGTTCCCCTCGAACTGGGAGCTGTCCAGCGCGCGCGCGACCTCGGTCGTGAAGTATTTGATTACGCGCGGTGTCCCTCCCAAGCGCCTGGTGGCAGCGGGCTATGGCGAGTTTCAGCCGCTGGAGGAAGGCACCACGGAAGATGTGCTGCGCCGCAATCGCCGCATCGAGCTGAAGCTCACGAACAGGTGATCCAACGCGGCGACGACGGTTGACGACCAGTGACGTTGCACTCGTGCGCGCGGTTGGGTCAGTGCTAGAGTTGCAGGTGTCGTGACGGTGATTCCAGTGCCGGACGCACGAAGGGGCCGCTTGATTCCGTAGAGGTACCGGGCGGTTGCCGGCAAGAATGGGCAGCGCAGCAGGCGAGGTCTTCGAACTTGCACGATTGGTTCTTCAAGAATGGCCGCCGCAAGCGGTTCATCGACTGGCTCGGTCTCGATGCGCGCATCAATTCCTCGATTGCGGGCGCGTGGGAAGAGACCAAGGACCGCTACAGCGCGTTCTCCAGCTTCTTTGCCCGGTTTCGCCTGAGCGGCTGGAAGCGCGATCGGCAACGAGCTCGTTTCCGAGGCGCTGACGCTAGGCGCCGGCGGCCTTGCCGTGCTGTTCGTGCTCGCCATTCCCGCCCTCAACGATTTCGACGAGAACAAGATCAACACCGGCAGGTACGCCGTCAAGTTCATCGACCGCAACGGCACCGAAATCGGCCAGCGCGGCATCCTGCACAACGACGCCATCGACTTCCAGGATATTCCCGATCACCTCATCAAGGCCACGCTCGCCACCGAGGACCGGCGCTTCTTCGAGCACTTCGGCGTCGACGTCTTCGGCACCGCCCGCGCGCTGTTCGAGAATGCCCGCGCCAACGACGTCGTCCAGGGCGGCTCGACGATCACCCAGCAGCTCGCCAAGAACCTGTTCCTGTCCTTCGAGCGCTCGCTCGCCCGCAAGATCAAGGAAGCCTTCCTCGCGCTCCTGCTCGAGGCGCGCTTCACGAAGTTCCAGATCCTCAAGATGTATCTCGATCGCGCCTATCTGGGCGGCGGCGCTTTCGGGGTGGAGGCCGCCTCGCAGTTCTACTTCGGCAAGTCCGTGCGCGAGATCAACTTGTCGGAGGCCGCGCTGCTCGCTGGCCTGTTCAAGGCGCCGACGCGATTTGCACCACACGTCAACCTGCCGGCGTCGCTCGCGCGCACCAACGACGTGCTCACCAACCTGGTGGAAGCCGGCTACATGAGCCCCGGCCAGGTGCACGCCGCGCGCCTCAACCCGGCCCGCGTGGTCGAGCCGCGCCAATCCCAAAGTCCCGACTGGTTTCTGGACTGGGCATTCGAGGAAGTTCAGCGCGTCGCCGAAGGCCGCGGCCACTACGTGCTGACCGCGCGCGTGACCGTCGATATGGAAATGCAGCGTGCCGCCCAGGAAGCCATGGTGACGACCCTGCGCTCCACCCAGACGCGGCGCGGCGCCCCGTTCTCGGGCGCGCTCGTGGCGATGGATCCCGACGGAGCCGTGCGCGCCGTCGTCGGCGGCATCGACTACGGCGAGAGCCAGTTCAACCGGGCTACGCACGCACGCCGCCAGCCGGGCTCTTCCTTCAAGATCTACGTCTACGCCACTGCGCTGGAGAACGGCTTCAATCCGCAGATCGATCGTGCGCGACGCCTCGGCGAGCTGCGGCAACTGGTCGCCCAGGAACTACAACGGCAGCGGCGGCTCGGGCCGCTCGCTGACCGTAATCGACGCGTTCAAGAACTCGCTCAACACCACGGCCGCCGACCTCTCCTTCAAGGTGGGCCGCGAGAAGGTGCTGGAGATGACGCGCCGGCTCGGCGTCAACGGCGTCAAACGAACGTGCTCGATGGCGCTCGGCGATACCGGCATAACGCTGCTCGAGCACACCGGCGCTTATGCCGTATTCGCCAATGGCGGCAAGCAGGCCCGCCCCTACGCAGTCCTCGAGCTCTTCAATTCCAAGGGCGAGCTCATCTACTCGCGCGAGCGCGACGAGCCCCGGCGCCGCAGATCGTGAGCGCGCGCGTCGTCGAGCAGATGAACCAGATGATGCAGGCCGTGGTCAACGAGGGCACCGGCCGGCGCGCCATCCTCGATTTCACGCATGCGGTCGGGCAAGACCGGCACCAGCTCCGGCTGGCGCGACGCCTGGTTCGTGGGCTTCACCGGCGCGCTCGTCACCGGCGTCTGGGTCGGGCATGACGACTTCCGCCCGATGTGGCTGAACGGCCAGGGCGTCACCGGCGGCAGCTTGCCGACCACGCGCATGGCACGCCTTCATGTCGGTGGCGCACGCCAACAGGAACATTCCGCCGATCCAGGGCTTGCCGCCGCACCCGGCCCAGGTGGCGGAGCAGCAGCGCCTGGCCGAGCTCAAACGCACCGATCCGGGCCTGGCGCAGGCGCAGATCGCGCAGGCGACGCAGAAGAAGTCGAGCATCATGCCCGACCAGACCAGGGATGCGCTGAAGCGTCTCGCCGACAGCATGCTCCGCGCCAGCGGCCAGCAGGCGACCCCTGTCAGCGCGCCGGCGCCCCTGCCGGCGGCCACAACACCGCCGCCGGCTGCTGCGCCGGCCGCGCCAGGAACCCGCAATCACTCCGCCAGCCGCCAAGCAGGGCGCGCGACGCACGGACGCGCACCGCTCCCGGCCAGCGCGTGCGGCCGTAGAACCACGACAGCCGAGACTGCAGAGGGACCTGTCTCTTGAGCCTTGTGACCAACGCGCTGATCAACCTTGTCGGTGTTCGCTGCCGTGGCTTTCGGCGGCGGCACTCGGCACCGCCTGGTACATGATCGAGGCGGGCTCGCGCCTGTCGACGCGCACGTTCGGTCCCTGGACCACCTGGACCGCGGCCGGCCGTCCTGAGGCCGACCCCTACACGCGCGCCCACACCGCCCGCAACGGGCTGCTGCCCGTCTCTTCGACGCTGGAGCTGACCTTTCGTGCCAAGACCGACAGCAGCGGCAGCCGGCTGACCTCGTCATGCGACTACACCATCGTCCTGCAGGACACCGAGCCCGCCTGGTGGAGCCTCGCCGTGTTCGATGGCCAGGGCAAGCTGGTGCAGAACGGCGCCGAGCGCCATGCCTTCAACCATCAGCACCGCCATGCGCGAGCCCGACGGCCGCGCGGCAATCGTGCGTGGCACGCGATGCCAGGCCCGGCAACTGGCTGCCCAGCGGCACGCAGCGGCAGGATCGTGCTCGTGCTGACCGTGCAGGATGCGGCGTTCGCCGCAGCCGTGCACGACGGCGCCCAAGCCAAGTCGCTGCCCGAAATTCAGAGAACCGCCTGCCGATGATCCTCAGATCTGCCATTCAAACCAAGGCTGCCCGGGTGGATCGCGCGAGGTCAGCTGGCGCACGCTTGCCGGCGGCGCGCTTCTGGGCGGCGCGGTTCACATCTGCGTCACGTTCGCTGCGCCGCTGGTCGGCTCGGGCAATGCCTTTCAGCAGCTGCGCGCCACGTTGCCGCTCAACCAGATGGTGGTCCTGCCGGCGCCGGCTTCCGGCAAGCAGATCCTGCCCTATCTCCAACCGGACATGCTTTACGCCATGTGCCGCTACGAGCTGACCGGCGGCCCCGTATCGGTCACCGCCGCCGTGTCCGGCCCGGGCTGGGTGTTGTCGCTGCACACGCCGGAGGGCGACAACTTCTACGTGCTGCCGGGGCAGCAGCTGCGCCGCGGCGAAGTTTCGTTCCTGCTGGTGGCGAGCGGCTCGCGATGCCGCTCACGCTCAGCGGCGCGCCAGCGCAACCGACACGCAGGTTGCCTCACCCCGTCCGGAAGGGCTGATCGTGGTGCGCGCACCCCTCACGGGACTCGCCTGGCTGGCGGAGACCGATGCCGTACTGCGCCGATCGAGCTGCACGCAGGTCAAGCGCTAGCGGCGCCTTTCCATACGCACAAATTGTCCGGCCAAGCTGGAGTTTCGCACCCAGCTTGTGGCTCGCGCGTCTACGGAAGGTCGCAATCTGCGTGTCACGTGCACGACATCCGTGACCGTGAGCGTGTGGATGACGAAATGCGTTTCCTGCTGAAAGTCGCCGCCGTGTTGGCGATGAGTGTACTGACCCCTGCCGCTGCACCGGCTTGCGGGGGCGAACAGGCCAGTCCCAACGACACCGCCCGCTTTCTGGCGGGCATGCACCCGTCGCCCCAGTCGCCCCTCGCACCGCTCACGCAAGAGCGCGGCTGGCAGCAGCACGCCGACACTCTCAATGCCATCTGGGCCGGTCTCGATGCCCAGCAGCTCTCCAAGATTCGAGCATGGTCACGAGCCAATCTGAAGGACCGGAAGCCGGTGACGTACTACCCGTTCAGCGGGCCGGATTTTCTCTATGCCGACGCATTCTTCCCCGACGCATCCACCTATATTCTGGCCGGCCTCGAACCTGCCGGTCAAATTCCCGACGTTTTGAAACTGCGGCCTCGTTCCGTCGCGACCGACCTTGCGAAGCTCAGAACCTCACTCGGCACCTTGCTGAAGATGAGCTATTTCATCACCAGCGAGATGGGCGCGGACCTCAGTGCCAGCGAGCTGCGCGGCACGCTGCCGCTGCTGTACGTGTTCCTGGCGCGCACCGGGAAGACGATCCACGAGGTCAGCCTCGTCGATCTCGCACCGGACGGAACCTTGCAATCGGCCGGCGACGCCAAGAGCGGCGCGCGCGGGGTCAAGATCGTCTTCTCGGGCAACGACGCCAGGCCGCGGACGCTCTACTACTTCAGGACCGACCTCAGCAATCGCGGCGTCCAGAGCAGCGGCTTCCTGCAATTCTGCGCGCAGTTCGGCATCGGCGATGTCTTCATCAAGGCTGCATCCTACCTTCTTCACAACGCGGGCTTTTCAACTGTCCGCGACTTCCTGCTCGGCCACGGCGCCTCGATGGTCCAGGACGATACCGGCGTGCCTGCGAAATACTTCCAGCAGGCGGGGTGGGACCTTCGGCCGTTCGGCCGGTATGTAGGGCCGATCCCCACCTTCAGGGGCAACTATCAATCAAAACTCAGCGACCTGTTTGCGCGAGGCAATCCCGCGCCGATCGAATTCGGCATCGGCTATCGGTGGCGCATCAATCAATCGCACGTGCTGCTCGCGGTGAACAAGAAGCCTGTCGCACCCGCGATCAGCCGCCCGGTGGTTCAAACCAAGAAGACCGCGGCGAAAAAGAATGCGCCACCGGTGCGCGCAGCCGTGGAGGAAACGGCGCCGTTCGCCAATTGGCGTTCGCTTCTCATGGGCGGCCTGGTCACCGACGCCCTCGTCGGCCTGCTCGGATTGCAGGGACTTGCCGACGCGCTGGGTTTCGTTCTGCAGATGGCTGCAGTCGGCGGCGCTGCCTGGCTGGCATCCACCTACTTCAGGAACCGAAGCGCTTCACCAGCGGCGGCAGGCTCAGTCCGGGAGCTCTAGTCTGTCGCGTTTGGTACGAGCCCGCTCCCGCCTGCGCGGCTTGGCCTGAGGCTCGGTCACCGAACTCGGCCACCGGCTCGGCATGGCGCTCGATGCGCACGCCCGGAAAGATGATGATCTGCGCACTGCGCTGAAGCATCGGCTCGCAATCGAGCTCGGCCCGCTCAGCGTTGGAACGAAATTCGAGAATATGTGCCATCGAGTCCCCCGATCCGATGGCCGCCGCAAGCGGCCGCCGGCCCCCTTAGAATAGGATCGCCGCGACGCGCACATTTCGCGGCGAATCACCTATTTGAGTGCCGCAGGTGTTAACAGGTGGTTAATTGCACATGGACGCAGCAGACGGATCATCCGCGGGCCAGCCAATCGTCGAGGAAATGCCGCCCTGCGCCATCTTCCACGGCCACGATCCAGACGTCGGAGTCGAATGCGACCTGACGCGCCAGATACGCATCGGCGTCCGCTTCGGCAGCCGGGCGGCCGTCGAGACAGGGTTCCCAGCGGCGCTCTTCGCCCGCTCCGTCCATGCCTGTGGGCGCGGGTCCAAACAGGAATGCGCTACCGTCGAGCCGACTCACCTTGATGTAGATGGCACCGGCGTCGGCATCGCCCCGCCGCACCAGCACAGCGGCCGAACCTTCATGCTGGCAGCGCCTGATGTAGGCCTTGACCCAGATTTCCGATTTCAAACGCATGCCGGCCTAAACTAGACGCTGGGAGATGCAGAGCAAGAGGCGCCTGCGAAAGAAGCGCCGCCGCGGCGACGCCCCGTTCTGCGCCCGTCCCAGAGCGCTGGAAGGGATCGGCTGGAGTCCCCGAGGGATACTGACCCCTTGCTACCGGCGCATTTTTCAAGATTGCAAAGCGACAGCCCCAAGGATCAGGATCGCAATTGCACCACCGATGCAGGCGTACAGCGACTTGTTTGACGTAAAGCTGGGCTTGGGCTTGCTCGGCGTGGGTAAAGCCACGTGTGCCTTGTATACGGGTCGGGGATTCTTCCGTCCGAACGATATTGCCATGTGAAATTCCTTTCTTTCACATTGGCCATCCCCGCATGAAGGAAGCATTAGCCTTTACGGCTAATTGCGAACCATCAAGCCGGTGTCAGCGCGCCTCGGCCGCCTTCAGCCGGGTCGCACTGTTCTGCAGCCGGGCCACGACATCGGCTGAAATGCGTCCCTTGGGCGCCAACCCCTGATCCTGCTCGAACGCGCGGATGGCCGCTGCCGTCTCGACACGAAGGCGGCCGTCCGCCGGACCCGGACGATAGCCGCCCGCCGCCAGCATGCGCTGAACCTGCTTGATCGTCGCCTCGGCATGCGGTGACTGCACCTCGCCGGCACCGGCAGGAGGATTGACGGCCGAAGCGCCGAGCACGAGACGCGTCAGCAGCCCTTCCGTGGCCTCGGCGGTGTAGGGCAGACGGTTGTCGTGCTCGTAGGACATGATGGCCGCCCGCGTGACCAGCCGCATGATGCCGTCGCTGGCGAGCGGTCCAAAGCCGCGCTGGTTGAGCTCGCGTTGTATGGCGCGAATGGTGTCGGCACCTGCCTCGTCCGGCAGCTCCTCCGGCGTGTGGTCGGCATTGGCCGAGTCGGGCTTCAGCAGGGCTGTGCGTTTTGTCTCTTGGGTTGTGCGCGTGCGGGCGGGGGGTTGCGCTGTGGTCCGCGGTGACGCCGGCGCCGGACGCGTCGCCTCGCCGGCGATCCTCGGCCGATGCAACATCGCTCTGCATGTAGAGCGCATTGTACACGATGCCTGCGGCCAGCAGGACGAAGGTGCTCAATGCAATGCGGGCCTGCCGTGGCGTCATGCTCTCCTCCGTTACGCTTACCGCGCCTCGACAATCGGCCCATTATCGGTCGCGCCTTCTTAACGAACTGTTAGCCAGTCGCTGCGACGTGAGAGCGCGATCGCACAATCGCCGCCATGGACCGTCCCCGCTCGGGGCCTTGTGCGCGGCGCTTTCCGGTGCGGCCGGCAAAATCGATAAAATTCGAAGCAAATTTGCCGAAGAGTGCGCGCTGCCATTTTCCGCGATCGAGAGGTTTGTGCGTTAGGGCTAATGGCACTCGCGGACAGAACAGGAGTGCGCGGGACAAAGCAGGGTATCGAACCATGTTCTTCATCAAACTGGCGTTCTGGCTCGGCGTCATCGTGTTGCTGATGCCCACGGACGCGCAGCAGCAGGCCCGCCTCTACACGACCGCCACGGCTGCGGTGGAACGGGCGACCACGTTCTGCGACCGCAACGCCACAACCTGCGCCAAGGCGGCGGAGACCTGGGCCACCTTCCTCAAGAAGGCCGAGTTCGGCGCGCGGCTCGTGGGCGACCTCATAAGCTCCAGCGGACGCCAGAGCCCGGACGCAGCACAGCCGACCAGGCACAACACCAGCGCCAACAGCAGCGACGCGCGCGGCACGCTTTCCTCCACGGACATGCAGCCCGCCTGGCGGGCTCCGTCGACGCGGCGGACGGGCACCTGAGCGGCGAGCGCCGGCGGTATTCCCGCTTGACGCCTTGCGCGGGCGGGGCCTGAGACCATATGGATAGGATGTACGCGCTCGGCGGGCTGCGCTCGCCGGCGTTCGTAAGTATTCCTGTCATGAGAGCCGCTGGAGGCTCCCTCGGTACTCCATGTCGATCGAAAATATCCGCTCGGACTTTGCGCTGCTCGACGACTGGGAGGATCGCTACCGCTATCTGATCGAGCTCGGACGCGAGTTGGCGCCTCTGCCAGAGACCCTGCGCAATGACGCCAACAAGGTGCGCGGCTGCGCCAGCCAGGTCTGGCTCGCCAGCGCGACTGGCCGGAATGGGACGGATGCGCCCGCCGTTCTGCAATTCCAGGGCGACAGCGATGCCCACATCGTGCGCGGGCTGATCGCCGTGCTGTTCGCCCTGTTCGACGGCAAGACCGCGGAGGACATCCTGCGCACCGATGCACCAGCCGTGTTTGCGGAACTCGGGCTCAAGGAGCACCTCACACCGCAGCGCTCGAACGGCTTCTTCTCCATGGTCGAGCGTATCCGCAATGATGCACGCGCGCTCGCCGCTGCGGGAGCCTAGCCTAGCGTCTCGCTGCCACTCATCCCGTCTCGCGCGCGTCAGAATTGGCCGCTGGTGGCGTAGGCCTGCTCTTCGACTTTCTTGAACAGCCCCGCCATCAGCGCGCTGACGAGCTGATCGAGGCCTAAGTCGATCTCGGTCAGGGAACGTCCGCAGTCGAGGGCTTCGCGATAGGCCACGCGCTCGGGGATCGCACCGGGCAAAACAGCATAACCCGTCGCCGTCAGGTAATCTCGCGCCTTGTCCTCCTCAACCTGGCTCAACACCCGGCAGAGCGCAAACACAAGCCGCTCGCGCGGGACGCCGCACTTCAGAAGCGCATGGAACACCAGGATCCCGGGATGCAAATCGTCCAGGCTGGGCCCAGACGGCTGCACCACAAGGTGCGCGCGCAGCGCCACCTGCAATGTCGCCTCGCTCATCTGGCCCGGCAGATCCAGTATCAGCAGATCGTCGAAGGGAGCGGTGGCGCTTGAACCTTCGCTGGTTGCGAGGGCCTCGATCGTTATCTCCGGCCAAATCTCGTTGTTTCGCCGCGCTTGCTCCCACACGAGCAAGGTGCGCTGTTGCGGATCGAGATCAACGAGCCTCACTTTCAGTCCCGCACGCGCTGCAACGGCCGCTATCGCACGTGCAAGCGTGCTCTTGCCAACGCCGCCCTTCTGACTGACCAAAGCGATCACGACCGGCATCGTTCCCTCTCACCATTGATTTTGCCGAGGTCAGGCAAGGCGTCGATTATTCTCGGGCCGCCCTCAACAGCGCCAATGTCAATTGGCTAGGAGACAGGTGAGGCGGGAGCGTGACAACTTGCCGATACCCGAGACAAACTGCACTCGAAAATCAGCGCGCTCAATTCCGAACGCCACACTCTGGGCGCTCCGCGTCTGCAGCACATCTACCGGGGCCGACGTCCGGCCAAGGTCTGCTAGATGCCAGCCGCTGTCTGCCAACGGAGCGCGAAACGGTCTCACATTCCCCATCACTTTGCAATCTGCGCGCTCCTCAGACCATCGCGATCAGCTTCACGACAAGTGTCGCAAGCTTTTCATGCGATCGATTTCGAGAAGCGCCGCCAACGTGCTGCGCTGTGCCGTTCGCACAGGAACGCACGACCCCGTTCTAGTGTGATGATCGAGAAATTCGCCGGTGCTGGCCGTGCGGTTTGGAGCGAATTTCTCGATCTGAATCACACTAGCAAATCAATAATCCTAGTGTCCCTTATGATTCCGAAGTTCGCTCCGCAGCCTAGCCTCGAATACAGGCGAACTTCGGAATCGGGACACTAGCGCCAGGCCCCCAACGTGGGGCGATAGTCCGCATCGCCCCAGTGGCGCAGCCGAGCGGCGGCAGGGCGCTCGGGCGCCAGCAGCCCGTAGTGCCGCGCCAGCCGCGTCAGCGCCAGGTCCAGCACCACCTTCGCCGCACGCTGCGGCCAACCCGACGCGTAGCCCGACGCCTCCAGCCCCATGTCGTGGCAGCACACGTCGACGAGAATGCCGGCGAGTTCCGGTCCGACCGCCTCCAATGCGCGTTGAAAGCGCTGCCGGGCGGCGACCACGGCGTCACGCATGTCCACGCCGAGGCCCGGCGTGGCGCGGCGCAGACGGTGGACCGGCGCCATGGCGGACCAGCTGGCGGTGACCTTCGGCGACAGCTGTGCGTGCCAGAAGTCGGCAGCGAGCTTTTCGCCCGCATTGAACTGCACCTCGGTGATCAGCGCGCGACCGTCCTTGTCCTTGCGGCGGCGGAGCCAGGCCAATGCACCTTCAGCCGCCGAACGGTCGATGGCATCGGCCCCGCGTTGCGGGGGGACCTTGGTCCCAGCTCCGGCCGCGCTCGACTTTGCCGTTCGCAGCGCGCGCAACCCCGCGGCGGAAATACGAAAAAGGGCGCCGGCTGCGTCGGGCGCAAACCAGCCTTTGCGCACGCCATGGGCGATCGCCATTGGCGACGCGTGCGAGACCGGATCGGCAAAGGCATTGCGTGGTGAAAAAATGGCGCAGCTGGCGCGCGCGCCATCGGACGAGGCCGCCGCCGCCGCATACGCGCCGTTGTGGGCGAGCCGTGTCAGGACAGTCAGGGCTTCAGCTGCGACGAGCGCCTTGCTCGCGCGTCTGGCCTTAGGCATCGAGCACCTCAAGCGTTCGGCGATCAGGCAAAGTGGGGGATCGACAGGCGCATGGCGCCTTCGAGCAGTTCGAGCGCGCGGTCGAACGGCGGCTCCTCGCGGCGGTCTTCCACGAGGCTGCAGGCATGAGCCACCGTCGTGCGGTCGCGTGCGAAAAGGCGGCCGACCTCGGTCAAGGTCAAGCCGCATCCCACATGCGCCAGATACATCGCCACTTGCCGTGCAAACGCCGTGCTCGGACTGCCGCGCGTTGCCGTCCACAACTCGTCACGGACGACATGGAATGCGGGAGAAACAGCCTGCTCGATGATGCGGCGCAGATGCTGGTCGCTGAGGATTTGCGCAGGAAGGTACAAGTGCCGCCACTGCGGGCGATAATGCGCATAGGTACTGCCCAACATGATTCTCAATCCACCCAAATAGAGGTCGACTTCATGAACGGCAGCGGGCGGATGATACAAAGCTCGATGCCATTCGCCACGGCATCGTAACGACGTGGTGAACCGCGGGGATAGCGCCGCACAGGCCCCCGGACGAGCGCCCCAATCCCCGCACCCCCAGGCACATGCCAAGCTTTGCGCCGCACTCATACGGAGCAGGCATGGTTCAGCCGAAGAAAACGCAGCCGCACCGGCGTATGCCGCGCTATCGCAGCGAGGCGTGCGCGACGCTCAGCCGGGATACGTCGTCCCAAATATCCTCGCGGCCCTATGACCGGCGCGTGGAACTCCCGCGCATCCTGCCGCTATGGGCGCATGAACTGGCCGACGCGAGCCTCGAAGGCCGCCGCACCATCGTGTGCAAACTGCGCCGCGCCCTACGGGCCGAACGCCGCCGTGGCATTGCCGGACATTGGACTTATGATCTCGCGCGCCATGCCGAGCTGGTGCGCGTCTATCGGCTCGAACTGGCGTCGAGCGGCCTGCCCCGCATCGGCCGGCGCTGAAAACGAAGTGGCGAGCTGCCACCGGATAGCCATCCGGTCCGCCGCAACTATTTCCTTCATTCACTTCGACTTAGAAGGATTTTCAACCTGAGCGGGAATATTTGGTTCCGTGTCTCGTTATACAC
Source organism: uncultured Alphaproteobacteria bacterium (assembly GCA_963814055.1). GTDB lineage: Bacteria > Pseudomonadota > Alphaproteobacteria > Rhizobiales > Hyphomicrobiaceae > AWTP1-13. The sequence continues at coordinate 161,035 of CAWFBJ010000001.1, forward strand.
GCGGCCTGCTTACCCCGCATAAGTGGGTCAACAGAACAAGGCGCCTCACCCCGCAGAGGCGCCTTGTTTTTGCGGCACGGCAAGTGACAGGCTGCGAATTGCGAGCAGCCGGCGGAGCGATCCTGGCGCCCAATTAGGTGCCGATTGATATTGGAGATTGCAGTGACCAAGCCATTTGCCCCCATAGTTTTCGATGTCGTGACCGCTTCCGTATCGCTCGACCCCACCAACGAGCGCCTTGGCTTGCTGAATTTCGCCGTCGGCGCAAACATCTATTCGTTCGCGATCGACCGGGCGGCTCTGCAGCGGCTGGGGCGGCAGATGGATCTCGTTCTGCAGCAGATCCCGCCGCTTCCAAGGAAGCGGAAATTGACGCGGGCGTGATGCGGCGAAAGCTTGGCAACGAACAGGCGCCTGCTCAAGGCGACACATCGATGCTGAACAAGTCGGATGGCCTGATCACCAGCCCGAACGCGATGCGCACCGCGACTGCCAGTACGATCAGGGCCAGCAACGCGCGCAATTGTTCCGCCTTGAAGCGCTCCGCGTAACCCACGCCGAACTGCGCCCCGATCACGCTACCAGCCATCAGCGGAAGGGAAAGAAGCAGATCGACCGTGTAATTGAGCGTGGCCTGCATCACCGTCGCAAACGCGGTGACGCATACGATCTGGAACGTGGACGTGCCGATGACGATGCGGGTTGGAATGCGCAGCAGGTAGATCATCGCCGGGATCAGCAGAAAGCCGCCGCCGACACCCATGATGCCGGTGAGCAGACCGATGAATGCACCCACGGCGACGAACGGAATGGTGCTGGCGTAGATGCGCGAATGGCGGAAGCGCGTCTTGAACGGCAGGCCCTCGATCCACGTGTGCTGTCCGCCGCGGTGTCTACTCCCGCCCGCCTTCACCGGCGATGCACGCATGGTGCGCACACTTTCAATCAGCATGAGGGCGCCAATCACGCCAAGCAGTACGACGTAGGTCAAGGCGACGAAAATATCGAGCTGGCCTCGCGCCCTCAGGATACCGAGCACAATGACGCCGATCATGGCACCTACGAACCCGCCCGAGGTCAGCAGCAGGCCCATGTGCACATCGACGTTGTTGCGCCGCCAATGACCCAGCGCGCTCGAAACGGACGCCGCCACGACCTGGCTGGCGCTGGTGCCGACTGAGACAGCCGGCGGCACACCGAGAAAGATCAGCATCGGCGTGAGGATGAAACCGCCACCGACGCCGAACATGCCCGACAGAAATCCGATCGCAAATCCCATGCCCAGCAAGAGCACGAGATTGAGAGAAAGCTCTGCTATCGGAAGGTAGATCTGCATGAAAAGGGGTTTGCACCGGTCGGGCGGCTGACGGCCGCCGCGTAAGCTGAATTTGCGGCCATCCGGTGACTGGCAGCCTATACGCGAGCCAGTTCCTTCAAGCCGCGGCGAATGAGCTTGGGTGTATCGGCCGCCTCACCCAGCTCGGCCATGGCCGCTGCGACCGCCTGGCTGGCGAGCGCGGGCTGATAGCCGAGATTGGTGAGGGCGGAAATGGCTTCGGCGGCCGTGTCGTTGGCAGCCGGCGCGCGCCCCTGGCCCAAGCTTGCCGCCGGCACGTTGAGACCGGCGACCGAAAGCGCCGGGGCCTTGTCCTTGAGTTCCGCGACGATGCGCTGGGCGAGTTTCTTGCCGACCCCCGGTGATTGCTCGACCGCCGCCCAATTCTGTAGAGCAATGGCGTTGGCAAGGTCCTGCGGCGCGAGTGTTCCCAGGACAGCCAGCGCCACCTTGGCGCCGACGCCCTGGATGGTCTGCAGCGTGCGGAACCAGGCGCGCTCGATTTCGCTGGTGAAGCCGTAGAGGCGGATGGCGTCCTCGCGCACGTGCGTCTCGATGGCAAGCGTCACGGCCTCGCCGACCTTGAGCGTGCGCAGCGTACGCGCCGACGCCTGCACCTCGTAGCCCACGCCATTGACGTCGACCACGACGTAGCTCTCGCCGACCGCATCCACCAGGCCTTTGAGCTTGCCGATCATGGGGCGCTTCTCACGGCACCGTCTCCTTCGCGCGGCGGGCGGCGATGGCCTGCGGGCTCGAGCGATGGCTGGCGTGACATATGGCAATGGCCAGCGCATCGGCCTCGTCCGCGCTCTCGAACCTGGCTTTCGGCAGCAGGAAGCCGATCATCACCTGGATCTGCTTCTTCTCCGCATGGCCGGCGCCGACCACGGTCTTCTTGATGACGTTGGGCGCATACTCGGCAATCCGCAGGCCGCGCTGGGCCGGGGCCAGCAGAGCCATGCCCCGCGCCTGCCCGAGTTTCAATGTCGAGCGGGCATCCTTGTTGACGAAGGTCTCCTCGATCGCGGCTTCCTGCGGCTCGAAGCTCGCTATCACGCTGCAGAGGCCCTCGTAGAGCTCGCGCAGGCGATAAGCCAGTTCGCCCTCGCTGTCCGACGTCACATGTCCACTGGCCACGTACGAGAGCCGTACGCCGTCCGACTCCACGATGCCCCACCCCGTGCGGCGGAGGCCGGGATCGATGCCGATGATGCGAATCGCGGTTGTGCGCATGGCCTCTGATAGCATGGCAGCGGCGCTACAATGGATGGGTAGCTTGTCACGTTCGGGTTTCCCCAGCATGCTCGCAAGTGGGAGCTTTTGGGGGCACGGGGGCGGAAATGGGAACAAAGTTCTGGCTGATGGCCTCCGGCACAGCCCTGATCCTGATCGGGGTGCTGATCCGCTGGAGGACCGCCCGCTACGACCTCAAGGATGCCGCCATCGACTCAGCCTGGACCCTGGCGCGCGGCAGGCGCACAGCCGAAAACCCCACCGCGCTCGAAGCCAAGTTCAACGAGATCCGGTCGCAGCCGACGTGGACCGGCAAAGCAACAAGTGCAGCGGGCACAGCCGCCGGTCACTTCGCCGCCCAGGTGCTGGGCGTGGTGGCGCTGGTCCTGATGCTGGCCGGCCTGGCGCTGGCCACTTTCGGGTTCTTCTGGGGCTAGCGCAGCGTTGTAGCGGCAGCCCTGCGCGCTACTTCTCTTTGCGGGTGCCCAGGCCCATCTGCTTGGCGAGCTGGGATCTGGCTGCAGCGTAGTTCGGGGCCACCATCGGGTAGTCGTGCGGCAGGCCCCATTTCTCCCGGTATTCTTCGGGGGAAAGGTTGTAGTGGGTACGCAGGTGCCGCTTCAAGCGACTTGAATTTCTTGCCGTCTTCCAGACAGACGATGTAGTCGGGCGTCACCGATTTCTTGAGCGCGATAGCGGGCTTCAATTCCTCGCGCTCGGCGCCGCCGACGCGGTTGGACGCACGGCTGAGCGCGTCGTGAACATCGGATATGATGCTTCCCAAGTCCTCCCGGCCGACCGTGTTCTTGCTGACATATGCAGAGACGATCTCGGCGGTGAGACCTACAAGGTCCGGTCTATCCAGTTGATCCATAATCCCTCTCCGACGGCGACGGCCGATATGGTGAGCGCCTGCCCCACAGGGCGCCCTGCATCCTGTTCCGGCTATGCCCCGCTCAATGCCCCCAAGGGCATCGACGGACCAATCCGAGCCGACGGACTAGATCCTTGAAACTGTATCCATTTACACTATTCATTCCGCAAGGACAATGGATTTACATAATAAACGGAAGCATGAATAGCCCCTAAGACAAGAAAGAGCCATACTTAGGGCTCGTTGCGGCTTGGACTATTTGCCTTGTCTGTACCTCCGGTGCCGCTCATCATAGCAAGTGCATGACAAACTCGGGCTTTTACAATGGTTCGTTCATGCAACCCAGGCACACGAAGACTTGAAGCCTCACCCGGCTGGCGTTCCGGCCATAATGGGGCCGTCGGTGGCAGCTACCTCAACCGCCCCCACCTGCAGGTCCCCATGTCCAACCTTCTCGCCGCCGATCGGTCCGACAAAATCGTCAAGAGCGATGCCGAGTGGCGCGCGCAGCTGACGCCCGAGCAGTACCGGGTCATGCGCCAGCATGGCACCGAGCGCACCGGCACGTCGCCTCTCAAACCAGGCGATCCCTGACGCTGCTCACAAAACATCTGCGCTAGTGCCCGACGTTGCGCCCAGCAGCCGCAAATCGAAGTCCAGGCCCCAAGTCCGCTTACCAGAGGGTTCCCAGATGCACGGTCTCAACCGCCCCGTTACCCGCCAGCTTCCCCCGGCCGCCGAACGCCGGCCCAGCTTCTCGGTCCAGCACGGCCTGGAGCTGGTGGACGAGTACGCGTGGCTGCGGGCAGCCAACTGGCAGGACGTGATGCGCGACCCTTCCGTGCTCGATCCCCAGATCCGCGCCTATCTGGATGCCGAAAACGCCTACACCAAGTCAGCGCTCAACGACACCAGCGCCCTGCAGAAGTCGCTGTTTGCGGAGATGAAGGCGCGCATCAAGGAAGACGACAGCTCCGTCCCCACCCCGGATGGGCCCTTCGAATATTTCATGAGCCATGTCACCGGCGGCCAGTACCCGCGATTGAACCGGCGTCCGCGCGGCGGCGGCCTCGAGCAGGTGCTCATCGACGGCAACAAGGAGGCAGAGGGCAAGCCCTATTGGCAGCTCGGATCGGTGGCGCACAGCCCCGACCACCGCTATCTGGCCTACGGCGTCGACGACAAGGGTTCGGAGCTGTTCACCATTCGCATCCGCGACATGGAGACCGGCCAGGACCTGCCCGACTCCATTCCCGATACGCGCAGCTCTGTCGTATGGGCCCGCGACAACAGCACGCTGTTCTATGTCCGTCTCGACGACAACCATCGCCCGCTGTTCGTCTACCGGCACCAGCTCGGGACGCCAACGTCGGAAGACGTGCTGGTCTACGAGGAAAAGGACATCGGCTTCTATGTCGGCGTCGGCCAGACGCAATCGGGCAGGTTCATCATCGTCGATGCCCACGACCACCAGACCAACGAGGCCTATCTGATCGACGCCGACCGGCCCGAGAGCGCACTGCAGCTGGTCGCTGCGCGTGAGCACGGGCACGAGTATTCGGTGGATCATCACGGCGACCGGCTGTTCATCATGACGAACTCGGCCGGAGCGGAAGACTTCCGCATGTGCGAGGCGCCCGTTGCCGACCCGCAGATGGCCAATTGGCGCGAAGTGCTGCCGCACGCCCCGGGCCGCCTGATCCTGGACATCGTCGCCTTTGCCGGACATCTCGTGCGGTTCGAGCGCGAGGACGGCCTTCCCCGCATCGTCATCCGCCGGCTCGCCGACGGCGTCGAGCATGCGATCGCGTTCGACGAGGAGGCCTATTCGCTCGGCATGTCGGCCGGCTACGAGTTCGACACCACCACGCTGCGCTTCACCTATTCGTCGATGACCACGCCGGCCCAGGTCTTCGACTACGACATGGAGCAGCGCACGCGCGTGCTGCGCAAGACGCAGGAGGTGCCGAGCGGACACAATCCGGCCGACTACGTCACGCGCCGTGTGCTGGCACCCGCGCCCGATGGCCAGACCGTGCCGGTATCCGTGCTGTACCGCAAGGACACGCCGCTCGACGGCTCGGCCCCGCTGTTCCTGTACGGCTACGGGGCCTACGGCATCTCCATCCCGGCCTCGTTCGCGACCTCGCGGCTGTCTCTGGTCGACCGCGGCTTCGTGTTCGCCATCGCCCATATCCGCGGCGGCAAGGACAAGGGGTATCGCTGGTACACCGACGGCAAGCTGAAGAAGAAGGTCAACACCTTCACCGACTTCATCGCAGCCGGCGAATACCTGGCCAAGGAGGGCTACACCAGCCGGGGCCGCATCGTCGCCAACGGCGGCTCGGCCGGCGGCATGCTGATGGGCGTGGTGGCCAACATGGCGCCCGACCTGTTCCTCGGCATCATCGCCGACGTGCCGTTCGTGGATGTGCTCAACACCATGCTGGACGAAACCCTGCCGCTGACGCCTCCGGAGTGGCCCGAATGGGGCAATCCGATCGCCTCGAAGGAAGACTTCGCGGCCATCCGCTCCTACTCGCCCTACGAGAACGTGGCGGCCAAGGCCTATCCGCACATCTTTGCCTACGGCGGATTGACCGACCCGCGCGTCACCTACTGGGAGCCCGCCAAGTGGATCGCGCGGCTGCGGCACCTCAACACGAGCGACAACCTGGTGCTGCTGAAGACCAACATGGAAGCCGGCCACGGCGGCGCTTCGGGACGCTTCGAGCAGCTCAAGGAAGTGGCGCTCGACTACGCCTTCTCGCTGAAGATCGCGGGCAAGGCATAGCGCCTTCCGCGACATGTCATCCCGGGCCTTGTGCCCGGGATCGATCTAACAGCTTGCTCCAGCGCTTGAAGATGGCTGGATCCTCGGGACAAGCCCGAGGATGACAGGCAGAGCTAGATGTCCAGATCGCCGCCGCTGTCGCCCCAGGACGAGTCGTCGTCGGAGGCGTCCTGCAGGGCGTCCTGCTCCTGGTCCTGCTGCGCCTGCCCGTGTCAGAGGCGTCCTGACGGGCATCCTGCTCCCGATCCTGCCGCGCCTGCTCGGTGCTGGCATTGGTGGCGGCTGGAGTGTTGGCCGTATTCGCGTTCGCATGACCGCCCATGAGGTCACGGATGGCGCCCGCGGCCAGCATGCCGCCGGCGACGCCCGCAGCCGTCGCCATGGCCGAGCGAAGGAAACCGCCGCCGGCCGGCGGCGCCTGCCTGCTGCTGCGGCGCACTTTGAGACCATGGCCGCTGTTGATCCTGGTCAAAGGCGGACGGCGCCGGGGCGCGCGAGCCGATGACGGGGACGCTGCTGGCGCCCGGCTGCGAGACGGGGCGTCCGCCACCGAGCAGGCCGCCAAGGAAACTGCCCGATCCGGACGATTTGGCGTTGATCCTCGCGCTGCTGCAGCGAGCGAACCTGCTCCTCGAGATCCTTGATGCGATTGCCGGCTTCCTGCAGCGCATGCTCCTGCACCAGCACAGACTGCACCAGCATGTAGGACGCGTCTGGCGTGCTCCGCACCGCTTCGTTGATGAGCGTGTCCGCCTCCCTGTCCTTCTCCGGCGTGCCGTAGCTGCGCATGCGGTCGAACAGGCCGGTGATCATCTGGCGTTCTTCGGGGGTCATTGCATCACTCCGTGGTGCTTGCACCACCATCCATATCGGGTGGCGACGACAGCGGCGCAATGGCGCGACGCCGCGCAGCGCTTGCGAACGAACTCAGAACACAGCGCCGCGGGCGGCCACGGGCCAGAGACTTTCCACATGCGCAGCCGGCGTGCCGAAGCCGCGCACGCCGACGTACCAGTCGTGCAGGTTGACGGTGGGGTCGCAGTGGCCGGGCACCAGCAGCACCTTGTCGCCGCGTTTGGGAGGTTCGGTGCAATTCGTGAGGTCCAGAATGCCGTGCTCATCGGAGGGGCGATGGTAGAGGGCGCCCGCAAGCTTCCACGCCAGCGGCATGCCGCTGTCGACCGAGAATGTCTTCAAGCCGGCATCGACCACGGCGCGCTCCGGCGCGGGCATGCTCATCACCGTCGCGCAGATGAACAGGGCGTGCTCGTAGGCGTCGAACAGACCGCCGTCGGCGCGCTTGTTGCGCGCGTAGTCGGCGTCCATGAAAATGTAGGAACCGCACTGCAGCTCGTTGTAGACGCGGCTCGCCGCTTCGATCTCGTAGGTGCCCGTGCCACCGCCGCCGACGATGCGCGCCTCGAGACCGGCCGCGCGCAAGGCACGCAGCGTTTCCTCGACCATCTCCACCGCACGGGCAATCTGGTCGCGGCGGGTGTCCGCCTTGCGCACGTGCTGCGCCGAACCCTGATAGGCCTGGAGGCCCGCGAAGGTGAGGTGCGGTGAGTTGGCGATCTGCTTGGCGAGACGCGCGGCCGGCACGCCGGGCGCGATGCCGCAACGCTTCGCGCCGACGTCGATCTCCACCAGCACATCGAGCGTGACGCCGGCCCTGGCGGCAGCGGCTTCGATCTCCGCCACGTTGCCGGGGTCGTCGACGCACACCGCGATCTTGGCGCGGCGCGCCAGGGCCGCGAGACGATCGAGCTTGCCCGCGCCGGCGACTTCGTTGGAGACCAGCACGTCGCCGATGCCGCCCTCCACCAGCACCTCGGCTTCCGACACCTTCTGGCAGCACACGCCCACAGCGCCCAACTCCATCTGCTTGGCCGCGATGATGGGCGACTTGTGCGTCTTGGCATGGGCGCGCAGCCGCACGCCGGATTTGCCGACGAAATCTGCCATGCGCTTGAGGTTGCGCTCGAAGGCGTCGAGGTCGATGACCAGCGCCGGGGTGTCGACATCGGCGAACGCCATACCGACGGCAGCAGGAGGTTTCAAGGACATGGCGATGGCTCCAGTGCTGGCAAATTCGGCGGCTCGGGTGTAGTTGGCTCACCATATAGATTTGCAGCCTCCATCCAAGGACCTGCTTGAGGATCTGGCCATGGCATTCCGCATCGGTTTTCTCGTCTTTCCCAACATCACGCAGCTCGACATGACGGGGCCGCACGAGGTCTTCGCCAGGCTGCCCGGCAGCGAAATCCACCTGATGTGGAAATCGCTGGAGCCGATCGCCGCGCAGGGCGGCCTGCGCCTCGTGCCCACGACCACACTGGACGCGTGTCCCCAGCTGGACCTCGTGTGCGTGCCGGGCGGGCCCGGAATGAACCCCCTGCTGACCGACGACGACGTGCTGGCGTTCCTGAAGCGGCAGGCCGCCGGCGCGCGTTACGTCACGGCTGTGTGCACCGGAGCGCTGGTGCTGGGCGCAGCGGGACTGCTCAAAGGCAGGCGTGCCACCACGCACTGGACGGCGCATCATCTGCTTGCACCCTTTGGTGCCACACCCGTTGCCGAGCGTACCGTCATCGACGGCAACGTCATCACCGGCGGCGGCGTGACGGCCGGCATCGACTTCGCGCTGAGGGTGGTGGCCGAGGTGGCGGGCGAGGACACGGCCAAGGCCATTCAGCTCAGCATCGAATACGATCCGCAGCCGCCATACGATGCCGGCTCGCCGAAGTCGGCCGGCGAGGCCATCGTGGCGCGGCAGAAGCAATCCGGCGCAGCCGGACAGGCCGTGCGCGAGGCGGCCGTGCGCGCCGCGGCGGCAAGGCTGGGCAACTCAGCCGCGGGTTGAATCGCCGCAACTGGCTGATTCCAAATCGATGAGGCGCAACCCTGGGCCAGGTTTCGCCGGACCGGCACGCCTGGCGTTCGGAGATTGCGTGACTGCGCAAATGGCATCGTAGTGGCGCGCGCGCATCAATACCGGGGTCGATGATCCGTAACGATCAGCCCGCGTGGCAAGTCGGGCCCGCCTGTGGCAGAATTTTACGGCGCACAACAATTCGCCATGGAGGTTCTGCGTGACAGTGGCTGCCGGACGTTCCCCATTGCTGTTGGCTGCTGTTTGGCTTGCGGGCTTTTCCGCCGTCACGGCCTCCGCGCAAGACCGCAATGACCGCCGCATGGATATCATCAACGACACGGACCGCGTCGTTAACAGCGTTTATGCCACCAATTCCACGATCAAGAACTGGGGGAGAGACCTGTTGGGGCAGGACGTCATCGCTTCGAAACAAAGCTACCGGTTCGACTTCAATGACGGCACCAGCCAATGCATGTTCGATCTGCGCGCGGTGCTGGACAATGGCCGCTTCTTCGAACGCTACCGGGTCAACGTGTGCACCGCCACGTCCTGGCGTCTCTCCGGCACGGGCACAGCGCCCGAGCAAGCACCGGCCGGCAAATCGCCGCGGCAAGGGCCGCCCGCAAGCAAGGCCCAGCCGGGTCCCGGCAACTCCGCTCCGCCATCCTCGAAGAAAGAGACCGATATCTGAGCAAGGGCACCCGCCTTGCAGGGAACCTGTGGCCCCAGGAACACGGTTTTTCCTTTGTGGCCGCGTCGGTTAACACATTTGTACTGAGATTGCTGCTGTAAGGTATGTTGGCGGCCGCTGCCTGACCGGCGCACGGGGGTTCGAAGTTGCGTATTTGGGGTATAGGTCGCGTACTTGCTGCGTGCTTGATCGCGGCCACCGCCATGGGCTGCATGCGCGTCGAGCGCCAGCCCGTGCCGGCCTCCCTTGTCTCGCAGGCCACCGTGCCTGGCCTTGCCCACGTCCGCTTCTGGGGCGACGAGGTGCCGAAGGATATTTACGCCTTCGTGCAGACGCACATGCCAGGCGTCCAGCGCATGGCGTCCAGGACGGCCACGCAGCACAAGGGCCGGCCGCTCGTCGAGTACCTCGCCTTGTCCGGCGGCGCCGATGACGGCGCATTCGGCGCAGGCCTGCTCGTGGGCTGGTCGCACCGGGGGGATCGCCCGGACTTCGAGGTTGTCACGGGTGTGAGCGCAGGCGCACTGATCGCTCCTTACGCTTTTCTCGGACCCAGCTACGACCGGCAGCTTACCGAGCTATGGACATCATTTGACGCGAGTGCGGTGGCCGCGCCGCAGGTCGTGGCCGGATTGCTCGGCGCAGAAGCGCTCGCGGACTCCACGCCCCTGCGCAACCTCATCGCCAAGCACGTCGACCGGCGGATGCTCAGCCAGATTGCCACGAGTATCGCAATGGTCGCGTTCTCATGATCGGCACGACCAATCTCGATGCCCAGCGCCAGGTCATCTGGAACATGGGCGAGATCGCAGTCGCCGCCACCCGCGGGGATCAGGAAGCCGTCGAGCTGTTCCGCGACGTGCTGCTGGCGTCCGCATCGCTGCCCGGCGTCTTTCCACCCGTCCATGTCAAAGTGCGGGTCGGCGATCAGGTTTACGAAGAGATGCACGTCGACGGTGGCCCGGCGCGGCAGGTGTTCCTGGCGCCCGCACAGTTTTCGCTGCGCACGTTCGACAAGCTTTATCCGCAGCCGCCGATCCGGCGCGTTTTTGTGGTGCGCAACGGCAAGCTCACGCCCGTATACGAGGCCGTCAAACCAAACACTTTCGCCATCAGCGCAAGATCACTGTTCACGGTCACCAAGAACCAGAGCATCGGCGACATCAATCAGATTTACGCGATGACGCAGCGGGACGGCGCCGAATTCCGGCTGGCGTCCATTCCGGCGACCTTCACGCAAGAGAGCACGGCTCCGTTCGACCCGGTTTACATGAAGGCGCTGTTCAAAGTGGGCTACAAGCTGGGCGCGCGAGGCAACCCCTGGGCGCTTACACCGCCCGAAGCCGTGATCATCGCGCGGCGGTGAGTGCCCATAAAACAAAAAGGGCCGCTTGCGCGGCCCCATTTGCAGTCTGACTTTTTTGCGGCTTGGCTTACGCGGCCTTTGATGCCGCCAGCTTGTCTTCGCTCGCCGCCTCCTGCTCGGAGCGGAGCGCGATGTCGAAGTAGCGAACCCGCCCGCCGATCTTCTCCTTGCGCACGCCCAGGGCTCGGAACTCCCGGCTGAACGTCGGCATGGCCAACGGCTCCTTCTCCTGGTCCTCGCTCCAGTTGCAGTAGGAGTTGTAGAGGTCGTTGAGCGTGATGCTCATGCCGTCCGTGGCCAGCACTTCCTCGCGGTAGAACCTCTGCACGTCGCTGTCCGGCAGCAGACGCTTGGCCGGCGTGCGGTTGTCGTTGGCGCCAAGCCGCGCGGTCGCCGGCGGCTGTGCCGGCAAGGCTGCAGTCTCCTCCGCTTCCACGGTTTCGGCGGGCGGCAAGGCCAAGGTCCGGTCGGCCGTGCGCAGCGGAGCCACGTTCGCCGTGGACGCGGAAACCGCGACCGTCTGCGGCTCGTGGCCGTGCATGCGCCAGTAGGCAAAGGCCACGTACATGCCAAAGCCCGACCCGATCTCGATCAGCAGCGCGACAAGCAGAGCCAGCCCCGTCTGCACGGTCTCGATCTCTACCCCCGTCACCTTGGCAAGCACGGACGCCTGCGGATCGGCCTCGGCCATCACGCTGCCGCCTACCGCCCTGGCGAGCTTGGTGCCGATGTCGGTGATGCGCGTTTCCAGCTTCTGGGCTTCGCGCCCGGAGGCCAGCTCGGCGGAGAGCTTGTGGAACTGCTGGCAATACTCGCGCGCCGATTTGCCTTTCACGTCGGTGCATTCGTTCGTCACCAGCCAGTAACGCTGCGCCTTGTGCACGTTGAGTTCGGCTGCGACGGTCTCGGGAGGCCGATGCGCCGGGATCCAGGTGAGCTGGTCCTGCGCACGCTTGGTATCGGCGCGCATGTCCTTGTAGTCGGCCGAAGCAGCGGCGCGCTGGCCGCTCATGTCGAGCCGGTTGAGCGCGGCATGGCCCAGCGCCGAGGTCATCGAGTAGCCGGTGACCACGACCCAAACGACGGCCGCCGCAAAAGCCTGCGACCACATCCTGTTGCGCCATGCGGCGAAGAAGAAGAACGGCACCAGCGCCTTGAAGCAGTCGGCGGCCGCGGACGCCGCGCCGTAGATCTGCCCGTCGGCCGGTGTCTTGCCGAGGCTGAAGCCGAAGCGATAGTTCATCGCTGCGGACACGGCCAGCAAGACGCCCGCTGCAATGACCCCCAGTACCCCTAGAATATGCTTAGCCATTGACGCCCCCTTTTGTGCAGCCAGGCCGGATGCCGGACGGCACGTCTGTCTTCCATGGAGGAGGCGCACAAAGCGTCGGCCACACGGGCGGGGGTTCAACCCCTGCGAACGCTTTCCCTCGAGCGGTGGCCGGCTTGTTGCCGCCGGGTACCACTCAGCGCTCACCTATCGGTGGCAGAAGCTGCCGGACCGCCGGAGAGTTATGCACAGATGGGGAGCCATAGCGGCACCGCGTTATGCACAAGCCTCCGAGGCCCACACAAATATGACGCAATACCGGAAACGCAGCCCCCTCAATTCCGTACGTATAACAATTCATTAACCCAATCAAATGCATGTGCGACTATGGCTTTGGTCGCCCGTGCTTTTCTCTCGTCACAATTGAAGTCCGACAGGCCTGTTCCGCGCACAGTTCTCACACAGGCTATCCACCGTTCTTCCACCGGATGTCCTTTTTGCACAGGCGCGCGGGCGTCGTGGCGCATGTGCAATCCAGCCCGCGTGGTGCTCGCTGGCTTACAGCCTAGGGGCGTCGCAGCCACACTATCGGGCGGCGGTTTCACGTCCGGCGGTCGCCACTCACGGCTGACCCGCAACCGCAGTCTGGTCTGCGATCCAGAGCAGGAAATCGGCCGAGCCGCCCGTGATGGGCAGCACCACCAGCGCCGGGTTGCTGTAGGGATGGAGCTTGCGCGTTTCGGCGATCACCGCGTCGGCGAGTTGCGCGCGCGTCTTGATGATCATGGCCGCCTCGGTCTCGCTTTGGCGCTTGCCCTCCCAGACATAGATCGCCGTCATGCCGGGAAAGATATTGACGCAGGCCGCGAGGCCGCGATCCACCAAAGCGCCGCCGATCCGCTCGGCTTCGGCCACGGAGGGGAAAGTAGAGTAAACGAGAACGAGCTTGTTGTTTTCACTCACTTGAGCGAGCCTCCCTTCAGCGTCAATGAGTTGCAGCTGCCTACATGGCCACAGTACCGCAGAAGTTCGAGAAGATCGCGTTCGTCGCCAGCGAGGTGCCGGAGGCCCGCAGCGCGCTTGCGACCCTGGCGGAGCTGTACGGCAACGTACCGACCAAGGAAGCGGACGCCATCGTCGCGCTGGGCGGCGACGGGCTCATGCTGCAGACCCTGCACAAGCACATGCACAACCGCATCCCGATCTATGGGATGAACCGCGGCTCGGTCGGTTTCCTCACCAACGACTATCATGTGGGCGACCTGAGGGAACGGCTCGCCCGCGCCGAGGTCAATACCATTCATCCGCTGGCGATGCGCGCCGTCGACCATGCGGGCAAGGTGCACAACGGCCTCGCCATCAACGAGGTGCATCTGTTCCGCGAGACCTATCAGGCGGCGAAGCTGAGAATTTCGGTCGACGGCAAGGTGCGACTGGAGGAACTGATCTGCGACGGTGCGCTGGTGGCGACGCCGGCCGGCTCCACCGCCTACAATCTCTCGGTGTTCGGACCGATCCTGCCGATCAACGCGCCGCTGCTGGCGCTGACGCCCATCAGCGCGTTCCGTCCGCGGCGCTGGCGCGGCGCGCTGCTGCCCAACGCCGCCAAGATCGTGTTCGAAGTTCTGGAGACCGAAAAACGCCCCGTCAGCGCGGTCGCCGACCACAACGAGACCCGCTCGGTGACGCGCGTGGAGGTGGAGCAGGCCGACAAGGTGGACCTGCTCATGATGTTCGATCCCGGCCACAGCCTGGACGAGCGCATCTTGTCCGAGCAGTTCAGGTATTGAGGCGGGCACCATCCGCGCCCATGGAGACATTCGCCTTAGTTAGGTAAACTGTGAGGGCGCACACGACGAGGTTTTGAGATGAATATTCCGCTGCCGCCAGACCAAGAGGATTGGCTGAAAGCGCAAGTCGCCGCTGGCCGTTTCGCCTCGCTCGAGGAAGCGGTTGCCAGCGCCGTCGCGGGACTGCAGGCACAGGAGGCCTTCGACGACACCTGGGCCAAGCCTCTGATCGATGACGCATTGGAAGCGCTGGACCGCGGCGAAGGCACACCGTGGCGCAAGGGCGAGGTTCTGGAGAAGATCAAGGCGAGCCGCCGATCCGGCACATGATCCCGATTGTCAAATCCCCCCAGTACGAGCGGGACATGATGGAGATCTGGGATCAGCGCGCGCTGCATGGCCGTCGCAATGTCACTCCGGAGCAATTTCATGACTGAACATCCAAGGTGAACGGATCATGCCAGGCTTGTATCTCGAAGAACTGGAGGTGGGGCGCACGTTCGAGCATGCGATCCGCCGCACCGTGACGGAGATGGACAATACGCTGTTCTCCTGCCTCACGCACAATCCGCAGCCGCTGCACATCGACCACGACTTCGCCGCCAAGAGCGAGTGGGGCAAGCCGCTGTTCAACAGCATGTTCACGCTGGCCCTGATGATCGGCATCTCCGTCAACGATACGACCATCGGCACCACCGTCGGCAATCTCGGCATGACGGACGTGAAGTTTCCCAAGCCGGTGTTCCACGGTGACACGATCCATGTGACGACCGAGGTGCTGACTTCGCGCGAGACGAAGTCGCGGCCCGACGCCGGCATCGTCGAGTTCCTGCACAAGGCCTTCAACCAGCGCGGCGAACTGGTGGCGGAATGCCGCCGCCAGGCGATGATGCGCAAACGACCGAAAGCCTGAGGCCCATGCGATCGCTCCTGTTCATTCCCGCCGACGACGAGAAGAAGCTCGGCAAGGGCGTGGCCACCGGCGCCGATGCCCTGATCCTCGATCTGGAGGACGCGGTCAGCGCAGCCCGCAAGGCCGCCGCGCGCCCGATCGCGGCGCACTACATCAACGAGACGCGGGGCAAGCCCGACAGCCCGCTCATCTACGTGCGCATCAATGCGCTCGATACCAACCTGTGGGAAGACGATGTGGCCGGCATCGCCGGCGCGCTGCCCGACGGCATCCTGCTGCCCAAGGCGCGCTCGGGGGCGGACGTGCACACGCTGTCCATCGCCCTCAACCACGCGGAGGAAAAAGCCGGCGCCAAAGTGGGGTCGACGCGCATCATCGCGCTCGTCACCGAGACGCCGATCTCGCTGCTCCAGCTGCACACCTACGTGGGCTCGAGCACGCGTCTCGATGGCGTGACCTGGGGCGCGGAGGATCTCTCGGCCGTGCTCGGCGCGCGCACCAACCGCGAGGACGACGGCCGCGCCTGGACCTCGCCCTACATGCTGGCGCGCAATCTGTGCCTGTTCACGGCGGCCGCAGCCGAAGCCCAGCCCATCGACACGGTGTTCGTCAATTTCCGCGACGCGGAGGGCCTGCGCCAGGAATGCCTTGCCGCCATGCGCGACGGCTTCACCGGCAAGATGGCGATCCACCCCAACCAGGTGGCGGTGATGAACGAGGTCTTCACGCCGAGCGCGGAGGAGATCGCCATGTCCCAGGAGCTGATCCAGCTGTTTGCCGACAACCCGGATGCCGGCGCGCTGACCTATCGCGGCCAGATGGTCGACAGGGCGCACGTCGCCCGCGCCGAGCGCATCCTGGCGCGTGCCAGGACGGCGAGGCGGAACGGCTAGTTGTCATCCCAGGCACCAGGCCCGGGATGACACGCAGCGCAAATCGCTAGATGCGGAAGATGGCGCCGGAGACGGAGCGGGCGCGGGTGCGAACGGCGCCGCCGTCGTTGCCGGAACGGACAATCCATTGACCGTTGGAGGCACGGCCGACGATCTCGCCGACGTGATGACGCCACACCACCACGGCGCCTACTTGCGGTGAGGTCGGGCTGCCGTAGGTTCTCCAGTTCCAGGCTACATTGAGATGCGCACCGCCGCCGCGCTGAGTACGCATCCACCAGCCGCACCAAGCTCTCGGACGCGGCCCGACACCGCTATGGCGCATGCTGCCCGCGCCCAGGCTGCTACGGCCTTCGAAGTCGCCCGAACGGCGTTCGGCACGTGCAACGCGGCGGTTGCGGGTGCGCTCGGACCGCGTGCTGCGCCGTTCTTGCGACCAATCGGAGTCGGCGTCTCGCTGCCTGCGCGAACTTGAGCGTCTCTCGGACCGATCCGAATCGGAATTATCCCATTGAACGTTGCTGCTCGTGTCGAAAGAAGGACGCGCTTCAGCCGTCGTAATCCCGGCAGACAGCGCACAAGCTGCCGCCACCGCAAATACTCGTACTCGCATTCTGATCGTCCCCGTTTTATTGGATGAAACAACGGGTTGTCATGCCGAATGAGGCTAAAAAATGAACAGCGCCAACCCACGCGTCAATTGGTCCACGGGCGGCGCCGGAATGCACGCGGCCAGCGCCTTCAACCTTAGCTGGCAACCTTAATCCGTCGACAGGTTAAGGCCGACGCCACAACAAGTGGCGATTTAGACAAGGCGCCTACTGAGCGTGCTGCACCGCGCGGCTTGCGCTCCTCCTCGCACGACTTTGGTCGTGACCTTCCGCAGCGCTACGGAAAATATTCGTGGAATCAATTCCGCATACGAATGTCGAATAGACCAACTGATTATTGGCAGCATGGGAGCCATGCATTAATGCGGAACCGGGCGCGAGTGTTGTTCGCAACTGCGAGGCACTCGCCCCGACCAGGCGATCCATGGCCGGTGATCGCTCCGGGGCAAACGGGAGGCCCGGCCGCTGGTGACAGTATCGACAACACGCGCGCGGACTGAAGCGGGCCAACCCCCTTCGCCGTGAACGGTATCGGTTTGCCGAAACAGCGACCGATCGTTGAAGGAGCACGCAAATGACCATCACGACGGTAACAACACCGGCCGACTTCGCGGCGCGCAGGCGTCCGATGACGCGCGAGGAGAAGAAAGTGATCCTTGCTTCCTCGGCCGGCACCATCTTCGAATGGTACGATTTCTACCTTTACGGATCGCTTGCCGCCATCATTGGTGCCCAGTTCTTCAGCCAGTACCCCGAGGCCACGCGCAATGTCTTTGCGCTGCTCGCCTTCGCCGCGGGCTTCCTGGTTCGTCCATTCGGTGCGCTGGTGTTCGGCCGCCTCGGCGACCTGATCGGCCGCAAGTACACGTTCCTGATCACCATCCTGATCATGGGGTTGTCGACGTTTCTTGTCGGCTTGCTGCCGAGCTACGACAGCATCGGCTTTCTGGCGCCCGCCGCGCTCATTGCCCTGCGCATGGCCCAGGGCTTGGCTCTGGGAGGTGAATATGGCGGCGCGGCGATCTATGTCGCCGAGCATGCGCCCCAGGACCGGCGCGGGTTCTACACGAGCTTCATACAGACCACCGCCACCCTCGGTCTGCTGCTCTCGCTGGTGGTGATCCTGTTCACGCAGATTTATGTCAATGCCAACTACGCCGAAGTGACGCTCGCCAACGGCACCACGCTTACGCCGTTCGCCGCATGGGGCTGGCGCATTCCCTTCCTCGCCTCGGTCTTCCTGCTCGGCATCTCGCTCTACATCCGGCTGCAGATGCAGGAGAGCCCTGCCTTCAAGAAAATGAAGGAGGAAGGCGCGCAGTCGAAAGCGCCGCTCTCGGAAGCATTCGGACAGTGGACGAACGCCAAGATCGCCATCGTGGCATTGCTCGGCCTCGTCGCAGGCCAGGCTGTCGTCTGGTACACTGGCCAGTTCTATGCCCTGTTTTTCCTGCAGAGCATTCTCAAGGTCGATCAGTTCACGGCCAACGTGCTGATTGCGTGGTCGCTGACACTCGGCACGGGCGGCTTCGTGTTTTTCGGCTGGCTGTCGGATCGGATCGGCCGCAAGTCGATCATCCTCGCGGGATGCCTGATCGCGGCTGTGTCCTACTTCCCGCTGTTCAAGCTGATGACCGCCACGGCCAACCCGGCGCTTTACGCGGCGCAGGAAAATACCAAGATCGTCGTCTATGCCGATCCGGCCGACTGCTCGTTCCAGTTCAATCCGACGGGCACGGCCAAGTTCACCAACTCGTGCGACATCGCCAAATCGACGCTGGCGCGCAGCTCGGTGAACTACACCACCGAATCTGCACCGTCCGGCACCATCGCGCGGATCAGAATCGGCAGCACGGAGATCCAGGCCTACGACGCCGCCAAGCTCGACAACGGTGCCGCCAAGTCGACTGCCGCCAATTTCAGCAAGGAAATTGGCGGGGCCCTGAGCAAGGCCGGTTACCCAGCAGCCAGCAATCCCTCGGTCGTCAAGATCCCGATCGAGCCGAAGGATGGATTGTGGAACTTCGTCAAGATGTTCGACATCTGGAGCGTCCAGAAGCTGACGCTGATCGGCATCCTGACCATCCTGGTACTCTTCGTCACCATGGTGTACGGGCCGATTGCGGCAGCCCTCGTCGAACTCTTCCCGACACGCATCCGCTACTCGGGGCTGTCGCTGCCGTATCACATCGGCAATGGCTGGTTCGGCGGACTTCTGCCCGCAACTTCCTTCGCCATGGTGGCGCAAACGGGCGATATCTACTACGGCCTGTGGTATCCGATCGCGGTCGCCGTCGGCACGGTCATCATCGGCCTGCTGTTCGTGCCCGAAACGCACAAGCGCGACATCTTCAAGAACTAGCGCTTGTGACGGGCGGCCATGGGCCTGACTCGAAAGCCCGCTTCGGCGGGCTTTCTTTTTGCGCGGGCCGCCCCAATGCGGCAACAACTACTCCGCGGCCTTGACCTTCAGTTTGGCCATGGCTTCCTCGGCGCTCGGGCGGTTGATGGAGAAGATGGTCTCCGGAGTGACGACGGCGTAGTCCATGTAGCCCAGTCGCGCGATGGGGCGCATGGCGCCGGTGTCGACGATGCCGTCCTTGATGAAGCTCTCGTCGATGTAGATACCGACGACTTGCCCGAACACAACCGAATAGGTGGATTTACCACCCTCGGGATGCGGCAGGTCGATGGTCTTCCAGTGCTTGCATTCGAAGGCGGCGGGGCTCTCCTTGACGCGCGGCGGCTTGACCAGCCGGCTCGGTGCGGCGGTGAGGTCACCGATCGGGAACTCATCGACGCCGCGCGGCACGCCTGCGGCCGTCATGTTCATGTTGTAGCGGAGATCCCAGGTCGCGAGCGAGCACACGAACTCGCCGGTCTCCTCGATGTTGAGGAGAGAGTCCTTCGGGCCTGCGGAGCTGAACAGCACGTAGTGCGGTTTTTCGCCGACCGCATTGAAGAAGCTGTAGGGCGCTATGTTGCAGATGCCGTTCTTGCCGATGGTGGACACCCAGCCGATGGGACGCGGCACCGCCAGCGCCTTGAAGGGATCGTGCTTGAGGCCATGCTTGTTGTCGCGCGTCTCGTAGAACACCAAAATTCTCCTTTGTTGGCGATGCCGGTCAGGCCGTCCAGCGGCTGGTGATCCTGCTCAGGTCGGGCCGATCGCGATCGGTCTGACGCTCGCTTGCCGTGCCCATGTAGATGAAGCCTGCGACCTTCTCGTTGGCTGCCAAGCCCAGCGCAGAGCGCACGCCGGCACTGTAGGCGTACCACTCCGTGATCCAGCATGTGCCAAAGCCCATGGCGTTGGCGGCCAGACACAGGTTCAGGCACGCGGCGCCGCAGGACAGCACCTGCTCCCACTCGGGAGCCCCGGGATTGGGTGTGGTGCGCGAGATGACGGCCACGACGGTCGGCGCGCGCAGCAGGCGGGTGCGCTCGATCTCGAGCCGGGCCGCGGACGGCGGTTCCTTATCCTCGGCGGCGCAGGCCTCACCCAGCACGCGGCCGAACGCGGCACGGGCCTCACCCTCGAACACGATGAAGCGCCATGGCTCGAGCTTCTTGTGGTCGGGAACGCGGGCGGCCGCAGTTAGAATGGTCGTAAGCTGGTCGGGCGTCGGCCCCGGTTCTGCCAGCATTGCCGCCTTTACAGAACGGCGCGTGAGCAGCAAATCCAACGTTTCCTGGTGCATGGCCTGCATTCGATCCCATCCGAACTCGACCCTCGCTAAACCAACTTGGTCGCGAGTACAATGGCGCCAGGTGTGCATCAGCCCTGAGAGACTGGGTTAGCCAATGCCGAGACTCTGTCGCTGCCTGTGCGCCGCCATAGCCTTGGCCCTGTTTGTGCTGTCGACGAACGGCACGCCTGCGCTCGCCGCCGAGCCAGGGTCCCTGATCGTCATCGTGGACGGGTCGGGCTCCATGTGGGGGCCAATCGAGGGAGTGCGGCAAACTAAGCTCGTGTTGGCACGCGAGGCGCTGCGCCGCGGGCTCGGCAAGATGGCGCCGCAGGCGCGGGTCGGTCTCGCCTTGTTCGGACACCGGCGCGGCGATTGCTCGGACGTGGAGGTCGTGCGGCCGCCAGAGCCACTCGACGTCCCCCATTTGATGGGCCCGCTCGAGCAATTCAATCCACGCGGACGAGGCCCGCTCACGTTGGCCTTGCGCGAAGCCGCAAAATCGCTGCCGCGGGACGCTGGCCCGCGCACGCTGCTGCTGATTCATGACGACGCGGACAATTGCCAGCCCGACCTGTGCGCGGCAGCCGCCGAATTGAAGACAGCGGGCATCACGGCGCATGTGGTCGGTCTCAACGTGAAGACGGAAGACATGGCCAAGATGGTGTGCCTGCCGCAGGCGACGGGCGGCCGCCACTTCAATGCGCAGAATGCCGAGCAGGTCGCCGCCTACGTCGAAGAGGCGCTGCTGCTCACAGCCTCCGAGATGGGCGGGATCGAGACTCGCCCCTCGTCGCCGCCAGCGACGGCCATCGTACCTCCGTCGCCGCTCCCTGCCAGCGGCCCGCCAGCCTTGCACCTGCGCGCGCTGGCGGCCGCCAATACCGAGCCGCTCGGCATCCCGCTGCAGTGGACCGTGACAGAGGAAGCTCGACCCGATGTGCCTATCTTCGGTGCTCGGGCAGCCAACCCCACGGTTCCGGTGCCGCCTGGGCGATACGTGGTCGACGTGCGCGACGGTCCCCTCTCGGTCAAGCAGACGGCAGAAGTCCGCGACAACCGACCTGCAACCGTCACGATGGTGCTGAACGCAGGCATGGTGCGTATCCGCGTGCCGACCCGCAAGACCGGCGAGGTGCTGGCGGATGCCCTGATTACCGTAACGGATGCCAACGGCGCGCTCATGCTGGCCTCGAGGACCGGCGAAACCACCGCTCTGCTGCCGGCAGGCCGTCACGTCGTGCGCGCCGAACTCGGTCTCGTGCGTGCCGAGCAGACCGTGACGATCACCGCCGGGCGGCTCGTTGCCGTCGACATGTCGCTCAACGCCGCGCGGCTGCAACTGACGACGGCCGGCGCGCTGCAAGCTCCGATCTTCAGCGTGTTCGAAGACGACCCGGACGCACCGGGGGGCAGGCGCGAGGTCGCCCGTTCAGCAGCCCAGCCCGCCGAGTTCATGTTGCCGCCCGGGACCTACTACATCGTTGCGCGGCAAGGGGTCGTGGAGGCGCGCGAACGGCTGGCGGTCGGCCCGGGCGATGTGGTGCGACGGACGTTGGCCGTCGCGGCGGGGAGTCTCGCGCTTTCGACCAAGCTGCCCGCATTGGGCGCGGGAGCGGATGCCTACATCTCCTATACGGTCACGCGCCTCGACAGCACTGCGCAGGAGGCCGTCACTACCAGCCGGCCCACCCCAACCCTCCTGCTGCCGAGCGGACGCTATCGTGTCGAAGGACGGTACGGATTGATGAACGTGAAGGCGGTTCGCGACATCGAGATCAAGACCGGTCAGACCCAGCAGCTCGTCATCGAGCACGAAGCCGCGTCCGTCAGATTGCGCATTGTCGGTTCGGGACCGACCGACGTCTCCTGGATCATCCGGGACCAGACGGGCAAGGCCGTGTGGACGGGCGCGCACACGGAGGCCGTCGCCAACCTTCAGGCCGGACGCTACGTGGTCGGAGCGGAGACCCGCAACAAGCGCGACGAGCGCAGCGTGGAATTGCGTGCCGGAGAAGCCAAGTTGCTCGAATTCTCGGTCGATTGACCCAGCATGGCCTTGAATCCGCTCATGTCATTGGCGAGGCTGGGTGCGCGATTCGCCCGAGGCAGGGAATACGTGATGTCGCGCAATTTCTCAGTGTCGGCCGTCGCAGCAGGGGTCGCGTTCTGCCTGCTCCCGTTCGTCGCCGCGGCACAGACGCCACCCGGCTGGCAGACCGAGACGAGCCCGCCGGCAGCCAATACGACCGTGATTCCGCGCTCGTCCGTTGCTCCCAAGACGAGCGGCGGGGGATCGGGTCAGGTTTCGCTGAGCGCGTTTTTGACAGATGAGAGCCAAGCCATCCAGCAGGGACTGGTATGGCGCGTCTTCCGCGAGAAATCCAGCAGCGACGGCAAGAACGTTCTGGTTGCAACCGTCCGCGACGCCAGCCCGACGCTACGGCTGGAACCTGGAGTTTATCAGGTCAACGTTGCACTCGGCCGCGCCAACCTCACCCGCAAGATTGTCATTTCCGGAGATCAGCCTCTGCAGGAGCGCTTCGTTCTCAATGCCGGGGGCCTGCGTGTCGTCCCGGTGCTCGCCAGTGGCGAAGCGGCCAATGAAAAGGTGGTCACATTCGACGTTCAGTCCGACGAACGCGACCAGCACGGGGAACGCATCAAGATCGTGACCGCCGCGAAGGCGGGTCTCGTGCTGCGGCTCAACGCCGGCATCTACAGCATCGTCAGCGTCTATGGCGACGCCAATGCAACGGCGCGCGCCGATGTGACAGTCGAAGCCGGCAAACTGTCGGAAGTCACCCTGGCTCATCCCGCCGCCAAGGTCACGTTCAAGCTCGTCACCCGCCGGGGCGGCGACGCGATCGCCGATACCCAGTGGAGCCTTGCGACAGCCCAGGGTGAACAAGTCAGGCAAAGCTCGGGCGCGCTGCCCACGCATTTTCTGGCGCCGGGCGCCTATGTCGTCAGCGCCAAGCACGCGGGACGCGCGTATCACCGCGACTTCAACGTGAAAACCGGAGATGTCGCCTACGTCGAAGTGGTGATGCCCTGACACATGCGCGACCTGCCCTTCAACGGAAGGGGGGCGCGTAGTGCAGTCCACCGTTGCCCGACAGGCTATTGAGGCGCCGCTCGAGTTTCAAAGGCGATTTTTGCCCGAGGTGCCGCTCGAACAGCTCGCCGTAGTTGCCGACCTGCCGGATGACGCGCTGCGTCCAGTCGGCGTTGAGACCGAGGGACTGACCGAGGTCCGCGTCGATCCCGAGAAAGCGGCGCACATCGCTGCTGTGGGAATTGCGCGCAGCGTCGACAGTGGCGGAGCTGATGCCGAGTTCTTCGGCGGCGATGAGCGCGTAAAGGGTCCAGCGCACGATGCTGAACCACTCTTCATCCCCCTGTCGAACCGCTGGTCCGATCGGCCGCCGGGCGGCCGTTTCAGGCAAGATGCTGTGGTCGGCGCTATCGGCCAGCTCCTGCCGGGCGAGCGCGAGCGATGAAATGTCCCCAGTCAGAACCATGCAACTCTTGTTGGCGTAGGCCATGACCGCGTCGGACCATTTTGCGAATTTCATCAGCTCCATGGGCATCTTGAGGCCGGCGAAATAGTCGCTGATGCCTTGTTCGTCTGCGGTTTCCGCGGTGACGCAAATACGCGCGCCCGACAGCTCGAGCGCGCTGGTGATGTTTTGCGACTTGCGCACCAGGAAGCCCTGTCCGTCGTAAACCAGAACGCCGGGAAAACGTACGCCAAGGGAGGTGTCGCGGCTCGACGTCATCGCCATGTTGCGGGACAGCACATCGATCTCTCCCGATTGCAGAGCCGAGAACCCGTCGCTGGCAGGTAGCAGCCGAAATTTCACGGCATCCTTGGTGCCGATCACGCCCGCTGCCAGCGCCCTGCAAAAATCGACGCTGATACCCGACCAGACGCCCTGCGCACTGACGGCCGAATAGCCTTTCGGTCCATCGCCAACGCCACACACCACATAACCGCGGTTGCGAACCGCTTCCAGCACGTCGCGGTCGGCGTGCGCTGGCAGAACAAGTCCGAACAACGCCGCCCACACTGCGACGGCAACGCAAAAAACACGACGGCCTCCGGTTGTCATTCCGGGTCTTTCAGTTTTTGGATGTGTCAAATTCGCTGCGACGGATTTAGGGCCCCCGCACGCCGGCACCGCCGACAGCCCATCGATGGATGTAGCATTGAACTCAGGCGCTGATCGGGTCAAGTCTTGACCTACGGCGCCGATTGCGACAGACGCCGCCTCAGCCTGCAGAAAAAGGCGCACCTTGCGGCGGTTCCGGCAGGGAACGCTCACGATCGGCGGGGCATGTCCTGCCTTGAAGCACCTGATGGAGCCATGCCTGTCTCGACGACCAAGCGCACGCGCGGCCCGCCCATCGGGCGCCGCGGCGATCTCGACGACGCTGCTGTCTTTCTGCAAGGCGGGCGACCACATCCGGGTGAGCGGACTGAATACATCTGCCTGCCTGCAAATTTTGTGACAGCGGCTGAAGCGTTTCGGCGTCGGGATCGCGCACGAGCTGGAGCCGCGGCCGCATGTGTTGCGTGTGGCTCAACTGGCAGTACCGAACCACCCGCGAAGTCTGCCGCTGCAATACGCCGAGGCCGAAGCGACAGTTGCCTCGAGAGCGGGAGTGCGGCAAGCCTTGAGCGAGATCATTCTTGATTGAAGCGCGTATGCGCTTCAATCAGAGAACGTGAATCTCGCTCTACGCAATTAAGATAGAGCAGGATTCACGCTTCGGCCGATATGTGCGCTGTGTGGTGACGCGATTCAATCCGAAGCGATCCTGCTCTAGGGAAGGAATGGACGCGGCACCCTAGGTGATTACCTAGTTGGCCGTCCGCCGGACGACGCATACTCTGATCGCGGTCGCAAGGTTCTCACGCCTCGGCACTTGCCCAGCCGATTCTCCCCTTTCTGACGCGGGGCAAGCTTCGAGCGGACACGGCAGCTCACGAGAACCTTGCGGCCATCCACTTCGGCCAGCAGGCGCAAACGCCCGCCGCCGCCCCACCACGTCAATTGCTGAAAAGATTCCAGGGCCACACGGACGCCTGCTGCGGCGGCGTCTTGGGCTTCTCCACCACCACCTTCTTCTTTGCAGGCGCTTTGGCGACCGGTCTGGTGTCGGACGCCTTCACGATGGCGGCGCTGGCCGTTGCGGCCGAAGGCCTGGTGCTGGGACTCGCCGGCTCGGCGCGCGAGGCAACGAAACGGCTGCGGCCTTGAAATGTGTTGATCGCCCGGGGTTCCTTGAGCCTCTCGCCCGCGCTCGCCGCCAACGCCTGCCTTTGCGCCCACTGAGGATCGAAGTAACCGTGCAGGGTGAACGCACCCAGGATCAGTCCCCCAGCCACGAGGAGCCCGGACACAAACAATCTTGCCAGTGACATGCCCCCTCCCTCGACGCATACAAACGGGCGGTAGTCCCCTCCCAGGGCACGTAAGCCGCGAATGTGGAGTTTGTGCGACGAGGCGTGAACGTCGTTTTGTTGCGCTTGCGCTTGCCTGAGACGGGTGGCAGCCTGCGGGCAACCGACCATGAGCGACGGGCTCAGCCGCGAGCCGACCGGGGGAAATGGCGTGAAAGCGCCGAAGTTCAGCTACGTTCGAGCCGAAAGCGTCGAGCAGGTCTTACGGCTGCTCGAGGAGCACGGCGACGAGGCGCGGATTCTCGCCGGCGGGCAGAGTCTGATGCCGACGCTCAATATGCGCCTGTCGCAACCGAGGCTTCTCATCGACATCAATCGCCTTGGCGCACTGAAAGGCATTTCGGTGCAGGGCGACCGCGTTCGCATCGGTGCCCTGACCCGTCACGCCGAGGTCGCCAGTTCGGATATCGTCGCCAGGCATTTGCCGCTTATCGCCGAAGCCATGCCGCACGTGGCCCATGTCGCCGTGCGCAATCGCGGGACCTTCGGCGGCAGCATCGCGTTGGCCGATCCGGCGGCAGAGATGCCGGCCTGCGTGCTGGCGCTCGGCGCGACGCTGATCGTGCAAGGCGCCGGCGGCAAACGCGAGATCGCGGCGGATGCGTATTTCACGGGCCTCTACGAAACGGCACGCAGGCTCAACGAGATTCTGGTCGAGGTTCTCGTTCCAATCCAGCGCCCGAATGCCGTATCGGTTTTCATGGAGCTCGCCCGCCGTCACGGCGATTTCGCGATCGCCGGCATTGCGAGCCAATTGACCTTCGACCGCGACCTGGTGGCGGAGGCACGCCTCGTCTATTTCGGCAGCGAGGACAAGCCGACACTTGCAGGCCGGGCCGCGACCGCCCTACGGGGTAAACGGCTCGACGCCGCCGCCCGCCAGGCGGCGGCCGATGCCCTGGCGCACGACCTGGCCCCCATGTCCAATGCCCAAGGCAGCGCCAAGCTGCGCCTCGAACTGCAGCGCGTGCTGACCAGGCGTGCGCTGGATGCTGTGGGTCAACGGGTTCGAGCAGCAGCATGAGCGCGGAGGAAACAGTACCCGTCACGCTGACCGTCAACGGCGAGCCTGTTGTCCGCACGGTGCCCGTGCGTCAGCACCTCGTCGATTTCCTGCGCACCGAACTGGGCCTCACCGGTGCGCATCTCGGTTGCGAGCACGGTGTCTGCGGTGCCTGTTCCGTGCGCGTCGATGGTGTTGTCGTGCGCGGTTGCCTGATGCTCGCCGTGCAGGCCGATGGCAGCGACGTGGTGACCATCGAAGGCTTGACCGACAGCGGAGAGGTTGCCGACCTGCAGGCGGCTTTTGTCCAACGTAATGCCCTGCAGTGCGGGTTCTGCACGCCCGGCATGCTGATGACGGCAGCCGAGCTGTTGCTCCGAACAGCAGCCCAAGAGCCAGGGAGGAGATCAGGACCTTCCTGTCCGGCAACTACTGCCGCTGCACCGGCTACCACGCCATCGTCGATGCGGTTGCCACCACCCTGGAAGCCCGCGCGAAGGGCGGCCGACCATGAGCGACAAGACCCTCCACGCCCTGTTCGGCAAACCCAACAGCTACGTCGGCCGCACCCTCTCCCGCGACGGGGCCAAACGCGCCGTCGCAGGGCGCGGCCGCTACACCGACGACTTCTCGCTCCCTCGCATGCTCCACGCCGCCTTCGTGCGCAGCCCGTTCGCCCATGCGAAAATTCTTTCCATCGATGCAGCGGAGGCGAAACGCACGCCGGGCGTCCATCTCGTCATGACAGGCGCCGAACTCGCGAAACTCTGCACCGGTCCCTGGGTCGGCACGCTCACCTGCTTCGCCGGCATGAAATCGGCGCCGCAGTATCCCATGGCCGTCGACCGCGCCTGCTGGGTCGGCGAGCCGGTCGCGATGGTGGTCGCGCGAACGCGCGCCGAAGCCGAGGACGCCGCCGAGAAGATCCTGATCGACTGGGAGGAACTGCCGGCCGTCACCGAAAAGAAGACCGCGCTCGATCCGGGCACGCCCGCCATCCATCCCGATCTCGGCGACAACCTCGCCTTCCGCAAGGTGATCGACACCGGCAACGTCGACGACGTCTTCGCCAGGGCCGATCTCGTCATCGAGGACACCTTCGACTTCGGCCGCCACACCGCCGTCAGCCTGGAGCCGCGCGGGTTGCTGGCCGCCTACGACAAGGCGACGGGCAAGCTCACCGTCCACACCTCCAGCCAATGCCCGCACATGATCCAGTACGTGTTCGCGCGCACGCTGGGCGTGCCGGACCACAACGTGCAGATCATCGCGCCCGACGTCGGCGGCTCGTTCGGCCT
This sequence comes from uncultured Alphaproteobacteria bacterium, assembly GCA_963814055.1. Lineage (GTDB taxonomy): Bacteria > Pseudomonadota > Alphaproteobacteria > Rhizobiales > Hyphomicrobiaceae > AWTP1-13. The sequence goes on from CAWFBJ010000001.1 coordinate 189,144, forward strand.
CAAGATCCACACCTACGGCGACGAGGTGGCCGCCGTCGCCGCCGCCATCCAGCTCGGCCGCCCGGTGAAATTCATCGCCGACCGCCTGGAGTCGTTCGTCTCCGACATCCACGCGCGCGAGAACGTCGTCAAAGGCCGCATCGCGGTGAGCAAGACCGGCGAGATCCAGGCCTTCGACATCGACGTGCTGTCGGGCGCCGGCGCCTACTCGCAGTATCCGCGCACCAGCGTGTTCGAGGCGACGCAGGTGCTCAACATCACCGGCGGCCCCTACAGCCACAAGCACTACCGGGCGCGCGCCACGGTGGTCTATCTCAACAAGGTGCCGACCTCGCAGTATCGCGCCGTCGGCCATCCGATCGGCAATGCGGTCGGCGAGCATCTGGTCGACCGCGCCGCTTACGCCCTCGGCATCGATCCCATCGAGATGCGCCGCCGCAACGTCTTCCCCGACGACGCCTATCCCACCGTCACGGCCAGCGGCATCAAGATCAAGGACATGTCGCACCAGCGCTGCATCGAGGCATTGGTCGAGCGCATGAACTATGCCGGAGCTGCGCGCGGAGCAGGCGCGGCTGCGCAAGGAGGGCATCCACCGCGGCATCGGCATCGCCTCCTTCATCAAGGGCACCGCCCCGGGGCCGCAGGGCTACTACGGCGCCGGCGGCGCGCCGATCTCGCTGCAGGACGCCTGCGTCATCAAGCTCGAGCCCAACGGCGGCGTCATCTGCGCGGTCGGCGTCACCGAGCAGGGCCAGGGCACCGACACCGTCATGGGCCAGATCGCCGCCACCGCGCTCGGCGTGCCCATGGAAAGCGTGCGCGTGCTCTCGGGCGACACGGACGCCGTGCCCTACGGCGGCGGCACCTACGGCTCGCGCGGCACGGCCATCGGCGGCGAGGCGGTGTATCTCGCCGCCCGCGACCTGCGCGCCGGAGATCCTGGAGATCGCCGGCGTGCTGCTGCAGGCCGATCCCGCCACGCTCGACATCGCCGACGGCGTGATCGTCGAACGCAGACGGCGGCGCCCAGCGCATGCCGCTGTCGGAGATCGGCCGCATCGGCCACTTCCAGCTCGGCGAATTGCCCAACAGCGTGCAGCCGATCCTCTCGCACACGCGCCGCTTCCGCCTGCTCGATGACCTCTACATCTTCACCAACGGCATTCACGGCTGCCACGTCGAGGTGGACGTCGAGACCGGCTTCATCAAGCCTGTTGAAGATGTGGGTGGTGGAGGACTGCGGCCGCGTCATCAATCCGCAGCTCGCCGACGAGCAGGTGCGCGGCGGCTGCGTGCAGGGCCTCGGCGGCGCGCTCTACGAGCACTGCATCTACGACGAGGCCGGCCAGCTCACCAGCGGCACCATGGCCGACTACCTCGTGCCGATGGCCTCCGAGATGCCCGACATCGACGTCATGCACATCCAGACGCCGACCTCGGTGTCGGAACTCGGCGCCAAGGGCGTCGGCGAATCCGGCACCGGCGCCGCGCCCGCCGTGGTCATGAATGCCGATCAACGACGCGCTGCGCCCCTTCAACGCCCACGTCACCACCCAGCCCATCACGCCCGAGGTGATCCTGACGGCGCTGGGGAGGATTTGAAATCGTCGTCATCCACCGAAGCTCGATCACACTTGTTTTCAGGACTACGAGTGTCGAGGATGACAAAATCCTGATCAGCGAAAATCACTTGCCGGGTCAAACGATCATCGGGAACCCAGGTAATTTTCTCTACAATGACTGCAGTGGCCAAGCTTCCTGACGGTCGCGAAACCTCGAATAGGCTCGCCGTATTGCAATCTGAACATCGCTCGATCTTCGCCACAAGCATCTTCCGACCGCTATCTCCGCTCGGAATCAAGCCGTCTTTATGCGCCGTGAACGCGCGCTCAACGCGCTTTCTCGCAGCTTCAAAACTCGGCGCTTCGATGCCTCTGGCCGCAACGCAATCCCATGCTTTTCGCAAACTACGGCGTTCGCCCATTTTGGCTTGTTGTTGGAGCTCTTCTTCTACCGCAAGAGCTGCATCGGCATTTGCGATCAGAGTCCCAAGAGCCTTCAGGCGCCTTGCCGGATTGGCGTCGCCATCGCAACCATACGCCGCGAGCGTCATGAACGCTTGAATAAAGGCTGGCTCATGCGTGTTTACATAGGCGTCCATCAGCAACCTCGCCAGTGTGTTCCGGGAGGAAGCCCAGGGTCGCCGTTCCTTTGAATATGTCGAGTAGCGCTTTCCAGCACCTGATCTTTCGAACTTGCGCCGAAGCAGATCGGTCTCTACTTCTCGTTCGCTATAACGTTTTGCCATTGCTGCTCGCCAATGTGCTGGCACCGGGTTTGATTTCTTAGGAGCCGAGAACTGCCAGTTACGACGGTGCTCAAATCTATGCTGTCAGGAGCATTCTAATCGCGAGAGCGAGGTAACCTACGCCAAGTATCGCGTAGACAATTGGAACCCACAGGTCGATAGGCATCCTATCCTCCTCGAATCGTCCCGACGACGATGTGAACCTACTTACCGGAGCAAGGGTGAGATCGTTGGGACGATTGGTGCGCCTTCTGGTCCCAATCACTATGGCAGCCCGCTTCGCTCCCCCTCCAGAGACAATAAAATGGGCACGCTTCACCGCCCCGCCGGCACCGCAGGCCCTGGCCACAGCACGCGGCCCTCCGCGATCTCCTTGAAAAACCAGTCGTGGAAGCCGCGTGACAGCATCCACTCGATGCGGTCCCCGCGCCAGAAAATGCGCTTCGTCTCGAGATCGTGCTCCTTGATGGCACCGATGTAGTCGCGGGCGCGCTGCTGGTCGGCGACGCAGATGGGTAGCCGACGCATGGCGCCGAGCCAGCGGGCGAGATTGGGGTGCGCTTCCTTGGAGAATTCCACCTCCATGAACCGTCCGGACGTGATGTGCGGGAAAAGTGCGATGTCAGCGATCGACAGGGCGCCGCACACGAACTCCTTGCCTGCAAGATCCCGCTCCAGCGCCGCATAGGCGATCCCCATGTCGGCGCGCGCCTTCTCCAAAAGGCCTGCAGGCATGGTGTCGTGACGGTCGAGCAGCTTCCAATAGGAAAGGTTCACGAGCACCGAATCGATCAGCGTGTCGGCGGTGCGCTCCCACGCGCGTGCGTGCACTCGTGCAGCCGGGTCGGAGGGATAGACCGGCTTCTCGGGATAGCGGAAGTCCAGGTAGGCGACGATATCGGCCGAATTGACGATCGTAATGCCGTCATCGACCAGCACGGGCACCTCGATGCGTCCGTTTACGGCCTGCAGCGCGGCGTGGTTCGACTTGAGCAACCCGTCCACGGCCTCGAACGGCAGCCCCTTGTGCTCGAGCACCATGCGCACCTTGCGCGCAAACGGGCTGAAGGCGCTCTCGTAGAGCTTCATGACGGCATCCTCCGCTGACGCTTCATTTTGCACTGTCCCATGCGCAGCATATCGGCGCAAATCGCTGCGCAGCAGCCGCTGCCCTTCCCTAGTGAACGCAGTTTGCTCCCGCGGCGAATCGCTAGCCTCGACCCGTCCTCCATGGCACCCTCGCGCAGTGACAGAATCTGCTGACAGCACATGACACGCGCGCTCTGCCGCGACTGTTGCGAGATCGTCGACGCGCCGGATGAGGCCTGCGCGCGCTGCAGCGGCTCGCGCCTCGTGGGCCATGCTGAAATCGAACAGCTCGGTATCGCCCACATCGACTGCGACGCGTTCTACGCTTCGGTCGAGAAGCGCGACAGGCCGGAATTGAAGGACGAGCCCGTCGTCATCGGCCATACCGGCGGACGCGGCGTGGTGCTCACCGCCTGCTACATCGCGCGCCAGTTCGGCGCCCGCTCGGCCATGCCCATGTTCCAGGCGCTGGAGCTGTGCCCGCAGGCAACGGTCGTGAACCCCGACATGGCGAAGTACAAACGCGTCAGCGCCGACATCCGCACCATCTTCGGAGCAGCCACCTCCATCATCGAGCCCGTCTCTCTCGATGAAGCCTATCTCGACCTCACCGACGACTACCGCACCGAGGCCCCGCCCGCTGCCGAGGCGCTGGCGCTGATCGCCGCCCGCGTCGAACGCGAAGTCGGAATCACCGTTTCCATCGGCCTCTCATGCAACAAGTTCCTCGCCAAGCTGGCGTCCGAGCTGCAGAAACCGCGCGGCTTCTCCGTCATCGGCCAGGCAGAGGCGAAATCTTTCTTGGCGCCGCTGTCGGTGCGCAAGATTCACGGCGTCGGTGCCGTAACCGCGCGGCGCATGGAAGAAGGCGGGCTCAAGACCATTGCCGACCTGCAGGCGCTGCCGGAGCAGGCACTCGTTGCACGCTTCGGCAAGTTCGGACAGCGGCTCGCGCACTTTGCCCACGGCGAGGACAACCGCAGCGTGACGCCGGATCGCCCCACCAAGAGCATCTCCGCCGAGACCACGTTTCGCCAGGACACGGGCTCGGGCGAGACGCTGCGCGAAGTGGCCGGCGCGCTTGCCGAACGCGTCGCGTCCCAGCTATCGCGCAAGGGTCTTGCTGGCCGCAGTGTGGTCCTGAAGCTCAAGACGTCTGACTTCCGCATTCTCACGCGCACACGCAGCTTCGCGCACCCCACACAGCGCGCCGACGTCATCTTCGAGAGCATCGCCGCCATGATCGACAAGGAAGCCGACGGCCGCACCTATCGCCTGATCGGCGTCGGCATTGGCGATCTCGGCGAAGCGAGTGCCGCGGACCCCGCCGACCTGTTCGGCTTCGCGGCCCCTGGCAAAACGTCCCTGTCCCGCTGACACAGCACAATCACCGGATTTGCTTTGCAACCCCGCGACCGTCGGATGGCGAGGCGTTGAAAGGCGCCTATATATACGCAGCGGCCGCGCATCGTTCGCCGGCCGGCAAGGCCGCCGCCTCGGCAACGCGGCCGGAGAAACGCAATGTCGCCCATCGCCCTGCTGCTGAACGTGCTCCGGTTGCTTTTCGGTGGCCTGGCCGCAGGCATCGCCTGGGGCATCGCCAGCATCGTCATGGCAATCACCGTTATCGGAATCCCATGGGCGCGCGCGGCGTTCAACATCGCCGTGTACACGCTGCTGCCGTTCGGATTTAAAGCGGTGTCGCGTGACGATCACTTCGGTCGCGGCGACTCGGGTACCGGCGTGCTGGGCGCAATCGGCAACGTGGTCTGGCTGGTTCTGGCGGGCTGGTGGCTGGCGCTGGGCCACCTGTTCTTCTCTGTCGTGCTCGCGATCACGATCATCGGGCTGCCCTTCGCGTGGGCCCATCTCAAGCTTGCCGGCATCGCACTGTGGCCCATCGGCAAAGCCATTGTTGCGGCGGATGACGCGCCCCTGCGCTATCCGCCGCCGCGAAGGGCTTAAGAAGTCTCGTCCAACAGCGGCTAAAGCTGCGCCTTACTGCTTCGTCGCCTGCCATGGCGCGCCGGCGACGCTGCCCTCGATCGTATTGCCTTTCACCACGCCGGTGTACTCTTTGCCGCCCGCCTTGAAGGCGATCCGATCGGCATCGAGCCTGCCGGTCGTGATCGGCGCAATGACATTGCCCGTTTTTATCGTGCCGGCGAGCATCTGATAGGTCTGGCGCAGGGTCAGTTCACTGTCGCCCATGCGCCATGTGCCTTCCGCCTTGGCCGGAATGATCCAGAGGAAGGCGCGGCAGTAGGATGTGCATTCGCCCTGTGCTTCGACGGTCTGATCGGCCAACCAGTCACCCATGTCGAAGGTGTTGGACACCACGCGCGTACCGGGCTTCATGTCGAGCAGGATGGGGCGCAGCTTGAGATTGAGGCCGGAGAGCAGGAACATGGTGACCACGGTCGCCTGCGAGAAATCGCTTTCGAATATGTCGCCTTGGACGAATGTGGCCTTGTCGGCGCCCTCCTTGGCTGCGTTGCGCTTCGACAGCTCCACCATATCGGGATTGTATTCGATGCCGTGCGCCTTGGCGCCGAGCTTGGCGGCGGTAATGACGGTGCGGCCATCGCCCGAGCCCAGGTCGATCACGTAATCCTTGGGCGTGACCTTGGCCATCTGCATCATGCGGTCGACCAGCGCCTGCGGGGTCGGCACCCAGATGACGTCCTTGCCCCGTTGTCCGACCTGCGGTTCAAAACTCTGCGCCGGCGCCGACGTCTGCGCCAGCGCGCCGCTCGATGTGATATTGAGCGCGAAGCAGACCGCGACCACCGACCGAAGCAGGACGTTCGCCAATTGCATGACTTATCTCCATGTACGCAGCCGCCGTCTTGGCCCCCCTGGGCTCAGGGCGTAGCTGATAACGGCGCGCTCAGTCAATTCAGTGTCCCTGCGCAGGCGATCTGCCTGACCGTGAGTGTCGTCAGCGGAAAAAGTACTTTCCAGTGATCCAGCCCGGCCATTTCCGCCTTGCCAAAATTTCGCTGACGCCGCTTCATGAGTCTGCAGAACAAAAGCAAATACGGCGGATCGGGAGGAAGACATGACGGCATGGCGCGCTGCTGCCGCGGGCCTGGCAATCTCACTATTGGCAACGACTCAGGCCACGGCGCAAGGCCAGACCGATTTCCCCAACCGGCGCATCCACGTCATCGTGCAATACCCCGCCGGGGGCATCGTCGACATCGTCACGCGTATCATGGCGGACAAGCTGTCCGCGCTCTGGGGCCAGCCGATCGTCGTCGAAGCCAAGCCCGGCGCCAACTCCAATCTCGGCACGGATTTCGTCGCCCGCGCCGAGCCTGACGGCTACACGTGGTGCTTCATGGGTCCGGCATTGATGGCCAACCCGCGCATCTATCCCAATCTGCGCTGGACGGAGAAGAGCTTCGTGGGCGTCGGCGTCACGGCCTGGGCGCCGGCGGCCATGACCGTCAATCCAGGTTCGTCCGCCAAGACCGTCACGGAATTCATCGAACTCGCCAAGACCACGCCCGGCGGCCTCAACTACGGCAACGCTGGCGTCGGCTCGTCCGTGCACTTGAACACCGCCATCTTCATGAACGGCACGCAGACGAAGATCACAAGCGTGCCTTACAAGGGGCAGCCGCCAGCAATTCTGGACATGCTCTCCGACCGCGTCCACCTCATGTTCGCGTCCATAGGGCTGGTGGCTCAGCACGTCCAGGACAACAAGCTCAAGGCGCTGGCGGTGATCGGCACCAAGCGATCGCCGCTGCTTCCGGACGTGCCGACCATGACGGAAGCCGGCTATCCGGAGATCAATGTCGTGCCCTGGTACGGCCTTGCCGTTCCGCGCGGCGTATCCCAGCCGATCGTCGAGAAGATCGTGGCGGGCGTCAACGAAGCCTTGAAGGATCCCAACGTGCGCATGCTGCTCGAGAAGCAGGCGCTGCAGCCGGCCGAACCCATGTCTTCGCAACAGATTGCACGAGTTGATCGCCAAGGATACCGAGCGCTACGCCAAAGTCATTCAGGATGCCAACATCAGGATAAACGAGTGACGCGCGCCCGGCTCGCGCAACCGGCAAGAAAAAAGCCCGCTGGCGAAAGCCGGCGGGCCTTGCATGTCAGAAAAAAAGAAGTGGCTTAGGTCTGGTGACCGCCACGGCCTTCCTTGTCGAGCTGCTTGATCGAGAAGGGCTCGGCTGCGCTCGCGGGAGCGACGACGCCAGCAACGAACGACAACGCGACAAGTGCGGATACGAGGATCTTCATGGTCATCTCCGAGGGTTTGCTTTGTTTCTTTAGTGTGGGGCTGCTTGCCCCAGCGACCGTGAGATGGGGAGAGCCGACGAAGCTAAAAGGCACCCTCACAGTGCTGTGATGAACAGTGATCACTCGCGCGGTACGACGCCTTGCCGAGCGATGTCACCAGGAAGACACCCAAGTCTCGGCCGGCGTGCTACACGCAAAACTCAGCCGGCCTCATATTTTATCGTTTTCTGAAATCTATTAATTCGTGCGGGACCTCACCATGATTGGACCAGGAAGCAATGCCTGGCTTCTCGTTGCCACGGCAGCGCTCACTTTCCTGATTCTTTTCGCAGCGGCGTTTGCACCCGTCTAAGGCGCGCACGCGAAATTCTCGGTACCCCACGCGCCCTCTAAGGCGCGCTTGGGTTGGCCTGGTGTCCTGACGTGGCCGGCCTCGGCTGTGGCAGTCGATGCCGGGGTCGCTATCATCCCCGCGCCGGCAACATTTCGGTTGCCGAAGCCCACCCGTTGCGGGCTACTTTCAGGCGATGAAGCATCCGGGTGTCTTCAAAACAGGATTTCGAGCATGGCGGTGCAGAAATTTGCGGCTGGCGGCTTTCGCTATATTCCCGGCGTCTTCCAATACTCTGCAGGAGTGGCGGCCCTGCCGGGTTTCGAAATCATACGCGTCCGGTTCATGACGCCAGTTCCGCTGGCGGAGGGATTTACTCGCATCGGCCAATACATTCTCGATGCCGGGCGCCCGCTCACGGCCTTCTGTGCTTGTGAACTGCGATCTCCCGCACCCTTCAGCGATGAGGGCTTCCTCGCTTTCAACCAGACCTACGTGACGACGCTCCGGCAGTGGAGCCTGCTGGACAATGGCGACAACCCCGTCGCCCGCAGCAATGTGTGCCCCGAGATCGCACCTCCGGCCACGCCGTCGTTCCACGCCTTTTGCTTTACCGTTGCGGCCGAAGGCGCCGCACCCACCTTCACCATATCGGGCAGCGGCGAGGCGCGGGAAGGCGGCGCGAAATACAGCGAGCGTACGGTGCGGCCTGGAGACACAAGTGCGGACGCCATGCGCGAGAAGGCACAGTTCGTTCTGGGCGAAATGGAGCGGCGGCTCGGCCTGCTCGGATTTGGCTGGGCCGACACCACCGCGACGCAAGTCTACACCGTGCACAACCTGTACCCGTTCATGGCCGACGAGATCGTGCGGCGTGGAGCGGGATCGGCGGGTTTGACCTGGCACTTCAATCGGCCGCCGGTGCAAGGCCTCGAATACGAGATGGATTGCAGGGGCATCCGGTGCGAGCGTGTTGTTGCTGGCTAGAGCGCTCCGAAGCGATCCTGCTCCAGGCATTTTTTTTCCGCTCTGCACTATAGGCCTGCGACGATCCGCGTTGACTCTGCCCAGGTGCCGCCGAATACTCGCCGCCAACGAAGACCAGCCGCAATGCTGGCACTCAGTCTCCCGGAGGAAACCTATGAAAGTATCCCGCAGGTCGTTTGTTCAGCGCTCGGCCGCCACAGTGGCCGCGGCGAGCCTCGGCAACAGGTTCGCCGTGGCCCAGGAACCGCCGATCCGCATCGGCACTATCTTCGATCTCTCCGGACCTTTCGCGGCCGCCGGCTCGGTACCATCGTCGATTGGCACGCAGATCGCCATCGATCTCGTGAACGAGCGTGGGGGGGTCGCCGGCAAATACAAGGTGCAGGCGATCAACGCCAACTCCCAAAGCAAGGCCGACGCCGCCATCAACGAGGTAGAGCGCCTGATCAACCAGGAGAAGGTCGACATCGTGGTCGGCGTGTACTCCAGCGCCCATGCCGTGCCGCTCGCTGCAAAGATGCAGGAGCAGAAAAAGATTCTCTGGATCACGACCGCCGTCGCCACCTCGGTGGTCAAGGGCCGCAACCTCACCTACACGTTCCGCGCGCAGGTGCATTCCGACCAATACGGCCAGGCCTCCGCCGGATTTCTCGCCGACAACGCCAAGGCGAAGCTCGGCAAGGAGCCCGCGGACATCAAGGTTGCCGTCATCCACGAGGACGGACCTTATGGAGTCGGCGTCGGTGAGGCCGGCGAGCGCTTCGCCAAGGAAAAGGGCTTCCAGGTAGCGATGCGCGAGGGCTACTCGTCCGCGGCGCCCGACTTGTCCTCGCTGGTGACCAAACTCAAGCGTGCACAGGCCGACATCATCCTGCACACCGGCTACAACCCCGACATCACGCTCTTCCTGCGCCAGGCGCGCGAGTCCGGCCTGCGCTTCAAGATGCTGATCGGCAATGGTGCCGGCTATGCCCAGCTTGACAAGCTGCGCGCCACGTTCGCCAAGGACATCGATGACTTCTGCAACATCGACCCGGTGCCGGCACAGCTCCTCAAGCCGGAGTCGCTGGCGCCCGGCCTTGGCGACCTCATCAAGATTATGGTGGAGCGTTATCAGACCAAGACCAAAGCCACCGACGTTCCGCCGCACTGCTCAATGGGCTTCAACCAGACCTGGACCCTGCTCAACAACGTGCTGCCGGTCGCCAAGGAGAAGTACGGCAGCTTCGATCCCGAGGCGGTGCGCAAGGCCGCGCTCGATGTCGACATCCCGGCGGGCGGCACCATCCAGGGCTACGGCGTCAAGTTCTATCCGCCCGGTCACGAGCTGGCGGGCCAGAACGAACGCTCGACGCCGGTCGTCATGCAGTACGCGGGCGACAAGACGGCGGTCGTGTGGCCCAACAATATCAGGACCCAGGAGCCGGTTCTGCCACTTGCCGCCGCATCGCCTTACGCCATGCGCTGAGCAATGCTGACTGTATCAGGTCTGTCGAAACGCTTCGGAGGATTCCTGGCGGTCAACCAGGTGTCCTTCGAGCTCAAGGCCGGGGAAATCCTCGGGCTCATCGGGCCGAACGGTTCGGGCAAGAGCACGACGTTCAATCTGATCGCGGGCATGCTGCGCCCGACAGGTGGTTCCATACGGTTCAACGGCAAGGAGATCGGCGGGCTGCCGGCGCATCGGATCTGCCGCCTCGGTGTGGGGCGGACTTTCCAGATTCCGCGACCGTTCCGCAAACTGTCGATCCTCGAGAACGTGACCCTGGCCGCCTATTACGGCGCCGGCGGCCCCATCAGCCGGAGTGAAGCCCGTCTCCATGCGGAGGAGGCATTGGACCTCGTCGGGCTCCCGGCCGAGGAGACGGCCACGACGGACGGCCTCGGCGCCGCAGCGCTCAAGAAGCTGGAACTTGCGCGCGCGCTCGCCACCAAGCCCACGCTGCTGCTGGCGGACGAGAGCCTGGGCGGCCTCGACAGCGCGGAAATGGACCGCGCCGCGGACATGTTGCGCAACATCCGCAGCCAGATGGGCATCACCATCATCTGGGTCGAGCATATCATGGGCGTCCTGATGCGCGTCGTCGACCGTGTGATCGTGCTCGACCATGGAGAAAAAATCTTCGAGGGCTTGCCCGCTCAAGCCGCCCAAGATGCGCGCGTCACTGAAGTGTACCTGGGCAAGAGACGGGATTGAGCGGCATGCTTTCCCTGCAATCCGTCTCTGCTGGCTATGGTTCCTTCCGCGCCCTGTTCGACGTCTCCCTCGGGGTCGAGGCGGGCGAGGCGGTGGGCGTTATCGGCCCGAACGGTGCAGGCAAGACCACGCTGATGCGGGTCATCTCGGGGCTCATTCCCGTTTCGTCGGGAGAGATGCGGATGGAGGGCCGATCCCTGGTGGGCATGCCCGCCTACGATATCGTCGGGCACGGCATTGCGCATGTTCCAGAAAACCGGCGCCTGTTTCCGCTGCTGAGCGTTGAAGACAACCTGCGCATGGGTGCCTTCATCCCCGAGGCGCGACGGCACTACGGCGAACGGCTGGCCTGGGTGTACGAGCTTTTCCCGCGTCTCAAGGATCGGGGCACGCAGCTTGCCGGCACGCTCTCTGGCGGCGAGCAGCAGATGTGCGCCATCGGCCGCGCGCTGATGTCACGCCCCAAACTGCTGCTGATGGACGAGCCCTCGGCCGGGCTGGCGCCGCTCGTGGTGCAGCAGGTGTTCGACCTCGTGCGCCGCATCCGCGCCGAAGGACTGACGGTACTCATCGTGGAGCAGAATGTGCAGCAGGTGCTCGACGTTGTCGACCGGGCGTACCTGCTGGAGGTCGGCAGCATCAAGCTCAACGGCACGGCCGCGGAATTGAAAGACAATCCGATAATCCGCAAAGCCTACATGGGGCTCTAGGGCGATGGACATCTATCTCGTAGAGGCGATGATCAACGGGCTGCTGCTCGGCGGCGTTCTCGCCTTGCTCGCTCTCGGCCTCAACCTCATCTTCGGCGTCATCGACGTGGTCTGGATCGCCTACGCCGACCTCGTCATGTGCGGCATGTATGCGGTCTACTGGTTCCACGTCTATTACGGCTGGCCCATCGGGTTTGCCTGCGCCGCGGCCATTCTCGGCGTCGCCCTGCTCGGCATCCTGCTGCATCTGCTGATCATCGAGCCGATCCTGGGCGCCGCGCCGATCAATCAGCTTCTTGCCACCGGCGGCCTGCTGTTCTTTCTGCAGAGCTTTGCTACGCTTCTGTTCGGCACCGATTTCCGCAACATCGGCATCCGCCTGCCGATCATCGAGATCGGCAACATCTTCATCAGCTACGCCCGCCTTCTCGCCTTCGGCATGGCGCTGGCAGGTGCCGTGGCACTGTATTTCTTCCTGCGGCGCACCTATCTCGGCACAGCCATCCGCGCCATCTCGCAGGATCGGGAAATCATGGGACTGATGGGCGTCAACGAGCGCAAGGTCTACCTCCTCACGTCGGCCGTCGGCGGCGCGCTCGCGGGCCTCGCCGCCTGTCTGCTGGCGCTGCAGTATGACGTGCATCCCTTCGTGGGCAACACGTTCGGGCCGCTCACCTTCATGATTTGCGTGCTCGGCGGCCTCGGCAACATGATCGGCGGGTTCGTCGCCGCCTTCATCATGAGCCAGATCATTTCCGTCGGGGGATACTACGCCTCGACGGAGATGGCCTACGTCCTCGCCTTCACGTTCTTCATCGTGCTCGTATTGGCGCGGCCACGCGGGATCCTGAGCCGATGACCGTGCGGCGCATAGGGGGAATCCTTGGCCTCGCGCTGCTGGTGGCGCTGCCCTTGTTCGCGCCGACCTACTTCATGCACCTGGCCATCCAGATCCTGCTGTGGGGGTTCATTTACACCGCGTGGGCCTTGATGGGCCGCTTCGGCTTCGTCTCCCTGGGGCACGGCGCATTCCTGGGCATAGGCGCCTATGTGCCGGCCCTGCTCTGGAACTACTACGCGCTAACGCCATGGATAGGCATTCCCATAGGCGTGTTGTTGTCCGCGCTATTGGCCGTCATCATCGGCTATCCGTGCTTCCGCCTGAAGGTCGTGGGCCACTACTTCGCGCTGGTGACGCTGGCGCTCGGGCAGGTCGTGCTGCTGTTCATCGTTGCCGAGCGCGACATCACGGGCGGGTCGCTGGGCATGACGCAGAAGTCCGCCGGCTACTCCTGGTACGCGTTCCAATTCCCGGACAAGACCCACTTCTATTTCATTGCACTCGTCGTTTGGCTGGCAGGGCTTGTCGTCTGGCGCAGCATCGACCGCGGCATCGGGCGCGAAGCGCTGGAGGCGATCTCGGAGGACGAGGAAGCCGCGGCCTCGATGGGGATCAACGTGTTGCGGGAAAAGATGCGTGTCACGGTCATCAGCGCCGCGCTGACCGCATGCGGCGGCGCCCTGTTCGCCCAGTACCTTCTGTATCTCAATCCGGAAACGATGTCGGGCATCGCCGTGTCGCTGCAGATCGTATTCGCCGCCATTGCCGGCGGCATGTATTCCCTGCTCGGCCCGACGGTCGGATCGTTGTTCACGCTGGCGTTGACGGAAGGTTTGCGAGTTTGGTTCGGCACCAACTTCATCGGTGCCGCCAATACCATCTACGGCATCCTGCTCATTCTCTTCATCATCTTCATGCCGCGCGGCATCCTCGGCCTGTTCGAGACCGTGCGCGGACAGGGCGGCCGGCCTCAGAACGCGCGCACCGCCACCTCGGCGCCTTTGCGCTCGGCTGAAAGATAGGCGCTGTAGACCGTCGAGATGCAGTCGGCAGCCAGCCGGCCATCGCTCTCGGGCGGCTCGCCAGTGGCGGCTGCGCGATAGAACGCCTCGATCTCCTGGGGAAAGCCGGTGATGAAATCCTCGTCGGGCGCGGTGGGGGCCCAGCCCTGCTTGGTGCCGATTTTCTCGACCACATAGATGTCGCGGAACTGGGCTTCGGACGGGTTGTAGGTCTGCATCGCCGTGTTGGGATTGATGTTGCACACCGCGCGATGATTGTTGGCCATCACTTCGAGCCAGTTGTGGATGCCGCCCATGACGATCTCGGACGCGAAGATGTCGGCCACGGTGCCGTCCTCGAACACCACATGGGTCGACGAAAAGTCCTCGACGTCGTGATAGTCGGTGCGCAGGAAACCGCGGTCGGCGAAGCCTTCGAGCCGGGTCAGAGAATGCATGCGCGCGCTGACGGCTGCCGGACGGATCGGCCGGCCGTTGCGCGCGCGACCTTCGACCCGCTTGAGGTATAGGGCAGCCGTCAGCGGATGCACACCCTTGCCGATCAGCGCACCGCCGCCGTTCAAACGCCAGAAGCCATAGGCCTTGCTGTGTGAGCCCGAGTGAGCTTCTTCCCCGTGCATCCATAATACCTGGGCGCCGGTCTTCTCGATGATCTCGCGCTCCTTCTGGATAGCCGGCGCATACACCCAGTTTTCCGCGTACAGGATCATGGCCTTGGATTTGGCTTCCGCCGCCAGCATGCGATCGATACTCGCAAGCGCACCGTCCAGAGCACTCTGCATGGACGCCCCGGACGCATGGAAATCGGCAGTGCCATCGCCGAACCATCCCGTCAGCGGTTTCTCGACGATGGCGTGCACGCCGCGCGCGAGCGCAGCCACGGTGATGGCTTCGTGCGCCGCCGGGCTGGCGCAGACATGGACGACCTGCACCTCGTCCAGCAGAGCCTCGAGGGATGAGAATGTGCGCAAGCCGTGTCGTCCTGCGAAGCGCTGCGCGTTGTCGGCCGTCGGTGAGAAAACGCCGACTAGATCGACGTCGGTGCCGTAGACGCGCCGGATGCCTTCGTAGTGCAGGTTGGCTGCGAACCCGGACCCTACGATCCCGCCGCGTACCTTCGGTTTGCTGGTCATGCCACGTTCCCTGATCGGCTGAGATCACGAGCGCGATGCTAGCGTGCTCGCACGAGCAAAGCCAAATCCCAACACGAGATGCGGCCATGACCGCGTTCAAGCCGGCACCCGTGAAAATTGAAGAAAGGCTAGGGCGCGCCGGTTCGGATTGAATTTCCACAAGCCACGCTGTCATCCTCGGGCTTGACCCGATGATCCATCGCTCGACAAGCGACGGAGCGCGCTGATAGCTGGATGGTCGGGACAAGCCCGACCATGACAAACGAGAGTGCAAGAATTCAGCAATCGTCAGAAAGGAGCTGGCCGGCGTGCGCGGACTACCCGCCGTTCTTGGCGCCTTTCTTACCCACCGCTTCCGGGAACACCCACATGGCAACAACGGCGAACACGCCGAAGCTGACCACGAACCAGAACAGGTGCCCGTTGCCGACCGAGCGCTCCCAATAGGCAAAGCCCACCGCCACCGCGAGGGCGATTGCCGACAGGATGGCCTTGACGTCGCTCGGCATTGCAGCCCCCTCGAGCCTAGTAGTTGCCCAGCGGCTGCGCCGCGGACCTGTCGGGACGCTTGGGCTGGCCGCGCAGATTCTTCTTCAGGTGATTGTCGTCGTAGCCGTTGAAGATATGCCCGAGCAGCCCACGATTGAGATCCGACGTGCCGAATAGCCAGTCTGCGATCGGGAACGTCAGGTTCATGTTGGTTTCCATCATCAGCCGCGCGTTGTGATGCGCGGTGTGGTGACGGCGCAGCGTGTTGACGAACGGGCAGTTGCGCACGAACCAGTTCTCATCCACGTGGCAGCAGAAGTGCATGAACTCGTAGATCAGATACATGCCCGTGGTCGTGCCCATGAACAGCCAGCCGACGTTGGGCGTGAACAGGTTGCCCAGGATGATTCCGCCCGGCATCGACATCAGGATGAACACCACCAGCGCGTAAGGTGGGAACACCGTCACGCGCCAGTCCTTATGGTCGCGGAACCGCATCTCCTCGTCGGTAAAGAACTGATGGTGGTTGAGCGTGTGGCGCTCGTAGATGGCGCGCAGACCTTTGAACGGCACCGGCCGGTGCATGACGAAGCGGTGGATGGCCCACTCGAAGATGTTGGTGAACAGGAAGGTGATGGGGATGGTCAGCCATTCCAGCGGCGTCACGTTCTGGATGTGCTGGAGGTAGATGTAGAAGGCCGCCGCACCCATGGCGTAGATGATGACGATATGCAGGTAGCCGTCGTACCAGCCCATGATGCGGGAGCGGTACTCCTGGCGGAATGCCTTCTGCCGTTCGGTGACCATGGCGACCGACCTCTCTCACGCTTTCGCGCACCCCTCGCGCACGCACTTGCCCGTCCGGCCTGGAACAACATAGCACGCGCAATATCTGATATATCAGAGATACACTACTCGCCGTCCCCCCGTCAATGTGTTGCCTCCCCGGTCATGCGTGGCCTTTCACGACTCTGGCGACGCGGGGGTCGGTTTCCACACCCGCGGGGGTGCCCGCATAGACGATCTCGCCACGCTCGATAACGTAGAGCCGGTCGGCAAAATCTGGCACATGATGCAGGTTGGACTCCGCGATCAGCACCGCGTGGCCCATCTGCCGGATCGAGGCGATGCCGTCGACAATGGACGGCACGATGGCCGGCGACAGGCCCTCGGTCGGCTCATCGAGCAGCAACAGTTTGGGATCGAGCGCCAGCGCACGGGCAATGGACACCATCTTGCGCTCGCCACCGGAAAGCTGCTGTCCGCCGCGCGCGCGGTAGCGCTCGAGCTTGGGAAACACCCGGTAGGCCAGCGCCTCACGTTCTGCAGCTGAACGATCGCTCTCGCGCGTCCAGGTCGGGAGCAGAATGTTTTCCGCGACGCTGAGGTCGCCGAACACTTCGCTTTCCTCCGGGGCAAATCCCACGCCCAGCCGGGCAATCGCGAAAGGCCGCAGCCCCACGATGCTGCGGCCCTCCAGGCTGATTGCGCCGGAAACCGGCTTGCGCTGCCCCATGATGGTGCGGAACGTCGTCGACTTGCCCGCGCCGTTGCGCCCGACGAGACATACGAGTTCGCCTGCCGATACATCGATCGACACGCCGCGCAGGATGTGGCTGCCGTCGATATCGACCACGAGATTCTGTACGCTCAGCATCTAGTGTCCCCGCCGCTTGCCCACCACGGTCTCGATGATGACCGGATCGGCGAAGAAGGGCTCCGGCGGCAGGTCCGCCAGCACCTTTCCTTCCGACAGCGCGATGATGCGGTGAGAGTAGGCGGCCACCAGATCCATGTCGTGCTCGACCAGGATGATGGCCTTGACGCCAGCCGTCTTGGCGGCGCCGATCAGCGTTTGCATCAGCCCATGCTTTTCGGCCGTCGACACGCCCGATGTGGGCTCGTCGAGCAGTATCACCTCGGGGTTCAGCGCAAAGGCGGATGCCACGTCCAGCAGCTTCTTCTCGCCTTGCGAAAGCAGGCGCGAAGGGTTGTCCAGCCGGCGCTCCAGCCCGAAGACGCGGGCAATTTCCGCGACGCGGGCACTGACGGCTGCATCGGCGGACACGGCGGAGAACAGCCGCCATTGCTTGGCCTGCTGCGAGACCACGGCAGCAGCGATCGTCTCCGCCACGGTGAGTTGTGGAAAAATCTGTACGAGCTGGAACGTCCGCGCCATGCCGCGCTTGGCCAGCACGACCGGGCCGACACCGGTAATGTTTGCACCCTTGAAAAATACCTCGCCCTTGCTCGGCACCAGCAGCCCGGTCAGCACGTTGACGAGCGTCGTCTTACCGGCGCCGTTCGGTCCCACGACCGAGACGAACTCGCCATCGCGCACGGCGACTGAAACATCGTCCAGCGCGCAAAACACACCGTAGTGCTTGGAGACGCCCTTGGTTTCGATCAGCGGCGCGGTCATGCGGCCGCCTCCCGCTTGCGCCGACTGAACAACCCCGCAAAATCACTTGCAATGCCGGCCAGGCCGCGCGGGAAAAAGATCACCATCGCCGCCAGAATTGCGCCCAGCACAAAACGCCAGTACTGCGTGATCGATTGCAGCTGGTCTTGCAGCAGCGTCAGCGCCAGGGCGCCAACGATCGGGCCAAGAAAGCTCGAAAACCCTCCCAGCACCGTCATGAAGACGAGATGCCCCGAATGGGTCCAGTGCACCAGTTCAGGATCGGCGACACCGATGCGGAAGCCGAGGATGGCACCCCCGATCGCACCGAAGACCGCAGAGATCACGAATGCCGCCAACCGGAACAGCCGCACCCGCACGCCCAGGTATTCCGCCTTCTGCGCGTTGTCACGCAACGAGCGCAAATGCAGGCCGAACGGCGAATGCACGATGCGCCACATGAGAATACCGGCCAGCACCAGCAACGCCAGGCAGTAGTAATAGAAGGGGCCCGCCAGCAGCTCGATTTTGTTGTACGCCTCGAATTCCAGCCCCATGATTTTCATGCGCGGCACGCGCATGCCGCTGTCGCCGCCGGTGAGGTGGTAGAACTTGAACAGGAACGAGTGCATCAGCATGCCGAATGCCAGCGTCAACATGCCGAAGAAGATGCCGGTGTAGCGCACGCACAGGAGGCCGACCGGCACCGCCACCACAACCGCGCCGAGGCCAACACCCAGTAGAACGATCTCGAAGTGCCGGACGCCGAGTACACCGGCGAGCACTGCCGCCCCATACGCACCGAGCGCCAGAAACATGGCATGACCAAAGGACAGCAGACCCGTGTAGCCGAACAGCAGATTGAATCCGAGCAAGGCGATGGCATAGGCAAAGAACGGGATCAGCAGGTTGGCGTAGAACGGCGGCGCCAGCGCCGGCACCGCGCCGAGCGCCACGACCCCCGCGGCAACCAGAATGAGCGTCGTTGCGCGCATCACGTGGCCGGCTTTCCGAGCAGCCCCGAGGGCCTGAACAGGAGCACAGCGATCACGATCAGATAAATGGCCAGAATCTCGAACTCGGGGTAGATGACGAGCGACACCGCGCGGATCAAGCCCACCAGCAATGCCCCAATCAGCGCACCGGTCATGGACCCAAGTCCGCCGATCACCACCACGGCAAAGGCCTCGATAACGAATTCGATGGCCATGTCGAGGGAAGCCGCCGAGGTCGGCACCACGAGTGCCCCGCCGATCGTGCCGAGCAGCGTGCCGAGCGTAAACACCACGGAATAGACGCTACGCACGTTCACGCCCAGTGCCTCCGCCATGGTGCGGTTCTCGGCCGTCGCGCGCAGCAGGCGTCCATAGTTGGTGCGCTGCAGGAATAACCCGATCAGCAACGCCGCACCGATCGCAGCCGCAATGACGAGCAGATTGTACACGGGCACATTGAGATCGCCCCAGCTGACCCTCCCGTAGACCATCAACACGTTGTTGAGCGATTGCGGGTTCGCCCCCCAGATGAAGCGCAGGATGTCCTGAAACATCAGCACCAACGCAAACGTCAGAAGCAACTGGAAGCTCTCGTCGCGGTCGTAGACTTTGCGTAGAAGAAGCTCGATCGGCGGCCCGACCACGGCCATCGATCCTCCCGCAACGATCAGGATCGGCAGCAGCATCCACGCCGGCAGGCCGGCATTCAGCGCCAGATTGACCAGCGTGATGCCAAAATAGGCCCCCAGCGCATAAAACGAGCCGCAGGCCAGATTGACGATTTTCTGCACGCCGAAGACGAGCTGCAGCCCGGCGGCAACGAGGAACAGGACGGCGGCATGAAAGACGCCGCCGAGAAGAACATTGGCGAAGCCGGACATCGTTGTTGTGCCGGACCTACACCTTGAACTGCGCGGTCTTCAGCCATTCCCAGAAGTCGGCGCCGGCCGGCTTCTGCAGGTCGGCCGAGTACATGGTCTCAATTCTGGAGTTGTCGAGCGTGACGAAGTCGTAGCTGTTCTTGTGACTGGTGAAGCCCTGCACAAAAGTCTGGTCGGCGATGTGATCCTTGCGCCAGGACCCCTTGCCGCCGAGACTCTCGACGGAGAGGCCGCCTTCCATGGCGGCGACCACGTCAGCGGTGCCAGGCCATTGGCCACCTTTGGCCTTGGCGGCCCGCTCCACCGCCTCCTTGTAGGAGGCGATGGCGAAATAGGCGCGATCGGCTTCCCAGTTCGGATAGTCCTTGTGCTTGTCGGCGTACCAGGCAACGAACTCCTTGGCCATCGGCGAGCCGTTGGGATTGTCGAAGTAGAGCGTGTTGTGGCCGAACAACATGCCCTCTGGCGTGAAATCCTTCTTCATCAGCGTGTGCTGGAAGCCGGCCGCGGGAAACACCAGCTTGACGCCCTTGGTGAGCTCGGCCGCCGACGCCTGCTTCATGAAGATGGGCAGGTCGGCAAACAGCAGCGAGGAGAAAATCAGGTCGGGTTTGGCGGCCTTGAGCGCGGCGACGTTGCTCGTCAGCTCCATGGTGCCGACTTTGGGCCACTGCTCGGTGACCACCTCGTGCTCGATATTGAAACGCTTCAGCAGCGCGACGAACGCGGCCATGTTGTTGCGGCCGTAGGAGTAGTCGGGGTTGATGCCGGCGACGCGCTTGAACTGGCCTTTCCAGTGCTTGATGGCCAGCAGCGAGGACATCACCGCCTCGCATTCGTTGTCGGTGCTGCGGAACAGGAACTTGGGATTGGGCAGCTTCTCCACGACACCGTCCTGTGTCGTGCCGTCCCAGAAGATGGTCAGCGCGCGCGCCTCCTCCACCACCGGACCCAGAGCGAGTGCGACGCCCGTCGAGATGATGCCCTGCACGCAGTCGACCTTGTCCTGCTGCACGAGCTTCTGGAAGCGCTCGATGGTGTCCTTGGGCGAGGTCTCCTCCTCGACCACGAGCTGGATCTTGCGCCCCGCGATGCCGCCCTGCGCATTGAAACGCTCAACCGCCCACTCCGTGGCGCGCAGACCGCTGATGCCGGGGCTCGCGGCAATGCCGGTGCGAGGTGCGAGAATGCCGATTTTGACCGGCCCCGCCTGGGCAATGGCCGGCACGAACACGCTAGGTGACGTGGCAGCCGCACTCGTGGCGGCAATCGATTTCAAGACGCTGCGGCGTGAAAGTTTCATGGCGCTTCCCCTGGTTGGCTGCGTGGCCGCTTGCCGGCTCTGGTGCGCAGATATATCAGTAGCATGTCAGGCTGTCATCACGGGACGCCATTCTGGCCGCGGAGTGCCGCCTGCGCGACCCGCGCGGGGCATCTCGGCTGGCCGCGGGCCCCGAGCCAAGTCACGTCCTGCCTTCGATCTCCCTTACTGCGGTGTCGACTTCGGCACCGGTCAACGTCCAATCGTTGTCCATGTCGGCAACGATCTTTTTCATGAAAGCTTCCGAAAGCCTGATGGCCCGGTCCTTGTCGCCCAGGTGGTCGTAGAGGATGGCCAAGGCCAATTGGTGCGGGCTCGTGCCTTCATAGGTCCACTCGAAGCCCCAATTGGTGAAGCGCTGCACCTCGTAGTGCTCCGGCAGCGGACGGCCATCGACGGTGACGACGAGCCCATCGATGCTGCGCTTGCCCTCGTAGGTTTTCCCGCCCATTCCGCCTCCCACCCCGGTTCGTCGATAAATGCTGGCGGACTCAACCAGGGCGCGAAGCCCCTCGTCTCGACCTTTGCCTTGATATATCACGGATATGCTATCGAGGATCGTCAGGTCTGTAAATCGCTATGCGCCCGCTCCACGCGCCCGGCCGGCGGCCCGCTCCGGGCGCGCCTCCGCCCCGACCGTTGCCCGAATGAAGTTCTCGACGTAGTCGATCAGCTTGTCGCTTGCCGCCATGGCACGGTCGGGCTTCCCCCTGGCGATGGCCCGGGCTTCGTCGGCATGGAGGCGCGCCATCTTCGGCAGATCGGCCGCCTGCTTGTAGTGCAGATACCAGAAACGCCGCGAATGGCCGTTGAGGAAACGCATGATGCGGGCTGCGTACTCGTTGCACGCGGCCTCCACCAGCAGCGTGTTCAGCTCGCGATCCAGACGCAGGAAGGCGATGTCGTCTTTGGATTCGGCGGCCGCTTCCATCCCGTCCGCAATCGCCTGAAACCGGGCCCGCTCGGCGACCGAGGCCCGCTCGGCGCTCACCCGCGCCAGCAACCGTTCGATCTCGCGGCGCACCTCCAGAACCAGAAGCTGCTTCCTGGGATCTGTTTCGGTGACCAGGATCGCCTTGCGCGGCAGCACCAGCACCAGCCCCTCGCGCGCGAGCCGCTGCAACGCTTCGCGGATGGGCGTACGGCCGATGCCGAGTTCGAGCGACAACGCCTGCTCCGACAGGATCGCGCCGGGCGCCAGCTTCAGCGTGACGATCATTTCCTCCAGGCGCAAATAGGCCTGCTCGGTCAGCGTCTCCGCCCTGGCCTGCTCCCCGTTCCCGTCGGTCTTGCTCGCGCGCGCCATCACCGCAGCCGGATTATCCTGTTCATTCAGATCTGCCGGCGCTTCTGTACCATTTTGGCGAACTTCTCGTATTCGTCCTCCTTCACCGTATAGGAATGATCGTCGTCGGGAAACGAGCCTTCCTTCACCTCCTTAATGTACTGCCTGATCCCAGTCACCGCGACCTCGGTCAGCTTGGCGAAGCGCTTGGTGAACTTCGGCTTGAAGTCGGTGAATACGCCGAGCAGGTCATGGCATAGCAGGATCTGCCCATCCGTGCCGACGCCGGCGCCGATGCCGATGGTGGGTATCGTGAGCTGCTCGGAGATCAGCCGAGCGATTTTGGCCGGCACCGCCTCGAATTCCAGCATGAAGCAGCCTGCATCCTCGATCGCCAGCGCATCCTCCAGGATCTTCATGGCAGTCTCGGCCGTGCGACCCTGAATCTTGAAGCCGCCGAACATGGCAATGGTGTGCGGCGTCAGGCCGATATGCGATGCGGTCGGGATGCCGGCGTCCACCAGGGCTTTGAGAATATGCGCCTGTGATTTGCCGCCCTGCGGCTTCACGGCATCCGAGCCCGCCTCCTGCATGAAGCGGGTGGCGTTCGTCAGGGCGCGGTCGATCGTGTTGTAGCTCTGATAGGGCATGCAGCCGAGCACGAACGTGCTGGGCGCGCCGCGGCGGATGGCCTGCGCGTGCATCACCATCATGTCCATGGTCGCGGGGATGGTGGAGGGATGCCCGTGTGCAATCATCGCCAGGCTGTCGCCCACCACCGCCACGTCAACGCCCGCCATCTCGGCCCACTTGGCGCTCGTGTAGTCGGGCACCGACATGTAGACCATCTTCTCGCCGGTCTTCTTGGACTCGCGGATCTCGCTGATGGTCCGCTTCTCGCGCTTCTTCTCGGCTGGCGCGCCCGCTTTCGGCGTGTCTTGGGGTGTGGCCTGATGAGCCATGTTCTCTCTCCCTCCCGCGCTATCTGATATATCTGGCGTATGCTAGTGAGCACGCGCACCGTCGGCAAGCCGGTCGAGTGCAAGTCGGCAAGGAAGGGATGTGTATGCTGCCGTACTGGCCCCAGCTGTTGCTGTTCATGGGCGCGACCATGCTCATCGCGCTCTATGGCTTGACGGTCAGCGGCCATTTCCCGGCCGAGTTTCGCGGTGAAACGCTGAAAGGCGGCTCCGGCGCCATTGCGCTATGGGCCAGCATTGCGGTCGCCGCGTTTGCAGCCGGGCTGACGCTGCTGCGCGGCTGGGAAACGTTGCCTTGGTATGCGGTGGTGATCGGTGCCGGCGCCATGCTGCTGTTTGCCCCGCTTCTGTTGCGCCCGTTGCCCGACAGCTTTGTCAACGGCAAGGGCGGGCTGGTCGTATTCAGCGGCGGCGCCGCCCTTCTTGCGCTCCTGCTGTGGCGGCAGCTCGTCTGACGCAGATGAAGCGGCGTTGACTGAGGTATCTCGCTCTAGAGTGCCGCGCCGGCCGACCAGCCGCTGGACCAGGCCCACTGAAAATTATAGCCGCCCAGCCAGCCGGTGACATCGACCGCTTCGCCGATGGCATAGAGGCCATTCACGTTGCGCGCGGCCATCGTCTTCGACGACAGGTCGCGGGTGTCGATGCCTCCAAGGGTTACCTCGGCCTTGGCGTACCCTTCCGTTTGCTCAGGTCGCACATGCCATTGCTTCAGCCGGCCGGCAAACGCAGCCAGGGCCCGGTCGGAGATGTTGGCCAGTTCCCCCGCCGGTAGATGGGCCGCCGTCAGCGATCGCGCCAGACGTGCCGGCATGATCTCGGCAAGGACGGTGTGCGGCGAGACCTTGGGACGCGTCCGCTTTCGCTCGATCAGGAACGCCGCCGCATCGAGATCGGGCAGCAGATCGAGTGTGATCGCGCGTCCCTCGCGCCAGTAGGACGAGATTTGCAGGATGGCCGGACCCGACAACCCGCGATGGGTGAACAGGATGTTCTCGCGGAAGCTTTGCTTCTCGCACGTTGCGACCGCGTCCAGGGAAACGCCGGCAAGGCCTGTGTCCAAGCCCGTGACTTCACCGCCGGCTATGAACGGCACGAGTCCTGGCCGCGTTTCCGAGACGCGCAGGCCGAACTGCCGCGCAATGTCATAGCTGAGGCCGGTCGCGCCCATCTTCGGAATGGAAAGGCCGCCGGTCGCCAACACAAGCACCGGCGCCGTGAAGCAGCCTTTGTTCGTCTCGACCCGGAACTGGTCAGTCCGGCTGACACGCGAAACGGCTTGTCCAAGCCGTAGATCGACGCCGCCGCGCGTGCATTCCTGGAGCAGCATGGCGACGATGGCGCGCGCCGAGCCGTCGCAGAACAGCTGGCCCAGCGTCTTCTCGTGATAGGCGATGCCATGACGCTGAACGAGGGCGATGAAATCCGATTGCGTGTAGCGGCGCAGCGCCGAGGTGCAGAAATGCGGGTTCCCGCTCAGGAACCGGTCGGGCGCCGAGTCGAGATTGGTGAAGTTGCAGCGCCCCCCGCCCGAGATCAGGATTTTTGCGCCGGCCTTGTCCGTATGCTCGAGCAGCAAGACCTTGCGGCCGCGCTGCCCCGCCGTCAGCGCGCACATCAGTCCTGCGGCTCCCGCGCCGAGGATGACGGCGTCGAACTTTTCATCGGGCGCGGTCACGGCACCTTCGCATCCGCACCGCGTGATGTGGCAATCAGCGTCTGCTTCTGGCCCCTGGTCAGCCGCTTGATGCGGTGTTCTTCCTTGAGTGCAGCAGACCGCGATGCACACCGCACCTCGTAGACCAGGAAGACCGGAGCACGGGCCGACGTGTAGCGCGCACCCTTGCCCTTGGCGCCATTGTGCTCCAGGAGCCGGCGCGGGACATCGGCGGCGATGCCCGTGTAGTACGTGCCGTCGGCGCATTCGACGATGTAGACCGAGTACTCCATCATCCCCGACGCTCGGTGCCTACGGTGTCCACGCGCACAGATACGCTGGTCATGAGTTCGTCACGTGCGCTTGCTGGAGGCAATGCCGGCACTGCGCAACGCCGGCGCACGGAAGGCAGCCGGGAACCGAGTCAAAGACGGCGCAGCCGAAGATGCCATCAATCGTTGGTCGGGGCAGCGGGATTCGAACTCGCGACCCCCTGCTCCCAAAAGAGGGGCAAGCCCATTTAAATCAGCGGATTTCTGACAGTTCGCTGCTCGTTCTGGGTATTGCACTTCAATGGCTTAGCGGCCGTGTCAGAAAAGAAAACTCGCCTAACGTCTATGACCTGCCGCCTAAGCCTTCCGCTTCAAGCGGGCGATTGCGCACAGCAGCGCTGCACTCGAAAAGTAAATCGCACCAACTACAACCGCTCCCGCTGTCCAAAGCAGTGCAGAGTCCACTAGCACCCTCGCGTCGCCAATGAACCAAGCCTTCCAAGTGGCCACGATCAAGCCAATGAGCATGAAGGCGCTGAGAATAACGAGGAATCCTCTAAACACGACCATCGGTCCTCAAAAAACGTCTCGGAATGCAATAGCACAGGTCCATCACAGTCGCTGTGGTGGCCCTGCGCTGTCACCCTGTCAGAGAGGAGCAACAAATTGACTGATAACGATAAAACAGTGAATGCCACCCCCGGCGACGATCCAAAATCAAGCGGACGATCCAAGGTGCGCCACGCCTTGGGCACTCTGGCTGGCGTGATCGCAGAAACCACCAAGGTCTACCGCGAAATGCGTGACGACAAGCTTGACCACGCCAAGGGGCGATCCCTCGTGTGGGTACTCAGCCAGCTGCGGGCCATGGTCGAGACGCAGGCCCTGGAGCGCATCGAGGAGCGACTTGAGGAATTGGCACCCACCATGGAGGGCCGCAATGGTTTCCCGCGCACAAATCGCAAGCCTTCAGCAACGCATTGAGCGCCTAGCTCCACAGGGACCTTGGATTCCCAAGGTGGCCAGGTTCATCTTCGACCCCAAGGTCGAAGAAAGCCAAGAGACGGCAAAGCAAAAGCACCTGGCTGCTCACCCAGAAGATCGGGACGCCGACGTGTTCATCGTAGTGACTCTGGTCGATCCCTCCGATCGGTCGCGGCAGGGTACTGGCTGAGTAGCCAAAAATAGCCAATTCAGCGGTATTATGGCCCAAACGCCATTAGAAATAAATCCGTCCCCTGCCTAGATTTTGGGGATGGAACAAACCCGAAGCCGTGGCGACCGCTACGCCCTGTCCGCGCTCAGGAACAAGCGCGCCTCACTGGCATCCGAGATTGTGCAGCTGGAACGCCAGCTACGGCACCGAAGGAGGCGTTGGGGCACGTCGATGCGACGCTGCGATTGCTGGACCCCTCCGTCGAGATCGACGCCATCCCCAACAAGCGACTGAAGGGTATCAAACTGTTCCGGCAAGGCGAGCTGGGTAGGTTGATAGTGGGAGTGCGCGAGGCCGACACCCCGGTAAGTACGCAGGCTATAACCACGGCGGTCCTCAAGGCTGGCGGGCATGGGGAGTCAGCCAGGCCAAGCGTCATGCCGAGGGTGCGCGGGAACCTCGCCTACCTGCACAACCGAGAGAAGGTCGCCAAGACCGGAAGCGGCAGTACAACGCGCTGGACCCTGACGGTCAGTTGACGTGGCAAGTCTCGTTTGATCTGGTCAGTACGGCAACGGCCCTAATGGATGGGAACAATGAAAATTACTTTTGGAACTCTGCTTTTCACATTGTTTGCGTGCATGCTGCTCGTATCGCCGACAGAGGCCGCGCCTACTTGTGCGCAGCAGTCGAAGATTTGTTACCGCATTGGCGGCAATCCCGGCTGCCTAGACAAGGCGCGGATTGCCAAATGCAAGCGGACTTGCGTCTGGACTGGCACCGACGGCAAGCAGCATCCGTCCGAGGGTGATTGCCGCCAGAAATGAAAAGGCCCCCGGCAGCTAGGGGCACAATGTCCCATGGAGCCCAAGGGAAGCTCAGTTAGACTATGCTACCGTTCATAGCCCGGGGGGTGCCATGATCAAAATAGGGGCGCAAATCCTCGCCCTCGTGGTGGGTGCGACGGCGACTTGGGCGTATACCGAAGGGGACTGCCAAAACTCCGCGGACCGAGCCCTTGCCGTTAGGGCGTGCACCGAGATCATCAATCGAAATCCGAACGCTGTGACTGCCTATGGAAGCCGCGGCTACGCCTACCTAGCCCTGGGCAAAGAGGATCTCGCCATCGCCGACTTCACCAGGGCCATTGAGCTAAATCCCAGAGACGCGCACGTCTACGCCATGCGCGCCCATGGCTACCAGGTCAAGGGCGCGCACGACCTCACCATTGCCGACTACACCAGGGCAATCGCGATCGACCCCAAGTCTTCGCTGGCCTACGACGGTCGGGGTTTTGCTTACGCGGGCAAAGAAGAATACGACCGAGCAATCAGGGACTACAACAGAGCTGTCGAACTCGATCCCAAGAATGCTCTTGCTTTTGCAAATCGCGGCGAAGCCTACTTGAACCAGGGCGACAAAAATCGAGCCATCGCTGACGCCACCAAAGCCATCGAACTCAACCACCCTAGGCTCTTGGTGCCCTTCGGCACCCGCGGCCGCGCACATTTGGTGAATGGCGAGTATGACCGCGCCATCGCTAACTCCAATAGGGCGATCAAGATCGATCCCAAGTTCTCGTTGTCTTACACTACCAGAGGCGCGGCATATGCTAAGAAGGGCGATTACGATCGAGCCATCAGCGACCTTAACAAGGCGATCGAACTCGACCCCCGTGGCGTGCGGGCCTATGTTTTGCGTGGCTTCGCATACGAGAGCAAAGGCGACAGCAACCGCGCCCTCTCTGACTATCGAAAAACTCTCACTCTTCCGGCTAGGTCATCTGGCGACCGGGAATTTCACCACATTGCGCAACGAACGCTCACTAGTTGGGGGATTGCCGCACCTATCCCTCCAACTGCCGCGCTGCCTCCGCCAACGCCCATGCCGAAAAGACAACCTGAAAACGCCGTCTCGGGAACCGGGGTGGTCGTTTCGAGCGACGGTATGATCCTGACCAATGCGCACGTCGTGCGAGATTGCGCCGGAATACGTGTCAACAGCGTTGCATCGGCATCGGCCGCAGCAAGGCTCGTAGCTGCCGATCACACAAATGATCTAGCACTCCTGAAGGCCGCGGTCGTGAGTACTATACGCCCCCCGCCGTTTAGGAGGGGCGCTCGCGTAGGCGAGAGCGTCTTCGCATATGGCTTCCCGCTCGCCGGTTATCTCCCTACGTCAGGGAATTTCACTTCCGGCAATATCACTGGCCGTATCAGCAAGCCAGAATTTGACAATGCATGCGCCAACCAAGTGTTCAAGGATCAGGGGAAAAAAGGCTAACTTAGCGCGATCGGGATGACGTATTTCATTGGCGAGAGATCAACGCGCACTTACATAACATCTCACGTGAGCATTGGAAAAGCGGGGAGTGGAATAACTAGCGCGGCGCTGATCCCAATCCAGAACTTCTGCACGCCCTGGGAAAGAAGACGATGCCGAAGAGCTGCCGACCACGGCAAGGAATAGCATTCCGGATGGCGTGGCAATCGCCGGGCCTAGTTCCTTGACGCCCCCGCCGCAGGCTCATGTGCAAAGATTAGTCCATGAGCCGACGCCGTGATGACATAGCCTTTGGAATATTGGTGGTAGCGCGCAGGTATGGACGAGAGGCACTGCAGCTGCATGTGAAGCTGATGCGAGCCAGCAAGAATGAGGACGTGCGCCAGCGCTCAGCGAATGTGATCCTCGATCGTGCCTAGAGGCTGTCTTGGCCGTCGGTAACAAGGCCGTCGTCAAGATCAGGACTAAGATCACGAAACAGTTTGTCGAAGTCCTGCGCATGCGGCCGGCCCCGGCGAAATTCCGCGGTGCAGAAATTCGATCTCCGAGACACCCTCGCTCACCCTGTACTTGCGGGGCCGCCAGATCATGTTTTTGACTTGCACCTGGTCGGCCGCATGTATCGCCTCAAGCGGTCGGCTTCTCAGGTTCTATTTTTGCGCTCGATTCCCGCCGCGTGCCGAGCGGCTGACGCATGGCCTCAGCGCCAACTCTCTCCCGCTTTTCCCCAATTAGCTGCAGTTTAGCCGGCGCCACCACCGGCTCGACATTTTCTTGGTTGGAAGCACCCTTAAAGCGAGCGCCCTCTTCCATGGTCAGCGTGTCATGATGTATGTCACCTTCAACCTGGCCACTCGCCTGAAGAATGACTCGCTTCGCTCGAACGGTCCCTTTCACCTTTCCGCGCACGACGACCTCAGACGCATTGATGTCGCCAAAAATCGCACCGTCGCTGCCGACAATAAGATGCGCGCAGGTGACTTGGCCCTTGACCTGACCGTCGACTTGAACTTCTCCCTCGGTTTCCAGATCGCCCCTGATGCACAGGCCCAAATCGATGATCGCCCGTGGGGTCCCCGCGTTCGACTTGTTTATGTTTATGCCGACAGCCGGCATAATGCTCGGTGACATAGATGCACCACCTAATTCTTCGCCCTTTTTATTGAACATCGCCGCCTCCTGAATCGTCGATTAAGGGCGACACCTAGTACGATTCGAGGTGAATGTGCAGCGACGGAGGGATCGACTCGGAACCAGTCCTCACGGCTCCGTGGAACAACTGATCAAACTTTATCTTGAGGCAAGCCCACGCAGTCCGCCTCTGGTCGCTGAACCAATCGGCGCTGAACGGCCGCGTCTGAAAAGCCGCCCTCCACACCAGCACCTGACGCGGGTACCCGTTGCCTGGCTCGCTGGCTACTTCGGCATGATCGTCAACCGGCGAAGACGGCAGCGATGAAGTCCGGCAAGCTGGGGCATGGTCCGCCGTTTCGCTTTGGCTTGCTCAATAGATGCACGGCAGGGAGCGGTTGAAGGCAAGGCCAAGGCGCTTCGCAGATGTGAGATGGCTGGTCCGCCCACGTTCCGCGGGTGATTTCTGCGGAACTCAACTGAGGCCTAAGTACCTGATTTGATTGGTCGGGGCAGCGGGATTCGAACTCGCGACCCCCTGCTCCCAAAGCAGGTGCTCTACCAGGCTGAGCTATGCCCCGACAGATCGATTTTCAGGCACTTAGGCCACCGTTGTCCGCTCATTCCGAAACTGCGGCAGGGGGCCTATTCCGAAACCGGCCTCTTTCTGTTCTGAAACCGACGTGGCGTCAACCCATGCACGCCGCTTTGATGCAACCGCGAGGCGTTGCTGCTGCCGATGTCCTTTGTCTAGGGCCGCGTTACATTGGTCGCGAAATATGAGCGTGTTGTGAGAAAAAGATGCAGGTCACGCTTCGCAAGGCATGTCCTGAAGACTTCGACTACTGCGCATCCCTGTATTTCGCGGGGATGGAGAAAATCATTCGAGATCTGAATCTGACTATGTCCGCTCAAGTCGCCAATTTTCGCAAGCGGTGGGAGACCACGCAGGTTCGGATCATCACTCTGGATGAGAGCGCTGTCGGCTGGTTGCAGACCATGCAAGCGGACGGTGCGCTCTTTCTCGCCCAACTCTTCGTGGACGCAGCCTTCCAACGGAGAGCCATTGGCAGCGAAGTGATCGGTCACGTAGTCCAGGAAGCCGCAGCCGCAGACCAACCCGTGACGCCTGGCGCCGTTAAAACGAACCCCGCACGTCGCCTCTATGAGAGGCTTGGATTTCGCATCACCCATCAAGATGAGCGCAAGTTCTACATGCGGCGCGATCCCCAATTTCAGACTTGCAAGCATCGAGACGAATGATCAGTACCGCGCCCACGTGCCCGAAATGCGGACGCCGCAGCATCATTACGTTTCGCGTTGAGCCAGAACAAGCGTTCGCAGCCGTCACACTGAACCGCTGGCGCACGAATATCTGTCCGTCGTGCTTCGATCAGGAAGCGGAGAAGGCGGGGATCAAATACACGCTGGTCGGATTGGACGGCGAGTTGTGGTCTGACAAGCCGCCGCCTCGCAACCCTTACAAGCGGCGGCGTTAGCGTGAGAGTCGCTCCGCTTTTTGAGGCTCCCATGACACCCGTGAACATCGGTCGTTGATTGGGGCCAAAGGCCTGATCGCTACCAACCAAGGCCGTCCCGCTTCAAGATTGGATGGATGTGAGGAAGCGCCCTTTAACGAGCGTATCGCGGCTGTGCTGGCAGTTTGCGAGCACAGCCGGCGCAATCGTAAGACCGCAACGTTTCGTCAGTCCATTTTCTGTGGCCAACCCAGTTTTTGTCCGACCTTCGCGGCCGTGGTGGTGCAATTAATTTCCTTGAAGGCGACGCAGACCGAACCGGAGCATTTTTCCCCAAACATTGTTTGCGTGGGGCTCGCATTTTCCGTCGTAAAGGACTTTGCCCTCTGGTAGCCAAACATCTCGCAATACTTGTTGGCTGCCGTCTGACCGCAATTCTTGCCCAGCGTAAAGCATTGGTCGAGACGGGCATTTCCGCCCTTTGGTCCGGCATACTTTGGTGCGTCGACGCTTGCGTTCAAGTCTGCAAGCGCAAAGGTCGTTACAAGTGAAATGCAGCCAAGCAAAGCCGCAAGCTTCAAATTTCGCATCGTATCCTCCCTTAAAAAAATTGGTGGAACGGCGAAGGAACGCAAACAAGGACTGGTAGGTCAAAAAGCCAACGCCGCTCCATCCAGACTAAGCGCTCAATCTTCAGCAATAGCGAATCGCCCGTTCATAAATGACTGAACCCCATCAAGAAAATGCCCCCTGGCAATCACCGCGCAATGTCCAATGACATAGCGCGAGGAAGAGTGTGTGGCTTGTGATTCAATCTAGGATGGGACGGCTCTAAGTGCCTCCGACCGCACGATCCGAGCCACGCCTCGATTGCGATCGGCGCAGGGCCGTTGCCTTGCCATCGACGCCGCCTTTGCCGTCCAGCACTACGCCGTGGTGGCGTTGCGCGAACGCCGCGCTGATTTTGCCGTCGAGCAGGTCTTCGAGCACGAGGCCGGGGTCGCGATCCAGAGGCTCGCCGAAGCCGCCGGCGCCGGCCTGCTCGTGGACGATCACGGCGTCCTGCGGCACGGTCATCGTCACCTTGCCCGGCAGCGGCTCGCGGCTGTTGCCGATCTCGATGAAGTTGCGCGAGCGGCCGCCCGGCTGGCCGCCGCTCAGCCCGTAGGGCTCGAACACCACGCGGTCGGTGCGCATCTGCAGCAGCGCCTCGGGCGCCAGGATGCGATAGGCGCGCCGCAGCCCGACGCCGCCGCGCCATTTGCCGGCGCCGCAGGTGTCGGGCACGAAGGCGTATTCCTCCACGCGCACCGGATGCTCGGCCTCCATCACCTCGACCGGCATGTTGGAGAGGTTCTGCGAGGCGTTGGTGACGGCCTCCAGCCCGTCCTTGTCGGGCCGGCCGCCCCAGGCGCCGCAGATCATGTCGACGATGATGAAGGGCTTGCGGTTGGGCCTGAGCCCGCTGATGCAGATCACGCTGTTGCCGCCCTCGCCGGCCGCCGGCACGCGCTCGGGCACGATCTGCGCCAGCGCGCCCAGCATGGTGTCGAACACGCGGTAGCCGGTGAGCGCGCGCGCGGCGCACGGCCCCGGCATCACCGGGTTGAGCACGGAGGCCTCCGGCACCTTCACCTCGATGCAGCGGAAGAACGCCGACGTTGTTGGGCACGTCCTTCGGCAGCACGCAGCGCACGCTCAGATAGGTGAGCGAATGCGTGAAGCTCAGCGTCGAGTTGAGCGCGCCTTTCACCTGCGGCGAGGAGCCCGTGTAGTCGACCAGCAGCGTGCCGTCCTCGCGCACGGTGATCGCGGCCTTGATGGGGATCGGCGCGTCGGAGAAGCCGTCGTTGTCGATGTGGTCGGTGAATTCGTAGCGACCCTTCGGCCACGTCTTGATCTCCGCGCGCGTCAGCCGCTCGGCATAGTCGAGCAACTCGCTCATGTAGGCCTCGACCTCGCCGGCGCCGTAGCGCTGCGAACAGCTTGTCCAGCCCGCGCTTGCCGACCTGGGCGGCCGCGTACTGGGCGGACAGGTCGCCCCACACCCGGTCCGGCACGCGCACGTTGATCTTGATCAGCGTCTCCAGCGTCTCGTTGAGCGTGCCGCGGTCGTAGAGCTTCAGCGGCGGGATGCGCAGGCCTTCCTGGTAGATCTCGGTGGAGTCCGACGCATTGGAGCCCGGCACGCGCCCGCCGACGTCGGTGTGGTGGCAGATGACCACGGAGAACGCGCGCCGCTTGCCCTCGAAGAACAGCGGCATGAACATGAAGATGTCGGGCAGGTGCATGCCGCCGTGGTAGGGGTCGTTCATGATCACGGCGTCGCCGTCATGGAGATCGTCGCCGAACTTGGCGAGCACGGCGGCCATGGCCTCGGGGATGGCGCCGAGGTGCTGGGCGATGGTCTTGGCCTGCGCCACCATCTGCCCGTCCGCCGCGCACAGCGCGGCGGAGAAATCCATCACGTCCTTGACGATCTCCGAGCGGGCGATGCGCACCACCGTGTAGGCCATGTCGTCGGCAATCGAGTCGAGGCCGCTCTTGATGACTGCAAACGTGATGGGGTCGACTTTCATGGCGCAGCCTCTAGGTCCAGCACGATATTGCCCATGGCATCGCGGTGCACGCTGGCGTCCGGGCGGAACCACAGTGGTGGAGTCGAACTCCTCGATGACCAGGGGCCCGCGGCGGGGCGACGACGGAAAGGGCGGAGCGCGGCACGACCTCCGTCTCGACGGCCGTCGGCGCCGCGGGCGAAGTGGATGGCGCGTGAGCGTTCCGTCGGCGCGCCGGCGCGCGTCTCGATGGCAAGCTGCTTGAAATCGAGCCGCCGCTCGCGCAGGCCGCGGCCGATCACGCGCAGCTTCACCAGCTCGATCGGGCTCTCGTCCTTGTAGCCGTAGGTCTTGAGGTATTCGGCGACGAAGCGCGGCGGCCATCTCCGCCCAGGTCATCGCCGTCATAGTGCACGGTCAGCTCGGTCGCCTGGCCCTCATGGCGCAGGTCCGCCTCCCAGCCGAGCGCCACGCGCGCGCCCGTAAAGCCGTCGGCCGCCAGCCGGCGCATCACATCGGCGGCGAGTTGTTGCTTCATCTGCTTCAGCTCGGCACTCGTCAGCTCGTCGAGGGGACGCGTTACGGTGTCGAGAGCGATGTGCTCGAGATCGGACGCCAGCATGCCGACGGCGCTGAACACGCCCGCCAGCGGCGGCACCACCACGCGGCCGATGCCGAGATCGCGCGCCACGTCGAGCGCGTGGATGCCGCCGTTGCCGCCGATGGCGACCAGCGTCAGATCGCGCGGGTCGCGCCCGCGCTCGACCGTGACGGCGCGGATCGCCCGCGACATGGCGGCATTCGCGACCGCCCGGATGCCGTGCGCGGCCTCCTCGCAGCGAGAGGCCGAGCGGCTTGGCCACGTGCGTCAGGATCGCCTGCTCGCTCAAGTCGCCGGTCGATGGCGAGCCGGCCGCCGGCCAGCGCCCGCGGATTGATCAGCCCCAGCACCACGTTGGCGTCCGTCACCGTCGGGCGCGTCATTGCCGAGCCCGTAGCAGGCGGGCCCCGGCACGGCGCCGGCCGACTCCGGCCCCACCTTGAGCAGCCCGCCCTTGTCGATGCCCGCAAGCGACCCGCCGCCGGCGCCGACCTCGGCGATGTCGATGGCGGGCACCTTCAGCATGTAGCCGCCGGCCTTGACGAAGCGGCTGGACGTGGAGATGCCGTCGCGGAACTCGTACTCCGATGTCATGCTGGGCCGGCCGTCCTCGATGATCACGGCCTTGGCCGTCGTGCCGCCCATGTCGAACACGATGAGATCCGCGCTCCCCGCGCGCCGCGCCCAGGCGCGCTGCGCCGATCACGCCGCCCGCTGGACCGGAGGCCACCACGAACACCGGCTTCTCGCAGGCCGTCTCCGCCGCCAGCATGCCGCCGTTGGAGGTGATCACCCGGATCGGCGCCGCAATGCCGATCGAGCGCAGGCCGGTTTCGAGGTTCTTCAGGTAGCTGCGCATGGCGGCCAGCAGATAGGCGTTCACGACCGTGGTGCTGGTGCGCTCGTATTCCTTGCGCTCGGGCAGCACCGCATAGGACGCCGTCACCAGCAGGCCGGGGAACCGCTGACGCAGGATCGCCTCGATGCGCTGCTCGTGCGCGGGATTGCGGTAGCTGTTGATCAGGCAGATGGCGACCGCCTCGATGACCCGCGGCCACGAGCTGCTCGCCAGCGGCAATCACGCTCGCCTCGTTCAAGCGGCTCGACCACGCTGCCATCAGCCGCGATGCGCTCGACGACCTCCAGCCGATGCCGCCGCGGCACCAGGGGCTTGGGCTTGTCCCACGTGAGATCGAACATATCGGGCATGCGGATGCGCCCGATCTCCAGCACATCGCGGAAGCCGCGGGTGGTGATCAGCCCGGTCCTGGCGCCCGAGCGCTGGAGGATGGTGTTGGAGCCGACCGTGGTGCCGTGCAGCACCTCTTCGACATTCGAGCCTGGAACATCCAATTCCCTGAGCAAGGCCTCGACACCCGCGACCACGGCGCGGCTCGGCTCATCCGGAGTGGTCGATACCTTGCTCTCGTGCAGGGCGCCTTCGCCCGACATGACGACGATGTCGGTGAATGTTCCGCCGATATCGACCGCAACCCGGATGCGTGACTGCATTGCGGCGACCAGCAATCCCTCTCTTCCAATAGATCAGACCATCGGGGCGCAGGCGGCAAGACTTGTCAAGCATCGGCATTGGCTCAATGCGCGATGCCTGTATGTTGCATGGGAGTGCTTGTAGAGCAGGAGCAGTGCTGGTCAGCCGCGCCCGCTCTGGCGGGCGAACATGGCAAGTGAGCAACGACGGATTGCATGCTGGCATATGTCATCGTTCCCGCCATGGCCATCGCCGGCTACGCGGGTGCGCCCTTGTGGGTGGTGCTGTTCGGCGTCGCCGGCATCGCCTCCGAAGGATGGTGGAGCAAGCTGCAGCTGCTGCGTCAGCAGCCGCGCCAGCCGTGGAGCACGAAAATAACGGCTTACTTCGTCACCGGTATCTTGGGCCACATCTTCCTGTCCGCGCTCGCCTATGGCATCGGCCGCATGGTGCGTGTGGCTGTCGGCTAGACTTGCGCCGCCGTCAGGGAACGATTTTCTCCTCGCGGAAGCGGCGCAAAAGCCGGCAGAACATTTCTTCCGTGTCGACCACGTCGTGAAATCCGAACTGCCGGGCCTTGGTGGTGCTCGTCATCACGTCCCAGTCGGAGCCAAACACATAGTCGGCAAACGGCCAGCCCACCAACTGCTCCCAGTCGAACGGCTGCAGCCCGTATTTCTCCGTCATGGTCCGCCAGAGCGCGCCCTTGTCGGCCATGTGCTGCGTCAAGCTGATCATCTGTGGCTCGCCAGCCGGCATGTCGAACACCTCAGCGATGCGCGGCCACAGGTTCTTCCAGCGGAAGTAGTCACCGTTGGTGATGTTGAAGGCCTCGAGGCCGCAGCGCGGTTCGGTGGCGGCCCAGAACGCGGCGTTGGCGAAATGGCTGGACTCGGTGACTTGATACAAAGAGTTGTAGGCGCCGATTTTACCTGGGAACCGCAGCGGCAAGCCGAGCTGCTTGCTCACGGCCGCATACACGGCGATCGCGGGAAGAATGCTCATCGGCGTGCCTGGTGCGAAGCCGCACAGCGTCTGCGGCCGCAGCTCGACCCAGTCCCAGGCCTTGCCTTTTTGAAACGCGGTGAGCCAGTCGATCTGATCGAAATAATAGTCGGGCGGCATGTGCCGGGGGCCGCTCTCGCGCGCCGGTGTCGTGAAGGGCCCGAGGTGCGTGCCGTAATACTTGGTGCCGGTCACCAGCACGACGCGGCGCAGCGCCTTTGAGACCCGGGCGATGGCCGTGACGGCATTAACCAGCATGTCCCGATTGGGCGCGATGTTGGAGGCATAGCCCGAGGCAGCGCCTGGCGCGGCCTGGAATGCTGCATAAAAAATGTGCGTGACGTCTGTCAGCCCCGCAAGCTTGATCGCCGCGTCCTCTTTATCGAGCAGATCAACGCTGATGTGCCGGTAGCGCAACCCGCTGACGGCTCCGCGCCGCGACAGGCCCACGATCGACCAGCTCTCGTCTTGCTGTAGCCGCTCGACGATATAGCGCCCGATGACGCCGAGCGACCCGACAACGACGGCCTTATTGCGCGGCTCCATTCGGCACCCGTAGTTATGCGACCAAAGTAGTCATCGGCCAATCCTTGGCACGGCGGCTTTTCGAGGTCGAGGGCCATCCGCAGCGATCCCGGTAAACCTCCTATGCATTGCCACATGCGCGCCCGCGTTCTTGTGTGGTAAGCATCTGGCCCACAACAACGGCCGCAAGCCAAAAGGGAACAACCCAGGGCGGCCATCGGAGGAAACTGGTGGCTGCAGACGCTGCAATTGCTTCTGACATCGCGATGGCACCGCACCGTGCAGCTTCCGGCTCCGGGACCCAGCGCACCATCCTCACTTGGCTGTGGTCCGGCGGGCTGCTGGTGGTGCTCGCGTTTCTTGTCATCTACCCGGTGGCCATGCTGCTGCTGGGCGCGCTCACCAACACCAATCCCGTGGTGGACGGCTTTGGTGTCTTCGACCTTTCGTTTGCGAATTTCATCACGGTTCTCGGCAATCCCAATGTCCATGTCGCGCTCGCCAACTCGCTGATCGCCTGTGGGGGCGGCACGGCGCTCGCGGTGGTTATCGGCCTCACATTCTCCTGGGTGGTGGTGCGCACCAACACGCCGGGCAAACGCTTTATCGCGGCCGCCAGCATGCTTCCGTTGTTCGTGCCGCCGCTGGTCGCGGCCGTCGCGTGGTCGATCCTGGCGTCGCCGAAGACGGGGCTGCTCAATACGTTTCTCGCGTCGATGAGCATCGACTGGCGCTTCAACGCCTATTCTATGGGCGGCTTGATTGCGATTTTCGGCATCTACTATGCGCCCTATGTCTACATGTTCACCGCGTCGGCGCTGCGCAACATGGATCCTTCCTTGGAGGAGGCTGCTGAAGTGAGCGGCGCCACGGCGCTGCGCACCATGTTCACCGTGACCTTCCCGTTGATCGCGCCGGCCATCCTCTCGGGCATGCTGCTGTCGTTCATCGTTATGCTGGGCATCTACGGAATCCCCGCCGTGCTCGGCACGCCCGGCGACATTCCGGTGCTCACAACCTACATCTTCAAGCTGACCAACTGGTCGCCGCCGCTCTACAGCACGGCTGCCTCGGTCGCCATCATCCTGATGGTCGTGACGGGCTTCCTCGTTTGGCTGCAGCACAGGATCGTGTCGCGGCGGAGCTACACCACAGTCGCCGGCAAGGCATTCCGGCCGGCGCTGCTCAATCTCGGACCCTGGCGGTATCTCACGCTCGGACTGGCGGTCGTCTACCTGTTCGTCGTGGTGGTGCTGCCGACGCTGGCACTTGCCGTTGCCGGCTTCCGCAGATTTCTGTTTATCCGCGATCTGCCAGGCCTGTTCGATACGCGGCAATACGGGCTCATGCACTTCGAGCGACTATTCGCCAACCCGCTGGCCCTGCGCTCGATCTATAACACAATGGAGGTTGGCCTGATCACCGCGCTGGTCGGCGGGGTGCTAGCTTTCGCCATCGGCTATACCATCAACCGTACCAGCCTGCCGGCGCGCAGAAGCATAGATGTCATTTCGACGTTGCCCGTCGCCATTCCCGGGCTTGTCATCGGTGTTGCCTATCTCTGGGCTTGGATCGGGCTGCCCGGCGGCCTCTATGGCACGATCTGGATCCTTGCGCTGGCTTTCATCGCCCGCTTCATGCCCGACACCGTCAAGGCGCTCTCCACCTCGCTCCTGCAGATCCACCGCGAGCTGGAGGAGGCGGCCTGGATCTGCGGCAAGGGCCTCCTCGGCACCATCCGCTCCATCGTGCTGCCGCTCGCGCGACCCGGCGTGATCGCTGCCACGACGCTTCTGTTCATTTTGGCGATCCGCGAGCTCGGCTCCTCGCTGTTTCTCTATACCAGCAACACCATGGTGATGGCCGTTCTTCTCCTCGACTACTACGAAGGCGGCAATATCGGCATTACCGCGGCCTTCAGCTTGGTACAGATGGTTCTGCTTGCCGTGGTCATCGGCATTGCCAATCTGCTTTCACGCGGAGCGCGCGGCGTGGCGGATGCGAGCCTCGGGCGCGCCGGGTAGGAAATCAGATCGAGACAGGGAGATGAACCGAATGTTGGTATCGTTTGCAAAGCGCGGCCTCGGCACCATTGCTATCGCGCTCGCCGTGGTGCTCGCAGCCGCCGGAGGCTCCGCCGTTGCACAAAACTTCGGGCCGCCCGAGCTGATCGAGGCGGCGAAGAAAGAGGGCAAGTTCGTTTTCTACACTGCGAATTTCACGGAGGTCGAACAGGAGACCATCAAGGCTTTCAACAAGCGCTTTCCGTTCGTGAAGGTGGAGCTGGTGCGTGCGCCCGGCGGCCAGCTCATCACACGAGTGAAGACCGAGGCCGCTGCCGGCAAACTCTCGGCCGACGTCATCGACCACTCGGATCGCGGGCTGATGCTGGAGCTCAACGATCTGTTCCAGGACTACGCGCCGCCCAATGGCGCCGATTACCTGGAGGGCGCGCGCGTCTCGCCCAAGTTGTGGCCGCGCGTCACGCTGGTCTGGTCAATCGCTTACAACAGCGCGCTGGTGAAGAATCCGCCGAAATCGTGGATGGATCTCACGAAGCCGGAGTACGGCAACAAGCAGATCGGCACCGTATTTGCCCCATCGGGCGGAACGACCTGGACCAGGTCGATGTTCGAGCGGCAGGTGCTCGGTGAGGACTATTGGGCAAAGCAAGCGGCAACCAAGCCGGTGCTCTACCCGTCGGGCGCGCCGCTGTCGGACGCGCTGGTGCGCGGCGAGGTCTCGATCGCGCCATCGCTCTACAACATCGTCTTCACCAAGAAGCGCGACGGGGCACCACTCGAGATCTTCTTCCCGCCGGAGGGCGCGCCCATTACCCCCTACGCCACCGGCGTGCCGAAGACCGCGGCCAACCCTAACGCTGCCAAGCTGTTCCTCAACTGGTGCCTCTCCGAAGAGGGCCAGACGTTCATGATCAAGGAGCAGGGCAACCTCACCTCGCTGAAAACGCCACCGTTCTACCCGGAAGGGTTCGATCCGAAGGTGGTGAAAGTCTGGCTGCCGAATTTCGAGCAGTTCGAGAAGCTGCGCGCCGGCTGGATCGAGGAATGGAACAAGACCTACGGTCATCGGCAATAGAAACATGCATCACTCCCTCTCCCCATTTTTCCATGGGGAGAGGGCCCAGACAGGGAGACATAATGTCGGCGGAACTGAAGGTCGAACGGCTGCGCAAGGTGTTCAGCACCGGCATCGCCGCCGTGGACGACGTGAACTTTCGCATCGAAGCCGGCGAGATCGTCGTTCTGCTTGGGCCGTCCGGCTGCGGCAAGACCACAACGCTGCGCTGCGTGGCGGGCCTCGAGCACCCGACGTCCGGCTCCATCTCCATTGGCGGCGCGGTCGTCTCGGCGCCCGAGCAGGGCATCCTTACCCCGCCGCGCCTTCGCAATATCGGCATGGTGTTTCAGTCGTACGCCGTATGGCCGCACATGACGGTCCACCAGAACGTCGCCTATCCTCTGCGCACGCGCAGAACGCCGCGCGCCGAGCGCAACCTCAAGGTGGGCGAAGCTCTCGAACTCGTGGGCCTGTCGGACTACGCAAACCGCCCGGTCGTCTCACTGTCGGGCGGGCAGATGCAGCGCGTGGCACTGGCCCGCAGTCTCGTCTACCAGCCCCAACTGCTGCTGCTCGACGAGCCCCTCTCCAACCTCGATGCCAAGCTCAGACTCCGGCTGCGTGACGATCTGCGCCGCATCATCAAGAAGACAGGCGTGACGGCTCTGTATGTCACGCACGATCAGGCGGAAGCCGTCGTGCTCGGCGACCGCATCGGCGTCATGCGCGACGGCAAGCTGCTGCAGATGGCATCCGCCGACGCGCTCTACAATCGGCCCGCGAATCTGTTCGTTGCCAACTTCACGGGCTCATCCAATCTGCTCGAAGGCCGGGTGGTCCAGCGCAACGGCGAGTTCGGGCAGATCCAGGCAGGCTCCGGCGAGCAGCTTTCGGCTTGGCTGCCGGCGAGCGTGCAGTCCGGGGAGCCAGTCAAGATCGCGGTGCGGCCGGAGAACGTTCGCCTGGGCGGCAATGGCAAGGCGGAGCCGAATACATTCACGGGCCGCGTCGCCGCCACGCGCTATCAGGGCACGCAGACCGTCTACGAACTGAATGTCCTGGGTGGCCGCATCGATGCGCTCGAGCTCGGCACGCAGGTGCGCTATCCCGTCGGCAGCGATGTCGAGGTGGTGTTGCCGCCAGACTTGTGCTGGGCCTATCCAGCGCGCGAGACCGTTGACACCGAGTGAGCGCCGGACAACTGCTCACGCATCAATACTCGGACTCGGAGGCAAGGCACGAGAGCCTTCTGCACGGATGCTTTGCTTAATGACGTGATTGTCGGAGAAGAGAAGTCATGGCGCTCACCATGAAAGATGCC
Organism: uncultured Alphaproteobacteria bacterium; assembly: GCA_963814055.1. Lineage (GTDB taxonomy): Bacteria > Pseudomonadota > Alphaproteobacteria > Rhizobiales > Hyphomicrobiaceae > AWTP1-13. The sequence goes on from CAWFBJ010000001.1 coordinate 230,934, forward strand.
ATCAAACTCTGCGAAGCATTCATAGCGAAATGGAGCGAAATCACGCTCGCAACTATCGCAAGAGATATCGAGCATCTCGACGAGAAGGAGTTTCTGGAGCAAGCGTTCCTCAGGGCTTACTGGTCCAAATTAATGGATAATCTCATGGCCGCAGGGCAATCGCTTGAAAAGTACAAGAGCGATAGAGGCAAACTTGAACTGATAGCTCAGACGTTCGGGAGCGAGCTGGGCTTGCCAGCCGCGGAAATTGTCCCCGATGTCGCGGCGCGATTGGATTGGATAACGAATCGCGTCGCGAAAGGATTCGAAAATGACGTCAAGTCACTGATCGACTGGCACGAGATCCGCTCGCCGATCGAGCAGATCTTTCTCATGATGTGGAAGTTCCGCAAGATCGAAGAAGAGCATGGCTTGCAGCTGGCGCCTCAGAAATCTGTGCGCACGAGGACAGGCGACTACCGTGTCGACTTCCTCATCACTGCCAAGCAATCAACTACACTACGTCTGGCGGTAGAACTTGACGGACACGACTTCCACGAAAGAACTAAGGAACAAGTGAGGAGAGACAAGGCGCGTGAGCGAGCCATCGTGGCGGAGGAATATACAATCCTCCGATTCTCTGGTTCAGAGGTTGCGCAAAATCCTAGTAAGTGCATTGACGAGATCACTGAACTAGCGACACGGCAGCTCTCCAAGGTGGGGCGAAATAACAAAGATTAGCCTGAAAAGCATGCGGGGCCGCCTGATGGCAGCCCCGAACGGCTCAAGAATCAAATTCTAACCCGCGTCAGTGTGGCGGCGGAAATCCTGGCTGTACGCCGTCAGGCCGAAGCTCTGCCGCCATGCAACCCTTGTCGCCCATGCCCCATTTGACCTGCACGATCTGCTGCGGCCGTAGTTCCGTGAAGCCGAAGCGGCGCAGCGTCTCCATGTGCACGAAGATATCGGGCGTGCCTTCGCCGCGGGTCAGGAAGCCGAAGCCGCGGACGCGGTTGAACCACTTGACCATGGCCCGCTCCCAGTCGCTCTCAGCCGTCACGATCACGTGCGTACGCTGCGGCAGCTGCGACGGATGGATCGCCGTGCTCTCGTCCATGCTGAGCACACGAAAGGCCTGCAAGCCTCTCGGGCGATTCAGCACCTGGCAGTGAACCCGCGCGCCCTCATAGGCGGTCTGGTATCCACCGGCCCGCAGGCAGGTCACGTGCAAGAGCACGTCTGCCAGACCATTGTCCGGAACGATAAAACCGTAGCCCTTGGAAACGTCAAACCACTTGATAGATCCGGCTATTTCAAAGACCTCGAGCCCGCCTGTCGAGTCCGTGCCGGTTGGTTCTTCTCCCGGTTGTGGGAGGAACTTGTCATCACCCATAAGCTTACCCCGCTCACTATGGATCTACATTGATATACCCTTACTCACTGCCCTGGGGACCCGCACCAGGGAGCCGAAATTTGCCCTCTCGACTCACCTAAATGTGCCCTCAGCGACGCGAACCTATAGTGATTGGCGGCGGGCTGTCCAAACGATTTTCCGCCCTGCACACCTTTCGCCAGCGGCGCGATTCCGAGCAATTGCAGACCCGAGGCGAAGCTAAGGTGCTGAGATTCTTAATCACGTCGCATTTTTGCAGCATCGCACAGAATACTAATCTGGGGAAAACCTCGTGAGGCGACTCATAATTGCTTGAAGACTTGCCTGGGATTTAGGTCAGCATCTTGCAATACTGATTCGTATTGCACCAACACGTGTTAGTCTCGAACGCTCCGAACACGTCGCAAGGCTTGTCGCCGGTAGCCGATCGCCCCTCTGACCAGCAGGTGGAATTTTGCCCGTCTTCCCCCATCAGCCGGGCTGCAGGTAGCGGCTGTTGCGAAAGCGCTCTGGCCGGCGCAAGCTGGCACATCTTCGACTTTAACCAGACGCTTACACGCGCACAGGAGGCCCCGTTGCGCTACTTGCACACAATGGTTCGCGTAACCGACATCGAAAAGAGCCTGGACTTCTACTGCAACAAGCTCGGCATGCGCGAGGTGCGCCGTACCGAGAGCGAGGCCGGCCGGTTCACCTTGATCTTTCTTGCGGCACCGCAGGACGCCGGCCGCGCAACGGCCGAAAAGGCGCCGCTCCTGGAGTTGACATATAACTGGGATCCGGAGGTTTACGGTGAAGGCCGCAACTTCGGACATCTGGCCTTCGAGGTGGACGACATCTATGGCACCTGCGATCGCCTCATGAAGGCAGGAACCACCATCAACCGTCCGCCTCGTGACGGCCGCATGGCCTTCATCCGCTCTCCCGACAACGTCTCCATCGAGCTTCTGCAGAAGGGCGACTCTTTGCCCAAGCAAGAGCCGTGGGCATCCATGCCCAACACCGGCAAATGGTGACGCGCGCCGGGCCGCCCCAACGCGGGCGGCCCGCACATATTGCCTAAAAGTTTCAAGCGCCGACTAACCTGCTTCTTAAACTCTGGTTTCTAGAACGATCGGTGCTGGCTGTTCGAGCTGGGGCAGCTGGGCGTGACCTCGCCAATTTCTTCTAAATGGACGAGCAATGCCGGTCAGACTGGGGCTCCCCAGCCCACAAATCTCAACGAAGCTCTATGGGCTGGTCGTTCTGTTTCTTGCGATGGTTTACGCGCTCGCCGCCGCTGCTGTTCAGTTTGCGGGCGAGACAGAAAGCGCCGTCGACAGCTTCCAGCGCGAGAACTTCGGCAACGTCGCACTGACGGCGCGCCTGCAGGTGTTGCTGGAGCAGCATCGCCGCATGGTTGCAACTGCGCCGTTCGTTTCCCCGGAAACTATCGCTCAAGACGAGAGCACCTATCGCGAGCTCAACATCGCGGTCGCCGGCCTGATCGATCACGTCGCACCTGAACGGACCGACAAGCTTTCGCACCGCTTTGCGGTTCTCGCGGCGCAGGGGGGATCGGTTTTTGAATTTGCGCGCGGCCAGTTGCGCGATCAGGCCATTGCCGCAGGCGCGCGCTATGCGTCCGCCGCCGATGGTCTCTCGCTAGAAGTGCACACTGCGGGAAAGCAGCACCTCGCCAGCGCCGAAGAGCGCCTGGAGGGCCTTGCCGTGCAAGCCCGCTCGCTCACGACTTGGGTGAGCGTTGCCGCCGCTGTAACCGGACTTCTGATCGGCCCTCTGTGCCTGCTGCTGCTGCGCCGCATGCTGGCCCGCATGCGGGGCATCGGTTCGGCCCTGATCCGTCTCGCACGCAACGATACTTCGGTGGAAATTCTCGGCGTTGGCGATCAGGACGAGTTCGGCGAATTGGCCCGTTCGGTAACCGTGTTCAAGGCGAAATCCATCGAGCTCTTGAACAAGAAAGCCGACTTCGAACGTCTCAACCTGCAGCTCGATGCGGCCATCAACAATATGCCGCTGGGGCTGAGCATGTTCGACGCGCAGGAACGCCTGCTCATGTGCAACAGGCAATTCACCGACATGTACGACGTGCCAGCCGAACTGGCCCGGCCAGGAACGGCGCTCTGCGCGCTCCGGGAATACCGCACCAAGAAGGGTGCTCGCCATTCGGAAGTAGGTGAACTGCCGGTAGACGGCACGAATCTCTTGCCATCCATGCTGGTCGAGTTCGGCAGCGGCCGTATCATCGAAGTGTCGCGCCAGCCCCTCAAAGGCGGCGGCTGGGTCTCAGTGCACGAGGACATCACGGAGCGGCGCAAGCAGGAGGAGAGGATTGCACACCTTGCGCGCCACGACCCGCTGACGGGCCTGGCCAATCGCATGCTGTTCCGGGAGCGGCTCGAGCAAAGCCTGCTGCACCTTGTGCGCGGGCAGGGGTTTGCCGTGCTCTGCCTGGACCTCGACCACTTCAAGGCCGTCAACGACACGCTCGGACATCCCGTCGGCGACTTGCTGCTGAAGCAGGTGGGCAAGCGGCTGCTCAGTTGCGTTCGTCACGGCGACATTGTCGCCCGGCTCGGCGGCGACGAATTTGCCATCGTGCAGACCAGCGTGCGCGATCCCAACCAAACGGAATCGCTGGCCGCCCGCATCGTCGAAACCGTGAGTGCCCCTTACGAGATCGACGGCAACCGCATCGACATAGGCACCAGCATCGGCGTCACGCTGGCACCGCGCGACGGCACCGACGCCGACAAGCTCCTGAAGAATGCCGACCTCGCGCTGTATCGCACCAAGGACGCCGGTCGCCGCGGCTTCTCGTTCTTCAAGCCGGAAATGCAGGAAGAGATAGAGGCACGCCGCAACCTTGAAGTCGACCTGCGGAGGGCCCTCAGCGAGGAAGCGCTCGAATTGTTCTACCAGCCCATTGTCTGCCTCAAGTCGCAGCAGACAAAGGGTTTCGAAGCGCACTTGCGGTGGCATCATCCCGAACGCGGTCCGATCCCGCCCGACGAGTTTTTCGCCATCGCCGAGGACAGCGGCCTGATGGCGGAGATCGGTTTCTGGACCCTGCAACAGGCCTGCGCCCAGGCCGCACGCTGGCCAGCCCCGATCAACGTCGCCATCAATGTGATCGTCCCTGCAATTTCTGCATCGCAATCTGACAGAGAGCGTGCTTCAGGCACTCGCCCAGTCGGGGTTGTCGCCCAACCGTCTGGAACTCGAGATCGCCGAATCCCTTCTCCAGGACAACCCCAACACGCTCGCCATCCTGCATCAGCTGCGCCAGCTCGGCGTACGCATCGCGATGGACGGTTTCGGCGCAGGCCACTGTTCGCTTTCCGGTCTGCGTGCGTTCCCATTCGACAATATCAAGATCGACAAAACCTTTATCGCGGACATCGAGCGCAGCGAGGAATCGCGCGCCATCGCCCAGGCCGTGATTGCGCTCGGGACCAACCTCGGCATGACCACGGTGGCGGAAGGCATCGAGGAGTTCGAACAGCTGAACAGGGTGCGTGGCTGGGGCTGCAAATACGGCCAAGGCTTCCTGCTGGGTCCGCCGATGACGGCGGACAAAATCGAAGACTTTATCGTCACGCGTGGGCCGGCGGCCCAGGCACCGCGCGGGCCGCCGACACCTGCGCCTTTCAATCCAGAGTCCGGCGAAACCGGCGAACCGCCAGCGTCATCGCAAGCAGCATGAGGCCCAGGAGCGCGAGCGCCTCGCCCTGCAGGTCGTAGAGATTGGCCCCTTTCAGCATGATGCCGCGCACGATGCGGATGTAGTGCGTGAGGGGAAGCATCTCGCCGACCCATTGCGCCCACAGCGGCATGCCGGCGAACGGAAACATGAAGCCCGACAGCAGAATGTTGGGCAGGAAGAACATGAACGACATCTGGATGGCCTGCAGCTGGTTCTGCGCCACCGTCGAGAAGGTGTAGCCGATAGACAGGTTGGTGGCGATGAAGAGCGTGGACAGCGCTGCCAGCAGCAGCATGCTTCCCGCTACCGGCACCTCGAACAGCACGATGCCCAGAGCGATGATCAGCGCCGCCTGGATGAAGCCGATGACGACATAGGGCGCGATCTTGCCCAGCATGATCTCCACCGGCTCGATGGGCATCGCGAGCAGGCTTTCCATGGTGCCGCGCTCCACCTCGCGCGTGACGGAGAGCGCGGTAAAGATCAGCATGGTCATGGTGAGAATGGTGCCGAGCAGACCCGGCACGATATTGAGACTGGTAACGCCGGCCGGGTTGTAGCGGCGGTGCTGGCGGATCTCGAACGCGGCGGGCTGCTGCGTGGCCTCGGGCAGGCCGCGGTCGCGCGCCAGCGCCGTGCGCACGATACCTTCCAGCGCGCCGAGCGCTGTTCCAGCTGCGACCGGATCGCTGGCGTCGGCCACCACCAGCAGCGCCGGCCGGTCGCCGCGCCGCACGCTGCGCTCGAAGCCGGCGGGGATCTCGACGCCGAACAGCACATCGCCGGACCTGATGAGCTGATCCATCTCCGCTTCGGAACGCGCGAGCTTCGTCACCTTGAAGTAGGAGGTGTTGCTGAGCGCCGCGAGGATGGAGCGGCCGAGGTCGCTGTCCTCGTGCACCAGCACGGCCGTCGGCAGATGGCGCGGCGAGGTATTGATGGCGTAGCCGAACAGCAGGAGCTGCACGACCGGGATGAAGATCATGGTCGCGAACGTCACGCGATCGCGGCGCAGCTGCACGAACTCCTTGATGAACATGGCGAGCGTGCGCGACATCATCGGAAGTTGTCCTGCGAGCGGCTCATCAGGTCGATGAAGACGTCTTCGAGCGAGGGTTGCGATGGCGTCCAGTGCAGGTCGGGCCGGTCGCGAAACTTGGCCACGGCCGCGTCGAGCGCAGCCGGATCGCGCCCAGCCACATGCAGGCTCGAGCCGAACGGCGCCACCATGTCGATGCCGGGGATGCCGGTGAGCTTCTCGGCCAGCGACTGCAGATCGGGCCCGCTGACCGTGTAGGTCTTCAGGTGCGAATTTTCGATCACCTCGGCGATCGTTCCCCGCGCCAGCAGCTCGCCATAGGCGATATACGCGATCTCGTGGCAGCGCTCGGCCTCGTCCATGTAGTGGGTGGAGACGAGAACCGTCATGCCTTCGGCTGCGAGCTTGTGGATCTCGCCCCAGAACTCGCGCCGCGCCTTGGGATCGACGCCGGCGGTGGGCTCGTCGAGCAGCAGCAGTTCAGGCTTTGGCAGGATGCAGGCGCCGAGCGCGAGACGCTGCTTCCAGCCGCCCGACAGCGTGCCGGCGAGCTGGCGTTCGCGGCCTTCGAGGCCCAGGCGCGCGATGGCGGCCTTTGCCTCCTGCTCCGGGTTGGCGAGGCCGTGAACGCGGGCGACGAACTCCAGATTCTCCTGGATGGAAAGGTCCTGGTAGAGGCTGAAGCGCTGCGTCATGTAGCCGACGTGACGCTTGATCTTGTCGCGCTCGGTCAGGATGTCGTAGCCGAGCGCCGTGCCCCGGCCGCCGTCCGGCGTGAGCAGCCCGCACACCATGCGCAGCGTCGTGGTCTTGCCGGAGCCGTTGGGGCCGAGGAAGCCGTAGATCTGGCCGCGCATCACGCGCATGGACAGGTTGCGCACCACCACCTTGCCGTCGAAGGACTTGGTGAGGCCTTCGACTTCGACCGCGACGGTTCCGTTCTGTTGTTCACTTGCGCGCATGGCTCGCTCCCGGCGTGCCCTGCAGCGCCACCGACACCGGCTGGCCAGTACGCAGATCCGCAGGCCGCTCCGGCGTCGCCTCGACACGGAACACCATGCGCGCGCGCTCTTCCTGGCTGTAGATGACCGGCGGCGTGAACTCGGCCTGGGCGGAGATGAAGCTGACGCGCGCCATCAGATCGGTCGCGCATCCATCGCAGCGGACGGTGACCCGGTCCCCGATGTGCACCGTTGGCAGAAGGGCCTGCGGCACGAAGAAGCGCACTCTCACGTTGTCCGGAGGCAGCAGCGACACGATCGGCCGTCCGGCCGGCACCTGCTCGCCCGCCCGGAAGTACACTTCCTGGATCGTGCCGGTTGCGGGAGAATTGACGCGCCGGCGCTCCAAACGAGTCTTGGTCGAGTTCAGCCGCGCCTCGGCCGTGCGCAGCGCGGCTTCCGCGTCGTCGAACGCCTTCTGCGAACCGACATTTTTCTTCAGCAGTTCGCGCGCGCGGTCGAAGGTTTGCCTCGCATTGATTACCGAAGCATCGTTCTCCGCCACAGCCGCGCGCTGCAAGTCGGCATCCAGGGTAAAAAGCGCAGCGCCGGTTTCCACTGCATCGCCTTCCCGCACCGACAGAATTTCGACGCGGCCCGCCTCGTCCGGACTGACAAAGATGAGATACGCCTCCACCCAGCCCTGGAACGCGAGCCGATCGGCGGCGGGACGCAGATAGAAAAAGGCGCCAATCGCAACAGCCAGAGCCGCGATGACCGCAACGCCTGCCGCAATCCGTGTGCGTGTCATGACGCAGACCTCTGGGGACGACCCGTCAACAATTCGCGATGTGCTTGCAGCAGGCCCGGCACATCCAGCGGGTCGAACCTTGAAAACATGCTGTCCCAGATTGCGGCCATGAGCAGGGGGGCGACTATGAGTTGCGGGAAACGTGCGGCTGCGTCACTCGTGAACTCGCCGCTCGCAACGGCGTTCCGCGCCACCGTCCGCATCAGTTTCAGGCCCTGCGAGACGACTTCGCGGTAGTAGAACTCGGCCAATGCCGGAAACCGCGGCCCCTCCGAAATGATGAGGCGCAAAAGAAGCTTGCGGTTGGTGCCGAGCACCTCTTTCTGGAACAGGGCGAAAAACAGCTCGAGCACGCCGGCCGCCTTCATGCCGGGCATCGCGGCGGCCGCACTCGCCTGGCCGAGGATGGGCGATACGGCGCCGCGCACCAGCGCCTCGAACAACGCTTCCTTGTCCTTGAAGTAGAGATAGAGCGTGCCCTTGGCGACGCCCGCCTTGGCGGCCACGTCATCGAGGCGGGCTGCTTCGTAGCCACGCTCGGCGAATACGGTGAGGGCTGCATCGAGGATCGCCTGGCGGCGTGCTGCGGCATCGATCTTCCGGTTGCTCACGGGCGCCGGGGCGCGCTTGCCCCGGCCGGCGCGGCGCGTAGTGGCCGTGCCAGAGGTCGCGCCCTTCGTGCTTTGTTTATTTCGCGGCCTGGCCTTTGACTGCCGCCGCTTCTGTTCTCGCTCCATGCGCCGCCCGCTCGATCCTGGTGACTGACTGGTCAGTCATATATGACGTGAACTTGCCCGGCACAAGCCTCAAGGCATAACCAGCCATGCATGACTGCACCTTATCCCCGGGGGTCCTGGGCTGTGCGAAACTACGGCTACCGTTGCCTGCGACGGGACGTGGATGGGCCCATTCACTGTTCACCGTGGCAACGGCCGGCGCCCGGAAGGAGAGCGGAATGGCTCGAGAGCCGGGAGGCCCCGATGCAATCCGTTGCCGGCAAAGACACGCAGCAGCGTGCATGCCGGCGACTGCCCGCACTGCGGGCTCAAGGTGCAATGGCGAAGGCTCCGGCAACGGGGCCAAGCCGGAAGCCAAAGCGTTGCAACCGGGGACACAAATCGCCGACGCGGGTGCCGCAAGGCGACCCACGGGACCCGAGCAGGGTCTCAGGGAGCCCGACGGGGTTCCCAGGGAGGCTCAACCAGAGCCTCCCGGGCCGGGTGGTACCGGCCCAGGGTTGCCGACGAGGCACCCGCGTACCCGTCGCACCCTCGCGGGATTTCCCTGCGGGGCGGACGGCGCGTGTGCGTAGCGAACGACAAGTGGGGGACCCGTCCTGAGCTTGTCGAAGGACGGCCGCGCACGCCAAGCGTGGTTCGACGGGGCTCACCACGGAACTGGGGCAAGAAGGCCCGAGCATTTTTCTGCTCCGGCGTTGCTGAACCTTACTCGGCTGGTGTAGTTCTAACGGGCGCTGTCCGATTGTCGGGCAAAGCCAAGAATAATGCACCCACCACACGCCAACAGAGGAAACGCTATGAACCGCCTGAAGCTGACGCTTATCCTTGGCGCGCTCGCCGTGTTCGGTGCAGCGTTCGGCACGCCCGCACAAGCCCAGAACTTTCCCACCAAGCCCGTCACATTGATCGTTCCCTGGCCCGCCGGCGGCTCATCCGACCTTGCCTTGCGCGCGTTCGCCGAGGCGGCGCAGAAGCATCTTGGCCAGCAGCTCATCATCGAGAACCGGCCAGGCGCTTCGGGCACGCTTGGCCCGGCGCAGATGGCGGCGACCGCCAAGCCCGACGGCTACACGCTCGTCGCAGATGCCGATCACGGTCTTCCGCCTGCCCTACATGACCAAGACCACGTTCGATCCCACCAAGGACTTCACCTATGTCGCCGGCCTCACTGGCTACACGTTCGGCGTGGTGGTGCAGAGCAAATCGCCGTGGAAGACGTTCAAGGAACTCGTCGACTACGCCAAGGCCAACCCGGGCAAGATCAAGTACGGCACGCCGGGCACCGGCACCAGCCTGCACATCGGCATGGAGCAGATCGCCAAGCAGACCGGCGCGAAGTGGACGCAAGTGCCGTTCAAGGGCGCGGCCGAGACCAACGCCGCGCTGCTCGGCGGCCACGTGGACGCCGTCGCGGATTCCACGGGCTGGGGGCGCTGGTCAAGTCCGGTGATTTCCGCCTGCTCGTGACCTGGGGTGCAGACCGCACGAAGAACTGGCCCGACGTGCCGACGCTGAAGGATCTCGGCATCTCACTCGTCGCCAATTCGCCCTATGGCATTGCCGGTCCGAAGGGCATCGACCCGAAGGTCGTGCAGGTGCTGCACGATGCCTTCGCCAAGGCCGTGAAGGAGCCGCTCTATCTCGAGGCACTGAAGAAGTTCGACCAGGAACTCGCCTATCTCAACACGGCCGACTACGAGAAGCACGCCGTGGAGCAAATCGAGGAGGCCAAGAAGCTGGTTGCGGACCTCGGCCTGAAGACGAACTGACGCACATGCGCACCGGCGAAATCCTGGCTGCGATTTTCTGGCTGGCGATCGCGCTCGGCGTTGCCTGGTCAGGTGTCGACCTGGGCCTGGGTTCGCTGCGGGACCCTGGCTCCGGCTTCATGATCTTCTGGGTCGGCGCGGCAATGACGGGCCTGTCTGCGGCAGCGCTCGTCGTTGCCGCGCGGCAGCCTGCCGGGGCGAGGCTCGCCTCCCTGTGGCACGGGACGCGCTGGTGGCTGGTGCCCTACGTGGTGGTCCTGCTCGCCCTCTACGCCTGGCTGATGCCGCTGCTCGGGTTCCTTGCCGGCACGATGGGGCTGCTGTTCGTCCTGTTCATGACCATCGACCGACAGGGCTGGATCGCGCCGCCGCTCGGCGCGATCCTCATCACGGCGGCGGCCTATATCGTGTTCCATCGCTGGCTCGGCACGCAGCTTCCCGCCGGCGAACTCGAAGGCTGGCTGGTCAAGCACCTGCCAATCATATTCGGGCGGAGCTAGCGCGTGGATCTGATCAACAACCTGGCAATCGGGTTCGGCGTCGCGCTGCAGCCGATCAACCTGCTCTATTGCTTCATCGGCGTGTTCATCGGCACGCTGGTCGGCGTGCTGCCGGGCATCGGCCCGGTCGCGGCCATGTCGCTGCTGCTGCCGGTGACGTTCACCGCCACGCCCGAGGCCGGCATCATCATGCTGGCCGGCATCTACTACGGCTCCATGTACGGCGGCTCGACCACCGCGATCCTGGTCAACATTCCGGGCGAGGCGGCCTCCGTGGTCACCACGCTCGACGGCCACCAGATGGCGCGCCAGGGGCGAGCGGGGCCGGCGCTCGGCATCGCCGCCATCGGCTCGTTCATCGCCGGCACGCTGGCGATCCTCGGCCTGATGCTGGTGGCGCCGACGCTGGCGCGCTTTGCCGTGAAGTTCGGCCCGGCCGAATATTTCAGCCTGATGGTGCTGGGCCTCTCCATCCTCACCTATCTGTCGCACGGGTCGCTGCTCAAGGCGCTGATCATGGCCTGCTTCGGCCTGATCCTCGGGCTCGATCGGCCTCGATTCGATCAGCGCGGTTGCGCGCCTCACCTTCGATCGGATGGAGCTTGTCGATGGCGTCGGCCTCGTGCCCATCGTCATGGGGCTGTTCGGCATCGCCGAGATCCTGGTCAACCTCGAGCAGAAGCTCACGCGCGAGATGTTCGCGGAGCGCATCACGGGCCTGCTGCCCTCGCGCCAGGACTGGAAGGAGAGCGCGGCGCCGCTGGCGCGCGGCTCGGTGCTGGGATTTGTGCTGGGCATCCTGCCGGGCGGCGGCGCGGTGATCGCCTCGTTCCTCTCCTATGCGCTGGAGAAGCGCGTCTCCAAGACGCCGGAGAAATTCGGCAAGGGCGCGATCGCCGGCGTCGCCGGTCCGGAAGCTGCCAACAACGCCGCCGCCGGCAGCGGCTTCATTCCGCTGCTGACGCTTGGCATTCCGCCCAACGTGGTGATGGCGCTGCTGCTCGGCGCCTTCATCGTCCACAACGTGCAGCCGGGCCCGCTGCTGATGGTGCAGAATCCCGGCCTGTTCTGGGGCATCGTCGCCAGCATGTACATCGGCAACATCATGCTGCTGGTGCTGAACCTGCCGCTGATCGGCCTGTGGGTGCAGGTGCTGAAGGTGCCGTACCGCATCCTGTTCCCGCTGATCCTGCTGTTCTGCCTTATCGGCGTCTACAGCATCGGCAATTCCATCTTCGACATCTACGTGATGATCGCCTTCGGCGTGCTGGGCTACCTGATGCGCAAGCTCGGCTACGAGCCGGCACCGCTGGTGCTGGCGTTCGTGCTCGGGCCGATGATGGAGAACAATCTGCGCAAGGCGCTGATCCTGTCGGAGGGCAGCTTCTCCATCTTCGTCGAGCGGCCGATCTCGCTGACTTGCCTCATTCTCGCGCTGGGGCTGCTGGGATCTGCAATCCTGCCGGCCCTGCGCGCGCGTCGCGAGACGATCGCGCTGGAGACGAGCTGACGGGTCACGCCTTGTCGATGGCGACGGGGTTGTGGCCGAGATGCGCCGCGGCCGGCGTCCGCGACCAGGGCCGGTGGTTGACGGCCACGACGCGCCAGAGGCCGGGTCCGCCGTCCGCGCTGAGATGATCGACCCGCGTCAGCGAGCAGTTCTCCACTGAGAAGGCAAGCGAAGCCTGCGGCGTCAGCCCCAATGCCAAGCCGAGAGCAGCGCGGATCGTACCCCCGTGCGTCACCGCAATGATATCCTTGCCGCGATGCTCGAGATTCAGACGCTCAATCGCCGGCGCGACACGGTCGCACGAGATCCGCGAAGCTCTCCCCGCCGGCCGGGCGCTCGTCGGCGGGCGAAAACCACAGCGTATGGGTGCCGACCCTGCGCGCCGCATAGAACGCCTTGCGCTCCTGCCCCTGCCATTCGCCCAGATGCTGCTCGGCGAGGTCCGGCAACCGCCAGTGGTTCGATGCCCGCAAATCGGCCCGGTGCCGCGGCCGCCAGGATCGCTGCAGCGGTCTGCCTGGTCCGCACCAGGTTGCTGGTCACCCAAATCGCGTCGCGCGGCAACTCACGCGCCAGGATGCGGAAAATCTCCGCATCGCCGCAGTCGCAATCGAGATCGCTCTGGCCATAGATGCGGCCGCCGTCGGGCACCGGCGCATGCCGGACCCACCACCATCGCGTAGCAATCGACATGAGGCCTCAATCCATCGTCACGACGATCTTGCCCATCGCCTTGCGCGAGGCAAGCTTGGCAATAGCCTCTCCGGCCCGGGCAAGCGGGTAGCGCTCGGAGATCAGCGGCTTGATCGCACCCTTGGCATAGAGCTGCATCAGCTCGGCGATGTTGGCGCCGTTGGCCTTGGGATCGCGCCGGGCGAACGCGCCCCAGAACACGCCGACCACGTCGCACGATTTCAGCAGCGTCAGATTGAGCGGCAGCTTGGCGATGCCGGCCGGGAAACCGACCACAAGGAAGCGGCCCTCCCAGGCAATCGACCGCAGCGCGGCTTCGGAATAATCGCCGCCCACGGGATCGTAGATGACGTCCGCGCCCTTCTCGCCGCACGCCTGCTTGAAGAGTTCCGAGAGCGCCTTGGCGCCAGCCTTGTCGAACGGGCCCGGCGGATAGACCAGGCCATCGTCGGCACCGTGCTTCTTGACGAACGCGAGTTTGTCTTCGGAAGAGACCGCGGCAATCACGCGCGCGCCGTAAGCCTTGCCCAACTCGACCGCCGACAGGCCGACGCCGCCAGCCGCACCGAGCACCAGCAGCGTCTCGCCCTTTCTTGATCTTGGCGCGATCCTTGAGGGCGTGGATCGAGGTTGCGTAGGTCAGGATCAGCGCGCTCGCTTCGTCGAACGGCATGCTCGCCGGCATGGGGATGCAGCGCGCCGCTTCCACAACCAGCTTCTCGGCCATGCCGCCGGCAATGGTAGACCCGATCACGCGGTCGCCGGCCTTGATCCCCTTCACCCCGTCGCCTACGGCCTCGACCACGCCTGCCACCTCGCCGCCGGGCGAGAACGGCCGCGGCGGCTTGAACTGATAGCGATCCTCGATGATGAGCAGGTCGGGATAGTTGACCCCGCAGGCCTTCACGGCAATGAGCACCTCGCCGGCGCCGGGCTTGGGATCGGGCAGTTCTTCAAGCACAAGCGTGTCCGGCCCGCCTATCTGCTTGCTCAACATGGCCTTCATCGCCGGTGTCTCCTGGAACTGGACCTGGGTTGGTATTTCGAGTTAGCAGAGACTGACGCTGGCGTCGATCATCTGCCCTGCAGGCGCGTTGCCACAGGAGCCACGCACGAGGGAGTAGTGTGCGCCAGCGTAACAAGCGTCTCAGCTACCCCACAATCAGATTGGACACTCACCAAGTGTTGTTTCCGAGCAAGGTCCCTATGCGTGCACTGATGGCACTTTCGATCCTAGGCTGTATCGTCGGTACGGCTGCCGCCCAGACCACCCCGCCGGCGCCGGATCGCACCGGCGCTCAGCCCGGCAAGAGCGATGCAGGGCGCCGCTCTGCGAAGAAAAATACCACCAATGAAGCCTTGGCGAGCTGTCTGGCTCAGTGGGAGAAGTCCACGCATATGACCAAGCAGGAATGGGGCCGCGCTTGCCGGCGGGTGGCGGACCGCCTCCGAAACTTGACCGTGAAATAGCGCCGTCCGGGCCTGACTTTGATTGCGCCGCCGGGCGATTTTCCGTGCGCACCTCAAAACTTGCGCTAAGCTTCGGCTGCCAAGCGGCCCGGTCAGATCGAGGCTGCCAATGTCAGGGAGTGCAGACATGACATTTCACCTCAAGAAGGATGCCCGCGGCGAGTGGCGCTGGAACCTGACGGCAGCCAATGGCAAGAAGATCGCTGCATCCGGCGAGGGCTACAAGGACAAGAAGGACTGCATGCACGCCATCGATCTGGTGAAGAAGGCAGGGCAACGACAAGGTCGTCGAAGAGCCCGCTCCCTAGAGCGAGACCGCTCTTGATCGCAGCGCGAATGCGTTTCCATCAGAGAACGTGAATCTCGCTCAACACAATCGAGATAGAGCAGGATTCACGCTTTGGCCGATACGTGCGCTGCATGTCGACGTGCTTCAATCCGAAGCGATCCTGCTCCAGCGCTCAGAACTGGTAGCGCCGCAAGCCGCCGTCGACGGGAACAACCGTGCCGGTGATATAGCCGGCCAGCGGCGAGGCCAGAAAGCACACGAGATTTGCTACATCCTCCGGCTGGCCGTAGCGGCCGACAGGAATCTCGTTGTCGGCCTGCCATTGCCGATACTCGGGCGTGTAGTTGCGGCGGATCTGCTCCGACATGATGCGCCCTGGCGGCAGGCAATTGACTGTGATGCCGTGCTTGCCGACCTCCCGCGACAGGCCCTTGGCCCATGAGTGCACCGCCGCTTTGGCACAGAAGGCGCCGTTGATGCCGTCCGGTTCCGACTTGCCGGTGATGTTGAGGATGCGACCCCACTTGCGCTGCATCATCTGATCGAGCAGCCGGTGCGTGAGCTGGCGCTGGCGCGTGAAGTTGAGCGTCAGCGCCTCCTGCCATTGTTCCTCGCTGGCGTCGATTTTGAATGGCCTGCTGCCGCCCGCGTTGTTGACGAGAATATCGACTGCGCCAAGCCCATCGAGCGCGGCCTTGGCGATCAGCTCCGGCGATCCATCCTTCAGGAAATCGGCAACGATGAGTGTCGGGCGTTCGCCGCCGGCCGCCACGATCTCGTCAGCCGTCGCTTCGAGCAGTTCGCCACGCCGAGCCACAATCGCCAGACGCACACCCTCACGCGCGAGCGCCAGCGCAATGCCGCGGCCGATACCGATGCTGGCACCGGTGACAAGGGCGGTGCGACCTTTGAGTTGCAAATCCATATGACCTCCGGGAAACTGGGCGCTGCATTGTGGCCATGCGCCCTCGAAGATCAAGCAGGCCTGTGTCACCTTCCGCTCTCGCCAAGCATTCGGCCACGGCGCCAGTTCGGCTAAGGCTGCGCGCTGAGAAGCGGCAGCGTTTGGCCGGCACTCTCCGGGACCAATGCGCACGGCACGGCCTGCCTCCGCAGCACCTCGCCGATCAGGACCACGCACGGGGCCGACTATTTCTTGCGCATCGACGCGGTCGGCGATCGTTTCCACCGTGGCTGCGACAACGTGCTGGTCTGCACGTGTCGCGTTGAAGACCGCCGTCACCGGCCTGCTGGCTTCGATGCCCTCGGCGAGCAGGCGCGTCGCCAGATCGCGCAGCGTGCCCAGCGGCATGTAGACCGCAGTCGTCGCACTTGGATCGCACAGAGCGGCAAGGTCGAGATCTTCGGGCAGGCGGCCGCGGTGGGAATGGCCAGTGATGAATTGTACCCGGCGCGCGCTCGTTCGTTGCGTAAGCGAAATTCTGAGCGATGCCGCAGCACCCTGCGCGGCCGTGATTCCGGGCACGATCTCGACCGGTATCTTCGCACGCTCCAGCGCGGCGATCTCCTCGCTGGCGCGGCCGAAGATCATGGGGTCGCCGGCCTTCAGCCGCACCACGCGCTTGCCGGATTTGGCGAGCCCCACCATCAGCGCGTTGATATCGTCCTGCTTGCACGAGGGCGCGTAGCCGGTTTTCCCGACCAGCATGCGCTTGGCCTCCCGGCGGGCGAAGTCGAGGATCTCGGGCGCCACCAGATCGTCGAACAGGATGACGTCGGCGGAGCGGAGCGCGCGGACCGCCCTCAGCGTCAGCAACTCCGGATTGCCCGGTCCCGCGCCGACCAACGTGACATGACCAGCCGACGACCTGCCCGGCTCGTTATCACGCGCTTGTGCCAGCAGGGTCTCGCGATCCTCCGCAGTTGGCCGGCGATCAGGCGCGGCAAGCGCCAGCGCAGTGAAGCGCTCCCAAAAGCGCCGCCGCTCCGGCAGTCCCAGGTCGAGCCTCCTGAGATCGCCGCGCCAACGCATTGCAGCGGCAGCCCACCGCTTGAAACCGACGGGCAACAGCGCCTCGATGCGCGAGCGGACGGCCTGGCCGAAAATCGGCGCCGCACCTTCCGTCGAGATACCGACAACCAGCGGGGATCGGTTGACGATGGCGCCGAACTGGAAGGTGCAATAGGCCGGCCTGTCGATTACGTTGACGGGCACGCCGCATGCGCGCGCGGCATCGAAAATGCGGGCGGCTTGCGCATCGTCGTCAACGGCGGCGACGACGAGGGCGGCTCCCGCGAAGCACTCCGGTGTCCACGACCGCCTTATGAGATCGACCGCGCCGCCTGGCGGATCGGCGGCAAGCGCGTCCATCTCCGCACAGGGATCGGGATCCCGCACCTCGACCGTCGCGCCTGCCGCCGAAAGCAGCTCGGCCTTCCAGGCAGCCGCCTCGTTGCCGCCAACGACGACCGTCCGGCGGCCGCCGAGCATGAAGAACAGAGGAAGCGTCGCCAGCCGCTCCATGCGGCGCGGGCGTTTGACACTCGGGGCTCTGCTGGAAGGAGCTTCAGGCGAGCTCACGAGCAACCTCCTTGGGCGCAATCAGGCGCCGGATCTCGGGAATGCACGAGCCGCAGTTGGTGCCGGCCCCGAGTTGCCGGCCGATCTTTTCCACGCTGCGGTTGCCTGCAGCGGCAGCGGCCTCGATCCGCCTGGCTCCGACCTGGAAGCACACGCACACCGTGGGGCCATCGTCGATCGCTCCCTCGACCGGGCTTCCGGCGAGGAGATCGCGCCTCTCGCTCGCCGGTATGGCCGGCAACTCGAACCGCGATTTCAGCCAATCAAGCGATGGCAGCTTCGGGCTCGCCGCGACGAACACCAGCGTCTCCAGACGTCCATTCTGCAGCACGGCCGCGCGATGGGTGCCGGCAGCGGCGTCGTGGAAAGTCATGGTGTCGCCAGCCGGCATGGTCGCCCTCAGCCATGCGCTCCAGCCCATGGACGGCTCATCCAGAGCAAAGTTGAGAATGTGGCCGAAGCCTGCGCGTGCCCGCGCCCAATAGGTGAGCGCGCCGGGTTGCAGGCACTGACGCGACAGCAGGAAGCCGTAGTGTGTAACGGCCTGAGATGCGACGCGGGCCGGCGTCGCCTTGGCCTCCGGCTGGCCGGAGAATGGATCGGTCGCAGGCTGCACGAGCGCGCCGATGCGGCCCGCGGCACTGTTCTCGGCCGACCAATGCATGGGCACGAACAGCGTGCCCGGCTGCTGTCCGCGATTGACCAGGACGCGCAGCACAGCCGTGCCGTGGGTCGTAGCAACCTGCGCCAGCGCTCCCTGCTCCAACTTCAGGCGGCCGGCATCGTCTGGATGAATCTCGACGAACGGCTCGGCGATATGCGTGGAAAGGCGCGGCGACAAGCCTGTGCGCGTCATGGTGTGCCACTGGTCACGCACGCGGCCGGTATTCAGCACGAACGGCCACTCGTCTGACACGGCAGCCCACAGTCGCGGCGGTGCGATCGCCACAAAGCGTGCCTTGCCATCCTCGGTGAAGAAGCGGCCGTCGGCGAACATGCGCGATGTCGGCGCGGCGCCCGCACGAAGCGGCCATTGGCAAGGCTCGAAGCGGTCGAACGCTTCCCTGCTCGAGGCGTCGACACCGGAAATATCGAAGGCGCGCTCGCCTTCGTTTTCAAAGCCGGAAAGTCGCGCATGCTCCTGGAAGATCTGGTCAGCCGACCGGAAGGCGAACGCGTCGCCGTGACCGAGCCGCCGCGCCACCTCGCTCACCATCCACCAGTCCGGCCGTGCGCTTCCCGGCAGCGGAAGGAACGGGCGCTGGCGCGAGATGCACCGCTCCGAGTTGGTAACCGTACCATCCTTCTCGCCCCAGGCTGCCGCCGGCAGGCGCACGTGCGCATGGGCAACAGTGTCGTTGCTGGCAACGTTCTCGGAAACAACCAGCAGGTCGAGCTTGGCCAGCGCCGCCCGCACCGCGTCCGCGCGCGGCAGTGACACTGCAGGGTTGGTACCCATCACCCACAGCGCCTTGATGCGGCCGTCGGCAACCGCATCGAACATGTCGACGGCCTTTAGGCCCTGGCCGCTTACCAGATTGGGCGCATTCCAGAACCGGCGCACGCGATCCCGCTCGGCCTCGGAAAATCCCATGTGCGCCGCCAGCATGTTGGCAAGCCCGCCGACTTCACGGCCGCCCATGGCATTGGGCTGCCCCGTGAGCGATAGCGGGCCGGAACCCGGCTTGCCGATGCCCCCGGTCGCCAGATGGCAGTTGATGATGGCGTTGACCTTGTCGGTGCCCTGCGCCGACTGGTTGACGCCCTGGCTGTAGCAGGACACGACGCGCGACGTACTGGCAAACCAGCCGAAGAAAACAGCGATCGCCTGGCGGTCGATACCGGTTGCATCGGCGACAGCGTCGAGATTGGGGGCAAGAGCGCATGCACGCCGCAGCGCCCAGGAGAAGCCGCGTGTATGGTTCTCAATAAATGAAACGTCGATCAGCTTGCGCTCAGCGAGCCACACCAGCAGCCCGCTCCACAAGTAACCGTCGGTGCCCGGCTTGATCGGCAGATGGAGATCGGCGCCCTCGCAGGTGGCGGTGCGCCGCGGATCGATGTTGACCACACGCATGCCACGCTCGGCCCGTGCCGTCTGGATGCGCTGATACAGCACCGGATGACACCAGGCGGCATTGGAGCCTGCCAGCACCACGAGATCGGCGAGTTCCACATCGTCGTAGCATTGGGGCACCACATCGGCGCCGAAGGCACGCCGGTGGCCGGCGACCGACGACGCCATGCACAGACGCGAGTTCGTATCGACGTGCGGGGTGCCGATGAACCCTTTGGCGAACTTGTTGGCGACGTAGTAGTCCTCGGTCAAAAGCTGGCCGGACAGATAGAAGGCGATGGCCTCCGGACCGTGCTCCGATCTGACGGCTGCAAGACGCTCGGCCACGTGATCGAGCGCAGCAGGCCAGCTCATGCGCGCGCCGTTCACCATCGGATGCAACAGGCGCGTCTCCAACCCGAGCGTCTCACCCAGCGCCGAGCCCTTGGAGCAGAGGCGTCCGGCATTGGCCGGGTGATCGGGATCGCCTTTGATGGCTGCGCCGCCCTTGCCATCCGGCGTGGCGAGCACACCGCAGCCGACTCCGCAATAGGGGCAGGTGGTGCGCACCGTCGCTCCCGGGGCGGGTTGCTCCCAGTCGGAGGTTTTGAATTCCACCGTCATCAGTATACATCCGCCTGATAACGGCCCGTGGCCTTGAGCTCGGCGATGAAATCCTTGGCGGCGGCCTCGCTCATCTGACCGCCCTTGACGGAAACCTCGACCAGTGCGGTCTCAACGTCCTTCGCCATGCGCTGGGCGTCGCCGCAGACGTAGAAGTGTGCGCCGGCCTTCAGCCAGGACCACAGTTCCGGGCCGGCCTCGCGCATGCGGTCCTGCACGTAGACCTTGGCGGCACCGTCACGCGACCAGGCTGTCGACAACCGAGTTAACGTTTTGTCGGCCAGCATCTGCGCAAACTCGTCGCGGTAGTAAAAGTCGGTGGCCTCATGCTGGTGACCGAAGAATAGCCAGGCTCGGCCCGACGCCTTTGTCGCCTTGCGGTGCCACAGGAACGACCTGAACGGCGCGATGCCTGTACCAGGACCGACCATGATAATCGGCGTCGAACCGTCCTGGGGGAGCGCGAAACCGTGCGCCTTCTGGACATAGACTTTAACGGCCGTGCCCGGCGCCGCGCGATCCGCCAGAAACGTCGAAGCGACACCAAGCCGCCGGCGATCGCCAATGTCGTAGCGCACCGCATCCACGGTCAGATGAAGCTGGCCAGGCGTCGCCAAGGGGCACGAGGCGATGGAATAGAGGCGTGGCTGCAGCGGATCCAGGCATTCCACGAACGCTTCAGGATCGGGATGCACCGGCGCGAACTTCTCCAGCACCGCCAGCACGTCGAGTGTGGCCGCGTCGCCATCGGGATCTTCGCCTTTGGCCAGCAGCTTCGCCTTCTGCCGCCGCTCGCCGCCAACCAGATAGCTCATCAGCTCGAACAGCATGTCGGGCGCGAGGCCGAGCGCGTAGTCCTCGATCAACGCATCGCGGATCGGCTTATCGCCCACGGGAAAGTCGGGGGGCACACGCAAGGCGGCAAGCACAGCGTCGGCCAAAACCGGATCGTTCTTCGCAAACAGGCCGAAGCTGTCGCCCGGCGCGTAGCGGAGGCCACTACAGGCGAGATCGAAGACAATGTGACGAGTATCCTTCTCCGACCCTTCACCGTTGAGACGGCTGGCGGACATTAATACTGCTTCCACGGGGGCATCGCGCGAGCCTGGCTGCGGAGCCTTTGCTGCCGCTGGCGCGATATCTGGCTCCGCTGCGCCCGTCGAGACCATCGCAGCGGGCGTCCCTTCCAGGAGACGCTTGAGCATGCGGCTCGTTTCCTTGCCGCCCGGCGCACACAGGTTGAGCTTTGCCTCCCTGCCCTCGGCAATTGCCTGCGAATAGGTCTCGCACAGGTAGCCGCACTGGCCGCAGTCCTGCTGGGCCATGGCGGCGTACAGCTTGCGCGGCAGCGGCCTGTCCTCGGCCAGCGTCATGCGCTCAGCGATGGGCATGGCCGCGTCGTGCCACGGCGCACCATCGTCCTCGCTGCCCAGAGCCTTCGCCGCGGCATCCGGCATGGCGCCGTTGAGTGCTGTGGCGCCGGCCGCAGCATCGAGCGACAGAAGGCCAGCGAAGAACCCGTTGAGCCAGGACCGTTGCTCCGGCGAGAACGGCGCGCCTTCGGGGATCATCACATCACTGGTGGCCGGCAGCTTGGTCTGGACCGTCACGCGGCGCCTCCGCTGCTGGAGGCAACCAAATCCACCATGGTTCTGAGAGCGCCTGTTTCATGGCGGCGGGTGAACTCCAGAAACGTTTCCCGCTCGCTGGACCGGCCAGCGACGAAGGCCTTGAGGATGCGCTCGACGACCTGCGGGCAGTCCTCGACTTTGATGTCGCGATAGAGTTCGCGCGCGATGCCCGCGTCCGGACCGAAGCCGCCGCCGACATAGATGTGGAAGCCTTCGACCGTGTCTTCCCCCGACGCATCGACCGGCACGCGGCACGCCAGCATGCCGATGTCGCCGATGTAGTGCTGCGCGCAGGAGTGCGGGCAGCCGGTGAGATGAATGTTGATCGGGGTGTCGAGCGCGACGCGCGGCTCGACCCAGTCGGCGATGGCCATCGCCGTATCCTTGGTGTTGGACGCCGCGAACTTGCAACCCGTGTTGCCGGTGCAGGCGATGAGCCCGGCGCGCACGCTCGTCGCCTTGGCGGTAAGGCCGATCTCGCGCAGGCAGATCTCGACCAGTTCGGCGTTGTCCTCGGCGATGCCAGAGATCAGCAGGTTCTGCCAGACGGTCAGGCGGATATCGCCATCGCCCAGCTCGCGTGCGATCTTGGCAAGGCCGCGCATCTGCTCGACCGTCATCTTGCCGACCGGCAGCACGACACCGGCCCATACCTTGCCGGGCTGGCGCTGGGAATGAATACCGACATGCGCCTTGCGATCCTGGCGGTTCGGCGCAGAGACACTGTCTGGCGCCAGCCGCACCAGCTGACGGCCGAGCTTGGCTTCGACCTCGATCAGAAACTTGTCGTGCCCCCAGGCATCCAGCACGTACTTGAGGCGCGCCTTCTTGCGATCGGTGCGGTCGCCGTGGTCGATGAACACGCGCACGATGGCGTCGGCCACGGCACACAGCTTCTTCGGGCTTCACATACACATTGCCGTACTTGGCGAAATCCTCGTGGCCGGTGATGCCGCCGATGCCGAGCCGGAACCACACACCTGCATCCACGCCTGCACCGGCACCCACGGTCACGGCCGTGAATGCGATGTCGTTGGTGTCCTCCAGCACCGGTATGATGCCGCCGCCGTCGAAGCCGACGTTGAACTTGCGCGGCAGGCCGTAGAGCGAGCGGTCGTTGAGGATATGATGATGCCAAGCTGAGGCAAAGGGACGGGTGTCGATCAGCTCCTGCGCGTCGATACCGGCAGTGGGTGAGCCGGTGACATTGCGGATATTGTCGGCACCCGTCCCTTTGGTTGTGAGGCCGAGGCTCGTCAAACCTTCGATGAGGCTGACGGCACTATCCGGCATGATGTCGCGAATTTGCAGATTGGCGCGCGTGGTGACGTGCGCGTAGCCCCCGCCGTAACGTTCAGCGAGATCGGCTACGCCCGCGAACTGCCAGTGCGAGAGGATGCCGTTGGGAATGCGCAGCCGGCACATGTAGGAGTTCTGCGTCGGCGCCACGTAGAACAGCCCGTGGAAGCGCCAGCGGAAATTGTCGATGCCCTTGGGAAACTGGCCCTTGGCGCTCTCGGCCTTGAACCGCGCATAGGCATCGAAGGGATGCTCGTCGCGCTTGGCTTTTTCTTCGGCGGAGAGCTTCTTGCCGGCCGCTTCGAACCGGGCCATGGCAGCGAGATGCTCCTTGTCGGGTCCCGCAGGCTGGGCCGGACCACCTCCCGCGCCCAGCGGCTTAAGCCCTTGCGCGGCGCGGCGCGCCTGCACGCCCGAGACGAAACCTTCGAGATAGCGGCGCTGGTCCTCGGTGAAATCCTGCGCGCTCATGGCTTATGCGGCCTCCGCGTGCGCCCTGCCGAATGCAAGCAGCGCGCGGATACCTGCAAGAGGTGTCGACTGGCGGATGAGATCGCGATACCAGAACGCGTCGCCCGTATCGCCGAACAGCACGACGCCGGCGAGGCGATTGTCGCGCACCACCAGCTTGCGGTAGCTGCCTGCGCCCTCGTCTTCCAGCACGATGGTCTCGGCGCTCTCGCCCTCGAAGTCGCCCATCGAATAGACGGGCACGCCGGATACCTTGAGGCTGGTCGCCATCAGCGAGCCCTCGTAGCGCGCCGGGCGTCCCGAGAGATAGCGCGCGAGCGCCCTGGCTTGCTCGTACACCGGCTCGACAATGCCGTAGCAGGTGCCGCGATGCTCGGCGCACTCGCCGATGGCGTAGACGCCGGGCCAGTTGGTCTCGAGCTTGTCGTCGACCTTGATGCCGCGGCCGATTTCTATGCCGCCGCTTTCCGCCAGCGCCGTCTCGGGGCGGATGCCGGCAGCCATCACGACGAGAGCGGCAGGAAAAATGCGGCCATCCTTCAACACCACGCGCTCGGCCCTACCAGCGCCTTCGATTGCGGCGGTGTGCGCCTCCAGTACGACCTCGACGCCTTTGCTCTCGATCGCTGCCTTGAGCAGTTCTGCTGCGCGAGCATCGAGCTGACGTTCCATCAGGCGCGGCATGATGTGGATAAGCGTGACCGCGAGCCCGCGCTTGGCGAGCCCGCACGCGGCCTCCACCCCGAGCAGTCCGCCGCCAATCACTACGGCGCGCGAACCCGGAAGAGCCCGCTGCAGGACGCTCACATCGTCGAGATCGCGGAAGGTGAGAACGCCAGGGAGGAGGTGTCCGGGCACCGGCAGCCGGATGGCCTTTGAGCCAGTGGCCAGCACTAGCCGGTCGTAGCCGAGCCGTGCACCGCTGGAGAGGATGACCTCCTGCCGCGCGGGCCGCAGTCCCGAAGCTTCCACACCGCTAAGCAGCAAAACGCCCTTCTCGCCGTACCAGGCCGCCGGCCGCAATTCGACATCGGCTGGCCTGCGCTTCGCCGGCCAGCAGGCTCGACAGCAGCACCCGGTTGTAGGGCGCATGCTGTTCCTTGGCAGCGACCACGATCTCGTAGCGGCCGGGGCACTGCTCGACGAGTTCCTCGACCAGCTTGAGGGCCGCCATCCCGCCGCCAACGACCAATAGCCGTTCTCGCCGACGCCCCTCCAGGCGCACCGGGACCATAGCGTTACTCCGCGGCTTGCAGCGCCGGCGCCTTGTGGCGCGCATACAGGAACTCGATCACGCGCTGGCGGCAGCGGATGTAGGTCTGGTCGGCCACCAGCTCGAGACGCCTGCGCGGCCGCGGCATCGGCACCTCGAGCACCTCGCCGATGCGGGCTGCCGGACCGTTGGTCATCATGACGATACGATCGGACAGCAGCACGGCCTCGTCGACGTCGTGCGTGATCATCAGCACCGTGTTCTTGAGCTGGGAATGGATCACCATCACCGAGTCCTGCAGATGCGCGCGCGTGAGCGCATCGAGCGCGCCGAACGGCTCGTCCAGCAGCAAGCACCTTGGGCTCCATGGCCAGCGCGCGGGCGATGCCGACGCGCTGCTTCATGCCGCCGGAGATCTCCGCCGGCCGCTTGTCCTTGGCATGCCCCATCTGCACCAGCTCGAGATTGTGCATGGTCCAGGCGTGGCGCTCCTTGCGGGACTTGGTGGCGGAGAACACCTTGTCCACGGCAAGACGCACGTTGTCGTAGACGGTGAGCCAGGGCAGCAGCGAGTGGTTCTGGAACACCACCGCGCGATCAGGTCCAGGATCGTTCACTTCCTTGTTTTCCAGCAGCACGCCGCCGTTGGTCGCGCGCGTCAGGCCGGCCACGATGTTGAGCAGGGTGGACTTGCCGCAGCCCGAGTGGCCGATGATGGAGACGTACTCACCCTTCTCGATGCCGACGGTGATGCCGCTCAGCACCTCGGTTTCCTGCGCGCCGCGGGTGAAGATTTTGTCGACGTGGTCGATCTTCAGGTAGGACATGGTGCGGCTCCTTCAGCTGGCAGCGGTGCCGCGCGTGACGATGTTGGCGATCAGGGCCACGACCCGGTCGAGCACGAAGCCGATGCCGCCGATGTAGACCAGCGCCACCACGATGTCGGAGAGGCGCGAGGAGTTCCACGCATCCCAGATGAAGAAGCCGATGCCGACGCCGCCGGTCAGCATCTCCGCCGCCACGATGGCCAGCCACGACAGGCCGATGCCGATGCGCAGCCCCGTGAAGATGTAGGGCGCCGCCGACGGGATCATGATCTTGGTGAAGAACTCGAGCGGGTTCAGCCGCAGCACCAGCGCGACGTTGCGATAGTCCTGCGGGATGTTGCGGATGCCGACCGCGGTGTTGATGATGATCGGCCACACCGAGGTGATGAAGATCACGAAGATCGCCGACGGCTGGCTGTCGCGGAAGGCCGCGAGCGAGATCGGCAGCCAGGCCAGCGGCGAGATGGTGCGCAGCACCTGGAAGATCGGATCGAGCCCGCGCATGGCCCACACCGACTGGCCGATGATGGTGCCGAGCGCGATGCCGATGATGCCGGCCAGACCGTAGCCGATGGCAACGCGCTGCAGCGAGGTCAGCACGCGCCAGCCGAGCCCGATGTCCTGCGGTCCGGCGACGAAGAAGGGATCGACGATGAGATCCTTGGCCTCGCTCCAGATCTTGCTCGGGGCCGGCAGCGTCGCGCCCGGCCGGTTGCACAGCAGCTCCCACACCAGCAGGATGCAGCGAGAGCGTCACCAGCGGCGGCAGAACGCTGGCGGCAACCGATGACACGCGCGGCAGGATGCGTGCCTTGAAGTAGCTCGGCTTGCGCGCCGGCAGTCGAACCACGTCGGCTCCGGCGCTCATAACCGGAACGGCGCGCCGCGCGCCTCGGCCTTGAGCATGGGCATGTTCATGCGCGTTTTCTCCGCGATGATCGGCAAGCCGGCCGCAGGATCGCGGCCGGCGGCTGGCGTCAGACCACGGCTCGCTTGATCGACAGCGACTTGAGGTAGGCCATGTGATCGTCCGGATCGAACACCTTGCCGTCGAAGAAGGTCTCCTTGCCGCGCGAGGGCGAGGCCGGGATATCGGCTGCCGCCACCGACAGCGACTTTGCCGCCTCGCGCCAGAGGTCCTCGCGGTTGACCTTGTCCACCAGCGCCTTCACGTCCGTCGAGGCCTCGAACTTGCCCCAGCGGATGTCCTCCGTGACGAACCACTGATCGTGGCTCTTGAACGGATAGGAGGCGTGCTCGCTCCAGAACTTCATGTACTGGTTGGTGCCCTTGGCGACGCGGCCGTGGCCGTAGTTGATGTCCCCCTTCAGCCGGCCGATGATGTCCGGCACGGGCACATTGAACCACTGGCGCCTGCCGACGATCTCGGCCAGCTCCTGCCTTGTTTTCCATTTTTTCGCACCACTGCTGGGCTTCCATCACGGCCATCAGCAGCGCCTGGGCGGCCTTCGGATGCTTGTCCACCCACTGCGGCGCGCATGCCGAGCGCCTTCTCCGGGATGCTTGAACCAGATCTCGCCCGTTGTGCAGGCGGTGAAGCCGATGTTCTGGTTGACCAGCTGCTCGTTCCAGGGCTCGCCCACGCAGAAGGCGTCCATGTTGCCGACCTTCATGTTCGCCACCATTTGCGGCGGCGGCACCACGATGGTGGAGATGTCCCTGTCCGGGTCGATGCCGCCAGCGGCCAGCCAATAGCGAATCCATAGGTCGTGCGTGCCTCCGGGGAATGTCATGGCGACCTTCACCTCCTTGCCCTCGGCCTTCTTCTTCTCGAAGGCGGCCTTGAGCGGGTGAGGCATCGGTGGTGATTTTGAGATCCTTGTATTCGTTGGAAACCGAGATGGCCTGAGCGTCGAGGTTGAGGCGCGCCAGCAGATACATCGGCGTCGGCACGTTGTTTTGCGTGACCTTGCCGGTCGAGATCAGGTAGGGCATGGGCGTCAGGATATGTGCGCCGTCGATGCCGTTGTTCTCCGAGCCGAGCACGAGGTTGTCGCGCGTGGCGCCCCAGGACGCCTGCTTGGCGACGTCGACGTCGGGCATGCCGTGCTTGGCGAAGAAGCCCTTCTCCTTGGCAATCGC
The DNA here is from genome assembly GCA_963814055.1 of uncultured Alphaproteobacteria bacterium. GTDB lineage: Bacteria > Pseudomonadota > Alphaproteobacteria > Rhizobiales > Hyphomicrobiaceae > AWTP1-13. Next base: position 258,543 of record CAWFBJ010000001.1, read on the forward strand.
GAGCGGCGAAGCGTCGATGAGCGCGATGTAGCCGAGGATCGCCTTGGTGACCTCCGGCCCTGCGGCAGCTTGCGCGAATGCGCCAGCGGGGAACGCGGCCTTGACCGCCGACATCAGCGCCGCCGTCGCCGCTGTAGCGGATGCAGATCTCATCAACTCGCGCCGACTCATCGCCACCGATTTCGTCGTCGCCTTGTTCTTTTTGGTCATCGCGCTCGTCGTCCTTTTCGCCGTATGGCTCGACGGCCGCCCTCTGCGCGCCTCCGGCCAACCAAAAGCCGCACCACCAGAACCGCTCGAAACGCGTCCTCCTGGGCGAGCGGCATGCCTCTTGGCCCTTCGTTGGACCGCGCGATGCCAACGCTGGCATCCACGCCACGGCTATGGTTTCAAGCTTCGTGCCAACGACTACAGATGCAATATTTTTCTATTATTTCAATACTTTACAGACATAGTAGCCACTTGAGATCGCGCACGGCCCCGGCGGGGCTTTGCCCACCTCGTCCGCATCTGCAAGAATTTTGTGCAACGCAGCACAGGATCAGGATGCGCTCCTGGTTTTCCATGACGCCGCGAAAGTTGCCGCTGCACGACTTTATTGTCAGCAATGGACTTCGGATTGCACGTCAATGAAGGAACGGCTGGCATGGCTGACGTGAACGAACTCGCCGAGCAGATCGCGAACCGCCTCAAGGCACGACGCGAAACCATTGCCATCGCGGAATCCTCCACCGGCGGGCTGATCTCGGCGTCCTTGCTGGCCGTTCCCGGCGCCTCGGCCTATTTCCTGGGAGGCGCGGTGGTTTACACGCGTCAGGCAAGGCGCGCCCTGATGTCGATTCCCGACGCCGCTATGGCGGGCATACGCTCGGCGAGTGAGCCTTACGCCGCTCTGTTGGCGCGCACTGTTCGCGAGCAGCACGGCGCGACCTGGGGCTTGTCGGAGACCGGCGCGACGGGCCCGAGCGGCAACCGCTACGGCGATCCCGCCGGACATGCCTGCATTGCCATAACGGGGCCATCGGAGCGCGTGCTGACGCTTCGCACGGGAAGCGCGGACAGACAGGCCAACATGCAGACTTTCGCGGTCAAAGCGCTTGAAACGCTGCTGGAGGCGATCAAGGCTTAGCCGTGTCGCCCACACGCAACCCTATGAACCGGTCGAGAGTGGCCGCGTCGCGCAGCAAGTCAGCCGAGCGCGCGCGATGCACGATTGCGCCGCGCTCCATGATCATCGCCTCGCTGGTCAGCGACAGGGCCAGTTCGGCATGCTGCTCGATCAGGATGATGGCCGTCCCCTCCTGCGTCAGCATGCGCCGGATGGCAGCGGCAAGCTCCTCGACGATGATGGGCGCCAAGCCCTCGAGCGGCTCGTCCAGCAAGAGCAATGCCGGATTGGTCATGAGGGCACGGGCGATGGCCAGCATTTGCTGCTCGCCACCCGACAGCTGATTTCCCATGTTGGTCCGGCGCTCGGCCAGCCGCGGAAAGAGTTCGTAGACGGCCGCCAGATCCCAGCGGCCCGGCCGTGATGCCACGGAGAGATTCTCTTCCAGCGTCAGGGACGGAAAGATCTCACGCTCCTGCGCGACCCAGCCAAGACCCGCATTGGCGCGGCGATGCGGCGACAGCCGGGTGATGTCTGCGCCTCGCCACGTGACCTTGCCGAGTTTCACCTGCGTGAAGCCCATGACTGTAAGGATGAGCGTAGACTTTCCGACGCCATTACGGCCGAGAACCGCAAGACTGCCGTGCTCGGGAACTTCGAACGAGATGCCGTCGAGCACGATCGCCTCATCGTAGCCCGCCCGGATATTGTCGCACGTGAGCAGCATCTCAGCCATTGTGCGCTCCGCCGAGATAGACCTCGCGCACGCGGCCGTCAGCGGCGATCTCCTCCGGCGTACCCTCGACCAGGATGCTGCCTGCCACCATGACGATGATGCGACTGGCGAACTTGAAAACGAGGTTCATGTCATGCTCGATGAACAGAACCGTGATGTCTTGCGACAGGCCGGCTATGGCTGCAAACAGCTCCCCACTCTCGTCGCGCGGCACGCCGGCTGCAGGCTCGTCCAGGAGCAGCACAGCTGGCTTGGTCGCAAGCGCGAGGGCGATCTCGAGCAACCGCTGCTGGCCATATGCCAAATCGCGCGTCGTGCGGGTGCAGTCTGTGCCAAAACCAAGTGACGCTAAAATTCCGTAGGCTTCATCCACCGCCTGCGAGTAGGCGGGCAGGCGCTTCCAGAAATTCCCCGCCACGCCGCGCCGCTCACAGACAGCCAGCACCACAGCCTCGAGCGCGTTGAGATGTGGAAACAGCGTATTGATCTGGAACGTGCGCACTAGCCCACGCTTCACTCGCTGATAGGGCTTGAGCGCGGTGATGTCCTCGTCGCCGAGACGGATGCGGCCGGAATCAGGCCGCATCATGCCTGTGATCAGGTTGATAAGCGTGGTCTTGCCTGCGCCATTCGGGCCGATCAGGGCATAGCGCGCGCCTAGCGGCAGCTGAATGGTGATGTCTTTGGCGACGACCAGGGATCCAAAGCTCTTGTCGAGACCGTGTGTGGACAACGCCGCCGTCTGTGCAGGCGGCGCGCTCACGACGCCTTGCTCCACCGCGCCGCAGTCAACCGCGCAAGTCCGCCGAGCACCCCGTTCGGCAGGAACATGACAACGGTAACGAGCAGCAGACCGATCCAGAAGTACCAGAGCTGCGGATTGATACCCGAGAACTGATCGCGCGCGACCATGAAGATGATGGCGCCGACGAGCCCGCCATACAGTCGGCCTGTGCCGCCCAGGATCAGGATCACGAGCACGTCGGCCGAGCGCTGAAACTCCAATACGCCAAGCGACACGGTGCTTGTCGTCTGTGCCAGCAGCGCGCCGGCGATACCGGCAATCACGGCCGCAATGGTGTAGATCTTGCGGATATGGGCCGCGCTCGGTGCTCCGATGGCGGGCATGCGGGTCGGGTTCTCGCGGATGCCGCGCAAGACGAGGCCGAACGGAGAATTGACCAGCCGCCGCACCAGCAGAAAGCTGATGAACAGAACGCTCAGCGAATAGGCGTAGGCGGTATACCCGTAGAGATCGAAGCGAAAGGTGCCAAACAACGGCGCTATGCTGACGCCTTGCAATCCGTCGGAACCGCCGGTCAGCCAACTCGCCGTGTTGGCTGCCTCATGCATCAGCAGCCCGAGACCAAGAGTGATCATGATGAGCGCGAGATGCCGAAATCGAGCGATGATGAAGCTCATGACATATCCGAACAGCCCGGCGACCACGGCCCCCGCAGCCAAGCCCAGCAACGGATCTCCCCAGCCAAAGGTGGAGAGGATGCCGGCCGTGTAGGCGCCGAGGCCGAAGAAAACTGCATGACCCAGCGACACGATGCCCGCGTACCCGAGGATGAGATCGAGCGACAGGGCGAACAGAGCGGTAATTGCAATCTGGCTCGCCAATGCGAGATAGTTTGGGAACAGGAAAAAAGGAATGAGCGTGGCTGCCCAGAAGACGAACTCGATCGGCCGCCACCGAGCCTGCCTCTGCAGGTAGAGTTGCGGATCGGCAACCGCAGCGGGAGTGACCGCCATAGGCTATCGCCTCCCGAACAGACCGGCCGGGCGCCACATCAGGATGGCGATCATGACCAGGTAGATGAGAAAAGCGCCCAACTGGGGGAAATAGTATTTGCCGAACATGTCGCTGATGCCGAGGAGAGCTGCGGCGGCGAATGATCCACCGATCGATCCAAGCCCGCCGACGGAAACCACGATCAGGACATACACGAGATAGGCCAGCGCAAAGGAGTGATCGAGCCCGACGATTTCGATGGCCAGCGCACCGCCGAGTCCGGCAAGCCCGCTGCCAAGCGCAAAGGTCATCGCGAACGCCGCCTCGACATTGATGCCGAGCCCGCGCGCCATCCGCTGGTTGTCGACCGCCGCCCGCACTTGGGCACCGAAGCGGGTGTACTCCAGCATCAGCACGAGCAGCAGCATGACGGCCAGTCCCATGGCGATGAGAAACAAGCGGTAGCTGCCGAAACTGACGCCGAGCAGCGAAAACGAACCGCGCAGGAAAGGCGGCGTCTCGACGGGTTGCTGCACTGTGCCGAAGATATACGCGGCAACCGCCACCGACATGAAGGCGAGCCCGATGGTCAAGAGCACCTGATCGAGCTCGCCGGCGCGGTAGAGGCGGCGATACAAAGTGCGCTCGAAGACGACGCTCACCGCAGCGGTGAGCAGAAATGCCAGCGGCAGCGTCGCCAGAAAGGGCCAGCCGTACCGATTGGTCAGTGTCACTGTGATGTAACCGCCGAGCATGGCGAAGGCGCAGTGCGCCAGGTTGATGAAATTCATCATGCCCAGGGTCACGGACAGGCCCACCGACAATAGGAACAGCAGCATCCCGTACGCAAAACCGTCAAACAAGACGCCGAAGATGGGTCCGAGCGCCACAGGTCGCCCCCATTTACAACCGATCGCGAACGAGCCGGTTGCCTATTTCTTGCCAGCCGACCCAGGGTCCTTGACGTTCTCGATCTTGTCGAACTCAACGTTGAGCAGCTGGCTGCCGACCTTGCGCACCTGTCGGATGTAGATGGTCTGAACGACGTCGCGGGTATCGGCATCGATCAGAAAAGAACCGCGCGGGCTTTCCCATTTCATGCCCTTGGCTGCCACAATCAGGCTTTCGCCGTCGGTCTTGCCGCCTGCCTTCTTCAATGCCTCGTAGATAACGTGCATGCCGTCATAGCCACCGACAGCACCGAAATCAGGATTGCGCTTGAACTCGGCGTTGTAGGCGGCCACGAAGTCCTTGTTCACCTTGGAGTTGTGGCTGTAGTCGTAGTGCCAGGCCGTAATGATGCCGAGCGCCGCATCGCCCATGTTCTTGACGGCGGCCTCGTCCGTGACTTCGCCCGTGCCGATGATCTTGATCTTACTCGTGTCGACTCCGCGCTCTGCGAAAGCTTTACCAAGGGCCGCGGGTTGCGCGCCGCCCGGCACGAACACGAAGATCGATTCCGGGTTCAAATCCTTCGCGCGCTGCACGAAGGCGGAGAAGTCCGGATTGGCCACCGGCATGCGCACGGAGCCAACGATCTCGCCACCTGCTTTCTTGAAAGCATCCTGGAATGCGCCTTCCGCGTCCTTTCCCGGCGCGAAGTCCGAAACCATCGTGTAGGCCTTGCGGATGCCGCTCTTGTAGGCCCAGGTGCCCGCGCTGGCGCCAACTGATGGCAACGTCATCGACGTGCGAACGGAATAGGGCGACATGGTGATGATCACCGTAGTCGCCGCGTTCATGATCACCATGAACTTCTTGGCCTCAGCCGAGATCTTGGACATGGCGATTGCATTGGGCGAGAGCGTGGAGCCGGCAAGGATATCCACATTGTCTCGCGTCACGAGTTCCTGGGCGAGCCGGGTCGCGACGTCCGGCGCAACGCCGCCAGTGTCCTTGCGAATGATCTCGATCTTCTTGCCGGCGACCGTATCGCCCTTCTGCTTCATGTAGAGCTTGATGCCGTTGTCCATCTGCGCGGCAAGGTCGGCGAACTGCCCGGAATAGGGCATGACCACGCCGATCTTCACCGTACCTTGGGCGCTGGCCGCCACGGCTGTGACGGCGGCAAGCGCTAGGCTGCCCAACAAGGCGAGCGTCTTGTGCATCGGCGTTTCCTTCCGAGTGTGCTGGACCCTTGAAGTTCCATTGCTGCGGACGGTAGTGCGGCGCACGGAAGAAATCAAACCGGGCCGTGCGCCATGTGGGCGTATAGCCTAATCAATCTTGCTCTCGTCGCGATACATGACTTTGTGGCGCTCTTCCCGCACCCACGCCTCGATTTGATCGAGGGTCAGGTAATTCGCCATGTCGAAGCGATCCCAGTGCATGATCTGCGGCAACGTCTTCTTCCAGCGCTTGTAGGGCGGCTTCGCCGGCACGCCGAACAACATGATGTCGATCACGGCAAGATCCTCGGGAATGCCGAGCAGGGGCTTCAGCGCTGTCTGCGCAGCCTCTTGCCCGATGGCCGTCACCCACCACACCTGGTAGCCCAGCGCCGCGGCGGCGAGATGCGCCGACATGGTAGAGGCGGCCACGCTCTGCAGCAGGATTCGCTCCGCGTTCTGCTGATATTGCTTGTCGAGATCGGAACCGTCGAGCAGTACTGGAAACGCACGCATGAAGCGGAAGTCCGCAACCACGACAACAAATCCGGGCGCCGTTTCGAGACCACGATAGTTTGGCGTCGGGAACTTCATCTTGAGCTTGGCACGGCGCCGTTGCTCATCGACGAAATAGTCGGCGATCTTGCGCTTCACCTCTGGGTCCGTGACGACGATGTAGTGCCAGGGCTGGGCATTGGCACCGGAAGGTGCATGCCGTGCGGCTTCCAGCACCATTTCGAAATGCTCGCGTGGAATGACGACCTTGGGATTGAATTGTCGCGACGTCAGCCGGTTGCGAACGACTTCCATCAGTTGCTCGTAGCGCCCCTTGTTGATCACGAGGCCCTCGGGTCGGTCGGTCATTGGAGGCTCCTTTGGAACAGCGCCAGCATACCGCGGCGACGAACACCGCGCGATTCTCATGCAGCGGCGTCACCGGCGTACTTGATCGCGATAGGAGCGAGTGCAATGCTGGCTCGCCGGCAATTGAGGTGGCGCGTTGCGGTTCTCAACCATCGTGGGACTTGCGGGACTGCTGGCGGTGCTGGGCTGCACCAACAATCCCTATCCTGACGCCGATCAGGACAAGAAGGTTCTCTATTCTTCATTCAGTCGAAGCGCCCAAGACGCTCGATCCTGCCGTCGCTTACACGACGGCCGAGCATGTCGTCACCGGCACCGTTTACGATACCCTGCTCGAGTATCACTACTTGCGGCGGCCCTATGAGCTGATCCCTGGCCTTGCCGAGGCAGTCCCTAAGCCTGAAACGCAAGCCGGGGAGCGCCAGACTACCGCTTCAAGCTGCGCCGGGGCGTGCTGTTCCACGCCGACCCCTGCTTTGCGCTGAGTCAGCAGGGCCGCAACACGCGCGAGGTTCTTGCTGCCGATGTAGCTTTCCAGCTGGCGCGTCTCGCCGACCCCGCTGTCAACAGCCCGGTCGCGAGCACGTTCGCCGATATATTGGGCTTCACCGATTTTGCCAAGCGCCTGTCGGACCTGCGCAAGACCGACCCGACGTTCACTTCAGTGCCAATTCAGGAGCAGTACAAGCGTGCTGGCGGCATAGAGGGCGTCGTGGTGCGCGGCGACGTGGAACTGGAGATCGTGCTGGCCGGACCAAATCCGCAGATCCTCTACTGGTTCGCGATGCCCTTCACCACGCCTATGCCCTGGGAGGCCGTGGCATACTACGACGGCAAGGATGGCCGCCCCAACTTCAGCGACCACGCCGTGGGCACCGGGGCGTTCCGGCTCACCGTATACGAGCGCCAGCACCGCTTCGTGCTGGAGCGCAATCTGAACTGGTATGGCACGCTGCGCCCCGAAGCCAAGGCGCCCGGCGCCACCTTCCCGACGGAAATCGACCAGGCCGACATCGACGCTGGCCGCATCGATCCAGCGTACGCCGGCCGTGCCTTGCCGTTCCTGGACCGCATCAACTTCTCGCGCGAGCGCGAAGGCATCCCGCGCTTCAACAAGCTCCTGCAGGGCTATTACGACGACGGCGGCATCATCAAGGAAAGCTTCGATGCCATCGTCAAGGACGACCGGCTGTCGCCGGAAATGGTGGCGCGCGGCATGCGCCTCGACACGGAGGTGGAGCCGACCAGTCTTCTACGTCGGCTTCAACATGGAGGATGCGGTCGTCGGCGCTCCTGCAGGCGAGTCGTTCCCGCAATTTGCGTCAGGCCATGAGTCTCGCCGATCAACGTCGAGGACTATCTGCGCTTATTCCTCAACGGCCGCGGCGTGCCGGCGCAGTCGCCTTTGCCGCCGGGCATCTTCGGCTACCACAAGGACTACCGCAATCCATTCCGTCAGCCCGATCTGCCGCGCGCGCGCGCTTTGCTCGCTGAGGCTGGATACAAGAACGGCATCGACCCTGCCACCGGACAACCGCTGAAGCTGACTTTCGACACGGGTAACACGTCCGCGCAGGCGCTTTTGCAGTACGAATTTTTCGTCTCGGCCTGGCGCGGGCTGGGTCTCGACGTGCAGATCAAGGCCACAACCTACAATCAGTTCCAGGACCGGGTGCGCAGGGGCGCTTACCAGATCTTTCAGTGGGGTTGGGTAGGGGACTTTCCCGATCCGGAGAATTTCCTGTTCCTGCTCGAGTGCGGCAACGCCCAGTCCAAGAGCCGAGGGCCGAACACGGCAAATTTCTGCAATGCGGACTACGACCGCATCTACCGCGAAATGAAGAACTTGCCGAACGATGACCGGCGGGCGGGGTTGATCAAGCAGATGGTGGAGATCGTCGAGACCGAGCGGCCCTGGATCGAGCTCTACCACAACGAGGACTACAATCTGAGCCACGCCTGGCTCGTCAATTCAAAGCCTATGGGCATCTCCAATCCGGCCTTCAAGTACAAGGACGTGAAGCCTGCGATGCGGGCACGGCTGCGCGCGGAATGGAACACACCCGTGCGCTGGCCCTTGTACCTCGTGCTGCTGCTGATCGTGGCAGCAACCGTGCCCGCCGTGAAAACCTACTATCGGGAGCGCCTCTAGATGGCCGCCTATCTCATCCGCCGTCTGGCCTATGGGGCGGTGACCGTGCTGGGCGTGCTGTTCCTGCTCTTCATCCTCTTCTTCACCGTAACTGACCCTGACGACATCGCTCGCAAGGCCGTGGGCGAGAAGGCTCGGCCCGACGTCTATGTGCAATGGAAGAAAAACCACGGCTACGACAGGCCGTTGCTACTCAACCGCGCGCACGCAGCTTCCGATACGCGGCGCTACACGGACACACTTCTGTTCGAGCACTTCCGGCGCATGCTCACCTTCGATTTCGGCCGCAGCGATGCAGATGACACGCCCATAGCCAAACGCCTGCAAGCGGGCGCCGGACCAAGTCTCAGCTTGACCGTGCCGCTGTTTCTGCTCGGCCTTTTGGTCGGCATCGCGGTCGCCTTGTTCGTTGCGTTCTTCCGGGAAACCTACATCGACCGAGCCGTTCTCGTAGTATGCATGCTGACCATGAGCATTGCCGGCCTGCTGTACATCATCGGCGGACAATACCTAGTGGGCATGCTGCTCAGATGGTTCCCCATCTCCGGCTTCGACCCCAATGCTTCAGTGGTGGGCCGATTTCTGGCGTTGCCGGTCCTCGTTGGCCTTGTGACCGGCTTTGGCGCGGACGTGCGGCTCTATCGCACCATCTTCATCGAGGAGATGAACCGGGACTACGTGCGCACCGCCCGCGCCAAAGGCTGTGGCGACGCCCGAGTCATGGTGCGGCACGTGCTGCGCAACGCACTGATTCCAATTCTCACCAACATCGTCATCGCCATTCCGTTTCTTTTCACGGGCGCGCTGTTGCTGGAATCCTTCTTCGGCATTCCCGGGCTTGGCTCGCTGACGGTGGAGGCGATCCAGGGCAACGATTTCTCCACACTCAGAACCATCGTCTATCTGGGCGCCCTGCTGTTCATCCTCGGCCAGATCCTCACCGACTTCAGTTACGCACTGGCCGATCCACGCGTGCGGTTGAGCTAGGAGCGCATGCGGTGACGACATGGGTCTCCAACAGCATCGTCGTTCTCCTGGTTGCTGGCGGCATCTGGCTTGCACGGCGGCTCGCCCGCAACCGCTTCTGGCGCGAGAGCGCCATCGAACTCTGGCGACGCCGGAGGCTCGCCATCGTGGTGCTCGCTGTATTCGTTTTCGTCGCCCTGCTCGATTCTATCTCTTGGGTGGGCGGCGCCCGCGACGGCGACGATCTTGCGGCCTTCCGGTCCAGAACCATCATCGATCGCATCTTTCGGCCCGAGACCTTCAAGGAAACAAGCTATTCTGCGCCGCTTGCCAGCGTGGCGTTCTATGGCGGCCAGCCGCTCCGCTATCCGGGCGCGCATCTGCTCGGCACCGACATCCTCGGCCGCGACGTGGTCTATCGTGCGCTAAAGGGCGCGCGCGTGGCGCTCCTGATCGGCGCGTTCACGAGCCTGCTGGTGATTCCGATCGCCCTGCTCTTCGGAGTGTCCGCGGGCTACTTCGGCCGGCGCATCGATGACGGCGTGTTCTTCCTGATCACGGTGCTTGCCTCGGTACCGAGCCTGCTCTTGCTCATCGCGCTGATCATGGCTCTGGGCAGGGGCACCCTGCAGGTCTGCATCGCGCTGGGCGTCACGGGGTGGGTTCAGTTTTGCCGGATCGCGCGGGGTGAAACCCTCAAACTGCGAGAGGCCGATTATGTCGACGCCGCCCGGGCGCTCGGCGTTTCGGACACGAAAATCATCGTCCGCCACATCCTGCCCAACATCGCACACCTGATCATCATCACGTTCGCGCTGTCGTTTACCGGGCTGGTGCTGTCGGAAACCATCCTGTCCTATCTGGGCATCGGAGTGGAGGGCAGTTGGGGCCAGATGATCGATCAGGCCCGCAACGAACTCTCCCGCACACCCATCATCTGGTGGAACCTTGCAGGGGCCTCCGTGCTTCTGTTCGCGCTCGTGCTTGCGGTCAATGTGATCGCCGATGCCATGCGCGACATCGCCGATCCACGCACCCGCAGGGAGGGGCAATGAGCGAACCCCTGCTGACGGTCGAGCAGTTGGCCATATCGTTTCCCTCAGAAGCCGGCCGCACACCCGTAGTGGATCGGGTGGCGCTGTCGATTGCGGCCGGCGAGACGCTCGCTTTGGTGGGCGAGTCCGGGCTGCGGCAAGTCCATCACCGCGCTCTCCATCATGCGCCTGGTGCCACGCCCCGGCCGCATCGAACCTACGAGCCGCATCCGCTTCGAGGGCCGGGATTTGCTGTCCCTGCCCGTTCCGGAGATGCGCAATGTGCGCGGCAGCCGGATCGGCATGATCTTTCAGGAGCCCATGACGAGCCTCAATCCCGTGACGGCCGTGGGCCATCAAGTGGCGGAGGCCATTCTCCTCCATGCCAAGGTTTCACGCGCGGAGGCGCGCCGGCGCGTGCTGGAACTGTTCGGCATGGTTGGCATTCCCGCCCCGGAATTGCGCTTCCATGCATACCCGCATCAACTCTCCGGTGGGCTCAAGCAACGGGTGATGATCGCCATGGCCATGGCGATGAAGCCGCGCCTGCTGATCGCCGACGAACCCACTACCGCGCTCGACGCCACCATCCGCGCGCAAATCCTGGACCTGATCCGCAACCTCGCTGCCACCACCGGCACCGCGGTGCTGCTCATCACGCACGACTTCGGCGTGGTCAACGAAGTCGCAGATCGCGTCGCGGTGATGTACGCGGGGCAGATCGTCGAGCAAGGCACCCGCGCCGAGTTGCTGAGCGAGCCACGCCACCCCTATACCCAGGGACTGCTCAAATCCATTCCTCGGCCAGAAGCGCGTGGATCGAGGCTCAACGAGATTGAAGGCGTGGTGCCTCGTCCAGGTCAGTGGCCGCCCGCCTGCCGCTTCCATACGCGCTGTCCGCACGTGTTCGAGCGCTGTCGCAGCGAAACACCTGCGCGCACATCCATTTCACAGACGCAAGCCGCCTGGTGCCATCTGGTTGAACAGGAGATGCAGCCATGAGCGCACTCACCAGTGGTGCGCTGCTCGAACTGCGCGGACTTCGGACATGGTTTCCCATTCGCACGGGGATCTTCAAGCGCGTCACGGGGCATGTGAAAGCCGTGGACGGCGTGGACCTCACGATTTTTCCAGGCGAGACGCTGGCCCTTGTTGGTGAGTCAGGCTGCGGCAAGACGACGGTCGGGCGCACGATCCTGCAGCTGGTGGAGGCGAGCGGCGGCAACGTCTGGTTCGACGGGGTCAATCTTTCGCTGCTCCCGAAGGCAGATTTCCTGCCCTATCGGCGCCGGATGCAGATCGTGATGCAGGATCCCGGCTCCGCTCTCGACCCGCGTTTCACGGTGCGAGACGCCATCGCCGAGGGCATGGAGGCGTTCGGGATCGGGGAAAGTGCCGAGGAGCGCACCAAACGCGTTGCCGACCTGATGCGCAAGGTGAGCCTCGATCCCGCTACCATGTGGCGCTATCCGCACGAGTTTTCCGGGGGACAACGCCAGCGCATATGCATCGCGCGCGCGCTTGCCGTAGACCCGGCCCTGCTCATCTGCGACGAGGCGACATCGGCGCTCGACGTATCGATCCAGGCCCAAATTCTCAACCTGCTCTCCGACCTGCAGGCAGAGCGCAAGCTCACCTACCTGTTCATCACCCACGACCTCGGCGTGGTCCGCTACTTCGCCACCCGCGTCGCCGTGATGTATCTCGGCCGCATTGTAGAAATCGGACCAACGGAGCGGATATTCACAGAACCTCGGCACCCCTACACCAAGGCTCTGCTGGCCTCGATTCCCTCCCTTGACCCGGCACGACGCGGAATCAAGCCTGCAGCGCTCGGTGACGTTCCCTCGCCGGACAACCCTCCTCCTGGCTGTCACTATCATCCCCGCTGCGCGGTACGGCTGCCGGTCTGCAGCCGCGAGGACCCACCGGTGGTTGAATTCCCTGACGGCATGAGCCGATGCGTGCTCGCACGCAACGAAACCAGCGCCAGCCTGTGAACAAATTCTGCTCTCCACCGGTGGTTCGTCGCCGCTCGCGCTGACGGTGAGTTTGTGCTTAGGATGCGCCCCTACGGGTATTGGCCGGAGGGGATCCGATGATCAGGCGCTTCATTGGCACTGCCACAGCTTGTTTCATGGTTCTGGCCGCGACCTTCACGGCATGGCCGAAATCTGCTCACGCCGACGAGACTCAGGATTGCGTCCAGCACGCAGATCTCGACCTGCAGATGCGCGCCTGCAGCCAAATCCTGCAGCGCGACAGCAGTGCAGCATGGGCCTATGTCAATCGCAGCTGGGCGCTGATGGACAAAGGCGAACCCGATCGGGCCATTGCCGACGCCACCAAGGCCATCGAACTCGATCCCAAATTGGCGATTGCCTACGTCAACCGCGCCGGTGCTCTCCTTAGCAAAGGCGAGAACGATCGCGTCATCGCCGATACCACCAAAGCCATCGCGCTCGATCCCAAGTTGGCTATCGCCTACGTCAACCGTGCCACTGCCTACATCAACAAAGGCAACTTCGACCGCGCTATCGCCGAGTACGATACCGCCATCAAGCTCAATTCAAGTATTGCTTTTGCCTACAACGGCCGCGGCTGGGCCTATCGCAACAAGGGCGACTTCGATCGGGCCATCACGGACTACAACGAGGCCCTCCGTATCAACCCGAAATTTGCCATCGCCTACATCAACCGCAGCGACGCCTACTTCAGCAAGGGCGACTACGACCGCGTCATCACCGATGCCAGCGAAGCGATACGCAATGATCCCAAGGCTACGTTCGCGTACAACAACCGCGGCTTGGCCCATAAGGCGAAGGGTGACCATGATCGCGCAATCATGGATTTCGATCAGGCGATAAAGCTCGATCCCAACTTTGCGCTCGCCTATGTCAACCGCGGCTTCGCCTACGGGGCTATGGGCGACAATGATCGGGCCATCGCCGACTACAACGACGCGATACGGCTCGACCCCAGGTCGGCGCTTGCTCATAACAACCGGGGCTGGATCAACCATGTGCAAGGCGACCACGATCGCGCAATTGCCGATTTTTCCCGCGCCATCGAGATCGACCCCAACATGGCACTGGCCTACGCCAACCGGGGAACGGCCTACAGCGCGAAGGGGGACAACGCACTCGCACTAGCCGATTATCGCAAACTGCTCGAGCTTCCCGCTCCCACCGCCACCGACCGCCAGCGGCAAGAAATTGCACGCGAACGCATCGCCAGATTGATACAGCCGCCGCCTCCACCCAAGGCAGCAACGCCTTCGGCCGGGCCGCGCCGCGTGGCCCTGGTAATCGGGAATTCCAACTATTCCCATGCCGGTCTCTTGACCAACCCAGCCAACGATGGACGCGCCGTGGCGAACGCTCTGCGACGCCTGGGCTTTACACATGTGTTCGAGCACTACGATATGAGCCGCGACAGAATGGGACGCGCATTGCGGGACTTCGGTGACAGTGCCGAAGGCGCCGAGTGGGCAGTGGTGTTCTTCGCCGGCCACGGCATCGAGGTCAACGGCACCTCCTATCTCGTTCCCATCGACGCCGAACTCAAGCGCGAAACCCACGTCAGCGACGAGGCGATCTCACTGACACAGGTGCAAGCGAAGGTGGATGCCGCCGCCAAGCTCGGGCTGGTCATTCTCAACTCCTGCCGCAACAACCCCTTCCTCGCCCGCATGGTGCGCTCGACGACCACACGTTCCCTGGTCCGCGGCCTGTCGCCCGTGGAACCAGAGGGCAACGTGCTCGTCGCCTACGCCGCCAAACACGGCACCACCGCCGAGGACGGCACAGGCGAGCACAGCCCCTTTACGGAGGCCTTGCTCGCCAGCATCGAGGAACCAGGGCTCGAGATAAATTTCCTGTTCCGCAAGGTGCGCGACCGCGTGCGAGAGAAGACGGGCAAGCGCCAGGAGCCGTTCCTCTACGGCACGCTCGGCAGCGAACCGCTGTACTTCAAGACAGCGCAAAAATAGGTCGAACTGAACTGCCGGAGGGTCATGGCTTCAGCCCGTCGCGGTCGGCGATGCGCGCTTCCATTTGGCACCGCCACCGTTTCATCGCCAGAGCAGGCCAGCCTGCAATCGCTTGCTGACTCCTCTACAGCATCCTCTGCGCGGCCCCGCAAAGTTGCCGACACATCAATCTTGGTCTCGCGGAACTACAGCTAGCGTGTTTTCAGTCACCAAGTGCTTGCCAAGGATCGTCCCACCGGCCTGTTCATACCCCGTTCATATGAAATTGGCGCAACATGCAGCGGCCTGTCTCCATTTGGTCGTCAAGCGCCACACGGGCACAGGGGCAAGAGTGCGGCCGGAGCGTTTCCGCGCGCCGGTCGTAGCGTCACGCGTGAGTCATACGAAATTTTATGGAGCAGGCAATGACTGGAAGCGGATCAAGCGGCGTTCGCCGCAAGCTCATGAGTATGCTGACGGCGGCAGCCATGGTTGTCGTTTATCTTCTTGGCACCATCGGCGTATCCACAGTCACGATGACTGCCGGCACGTCGTCGGCGGAAGCCAGAGGCCGCCGCGGTGGCCGCAGAGGTGGACGCGGTCGTGGCCGTGGCCGTGGTCGTGGCCGCAGGGGCAGGGGTCCCGGCTGCTCGATCATTCTCTGGGATCTCGGCCTCTGCTAGGTCGTTTTCGCCAGCAGACTAGTGCGAACAGGCGCCTCTGGTTCTTCACCACGAGGCGCCTTCTCTTTGCGTACTTTCACTGAAATATTGCATGGGTGTCCCTCGCCAAGCCTCGCGCATGCTGGCGCCAGAGGAATACAGCAACCTGATCAAGGTCTTGCTATCAACCGCGGGGAATGCCTCCCCAGGACCGGCAAGCCAATCATGACAGAATGTACATTACACGGCCATCATCGTGCCGCGATGGAGCAGGATTGCTTTTCCGCCGTGGGAAATGCTCGGTTTTTGAGATTGTGGGAGGTTTGCAATGCGATGGAGATGGGTGGCCGCGCTCGCGGGCGCACTGGTGCTGACTGCACTGGCAACGGACGCCATGGCGCAGCGCCGCGACAGAGGTGACAGAGACAGAGAATGGGTGTTGCTGGGCGAGCAGTCCGTCGGCTTCCGTGTAGACCGCGACATCATCAGGATCGGACAGTCGGAAGACTGGTACAGGGATCGCGCATTCCGGCGATTGCACCTGGTAGCTGAAGGAAACGATATTCATCTGATTGCGGTCCGCCTCGTCTACTTCAACGGTTTCGGTGAAGACTACCGCGTCGACCGGCTGATCCGCCCAGGCGAAGACCAAGCGATCGAACTCAGGGGCGACAGAAGCTTCGTGCGGCAGATCGAATTGACCTATCGCTCGCGCCCCGGATTCGGCGGTCGGGCCGTGATGAAGGTTTATGGCGAGCCTTCGCGGCGCGGAGGCCCTCCGGGCGGACCTCCGCCCATCATCTCCGGACCAGGCCCAGGACCGGGCGGTGGCGCCGACTGGACGGAACTTGGCTGCAAGCAAGTCTCGCTCTTTGGCAGAGACCGCGATGCCGTCGAGGTTGGCCGTCGCGAAGGACGGTTCAAGGCGATCCGCCTTCACGTGCGCGGGGCCGATGTCGAAATGCTAGATCTGCGGGTTATCTATGCCAACGGCCAGCCCGACGACATTCCGGTCCGTCGCGTCATCAGACAGGGTGACCGCACCGCGCCATTGGACCTCAGAGGCTTTGAGCGCTCGATCCAACGCGTCGAGATGGTCTATCGCACCATCCCGAACTTCAAAGGCCTTGCCCGAGTGTGCGTCGAGGGCCTGCAGTAAACCAACGTCCGCCGAGATAATTCCGGCTCTTACAAACACAAGAGGGCTGCCGCGAGGCAGCCCTCTTCGCATTTGCATGGCTGTCACCAGTAGGAACGTGACAACGGATGTCCGCGTTCTCATCCGTTAGCCCAGGTCACGCAAGGAGGTAAGAATGAGAAGGATTTTTGCGATCGCCTTGGCGATGGTGTGTGCCGGCGCGTTGGCCACCGATGTCCAGGCGCAAAGACGTGGCGGCGGCAATTGGGAGAATCTCGGATGTCAGCAGGTTTCCTTCATCGGCAAGGATCGCGATTCGATCCGGGTGGGAAAACGCGAGGGCCGGTTCAAGGCTATTCGCCTGGAAGCGCGCAACAACGACGTCGAGATGCTTGACCTCAAGGTAGTCTACGCCAATGGCGCCCCCGACGATATTCCGGTGCGGTCCAATATCCGCGCGGGCACGAAAACTCGACCGCTCGATCTCAAGGGCCGCGAGCGCGCCATTCAGGAGATTGAAATGGTCTACCGCTCGCGTCCGAGCTTTCGTGGTCTGGCCACCGTATGTGCGGAGGGTCTCGACTAGGCGTTCACGCGTTGCCTGCAGTTAAACAGAGGGCTGCCACTCGGCGGCCCTCTTTCATTTTTCCATATCCGCGGCCGACGGGTTGCGCAACTTCGCACGTTTCATCTGACCACTGAGCCCCGGCAACGGGCGCCAGACGATCATGCGAAAGACACAACAACAGAGGCCATTCAAATGAACCTCAGAATTCTTGGCGTTGCTTTGCTTCTAGCCCTCCTCCCCGCCGCTGCGCGCGCACAAAGCGCAACCTCGGCTACGCCATCTCCGGCACGCGCCGAGGCACGTGAGAAGGTCCGCACCGCTTGCGCGGCAGACATCCAGAAGTTCTGCGCCAGCATCGAACGCGCCAAGGGCGCGATGCGCACCTGCCTGGAGCAGAACCAGACAAGCCTATCCAACGAGTGCAATGCAGCACGCGCAGAGCGCGCCGCCCTGCGGGCAAAAGAAAAGAGCTGAACGCTGATTTTCCTAGCCGGGCCGGGGTTGTATCGCCCCGGCCGCATTGCATCTACCCTTCAAAAATAACGAGCGGCCCGCCAGGGCCAAACTGGCCCAACGACGCATCTGGAGGTATCCTCCATGGCCGCGGGACGCGGCAAGCGTCGGCGGCCATATTCATGGTCGTTTCGAATTGAACGGGACAACACGTTGGGAGCGACCCTGCGACGGTTAGAACCTTACCGCTACGTTCTGGGTCCAGGCCCATGCCGGGGGCAATTCTGCGCGTAACCCATTAGGGGCCAGGGAACCCGAATACCAGATGCAGCAGTACCTTCAGCAGGAACGCCCCGTCCGGGAAGGATGGCAAGTGGCCAAGTTCATCAAGCGCGTCCTGGTAATCGCCATCGTCGGCGCGATCGCCGCTGCTGTCATCTATGCATCGATGCTGCCAAGCGCGCAGCAACAGGCGGGTGGCGGGCGACGCGCCAAGATGGGCAACGGCCCAGTGCCCGTGCTGATCGCCCCGGCCCGGATCACCGATGTGCCGCTGTATCTCGACGGCGTCGGAACTGCCAAGGCACGCAATACCGTCACGGTGCGGCCGCAGGTCGATGGCCGCATCCTCAGCATCAATTTCAAGGAAGGCCAGGAGGTCAAGCGCGGCGACGTCCTCGCCATGATCGATCCGTCCACCTATCAAGCGCAACTCGACCAGGCGGCTGCCAAGAAGGCGCTCGACGAATCTCAGCTCGCCAACGCCGAAAGAGACATGGAGCGCTACACGAAACTCGGCGGCAACATCATCGCGCAAAAAACCATCGATACGCAGCGTGCGCTCGTCGATCAGTTGGTCGCACAAATCAAGCTCGACGATGCAGCCATCGCTAACGCCAAAGCGTTTCTCGACTACACCACGATCCTGGCCCCCATAAACGGCCGCACCGGCATCCGCATGGTCGACGCGGGCAACCTGGTGCGCGCCTCCGATGCCGGCATCGTGGTCATCACCGAGATCCGCCCGATCAGCGTGCTCTTCACCCTGCCGCAGCAGCAGCTCGTTCAGGTCAACAAGGCGCAAGCGGCAGGCGCACTTGCGGTGGAAGCGCTCGACGCGGACGGCGGAGTCGTACTCGACCGCGGTACGCTGCAGGTGGTCGACAATCAGGTCGATCAGACGACCGGCACGGTGCGGATGAAGGCGGAATTCCCCAACGCCAGTCAACAGCTATGGCCCGGCCAGTTCGTCAATGTGCGCCTGCTCATCGACACGCTGAAGCAAGTTGTGACCGTGCCGACGCCCGCAGTGCAACGCGGCCCCAACGGCACCTTCGTCTATGTCCTGCAGAAGGCCGAGGAAGACCGTGTCAGCCTGCGACCGGTCACCGTCACGCATCAGACCGAAACGACCGCGATCATCGCCAAGGGCCTCGATAGTTCCGAGCGCGTGGTCACCACCGGCTTCGGCCGCCTGAAGGACGACGCTGAAGTCACCGTCGCAACGCCCGAGGAGCAGGAAACCGCCGCAACAGAAAGACAAGCCGCTACAGCGGAAAGGCAAGCCGCCACGGCAGCGGCGAAGGAAGAAGCGCGCGCAAGCTTCCGCGCTGCTTGCGCCGCGGATATCCAAAAGCTCTGTCCCAACGTCGAACGCGGCAAAGGCATGCGCACCTGTCTGCAAGACAACGCCGCCGCACTTTCCGAAGGATGCAAGGCTGCCGCCGCAAGCAGGTCCCGCAAGGGGTCCGCGCAAGGCGGGGGGTAGCTCCGACTGAATGAGCGTCTCCGGCCCCTTTATCAAGCGCCCGATTGCGACCACCCTGTTGGCGCTGGCCGTCGATGCTCGGCGGCTGGCTCGGCTATTGGTGGCTGCCGGTCTCGTCACTGCCACAGGTCGATTTCCCGACCATTCAGGTGACGACCCAACTGCCGGGGGCGAACCCCGAAACCATGGGCAATCTGGTAACAGCGCCGCTGGAGCGCCAGCTCGGGCAGATTTCAGCGCTGACGTCCATGACGTCGTCATCGTCTTTCGGCATCAGCCAGATCACGCTGCAGTTCGCGCTGGATCGCGACATCGACGCCGCAGCACAGGACGTGCAGGCCGCCATCAATGCCGCCGGCTCGACGTTGCCACGCAACCTGCCCTACCCACCGACCTATGCCAAACTGAATCCGGCTGACACCCCCATCATCACGCTTGCCCTGACATCCGACACCACGCCGCTGCGCACGCTCTCCGACCTCGCCGACACGCTCATGGGGCAGCGCCTGGCCTCCGTGACCGGGGTAGGGCACGTAGCGATCCAGGGCGGCATCAAGCCCGCCGTGCGCATTCAGGCGGACCTTTCTCGTCTCTCCAACTACGGTCTCAGCATGGCGGACCTGCGCACCGCCATTGCGGCAGCCAACGTGTCCGGACCCAAAGGCTCGCTGGACGGCCGCTACCAATCCTACGCCATCTCGGCCAACGACCAGATCACCACCGCCGAAGCCTACAAATCGGTCATCGTCGCCTACCGAAACAATGCGCCTGTGCTGCTCAAGGACCTCGCCCAGGTGGTCGACGGCCTGGAGAACACCAAGGTCGGCGGATGGTACCAGGACGCCCCGGCCGTAGTCGTCGATGTATTCCGCCAGCCGGGCGCCAACGTCATTGAGACGGTTCAGCGCGTTAAAGCCGAACTTCCGCGCATCGAGCAGTCGATCCCGAGCGGCATCAAAGTCGCCATCGTGCACGATCGCACAGGCACCATTCGCGCCTCCGTTCGCGACGTGCAATTCACGCTCTGCCTCAGCGTGGTGCTGGTTGTGCTGGTCGTGCTCATCTTCTTGCGCTCGTTGCGCGCGACCATGATCGCCGGCGTGGCATTGCCGATCTCGCTGATCGCCACGTTCGGCGTCATGTGGATGTGCGGCTTCTCCCTCGACAACCTTTCCCTCATGGCGTTGACGATCGGCACGGGGTTTGTCGTGGACGACGCAATCGTCATGATCGAGAACATCGTGCGCCACATGGAGAAGGGCGACAGCCCGATGCAAGCGGCGCTGAAGGGCGCCCGCGAAATCGGCTTCACCGTCATATCGCTCACGCTGTCGCTGATTGCCGTCTTCATCCCGCTTCTGTTCATGACCGGCCTCGTCGGCCGCATGTTCCGTGAGTTCGCGCTGACGCTGACCATTGCCGTTGTGATCTCCGCGGTCGTTTCCCTCACGCTCACCCCGATGATGTGCTCGCGCATGCTGCGCCATGATGCCGGCGGCCAGGAGAGCCGCATTGCGCGCTTTTTCAACTGGACGGTCGAGTGGGTGATTCGTGGTTACCATCGCAGCCTCCTGTGGGTGCTCAGGCACGAGCGCGCCACCCTGCTCGTGTCGATGGCCACCCTCGTCATTACCATCGGCCTCTATGTGATCGTCCCGAAAGGCTTTCTGCCGTCGCAGGACACTGGCCTCATCACCGCCGTCATCGAGGCCGGCCCCGAGGTCTCCTTCGCCGAGATGGAACGGCTGCAGAGCAAGGTCGTCGAGGTCGTCCGCAAGGACACCGACGTCGAAGGCGTTGTCTCGGTGGTGGGCGTGAGTGCGCTCAACCCCACACCCAACGCGGGTCACTTGAAGATCACTTTGAAACCGCGCGAGGAACGCAAGGCGGGCGTCACCGCCATCATCGACCGCTTACAGGGCGCGGTGTCGGCCGTGCCGGGCATGGTCGTGTTCTTCCAGCCGGTGCAAGACATTCAGGTGAGCACCCGCCAAAGTCGATCACAGTATCAATATACGTTGGTCAGCAGCAGTTCCGAGGAAGTCTCGCTGTGGTCTGCCCGCCTCGTTGAAAAGCTGCGCATGTCGCCCATGATGCGCGATACCGTGTCGGAGGCGCAAAATGGAGGCCTGCGCGCGTTCGTCAAGGTCGACAGGGAAACCGCAGGCCGCCTAGGCGTCTCCATGCAAGCCATCAACGACGCGCTCAACGACGCCTTCGGCCAGCGCCAGATCTCGACCATCTATGCCCAGGCCAACCAGTACCGAGTCGTGCTGGAGGCCATGCAGCAGTACCAGAGCGATCCGTCCGCCCTGTCGCGGGTGTTCGTTCCTTCCACCAACGGCGCGCAGGTGCCCCTCAGCGCCGTGGCCAGGATCGAGCGCAAGACCGCTCCGCTCACCATCCAGCACCAGGACCAGTTTCCAGCGGTGACGGTCAGCTTCAACCTTGCTCCGCATGCCTCCTTGAGCGATGCCGTCTCCATCATACGCACAGCGCAGCGCGAGATCGGCATGCCGACGTCGGTCACGGGAACTTTCTCGGGCGACGCGGACGAGTTCACGCGCTCGCTCGATGGCCAGCCTTGGCTGATCCTCGCCGCAGTCATCACCATCTACATCGTGCTCGGCGTGCTCTACGAGAGCTTCGTCCACCCGTTCACCATTCTCACTACCCTGCCCTCCGCCGGCATCGGCGCCCTGCTCGCCTTGATGTACGTCGGCATGGATTTCTCTTTCGTGGCCCTGATCGGCATCGTGCTGCTGATGGGCATCGTGAAAAAGAACGCCATCATGATGATCGACTTCGCGCTGGACGCCGAGCGAACGCAGGGCATGTCGCCTCGAGAATCCATCGTGCAAGCGAGTTTGCTGCGCTTCCGGCCGATCATGATGACGACGCTCGCTGCCCTGTTTGGCGCACTCCCCCTGGCACTGGAAACGGGTACCGGTTCGGAACTCAGGAATCCGCTCGGAGTGACCATCGTCGGCGGGTTGCTATTGAGCCAGCTGCTCACGCTCTACACCACACCCGTCATCTATCTCGCCATGGAACGCCTGCGCGCCCGGCTTGCCCCCGCTGCGCAGGAAACGCCGCGTGATGCCTCCTATCCAGCGGCGGACGACGGGGTCCGGCGGCCGGCGGAGTAAGCCCATGAATTTCTCCCGGCCCTTCATAGAGCGGCCGATCGGCACCACGCTGCTTGCCATCGGGCTGTTTCTGCTGGGCGCCGTCGCCTATGTAAACCTGCCGGTGGCGAGCCTCCCCTCGATCGAGTTTCCTACCATTCGCGTCAACGCGAGCCTGCCGGGCGCCGATGCCGAGACCATGGCTGCGCGCGTGGCAGCCCCCCTCGAGCGGCGCCTTGGCGAAATCCCGGGCGTCAACGAGCTGACCTCGGTCAATTCGCTGGGCACAACCCGGATTTCCATCCAGTTCGACCTCACCCGTGACATCGTCGGCGCAGCCCAGGACGTGCAGGCCGCCATCAACGCTGCTGCCGCCGACCTACCCGCCGACATGCCGTCGCTGCCGAGCTTCAGGAAGTCTAATCCTTCAGCCTCGCCAATCCTCATTCTGGCGCTGACATCCAACACAATTCCGGCCAGCGACATTTATGACGCCGCCGATACCGTTATCGTGCAGCGCATCTCGCAAGTCGAGGGCGTGGCCGAGGTTACGGCCGCCGGCGCCGAGCAGCCCGCCATTCGCGTGCGCGTCAACCCCATGCGGCTGTCCACCGTGGGCCTCAGTATCGAGGACGTGCGTTCGGCCATCGTCAACGCCAATGCCCTTTCCCCGCTCGGCATCATCGAGGGGGCCAAGCAGGCGATCGCCATCGATTCGAACGCCCAACTGCGTACCGTGGACGACTACAAGAAAATCATACTCAAGACCGTCAACGGCGACGTCGTGCGCCTGTCCAGCGTGGCCGAGGTCAAGCAAGGCACGCGCAACTCGCGCTCCGCGGCAATGTTCAACAACCAACCCGCGATCCTACTGACCATCACCAAGAACGCCGATGCCAATGTGATCGACACGGTGGACCGCATCAAGGCGCTGCTGCCGGAGATCAAGCGCTGGGTCCCCGAAGGCATCGACGTCTCAATTCTTACCGATCGCACCACGACCTTGCGCGCCAGCGTGCACGACATGCAGCTCACGCTCGGGCTGTCGATCGCCCTCGTCATGCTCGTCGTTTTCCTGTTCCTGCGGCGCGGGACACCCACCATCGCTGCCGGCATCACCGTGCCGCTGTCGCTCGCCGGCACCTGCGCCGCTATGTGGGCGGCAGGATTCTCCATCAACAACCTCACGCTCATGGCGCTGGCGGTCTCCGTCGGCTTCGTAGTCGACGACGCCATCGTCATGATCGAGAATATGTTCCGCAACCTGGAACGCAGCGCGTCGCCGATGCAGGCCGCCCTCGACGGCGCCCGCCAGATCGGCTTCACCGTGATCTCGATCAGCTTGTCGCTGATCGCCGCCTTCATCCCGCTCCTGTTCATGGAGGGCATCGTCGGCCGCCTGCTGAGAGAATTCTCAGTAACGCTGGTGTTTGCGATCGCGGTCTCGACCGTAGTCTCGCTCACGGTCACGCCCATGATCTGTGCCTACTTCGTGCGGTCGGGTCCGAGTCCCGACGCGACGCGGCTCGACCGTCTGGTAGAAGGCGTGATGAGCCGGGTTCTGCGCGCCTACGCCCGCACGCTCGACGTGGCGCTCAGGCATCGCTTCCTCACCATGCTGGTCATGCTGGCGACCGTCGCCGCCACGGTGAACCTCTACGTGAAGACGCCGAAAGGGTATTTCCCGCAGGACGACACGGGCCTGATCGTGGGCTCCACGCGAGCCTTCGCCGACATTTCCTTCGACGCCATGTCGAAGCTTCAGCAGCGGGCCCTCGAAATCGTGCTGGCCGACCCTGCAGTGGACGGCGTCGGTTCGTCGGTCGGTGCTTCCGGGTTCACTGCCTCGGTCAACCAGGGCCGCATGTTCATAAGCCTGAAGCCGCTGGCGCAGCGCGATGGCCTTACGACCCAGCGCATCACTGACAGACTACGCAATGCGCTCTCGGGCATCGAAGGTCTCAATGTCTCATTCTTCGCCGCACAGGATATCCGCGCCGGCGCACGGCAAGGCCGGTCGCAGTATCAATTCACGTTCTGGAGCCCGGAATTCAACGTTCTCTACGAATGGGTGCCCAAAGTCGTGGAACGCCTCAGCCAGGTCCCTGGGCTCACCGATGTCTCCACCGATCGGGAACAGGGTGGCCTGCAAGCCACCATCAAGATCAACAGGCAGTCAGCCGCGCGACTCGGCGTGGACGTGCAAGACATCAACAACGCGCTGAACAACGCGTTCTCGCAGCGGCAGATTTCGACCATCTATACCCAGCGCAACCAGTACCGCATCATCCTGGAGGTCGAACCGAAGTTCCAGCGGTCGCCCACCGACCTCAATCGCATCTTCGTACCCGGCCGCGACGGCGTACAGGTGCCGCTCGACAGCGTGATCGACGTCAGCCGGACGCTGGCGCCGCTGGTCGTCAATCATCAGGGACCGTTTCCAGCCGTCACCGTCAATTACGGTCTCACCGCCGACATGACACTCGAGGAAGCACAGGCCGCCATCAGAGAAGCGATCGCCGACCTTCGCATGCCCGACGTCATTCGCGCCGAAGCCGCCGGCGATGCCAAGGCATTCCAACAGCAGGCCAACCGGCAAGTGCTGCTCATCGTCGCCGCTCTCCTTTCGGTCTACATCGTCCTCGGCGTGCTTTACGAGAGCCTGGCGCACCCGATCACCATCATCTCCACGCTGCCGTCGGCGGGTCTCGGCGCCCTGGTTGCGCTGCGCCTCGCCGGCATGGAACTCACCGTGATTGCCTTCATCGGCATCATCCTGCTCGTCGGTATCGTCAAGAAGAACGGGATCATGCTGGTGGATTTCGCCCTCGAGGCCGAGCGCGAGCGCGGACTTAGCCCCGCCCGGGCCATCCACGAGGCCTGCATGGAGCGCTTCCGCCCCATTATGATGACCACGTTTGCGGCCCTGCTCGGCGCCGTGCCGCTTGCCGTCGCCGTCGGCCCTGGGTCAGAGCTCCGCCGGCCGCTCGGCATTGCCATCATCGGGGGCTTGATTGTGTCGCAAGTGCTGACCCTGTACACCACGCCCGTGATCTATCTCCTGCTCGACAGGCTCCATCAGCGGCTATGGGGCAAAGGTCAGGCGGAACCTAGCACCGCCCCCAGCGTTGCCTGACAAGGCAGCCGTTCCCCAAAAGGTTAACCATCATGCAGACAATCACTGAACCCGCCGCTCCGGATGCGCCCCTGCGCTCCGATGTGCGGGACAATGCAAAGCTCGCCCGCGCCAGGCGCCGCGTTGCGGCAATCAAAGGGTTCTACGTTCACCTGTTGGTCTTCGCGCTGATACTCGCGGGGCTGTTCGCCATCAATGCCGTTTCAGGCGGGCCGTGGTGGGTGCTGTGGGTTCTTTTCGGGTGGGGGATTGGCGTTGTGGCGCACGGATTGGCCGTCCTTGGCCGTACGCCGCAGGCCATCGCCGATTGGGAAGAGCGCAAAGTCAGGCAGCTTGCAAACGAGCCTTAAGACTGGCTGACGGGCTCGCGGCTGACCCAAATGCAGCCAGGAACTGCAATTGCCATAACATTGGCCACAAAGCTGCCAAGGTCCGGGGCCACCTAGCTTTTTGATCAATGCGAGTCGACAACACCATCGCACGATCGCGGGATCCAAGGGGCTTGGAATGCGTGCGTTAAATTGGCGGGCTGGAGTTTCGCTGCTCTTCGCTACGTCCCTGTTGCTCGCAGCGCCTGCCGCGCATGCGGACGAACTCCTGGTCATGCCTTATGCGTGCACGATAGTCGGCGGACGCCCGCTCCTCACACGTGCTCCCGAGCAGAGCTATCGGGTCATCGGCCGCCGCGAGCAGCGCACCCATACCGCATGTTCTCCGGCAAATCCGGAAATGTGCAGGAATTGGACCGTTCACCGTTTCGACCTCGAGTGCGAAGGCGCGCGCGTGCCGTGGGTTTCGGTTGTTGCATCGGTTGCCGAAGAGACAACGCGGCGAGCGTGGATCGAGGATGGCCGGCTACTTCTCCGCATGCAGCCGTCCTGGAGCTTCCAGGCCGACGACCCGTGCGCGCGTCCTCGGGGCTTCGATGACCGCTTCGGTTTCGGTCGCATGCGCCGCTACTGCGCCGACCGTCGCGCCATGGCCCCGCCGCCAATCGTGGAGATGCCGTTCGGTTTTGCACCCATGCTCGGCATTGACGGAATATTCGTCCAATCGTCGGGGCCAAGCACTGGCCCGGCAATGCCTTCGCCTCCACCGGTCGCAGCAACGCCACCGCCGCCGCCCAAGGTGGCACGCGCCGAACCGCCGCAACCGCAGAGAGCTGAGCCACCTCCGTTGCCTGCCGCACGGCCCGAGCCGCTGCCAGAGCGGGCCTCCAAAGACGCACCCACGCAAAGTGCGCCTCCGCCCAAGGTAACGGTGGCGCCCACACCTCAGGCAACACCGGCCGCTCCAGCCATAAAGTCACCGCCACACGTACCGCCGCCCGCCGCAGCGCCCGGCGAGCCCATGATCCCCAAGATCATCAATCGTCCAGACACGGCAAGCAGCGACGTCCCCGAACAAATGCGGCCCCCGACAGCGCCAAAGACGGAGGTGGCAGGGCCGGATGCATCAAAGGTAGCCATCAATCCACCTGCCAAAGAAGTCACCCCGCCGCCAGGCGCCCAAGAGCAATACCGAGCGCGACAACACATCAATCACGGTCAACCTGCTCAGCGTGGTGAGCAGCCCGACGACCGGCATCGTTGCCTTCGCCGGGCTCGCGCTCGTGCTGCTCGGGGCTTTTGCACTGGCCCGGCGCCGGGAGCGCCTGGCCGGTACGCGCGCGCACGACATCGCTTCGGTCTCGCTCGATCGCGGGCGAGGTCAGCTTGTCCCGCACCGCGGCCCGCAGGGGCCCCGCCGTGCCCAGGCGGTTGCACCGTCGCCATTGCCTCCGCCGGCCCCAGCGCAGCGTCCAGCAGAGCAACGCTCACCACCTGCCTGGGTCGACAGAATTCCTCAGACGAAGGCAGAAGCTCTGCAGATGCTCGGCATGGGCGTCTCGCGCGACGCGACAGAAACAGCCATGAAGAAGATCGTGGACGGCCTGCGGTTGAGTTGGCACCCCGATCTTGCCAAGGACGAGGCTGACCGCCAATTGCGCGAATACCGCCTCAAGCAAATCAACGCGGCCTGGGATCTCATACAGGGCAAACGCCTCGAGCGCCTCGACAGCTGACGCGAGAGGGTGCGTTTGCCTTCGCGATCACGGGCGAGGGAGCGAGCAAAAGTACGATCTCGGAACTTGCGCGCGAAGTCAGGCCAGTTCGCGCAGAATGATGCGCGCAACAGCTATGGCCTTGAGCCCGTCGGCTGGGGAAGACTTCCGGCGCACGACACCATCCGTTCCCGTATGCAACACCGTCACCACATCGTCCTTCAGGCTATAGGAGCCTTTATAGCTCCTGCCATCGCGCGTCACGGTCACTTGCCTTGGTATCGTGCTCGGCATCGGGTTCCCGACTGCATACTGGCCTTCAGCCTGGGACCTTGAGGTCGCGTGCGCGGTCGCGCAAGCCGACCGCGCTACTCGGCCGCTTCGGCATGACTTTCAAGCGAGAGCCCGAACTCGGTCCATAGCGTCAGCAACGATTGCACGAGCCGATCCATGTCAGCGTCGGAATGTTGAGGCTGGGGCGTGATACGCAACCGTTCCGCGCCGCGTGGCACGGTTGGATAGTTGATCGGCTGGACGTAGATGGCGAAGCGCTCCAGCAGCGCGTCCGTGATGCGCTTGGTCAACACCGGATCGCCGACCAGCAGCGGCACGATGTGGCTGGGATTGTCCATCACTGGCAGACCAGCCGCCTTCAATTTCCCCTTCAGAGCGCGCGCGCGCTCCTGATGCCGCTCACGCTCTGCACCGCTGGTCTTGAGGTGCTTGATGCTGACGACAGCACCGGCTGCGATCGCCGGCGCCAGTGACGTGGTGAAGATGAAGCCTGGTGCGTAGGAGCGGATCGCGTCACACAAATCGCGCGTGCCGGCGATATAGCCGCCCATGATACCGAAGCCCTTTGCGAGCGTGCCGTTGATAATATCTACGCGATGCATCACG
This sequence comes from uncultured Alphaproteobacteria bacterium, assembly GCA_963814055.1. Taxonomy (GTDB): domain Bacteria; phylum Pseudomonadota; class Alphaproteobacteria; order Rhizobiales; family Hyphomicrobiaceae; genus AWTP1-13. The sequence goes on from CAWFBJ010000001.1 coordinate 287,016, forward strand.
CCATCGCGCTCGGCAATACCGCCACCACGCGGCCCATAAAGACCGACGGCGTGCACCTCATCGAGATAGGTGAGCGCGCCGTATTTCTGCGCCAGATCACAGATCGCGCCAATCGGCGCCATCAGCCCATCCATGGAGTAGACGGACTCAAACGCGATCACCTTGGGCCTGGCCCGGTCGACCTGCTTCAGCTTGGCTTCGAGATCAGCCAGATCGTTGTTGCGCCAGATCACCTTTTCGCCTCCGCCATTGCGGATGCCGGCGATCATGGAGGCGTGGTTCTTCGCATCAGAGAAAATGATCAGCCCGGGGAGAAGCCTGCGCAACGTCGCCAGCGTGGTGTCGTTGGCGACGTAGGCCGAGGTAAACAGCAGCGCCGTCTCCTTGCCGTGCAGGTCCGCAAGCTCCGCCTCGAGCTCCACGTGATAGTGCGTGGTACCTGAAATGTTGCGCGTGCCCCCAGATCCTGCACCGGCTTCATCGAGCGCCTCGTGCATTGCTGCAAGCACAGCGGGATGCTGCCCCATGCCAAGGTAGTCGTTGGAGCACCAGACGGTGATGGGTTTCGTGGCACCGTTGGCGTAGTGCCGGGCGGCTGGGAAACGGCCGCGATCACGCCTGATGTCGGCGAATACCCGGTAGCGACCTTCGTCCTTGAGGGCCTTCAAAGCCTCGGCAAAGGCCTGTGTGTAATCCATTACCCACCTCGCGCTGCCCCTGCGCCAATACGAAAACCGCAGGATGGCCGGTTCATACCCAGCTCATGCTTAGAGGCATTCTAGACGAGGCCGCGAGGACGGGAAGCCCCCTGCTTTGTCGCATGGGGCGAGGCGCCACCGTCCGTAGTAAAAATTGCGAAATGCCCGTTGGAGCTGGGGGAGCGCCTGTTCAATACGCCGCCGCCTGCGCTCCGACGCCATCCTTCTGGTAGATATCCCGGCGGAAATGAACTTCTCCGTCTTGCGTCGCCCAGGCGGTAATGTAGGCGAAATACAGTGTGATCGGGCGGCTCAGCGTCACGTCGCGTCGCTGGCCGTTTTCCCTGATCTGCAGCACATGCTCGGGGCGCCAGCCCTGATCGGCGACCACCCAGGCGGCGAGATTCTCGATGCCGTGGATGCGCACGCAGCCCGAACTGGCGGCGCGGAAATTACGTCCGAACAGAGATTGTCCCGGCGTATCGTGCATGTAGACGGAGTGCGCATTGTGGAAGTTCATCTTGACGAAACCGAGTGGGTTCTCGGGACCGGGTTGTTGCCGGTAGGTCAGGCCTTTGGCTCCGCCTCCGCTCCAGTTGACCTTGGTCGGGTCGAGCTTGCGCCCATCGCCGCCGTAGGCGTCGATCTTCATTTTGACGAGCACGCTCTCCCCACGCTTGGCCATGTCCTGCCCTTTGGGGATCAGATCCTTCTCAATCACCGTCGGCGGCAGTGTCCACACCGCATTGAAGTTTAGTTCATGGATGGCCGACTTGAGGATGGGCGTCGGCCGGTCGATCTTGCCGACGACGCCCGCGTGGCGTGCCACCACGACGTTGTTCTCCACCGCTTCCACCTGTGCGGCCGGAATGTTCACGAGAATGTACTTGCCGGGCGTCTTGGCGTACTCGCGCAGACGCTCAAAATTCGTCTTGAGCTGCTTGAGCCGCGCCTCGGCCGGCACGTTCATCGCGGCAATCGTGATCTTGTCGGCAATGCCGGTAGGGGCCAGTCCATTGGCAGCCTGAAAGCGCCTCACCGCCTTCTCAACGGAATAGTCGTAGCTTTCCGAAGAGCCACCATCCTTCAGTTCGCCCGACATCGTGAGCCGCTCGCGTAGAATGGCGACCGACGCATGACTTACACCCGGCTGCAGCTTCATGTCGGGCAAGGTGCGCCAGCCGCCTTTGGCGACAATCGCCGTGTAACGGATGATGGCTGCCTTCATGGGAATGACGTTGCTCGGGCTCAGCGTCGCGAAGCCCTTTTCGGGATTGGCCTCCCATTCCTTGATCAGCTCGCGATCGGAAAGGTCATTGCTTGCATACGCCCTCGACCCGACAACGGCATTCATCCAGTTCTTGTCGGAACCCTGGGCCTCAGCCTGAGGTGCCCACAGCAGGGCTGCGGCCGCAACAGCCGCCACCGAATTCGCTCCGCGCCCCCAGTGCCTCATCCTGCCCGTCCGATCCGTCAATTCGCCCGCAAGAATTGGCCGCAACCTGAGGTAATTGCTGCCCGGTGAGAAGCCAAAACGGAATGTCGTCAAGCTCTTGCTTGTGAATGTGGTGCAAAGCGGACACGACTGCTGCGTTTACTGGGCCGCATCCAAAGCAAACTGCAGATCCGCCAAGCGTGCATACAGGCCGCCCTGGCGCAAAAGCTCCTGGTGGGTGCCTTCCTCGACGATCTGCCCGTTGTCCAGGACCAGGATCCGGCTGGCACGTTGCACAGTCGCCAAGCGATGCGCGATCACGAGCGTCGTGCAATTCTGCATGATCCGCCCCAGCGCGCGTTGGACGGCAGCCTCGCTTTCGGCATCGAGCGCACTGGTGGCCTCGTCGAGGAGCAGGATAGGCGCATCCCGGAGTACCGCGCGCGCAAGCGCGATGCGCTGGCGCTGTCCGCCCGACAACATCACCCCGCGCTCGCCGAGCCTAGTTGCATAGCCCTGCGGGAGTGCTGCAATGAACGAGTCGGCCTGCGCAGCGGAGGCTGCTTGTTGCACGTCCGCGTCGCTGGCTTCGGACCGGCCGTAGCGGATGTTCTCCAGGATCGTGTCGTCGAACAGCGCGACCTCCTGCGGCACCAGCGCGATGCGCGATCGAAGCGCCTGCGGATCGACATCTGCAACCGAAAGGCCGTCGATGGCTACGCTGCCCAGTTGAGGATCGTAGAAACGCAGGATCAGATTGAAGATCGTGCTCTTGCCGGCGCCCGAAGGACCCACCAGCGCCACCGTCTCCCCTCGCGCCACCGCGAAGCTCACGCCGTTGAGCGCCGACACTCCGGGCCTGGCGGGATAGGAAAAATGCACACCGTTGAACGCTACGGTCCCCAAAGCCGGCGACGGAAACACTTTGGGTGCCGCCGGGGCAAGGATCTGAGGCCGGGCCGCCAATAGTTCCAGGAGGCGTTCGGTGGCGCCGGCGGCCTGGGCGAGTTCGCCCCATACCTCGGCCAACTCGGCCATGGCGCCTGCCGCAAACAGCGCATAGAGGATGAACTGGCCGAGCCGCCCTCCGGTCATCTCGCCGCTGATGACGAGGCGCGAGCCGAACCACAACACGCCGACCACGCTCGCCACGACGAGAAATATGGCAATGGCCGTCAGGCCGGCGCGGGCCAGCAGTCTGTCGCGGGCGGCAGCAAACGCGCGTTCAACGGCCGCCGCAAAGCGACCCGATACAGTCGCCTCCTGGCCGAAGGCGGCCATGGCCCGCACTGCGCCCAGATTGTCGGCGGCGTAGGCTGATGCGTCGGCGAGACGGTCCTGGGCTGCCCGCGACAGCCGCTGCACCGCCCGCCCGTAAGCGATCAGCGGAAACACGATCGCGGGAATTGCCGCCAGCGCGAGCGCCGAAAGCGTCGGGCTGGTCACGAACATCATGACAAGCGCACCGGCCAGCATGATGAGGTTGCGCAACGCCTGGCTCAACGCGGAGCCGGCCGCACCCTTGATCTGCGTAGTATCGGCGGTGAGGCGGCTCATCACTTCGCCCGAGTGCGTCGTCTCGTAGAACGCCGGCCCCAGCGCAGCCAGATGGCGGAACACGTGCGCGCGCAAGTCCGCCACCACCCGCTCGCCCAGCCAGTTCACTGCATACATGCGTCCCGCGCTCGCCACCGCCAGCACCAGGCCAATGGCAATCAGCATCGCAAAATACTTGTCGATGAAGACGCCGTCGGTGCCCGAGAAGCCGTGATCGATCATGCGGCGCACGGCGACCGGCACCGTCAGCATGACGGCAGCCGAAACGACGAGCGCGACCAGCGCCGCCAGCACCATGCCAGGATGCCGCCAGATATAGGGCCAGAGCGCCATCAACGGCCGCAACTGGCGCCGGTTGGGGGCACGCGTTTCGCTATTGGTGTCGGAAGCGGACAAGCGAGCCCCTTCGGGTGCCTACGGAGTGGGCACAGTGCCGACGCCGGGACGTTCCGGCAAGCGCGCTCTTGCCGCGCCGCGGAAGCCTGGGACACGCCAATGTACAGCGCCCTTCAAATTGCTGCTGCCGAAGCGCTAATATGCCCGGCATAACCCGGCACAACAAAGGCACAGAGGAAGCGCACCATGGGCATGCTCGACGGGAAGGTCGCGATAATTACAGGGGCCACCAGCGGCATTGGCGCACGCACAGCCGAGCTGTTCGTTGAGGAGGGTGCCAAGGTCGTATTCACGGGCCGCCGCAAGGCGGAAGGCGAAGCACTGGCAAAGAAGATCGGCAGCAATGGCCGCTTCCTGCAGGCCGACGCCACGCTCGAGGACGACTGGAAGCGCGTGATCGGGGAGACGACCAAGACCTTTGGCAAGCTCGACGTTGTCTTCAACAATGCCGGCGGCCCTGCACCTACGGGCAGCATCGCCTCGGTTCCGGTCGAGGGCTTCGACCAGGCAATGGCGCTGCTGGTTCGCTCAGTCATGCTCGGCATGAAGCACGCCGCGCCCATCATGATGAAGCAACGTTCCGGCAGCATCATCAACAACGGCTCAATCGCCGCGCATCTCGCCGGCTATTCGACGTCCATGATCTACGGGGCGGCCAAGGCGGCGGTGAACCATCTCACCCGCTGCGTGGCGATGGAGCTCGGAGAACACAACGTGCGCGTCAATTCCGTGTCGCCAGGCGCCATCGCCACCGGCATCCTGGCCAAGGCGCTCGGTGCAGAAACCACCAAGGCGGAGCAACTCACCGGCAAGATCGAAGACATCTACGCCAAGGCGCAGCCGATTCCGCGTGCCGGCATCACAGATGATATCGCCCAGTGCGTGATCTGGCTCGCGTCCGATCGCGCGAGTTTCGTCAACGGCGCCGACATCGTGGTGGACGGCGGCGTGATCGGCGGACGCAACTACAGCCAGCACCAGGAGGGTCTCAAGCAGGTGAAGGCCGTTCTTGGAATCTGATGCCGCGTGCCAAGACTCCCGCGCTCGCGGCCGACTGCGTCGTCGTCGATGCCAAGCGCCGCGTCCTGCTGGTGCGACGCAAATACCCGCCTTTCAAAGGCCAGTATGCGCTGCCCGGCGGCTTCGTGGAGATCGGCGAAACGGTAGAGGATGCCTGCCGGCGGGAACTGCTGGAAGAGACGGGGGTCAAGGCCGGCAAGTTGCAATTGCTTGGCGTCTATTCCGATCCCGATCGCGATCCCAGAGGCCATACCTGCACTGTCACATTCCTTACCCGCGTGCGGAGCGCTGTTGCGAAGGCCGGTGACGATGCCGCCGCTGCCGAGTGGATCGACGACTGGTCCGGCATCGATCTCGCCTTCGATCATGCCAAGGCCCTGGCGGACGCCAAGCGGACACTGCGCGAGAAATGAGCATCGGGGAACAACGTCATGGCTGACTTCGACGGCAAAGTGATCCTGGTCACGGGCTCGGCAACGGGCCTCGGGGCCGCCATCGCCATCGGCGCGGCCAAGCGCGGCGCCAAGGCGGTGATCCTCAACTGCACCAAAAGTCTCAAGGAAGCGCGAGGCCACGGCGGACGCCGTGCGCGCGGCCGGCGCCGAAGCCGAAATCGCCCAGGGCGATGTGGCCGAGGACGCCGATTGCCGCAAGATCGCCGCCGTCGCCGCGCGCTACGGACGGATCGATGCTCTGGCCAACAACGCCGGCATCACCAAGCAGGCGCAAAACCACGCCGACCTCGATGCGTTGTCAAAAGAAGACTTCCTGCACCTTTATTCAGTCAATACGGTCGGCCCGTTCCAGATGGTCCGCGCCTGCCGCAGCCTGCTCGAGGCCGCTGAACGCCCAAGCGTGCTGATGACTTCGTCCATCGCGGCCGTCACCGGCATCGGCTCGTCGGTGGCCTACGCGGCTTCGAAGGGTGCGCTCAACACCATGACGCTGTCGCTGGCCCGTGCATTGGCGCCAAAAATCCGCGTCAACGCCATCTGTCCCGGCTTCATCGACACGCGCTGGTTCTCGGATGCATTCAGCGAGGAGACCACCCAGCGCATCCGCGACAACATCACCAAGAACACGCCGCTCAAGGCTGCCTCGAAACCTGAGGACATCGCCAACTCCGCGCTGTTCCTGATGTCAGACGCCGCCCGCCACATCACCGGCGAGACGCTGATGATTGACGCCGGCTTGCATCTCGGCTTTGCGCCGATGACACGGAGATAAACTCCTAACCATGAGGGCGCGCGCAGGGCCGCCCCGGCCGCAAAAATCGTATCCTTCCAAAAGTGAGGGTCGAACGCAGGCGGCAATGGCAAATTGGAGACGAAGAAGTAACCGCCGAAGAAACGGGCGGCTGGTCGACCGGCGTGCCCAGGTTGTGGTGCTAGTCATTGTCGGCCTGCTCGCAGTCTTCGCCTATTTCAAGGCTCGGGATCGCAAGCTCCCGCCGGTCATCGCAGGCTCTGCCACCGTGATCGACGGCGACACCATCAGCATCGGCGGCACGCGCATTCGCCTGCAGGGAACCGATGCGCCGGAGTGGAAACAAACGTGCGACGACGCAAAGGGTGCGTCATGGCCCTGCGGAACGAAAGCGGCGCGCGAGCTGGGGGCCCTGATCAAGGGTGTTACCTTGACGTGCAAGACGAGCGATTTCGATCAGTGCGACCGCGTGCTTGCCGAGTGCTCCATGCCGGACGGCGCGAACGTGAATGTCTGGCTCGTGCGACAGGGGTGGGCGGTGGCCTTCGGCAGTTCCAGGCTCTACACGTCCGCGGAAGCCGAGGCCAAAGCTGCCAAGCGCGGACTATGGCAAGGAACCTTTACGCGACCTTCGGACTGGCGTGAGCGCGAACGCCAGCCACAATAGCATTCACCCCGCCGCATTGAAGGCGACGTCTCCGATAGCCCCCGCGGCGCTCAAGCCGATCGGTTCTGTTGCGCAGCAAGCAGAGCCACAATTCCCAGATTGCCTACGGACAGGACGACGATGCCGCATGCGATCATGTACGCCAGCAGGTTCTGGGCGAAAAGCGGCGTTGCGAGATCGAGTTCCACGCCCAAAGGCACGAAATACGTCGCGGCCATTGCCGTATAGTGCATGGACGCGATCGCAAGACCCTGGACGACGCCACCCAGCAGGGTCATCACGACCCCGCGCTTGTAGAACGCAAACCACAGGGCCGCCATCGATGCGCCGATGGCGATTGCCAACGAGGCCCCCACGAGGCGCAGATCGTAGGCCAGCCCGCACCCGCGAATAGCGCTCATGCCGAGGTAGTGCATGCCCGCTATGCCGAGCCCCATCAGTAGGCCGCCAACAGGGATGCTCAGTACCCCGAGCCTGTTGGTGCTCGCCAGATATAGCCCAATGCCGGTGGCGACGATCGCGATGCAGATCGACACGATTGTCTCCAGGAGGTTGTAGTTCACCAGGATGGGGAAATCGACGGCCATCATGGCAATGAAGTGCATCGACCAGATGGTGCTGCCCATGATCAGGCCACCATTGGCCAGCGCAAAACTGCTTTGCCATGCCTCGGAATCCTGGTCGTGCGAGCCCGCGGTGAGTGCGAGCGCTGTCAGCGATCCCAGGATCGCAATGCCGATCGAAAGAAGGATAAGAATGGGCTGATAGCTCACAGTCATGTCCGGACCCCCACGCTGCCGCTGAGAATACTTTAGTGAGTCAATCGCCTTGCCGTCGCTTGTTCAGAGCGTAACTCACACTCCACCGTTTTGCTGCCGCAAACACACGATCAGGTTGTGGAACGACACTGTCACCATCGGATAATGGAATTTGGCCTGAACGGAGGCAAGCGTTTCTCCAGGCCGAAGCTGAGGGGCACCACATGCGGCGAGCAGTTGCGCTTTCCGACCCAATGAACAGGCATCACCGTTCTTCGAAAATTTGCGGCGTGTGGCCTGTCTGCTCCGCTCTTCTCCTGTGGACGGCACTACTCGCCGCAAGCGATTCGGCTGCTATCGCGCAAAACCAGCAACGACTGCAGCGCTTATCGCCTGCCCAACAGCAAGCACAGCGCGACAGGCAAAACGCGAGCACGCTGATCGTCGCAACAAGTCATCCAACCGCCTCGTACTTTGCGATGGCGCACGCCATCGCAAGCGCAATTGAAAAGAACGGCGACCTTCGCCTGTTGCCCATGTCCAGCGGCGGCGGCATCGAGACCTTGCGCGATCTCCTGTTTCTGCGCGGTGTGGACATGGCGATCGTGCCGGTCAACGCGCTTGCACAAGCCCAAGCCACCGAATTGCTCGGGCCCGGCCTGCCGCAAAGGATCGCCTATATCTCCCACCTCTACAATGAAGAGGTCCATCTAGTGGTGGGCCGCAACATCAAGGCACTCGCAGACCTGAGCGGCAAGAAGGTTGCTGTACCTCTGGAGGACGGCAGTGCCCTCTTCACCGCGAGAGATTTGTTTGCTCGCTTCAGCGTCAACGTCGAGATCGTCAGAATGCCGGCGGCCGAGGCGCTCGAGTTGGTCCGCGCGGGCGATCTGGCAGCGACGCTCCTGATGGCGGGCAAACCGTTGCCGCTGCTGACCGACATGCCAAAGGACGGAAGCATTCGTCTGCTGCCCCTGCCTTTCGCTCCGGCCCTGGAGGATGGTTACGTGCCGGCTGCCTTTCGCGCCGAGGACTATCCCATGCTGATACCAGACGGGCTGGTGGTTGAAAGCGTCGCGGTCAGCGCGGTGCTCATGGCTCACAATGCCAGGAACGCCGAGGGCTCCTTGCAAAGGACAGCGAAATTCGTACCCGCGTTTTTCGATGCCGCGTCGGAGCATCTGCTCAAGCGGTACACCAAATGGGAAGTCAACCTGGCGGCAACCTTGCCGGGATGGTCACGCCTGCCTGCAGCAGAGGAGTGGCTGCGTTGGACCCAGCAGCAGCAGACACAGTCTCTGCAGAAGAGCTTCGAAGAGTTTTTGCGCGAAACGCGGCCGCCAGGCTCGCCCGATCTCCCACCTGCACAACGGAAAAAATTGTTCGACGAGTTCGTAAGCTGGACACGCAAGTCCGTCGGCGAAACGGACGCTCTAGCTCGCCGATGAAGTCCGGCCAGCACTGCGGAGAGAGCCACAAGTTTTTGTGAAGTGTCGCATTGGGTCCGTTGGCTGATAAACCTTTGGCAGCTCAACCTACGCGTGCGTTAGATAAATCTTCGGGGGCAGTAGTCCGGATCGAGAGCGAACACGAAGGGGACCAAACAGGGGTCAGGCCACCCCCGTATTTCCGGTCAAAGCCTCCTGCGGCGGAAGAAACTACCGGGGTCAGTGATGGACAATCCTGAAGATGTGGCGCGCGTTAGAGAGATAAAACGACTACTGGATCGCATTCAGCAGCTTCCACTTGTGCCGGAGGTTCCCGATCAGGCAGCCGTATTGCGGCCTGGGTCGAACACGTACCAGCAACCATGGTCCGGCCATTCGCACGGCTCGTCTGCCGAGCCAGGTGGCGGTGGGCGAGGGCGGCGCGGCTCGAGTATCAGCCCCTGGCTTTTCGTGCTGGCGACCGCGCTCAATACCATCGTTGCCGCAGTGCTCGCCGTTCTCATTACACTGGGCGTCGTGCGCCAAGGGTCGCCCCGAGACGGAACCCTGCCCAAGGGCGCGGTGACCGTCGGCCCGCGCGCTGGCGATTTCGCTACAGCTACGGCGCCCCCGCCGGGTAACCCTGCCCAGCTCATGGCTCTGACACGCGCGATCGAGTTGGAGCCTATCGGCTCGCCCGACCGTCCGCTGCGACTGCAGGCCCTGAAATCGCAGCGGCTGCCACTGCAAATCCAACCCGAGGAAGCACAGCAGGAGGCCTTCATCCTGGTGCTGTCCGGCTTGCCGGCGAAAGCCAGCCTCTCAGGAGCCGAAAGAATGAGTTCCAACTCATGGCTGCTGCCGCCTGACTCCATCGGCAAGCTCGAGATCACAGTGCCTGAATGGTCTGCATCGCTGGTGGAGGTGGGTATCGAACTGCGGCGCACCAACGGCGCCATCGCAGCACGCACCAAAGGGTGGATTGCGGTACCGCCGCCGCAGATGCCGGCGGTTGCGGCCAAGCTCGATCAAGCGGCGCTGAAGGAGCTGGCACAGAAGGGCGATCAGCTTCTCGGCCGCGGCGACGTGGTTGCCGCACGTGCGCTCTACGAACGCGCCGCGGAAATGGGGAGTGCGCCGGCCGCACTGGCATTGGCATCGACCTTCGACCCGAACCGGCTCTGGTCTCTCGGTGTGTTTGGCATGGTCGGCAATAAGGAGCGGGCGCGGCGCTGGTACATGCGCGCCGACCAGCTCGGACATCCAGACGCAAAGGCACGCCTCAAGATGCTCGGAGACTAATGGGACGGAGCGCGCAGCCGCGTCGTGATCTTCGCACCGGCAGCCTCCTTTTTCTGCCGCCGCTCCGCGCTTGGACAACCAAAGAGCAACGCGCGCCTTGACCGGGTGCGTGCGCCACGTCACGCTTCCACGTTTGACGGCCAACCGGGGAGGCACATGGCGCAGCAGGTAAAGCCCGCAGGGCCGGAGCACACACGCGGTACGCTGCCACTTTCGGGCATCCGTATTCTCGACGTGGCATCCTTTATTGCGGCGCCGGTGGCAGCAACCGTGCTGGGCGACTACGGTGCCGACGTCATCAAGGTCGAGCCATTGGGCGAGGGCGATCCCAACCGGACAATTGCCGTCGTCGCGTCAGGCTATCCCAAAAGCCCAGTGAACTATCCCTGGCATCTCAACTCGCGCGGCAAGCGCTCGCTCGCCATCGATCTCAAGCACGAACTGGCCCGCGCCGCTTTCGATCGCGTCATCGCAACTGCCGATGTCCTGATCACCAATTATCCGCTGGCTTCCAGGCTCAGGCTCCGGCTCGACTACGAGACCGTCGCAAGGGTAAATCCGCGACTGATCTATGCTTCCTTCACCGGCTACGGGGAGACCGGCCCCGACGCCGATCAGGTGGGCTTCGATACGACGGCTTATTTTGCGCGCTCCGGTATCATGGACGGCGCCCGATACGACGATGCGGTGCCAGGTGTCACCATGCCCGCGCAAGGCGACCGCGCCGCAGCCATGGCGCTGGCCGCAGCGATCATGATCGCCCTGTGGAACCGGGAGAAGACGGGGAAGGGGACGAAGGTCTCGAGCTCGCTCCTTGCCAATGGCATCTGGGCCAACGGCAACGCGGTCCAGGCCGCACTCGTGGGTGCGCCGCTGCCAAAGCGCCCGCCGCCCGACAGGCCGCGCAGCGCACTGGCGAACGTCTACCGCACGAAGGACGGCCGCTGGCTACAGCTCACGCTGGTTCGCGAAGATCGCGATTGGCCAGGTGTGTGCCGGGCGCTCGAGCGCGAGGATCTCATGGGCGATCCACGGTTCGCCGATTTACCCAAACGTCGCGCCAACGGGACGCCGCTCGCCGCCGCCCTGAGCGATGCCTTTGCGACGCGTGATTTTGCGGAGTGGCGCATCCAACTCAAGGCGCAAGCCTTACCTTTTGCGCCCATCAGCAGGGCCGAAGACCTCGTCGAGGATGAGCAGGCTGCAGCCGCGGGAATTATCGTACCGACAATGCACAACGAGATGCCGCACACACTGGCGGCACCATTTTCTCTTGCGGACGTCCCGCTGCCGCCGCCTGGCCCCGGGCCTTCCCTGGGCGCTCATTCGGACGAGATCTTGCGCGAAGCGGGGCTCTCGCCCGAAGAGATCGCTGATATGCGAACGTGCGGCGCTCTAGGCTGACGGTTGCATTTGCCGCAACGCCTCCGCGGTCTGTGCATCGGCAGGGAAGAAAGCCTCGAGCGCCAGTTCCGACAGGGTTATGTCGATCGGCGTGCCGAACACGGTCGTCGTGGAGAAGAAGGACAGCGTGCCGGCGTCGGTCACGAACTGCACGGGCACAAGGATGCCCGCGAACTCACTTCCATTTGCCGGTTTGCGTGCCCTCGCCGCGCCGGGCACCGGATAGGCATGCAGTTCCTTCAGCAGCTCGGACAGGACCGGATCGGCGCTGACCTCGACCTGCCGGCGCAAACGCTCCAGCAGATGTGAGCGCCACTCGGCAAGATTGGCGATCCGCGGCGCCAGGCCCTTGGGATGCAGGCTGAGCCGCAGGACATTGATCGGAGGCTGCAACAAGGACGCGTCGGCTCCGGCCACCAGGGGTCCGACCGCTCCGTTCGCGGCCACCATGGTCCAGTGGCGATCAACCGCGAGGGCCGGGTAAGGTTCATGCCCCTTGAGTACAAGGTCGATGGCCTGGCGCGCACACAAGAGCGCGGGATCGGCCAATTGCCGTTCGCGAAATACCGGAGCGTATCCGGCTGCCACGAGCAGCACGTTGCGCTCGCGCAGCGGGACTTCCAGCCGCTCGGCCAGGTGCAACACCATCTCGCAACTCGGCTGCGCGCGTCCCAACTCAACGAAGCTCAAGTGCCGGGTGGATATGTCGGCCTCGCCGGCCAGATCGAGCTGGCTCAGACGCCGGCGCTGGCGCCATTCGCGCAGAAGATCGCCGACCGGTTGTGCGTTGCCCATCATCAGGCAACCATAACCCGCAGCCGGCGGCGAACCAATTACCTGCGAGGTAATCGCGCGCGCTGGCTCCCGGCGTGCAAACCGTCGCTCAGCGCTCGATCATCTGCGCAGCATCTCACGCGAATTTGCGGCGGAGGGTCCGGTGTTCAACGACTACGGGACCGAGCGACCGGCGACCAGTCCGCACGGTCTGCGGACGACGGGCCCGGTCTTTGATGATCCGCTCCGCTTCTGCCTGGGTCTGCTCGACTGGCATCTGCATAAGATCAGCGGCAATACGAATTTGCTCTCCCGTGTCCGGGGTCAAACCTTCTGCCGCGAACAGTGCATCCTCGAGTGTCGGCAGATCGACCCGGACGCGACGCGGCCCGTATTTTGTCACCCATGTAACGCTCATTTCGATCACCTGCTTTTCTGCGTCTTATTGGTGCAATGCACTAGCACAAATGGTGCGATGCAGCAATCCCATCTATCGGGATGATGCGGGGTGAAAGCGGCTATGCGCGGAAATAGACGATCTGGTGGCTCGTGGCCAGTAGCCGCCCCTCGCGCGACCACAGATCCCCGGTCTGATCTGAGAATCCCTTGGTGAAAACCTTGGCGTCGGCCTCACCCAGAACCGTTGTGTCGCCGACGGCGGCGAGATCGTCGGCGTCGACGTGAAAGTAAGTCGTCATCGACACGGTGCCGATGGGGACCATGGCGCCGCGCACGTGGAAGATGCGACCGAAGAAAGTGTCGCCGAAAGCCAGCAGCGACAGGAAATCGAGCGGCCGAGGACGCCTTTCGCTGATCCACATCTGCGACCTGGCGCTTTCCGGCTCGACATTGGGTGTCGGCGAAAGTCGCCGCGGCGTTCCGCTGGCGAAACGGAAGTCGTAGTGCTGCATCCAAGCCATCATTCCCCGCGTCGGCAATGACGGAAGATCCTCGGGTGCGGCAACGCGCGGCATCTGCGCCGTCTGATGCGCCCAACTGGCGCGGCGCTGCGCGAACACGGCGGTAGCGGTGGCGGTGACGCCCGCGTCGGCCTGCACAAGTTCCATGTACCAGTGCTGGGTCGAGCGGTTCGAGCGAACCTCGCGCACGGCAATCGTGAAATCGCCCTTTGCAACGGGCGCACAGAAGTTGACCGTGATCGACAACGGTGTGCCCGCCCGCTTGGGATGCTCCATCACGGTCCGCAGCAGGGTCGCCGCCGTCGCGCCGCCGAACGGTCCCGTGAAGTTCCAGTAGTCGTCGCTCGTGCGCCCTGCAAACGTGCCGTCACCTAGCCCACGCACTGCGGTGGCTGTGTCGAAGGGATGAGCCCCAACGCCTGGCCCTGCCGTCTCGTTCACGCGATGCCCCCTTCCTGCCGCCCCTAAGCTCCGGCTCTAGCATGCCAGGTTTGCCGGTGCGCGCTCCATTACCTGTGACGTAATCGACTGGGCGCCTGATCCGCGAAATCATAGTGGCATCGCATGCAGACGGCCGCTGCGGCCGCCTGCCACCGGCAATCGCAGCGCCCCCGGGCGTAGCAACCGCAAACTGAAGGAGCCTTACCCATGTCCTACGATCAATCCTCCAACTTCCTGCGTCGCGCCCTCATTCTCGACGCGCTTGCAAGCGGCGCGACGGGCCTGCTGATGATCGCCGGCGCCGGCCTCGTCGAAGGCTTGCTCGGCCTTCCCGCCGCGTTGCTGCGGGGGGCCGGACTGGTGCTCGTGCCTTATGTCGCCTTCGTGATCTACACCGGCACCCGGGAGACCATTTCCCGGTCCGCGGTGTGGACCATCATCGTTGCCAACGTGGCATGGGCGGCGGCCAGCGCCCTGCTGCTGGCCTCGGGCTGGGTCTCGCCGACCGCGCTCGGATACGCGTTTGTCATCGCCCAGGCGGTGGTGGTCGCGCTGCTGGGCGAGGTGCAGTACATGGGCCTGCGCCGGGGTCTGCGCGGACCGATCGCGACTGCCTGACGCAGTAAATCAGCGGCTATGGTGAAGTCGAGGCCCGGGGCGGCTTGTCCCGGGCCGTTGTTTTGAGTAAAGAGGCACCCAGAATAGCCCTTACAGCGCCAAAGCACCGTGCGCGCACCAACCTGAGCCCGGCAAGACCTATGAAAAAAGACGAGGATTTCCATCCCCACTACCACATGATCAAGGTGGTGATGACCGACGGCACCGAGTTCCAGACCTACTCGACCTACGGCAAGGAGGGCGACAAGCTCACCCTCGACATCGATCCCAACACCCATCCGGCCTGGACCGGCGGCAACCAGCAGCTCATGGACCGCGGCGGCCGCCTCTCGCGCTTCAAGAAGAAGTTCGAGGGCATGTTCTAGGCTGACTTGGCTACCTGGCCGGTCGGTCTTCTGCTCAGACTTTGCCTTACGCTGCGCGTGCGCGCCGCGCTCTGCGCGAACCGTCATGCGCCTGCGTGCTTTGGGCTTTCCCATGACTCGGCCGAATGTTAGCGTCGGCCAATTCGACGAATAATACGGGGGAAGCCATGTACTTGCGGACAGCAATCGCTGCACTATTGGCCGCGTGCCTGGCAAATATCGTTCCCGCCGAAGCCCAAGGCACTCAGCCCGCCCAGTGTCCCGGAAATGCCAACGCGCTCGGCATTGCCCGCACGGTCGAGATCGACACCACCGGCGGCCCCGGGTTCGGCTTCGAGCAGTACAAGATGCACGACTTCCTGCTCATGAAGGAGGTGGTGTTCACGTTCGACGACGGCCCCTGGCCCAACAATACGCGCGCCGTGCTCGCCGCCCTGGCACAGCATTGCACCAAGGCGACGTTCTTCCCGATCGGCAAACATGCGCTGTGGCATCCCGAGATCCTCAAGGAAGTCGCCGCGGCTGGTCATACCATCGGCGGACACACCTGGTCGCACGCCAACCTCGCGAAGATCAAAGGCGACAAGGCGACCGAGGAGATCGAGAAGGGCTTCAGCGCGATCAAGATTGCGCTGGGTGCTTCACCGACACCCTTCTTCAGATTCCCGTTCCTCCAGGACAAGGGCAACCTCGAGTATCTCGGATCGCGCAACATCGCCGTCTTCTCGCATGACCTCGACAGCTTCGACTTCAAGGCGCGCACTGCGGATGCTGTCATGTCGTCGGTCATGACCAAGCTCGAACGGAAGGGCAAGGGCATCATCCTGATGCACGACTTCCAGCAGGCGACCGCTGCCGCAATGCCCGGCTTGCTGAACGAGCTGAAAGCCAAGGGCTACAAGGTCGTGCACATGAAGGCGAAGGTGCCGCTGACGACGATGGCGCAATGGGACGACGCCGCCAAGAAAGAGGTCAAGAGCGCGGGCATCGGGCCCGACCGGCCGACATCGAGCGTCGTGCGCACGGTCGAGGAACCGGCGGCGCCGCAGCCGACTGCCGCGAAGGCTCCCGCCAGCGCGGTGAAGAAATAGGCTCTCGTCCTGAGCTTGTCGAAGGACTGGGCTGTATACGCCAACGCCGTGGTTCGACAGGCTCACCACGGGGTTGATGCAGCCTGTCCCGGCTCAACCTGCACCGGAAAGCCCCTAGCACAAGTCGGTCTTACGCCGCCTGCATGCTGCGCGCGGCCTCCAGCCAGCCCTTGATCTTCTCGATGTCCGGCGGCTCGCCGTTGCGCAACAGCCGCTGGCCGGCCGCGGTTACGGCGAACGCCAGCACATCGGCGCACAGCTTGTCGGGCTCCGCATCGGCGATGGCATCACCCGAGTTGTAGCCGGCGCCGACCAGCAGCTGGGCATGCGTTCCGCGCAAGCCCGGCACCGTGCACATGAGACGGGCCTGATCCTGCCAGCCTACAATGGTCTCCGACGTGATGTGGCGCGCATTGACGAGCACGGATAACGCCGCAGGCTCGGCTTTGAGCAAGTCCCGTACCGTCATGATGCCATGCGGATGCAGCCGCTCGGCCGTCTTGGGCCCGATCGAAGGACCGTCGACGACACTGTCATCAGGCGTGAGATAGAAGCGACGGCTGGCCGCGGGAGCGTTGGCATCCTCCTGCACCGCATCGTTATCGTTGCTGCTCGGTTGAGATCGCGGTGCTGGCGCCTCAACCCGCTCCAGGCGATCAGCCAGCCCGGCCCGCGCGCGCAACGGCGTGGGCTGGTCGCTCACGCGCGGGGTGCTCGGTACAACGTGCAGCATCGGCGCCCGGGTGATGCGGTAGTCGTCGGCGATCTCCACTGGAGCCGCGGCCGCCGGCGCAATTGCCGGCACGGGCGGCGCAGCAGCGCGCAGCGGAATGATCTGGGCCGACGCGGGCGCATCGCCGTCCTGACGGGCGGTCCGAGCCTGCTCGACACGCGTGACGACACGCTCGCGCGGCTGGAACGGAAATACTTTCGACACCTCTGGTTGGCTCGGACGGGCAGCCAGCACTTCCTGCGCGTGCAGCACCCGTACTGCGCGATCGTCCTCGGAAAGATTCTTTTCAACCGTGCCGGTGGTCAGCAGCTCGTCATAGATGCGTTCGATCGTGCGGCGCTCCTCGGCGTCAGCAATGCGGCGCGCGAGCACCTTTGCCGGGATCTGCACGGCTGCGAGCAACGTAGCCGCCGTCAACCCGACGTCGGGCGCGTGCACGTTGGCTTCCTCGATGGCGCGGCCGAGCACAGCGGCATAACTGAGATAGGCGTAGCGGATCATCTCCGCAACGATACGCTTGGATACGCGATCGAGGCCCGCCGGCGGATCGACGACACCGCGCTGGATGTCGTAGTGGGCGATCAGCTTCTCGTAGTAGCCGTTGGCCTTCTCCGCGCCCTGGCACAAAAGCTGGACCAGCCAATTGGGATCGCGCGGCAGCTCGATCTTCATTTCGGGAAAGTCGCGCTCGCCAAGCTCGTAGAGTTCGTCGTAGGCCTTGGAAATGCTCCACTCGGCGGCCCGGTGAATGTTGTTCTCCGCCTCCGACTGCGCGGTGTGGAAGGGTTGCAGCGGATCTGTGTAGTAATGGCTGAGCACACCGGCGCAATAGACGGCCGTCGGCCAATCGTTGACCACCAACGCCTCGACCAGGTGATGATACCAGCTGCGGACCTTCTCGGGCGCCCCGCCCCAGAAGCCGTCGCGGGTATGCAGAACGTGGTTCTTGAAATCCTTGAATTCGTCGTCGGGCGCCTTCGATCCTTCGATATAGAGCTTGGCGTGCGCCAGGAATGCGCGCTGCCACAGATCGTGGTCCGTGCATTTGAGGTTGCGAAGCGCATCGAGCGCCAGCTTGTGGTGCGTGCCTTTGGCGTGGGCGGCATAGACGATGCGAAAGAGCAGGTTCATTGGGGTGTTTCCCGTTCGGACCGGCGGCAGCGCAACTCGGCAATGTGCGCACGCTAAGCGAGTCGCGTGATTCGGAGAACGCGGCTATCCCCAGGGTTTTGTTGCCATTGCAGGCCATGCTATGCGAATCCGATCCTCGTGTGAGCGGATGGACATACCGGCATGGCACTGACGAACGATCAGATCCGGGCGCTGTTGCGCGACCCCTCCAAACACCCGCCATGCGCGCGCCACCTAGGCTTCGAGCTGATCGACTTTTCGGTCGAGGACGGCTGGGCGGAAGTAGCGTTCCACCCGCGCGCGGAGTTCGCCAATCCGGCAGGCGCCGTGCAGGGCGGCTTCGTGTGCGCCATGCTGGACGATGCCATGTCGGTGGCGGCCAGTATCTCGCAACGGTTCGCCGTGATCGTGCCGACGTTGCAGACGACGGTCAGCTACCTCAGCCCGACACCGATCGAACGCGTGGTCGCTCGCGGCGAGGTGCTGCGCTTCGGTTCATCGAGCGTGGTGATGCAGGGGGCGCTGCGCGATGCGACAGGCAAGGTGCTGGCGGTCGCCACCGCCACTGCCGTGCCGCGGCCGTTTCCGAGGTAGCGCCTGTCATCCCGGTGCCTGTCACCGGGATCCAGCGATCCGCAAACGCCGGAGCAAGCTGATAGATGGATCCCGGGCACAAGGCCCGGGATGACAATTAGCGTCCCTCGCGCCACCAGGTGGCGGCCAGCAGGGCGAGCAGGGCGGCGAGTGCCAGGAAGCCCGTGAACATCGGGATCAGCTTGACGCCCCGCGTGACGAAGGCTTCGCGATCCTTGAGGCCCAGCCAGCCGGAGCCCGCCAGCACGCGGGCGTTGGCCAGCATGGAAATGCGCGGCACGTCGACGCCCGAAGACGTGACGGCGGACAGCAGGCCGCCGCCACGGGTCCAGAACACGCCGCCGCCGGTGGCCTCGACGAGCGGCCGCATCTTCTCGTCGGTTGCCGTGACCTCGTTCATCTCGCGCGCGTCCTCGATACCCGCATGCGCGACAGCGGTGAGCTGGCCCAATGTCGACTGCGTCTCCATCTTGTAGAGACCCGGCGCCTTGACATCGACGGTGGAGCGCCACAGCCCAGGGCCAGCTTGATCGAGGGTAACTTCGGAGGCTTCACCGCCCGGCGCCGATATCTGCACGGGCGCGACTTTCTCCTCCATGGAGCGGCGCTCGATCGTGAGCTTGAGCCCCTTGGCCGACGCCAGCAGACGCTCCTCTTCCAGATCGGGCTCCTTCATCAGCCAATGCGAGAGCCGGCGCAGAAGATCGGAGTGGGGTCCGCCCCCTTCATAGCCGCGCGCCCACAGCCAAGCTTGGTCGGAGAGCAGCAAGGCCACGCGGCCTTTGCTCTTGCGGTCCAGGACCAACAGCGGGCGCTCGTCGACGCCGCTCATCAGCACGCGGCCGCGCGTGGGTGAGATCTCAACCTGCCGGAACCAGCGGCCCCAGCTCGGCTCCTTGCCTTCGGAACCCGGCAGGCCCCGCGTAACGGGATGCTTCTGGCCGTCGCCGGAAATCTTCGCCTTGAACGGCCGCTCTATCAGTTGCCCGGTCGGCATGGCCGGGAGCACCGTGCTGAGCGACGTGTAGGCAAGGCTCATTTTGCCGGCGTAGTCGTCGCCGGAGGCCACCAGCAGCGCGCCGCCCTCCTGCACATAGCGGGCGATGTTGTCGTAGTAGAGCGTCTGCAGGATGTCGCGGTGCTGATAGCGGTCGAAGATGATGAGATCGAAATCCTTGATCTTTTCCGAGAACAGCTCGCGGGTCGGGAACGCAATGAGCGAGAGCTGGTTGATCGGCGTGCCGTCCTGCTTCTGCGGCGGACGCAGAATGGTGAAGTGCACGAGATCAACCGCGGCGTCCGATTTCAGGAGATTACGCCACACGCGCTCGCCCGCATGCGGCTCACCCGAAACCAGCAGGACGCGCAGGTTCTCGCGCACGCCCTCGGCCACCACGACCACGCGATTGTTGGCGGCGGTGAGTTCGCCCTGCGCCGTCTCGAGCTCGATCTCGACGATGTTCTGGCCGGCGTGCGGGAAGGGCATCGGAATGGAGACCGTGCGGCCGATCTGGGCGGCGCGGGCCTCGTCCGCCTTGCCTTCGCGGCGAATCTTGAGCGCCACGCGCTCGCCGGCACGGCCTTTGCGCCCGGTTTCGACCACGCGCAGTTCGATGTCGCGCGTGGAACCGACAATACCGTAGCGCGGGGCCCTGAGTATCTCGATGCGGCGATCGAACTCGTCGGGCGTTCCAGTGAGAAGGGCATGCACGGGCGCGTCGAAGCCCAGCACTTGCGCCGACTTTGGCACGTCATGGACCTGGCCATCGGTCAGCATGATGACGCCCGCCAGCCGATCCGGCGGCGTGTTGGCGAGCGCGCCGTTGAGATCGGCGAACAGATTGGTGCCGGCGGCCTGCTCGCCGGTCGGTTTGGAGGACGATACCCAGCGCACCTGCAGGTTGTTGATATTGGCGAGCTTGGATTCCAGATCGCGCTTGATGGCGGCGGTCTGCTCCGGCCGGCCGGCAATGGTCTGGCTGAGGCTCTCGTCGGTCACAACGATGGCGATGTTGGCGAGGCTTTCGCGCTCTTCCTGGCGCAGCGTCGGGTTGGCAAGGGCGAGGAGCAGCGCCCCCAGCGACAACGCGCGCAACAGCGCGCCGCGCGAGCGCCTGATCAGCAGCATCGCGACCAGGATCGCAGCCAGCACGACGCCGGCCCAGAAGATCGGGCCTGGCACCATCGGCGTAAAATCTATCGACCAACTGCTCATTACGCTCCCAACGCGACCTTCGTCATTGCCCGAGCCGTTCCAAGAGGGCAGGCACGTGCACCTGATCGGCTTTGTAGTTGCCGGTGAGCGCGTACATGACGATGTTGACCCCGGTCCGGAATGCCATCTCACGCTGGCGCTCGCCGCCGGGCACGACCGGATAGAGCGCCTGTCCGCGCTCGTCCATCGCCCAGGCGGACGCGAAATCGTTCGACGTGATCAGGACGGAACTCACGCCGTCGACACGGCGCGCCTGGCGGCCCTGGTCGCTGTCGCGCGGCACTTCGGCTTCAACCCACAACTGGCCGCCATCCCAACGGCCGGGGAACGATCGCAGAAGATAGAACGACTTGGTGAGCACATGGTGCTCCGGCACGGGCTCGAGCCGCGGGATGTCCAGATTGCCCAGCATGCGCTGGAGGGGCGTGGTGCCGTCGCCGCGCATGTTGTAGCCGGTGGGCATGCCCTGTCCGAAATCCTTGGTGTCGAAGATGATCATGCCGCCCTGTTTCATGTAGGCGTCGATCTTGGCGAGCACGGCTTCAGACAGCGGGCGCGCGTTCGGCATCACCGGCCAGTAGAGAATGGGGAAGAACGTGATCTCGTCGGCGTCGATCTTGACGGCAAACGGCTGACCGGGCTCCACGGCGGTCCGCGCCGTCAGATACTTGCCGAGCCCGATCAGGCCCTGGCGGCTCGCCTCGTCGACACCCGCGTCACCGGTGAGAACGTAGCCGAATGTGACTTTGGATGTGGCCTGGATGGCCGCGAGATCGCTGGGCCTGCTGCCTGGCGGCACCGGCGCCTGCGCGCTGGCCGTGGAGGACGTCGCCACAAGGGCACCGGCAGCAATCGTTACGGCAACGAGGACGGCGGCTGCACGGCCGGCGCGCCGCATGAAGGCGAAGCCGCCCGCCTGCAGCAGGAGCACAGCGAGAATGTCGGCGAACAGCAGCGCCATGGCCGCCATCAGCAGTTGCGGCTTGATGGGTTCGGCCGCGTCGCCCTCGTAGGCGCGCCGCTCAACGCCGATGGGCAGACTGGGCAGTGGCTTGAGAAGACTTTTCTGCGTGAGCAGATTGAGCGCGCGGGGCGCTCCGGCAGGGCCGTAGTAGCCCGGCGGGTTCTCGGCGTTGGGTTTGGCATCGGCAATCTTGGAGGCCGCAATGCCCTGCGTGGTCGGCGGCGGGTTCCGCAGAAGGCCGAAGCCGTCGAGCACCTGCAGGGGCGGCAACACTTCGACAGCCGGGGCGCCAGCTGTATCCCTGGCCTCTGCGCCAAGCGATTCCTGTGCGCCGCCACCAAGGTTGCCGAGGCTGGTGATGCGCCGGAGCATTTCTACGAACAAGCCCGACAACGGCAGGTTGGACCAATCGGAGTTGGCGGTGACGTGGAAGAAGATCACCTGCCCGTCACCGCGCTTGGCGGCAGTGACGAGCGGCGTGCCGTCCTTCAGGCGTGCCCAAACCTTTACATCAGGGCCGAGCGAGCCCGGATCGGCCAGCACCTGCTTGGTCACCAGCACCTCGGGTGGCACGGGCAGGCCAGCAAACAGGCCCTCATCGCCAAACGGCGCCAGGGGTTGCGGCGTCGACCATGACAGCGCACCGCCGAGCGTGCGTCCCCCGATACGGAGGTCGACGGGCAGCAGTTCGTCACCGCCCTTTTCGAGGCGTGGTCCTGCGAAGCGCACGAGCACTCCGCCCTTCTTCACCCATTCGGCAATCCGCTCGTGCACGTCGTGCGGCAGCACGCCGATGTCGGCCAGCATGAGCACGGATACGTTGCGCTTCATGATGGAGTCCACGGCCGCGATCAGGTTCGCACCTTCGCCCCGGGCGATCTCGGTGAAGGGGATCAGCGCGCGTTCGATATAGTAGAGCGGAGCGAGCAGCGGCTGCGCCTGCTCCTGGGACTCGCTCGAATAGAGGCCGACGCGGTGCCACTGCGAGCGCGCATCGAGCAGATGCACCGCGCCTGCCGAGCGCTCACCGCCGATCTCGATGCGGGTCACCTGGTTCCTGAGTTCGAGGGGCAGATCGAAGCTTGCAATGGCGCGCGTCTCACCCTCGTTGAGGATAAAGGGCACCTCGCCCAACCGCTGCCCGCGCGCGGACATGGCGTGCAGAATACCTGCGCGGGCTTTCCCTTCGGCGCGCAGAACCTGGGCCTCGAGGCGGCCGCCGGTCGTCACCGTTGCGCTGGCCCCGAGAGCTTCGAGCCCGGGGCGCACGTCCACCACCGAAAAACCAGACCCCGCGACTGACTTGAGCCGGTCGGCAAAAGCACGGGTGCTGTCGTCGTGATCGATGCCATCGGCAAGCCAGACGACGCTGGCATCGGTGGCCCCGCCGAGGGCGTTGACGACCGCCTGAGCTGCGGCCATGCGGTCCGGCGCAAAGGGCTGCGGCTGCATGGCGGCGGCGGTGGATCGGGCGGTGGCGGGGACCTCCACCTTGGCGGCGATGCTCTTGCCGGCGTGGGCTGTTGCAACGACCATCACCGGCCGGCTCTGGCCTTCGGCTTCCGCGATCAGCCTTCCGACCATGGAGGTGCGCGCCGACCATTGGGCCGCCGAGGCCCAGCCGTTGTCGACTACGAGCACGACGGGGCCGGAGCCTGTGAGCGCCGTCTCGCGGTTGGGATTGAGGACCGGTTCCGCCAGCGCCAGGATCACCAGAGCGGCGGCCAGCATACGGATGAGCGTCAGCCACCAGGGCGTCTTGGCCGGTGTCTTCTCGCGATTGTCGATGCCGACCAGGATACGCGTCGGCGGAAAGTCGATGCGTTGCGGCCGCGGCGGGACGGTGCGCAGCAGCCACCAGATCACGGGCAAGGCAATCAGGCCCGCCAGCAGCCAGGGACTGAGGAAGGCGATCGGGCCGAACGTCATGCCGCTCCTCCCGACGCCCGCGTATCGGGCTTCCAGCGGTAGTCGCCGGCAATGCCCTGCAACCGCATGATGAGCGTGAGCAGAGGCTCCGCGGCGGGGCGATCGGTGTGATGCACGAGAAACGACCAGCCGATCCGCCGCGCCGCTTCTTCGATGCGGGCACGATGCTCGGCCAGTCTCTGGCTGTAGGCCTCGCGCAGCGTCTCGACCCGATCCCCGATCCAGCGCTCACCACCCTCGGGAGACCTGAACTCCATGCGGCCCTGATAGACCAATGTCTCTTCCGCCGGATCCAGAACCTGGATGAGGTGGCCCTTCACGTCAGCCTCCGCCATCTCCGTGATGCGTTGCGCAATGATCTCCGGAGGATCCAGGAAGTCGCTCACGAGGATGGCGCTGGAAAATCGCGACAGGCGGGCCTTGGGCGGCAGGCTCGCCTGCAAAGCTTCGGTGCCTTCGCTCGCGGCCAAGTGCTCGGCCATTCTCGCGGCTGCCCGGCGGCTTGCCATTGGCGGGGTCAGGCCTAGAAGCGCGATGCGCTCGCCACCACGCACAAGCATCTCGGCAACGGCAAGCGTCAGCACTAGTGCACGGTCGCGCTTGGTGATGGGGGCGAGGTGGCTGCGGAATGCCATGGAGGGGGAGAGGTCGGGCCAGAGCCAGAAGGTGTGCGAGGCCTCCCACTCGCGCTCGCGGACGTAAAGGGTATCTGAGCTGGCCGAACGCCGCCAGTCGATGACGGTGGCCGGATCGCTCCCCTGGAACTGGCGAAACTGCCAGAACGTCTCGCCGGTGCCCGCCCGGCGCCGGCCATGGATGCCATGGACCACCGTGTTGGCAACGCGCAACGCTTCGAGCAGAAGGTCCGGCAGGCGATCGGCGAGCGTCTGCGCTTCGCCTTCGAGCTTGAAGACGCTCGCGCCACCTTTGGCCGTATCTATCGCGGACCCGCGCGCCGCCACCCGTTCTACCCCAGCGCTGCTGCTAGCCGATTGATGACTCCGCTCGCCGATTCTCCCTCTGCGCGCGCGGCAAACGTCAGCGCCATGCGGTGCTTGAGCACCGGCTCCGCCAAGGCGATGACATCATCGAGCGAAGGCGCGAGCCGTCCATCAATCAAAGCTTTGGCGCGCACCGCCAGCATCAGGGCCTGACTGGCGCGAGGTCCCGGACCCCAGGCGATGAGCCGGTCCGTATCCGCGCCGGCACCTGTGCCCGGACGGGCCGAGCGCACAAGCTTCAGGATCGCTTCGACCACCTTGTCAGGTACAGGAAGCTGACGCACCAGACGCTGGATCGATTGCAGTTCCTGCGCGGTGATGATCTGCTCGACGCGGCGCTCTTCACTGCCGGTGGTGGCAAACAGCATGCGCCGCTCGGCACCCTGGTCGGGATAGCCGACGTCGACCTGCAGCAGAAATCGATCGAGCTGGGCTTCCGGCAGCGGGTAGGTGCCTTCCTGCTCGAGCGGGTTCTGGGTCGCCAGTACATGGAACGGCGCCGGCACATCGTGCCGCTGGCCGGCAACGGTGACGTGATGCTCCTGCATGGCCTGCAACAGCGCCGACTGCGTCTTGGGGCTGGCGCGGTTGATCTCGTCGGCCATCAGCAGCTGGGCGAAGATCGGCCCCTTGACGAAGCGGAAGCTGCGGCGGCCACCCGGCCCGCCGTCCTCCAGCATCTCCGCACCGATGATGTCGGAAGGCATGAGATCGGGCGTGAACTGGATGCGCTTGGCATCGAGACCCAGGATCTTGCCCAGCGTCTCCACCAGCAGCGTCTTGGCAAGGCCAGGTACGCCGATCAGAAGCGCGTGACCACCGGCCAGCAGGGTGACGAGCGTGCGCTCGATGACCTGATCCTGGCCGAAGATGACTTGCGCTGCCGCCTTATGGACGCGCTGGACACGCTCGCCTGCCGCTTCGATGCGGCCCACGATGGCGTCGTCGGTTTGTGTGATGGTGCTCATGACCCTGAACTATACGCTCCGCCGCTTGGAATGCGAGACTGAGTTGGCAAAGATGGTCACAATATGAACAGCTAAGGCTAGGCGCCTGCATTGATGGCAATGTAGCTAAATATAGGGCAACAAGCGTACACGGGGATAGGCGAGGGCAAAGATGCCAAGCAAGGACCGAATGCCACACATCGCGGCGGATCAGATGACCGCTGAGCAGAGGAAAGCTGAGGAAGAGTTCAGATCCGGGCGTGGCTACGGCCTGCTCGGGCCGTTCGCTGTGATGCTGCGCTCGCCCGAGGTGATGCTGCGCGCCAAGGCCATGGGCGATTATTTAAGATTTCGTAATGTTCTTCCCAAACGCGTGAGCGAGATGGTGATCCTGGTCACCGCGCGGCAATGGACCCAGCAATTCGAGTGGTCTCACCACTACAAGTACGCCATGGAGGCGGGGCTTTCGGAGGATACCGCCGACGCCATCGCCGCAGGCCGCCGGCCCGAGCGGATGACTGAAGATGAGGCAGCGGCGTATGACTTTTCCATCGAGCTGCATCGTCACAGATGCGTGAGCGATGCCACCTACGCACGTGCACTGGCATTGTTCGGCGAACGGGGCATCATCGACCTGACCGGCATCAACGGCTATTACAGCTTCCTTGCCATGATGATGAACGTGGCCCGGACGCCGTGCGACACCGATGACGTCAAACCGCTCGAGCCCTTCCCGAACTGAGACCATGCCGGCCGACGCCAACACCAACCGCATTGCCGGACTCGAAGTCGCTCCTCAAGGCGCAGTCCGGCAAAGGACCGGCTCCGGTCGAGAAGTGGAATCCGCCCTACTGCGGCGACATCGGCATGAAGATCCGGACCGACGGCGTGTGGATCTATCAGGGCAGCCCAATCGGACGCATGCCGCTCGTCAAGCTGTTCGCCGGCGTACTGCGCAAGGATGACGACGGGAAGCACTATCTCGTCACCCCGGCCGAGAAGGTCGATGTGGCGGTGGAAGACGCACCCTTCCTGGCGGTCGAGATGGAGGTCAAGGGCAGCGGCCGCGAGCAGCGTCTGACGTTCCGCACCAATGTCGACGACATCGTCGAGGCAGGACCTGAGCATCCGATCCGGTTTGCCGTCGAGCCCGGCAGCGAGGGCCTCAAGCCCTACTTGCATGTGCGCGGCAGGCTGGAGGCGCTGGTGACGCGCGCGCTCTACTACGACCTGGTTGAATTGGCCGTCGAGGACGCCGGCAGAGGCCTGGGCCTTTGGAGCAGTGGCGCATTCTTTCACATGCGCGGCGCATGACCGGCACAGCACAAGAGGAAACAGCATGCTCAAAGATCCGCCGCTCCTCACGGTACGCCGCACGTTTCAGCGCCCGCCGCGCGAATTGATAGCCAAACTCGACGGCGCACAAACGGGGCACATCGTCGACGCCATGCAAGGGCGTGCGGCGCTCGATCATCGCATCAAGCCAGTGGACCCCGAGTGTGCGCAGTTCGTTGGCCCGGCGCTTACCTGCCAAACCGGCGCCGACGACAATCTGGCGATACTGGCCGCCCTGGTGCTGGCGGAACCGGGCGACGTGATCGTGGCAGCCGCAGATGGATTCTCCACGACGGCCGTCGTCGGCGACAACGTGACCATGATGGCAAAGAACAAGGGCGTCGTCGCCATCGTGATCGACGGCATGGCCCGCGACAGCTATGGCATCGTTCCCGTCGGCCTGCCGGTGTTCTCGCGCGGGATCACGCCCAATTCGTGCGTCAAGAGCGGCCCGGGCAGGGTGGGATTGCCGATCGTATGCGGCGGCGTGACCGTTCAAGCGGGAGACGTCGTGCTGGGGGACCGGGACGGCGTGGTCGTGATTCCGCAAGCACAGCTGAAAGTGGTGGTTGCCCACCTCGACGAGATCCGCCGCCTGGAGGAGGAGACGCAGAAAAAGATCCGCGCCGGCATGGCGCATCTTCCCAGCATCGAAGACCTGCTCAAGTCGGACAGAGTTGCATATGTCGACTGAGTGGCGGACGATTTGATGGCGCTTAAACAAGCTGGTTCATCAGGAACCTAGGTGCATGCGATGTTCCCGATTGTGACCATGATTGGGCCCTAGATCTGCAAATCGCCACCTGCGACCAGGCTCAAGCTTGCGGTCTCAGGGTCGAGTGGGCAGGTTCCTAACCGTGAGACGATGTAGGCGGAGGTGCATTGGACATTGGGTGTCTCAAGGAGATGAATAGCGGCAGGCTGAGTAAGTCGCTGTTGGCGTTGGCAGCAGCCCTTGTACTGCTGCCTGCGGGTCATAGCCTGGCGCAGCAGCCCAGAGCGCCCGCTGCCGACCCCGCAACGGCCGCGGGCGACATTGCTGACTTTTTCAGCCAGGTAGGTGATCAGATCTACGAGGACTGCATATTCGAACTTTCGCAAGAACAGCTGGAAGTTCAACAGTCACTCATCGCGGCCTACATCAAGCAGGGGGCTACCAGCGCTCTTGCGAGGCAGCTTGCTGTCAAACAGATCCAACCTCCCAAACTCTCCGATAAATGCCGGCAGATCAAAGGGCAGGCGAAAGCGACACCTCCACCCCAGGCCATCCCGCAACCCGCTGCAAAAAGCCCGGCGGCTCGTGCCGCCTTGCCCAAAATCCCATCCGCAAGACCACCATCAACAGCACATCTTGCAGACAGGAAAGTACTGCCGCAATGGGACTGCGCGCCGAACGTCGACTACGTCACGATTCAACACAAAGGCTATGAGAGAAAACTGACGGGCGGTGAAATCTGCAACCCGTTCGACGATGTCGTGCGCAACGCACCCGAGCAGGCAAAAAGCTTCCGCCTTGGGTACACGATAAAGACTGGCCGTATTTTTATCGACGATCCGCAAGCAGGTGGCAAAACGATCGCATGGGCCATCTCCGGCAGAGACGTATGCAGGAACAACCCCGATCCTGACTGCCTGGCTGCGAGAGCCATTGGCCCCTTGCCTCCGGGAGAATATTCATTTGCATCGGAAAAAGACCAGAGGGTGAGTTGGGGACCCAGAACCAAGCGGATGGTTGCTGGCATCTACCTGACGAAGTTGTGGAACAAGGATCAGTTCACGCCGGAGCAAACCGCCGCCATCATGGCGCGGGGAAATATTGCCATCCATGTGCGCTTGAAAGGCGAAATGTCCGAGGCCTGCCTGGGGTTGGGCCCAAACGGATGGGCCTATGTGTCTTCGCTGATCAAGGACGGACGCGCCACAGGGGTCAACGCCTATATCGATGAGCCCTATCCGCAGATTGCCGAAAGCCCGCCCGTTATCAGGGCATCTTCGTTTTCGCTGTCCTCTCTCTTCAAGAATTGACGTTTGCGCTTTCCCGTCGTCAGAGGCGATCGGCGCAGGAGGGCGTGGCAGCGGTGTTGTGGCCGGCAACTCAATCGGATTTCAATCGATCGGCGAAGGCTGCAGCGAAACCAAGTTCGGCCGGTGTGGCAGCGACTCGGGCGTCTTCAGATCCCACACCAGACCCACGCGCATCAGCCCGCGCAGCACCCACCAGCCGGGATCGATCTCGCCGTCGCGCAGACCCAGGCGCGCCGAGCCCGGGAAGGCATGATGATTGTTGTGCCAGGCCTCGCCCATGGTGATCAGGCCGCAGTAGGGCACGTTGTAGCCTTGCACGCCGGCGCCCTCGACATGCCACGAGCGCGGTCCCCGGTTGTGCGCGAAGTATCCGACCAGCCAGTGCCCGGTCACCGATGCTGCCACGCGCACCGCGACGCCCCACACCACCCACGGCACACCGCCGATGGCAAAGAACAGCGCCGCCCAGGGAATTTGTTGCGCCATCCAGGTGCGCTCGATGAACCGGTAGAAACGGTCCTCGGCGACGCGCCGCTCGATCACGAGTTGCGGCGGACGGGCAAGCCTGATCTCGCAGTGCATCTGCCAAAAACCGTCGCGCAGAAAGCCGGAGCGATGCGCCAGGTAAGCATGACACCACGGCTTGCGCTGGGCCCAGTCGCGAATGTCGTGCTGGCGGATCATGCCATAGGGTCCAGCCATGCCGACCAGCGTGCCGAGATAGACGAACAGCCGCTCCAGCCACAAGGAACAATCGTAGGCGCGGTGAATGAGGCGCCGGTGCATGCCGAGAGAATGACCGAGGCACACGGTCATGGCCGTGGTGACCAGGAACAGCACCAGCGCACCCCAGGTGAAGAATAGTGGCCCGCCTATCAAGGCGACCAGCGTCATGCTCGAGATCCAAAGCGACTTGACGGGCTTCCAGCGCACTTCGCCGTCGACCGCGCTCGTATCGTCGGCATCGATCATACGGGGCGCGCGGAAGGTGCTCTCGGATTTCTGCAGGGCCTCGTCCACACGATCGGCCAACTCTGCGGCGTTTCCGGGTTGAACGCTTTCCATCGCACCCTCCTCACGCTTTGACTATATAACTATTTAATTATATAAACACACACTCCAGAGCAAGCGCGAGTTGTGCTATGTTTGTCGCACCCATTCGCAGAACCCGAAAAGGCATTAGATGTCGGCCGACAAGATCTTCGAGGCGCTTTCGTCTGCCCCGCGCCGGCGCATCCTGGCCTATCTGTCGAAAACCGACATGACGGCCGGCGAGATCGCGCAGCGTTTCGCCGACATGATGTCACAACCGGCCATATCGAAGCATTTGTCGGTGCTGGAGAACGCCGGCCTGGTCTGGCGCGAGAAGCGCGGCCAGAACATGCACTACGGTCTCAAGCAGGATGCGCTCACCGGCACGCTGGTGCATTTCCTGGGCGAGGTGTGCCCGCGCTCTCGCCCCTTCCGCAAGGAAAGCGCCGAGGCCGCGAGGCGCAAGACGGGCAGCAGGAGCGGAGACTAGCCGAGGCAATCATACAGACATGAACTCCCCGGCCGACTAACCGAAACTTAAGCGGGGCATGGTTGCATGCGCCATGCGCGACACGGGGGAGACACGGAAGATCCGGCTGGCCGAGCTGCTCGGCGCGCTCTGCCATGCGCTGGACATGACCGAGGGGCAGCCGGAGGGTCATTGCATACGGTGCTGCTGGATCGGCGTGAAGATCGGTCAGGAAATCGGCCTCGATGAGCGGCGACTCTGGGAATTATACTACACGCTGTTGCTCAAGGATCTCGGCTGCAGCAGCAATGCGGCGCGCATCTGCCAGCTCTACCTGACCGACGATCTGACCTTCAAGTACGACTTCAAGCAGATCGACGGCAGCCTGCCCCAGGCCCTGCGCTTCGTGCTGTCCCACACCGGTCTGGAGGCAGGCCTCGCCGAGCGGTTCCGGGCCATCATCAACATTTTCCAGAACGGCGGCGAGATCGCCCGGGAGCTCATCGAGACGCGCTGCCACCGGGGCGCCGACATCGCCCGCAAGATGCGGTTTCCCGAAGCGGTGGCGCTGGGCATCCAGAACCTGGACGAACACTGGGACGGCGGCGGCAAGCCCACCGGGGCGCGGGGCGTCGACATCCCGCTCTATGCGCAGATTGCGTTGCTGGCGCAGATCGTGGACGTTTTCCATGCCGGCAGCGGCGCCGAAGCAGCCCAGCGCGAAGTCAAGCATCGCTCCGGCACGTGGTTCAACCCGGTGCTGGCGATGGCCTTCGAGCGCGCTGCAGCATCGGCCGACTTCTGGGACATGCTGCGCTCCAAGAACCTGGCAGGGGTCATTTTCACACTGGAGCCCGCCCAGCACGTGACAACCGTCGACGACGATTTTCTCGACGACATCGCCGCCGCCTTCGCCCAGGTGATCGATTCCAAGAGCCCCTACACCAGCGGGCACAGCGAGCGCGTCACCTTGTTCACGGACATGATCGCGGAAGAGATGGGGATTTCGCCCGAACGGCGGCGCTGGCTCAAGCGCGCGGCCTTGCTGCACGACATCGGCAAGCTCGGTGTCAGCAACACCATTCTCGACAAGCCGGGCAAGTTGGACGGCGAGGAATGGAAAGCGATGCAGATGCACGCGGCCTACTCCGAAGCCATCCTGTCGCGCATTGCGGCTTTCAAGGATCTTGCCTCCATAGCGGGAGCCCACCACGAGCGGCTGGATGGCAAAGGCTATCCGCGCGGGCTGAAGGGCAATGAGATCGCGCCGGAAACGCGCATCATCTCCACGGCCGACATCTTCGATGCCCTGACGGCCGACCGGCCCTATAGGGCGGCAATGCCCGTCTCCAAGGCGTTGGCGATCCTGGCCGAAGGCCTGGGCACGGTGACCGATGCGGACTGCTTCCATGCACTCTGCCGCGCCTTGAAGAGGGTCGATTCTACGTTGGCGGCGTGACTTCCTTGATCCACCGCCGTGCCCGCGCAACGGTAGTAACCGGCCACCACGCGGTGGTATGATCGCTGCCCATGGACATGCCTTCCAACGACGATCCCTATAGCGAAGCCGGCTTCCGCGCGCTGGCGCGGCGCGGCCTGCATGCCGCCCCGTCGCTGGCCATATTCGACCCCCGGTCGGGCAAGGCATTCGGACCCAGCGACTGGGACTTGAACCCCGAGCTCAAGGGTGATCTTGCCGTCATGGCGCCGCCCCGTCCGGCGGCCGTACTGGTGCCGATCATGCTGCGGCCGAGCCTGACAGTGCTGCTCACCCAGCGCTCCGACGATATGCCGAGCCATCCCGGGCAGATTTCGTTCCCCGGCGGCAAGGTCGACGACTGCGATGCGGACCCGCTCGCGTGTGCTTTGCGTGAGGCGCACGAGGAGATCGGGCTCACGCCCGATCTTGTCGAGCCGCTCGGCTATCTCGACAGCTATCGCACCGGCACCGGCTTTCAGATCACGCCGGTGGTGGCGTTCGTGCGGCCCGACTTCCCGAGCGTGCTGGACCCGCGCGAGGTGCTGGAGATGTTCGAAGTGCCGCTGAGCTTCCTGATGAACGAGGCCAACCACCAGAAGGCCTCGCGGGAGTGGCGCGGCCGTCAGCGTTCGTTCTATGCCATGCCCTACGAGGGCCGCTACATCTGGGGGGCGACCGCAGGCATGCTGAAGAATATGCACCAAAGACTGTTTGCGCGATGATCCGCATCATCGTCGAAAACGTTCTGCTGTTCCTGCTGCCGACCGCAATGTACGTGGGCTATGTGCTGCTGACGCGGCGGACCACCTCGGGCGGCGGCGTCATCAACGATGCCCCGCTGCTTTGGTTGTTCGTCAGCGGCGCCGTGTTGGTGGCAGCGACGCTGATCTACTACGGGGCGACGGCCACAGGCGGCAGGCCCGATCAGACCTACACGCCGCCGCGCATGAAAGACGGGCAGATCGAGCCCGGCCAGATCAAGTAGCGGTGCCGCGTGGCCGTTTCCGACCTTCCCCGTTTGAGTAGCGCGCCCTGGCTCCAGCGCCCAGAGACGCAGGCTGTGCTTGCCGCCCTTGCGGCGCGCAACTTTGCGGCGCGGGCGGTCGGCGGCGCGGTGCGCAATACGCTGCTCGGCCTGCCGGTGACCGACGTCGATATCGCCACGACGGCGCGGCCCGATGAGGTTGTCGCGGCTGCCGAAGCAGCCGGGCTGAAGACCGTGCCGACCGGCATCGCGCACGGCACGGTGACGGTCATCTCAGCCGACAGCGCCTACGAGGTCACCACGCTGCGCAAGGACGTGGACACGCATGGGCGGCACGCGACCGTGGCCTTCACGGACGACTGGACGGCCGATGCGCGCCGGCGCGACTTCACGCTCAACGCGCTCTATTGCAACGCTGGCGGCGAGGTGTTCGATCCGTTGTCCGGCTATGCCGATCTGATGGCACGGCGCGTACGCTTCATCGGCGATGCCGGCGAGCGCATTCGCGAGGATTATTTGCGCATCCTGCGCTTCTTCCGCTTCACCGCGGCCTATGGCGAAGGGCCGCCGGACCGTCCGGGCCTGGACGCATGCGTGCGTGAGCGCGCAGGTCTGGCGATTCTTTCAGGCGAACGGATGCGCGAGGAAATGCTGCGGTTGCTGGCAGCGCCGCGTGCTGCCGAGCTGATTGGCGTGATGCTTGATTTCGGGCTGCTGCCACAGGTGCTTGGCATGGCGCCCCGACCGGGATTGCTGGTCCGCCTCGCCAGCCTGCAGGCGGCGCTCGGCCTGGCGCCAGATGCAGTTCTCCGTCTCGCAGCCCTTGCGGTCGAGGTTCCGGAGGACGCCGAGCGCTTGGGCACTCGCTTTCGCCTTTCCAACGAGGAGACGGCCAGACTCGTGCGTGCCTCCATGCGTGCGCCTGCGATCGATCCAAATGCATCGGAAAGCGCCGGCAAGGCTTACCTTTACGCAGAGGGCGCAGCGGCATTCCACGAGCGCGTGCTGCTCGCGTGGGCCCGTTCCGGGGATGCGCCTGCGAGCGCCGCGTGGCGCCTTCGCTTGGCGTTGCCCGAGCGCTGGCAAGCGCCGAACTTTCCCCTCGGCGGCAACGACGTGATGGCGCTGGGCATACCTGCCGGCCCACGAGTCGGCGAGTTGCTGCGCACGCTCGAAGACTGGTGGATTGCAGGCGACTTTACGGCCGACAAAACGGCGCTGCGCGCCAAGCTCGGCGAATTGGCCGGAGCAATCTCGGCATGACCACCCAGAAGCCCAACGAACGCTTCGTCAAGGCGGCGTTCGCTGCCATGGCGCTGGTGTCGGTGCTTACAGGCCTTGGACTCTATCTGTTGCAGGCACGGATCGGCATCTCGGAGGAGACGGCGCGTCTCGTCAGCACGGCGTTCATCATGGTGGGCATTGCCGACACGATCGTGCTGTTCCTGTGGGACAGGATTTTCAAGCAGCGCCGGTAAGCATCACACCGCTGCAGCTACGGGCGCGCCGTTGCCGTGCCGCGAACGGTCGAGATGTGCCGTTCGCGGACATTCAATCGAAGAAGATCTCAGGTTTTGTTGATGGAGACGCCACCGTCGACAAGGAGCGCCGTGCCGGTGGTGAAGGTCGATGCATCGGATGCGAGGTAGAGCACCGTTTGAGCGATCTCGTCCGGCGTTGCAATGCGCTTGAGGGCGTGCATGCCCCTCACGAAGGCTTGCTTGTCCTCAGTATCGGCAAACGCTTGCGCCGCTGCCGTGTCGGTGCCGCCGGGCAGGATGGCGTTCACCCTGATGGCCTTCGGCCCGAGCTCGACAGCCAGGGTCTTGACGAGGCCGATCACGCCCGCCTTGGCAGCCGCATAGGCCGCGGTGCCCGGCATGCCGGCTGTGTACCCGACGAATGAGGACGTGAAGATCAGGGAACCGCCGCCCCGGCCGAGCATCGCGGGAATTTGATACTTGGCTCCGAGGAAAGCACTGGTGAGATTGGTCTCGATCGTGTCCTTCCATCCGGCTAGCGACACATCGGGCGTCGGCCCCATCTCACCCATTGAGCCCGCGTTGTTGAAAGCGACATCAAGACCGCCGAAGCGACCTATCGCCATTTCGACCAAGGCATTCGCGAATTTCGCGTCCTTGACGTCGCCGGCGAGAGCAACCGCCTTACCGCCGGACTCTTCAATCTCACCGACAAGCGCGTCGAGTTCCGCCTGACGTCGCGCGGCTACGACGACTTTGGCGCCTTCGCGCGCGAAAAGCCTCGATGTCGCATATCCGATCCCGGAGCTTGCTCCGGTAATGATCGCGACCTTGTTGCTGAGTTGTTGCATGTCATCTCCTCAGGCAGGCTCTGCCTGAGGCTCAGGCTCGTCCTGCCTGACGCGACAATGCTTGTCGCGGCCCTTCGGTTCGACCCGTTTCCTGCTGGAGCTGCATGATTTGGCTTCGCGGCCCTCCAAGGGGCACTCACACGGCCAGCGGAACGCTCTCCTGGGCGCCGACCTGGAAGACGCGGCGGTAGCGATTAACCTCCGCCGCCGGCCCCGTCGCCTTGAGCGGATTGTCGGACAGCTTCACCGCTGGCCGGCCGTTGGCGGAGATCACCTTGCACACGATCGAGAACGGGTCGAGGCCGCCATCGGCGCCGAGCCCGCGGAAATCGTTGGTGAGCAGGGTGCCCCAGCCGTAGCCGATGCGCACCCGGCCGTGGAAATGACGATGGATCTGCTCGATCGACTCCACATCGAGACCGTCGGAGAAGATCGCCAGCTTTTTCGTCGGATCCTGATTGCGGCGCCTCCACCAGTCGATGGCGATCTCGCCGCCCTGGATGGGATCGCCCGAGTCCACGCGCACGCCGGTCCACTGTGTCACCCAGTCCGGCGCCCGGTCCAGAAAGCCCTGCGATCCATAGGTGTCGGGCAGCATGACGCGCAGGTTGCCGTCATAGTCCTGTTGCCAGTCTGCGAGCACCTTGTAGGGCGCCTCCGCCAGCTCGCGGTCGTTGTTGGCGAGCGCGCAGTACACCATCGGCAGTTCGTGCGCATTGGTACCGATCGCCTCCACCTCGCGCCGCATGGCGATCAGGCAGTTGGAGGTGCCGAGGAAGGCGGGGCCCAATCCCTCGATCATTGCCTGCACGCACCAGTCCTGCCACAGGAAGCCGTGGCGGCGGCGCGTGCCGAAGTCGGCGATGCTGAGGCCGGGCAGCTTCTTCAGACGGCCGATCTTCTCCCACACCCGCGTCATGGCGCGCGCGTAGAGCACCTGCAGCTCGAATTTGCCCAGCCCCTTGGTGACGGCGCGGCTGTGCAGCTCCATGAGCACGGCCAGCGCAGGGACCTCCCACATGGTGGTCTCGATCCACGATCCTTCGAAGGTCAGTTCGTACTGATCGCCCCGGCGCTCCAGATGGTAGGCCGGAAAGCGGAAGTTCTCGAGCCACTGGATGAAGTCGGGGGCAAACATCTGCCGCTTGCCGTAGAACATGTTGCCGCGCAGGAAGGTCGACTCGCCGCGGCTCAGGCGCAGCGTGCGGATGTGATCCAGTTGCTCCTTGAGTTCGCCGATGTCGATCAGCCGGGCGAGCTTCACCTGCGCGGAGCGATTGATGATGCCGAACGTAACGTGCGCGTCCTTGTGGCGGCGATAAATCGTCTGCGCCATCAGCAGCTTGTAGAAATCCGTATCCAGCACCGAGCGGACGATCGGGTCGATCTTCCAGGTGTGATTGTAGACGCGGGTGGCGATGTCGGTCATGAAGCCGCTCTGCGGGAGGAAGGCCGGGCCCGCGGGTGATTGGACCAAGGCTAGCCTAGCCGGTTCTATTGCCTGCGCGCAATTTGGCAGCGTGCCTAATGCGACACTTCAGGCATACGCAAAGTTGGGTTGCAGGCCCAGCAGATAACCACCCACGTCCTGCAGATGCGATTTGCGGCCCTGCGCCTGCTGCATCACCGTGCGGATATCGCGGAAGCGCCGCTCGAACGAGCCCGACTTGAAGATCGCGTTGGCTCCGGCCAATTGCCAGGCAACATCGGCGACCGCAACGGCTTCGTGGATGGCGAACGTCGCGGCCATGCGGATGTCGAGGCGCTGCGGCACGGTCAGCTCGCCCGACGACACCACCTCCTGCCACACGCGGTCGGCCGTGGTTTCCACGTAGCCGCGGGCCGAACGCAAACGGGCCTCGGACTCGCCGACCTGGAACTGGACGAGGTGGCTCTCCAGCATTGACTGCTTCGACAGCCACGGCCGCTTTTCCCTGGCGAGAGCGACGGCCGCATCCAGCATCGAGCGCGCAACGCCGAGCGCGACGGCCGAGAAGCCGATGGCAAACAGCGCATTCAGCGGGAACTTGTAGAGCGGATCGGACAGTCGCACCTCGGCGAGGTGCTCCCGATTCATGGAGTAGCCGTCCGGAACGAACAGGTTCTCGCTCTTGAAGCCGCCGCTGTTGGTCGCGGTGAGGCCGATCACGTTCCAGTTGTCGATCCACTCGACCGACGTGGCCGGCACAAAAAAGATGCGCGTGCTGACGCCGCCGCTCAGTGGCACCGGCGTGCCGGCGGCGTCGAACTCCTGCGCCATCAGCCCGAGCCAAGTCGCATGACGGCTGCCGCTTGCCATGTTCCATTGGCCGGTAATGCGATGTCCTCCCGCGACCTGGTCGGCCCGCGCTTTGGCCGGCGGGCCCCAGCTCAAGACAGAACGAGGCTCTCCCCACATCGCCTGCGCCACATCCGGCGCCAGCGCACTCGACGCCAGAGTGCAGCCGTTGATCTGGCCGACACACCAGGCCGTGCTGGCGTCGCGTTTGGCCAGCGCCTCCATGGCGCGGAACCACGTGACCGGATCGACCTGTTCGCCGCCGTAGACGCGCGGCAGCAGCATGCGAAACAGCCGCTGCTCGTGCAGCTTGTCCACCATCTCAGGAATGAGCTGGCCCAACGCTTCGTTGGCCGCGCCCGCTTCCTCGATGAACTCGGCAATACGCCCGATGCGCTCGACCGGACCTGCAAGGCTTGGCAACGACGAATTTAGACGGCTGGGCATACCCCCGCGCTCCTTTCTGAATGCGACTGGAGCGGGTTGCCACTTCCATCGCGATAGAGCGCAACATAGCACGAGCGTGCGAGAGGCAAGTCGGCACAAAAAAAGCCCCGGCGATGACGCCGGGGCTTCTGCGATTGACGTGACGTTCGAGCTTTAGAAATCCATACCGCCCATGCCGCCCATTCCACCCATGCCGCCGCCACCGGGCATCGCCGGGGCCGCTTCCCTGGGACGCTCGGCCACCATCGCCTCGGTGGTGATCAGCAGGCCCGCGATCGAGGCGGCGTCCTGCAGCGCACAGCGCACCACCTTGGCCGGGTCGATGACGCCGTCGGCGACGAGATCACCGTAAATGCCGGTCTGGGCGTTGTATCCGAACACGTACTTGGGGTTGTCCAGGATCTTGCCGACCACGACGGAGCCGTCCTCACCGGCATTCTGCACGATCTGGCGAGCAGGAACCTGCAGTGCCTTCCGCACGATACCGATGCCGATCTTCTGGTCTTCGTTCTCGGTCTTGAGGCTTTCGAGCGCCTTGATTGCGCGCAGCAGAGCCACGCCACCGCCCGGCACGATGCCTTCTTCCACTGCGGCCCGGGTTGCGTGCAGTGCGTCGTCGACGCGATCCTTGCGCTCCTTGACTTCCATCTCGGTGACGCCGCCGACCTTGATCACCGCCACCCCGCCGGCGAGCTTCGCCTGACGCTCCTGCAGCTTCTCCTTGTCGTAGTCGGACGTTGTCTCCTCGATCTGCGCCTTGATCTGGTTGACGCGCGCAGCGATATCGACCTTCTTGCCGGCGCCGTCGACGATGGTGGTGTTGTCCTTGTCGATCGACACCTTCTTGGCACGGCCCAGCATGTTGAGCGTGACGTTCTCGAGCTTGATGCCGATGTCCTCGCTCACCACCTGGCCGCCTGTGAGGACGGCGATGTCCTCCAGCATGGCCTTGCGCCGGTCGCCGAAGCCGGGCGCCTTCACGGCGGCGACCTTCAACCCGCCGCGCAGCTTGTTGACGACGAGCGTGGCCAGCGCCTCACCTTCCACTTCCTCGGCGATGATCAGCAGCGGCTTGCCGCTCTGCACGATCGCTTCCAGCAGCGGCAGCATCGGCTGCAGGCCGGAAAGCTTCTTCTCGTGAATCAGGATGTAGGGGGCTTCCAGCTCCACCAGCATCTTGTCGGCGTTGGTGATGAAATAGGGCGAGACGTAGCCGCGATCGAACTGCATGCCCTCCACGACATCGAGCTCGGTCTCCAGGCTCTTGGCCTCCTCGACCGTGATCACGCCCTCGTTGCCGACCTTCTTCATCGCCTGGGCAATGATCCTGCCGATTTCGGCGTCGCCGTTGGCGGAGATGGTGCCGACCTGGGCGATCTCGTCGTTGGAGGTGACCTTCTTGGCCTTGGTCTTGAGTTCTTCGACGACCCGGGCGACGGCCAGATCGACACCGCGCTTCAGATCCATCGGGTTGGAGCCTGCAGCCACCGACTTGGA
The DNA here is from genome assembly GCA_963814055.1 of uncultured Alphaproteobacteria bacterium. Lineage (GTDB taxonomy): Bacteria > Pseudomonadota > Alphaproteobacteria > Rhizobiales > Hyphomicrobiaceae > AWTP1-13. The sequence continues at coordinate 326,489 of CAWFBJ010000001.1, forward strand.
GCCTTCACGCACGATCGCCTGGGCGAGAACCGTCGCGGTGGTGGTGCCGTCACCGGCCATATCGGAGGTCTTGGACGCGACCTCGCGCACCATCTGCGCGCCCATGTTCTCGAACTTGTCTTCGAGCTCGATCTCCTTGGCGACGGTCACGCCGTCCTTGGTCACTCGGGGAGCGCCGTAGGATTTCTCGAGGACGACGTTGCGGCCCTTGGGACCGAGCGTCACTTTGACGGCGTTGGCGAGAATATCGACACCGCGCAGCATACGCTCGCGCGCGTCTTGAGAGAACTTGACGTCTTTGGCTGCCATGGCAGGCACCTCCAGGGATGAATGAGCAGTTGTCAGGGCCGGGTTGTCCCGCCCCTGCGTCTATGTGCGAGCTGAATTGTCTGCGGACCGGGTTCTTTGACCCAAGAGCCGGGCGCCTAGGCCGCGGCCCGCACCGATACCTTTCCCTCGATGATGCCGAGGATGTCGCTCTCCTTCATGATCAGCAGTTCCTGGCCATCGATCTTGACCTCGGTGCCGGACCACTTGCCGAACAGAACCCGATCGCCTTTCTTGACTTCCAGCGGCACGATCTTGCCGGACTCGTCGCGGGCGCCCGGTCCAACGGAGACGATCTCTCCTTGCATAGGCTTCTCTTTGGCGGTGTCGGGAATGATGATCCCGCCGGCGGTCTTGGTGTCCTCTTCGATACGGCGCACAACCACGCGGTCGTGCAGAGGGCGAAACTTCATGGCCTCTACCTCACTTTGAATCTTACGAATTTGCCTATTCCTAACGCGGGCGGTCGCCAATCGAGGCCGCCACGCCAGCGGTTCCAGCGAGCTCGAAGACCAGGAGGCCAGGGCGCCAGCACCGCAGCCCTGGTATTAGGAAGGGCTGCTAGCAGTGTCAAGCTGAGAGTGCTAACGCACAGAGGCCGGGGCAATCTTGAACGCCGCCGAAGTTGTCCTAAGTGTGGGTTATGCAGGGACGGCCCTGCTGTTTTCAAAAAGCCGATGAGGACGGCCTCATCACCAGCAATGGAGATGAGACGTGGCTTGGATCACACTTGCCGTCGCCGGCGCGCTTGAAATCGGCTGGGCTATCGGCCTGAAGTATACCGACGGCTTCACGCGTCTCGGACCCACCGTCGCCACGGTGGCCGCGATGATCGTCAGTATGGTGCTGCTTGGCCTGGCCGTCCGGACACTGCCTGTCGGAACGGCATACGCCGTCTGGACGGGCATTGGCACTGTCGGAACAGTGCTGCTCGGCATCTTCCTTTTCGGCGAGTCCGCGGAGCCGCTGCGCCTGTTGTTCATAACCATGATCGTTGCCGGCATTGCCGGTCTCAAGCTGGTCACGTCGTAGCGGCACACGCGCGCATCGACGAACGCGCCGGCGACGGAACTGGCGCGGGATTTGCGTCGTTGATATTGGCCAAGCGAAAACTTCGCGGTGGCAACGATGATCGGAGGACCAAAGCCGTTCGAGGGCGTGCACCTGACGGTCGCCAAGAGAACAGAAAGGTTGTGGGAACTATGCAACCACTCTTCTGCGAATCTGAACTACATTTTATGGCGTGTGCCGTGTGTCAGCAGGGTGAGGCAACCCCATGACCGCAACGACTGATCGCGACTTCGGCGCCCAACTCGCCGGCTTCAGCCTGACGACGGCCGAGATCCTCTATCGCCTTCCCGATCATCCCACCCTGCTGCAGAGCTTCATCTGGCAGGAATACGACGTGCACCCGCGCTTCCCACGGCTGAAAGGGTTCCTGGATTTCTGGACCCGCAATCTCGAAGGTCGGCTGTTTCGCGTGACGGTGGCGCACAAAAAGCTGATCACGCCGGCCGAAGTGAAGCTGATCGCGGGGGACTACCGGCTGAACTAGAGGTGTCACAACCTCGGGGGTGCATCAAGTTTGCGCTAGGATGGGCGGCGCTCGACGCGCCATTCTTCATCCGTCCCCCGAAAGCGATCGGATCGGGAGCGGCTTACGCTTCTTAAAGGGCACCGGCCCAAAGCTGCCCTGGGGCCCTTTTTTGAGACTGCGGTCTCAGTTATGGGCCTGCGTATAGATAAGCAGGACAATGAAGCCGACCGCGCCTATGAAGCCGATGATCTGCTCGAACCGGCTCGCCTCATCCTCGCTGGACTTGTCATGGTCTGCCATGGGCCAATCCTCTCACTGCAGGATTCGTTGCAGTGAAACGGCTAAACCTAAGGATGCGTTCCCAGCCCAACGGACACATTGGAGCTGCTTGAGCCCCGCCCGCTCTCGATGCTGTTGGGTTTGCGGGCCAAGGCCTTCGGCTGGCGAGCGAATTGGGCTAGCTGAGGCGCCAAGCCGAGAGCAGCCGCTTCGATGCCAGATCTCAGCACGCAACCCAGGATCACGCCGCGCATCGTCTCGTCGATCGAGCATGCGATTGCGACACGTCGCGGACCAGGCAGCCACGGGTCGGGCGGTCAAGGCCGGCCGGAGGCTTCACCTGCCGATCAGCTCCTGCATGCCATGCACACTGTGAAATCGGCCCGCTTCACGGCGGCCGAGCGGCTTGAACGCAAGAATTTGATGTCGGTGTTCGCGCTGTCGATGGTGTCGCTTTATTTTGTCGGCCTCTCGGTATGGCAGGTCATCTACGGAGCCAGCTTGAGCGAGCCCACCAACCGGCTCGTAACGCTCGTCTCCATCATGTCGTCGATCTGCACGCTGGTGCTGGCTCTGATCGATTCCATGAACGACCACAAGATCAAGGCGCATCACATGCATGCCTGCGCGCTGTCCGTGAATGACCTGTTCCAGGAGCTGCGCGCAAACCAGGCCGGCGACATCGCCACCGTGCAGGACTTCCGCCGGCGCTACAACGAGGTGGTTCGCGGCTGCCCCGTCAACCACACGCGTGTCGATTACCTGATGGCGCGTGCCGACCGCAGCGGCCGATGGGAAACGAAGGTTTGGGCCCGCTTGCGCTACATGCTCGATGTCTACGGGCTTTACGGCGCATGCCTGCTCGGACCGCCGCTGGTGCTGCTGTTCTTCGCCTAGGCACGGGAAGAGGCGCAGCGCTCCTCCCATGCCCTTCAGACTCGCTGACCGAACGCCGTCATGGAAAACCGGTCGCTCAGCCGCGGCGCTCGCAGGACTTGAAGACCTCGCGCGCCAGGTTCTCGCGGCTCAGCCCCCGGCGCTGCAGCTCGGCGTCCGACAGCCGGGACAGATCCTCATAGATCGCCGAAGCGACATAAGCATCGCCCCAGGCCCTGATCCATGCAGTAAGAGCCCACCAACCGGACGCGCGCGCCGACTGCTCGGCGGGGCTGACCGATGAGGTGTGGGGAAGGTGCTGATCCATGGTCATCATGGCTGTGTCCTCGAGTTGGCGTGCATTGCGAAGCGCTTTTGGAAGCCGTCACTGCTTGGCGACGGTGGGAACCTGGCCAGCGGTTTTTGGCTCGGCGATCCGCTTATTCGCCCTGCGCACGGTCGCCCAGCGATCGAGCGGCCAGGTCGCCACCACCGAGGGATCGTCGCCGCAGACATAGTCGCCTGTGCAGCCCACGGGGGCCGGAGCGGCTTTGGCAGGCGACTGACCTGCAGCAGGGTTGGCCAACAGGGTGTAGGCAGAGATCCAAAGGACGGTTAGGAGGCTTGTGATCATGCCGTACATGGCGTGTTCTCCAGTGTGACCCCGCGAGCCTTGGAAACCGGCCATCCGGCTTCCGTCTCGCTCGAGTGGCATTGGAGCCGGCCGCCGTGAGCCGGATCGTTAGAAGGGCGTTATTGGCGCGTTATTCTTGCCGGTCGCGCCGTGAAAAATGCAGAATGCAGTGCCAGGAAGGCTTTTCCGGTCCTGCGTCCTGCCGATGGGAATAAGCCGTTGCCGCCCGCCGCAAAATTCAGCCTTTCGCTGCTCGGGCGCGTCCAGCTTGCTGGACCGGACGGGCCTGTCGATCTGCCCAGCAAGAAGCTGGCCGGCTTGCTGGCCTATCTCGCCTGCGCGGCGCCCCAGCCGCAGCAGCGCGAAAAGCTTTCAGCCCTGCTGTGGGGATCGCATTTCGATGCCCAGGCCAAGCAGAACCTGCGGCAAGCGTTGTTCCGGCTGCGCAAGATTGTCGGGCAGGACGCGCTGCAGGGCGATGGCGAGATCGTGGTGCTCAGCGATGCCGCAGTCGCTTGCGATGTCAGCCGGTTCGAGCAGTTGATTGGCGAGGACACGCGCGAGTCCTTGTCGGCTGCAGCCGATCTCTATCGCGGCCGGTTCATGGAGGACATTGCGGTCAGCGAAGAAGGCTGGACCGAGTGGCTCGCGGGCGAACGCCAGCGGCTGGATGACCTCGCGCTCGGCGCCCTGGTGCGGCTCGGCGCCCAGGAACTGGGTGCGGACCGTCCCGATCTCGCTCTCAAGGCGGCCCAGCGCGCCGTCACGCTCAACAACATGCGCGAAGACGCCCATCGCATGATCATGCAGGCGCTGGCCGCTTCGGGACGCAGGGCCGAGGCGCTGCGGCACTACGACGACCTGGTCGTGCTTCTCCGGCGCGAGTTGAACATCGAGCCCGATGCCGCCACCAAGACACTCGTTGCCGGACTGCGCGATGCGCAACCGGTCGTTATGAGTCCGGCCGTCAAGGACGGCGACAGTCCAGCCTTGCCGCTGCCCGACCGGCCTTCGATCGCGGTGCTGCCATTCGCCAACATGAGCAGCGATCCGGAGCAGGACTACTTCGCAGACGGCATCGTCGAGGACATCCTGACTTTGCTCTCGCACGAGTCGTGGCTGTTCGTGATCGCACGCAATTCAAGCTTCGCCTACAAAGGGCGCGCCGTAGACGTGAAGCAGATCGGCCGCGAGCTCGGCGTCCGCTACGTGGTCGAGGGCAGCGTGCGCAAGGCCGGCAATCGCGTGCGCGTGACAACCCAGCTTCTGGAGGCCGAGACCGGCAGCCACGTTTGGGCCGAGCGCTACGAGCGCGACCTGAGCGACATCTTCGCGCTGCAGGATGAAATCACGCAAAAGGTCGTTGCCGCCATTGCCCCCAGTGTGCGCGCGCTGGAGATCAGGCGCTCGCAGGCCAAGCCCACCGAGAACCTGCACGCTTACGACTTCTTTCTGCGCGCCCTGCCGGAAATTCACGAGCAGTCCGAGGACAGCGTAAAACGTGCCGAAGCGCATTTGCGCAAAGCCATCGAACTCGATGCAGGCTATCCGGAAGCGCTGGGCATGCTGGCCGATATCATCGCCACCCGCACGGTCAACGGCTGGCACGAGAACATCATGCGCGGATTGGAGGAGTCCCTGCAGATGTCGCGCCGTGCGCTCGATGCCGGCCCGGAAAACAGCACGTGCCTGGCCTGCGCGGCCTCCACCTACGTGATCATCGGACGGCGGTTCGAAGAAGGGCTCGACCTGGCCGAGCGTGCGCTGAGGCTGCACCCCAATTCCGTGTTCGTGCGCAACCGGGCAGGCGTTGCCTATGTCAATTGCGGCGAGAGCGACAAAGCGCTGGAGCAATTCGAGACGGCGTGGCGGATGAACCCCCAGGATCCGAAAGCCTTCACCTTTACCGGCATGGCCGCCGCGCATTTCTTTGCCCGCCGCTTCGAGGACTGCATCATCTGGGGCCGGCGGGCAACGAACGAGGCCGCCGGCTCCAACATCGCCCGGCGGCATGTCGCTGCGGCGCTTGCACTCGTCGGGCGGATCGACGAGGCCAAAGCGGAGATCGGCGAAGTCCTGAAGCGCCAGCCGAATTCCTCTCTCGCCCGTTCGCGGCTGTCCAGCTTCCGCCATCCCTGGATGTACGATCTCTATCTGGACGGCTTGCGCAAGGCCGGGCTGCCCGAGCAGTGATGAGGCACCTACCTCTGCTCCTTGGCGAACCTGGCCATGATGATCTCGGGCGCCGAGACCTGGGTTGTACCTGGGCCGAAAATCATGGGCAGGATGTTGGTGTGTCCGAACAGCTGGTGCCCGCCGCCTTCCACGCGGTAGAGCGTGACCGTCCGCCCCGAACTGCAGCCGGCCCAGTCTAGCCTCATCACCCTGATCGGGCCGGCGCCCGGACTGCCGACCTGTCGCTCGGCAGGGTCCGCACAACCGTTGGCCCGCGCAATGAAGGCGGCCGTCCGCTCCGCCGCCCAGACCTCGCCGCGCGAGCCGGTCAGGCCAACGCCGCCGCCCCGGTAGGGTACGAGGGGATCGGCCGTGCCGTTGAACATGATCACCGGCATGGGCTTTGTCAGCCGGCAGGACGCACCGGCTTCGGCAGGCATGTTGGCAATCACCGTTGCGGCGCCTGCATACAGTTCGGGCGCCTCGCACAGCATGCGCAAGGTCATCATGCCGCCGTTGGAGATGCCGGCGATGTAGATACGGCTGGCGTCCGCGACACCACGCGTGACCAGCTCCTCGTTCAGGCGCCGCAAGAACCCCACGTCATCGCTGCTCGAAAGCTTATCGCCGCGCGCATCGTTCCATAGCTTGTAGATGCCTTCCGGGAAGACGGCGGCGAAACCATGCGCGGCTGCCGCCTCTGCAAAACCGGACCAGCGCGCGGTCAGATCAGCCGAGATGGTGGCACCGTGCAGAACGACGAGTGTCGGGGCGGATGCCTGCGGCGCGGGCATGACAATCGCGCTGCGGATGCCGTCTTTGGTCTCCATCTCCCAATCTTCCGCGCGGGCGGAAGGATAACCGGCAACGAGCGCGGCCAACAGCACGAGCACAGCGGCGGCGATCGTGCCTCGGCCTGGGCAGATGGTCCCCGCGTATTGCATAATGCTCCGCCATGCCGTTGCGCAGTGTGAGGCGCCGCGTATCCGTAGCGGCAAATGAGCGGGAACCATCAGCCGTGCCTGCGGTTCAACGCCAGTCGGTTGCCGAAAGATAAGCATAGATCCGGGACAATGCGATGCCGATTATCCTGCAAGGCTCGTGCCGGTGCGAGGCGGTTCGCTTTACGGTCAAATCGCACACGCCACACCCCTATCAGCTCTGCTACTGCAGCATCTGCCGCAAGACGGCAGGTGGTGGCGGCTTCGCCATCAATCTGATGGGCGATGCCAAAAGCCTCGAGGTGAAGGGGCGCAAAGCCATCGGCGTCTACCGCGCGCAGATTTGCGATGATGACGGCGACAATTGTGAGATCAGCACGGGCGAGCGCAATTTCTGCAGCAAATGCGGCAGTGCCTTATGGCTGTTCGACCCGACGTGGCCCGAACTCGTGCATCCTTTTGCGTCGATCATCGACACGCCGCTGCCCGTCCCGCCGACACGCACCCACCTGATGCTGCGCTACAAGGCAAGCTGGGTGCAACCGGCGATCGATAAAAGCGATCTCACCTTCGATCTCTATCCCGAGCAATCGATCGAGGACTGGCACAAACAGCACGGTCTGTGGATCGCATAGAGCGAGACCGTTCGATGGGAGCGCGAATGCGCTTCCAGCATCGCTCCAGCACCATGAACGATGGGATTCATTTTCTGGTACGAACAGGTTATGTTCCCCACGTTGGCCGCAGACGACCCGCACCGTCTGCGCCGACAGGGGCCGGTCTCGCCCGCAGTGGGGCCGGTCCCGTTTTCATTCCTGTCACGCGTGTCGTGCCAGTTTTTTCGCGCTGCGGGCATATGCGCCACATGCCGAAATTATCGTGGCCCCTGTGCTCTACGGCACAGGGCCGTTTGGCCCATTGGTGTACTGGTCGGTCGCCCCACTGCGGGCGAGATCGGAGCATCCCGTTAGAGGCATGTTCCGGGTGCGGGACTTAGGGGTGCGGGGCTGGGGCAGCATCGCACCCCACGCTTTTCAGGGCTGCTCTCAGTCCTTCGCCGCCGGGGCTTCGCCAATATCGGCCAGCCCCTTTTCGTCGATAATTGTGATTTCGGTGCCGTTGATCCTGATCAGATCGGCAATCTTCAACTGGCCGAGCTGACGATTGACGTTTGCGCGCGACATGCCGAGGAACTTTCCAAGCTCCTCCTGCGAAATGGTGAGCCGCAGATGTGCGCTGCCGGTGCCCATGCGTCCATGCCGCCGTGCGAGCCTGAGAAGACCGCGCGCCGTGCGCCCTCGCATTTCCAGGGTGTTGTCTTCGACGATGGCCGCGCCGATGCGAATCTTTTCGCAAAGCGCCCGAACGACCTCGAACATTGCACCGGGATGCGTAGTCAGCGTCGGCAGAAGGTCGCGGGTGTAGACGACAAATACTTCCAAATCCTCCAGCGCCACGGTATCGACCGCACGCTCCTTGCCGTCCAGGGCCGCGATGTCTCCGAAGATGTCCCCCTGTCCGACGTAGTAGAGAACGATCTCCTTGCCATTGATGGTCGTGTTGAAGAGCTTGATCCGCCCTTTGATCACCACCATCAGGCTGTCGCCCGGATCCCCGCGCCGGTACACGACGTCGCCCTTGGCAAAGCGCCTGAGCTGCCCCTTGCCGACGAGCGCGTCGATGACGACGCCGGGAAACCGGCCCAGGAACGTATTGTTCGCCAGGAAGGGGCGAATGCGCTCCTGGTGTTGCGAAAGCGCGGCCTTGCCCATCACCGGTGACCGGACACTGGAGGCCGGATGACGCTCAGGAAAATCGGTACGTCGCATGCATACCATCCGCGTCAGGTTCAATGGCATAAGCTAGAACGCAAACCCTCGTGCGTCAAAGTTGCGAATGAACGCCGGCATGCGACGCGCCGACTTGAACGGAGCCTCACGCCCCTTCGGCAACCGGATTGCCCTGATCGTCGAGGTGGGCGATGCGGACCATGTTGGTGGTGCCGGGGGAGCCCAGCGGTACGCCAGCGACGATGATGACGCCATCGCCGGCCTTGGCAAATCCCTCGTCGAAGGCAATGCGGCAGGCCTTGCGCACCATGGCCGCCTGGTTCTCCGGATCGCTGGTCAGGACACAGTGTACGCCCCAGGCCATCGCCAGCTTGCGGCCGGTCGCGACAACCGGCGACAGGCCGATAACGGGCAAGCCTGGACGCTCGCGCGCCACCCGGAGCGCCGTCGAGCCGGTGGCCGTGTAGCAGATGATGGACGCAAGCTTGAGCGTGTCGGCAACGGTGTGGGCGGCGGCCGCGATGGCGTCGGCTGCCGTTTCCTGCGGCGGCGTGCGCGTAGCGTGCACGATGGCGTTGTAGTTCGGGTCGTTCTGCACCTCGTTGGCGATGCGGTCCATCATGCGGATCGCCTCGATCGGGTATTTGCCCACTGCCGACTCGGCCGACAGCATGATGGCATCGGCTCCGTCAAACACGGCCGTGGCCACGTCGGACACCTCCGCGCGTGTCGGCACCGGCGACGTGATCATGCTCTCCAGCATCTGCGTGGCGACTACCACCGGCTTGCCTGCAGCGCGCGACTTGCTGACAATCTGCTTCTGCAGACCCGGCACACGTTCCACCGGCATCTCGACACCGAGATCACCTCGAGCAACCATCAACCCGTCGGAGGCAGCAACGATCGCATCGAGATCGGTAATCGCCGCCGGCTTCTCGATCTTGGCCATCAGCGCGGCGCCTTGGCCGACGATCTGGCGCGCCAGGCGCATATCCTCGCCGCGCTGCACGAACGACAGCGCTACCCAGTCGACGCCGAGGCGGAGCACACAGTCGAGGTCCTTCCTGTCCTTGTCGGTGAGCGGCCCGATCGGCAGCACGGTATCGGGCAGGCTGATGCCCTTGCGGCTGGAGATCGTGCCACCGACAAGCACGGTGGCGTCGATGCGCAGGGCGCTCTTTTCGACAACTGTCATCCGGATCTTGCCGTCGTCGAGCAGCAGCGTGTGACCCGGCTCGACGGCCTCGAAGATCTGCGGGTGCGGCAGAAACACGCGGTCGGCCGAGCCGGCGCTCTCAGTGGTGTCAAAGCGGAACGTTGAGCCCTCGGTCAAAGCGGCGCTGCCGCCGCCGATCTCGCCGAGGCGAAACTTCGGCCCCTGCAGGTCGGCGAGAATGCCGATCGGCCGGCCGAAGGTTGCTTCGCAATTGCGCACGGCCGCATGCAGCTTCTTCGCCAGGTCGAAGGACGAGTGGCTCATGTTGATGCGAAAAACGTCGACGCCCGCCTCGAAGAGCTTTGCGATCATCTCGGGGGCGTACGACGCAGGGCCTAGGGTGGCGACGATTTTAGCGCGCCGGCTGCGTCTCATTTCACTCTTGCGCCCCCTTCGCTGGGATCTGTGAGGCGAATGGTCCAGTCATTGGCCTCCTGGACGTCGACCTCGAAGAATCCCGTGCGCTTATAACCGCGCTGCGGGCATTCCTGAACCCCCCTGATTGTGAACGACTTGTCTGTCGTGCACATGAAGGATTGCCCTGCCCATTCCCCGCCGCGGTCGTAATCGATGGCATGAACGTACCAATAGCGGCTGGACAGGGAGCCTTTGAAGAGCGTCTCGCAAGTCTGGGCCGCCAGCGTCCACCAGCCTTCCGTGGTCCAGCCCGTGGCATCGCGGTAGCCGATTGCGACCCCGATCCGGCTCGTTGTGGTGTTGCACAACTTGAGGTCGGCTCTTGCCGGCGCGGTGTCAAGCATCAGCGCCGCTATTGCCGCGGCAATGAGCAAGGCAGCTGATCGGGGGCGAACAAGCGGCATCGATTGAAGGCTTCCGGCTCAGGGATCGACCAGAATGGCACGGAAGTCGTTGACGTTGGTATGGGTGGGACCGCGCACGATTAACCCGCCTGCCGCTTCAAAAAAGGTCGTAGCGTCGTTGTTGTCCAGGTATTTTTGGGCATCGGCAAGGCGGGGCCCGCCGGCCGTCTGCCAATCGACCATGGCGCCTGCGGGATCGGTGATCTGGCCGTCGCCGCCATCGATACCGTCCGTGTCGGCCGCCAGCGCAGCTATGCCTGGGGTATTTGCAATCGCGATGGCAAGCGCCAGCGCGTATTCCTGCGAGCGGCCGCCGCGGCCCTTGGCGTTGCGCACGGTAACCTCCAGTTCGCCGCCGCTCAGGATCGCGACCCTGCGGCCCGCCGCCCGGGCTTCGTGCGCCAGTCTGGCATGCGCCTGCGCTACGTCGCGCGCCTCGCCCGTCAAGCTGTCTCCTAGGTTGACCACTTCGTAGCCGGCGCTTTTGGCCACGGCCGATGCGGCGGCAAGCGCGCCGGCCGGCGTAGCGATGATGCGATACTCGGCGCTGGCAAAGGCTGGATCGTCGGGCTTGGGGGTCTCGTTGGCCGGGTTCGACAAGATCGCAGTCACGACTGCCGGGACCTCGAGACCAAGCGACCGCATGCGAGGCCCGCGGCGGTCAAGGACAGCGCGCGCATCCATCAGCGTCGTAACATCGGGAACAGTAGGTCCCGAACCGATGGTTGCAGGGTCGTCGCCCGGCACGTCGGAGATGGCAAGCGTCAGCATGCGGGCCAGCGTCGCCTTCCTGAGACGGCCGCCCTTGATCCGCGAAATGTGGCGGCGCACCGTGTTCATCTCGTAGATGTCAGCGCCCGACTTGAGCAGTCCGCGCGTCAAGGCGGTCTTGGCCGCGAGATCTAGGCCGGCTGCCGGGGCAGGCCAAAGCGAGGAGGCACCGCCGGACAAAAGGACAAGCACCAGATCGCTTGCGGTTGCGGAGCCTACCAGAGCGAGCGTCTGCCCGGCTGCCTCGACCCCGCTGGCATCTGGCGTCGGATGGCGCGCCGCAACGATGCCGATCACACGGGGATGGTCGCCCTTGAGAGCCTCGGCGGTGCCGTACGGTGCGGTCGTGAAACCCAGCACGCGGTCGAGCACCCCCAGCGCACGATAGTGGCGCTCGGCAACCGCGGCCATGGCAGCGGCGGCCTTGCCCGCACCGGCGATGATGACGCGGCCGCCGTTCGGCGGGGCAGGGAGATGTGCCGGCAAACAGACGTCGGGATGCGCCGCGGCGACCGCCGCATCGAACAGCGACAGCAGCCGGGCGCGCGTGTCCGCTTGTTGGCTCTCGCCGTCCATGGGCCCGTTCGTGTTCAATTTTATGCAATGCCTGCTGCCATTTGGCTGAACGCACATGGCAGCGTCAAGGATGACAAAAGGGCACCGCGCCCGGTATATTTGGCGCATGGCGGATCAAGGTTTGCGGGCGCCTTCCATCGCGGGGCGGGAAGAAGACAGCTATTGCGTTTTGCCCGGTCGCGCCGATCGCGGACTAATCGTACTCTGCGATCACGCGGGTAACGCCCTTCCGGCCGAATACGGCACGCTGGGGCTGCCTGCCGCGCAGCTGGAACGCCACATCGCCTACGATATAGGTGTCACGCCCATCGTGCGCGCGCTGGCGGCCAAGCTCGATGCACCGGCGATCATGACACGCTACTCGCGCCTGCTGATCGACCCCAATCGCGGACGCGACGACCCAACGCTCGTCATGCGCCTGTCGGACGGTGCTGTCGTCCCCGGCAATCGCAAGCTCGATGCCGCCGAGCGCGACAAGCGGTTGCACCTCTATTACGACCCCTATCATCGCACCATCGATGCCATCATCGACCAATGCCTGGCGACAAGCGTGGCGCCCGTACTGCTCTCGATCCATTCCTTCACCGAGAGCTGGAAGAATTTCACCCGGCCCTGGCATGTCGGCGTGCTTTGGGACCGCGATGCGCGGCTGGCGCACCCCTTGCTGGAAGCGTTCTACGCCGAGGGCGACCTGATCGTCGGCGACAACGAGCCGTATGCCGGCCAGCTCGAAGGCGACTGCCTGTGGCAGCATGGCGCACAACGCGGCCTTGCCAATGCCATCGTCGAGGTCAGACAGGATCTCATTCGCGACGCAGGCGGGCAAGCTGCGTGGAGCGACAGGTTGTGTCGCATCGTTGAAAAGATCCTGCCCGCAACCCATGTGGCGCAGCAGGGAACAGCATCTCACGCGACGAGCGGCGCCAATACGGGCATAGACGGCCCTATTCCAACAGCAAGCAGGGAGACACACCCATGACCAAGCTCGACAGGGCGCTGATAACGGAACTCGAAGCGGCTGCCTTCCGCCGGCTCGTCGAGCACCTGCGTACACGCACCGACGTGCAGAACATCGACCTCATGAACCTGAGCGGCTTCTGCCGGAATTGTCTCTCCAACTGGTATCAGGAAGCAGCCACGGCCAAAGGGCTAGACCTCACCAAGGATGGCGCGCGCGAGGTGATCTACGGCATGCCCTACAGCGAGTGGCAGGCCAAGTTCCAGAAGGAAGCGAGCGCCGAAGCCAACGCCGCTTTCGCGCAGGCCAAGCCGCACCAGCATTGAACCGGCTTTGACATTGGCGCAGAGCGTAGCGAATGCGCGGCCTTGGGGGACTCATGGACATCAAGATTCCGCAGACGCTCGAGGAATGGAACGCGGCGGGCGCGGAGTACCTGCCGGGACACCTGGGCTTCAGTTTCATCAAGGTCGAGCCGCAGGAGGTCATTGCCAAGGTGATGGCCCGCAAGGCGCTGGGGGCCTGGAACGGCTATCTGCATGCGGGCGCCGTGGTGACGCTGGCCGACACCTGCTGCGGGTATGGCACGGTGCGCGGCCTGCCAGCCGGCGCCACAGGCTTCACCACCGTCGAGCTGAAAAGCAACTTCTTCGGCTCGGCGCGCGAGGGCACCATCATGTGTGTCGCGCGGCCTCTGCATCAGGGCCGTACCACCCAGGTATGGGACGCCGTCGTCACGCCGGAGGGCGCGGCCAAAGCGATCGCGCAGTTCCGCTGCACGCAAATGGTGCTGTGGCCGAAGGGCTAACCTCCCCCGCACGTGCAAGCCGGTGGATCAGGGCGCCACGAAATGCTGGAACCGACCAGGCATGCCAACCGTTCCGCCCAAGCTTTGTCGCTTTGTGGTCATAGGAATTGTAGAGGGTGCGGACGACGAGGGAGATGCCGATGATGCACTTTGATAAAATCGCCGTACTTCGCACGCAGTTGAGAGCTGTGAACATGGAATACAGCGCCCTGGTGAGAGCCAAGGGCGGCGAGGACGTGTTCGTGAGGATGGATGAGCTGAGGACGCGCCGACTGGCGCTGATGGCGCTCATTGCCAAGGCGCCGCCGTCACCGCAGGCATTTACGGCCCATGTCTCGCCGACCGCAACCGTGCGGGCAGCATAGCTGGCAGCCGGAGCATATTTACAGTGACCCAGGTTGGGCTGAGCGCGCTGCGCCAACCCAACTTATGGGCTCATGTTTCCTTTAAACCGTAGTCCTGGATGCCCTGCTCGTTGCCGTAGTACTTGTAGGGCAGGAACTTGCCGGACATGGTGATCTTGACGCGGTCGCCCTTCGCGTTGGGCTCGCGCTCCATCTCCATGTTGAAGTCGATGGCCGACATGATGCCGTCGCCGAATTCTTCCTCGATCAGCGCCTTCCAGGCCGGGCCGTTGACCATCACAAGCTCATAGAAGCGGTAGATCAGCGGGTCGGTGGGCGGCATCTGCGTGCCGCGGTAGGGCACCTCGTTGAGCATCCGCTCCTCGGTCTCCGACAGGCCGAACACTGCCGCGGCCTTTTTTGCCAGCGGCTTGACCAGCTTCATCTGGCCCAGCAGCGCACCGACCACGAGCACCGGCGACATGCCGCCGATCTCGCCGGTGATCTGCTTCCAGGTCAGGCCCTTCTCGCGCTTGATGTCGAGGATCTTCTCGGTCAGGTCTTCGCGTCGCATGGGGTTGCTCCCTTGGTTGCGGTTGGCGTGAAGGCCAAACGGTTGGACGGGCGCTGTGCGGTGGAGCGCAACAGCGGCTCGGGCGCCGGCATTCCCTTCTCATTCAGCAGATTGCGCCGCTGGAATACCGCCAGCCGCGAAATGGCCCGGGCGATTGGAGGTTAGGGACGAACGACGGACGATCAAGAGAAGAGCAACGGTCGTGCCATCCAGGATGGCGAATGGAAGCGCCACGTTATCAATGGATTAGTCGCCAGGCACAGCCTCATGACGCGACAATGCCGCTGCCCCAAGATATGCAGCTTGCCGGGCAATTGCGCAGCTGTCAGGGGCGATCCACGCCCGGCGTCGGAGCTTGCCGTCCTGCAGCAGGGCGTGGGTCAGAAACAGCACAGGCGGTCGACTCAGAAGATCACACTGTTGAATCGCTGCGGAAAAAAGCTCTGGATCGTCCAACAGCCCAACTTGAAGGACAGCAGAGGCGCCGCTAGCGTCGCGTAGCGGTGAGTGAGGGATCCGCCGCCAATCGCAAATACGCGTTACGCGCCGATTTTTCAGTGGGGTGGGTTATGACAACGCTTCAGGTTTCAAGTCAGAAGCAACTGCGCCAGCTGATCGAGCAGATCGAGCGGCTGGAAGAAGAGAAGAAGGCGCTCGCGGGCGATATCCGCGACAAGTTCCTCGAGTCCAAGGCCTTGGGCTTCGATGTGAAAATCATGCGTAAGGTCATAAGCCTGCGCAAGAAGAGCCAAACCGACCGGCAGGAGGAAGACGCGGTTCTCGCGGTCTACCTGCACGCGCTCGGCATGCTCGACGAAGCGCCCGCAGCCGAGGCGCCGTCTCACATCATGGATGCGGCGGAATAGCGCTCGGTTGGGTCGAGCGCCGTCGACGATCCGGCACAATTGCAATCACGCACGATCGATGCCGGGCCGGCGCTCCGCTTGACCTAATCTACTGCGGCTGCGTGGCAACCTTGCGGTTGGTCAGGGCTGCCGCACGCGTCGCATCGGCGTCGAGCAGGCTCGACAGATCGACGGCCTCGCCCTTGAACTGCTGCGCCCACATGCGCTCGGCCGCGTGCAGACCCGGACGCAGCCGCATGGGCGGGGCGACGTTGTCCTGGTCTAGCGTCTCGATGATCTTGGCGAGGTTGGGATGCACCATGCCCGACAGCGCCGGGTCGTCGGCGGAGGCGGTGACGGTCAGGAAGGGCGCGATCGGGAATGGCCGGTAGGAGAGTTCGTCGGGATGCTCGTCGTCGTACTCGGGCGCCGGCACGACGCTGCGTTCGCGATAGAGGGGCGCATCCTGTTTCAAGGGATCGGCTGAGGGTTCATAGGCTGCGACCTGCAGGCCACCACGGTTGCTGGCGGATGCCCTCCGGGTGACGGGCGTCGGCGGGGTTAGAAGCTGCGGCGGCGGATCGGCGGCGATCAGCGCTGCCATCCTGGCGCGATCCTCATCGCTCGCCATGGTTCCCAACTGGCGGCGTTCCACGGGCCGCGGCGCGCCCAGGAGCTTGGGCAACGACGGGGTCAGCGAAGCAGTCTGGACCGGCAGTCTCGGCCTGCCGCGCAGATCATGGAACTCGGCGAGTTGCAGGGCGAGATCCTTGTTGGCGGCCTTCGCCTCACGTACGTCGTCCTTGGTGATCGGCACTCCGTCGGCCGGAACATGCTGCGTGCGTCCGCTGGGGAAGAGTAACGCAAGCTCCGCGCGCGGCAGGCGCGGCCAGGCGCGGACGCGATCGATGTCCATGTGCACGAACGGGATGGCCGAGGTCGGGTAGTAGCCGACCCCGCCTTTCTCGCGAATGAGCGCGGAGTAGCGCAGGTTCTTGACGGGGACGTCCGGGAAATGCACGTCGGCCGCCTTGCCGAGGATGTGGCGGCTCTGACTGGCCTGCCCGCCGACGGACTTGCGCAGCATTTCGTTGGTGCCGTGCGACCTGAAGCCAGAAATGATGTGTATGGGCTCGGCGGAGCCCAGTTCGCCGTGAACCTCCCACAGCAGATCGATCAGCTGCGGATCCATGGTAGTGGCTTCGTTCTTGCGCCAATCGCGGAGGATCCAGCTGATCTTCTCCATTTCGGCCGGAACGAATTTGCCGTTCACCTTGTAGGTCGAGGTCAGCGTTTCCTTGGTATGGATGTTGTAGAGGGAGATGGTGCGCCGTGCGTCAGCCGTGATGCCGGTCGCGCCGGCGGCAAGCGCCGCCGCGAACACGGCAACAGCAACGATCGACGCTGCAAAGCGTGACTGCAAACCGCTGATCCCTCATCTGGCCTGAAGCACGCGGCGCTCGTGCCCGATTTGCACCGCAGCCGGCCCCGGCTGGCCATACAGCACCCGATGTCCCGTCACCCCCGAGGCTGACGGGAACCGGTTAACAATGCCGAACGTCCGATTGAACGCTGCTTATGCGGCAACATCGCGGCGAACGGCGCCGCTTCGGGTCAAAAGCACATTGCGCAGCAGAGCCTTGCCAACGACATTGGTCGCGGGTGACCGGTCAATACTGGAATACCCGGCGCATCCAGTCCCGATCGCCTTTGCTGGCGCTGGTGGCGGCCGTTCGGGCGGGGGGAGGCCGCTTCGCCTGTACGGTGGGCGCAGCGTTTTCACGCTCCCGCTGGATCATGTACGACTTGCCGGAGATGCCGAGTGCAATGCGGCTCTCGTGACCGTAGATGTCGCCAAATGTTTTGACTTTGCCGTCGTCATCGACCCAGGCGGTGAAATAGGTCATGTGCACCGGCACCTTGGTGGTCAGGTTGATCTGATTGTCCTTGGGACCGCGCTGGACCGCGGCCGTGACGCGTCCGGCAGTCCAGCCCCGGTCCTCGGCCAGCACCAGTTCCGCCAGCTTCAGGGGATCGCGTACGCGCATGCAGCCGTGACTGAACGCCCGCGTGCTGGCGTTGAACAGGCTCTTGCTCGGCGTGTCGTGCATGTAGACGTCGTGCTTGTTGGGGAAGCGGAATTTCACGATGCCCAGCGCATTGCCGCTACCCGGCGGCTGATAGACGTGGAATTTGCGCATGTCCGCCTTGGTCCAGTCGACGGTGGCGGGATTGATGTCGCGGCCGCGATAGGAGACGCGCAGGTTCTGGCGCTCCAGCACGCCGATGTTGCCGCGCGCCAAGCTCGGAAGGATCTCGTTCTTCTTGATGGATTCCGGCACGCCCCAGTAGGGGTGGAAAATCACCTGCTCCATCGCGTGCGAGAATACCGGTGTCTGCGTCGTGGCCCGGCCGACAACGACGCGTTCGCTGTGAATGACGCGGCCGGCCTTGACGACGCGGACCGTATATTCGGGGATGTTGACCCAGACATAGAAGCTGCCTAGGTCCTCGGGCATCCAGCGCCACTGCTCCATGTTGACAAGCAGCGTGCGCAGACTGGGACCGGCCGGAGCCTTCGCAGCCTGCTGCTTCTTCTTCGACTTACCCTTGCCCTTGGTTTGCACAACCTGTTCCACCTGCGGCGGAGGACCGTTGCGTTGCAGTGAGAGATACGCCTGGCGCAGGCGCTCGAATTGCGGATGTTGCGGATGCAGGCTGCGCAGATAGGCGTCGGGATTGTCGGCGAAGGCCGCCGTCTCGATGACGCTGCGGGGGTCCAGCAGCTGCGGCTTGCGATCCAGGTTGCGGCTGAGGCTGAGCGGATCGGTGCGTCCGCCGCGCGCGTGGCGTGCGTATTCCAGAACGGCGAGACTGAGTGCTATCTCGGCATCGGCAATCTGCTCGCGGGTGAGTTCGGTGCCTTGCACGAGCGCCGGAAGGCGATAGGTGGACGCCTCGAGCCCCCAATCATCGGCACGGCCGATCTCCGCATGGACGGCCCTGGCCGCCGCGTTGAACCCTGCAGGGGTGATCCACACAGGTTCGTTCCGGAGTTCACCATAGAACTGGGCAAGGGCAATACGATCCGCCCTATCCGCGCTGCGCAGCTTGCCGTCGGTCGAAAGACGTTGCGCAAACTCGGTGGCGAAACCGATCGGAGGCGGCGTCAGTTCCGCGGCCAACGGCTGCTGAGGCGGCGGTGGCGGAATACTTCCCGCCAGCGGCTGGCCAGCCGGCGAAGGCGATTGCGCCTCCGGGGAGGTCACCTGTGCGTTTGCCGATACGGCATGGCCCAAAACACAAACCGAAAACGTCAAGGCCAGCAATCGGCTACGCAGCATCCTTCTCTCCTCCGGCTATGATCGAGCTATAGCAGCAAGAGCTCGCACGCAAAATGGGTAGATTTGCGGTGAAGGTCTGCGAAAAATTGCTATCGCGCGCGCATGGGACGTGGCGACCCAAGGTTGCTCAACTTGCGCGTTCCTCCAGACCGAACTCGCGCATCTTGCGGTAGAGCGTGGAACGCCCGATGCCAAGCCGCTTGGCGACTTCGGTCATGTGCCCGCGGTAGCGGCCGAGCGCCAGGCGGATCATGTCGGCTTCCATCGATTCCAACGATCTGATCTCACCTTTGTCGGTGACGGCGGCGATGCCGAGTTCGCCTTTGCCGACATCGACGGTTTGCGGCACGGTGTGTTCGGCACCGAGCATGGCAGGGCCGGAGATCACGGGCCGCCGGTCCACCGGTGCCGGTGCAGAGGGGATGGCAGCGCTGAAGCCTTCCACGTGAGCCGCAATCTGCGGAAACTCGTTGATCGTGAGCTCGTTGCCGTCGCACAGCACGACAGCGCGGAACATGGCATTCTCAAGCTGACGCACGTTGCCGGGCCACGAATAACTGGTGAGCAGTTGCAGCACCTGGGCGCTGATCGAGGTGACGCGACGGCCCTCCTCGGCGGCGAACCGGGCCAGGAAGTGAAGCGCCAGCTCCGGCACATCCTCGAGCCGCTCGCGCAGAGGCGGCACCCAGATGGGGAACACGTTCAGGCGGTAGTAGAGATCCTCGCGGAACTTGCCGTCCTTGACCTGCTGGATCATGTCGCGGTTGGTCGCCGAGATCAGCCGGAAGTTGACCTGCACCGGCTTCTTGGACCCGACCGGATCAATCAACCCGTCCTGCAGGGCGCGCAGCAGCTTCACCTGGGCGTCGAGCGGCAGTTCGCCGACCTCGTCGAGGAACAGCGTGCCGCCATCGGCCTCCTGGAACTTGCCGATGCGCCTGTCGACGGCACCGGTGAACGCACCCTTCTCATGGCCGAACAGGATGCTCTCGACCAGGTTCTCGGGAATGGCGCCGCAGTTGACGACCACGAACGGCGCCGACTTGCGGTCGCTCTCGCCTTGGATGGCGCGCGCGATCAGCTCCTTACCGACGCCGCTTTCACCTTCGATGAGGACCGGAATATTGGACGCGGCAGCACGGCGGCCGAGCATGATTACCCGTTGCATCGCGTCGCCGCGCAACACGAGATCGGCAAACGTCAGGGTGCCTTCCGCCTTCTTCTTGATGCGTGAGATCTCGCCTTGCAGCGCCTCGATCTTGAGGGCGCTCTTGATCGAGACTTCCAGGCGCTCGGCCGATGTCGGCTTGATGACGAAATCAACTGCGCCAGCGCGCATGGCGGTGATAGCGGTATCGATCGATCCGTGCGCGGTCTGCACGATGACCGGCGGACTTGCCGGCATCGGCGCGATACGCCGTAATACTTCCATGCCGTCCATGCCTGGCATGACAAGGTCGAGCAGCACGAGGGCGATGGAGCCTTTGTCGGCGCCCTCAAGAATTTGCAAGGCCTGCTCGCCACCCTGAGCCGTCTTGGTGTCGTAGCCGAGGCGCTTGATGGTCTCTTCGAGAATGCGGCGCTGGGTGGGATCGTCGTCGACGATCAGGACAAGCTTGGCCATGGGCGGTTACTCGACTCAACTGACTGATTCAGGCCACGGCGGCATCGACCCAGGATCGGACAGACGACCACGCATGGCTTACTGACAGAGGCCAACAGTGCCCCAATTGGGTAAATGCATCGTTTCGCTTCGGCTTGAGTTGGAGCTTTTTTGCGCTACCAGTGGAACAGCGGCCACGAGCCTCATTCCCGCCAGACGCGCCTTGGAGTAAGTCCGGGAGTAAAGAAGGCAGGCGTCAATGAAACCTTCCATGGCTGGCGGGGCGTTAACCCGCCGCTGATCGGAACAGAGGGTGCGATGGAAGCCAGGGGCGGAAAAACTCGGAACCTCGATAAGGCGTCGCGGCCCTCTCCGGCAGCAACCGGCAGCCTGGGCCCGATGCCGGTATGGAATCTCGGCGACCTCTATCCTGGCCCCGCTTCAGTCGAGGTCGAGGCCGACCTGGCAAAGGCCGGCGCCGAGGCCAAGGCCATTCTGGAGTTGTATAAGGGCAAGCTCGCAGAGCTGGCGAAGGATGGAGCGCGGCTTGCCGAAGCCATCGGGCGCTACGAGGCGCTGAGCGATACGCTGGGCAAGCTCGGCTCCTACGCGGGACTGCTCTATGCCGCAGATACGGCCAATCCCGAGCACGCGAAATTCTACGGCGACATCCAGGAGAAACTCACCGCCATTACGACCGACCTGATCTTCTTCGAGCTGGAGATCAACGGGATCGACGATGCGGTGCTGGCGCGCGCGCTCGAGGTGCCGATGCTGGCTCGGTACAAGCCGTGGTTCGACGACCTGCGCAAGGAGAAGCCCTATCAGCTCGAGGAGAAGCTGGAGCGGTTGTTCCATGAAAAGTCGATCACGTCGCGCGCCGCGTGGAATCGCCTCTTCAATGAGACGATGACGGCGCTCAGGTTCGAGGTGGACGGGGAAAAGGAGCCGCTGGCGCTCGAGCCGACCTTGAATTTCCTGATGCACCCCGACGGACGCAAGCGGCAGGCCGCGGCGGAAGCTTTGGGAAAAGTGTTCAAGGCGAACATCCGGCTGTTCACGCTCATCACCAATACGCTAGCCAAGGACAAGGAAATCTCGGATCGCTGGCGCGGCTTCAAGGACGTGGCCGACAGCCGCCACCTGGCCAACCGCGTCGAGCCCGAGGTCGTGGACGCGCTGGTGGCATCGGTGCGTGCCGCCTATCCACGGACCTCGCACCGCTACTACGCCATGAAGGCCAAATGGCTCGGCAAGCCGAAACTCGCCTACTGGGACCGCAATGCGCCGCTGCCCGACAGGCCCGAACGCCTCGTGCCGTGGCGGGAGGCGGAAGCGATGGTGCTCGATGCCTATGGTGCATTCGCGCCCCGCATGGCGACGATCGCCAAGCGATTTTTCGATGGCGCGTGGATCGATGCGCCGGTGCGCGAGGGCAAGTCACCCGGCGCCTTCTCGCATGCGACGGTGCCCTCCGCGCACCCCTACATTCTGATGAACTATCAGGGCAAGGCGCGGGACGTCATGACGCTTGCCCACGAACTGGGCCACGGCGTGCACCAGGTATTGGCGGCGCCGCTCGGTCCGCTGCTGGCGCCGACACCGCTGACGCTGGCCGAAACCGCATCGGTGTTCGGCGAGATGCTGACCTTCAAGGCGCTGCTGGCCTCCAGCACCGACGCCAAGGAGAAGAAGGCCCTGCTGGCTCAGAAGGTGGAGGACATGATCAACACGGTCGTGCGCCAGATCGCCTTCTACTCCTTCGAGCGCCGCGTGCACGAGGAACGCAAGGCGGGCGAGCTCACGTCGGATCGGCTCGGCCAAATCTGGCTCGACGTGCAGAGCGAGAGCCTGGGACCCGCGATCGAACTTGCCGAGAGCTACGAGAGCTACTGGTCGTATGTTCCCCACTTCATACACTCGCCGTTCTACGTCTACGCCTATGCGTTCGGCGACTGCCTGGTGAACTCACTCTACGGGTTGTACCGGGACGCGCATCCGGGCTTCGTCGAAAAATACTTCGCCATGCTGGAGGCCGGCGGCTCCAAGCATCATTCGGAACTGCTCAAGCCTTTCGGCCTCGATGCGTCGCAGCGCGCCTTCTGGGACAAGGGGCTGAAGGTGATCGAGGGCATGATCGACGAGCTGGAAGGCCTGTAGTCGATCGGCTTACCTCTCGTTCCCGCATGAGAGAGACGCGTTATCCAAGGCTGCGGGCTGAATGAACACTGTTCATGCCAGGATACGAGGAATGCAGACGCGTTTGGCGCAACGGCGATTGCCCTGGGCCACCCTCACACTCTGTTTCCCACGTGTATCCGGGCTATCGCCCTGACTGACGGGGGTGTATAAGCCGCGCCCACTCGGGCCTTAACAAAGCACCGCGCGCACACAATTCGAGATCACTGCCGTTATGGCACAATCGACCGCCGCGGCGCACAGCGCCGAGCACGACACCATCCGGGACCGCAAGTTCTGGGCCTTGGCGCTTGGCTCCATTGGCGTTGTCTACGGCGACATCGGCACCAGTCCTCTCTACGCGCTGCGCGAAGCGGTGACGGCTGCGACCAAGCAGGGCGCGGCCGGCCCCGATGCCGTGCTCGGGATTCTTTCCCTGATCGTGTGGACGATGCTGCTTATCGTCACGCTCAAGTATGTCCTGGTGCTCCTCAATGCCGACAACAAGGGCGAAGGCGGCACGTTCGCGCTGATGGCGCTCGGACAGTCCGTCGCCAAACGAAGCTCACCGCTGATCCTTGTGCTCGGTGTGGTCGGGGCGGCCTTCTTTTACGGCGACGCCGTCATCACGCCTGCCATCTCGGTACTGTCGGCAGTGGAGGGCCTGAAACTGGCTGCGCCGCAGCTCGAACGCATCATGCCCAACGTGGACTGGTCGGCCCGGCTGGAATTCGCGGTGCTGCCGATCACGGTCGTGATCCTGGTCATGCTGTTTGCGGTGCAATCACGCGGGACCGAAAAGGTCGCCCGCTTTTTCGGTCCGATTACGCTGGTGTGGTTCATTGTGCTCGCCATCGGCGGGCTGATCCACATCATCGACGACGTGCGCGTGTTCCAGGCGCTCAACCCTTGGCTTGGGGTACACTTCGTGCTGACGCACGGCGTCATCGGCCTGGCGGTCATGGGGTTGATTTTTCTCGTCGTCACCGGGGCGGAGGCACTGTATGCCGATCTCGGCCATTTCGGGCGCAAGCCGATCCAGGTTGCATGGCTGGCGATCGTGCAGCCCGCGCTCATTCTGAACTACTTCGGGCAAGGCGCTCTTCTGCTGGCGCATCCCGAAGCCATCGAAAACCCTTTCTACCGGCTCTATCCGAGCTGGGCTCTGCTCCCGATGGTGGTGCTCGCGACCGTCGCGACCGTGATTGCCAGCCAAGCCGTCATAACCGGCGCGTTCTCATTCACGCGTCAGGCCATCCAGCTCGGATTGGTGCCGCGCCTGGAGATCCGGCACACGTCCGAGAGCATGGCCGGCCAGATCTATCTTCCACGCGTCAACCAGCTGCTGTTCGTTGGCGTGCTGATCGTTACTCTCATATTCCGCAACTCCAGCGATCTTGCGGCCGCCTACGGCCTGTCCGTCACCGCGACCATGGTCATCGACAGCCTGATGGCCTTCTTCGTGGTATGGCGCTGCTGGAACTGGCCGCTCTGGAAGGCCGCCATACTCATGGTGCCGCTGCTGCTGATCGAGCAGGCCTTCCTGATCGCCAACGTACTCAAGATCCCCGAAGGCGGCTGGCTGCCGCTGATCGTGGCCGCGCTGCTCTGCCTGATGGTGCTGACCTGGGTGCGTGGATCGAAGAGCCTGATGCGGGCGACGCGCAAGGACGAGGCCGACCTCCAGTGGCTGGTGCGCAAGCTCGACGCCAAGCCGCCGCACCGCGTGCCCGGAACGGCGGTATTCCTGACCGGCGACCCGAACTCCGCACCGACATCGCTGATGCACAATCTCAAGCACAACCGCGTGCTGCACGAGCGCAACATCATTCTCACCATCAAAACCGAGGATACGCCGCGCGTGCTGCGCCACGAACGCATCGAGATCGAGCGCGTGGCTGACACGTTCATTCGCGTCATCGCGCACTACGGCTTCATGGAAACCCCCAGCGTGCCGAAAATCATCGAGCACTGCCGGCGCAAGGACCTCAATATCGACATCGCGGCGACATCGTTCTTCCTGTCGCGCCGCTCACTCAAGACGACGATCAAGTCAGAAATGCCGCAATGGCAGGAACGGTTGTTCATCTGGCTGGCAGGCAGGGCGGAGGATGCCACCGAATATTTCCGCATTCCCAGCGACAGGGTCGTGGAGGTGGGAACGCAGGTGATGGTCTGACGCGCGTCATGTGCGGGCGCTAGCAGCGTCACCGCTCAACTTTCCATTGCGCCCAGCCACAGCCGAGCTACCTTGAACTATCGGAGAAGGAGATCATTTCATGACGATGCGCGCGCCCCGGTTTCCCGCAGCTCCGGCTGGAATAGCCATCGATCGCCGGACCCTGTTGCTTGGCGTTGCCGGGCTGACCGGGACCGCACTCATGTTGCGCGGCGCGCCGGCATGGGCAGCGCCCCAGGTCCAGCAGCCGGCGCCTGACTTTTCCGCGGTGGACAGCAATGGCGCCACCCAAAGCCTCTCGGCGCTGCGCGGCAAGATCGTGGTGCTGGAATGGACCAACCACGACTGCCCCTACGTGCGGAAGCATTACGGCGCCAGCAACATGCAGAACCTGCAGCGGGAAGTGACCGGCGCCGGTGCGGTGTGGTTCACGGTCATATCCTCCGCGCAGGGAGAGCAAGGGTATGTTCCGCCGGAGCAGGCAAACAATTTGACCAAGACGCGTAACGCGGCGCCGACCGCCGTGCTGCTCGACACCAAAGGCACGATGGGCCGCGCCTATGCTGCGCAGACGACTCCCCACATGTACGTCATCAATCAGCAGGGCATGCTGGTCTACATGGGGGGCATCGATTCCATCGCCACAACTCGCGCGTCGGATCTGCAGCAAGCGGTACCTTACTTGCACGATGCCTTCCGCGCTGTCTTGGAGGGCAAGCCCGTGCAGAACGCCGTCACCCGACCCTACGGCTGCAGCATCAAGTACTCCGCGTGATTGTAACCGGGCGGTGGGTCCTGCGGCGGGAGGACGGCATCACGCGCCCGTGACTCCCACGTCGTGCGTTTGCCTGTAGTCTTGCGCCGTCGATCGACCCTGCCGGGGGTTCACCTTTCCGTGGGAGAGACTGCATGCCGAAAATTGCTGCTTCCAAATGGCTTATGATTGCAGGCGCTGCACTGGCGCTGTTCGCCTTCACACCGGACACCAGCCTCGCTGTCGGCGACGAGCCCAAGCCGAAACCCGAGCCTAAGCCCAAACCGAAACCCAAGCCCAAACCCAAGCCGAAAGACAGCTCGCTCGATCAGGATCAGATTTACAGTGTCGGCTACTGGCAGGCGAAGGGCGGGCAATACGACGCCGCGCTGGCGACGCTGCAGACGGCCCAGGATCAGGCCGATCCGCGCGTGCAGACCATGATCGGTTTCGCACTGCGCAAGCTCGGGCGCGTGGACGAGGCCATGGGCTACTACCAGCGCGTGCTGGCAGCTCATCCCGACCGCACCACGACGCGGCAGTATCTGGGCGAAGCCTTCCTGCAGATCGGCGATCCCGCGCGGGCGCGTGAGCAGCTGGCGGAGATCTCCAAGCGCTGCGGTGTGGCGTGCGAGGACTATCAACTGCTGGCCGACGAGATCACGAAATACGAAAAAGCGGCCGGCTGAAGCCCGCGCAGCCTGACTGGTTCGAGGCGGTCCCTTGTTTCAAGGGGCCGCCTTCTTGCTGGAGAGGGTGCGCAGGAAGGCAATCAGGTCGGCCTTCTCACGGGCGCTCAAGCGCAAACGGCGATTGATGTGGGGCGCAAGCGTGGGTCTCGACACGAAGCCGCCGGTGTAGTGCTTGAGCACGGCCGTCAGCGTCGGCAGCGACCCGTCGTGCATGTAGGGCGCCGTGCGATCGACGTCGCGCAGGCTCGGTGTCTTGAAGGCCATGCGGCCGGGCGTGCCGTCCGGAATCGCCGAGCGGCCGGGATCCTTGCCCGGCAGGCCGATGTCGTGGAAGCGATCGTCGGTGAAGCGCCAGCCGACGTGACACAGCATGCAGCCCGCCTTGCCGGTGAACAGGTGAAAGCCGCGCTGTTCTTCAGCCGTGAGTGCGCCCGCGTCACCTTCGATCCAGGCGTCGAACCGGGCCGGCGGCGAAACGAGCGAGCGGACATAGGACGCGAGCGCCTTGACGACTGTGTCTTCCGAAATTGCGAGCTGCGCGGGAAATGCGGTCTGAAACCGGGAGACGACACTCGCATCCGCCGCCAGCCGCTGAAGGATCGACGGCCAGTCGCCGCCCATCTCGTCGGCCGCCTCGATCGGCATGCGCACCTGCGCTTCCAGCGACGGCGCGCGGCCATCCCAGAAGAACTGCTTGCTCCAGGCGAGATTCCACAGCGCCGGCGTGTTGCGCCGAAGCGCTTCCCCGGTGAGAGCGCGGGCCTGCCGGCGTCCGTCCGTGAAGGCGAGTGCAGGCCGGTGGCAACTGGCACACGAATGCCGTCCAGTGCCGGACAGGCGAGCGTCGGCGAATAGCCGCGCGCCGAGTGCGATCTTCTCGGGCGTCAGCGGGTTGTCGGCCGGTGCAGGCGGCGTACCGGGACGCTTGAAGACGTGGCGCCACACTATCTCGGAGTCCTGGCCTCGTGCCGTAGCGAACTGCCCGCAGAAGGCGAACGCACACAGCAGCGCACCGAGCGCTACAAGCCACGAACTGGAGCGCCTGCAGCGCATGCCTCATCAGCTCCCAGGTGCAGCGACCGCCGGCCCAGCATGCTGGCGGGACCAGCCCCCAGGCCGCGACCGTGGCGGCACGACGTGCAAACATCGAGCGCCAAGTCGTGTACTCGGAGAGCGGTTGGAAACCCGACATTCCTGAAAGCGGTGCAGGTCGATCAGTGTCCCGTGGCCACAATGCCGCCACTGGCACGTATCTCAGTCTCTGCCCATGCCCCAAGCCGCCACTATGAAGTTGGAGGACGGCCGCAACCATCCTGATCGCTCGGGCCGTGGTCCCGGTCCCGACAAGGATCTCGGGGTTTCGGTTGTGCCTGCGAGATCCGACGGCCGGCTGCTATGGCAGCGCCGATGCCGAGAGTATGCAGCAGCGCGCGACGGCTGACGTTCCTGCACGAGGATATGTCTGCATCCCTTAGTGTATAAGTCTTGCGTTCCACTAGACGCATCTCCGTCGGAAAGTTCTCAGCCTGTGCTGTATGGTACCCCGGCGTCGCAATTCCTCAACAGCAAATCAGTCCAGTTGTCGGAGACCTGGAGCATTGATCGGCGGTCAGGCACAATCTTAGGACACACTGCAGAGAAGGCAAAGCCGGGAATTCCGCGCGTTTGCGGTGGTTGTCCTGGTCTACAAGGCGCAACGCGCACAATCGGCTGAGGTGCTGAATTGACCGAGACAGGCACGCCATTCTCTTTCCGGTGGCTCATTGAGCCGATCACTCCGGCAGCTTTTTTTGCACACTACTACGAACGTAAGCCGTTGCAGATCGAGCGACGGGACGCCGGGAAGTTCGGATCTCTGCTCAGCGTTGCAGCCATCGACCGGTACCTTGCGACGAGTTCGCCTCGCTTTCCCGACGTCTTCATGGTGGACGCCGCACGAGAAGTGAAATCCGAGGACTATTCGTTTCCTAACTCGGAACCCACCGGCAGAATCGACCTTCCCCGGGCCTATCAATTGTTCGAATCCGGGTCCACCATTTCTCTCAACCATATGCACGAGCGACTACCAGAGCTCGCGGCCCTATGCCGCGCCGCTGAAGAAACCTTCAGCGCCCATTTTCAGACCAATATCTATCTGTCGCCACCCCACGCCCAGGGCTTCAAAATCCATTTCGACAGCCACGACGTGTTCGTCCTGCAGGTGAGCGGATCAAAGCAGTGGACGATCTATGACACGCTGATCGAATTGCCCCTGCACGGTCAGGCGTACGAGCACGGCAGACACATTCCTGGTTCTCCGACCGGAGAACTGACGCTTAAAGCGGGTGATGTATTCTATTGCCCACGCGGGCTCTTTCATTCGGCGCGCTCGACCGACGAGATCTCGCTGCACATCACGCTTGGCCTGATAGGCAAGACCTGGGCAGATGTAATGGTCGAGGCGGTCTCCGAGGCTTGCCTCGCCTCGTCTGCTTTTCGAGCTAACTTGCCCGTTGGTTTTGCCCGCTCAGGGTTCGAGCGCGGCCGGGCGGAAGCCACCTTCCGCTCATTGCTCGAGACCTTCGCATGCAGTGCCAATCTCGGGCCGATCCTTGATCGTTTCGCCGAGAACTTCGTGACGTCTCGCCGCCCCGCGCTGGATGGCCGTCTGCGAGAGCTGGACAATGCATCGCCGATTGGCACCGAGAGCCGTGTCGCTGCCCGACCGCATCTCGTCTACCTTCTGCGCGAAGAGAATAACCAGTTGGTGATCCTTTTCGGCTCGACCAAGATCTCCCTTCCGTCGTTCACGCGCGAGGCCGTGACTTTCGCTTTGAACGAGGCACCCTCATTCGTCGTGCGCGATCTGCCGGGTCAGCTCGATGATGCCGGAAAGGTCGTCCTCGTTCGGCGTCTCATCAAGGAGGGACTGCTGGCGAGGTGGGAAGCCGGCGGCTGTTGATCGCGCATAGCCAAGCTTGTCACACAAAAAGCGCCTCCCTGGCTGACTTCAGGTAATGGCACACTTTCTCCGTGCGGAGTGAGTATCGGATGGTCAGCTATGTGGAGCAGATCGACCTTGCAAGGCCGTTGGCAAAAGCGGAACGGCAGGCTCGTATTTGAGGACACGGCCTTAATCCATGAGGACCGATACCTCGGGATGGAAAGCGTACGCGACGAAGGCGAAGGTAACGTCGTAAGGGACGTCTTCACGCTTGCCTGCGCCATCACGCTTGAGGGCCGTGACCGTGCCGACGTCCTGCCCCTTGGCTATGTCCCAGTGGTCGAGCGCCGAGCTTTGACCCGCGCGCCAGGCGAGCTCAATGCCATCGAGATCGACCCGTCCCTTCTTGCGCAAAAAGTCCAGGGCGACGGCTTTCGGCTTCCCTGACGGATCTCGTACCACCACGACACGCGCCATCGGCTCGATATCCTTCGGGTAGTCGCCGCGGTAGAGGAAGGGCGCGCTGCCGCCGTCATAGCCGACATAGGGATTGCGGCCGTAGTCCCGCAGCTTGGGATCGTTCGGGACCAGCAGCTTGCCGTCCGGATGGCGCTGCTTGAACTCGGCGAACAATTCAAGGCGGGCGGGTAGCAGTTTGAGCTCCGTGCCCACAAGCTCTCCGACAATGGCCTCGCCCGTGAACTGCTGCCACCAGCTTTCGGTCTGCCGGTCGTACATGACAAGATCGGAGTTCCGCAGCTTGCCCGTGGTTCCGAAGTCGAGAACGAGGCCCGCGGCACGGCGGTCGAATACGACGGCGGAGTTGCACAACGGGCAATAGGTCACGTTCACCGGCACACCGCCAACAGTGTCGTTGACGATCTCGTGCCAGATAAGGATGCGCAGCGGGTAAGCACGCGCGTCGGCGCCGATCGCAAGACCGATGACAGGATCCGTGCCGGTCAACTCGCTGCCGTCGGCCACGGGCTTGAAGATCGGCGCATCGATCGACGGGATGCCGTCCTTGGGAGGGCCGCCGGACAGAATCTCGTGCCAGCCGATTCGGGACTTGCTGAAATCCGTTCTGGTCCAGCCCTCGCCGGCCCATGCCGCAGGTTCCGCACGCGCGGTCGGACTTGTGCAAACGATCAACGCCGTTGCCAGCAGGATGGACCAAGCCCGCAATTTTCGGGGACTGTGGAATACCGACCGCGACATACCCGCAATATTACTCGCCGGGAACCCAGCCCGCCAATCAAGGCCGTCAACTGATCGTGAACGAATTATCCGGCCATCAGGCAGCGCGGCGGCGATACCAGAAGGCCATCAGCTCCATGCCGAGGAACGAGAACAGACCCGCACCCAGCAGCAGGGTTTCCGCCGTGTCGTACCCGCTGCGTTCGACCACCAGCGCGAATGCCGCCGGCGCGATGGCCGCCAGCAGCAGGTAGGGCGTGGCGAGAATGCCCAGCACTTCGCCGTAGCCCTTAGGGCCGAACAGCGCCAGGGGAACGGCACCGCGCATGATGGTGACGAGGCCGTTGGAAATGCCGAACAGCAAGGTGAAGGCAAGCGCGGTGACGAAGCTCGCGCCCCCGAACATCAGGACCAGAAACGAGAGGGGCATGAACGCGACCGATACGCGGCCGACGTCGATCGGATGCCACTTGCGCGCCAGCGTGAGATCCCAGATGCGGCCCACGACCTGAGCCACGCCCTTGAGCGACGCAATGAACACGGCCGCGGCAGCGGTGAGCCCTGAAGCCTCTAAAAGCGGAACCAAGTGGACCGCCAGCGCCCCGAACACCACTGCGCTGGCGGCAACGATGACGCTGAACAGCGCCATGGCGATGGCACGGGGCGCCCCTTCGAGCGGAGGAGCCGCCGGCGCCGCCGTTGCGTCCGCGACTCTCGCGTGCTCGGCCTGCGCCTCGGTTTCGCGACGCGCCAGGCCGAACCAGTGCAGCGGCAGGCAGACCAGCAGGTTGATGGCGGCAAAGATGACGAGCGTCGTGCGCCAGCCGTAGGCGCTGTTGAGCGCGTGGCCGATGGGCCAGAACACGCTGGAAGCGAAGCCGCCAAACAGCGTCAGGTAGGAAATGGCCCGCCGTCCGCGCGACGGCGTGACCTGCACCAGGGCGGCAAAGGCGGCATCGTACAGCGTCATGCGCATGGCAAGGCCGAGAAAGGCCCAGGCGGCAAGATAGGTCGCGATACTTGGCACGAGCGCCAGAAGCACCAGACCGACCGCGACCAGCACCGATCCAAGCGCCATGACGGACTGGCCGCCGCGGCGGTCGATGAGCCGGCCGACCAGGGTGGACGTCGCACTCGACACCAGCAGGCCGACGGTGAGACCGCCGAAGACGATGGTCTGGCTCCAGCCGGTGTCGGCGGCAATGGGCTTGCCCAGCACGCCCAGCGCGTAGAGCGTCGTGCCCCAGGCGACGATCTGGGTGATGCCGAGGGCCAGAATGGCGATGGTCGCGGGATGCCGCGCAAATCCGCGCAGCGCGGACGGCGTCTGCTCTGCCTGCCGTTCCTGCATACTTGCGCCCCACGCCCTCGCGCTTCGTTTCCTGCCCGTGTCGCAGAGTAGCGCGCATCGCGGCCTGACGCATCTTGTCTACTGGACGCAGGCCTTCGGCGCGCCGATATACATGCATGTCAGGAGGCCAGTTTTGAACGACCGCAAGGACGACGAGGAAAACCGGCTTTCTGCGCGGGCCGCGCGCTATGTCAGGGTCGGCGCCAATGTCGGGGCGGTGGCGGCGCGGGTTGCGGGCCAGCGGCTGCTCGGATTTGGCGCGGACGACACGAAGAATGCCGCCGCCCTGGCTGCCGCGCTGGGCGGCCTCAAGGGCCCGATCATGAAGGTGGCACAGCTCATGGCCACCATCCCGGAAGCGCTGCCGGCCGAATACGCGCAGGAGCTTTCCCAGTTGCAGTCGCAGGCGCCGCCGATGGGGCCGGCGTTCGTGCGGCGGCGCATGATGGCCGAACTCGGGCCGGAGTGGGCTGCGCGATACAAGAGTTTCGAGCCGCAACCGGCAGCATCCGCGTCGCTGGGACAGGTGCATCGCGCTGTTGGCCACGACGGCCGTGCGCTGGCGGTCAAGCTGCAGTATCCCGACATGCAGTCGGCGGTGGAGGCGGACCTCAACCAGCTCAAGGTCGTGTTCGCGCTGCATGCACGCATGAACCCGGCCGTGGACACGGGGGAGATCCTCAAGGAAGTGTCGGCGCGGCTGCGCGAGGAACTCGACTATGAGCTGGAAGCAGCCCACACGGCGCTGTACGCGCTGATCTTCCAGGACGAGGCGCGCATTCGCGTGCCGGAGGTGCTGGCGGACCTGTCGACCAAGCGCCTGCTGACCATGACCTGGCTCGAGGGCCGCAAGCTGCTCGACTACAAGCCGGCGCCGCTGGAAGATCGCAACGCCATCGCGCAGGCGATGTTCAAGGCGTGGTGGTATCCGTTCTCGCACTACGGCGTGATCCACGGCGACCCGCACCTGGGCAACTACACGATCTTCGAAGAGGGCAGCGCGGCCGGAGCGAATGGCGCGCTGGGGAAGCCGGCCGGCATCAACCTGCTCGACTATGGCTGCATCCGCACGTTTCCGACGCCGTTCGTGCAGGGCGTCATCGATCTCTACAACGGACTGCTGCACAACAAGCGCGAGCTGGTGGTGCATGCCTACGAGACCTGGGGATTCGGCGGCCTCTCAAACGAGCTGATCGACATCCTCAGCATCTGGGCGCGGTTCATCTATGGGCCGCTGCTCGACGACCGCGAACGCGAGATCGCGGACGGCACCACGCCGGGACAGTACGGCCGCAGGGAAGCCTTCACCGTGCATCAGCAGCTCAAGGAAAAAGGGCCTGTGCGGGTACCGCGCGAGTTCGTGTTCATGGACCGGGCGGCGATCGGGCTCGGCGGCGTGTTCCTGCACCTGGGCGCCAAGCTCAACTGGCACAACATGTTCAACGAGACCATCGAGGGCTTCGTGCTGGACGAGGTGGCGGAGCGGCAAAAAGCGGCGTTTGCCGCAGCGGGCGTGCCGCTGCCGACACCGTAAGCGCAGGGACGGGCGAGAAACCGCATGGCCGGAGTCATCTTGCGCACGGCCGCCGGCACGGCGCTGTTCGTCGCCTTCCTGTGGCTGGTGCGGATCGACGATTATCGCGTCGCCGGCATGATGCTGACGTTTCCGATGCTCAACGGCATCGGGCTGCTCGGGGCCGGAGAAAATGCCGAGCGCCAGATCAAATCGATGCTGCCCGTCATCACGCTCAACGGCGCGATGTGCTTCCTGTTCGCGTGGATCCTGGCGGCGTCCGAGTTCGCCCGATCCCACCCAGCCTTGGTGACCACGCTTGCCGTGGCGGCATGGCTCGGGGTCTACGCCGTGCTGGAGACCGGCAATATCGCCTTCGCGCGAAACACCACGATGACTGCATTTGCCGCCGGATGCGCGCTCGCATCCCTGGTCATCACATACTGGCTGTGGCCCGCGTGCGCTTTCGTTCCAACCGCAACGGTCGTGCGCTCGGGCGGCCTGACCGGCGTGATGGAAGGCTGGGCGACGATCCTGCTGTTTGCCTTTTCACTCGCCATCTTCTTCGGCTTCGCGCATCGGTTTCAGCACGCCCACGCCGCCATCGGGCGTCTGGCGGCGCTGCCTATGGTTCCCCTGTTTGGCCTCTATACGGTTGCAACCGTCCTGGGGCCCGATCCGGCGGCGCTCGGCAAGCTCGAGACGATGCGATCGATGATCCTGATCGGGTGGACCTTTGCTGTGGTTTTCGCAATGCTGTACGCCCGATACGCCATGCGGTCAGCTTCGACAGGCTCGAGCACGTTCACGCGTGCCACCTGGCTCATCGCCGGCTGGGCGCTGTGTCTCGGGTGCATCGTGGCGTCGGCGAGGATCGTGACAACACTTTCGGGTTGCGGCCAAGGATAGGGGATGGCAGGCGCAGCATCGGGCTTCACTTACTGTCTGCGGGTTCGAGCGGTTCGTTGTCCACTCCAACAGACAGCGGATCGATGGGCTGTCCGTTCTGCCGAACCTCAAAATGCAGGTGGGGACCGCTGCTCAGGCCGGTCGAGCCGACCGCGCCGATGAGCGCGCCGAACGCGACACAGTCGCCCACGCCGACCGCAATGCGGGATAGCTGCGAATAGAGCGTTTGCCAGCCGCCGCCGTGGTCGATTGCAATGGCATTGCCGTATTCCCCTTTCTCCCCGGCAAAAACCACCTGGCCGGGGCCGGCAGCGATCACCGGCGTACCTCTGGGCGCGGCCCAGTCGACTCCGCTGTGCATGCGGCGCACATTGAGCAGGGGATGCGAGCGCATGCCAAATCCCGCAGTAAGCCGAACGTCGTCGCCTTGCGCGGGTCTGCGGGTCAGAACCGGCGGCTCGCTACCGCCCGGTGACAGCTCGCATGCCTGGGCCGGACTCGTCACAAGCAGCAACGCAAGTGCTGCGAGAGAAATCGACGCGAGAGAATTGTTCCCTCTTCTCATAGGGCCTCTCCAGTCGCTTGGTCTGACGCCGACTGTCCGTGGCATATCGAAGCCCGAGAATGCCGGGCTCAAGAGAGGACGGCAGAGGGCCAAGGAAAACGGCTGCACCCTCTGGCTCGGATAAAACTCTAACTCCGCACCGCAACCGTCACCGTCTTGGCGCCACCGGAGCTCGCGCCGGTGTGGTCGGCGACGACAATGTCGAAGCCTGCGGCGCCGCCATTGGCGCCATCGTGCATGAACGCGACGCGGCCGGCTTCGAGGTCGGCCTGCGTGAAGGTGCTGACCGCCCGCTTCGGCGCGTTCGACAGCGCCACAAAGCCGTTCTTGGCCTTGGTGACCGTGAACTTCAGATCCTTGGCGGCGTCGTCGGGATCGAGTGCTGTCAGGTCCTGCAGCGTGATGGGCACGGAGTGGCCCTTGGCGACTTCGAGATTGAGGTCACCGCCGACGCTCGGGGGCACGTTGCGCATTTCCGCGGTCAGGTTGCCGCCCATCTCCAGCGCAAGCCTGCCGTACTTGACGTTGCCGCTGACGTTGCCGGAACTGCGAATATCGATGAGGTTCTTGACGACCACGTCGCCTTGCACGGTGCCGTGGATTTCCGCCGTGTCGGTCTTCACCGTGCCGAACAGCCGCCCCGTCTTGTGCACGAGGACATTGCGCGCCGACACATCGCCCTCGACGTAGCCGTGGACCTCGAGTTGGCGGCAGTTGCGCATTTCTGTTACGCCACGGATGACGGTGTCTTCCGTGACGATGAGTACACCCTGATTGTCGGCCACTGCCCCTGCCCCGGTTCCCACTGTCCAGCCCGAAATTCTAGAGCAGGATCGCCTCGCATCAACGATGTCTACTCGCAACGAGCCTAACCGCCCAAGCGCCTAGTCTAACGCAACCTCGCGCCTGCTCACGTTGCGGGGCAATTGAGCCCAAATCTTGGCTGCCGGAGCGGTCCGACAGGCCCCCGCGGCCATCCGGGCGCAACCTCCGGTTCAGTAGATATTTCGGGCACTACCGGCCATTTCCCGATGCGCATTAACCGTATTTTGAGACGCCAGAGTCCAAGAATGCGGTGCGGCAATGCGGGGAGCTGCGCGATGAGTTTTCAGGTTTTGGCATTCGGCCTGTGGTCGGCCGGGAGTGCGCAGGTCGACGGCAGCGGACAATCGTTGAAGGCGATCTTCGCCACGGCTTTCGTGTTCGGAATGGTCGGCCTGGGTGTCGCGGCCATCGGCGCGTTGCGCAACTGGAGAGCCATTCTCAAACCATCCAAGCTCCGGAATCGCGCCAAGACGCTGGAGACGACCGAGATACAGCTCGACAGCGAGCTGGCCGTCATCCTGCGTTTCATGCGCACCTACGTGGACGCCAACGACAGCTACTCCAAGTCGCTCGCCCAGGCGCACCGGAACCTGCATTCCCTCGCCAAGCCCGACCAGGTGCGGGCGATGGTCAAGTTCCTGATCGCCGAGAACGAGAAGATGCAGCACACTGCCGCCGACCTTCAGCGCAACCTGGAACAGTCCACCTCGCAGGTCGAAAAGCTGCGCTGGAACCTTGCCGAAGCGCAGGAACTGGGACTGCGCGATCCACTCACCGCGCTCAGCAACCGGCGCTGCTTCGACGTCAATCTGGCCAAGGAAATCGAAGAGGCGCACACCCACAGCACCGCCATGTGCCTGGTGATGGGCGATATCGACCGCTTCAAGGGGTTCAACGACACGTTCGGCCATCAGATCGGCGATGAAATCCTCAAGATGTTCGCCAAGCTGCTGTCGAGCAACGTCAAGGGCCGCGATACGGTGGCACGGTTCGGCGGCGAGGAATTCGCCATCATCCTGCCCGAGACCAAGCTCGCCGACGCCGAGCACTTGACTGAAAACATTCGCAGCCAGCTGGAAGGCAAGGAGATGGCCTTGAACAACAGCGGTGAGCCGATCGGCCAGATCACGGCCTCGTTCGGTATCGCCCAGCTGGGCGATGGGGACGATGCCGCGACGCTGGTGCAGCGCGCCGACGCCAGACTCTACGAGGCCAAGTGCGCCGGCCGCAACCGCGTCGTCATCGATCGCGCGGTCGCGGCTTGAGATCCACGCGCCGGTGCAGCGTTCGCGTGCGGCGGCGGAGGTGCCGCTCGTAACATGCTAAGCCATGCGAGACCGGCGAGACCTAGCCGGGCTGCGCGTTTGCGGCGGGAGCCGCGACGTGGCCTTGGATCGGGCCGTGGCCCGGATACAGCACATACATGAAGGTGCACAGCGCCACGGCGACTACTGCGATCGGAAAGAGGCCGGGCGGCATGTTCGGATCGCGTTCGCCGGGCCGGACCTGAGATGTATCGCGCATGATGGCGTTCTCCTTTGCTGGTGAACGCACTAGAGGCGCGATTCCGCTGCCGGCAAAGCCGCGCCTTGTGACGCACCCCGATGCGAAAGTAGCGGGCCGAACCCGCAAATGCCCTCGGCGCAAGGCGATCTTTTTTTTGCGTCCTGACGCGGCAGAACCGGGCGCACCGGCTCGAAGCGGCAGGCCGGCCGCTGTTATGCGCCCCCGGTCCGGGATCTTCGAGGAGATGGCAGCTTCCGCGCACGGGCTGACGTTGGCGCCGGTTCATGCGAGGGTAGGCGATCAACATGTCCAGGGAGTTGAAGCCCCATGCGTGCCATCGTCGCCTACCTCACCGCCAAGCCCGGCTTGGAAGACAAGTTCAAGGAGGCGATGACGGCGCAGGCCAAGCGCTGCCTCGCCAACGAGCCCGGCTGCCTGCAGTTCGACGTGGTGCAGGACCCCAAGGAGCCGACGCGCTTCGTGATGCTGGAGGTCTACACGGACAGCGACGCCATCAAGGCCCATACCGACAGCCAGCACTTCAAGGATTTTCGCGGCGTGAGCGGCGAGCTGCTGGCCGATCGCAAGGTGGAGGTGTTCCACATGGTGTCGGACGGGAAGACGAAGCGGGCGTAGGCGTCAATGTCATCCCGGCAATTGCCTGCGCCGGCGAAGGTCGGTGTTGCCGGGATCTAGCTTTCAATAAGCGGTGGAGCAAGCCGATAGATCGATCCCGGGGACAAGCCCCGGGATGACAAACAGAAGTCGGACCTCCGGGTCTGACACCATGCTGCGACCATAGTCGGTGTCTGCCGGGAGGATGGCTGCTTTGTCATTCCCGCGAGCGCGCAGCGCGATCAGCGGGAATCCAGACGCAAACTCGACGGTTGCCCTTGTATCTGGATTCCCGCTCAGCGCTTCGCTTGGCGGGAATGACGAAGACGGCGGGTGTCGGATCCGCAGGAGCCGACACCCCGCGCGTCACCCCACGTAATCGGGCTCCTGGCGGTCGAGGATGCGCTTGAGGGCGTCGAAGTGGCGCTCGGCGGGCGAGGGACCTTCGTAGAAGCTGGCGCCGCCGATCTGGCTTTTGGTTTTCTCCACTACCGGCTCAGGCAGCTGCTTGAGTTTCTGGCCGGTCCACATGGCATAGATCTGCACCTGGGCGGCACGCTCGATGTAGTAGAGCCGGTCGTAGGCGGCGGCCACGGTGTCGCCGACCGTCGAGATGCCGTGGTTGGCCATGAACAGCACGGTCTTGTCGCCGATCACCTTGGCGAGGCGCTCGCCTTCCTCGGGCTCGAAGGCAGGGCCGGTGTAGTTGTCGTCGTAGGCGATCTTGCCCATCATGCCGACTTCGGTCTGGCCGATCTCCTTAATGCGCGGATCTTCCAGGCGCGTGAGCGCGCTCGCGTAGGGCATGTGAGTGTGGAACACGGCCTTGGCCTGCGGCAGCGCCTTATGGATCGGCGCATGGATGCAGTAGCAGGAGCGCTCGACGTCCCCGGCGCCGCGCTTGACCTTGCCGTCGTCGATGCCGACTTCCATGAAGGAGCTGGCGCGCACCTCCGACCAGTGCATGCCGAAGGGGATCTGGTAGTAGCGGTCGGACCTGCCGGGCACGACGAGAGTGAGATGGTTGAAAATGCCCTCGTTGAAGCCGTGGATGACGGCGATGCGGTGGGCGGCGGCGAGATCGACACGGGCCTGCCATTCCTCGGTGCTGCATTCGTCGCGGGTGATGGGCGAGACCTTGAGCTGCATGTGCGTCCTCCGGTTTCTTGTCGCGCAATTGGTAATGAGATTAGCAGCAGCTCGGGCGCGAACCAAAGGAATGCCGACGGATGAATAGGAGCTATGGGGAAATGCATAGGGTAGATGCGGTCAGCATACGGGGTCAGACCCGCAGGGCCTGACCCCGAGCGAACCCGAGCGAAGCGTTACGGCGCTGTTACAGTGGCCTACTAGGCTGCGGCGATGACCTTCCGCATCGCCCACATCTCGGACACGCACCTGAGCCGTGAAAGGCCATGCTTCGCGGAAAATTTCGCCCGCGTTGCTGAATTCCTCATCGCCCAACGTCCCGATCTCGTGATCAACAGCGGTGACATGGCGCTGGACGGACCGAGCCGGGAAAGCGACCTGGCCGAGGCGCGGGACCTGCATGACGCGACCGGGCTGCCATGCCGGTTCATTGCGGGCAATCACGACTGCGGGGAAAGCCAGGGCGCGCCGGCGCATCCCGCGCTACTGCCCATCACGCATGAGCGCCGGGAACGCTATCTCAAGCACTTCGGGGATGATTTCTGGCTGCTCGACGTACCCGGCTGGCGCGTGATCGGCATGAACGCGCAACTGCTCGGCAGCTACCTGATCGATGCCGGCGCACAGATGGACTTTCTACGCGATGCAGCCGATGGCAGTGACGATAGACGCATCGCGCTGTTCGTGCACAAGCCGCTGTTTCATGCCGCGGCAGAAGAGGGGACGGTTGGCGGCCGCTTCGTCAATCCGGAGCCGAGGCGCCAGCTGTTGCAGGTCTTCAAGGGGAAGGTGCCGGCGCTGGTGTGCTCGGGCCATGTGCATCAGTATCTCTCGAGCCGTGCGGCTGGAGTGCATCATGTGTGGGCACCCTCCACAGCCTTCATCCTGCCGGATGCACGCCAGCCGACCTATGGCCTCAAGCAGGTGGGTTATGTAGAGCACCGGCTGGCAGCCGACGGCTCCCACGTCAGCGAGCTCGTGACCGTGCCCGGTCTGCCAACGCTCAGCATTGCCGATTTTCCCCAGGCGTACGGCGCCGAGGCGTAGTGCGCAGCGGCGTTGACCGTGTGGCAACCGGGCCGGTGCCGGGTCGCGCCGCGACCCAGCGTTCGTTCAACCAAAACGGTCAGTTGAATGGATCGATGGTCCTGACCTTTTTGCAGCTCCTCTCCCAGGTCAGGCAGCCGCCGTCGCTCGTCCGCCAAGTACACTTCCAGGGGCCGCAAACCTCTGCCGGTTTCGTGGCTCCAAAGCGCAACCCGCGCGGTCCCGAATGTGGATGCGATTGCGATCGTTTATGTCGGTTATAGCGAGCGAACTCGACCATGGGTTCGACGGCGACCGAGGAGGCACCCGCCGGCGCCAACGCCCCGGCGTTAACGCTTCCCGAAATGGCCATGAGGCCGATCGCGGCGATACCCGATGCCCAAACTGTTGCGTACAGCATTTGTCGTTCCCTCCAGCGGAGTTGTTGACCAATGCTGGTTTGTCGCCTCGACCGATCGGCGGGTTCATGATGACGCAGAAAAAAGGGCTGCCGCACCGCGTGCAGGACCCTGGTTAGCCGCGCTTTGGGGCGTTTGTGCCTTGCGTTGCTTGGCTTGTATGCGCTTGCGCATTAACAGGACTTATTGCCCCCATCGCCAAATCGAGATTGGGCATCGGACCGGCGTACACATCGAGGACGGGTGGTATGGGACGGCAAAGCCCACTAATATGCCGGCTGTGTCGCGGCTGGGGCGCCGACAAAAAATGTTTCGCAGGGAGAGAACGATGCTCAAGTTTCGCCGGATGGTGCCTGCGTTGCTGGCTGTGCTAGCCGGGGCCGCGCTGTCTGGACCGCTCTACGCCCAGGGCTATCCCGACAAACCCATCGTGCTGATCGTGCCGTTCGCGGCGGGCGGACCTTCCGACACCATCGGCCGGCTGGTGGCGGAACATCTCGGCCGCAATCTCGGCCAGCAGGTCATCGTGGAGAACGTGGGCGGCGCCGGCGGCACGCTGGGTGCCGAGCGCGCGGCCAAGGCCGCGCCCGACGGCTACACGCTCCTCACGCATCACAGCGGCCTGCCCGCCGGAGCCGCGCTCTACGCCAACCTGCGCTACAACTCCAAGACCGCATTCGAGCCGCTGGGACTCGTCAACACCGGACCGATGGTGCTGTTGAGCAAGAAGGCGCTGGAGACCAAGGACGCCAAGGAGCTGTTTGCCTGGCTGAAGGCGCAGGGCGACAAAGCGTCCGTCGGCTTCGCGGGCGTCGGCTCCAACTCCTACATCTGCGCGACCCTGCTGCAGCAGCAGCTCGGCGTGAAGGTTGCCATGGTGCCCTATCGCGGCACCGGCCCGGCCATGATCGACCTGGTGGCCGGCCAGATCGACGTGCTGTGCGATCAGGCAACGACGGCGGTGCCGCAGATCCAAGGCGGCACGGTGAAGGCCTATGCCGTGACGTCGGCCGAGCGGCTGGACAGCATCAAGGATGTGCCGTCGGCCAAGGAGGCGGGCCTGCCCGACTTCAACGTGACGATCTGGAACGGCCTCTACGCGCCCAAGGGCGTGCCCAAGGAGGTGGTCGACAAGGTCAACGCTGCGGTCGGCAAGATGGTGACCGATGCCACCGTGCTGGAGCGGTTCGCGGCCACCGGCACGCAACCGTTCCCGGCAGCGATGCGCTCGCCGGCCGAACATGCGAAGTACCTAACGGGCGAGTTCGCGCGCTTCGAGGCCATGTTCAAGGCGGTCGGCGTGACGCCGCAGGAGGCGAAGTAGCTGCACGATTGAGGGGTCTGGCCTGCTGTTTTGAACGATGACCTCGCCGCCGGGCTTCGTTACGACACCTCACCTGTGTGACCCGTCATCCCGGAAGTTGAGGCAACGCCGAGACTATCCGGGATCCAGCCACGAGGCCGGAGCGTGTAACTGGTTCCCCGATAGCCTCGCCGAGGCTCGGCTTCGGGGATGACGGGTGGCGATTGGATGACGGGTGGTGATTTTTTCAGGTCAGAGAGCATCGCTTGAGCAATCCGGCTTCCCTGCCGAGCATCGTGTCACGGCTGGTGGACCGGCTGTATCAGCTGCCAGCCGTGCTGCTGACGCTGACGGCTGTGTTCTGGGCGGGCAATGCCATCGTCAGCCGGCTGGCCGTGGACAACATCTCGCCGTTCCTGCTGGTGTTCCTGCGCTGGGTGCTGGTGCTGGCCGTGATGTGGCCCCTGTACGGCGGCCAGGTGCGCGCGCACTGGGGCGAGATCAGGCCGCGGCTGCTGCGCATCACGCTGATGGCCATTTTCGGATTCACGGGGTTCAACGCGCTGTTCTACACGGCCGGCTACTACACCAGTGCCATCAACATCGGCATCCTGCAGGGCTCCATTCCCGTAGTCGTGCTGGCGGGCGCGTACTTCATGTATGGGACGCGCACGACGCTGGTGCAGATCGCGGGCGTGCTGATCACGCTGGTGGGCGTCATTGTCGTCGCCACGCAGGGAGCGCCGCTGTCGATCCTGGAGATCGGCTTCAACCGGGGCGATGTCGCCATGCTTGCGGCCTGCGCGCTCTATGCTTTCTACACGCTCGGGCTGCGCGATCGGCCGAACATGCCCGGCATCGCCTTCTTCACGCTGCTGGCGCTGATCTCGGCAATCACGTCGGTGCCGCTGCTGGTGGCGGAGGCCGTGCTGTACGGCCTGGCGATGCCGACGCTGCAAGGCTGGCTGGTGACGCTGTTCGTTGCAGTCTTTCCCTCGTGCCTGGCACAGCTCTTCTACCTGCGCGGCGTCGACCTGATCGGGCCGGGGCGCGCGGGCGTGTTCGTCAATCTCGTGCCGGTGTTCGCGGCCATCCTCGCGGTGACGCTGATCAACGAGCCGTTCGCGATGTTCCATGCCGTTGCGCTGGTGCTTGTCATCGGCGGTATCTGGCTGGCGCAGCGGACGCAGGTGGGGGCTAAGCCGGGCAGCTAAGTCTACTCTCCGGCGAGTCCGTTCTGCTTCTTTTGTAGCCACATCTTGCCAATTTTGTGGGCATCTGGCGTATTATGGCTGGGTGACCAAGGCTCAGATCGTCATCGAGATCGTGCTGCTGCTGCAGGGAACGCCTGTGGACGATTTCGCGCGCCACAACCTGGCTGCGGCAGGCAACAAGGTCATCGTCCGGTGCGCCGAAACGGCAGCCGTCGGCAGCCCCG
Source organism: uncultured Alphaproteobacteria bacterium (assembly GCA_963814055.1). Taxonomy (GTDB): domain Bacteria; phylum Pseudomonadota; class Alphaproteobacteria; order Rhizobiales; family Hyphomicrobiaceae; genus AWTP1-13. The sequence continues at coordinate 369,450 of CAWFBJ010000001.1, forward strand.
AGGGACAGCTCTGCAAGCGCGCCATGGCCACCGCGCTGCTGCGCTACTCGTATCGCTTCACGATGGCCCAGCTTGGCGTGCTGGCCGATCTCTATGCCACCGCGCTCGAACACCTGGAGCCCGAGGCCGTACCGCGCGTGCGGGCGGCCATGTGCGACGCCACGTCCGACGAAGCCCAGAAAGACCCCGCCGCGGCCCGCGCCGTGTGCGACCGGCTCTCGATGGATTTCTGAGCCGGCATTTGTTCCCGCACCCAGCAGGCGGACAGGTGCATGGGTTCCCGCCTGCGCGGGAATGACGTTTGCTGTGAAGGTTGGCGCATCGAACTGGCGTCGTTCCCGCGAGAGCGGAGCGCTGAGCGGGAATCCAGATGCGCGCGATGCCATTGCTGCTGGATCCCCGATAGCCTCGCCCGAGGCTCGGCTTCGGGGATGACGGGTGGGTGGGCTTGGGGATGGCAATGGGGGGCGCAATTCACCATGCGGGCAGCGTTGGTGCGCTGGACTTATCCCCGCTGCCTGGCGCGTGTGGCACCATGGGCGTGCCGCTGCCTGCGACGGGACGTGGGTGGGCCCATTCACCGTCCTCGTGGCAGCGGCCGGCGCCCGGAAGGAGAGCGGAATGGCTCGAGATCCGGGAGGCCCGGACGCAACCGTTTCCGGTGAAGTTCCAGCAATGGCGCGGAGCCGGCGACCGCCCTAGCGGCTCAAGGTGGATCGCTGCGCGCCAGGCAACTGGTCGCAGCCGGGAAACCAAAGTTTTTGCTCCGGGACTTAAAATCGCCGACGCGGGTGCCGTAAGGCAACCCCCGGGCCGTGAGGCCCAGAGAGCCCGCAAGGGCTCTCCGAGGAGGCCCGCAAGGGTCTCCTGGAGCTGGGCGACCAGCTCTCCCCGATTGCCGACGAGGCATCCGCGTGACCCGTCGCACCTCCGGCCCCTCTGCCGGAGACGGACGGCGCGTGCGTAAACCGCCCGATACTTCATCAACAGTGCGAGCGACGAAAAGCGACATGACAACCCGGATCAATCACCCCGATGCGCTCGACGATCTCGCGTTTCTCGCGCGGGCAGCCGAGATCATTTTCGATTTGACGGAGCTTCACCACAGCCTCTCAGAAAGCGAGAAACAGGAGGTGTTGGCCGCGGCCGAGCGAGAGGCCTCCAGGTGGGAAGAGCGCAAGCAAGCTCAGATCGTCGCGTGCGTGGACGTTGCCACGTGCTCCGATGCGCGCTGCCGCCGCAGCAAGAGCTGCACGACGTTGCGCTGGATTTCAGCGCAATCGCAGGCAGCGCGCCAGCGCCTCGCGGTCGAACAGGCGAAGTGGCCGACGCCCGAACCGGAACATGCACCCGCACCGCGCGCGGACAAGAAGAAAGGGCGCACCGGAGTGCGCCCTTGAAAATTGTTTCGTGCGCTTGGCCGCGTGGCCAGTTAGTGCAGCGCCGCCGTGGCGCCGATTTCGTCCTTGCGGGCCGATTTCTGCACCGCCGATTGGACCTTTTCGAAGGCGCGCACCTCGATCTGGCGGATGCGCTCCCGGCTCACGCCGAACTCCTCCGACAGGTCTTCCAGCGTGGCCGGCTCCTCGGCCAGGCGGCGTGCCTCGAAGATACGCTTCTCGCGATCGTTCAAGGTCGACAGCGCCTTGGCGAGGTAGGCACGGCGATGATCGAGCTCTTCGCTTTCGGCAAGCCGTTCCTCCTGGTCGGGCGTGTCGTCCACCAGCCAGTCCTGCCACTCGCCGCCGCCTTCCATGTCGGCACGCACCGGCGCATTCAGCGATGCGTCACCGCCGAGGCGGCGGTTCATGTTGACGACGTCTTCTTCCGGCACGCCGAGCTTGGTGGCGATGTGCTTGACTTGGTCGGGGCGCAGATCGCCGTCCTCCAGCGCCTTGATCTGCCCCTTCATGCGGCGCAGGTTGAAGAACAGCTTCTTCTGCGCCGCCGTGGTGCCCATTTTTACCAGGCTCCACGAGCGCAGGATGTATTCCTGGATCGAGGCCCTGATCCACCACATGGCATAGGTGGCGAGGCGGAAGCCCTTGTCGGGCTCGAAGCGCTTGACGGCCTGCATGAGGCCGACGTTGCCCTCCGAGATCACCTCGCCGATCGGCAGGCCGTAGCCGCGGTAACCCATGGCAATGCGCGTGACGAGGCGCAAATGCGAGGTGACGAGCTTGTGGGCGGCTTCTGAGTCGCCATGTTGCTGCCAGCGCTTGGCCAGCATGAATTCTTCGCCCGGCTCCAGCATCGGGAACTTGCGGATCTCTTCCAGATACCGCGACAGGCCACCGGAGTCGCCGGCGATCGTGGGAAGTCTCGTAGCCATCTCTTCATCTCAACCGGCGCTTTTCGTTGGGACGTACGCGCCAGGTGCTCCTAGCGATCCCCCTTGGACCGCGATGCCATTATAGCAAATCCTGTGATGCAAGCATGGCAACACAAGACACAAGTCGAGCAAGTTCGTGTGTGCAGGGGGTAACGGCAGTTCACACATTAGTAATATGCAATAAGTACGAGCGCCGGGCGCCAATTCCGTCTATGCGGCGGCCGTGTGAAGAAATGTTAATCTGCCTGCGCGTTCAGTCGCAGCGGATGGTCCGCGAACTCACCGGGGGCGCCGCGGCCCGACATGGCGGTGCGAGGCACTGCGGGCGGCTCCCTGAACTCGATGTTGTCCGCCCAGGTCTGGCGCTCCAGCTCCAGTTCGGCGCGCTGGTCGCGGCCGGCGAACGGCCACAGCGCAACGCCGCAGGTCACGAGGATGGCCCCGAGCCAGAAGAAAATCTCGAGCACGCTCGACTGGCCCGACTGCAGACTGACGAATGCGCTCGCGAGAATGGCGGCGAGGATCAGGCCGAAAACCACAAAACGCATGCCCATGCGGCACCTCCAGCAAGAGCGGCGTCGCGTTGCAGCAGCAGCGCGGCCGGGGAGGGATTGTCAGGATTATGTGTAAAGCAAAGGTTTCCAGAACGCCAAATCGTCGCGGATCAGCCGCCTTTGAGCGCGGCAACCAGGTCGGCCATGTCGCGCGGCAGCGGCGATGTGAAGGCGAGACGCTTGCCCGTGACCGGGTGCACGAAGGCCAGCTCCGCCGCATGCAGCGCCTGGCGTCCGAGCGCCTCCAGCGCCGCCTGTGCTGCCGGGTTCAGGTTGCGAGCGCTGGCCTTGAAGCCGGCGCCGTAGGTTTTGTCGCCCAGCAGCGGGTGGCCGATGTGGTCGAGGTGCACGCGCACCTGGTGCGTGCGGCCGGTCTCCAGCACGAGACGCAGGAGACTGGCGACCGGCTTGCGGCCGTCAGCACGGAAGACCTCGAGCACCTCGTAGCGCGTCACGGCACGGCGGCCGCGGGCTTCCGCCACGACGGCGATCTTGGTGCGGTTGGTAGCGCTGCGGGAGAGGGCGGCATCGATCACGCCGCGCGGGCGATCCGGCACGCCCCAGGCGATCGCGCGATAGCCGCGCTCAAGACGGCCGTCGCTGCCGTGAGCCGCGAACTGCTCGGAAAGGCCCCGATGCGCGCGATCGGATTTCGCGGCGACGAGGAGCCCGCTGGTGTCCTTGTCGAGGCGGTGGACGATGCCGGGCCGCATGACGCCGCCGACACCCGAAAGCGAGGCGCCGCAGTGGGCAATGAGGGCGTTGACCAACGTGCCGGACGCGTGCCCGGGCGCGGGATGCACGGTGAGGCCCTTGGGCTTGTCGATGACGATGAGGTGCGCGTCCTCGTAGACAACGGCGAGCGGGATGGCCTGCGGCTCGGGCTCGGCAGGCTCGGGCGGAGGCACGCAAACGACATAGACTTCACCGGCTTTCACCTTGCGGCCCAGATCCTGCTGCACTTCTCCATCGCGCCTCACCGCCCCGGCCCGGATCAGCGTCTGCAGGCGCGCCCGGCTGAAATCCGGCAGATGCCGAACCAGAAACCGGTCCAGGCGCTCGCCGGCCGTGGTCGCCACGGCGGTCAGCACCTGGGGATTGCCGTCTTTGCCGGTCTGCTCGCTCATGGAAAATCCGTGCCGGTCTTGATTGCTCGGCCAGCCTCACTTATAGACGTGGCTCGCCGCGTGCGCCCCGTTCGTCTAGCGGTCAGGACGTCAGCCTCTCACGTTGAAAACAGCGGTTCGATTCCGCTACGGGGCGCCACCCTTCGGCGTTGCTCAATATAATCAGCTACTTAAATTTTTTGAGACCGCAACCGGTGGGCGCCACTGCCTAAGCGCTTGCGATCAGCAGCCTGAGTGTATCTTTCGGCTTCCTTATCCGACATGACGACCCGGTCGCCGTGGGCCGGTTTCAGGTGACGGTCGCTGAATATTCGATGTGCGTCAAAGATAAGGCCTGTCATCCGCCGGAATGGGATGATCCCTCCAGCGAGTACTACCTTGGGCGCAGGAAGCGAACGCACTACTTGCGGGTGGGAGACAAAATCAAGGAACCGACTGCGCCAGTCGTAGGTGTCAGCTGGAAAGACGCGAACAATTTTGCCAGCTGGCTTCGCAAGAACACAGGGAAAGCGTACAGATTGTTGAATTTCGATGAGCGCAGATACGTGTCACGCGCGCGGGGTGGTACAGTCAGCAACGAGAAAAGCAAATCGAGGCGCCATGGCCTTCGGTTATTCGCCGACGACCAAGCAAATGCATGGGGGTTCTTGGGGTTTGCAGACAACGTGGTTGAGTGGGAGTCGCAGTGCGCCTTATCAGACTGGTTAGTTGTCCGAGACTTTCGCCGGGCCCAGAAGCGTGATGGCCTTGGATTTCGGCGGCATGTCTCGATGTCGCGGCGGTGTCTCCTGGCGCATCCTATCGATGGTCCCGAACGCGCGCACGTTGTAAGCGAGCTGGCGATCAAGATAGTGCTGCACGGTCTTGGACATCCACCAACTGACGGAGAGGGTCACGTTAGGATGGTTCGGATCGAGCGTGACGAAGGCAAAACGGTCCTTTCCCAACGCATCACACAGGCTTACCGCGGCGTGGCTCCCGCGCGCCGTTCGCGTTCCGATGATCGTCAAGATTGGACTCCACAACCAGGAAGTCGCCGTCTCTTTCACCTCTTCACGATCCGGAATCACGCATTCCATACTGGAGACTGCCGGATCATTATTGACGAATATCACCGCAGCGTAGAGCCCGTGCTCCCTCTCTAGAAAGTGAACCAATTCCATAGCGGTAATGGCACCGAAGTTCTCATGATATCCGCCATCCACCACACGAAGTATCGCCTTGTCCTGGCCTAGGATGGTGCCGGCTGGAGAAATGACAGGAAATCGAGCACTCATCGTGACTGCCGTACTCAGCCTTACATCGCAACTTTCGCAGAATGTCCAGGTTGCGTCTTTGTAGGACTTAAGCGGCACAAATTCCGTCTCGTCACCTTCAGCCTTCCGGACGAGGGCTGTTTTATCGCGCGAGCCCGTGATGACAAGGTTGCCGCCATCAGCGAAGGCCACGCTGTTGACGTGATCGCGATGTCCTGTGAACCGTCGGCTCTCCTTAATATCTTCCAGGTTCGACACGTCCCAGATGCGTGCGAGATGATCCCAACTCCCCGTCAGGACGCGGTTTCCGTCCGGACTGAAGACCGCGCCGTAAACGAGACCTCCGTGTTCAGGAAGAACAGCTTTCGTGAGACCAGTTTCGGCGTCCCAGATGCGGACCGTCCGATCATCTGAGGCAGTGACGACGAGCTTGCCATCTGGGCTGAACGTGGCGCTGTTCACGTCACCCACATGCCCTTTGAGCTGCGTCAGTTCTCTAGGCTCGCTGAGATTTGAGACATCCCAGATTTTGGCGATTTTGTCCCATGAGGCCGTGACCACACGATCGCCGTTGGGATTGAAGGCTGCGCTATAGATCAGCTCTCTGTGACTGGGGAGTACAGATTTCAATTCGCCAGTTGCGGCATCCCAGATGTAAGCCTTCCCATCATCGGAGGCTGTGACGATCAGGTTACCGGTCCGATTGAAAACGGCACTGTTGACATCAAAATCGTGTTTGAGCCGCTTCAATTGCTTGACTGCTTTGAGGCTCGTGACATCCCAAATGATGGCGGTATGGTCCCATGACGCTGTGACTACACGTGTCCCATCCTGGTTGAAGTGGGCGCTATTGACCCGTTTTGCATGGCCGCGCAGGACGGCCAGTTCGACGCCGTTCTCCGCATCCCAAATGCGTGCCGTGCCGTCCTCGGATGCGGTGATGACACGCGTACCGTCATGGCTCGCCGCGACACCCCATATCGCGGATCTGTGCCCTTTCAGGTTTACAGGCAGGTAGAGGTCGTGAAAATCATAGGCATCGCGGAACACGCGGTGAACGGTCTTCCCTCTCTTGTCTCGGACCGCGGTATCAACATCGCTGGTTACAATACGCTTGCCGCTGTCCACCAACGTGCCGTTCAGAAAAAGGATAGGTAGCCAGCCCTTGGCGTCACGGCGGACTGCTGACAGGGGTCGCAGAAGGGCCAAATCCTCGCTGTCCATTTTGGAACGCCGCGTAAAGTGCTGGTAGCGCTTCTCCCACGCCAACTCCAAAAGCTGCGCGCGATCGTTCCGCGACAGCCAAAGCGCGTGCAACGGGTCGCGGGTGAGGCCAACGAAAGCGGGAGAGAGAAAATCGCCGGCCACCAGGAGCTGGAGACAGGCTTTCCAGCTCTTTTGAGGATCTTCGGAGGGCTCTAACTGTTCTGGTGTGGGTGAACCATTGGAGAGGGTCGCTCGTCCCGAGCCAAACCAGTCACGATCGCTGGCGCTCTCCCAGTTGCATGGAGGTTTCCCGGATGCCGCCCGGGCCTCAGGCCGACGCTTGGTGTCAGCAAGGGCCGAATAGAAAATCGCCGCACCCAGGGAGCCGCCGGAGACGGCGGAAATTCCAAATAGTTGATTGGCGAACGGCCGACGCGCATCGACTTCCCATTCCATACGCAACCCACTCTCCGAATCCCAAATTCTCGCTGTCTTGTCGTCCGAGGCTGTAATCACGAGTCTGCCATCCGGGCTAAAGGTGGCACTGTTGACATCATTCGTGTGCCCCCTGAGCACCGTCGTCGCTCCAATCTCCTTTACGGTCTTCCTCCGTACGAACTCTTTTATCTCTTCATCGCTCGGCACTTCCCAGATCCTAGCCGTACGATCCCAGGCCGCGGACGCGACACGCTTCCCGTCTGGGCTGAAAGCTGCGTTGTACACTAAGGCTGTGTGCCCCCTCATTCGCGCGACCTCCTGGGCACTCTCGGCATCCCATAACCGCACGGTCTGATCGTCCGACGCCGTCAGAATAGTTTTGCCATTGGGACTGAAGGTCGCGCTATTGACGTCGTTCGTATGCCCGGGAAGAGGTGTGAAGGACGTAATCACCTTGGGCGTCTGCTTCTCTCGTACGAGTCGATGCATCTCCTCTACGCTGGGAACCTCCCAAATGTGGGCTGTCTGATCCCATCCAGCAGTTACGACGCGTCTGCCGTCCGGACTGAAACCAGCGCCATGGACACGTTTCGAGTGCCCCTGGAAGATTAAGATCGGTTCGGCTGTCTCGGCGCTCCACAGCCTCGCCGTTTTGTCGTCTGATGCGGTGAGGATGAAGTTGCCATCGGGACTAAAGAAGGCACTGTTGACGTCATCTCTATGTCCTCCTCGAAGTTCCTTGAGCTCTTTGTGATGAGGGGACTTCGAGACGTCCCAAATTTTGACGGTGCGATCACCGGCGACCGTAACGACGCGTTTCCCGTCTGGGCTGAATGCGGCGTGATTGACACGTTCCTTATGGCCAGCGAGGACATCAATTTGAACCCCAGTTTGGCCGTCCCAAATGCGGGCGGTTTTATCGAGGGATGCTGTTACGATTACTTTCCCGTCAGGACTGAAAGCGGCACTTAGGACACTCCCCTTGTGGCCGCGCAACGGATAAAGTCTTTGCCCATCCATAAGCTGCCCAATTACGCCGGCGACCTGAAAAGCCGCACGACTTGCCCCGCCGGCGGCGGTCACGATCAAAGGCGCGGGACAGGGTTTTGCGGACGCCAATCCTGACTTGGGCAGATTGCAATCGTTCGCCTTAGCCCATTGTTCGACCGCTTCACTCAGTGTTGGACGACCCTGAGTAAGTTGATGGCCTGGGCGAACCGCGTAGTAGTCGCCCTGCCCGAGCCATCCCCGCAAGATGCTTGCTACACCGACGAACAGTATTGCTGCCAGTATGACAGGGGCGCGCCACCGGGCCGACAAGTAGGTGAGATAGGTAAGTGCCGCGACTGGAAAGCCGAGAACAATCGAAAGCAGCACCGCCCGATTGAGATGCCATGAGTTCGTCAAGTACAGAGGCTCAACCACCACAAAAAGAATGTTGAGTGCAAGGGTGACCCCCAGCAAGGTGTAGAATAGCGGGTTCACCAACGCCACCGTTGCAGTCCGATCGCTGAGCTCTCCTTTGTGGCGAGCCAACCATAGCAGCACTCTTCCAATGCGTGTGGGCTCTCCATCTCGTTGGCGTGCCAGACCCCACCACGCAATACCGGCGGCCGCAACTGTCACGAACGGCAAGAGGAAAAGGTGCACGGGGCTAAACGGCACGTTGCGCTCGGTCTCCACAATTCCATAAAGGGCGAAAAGGATTAGAGCGGTAGCAGGAATGCCAAACAGCGTGCCCAGCCACCAAAGCCAGGTTTCTTCGCCTTTCCACGCGAGCCAGACGACTAGGGGAATGAAAAGCAAGAGCGGGACTATAACAAGCCATGGTGATGACCCCCACCACGTTTCCACAAATCGGACGACCACCTGATAAATCGTGAACGCAACGACGAGGTAAGCCGCGATGGCGATTCCTATTCTTCTCGCAATTCGAGCTGGAAGGAATTTCGAAGGCGCTGACCGACGGCCGATGTAAAACCAGAAGATCAGGAACGCTCCGATACCAAGCGCCATCTTGGGAACGTTTGGACGTCCTCCCAGAATGCCATCTCCGACCGCGATCGCCAGGTTGTCCACCAACCTTCTGCATTCCTCGCGCTTCCACTTGCCACAAGCCTCGAGGCCGGCCTGCGTTTTTCGTTTGTCTTTGACAAATCGCCTTGCGTCGGCGATCGCAGCCTTGGCGTTTTCGTCGATCGTTGGAGCGCTAGCGAGTGCCATAATCTGCCCGGCTAGAAGTGCCCCGAAACACAGCACCGCGAGAAAAGCGGGAACAACGCACCGCACCCACGTCGGGACCCGTTCAATACTTGGATGAAGGTCGGAGCCCTCTTCAAAACGTGTCAGTATCCAGCGTGCGGAAACAAAGACAGGAAGGGCCCAGAAAAGTATGACGACCAGGTAGAAGAGGCTCCAAAAGAGGAGGCTTGCCGAAGGTTCGTTATCATTCCTGACCTCAAGCAGAATGTCTTGCGCGGGCTGCGCGCCGAAGAAAAGGAGAAAGCCGATCAAAGCACTCGCGGTACTGACCCAAGCAACTCTCAGTCCGAGGAGGAAACACCGCACCTCCAGCCAACGCTCATACAGATCTTGGCATAGCGAGCGCAACGTGAGCATCAACGATCCCCGATGGCCTAATGATCTATCAATTGTGACGTCTGCCCCAGGCTACGGCGACCGGCGAGCGGTCATCTGTAGGTCTGCGGAATTCAGCGGGCCGAGTTGCAAATCTGTGCGCAGGGCGTGGAGGCAATACCCACGATCTTACCCCTTCTGTACCTATCGCGAGGAAGGCAATCTTTGCGATGAGCTTAGAGCTTTTGCGTTCGTCTTAATGGGACATCGTACACCCCCGACACGAGCATCTGCAAGCGGACCGCGCTGAGCGAGCCTACGAGAAAGCCACGTGCATCACTAATTCCGGATCGAACGCGCTCATTACGAAGCGCGGTCGCGCGGGTTTACTCGGTGCCGGTGGCATCCCACTGTGCCCTTCCGCGCTGACGTGATCTGATCAGTGTTCGGCTGGTTGTCGTTGGCGGGGGCATTGGAGTAGATTGACGAGATCTTGCGTCCGGAGCCTGAACACATGCGAAAGATATTGCTCTCGCTTGGCGTGGCGCTCTACGGTTTTGGCGTTGTCTTAATCTTAGCGAATGTCGTGATGAGCTACCTGGGACTCAGCGCCAGCTACAATTTGGGTGATCCGACGCGATTCCAGTTTTTCCTTGTCCGTTTCTGGCATTTGGGACTCGCCATGGCCGTGATAGGGGCAGTGTGCCTGATGCTATGGCGTCGAATGGCTCGCTGAGGCTTCACCTCACGCGCACAAATTCACCCGTCAGACATATTTTCGCGGCTGTGCAACCATCGAGCCGCCAGGTGTCCAAATCCTTTCGCTGAAACCTGGTGTTGTACGTCTCTTTAGTCTCTGGATGAGCAATCTGTCCAAACCATTCGCCGCCCTTCACCGTAAGCTTGCTAGAGAATATTTGCATGCCGACGTTCGTGGGGCCTTGGGCGACCTTTGCACAAACGCTGTCACCCTGACATTCAATGACTTCGATAGTGAACTGCTGCCAGCGCCATTTTCCTACCATGTCGTTCAGGTCAGCCGCCGAGGCTGCCAATAACCAAGACACGGCGAGGACTGCTATGAACGTGGCAATGCTCTGCTTCACGGTCCATCTCCAGCGGCCAGAAATGACGCTGGCAGGAATAGCACGTTCGCAAGGACAACGCCTATTCGATGATAGTCGCGAGGTTCACGAAATGAGCGCGCCGTTGAGCGGTTATTCCGTGCCTGTTGCGGGGAGTGCATCGACGGGAGTGTTCTCGTTTGCTGCTTCCAACTCCGTGTTGGTTCGGGTTCCGCAGTCGGTTCCGTTTCCGCCGGTGACCCATCTACTAATTGAGTGTCGGAGGTCGCTTCTGATGCGGGATTGTCGTTTGCCGCAGTCGGTGCGCAGAAGCGGATGTGATTGGTTCGGACGGTGTGCTAAATGTGGTCTCGCCTGTGTCGTCGGCTTCGGCCGCTGCAGGCATGACCGCCGGCGTGGGAGGTTGCTGTCCGTCAGCAGATGCGCCGGCGGTTACTGATTGATTGATCATCGAGTTGAATTGCTCCTCCGTCACGCACGTTTGTCCGACCCACAATTCAGTCGTCTCCGAGCGTCGCTGTGCACGATGATCGGATGGGCGAGGATGTGGGGATAGTGGCGGATGCATGTCACTTGCCATGAGATTTCGCCCCACGGTGCGCCGCCCGCGATGATGAAGCGGTTGTCTTCACCTCCTCCTCCTTGACGTGGACGTTTGGCATCGGCTTCGCACCTTGTGGATTGCCGTCAGCGCGATGCCGCGAAGAAATAGATTGCGCTCTCACTCGAATGCGCGCGTAACGGCATCAGGACAGCAACTCATGAGTTGGGCGAGGTTCGCATCCAGCTTGCACTAGAGGGATGATCGCATGGCACGTGTCACAGTCGAAGACTGCGTCGACAAGATCCCCAACAGGTTCGAGCTTGTACTCATCGCGGCACATCGAGCGCGCGCACTCTCCACCGGCTCTGGCATCACCGTCGAGCGAGAGAACGACAAAGATGCAGTTGTTGCACTGCGCGAAATTGCCGAAAAGACTGTTTCACCCGGAGACATGCGCGAGCGGCTCATTCATTCCATCCAAAAACAGGTCGAGGTTGATGAGCCAGAGGCAGTCGCTGCGCCAATACTGTCGCGAGATTTGCGCCCCACGCTTGGGCGCGACCATCAATCCACCGATACGACTGTGGACACGATGACAGAAGAAGAGCTCTTGCGCGGATTGGAACGACTGTCCCCGGAGGAGTCGACAAAGAGTGATGTCCTACCCGGTGGACGTGGGTACTAATCGTCTTACTCGGTGCCGGTGGCGGGGACTTCGGTTGGTGGGGTCGCGCTTCTAGTGGGTGTCTTGGAACGCGTCGGCGACGTGCAAAAAGCATGAAGCGCACAGACCGCCGGATCGAGTGGCATCATTAGGACATTGGCGGGGCGTGGAGGTCCACATCAAGCTCGACCAGGCGAACCTGCGCTTCGTAGCTCCGCCACCATTGGCGAGCGGGGGCCGAGTATCGAGTGACCTTCGCCGGCCGCGTCTTGCTCGAGAGCGCGCGCGAGCCATTGTTTGAAGCTTGCCGGGCCCTAGCAGCCCAACCGGTCGCCTTGAAATGTGGAGGCCTGGCAACGTCCGTCCCGACATGGCAACGGACATAGATCTCACGGTAGCCGAAACGCCATGGGCCGACCATCCGATCTTGGCAGCCGTTCGGGAGGGAAGGCGACGAACGTGCGTTTCCGGTGATGCTGAACGCGCAATCAAGGCCGGTCGACCACCGACGCTATCGCCTTCGTGATTTCGGAGGGGGTGGGCGGCTTCCTCAAGACCGGAGGATCTAGGTCACCTATCCCGGACGGGCATGGCCATGTATCCGGAACGGGATCCCGCAATGAGTAGCTGTTCGGGCATGATGGGCACGGTTACGGGCACCGAGCAGTAGTACCGACCACCGACGCGGCACCTCCCGGGCCCAGCCGTGATTGGACGGAGCTTCTCAGCCAGCGTACAATACTCCTATTGAACCCTGTGACGAGTTTGAGACTTCAGCGGCATGCTGGCGAATTGAGGCGCCAGCGCCCACCAGATATTTAGCCTCAATGCCGTGTATGGGGGTAGTGATGTTGGGTGGCGTTATAGATGAGACTCTTCGCCTTTATCGCGAATATGCCAGGCGCATGGGCGATGTGCTTTTCTTCCGCACGGCGTGGTTCGAAGCCTATGATGTCAAGGACGGAAAGGTTTTTGTAGACGCATCGCGATTTATCTACACGGTAGGCTCCGCCGTCTTGACGATTTCTGCGGTTCTATATTTTGCTTTTAATACCAGCCGGCCCGAGTTCTATGAGCTAATTCCCATATCTTTCCTCGCTACGATGGGTCTCGCCTGCTTCATTGTGCTGTCTGTGTCCCGTGCGTACAGAATTACTTTCGTCGAATTCTTCGTCTGCTTCGCCTACGTCATGGGTACATTTTGCACAATCTGGCTGTTGGGGCGGCTAGTTCGAAACGCCATAGCTCTCTACCCTCATGACGTGCCAATTCCTGGTGACACGTCCGCGATCCCACCAACGCTCCGCGACATTTGCCGAAATCCGGATTCTTCGGGCTGCAAGACGTTCACCCAAACAACGAGCGCACGCGAGTTGGTGGACACGGTCGATTCTGTGCTGAGATATTGGGAGTTACTGCCAAATTTGCGGTAGGAGACCGATTGACGGCTCGATGGCAGCAGCCAGCAATGGCGCGCGCAAACTGTTTGTCCCTGCCCAGTCTCGACCTGCAGCCAAGTCGCCCCGGAAAGGTCCGACGCTTACCCTGTGGCGTTCGTTATGGGCGCTATCAGCGCCTAATGATCAAATTGCAAGCGAACCCCGCCTTTGATTTTCATGCGCCGATCCGTCGACTGCCGAATTAAGAATCCAGCGAGCTGCGGATAACCTTCGTCGGAGTTGAGCAATTGCTCTTTGCTTGGTGGGGTGTCTGGAAAAAGTATTGGCGCACCATCGTAGGTAGTGTCCGCCGTTATCACGAACTCATCGAAGCTGAGCTCGATGGCGATTGGCCCCTTTGCATCACAATAGGCAACGATCGCTTCGAGTGCTTGCTGGACCGCGAACTCAATTCGATTCGTGATATCTCGCCGCGCACCCCAAGTGCCTGCGCTCCGCTCGATGAAGGCAGTAACCTCACGCAAGGCAGGAGCCGAGGAATTGATAGTCATCGTCACGCGCTTCTTGATGCCGATGCGGAATACGAGGTTCAGGCCGAGCGCGACCAGGGTCGCGAGAACCAAAGGTGTCGCGACGACGGGCTGCGCCCACTGTGGCGCGCCTGAGAATGCAGTCTGGTAGACAGTTGCGCCAAAGAACGTCGTGAGGCCCATGCCGATGACGAGCGTGCGTCGGCCGTCGAGAACACGCATCGTTATGATCTGAATGCCGCTAGTCATGATGAACGATGCGATAAACAGCATAGCGGCCGCCATCACCGGCCTTGGCATCAGCGTCAGGATACCCAGAAGCCGTGGCTGCAGCGCCAACAGCGCGAACAAGCCCGCAATCGCGAATGCAATGCTGCGGCTTGCAACACCTGTCGCTGCGACGAGACCGGCGTTGGCGTTCGAGAGCGTAACGCCAAAGGTGCCAAGCATGCCCGATAGCGTGGTCGCCATGCCGTCGCCGAGCACTCCGCGGCCGATAGACGACATATCGGGTCGCACCCAGTCCGCATCGACGGCCTTCTGGTAGGTTGTCAGCACCGCCGTCGCGCTCATGGCCGCCGCCAGGCCGGTAATTGCAAACGGCACCACCAGCGACCAGTCGAATGCCCAAGAGAGGTGAACTGAACCTGGAAACGAGATCAAAGGGAGCTCGAGGATGGTGCGCAGGTCGCCACCCGTGAGCAGGCCGATCCAAAAAGACAGGAGAAAGCCCGAGATCATGCCGATCACGACGCAGTAGATCCTCACCCCGCTCGTGCCCCAGATATGGATCCCAACCATCACTGCAATCGTGCTGACGGCAACCAGCCATTCATTGAAGGTTGCGGCGCGGCCGGCCGGTCCCTCCGCGAGGAGCATGTGACACGCTGCAAGAGCAATGAGGCTTCCAATGAAGAACACGATGAGCCCGGCCGATTCCGGCGGAACAAACGCGCGCAAGCGCCGCCACACGAGCGAAAGGCCCATCTCCACAGCGCCGGCGATAATGGTCATCCCCCACACCAGCGGCATTCCTCCTGCCTTGACCGCCGCCATCGACGACGCAAGATAGATCCCACTGAAAACCGACGGCGCCAGAAGCCGGCTGCCGACAGGCCCTCGCGGGAGGGCTTGCAGCAGGGTACCCACACCCAGGACAACGCACCCAAGCTGCAGGATGTTTATGATCTCTCCCATCTGAAGCCCGGCCTGTCGGGCCAGGATCAGCGGATAGAGCATGTAGATAGCAAGTATGGCCACCTGCTGAATGGCACTGAGCCATTTGACCTGAGTTGGTGGCGCGTCCTCCACGCCATAGATCAGGTTCGCGGGTTTGTTTACGGCAGGCCCTGGCACAAGACCGAGCTGCTCGCGAACGCCAGGGGACAGCTTGTTGATGTGCGACTGCGCAAGGTTCGGCCATGACATCCAGGCTTTGCGAAGTGCGGTCGCGACAGGTGAAGGTTGCCCCTTATCTTGCACGTCGTCCTCCCAAGCCGCCATAGCAGCGCAGCTTTGCGGCTGATTCCTGTTTCGCCATAAAGGGGGCTTTCATCGGAGCGATGCAACCGAGCAAACGCAACCCAAGCCATTCAGGGTTGCGAATTTCGATTGATGGTTTCCCTTAGAAGGGGACGACCTTTCGGATCGTGCGGCCAACGTCGCCCGCGCCCTTCGTGACGGCATCACCCGCCTTTGTCGCCGGATTATCAATGATCAAGGCCGCTCTGAGGCGTTTGACCGGATCAATCCTCAGCGCTTTGCCAACAAAGGGGAACGCAGCTCCTACACCCCCAAGGCCTGGGATCAACTTCTCGGAAAACTTGATCGGAGCGGAAAGGATACCGGCGGTGTTTGCGTGAATGATGCGTCCAACCGAATTGTGGCGCCGGCAGCTTTTCGTCTTGCTGCAGATGTTGACCTCGCCCTGGTGCAGCAGCACAAGCGTATCACCCGAGCCATCCACATAGACGTCGAACACCGTCCCTCGCACGCCGATCGTGGCGGAAGGCGTTTCAATGACATAGGCATCCTTCTTCTGCGCGCCCGTGATGAACCGGAATGTGCCCTTGACGAAGTTGACGCCGATGGTCGTCACCCCGCCCGATTTGCCGATGACGAACTCGTCCAGCTTCAAGCCCGCGTTTGGCCCCAACGCCAGCTTCGTCTGATCATCCAGCTTCAGTTCCGCCTGGGCGCTGTCGCCGGTCTGCAGATATTCGGTGCGATGAACCCGCACGCCTTCGCGAAGATCGCGCTTGTTGTCGCCGAGAGTTGCGACGACCTCATTCTTGATAAGAACTGCAGTGCCTATTTCCGGCGCCGCATCACCAGCCCAAGTGCCACCGGTCAGGATAGCATAGAGCATTGCCGACAGCGCAAAGCAGCGAACCCCGCTGCGAAGCGCATCAGGTGAAACTATACGTGCCATATCAATGATCCGAAGTTTGCCGCCTACCCCGAGCCGAATGTATCATGGGCGCCGTAGAATACACGGGTGTTTATTCAGAACATGCTGATCACCAGACTGTCTGGTACTGACCGGCTGAGTGTCAGAACGGTCTACTGGTTGATCATACTTTGCGTCGTTGCGGTCTGCGTAGCCATTCGCCAGGCCGACCCCAGCTTCATGGCACGATTGCGCCTGCTGGGCTTCGACATCCTGCAGCAAACCCTGCCGCGATCGCCCGACGCACGCTATCCGGTTCGCATCATCGACATTGACGAACGGTCGATGAAAGCGTTCGGCACCTGGCCTTGGCGCCGCGATACACTCGCCCAGTTGGTCGATAAGCTTTTTGCCACGGGTGCGCGCGTGGTGGTGTTCGACATGGTCTTTCCGGAGGCCTCTGTCGGACCGCTCGAGCAACTACCGGCCGCGATGCGCAACTCGCCCGACCTCAAACCGCTGCTCGACAAGCTGGGCGAGGCAGGAACGGTCGACGACGACTTCGCAAAATCCATCGCCCGGCATCCGGTAGTGCTCGGCATCATTGGGTCGTCGCAAGTAACGGGAGCCTTGCCGAAGGCGAAAGCCGCATTTGCCACGATAGGCGAAGACATCCGTCGTTTTGTTCCGACGTTTGCCGGCGCCTCCGGCAACTTGCCCATCTTTGAAGAGGGCGCAGCCGGAATAGGTCTGTTGAACTGGTTTCCGGATCATGATCAGATCCTTCGACGGATTCCAATCGTGGCAGGTGTATCAAACACCGCCTACCCATCGCTAGCTGCTGAGACCCTCCGCGTCCTTAGTAAGGCATCAACAATCCGCGTCCGCTCCGCTGGTGACGGCGGCTTTGCCGGCAATCGCGGCATTACGACAGTTGCGATCGGAGACACGCTCATTCGCACGGATCGCGACGGCCAACTCTGGCTCTGGTTCTCGCGGCATGACTCAAAACGCACCATCTCCGCAGCCGACGTGCTCCAGGGCAAAGTTCAACATAGTGCCCTCGACGGCCGCGTCGCGATCGTTGGTACCAGCGCGCCCGGTCTGCTCGACTTGCGGGCAACATCGCTCGATCCGGTCATCTCCGGCGTGGAGATCAACGCGCAAGCCATCGAACAATTGCTCGCCGGGCGCCTTCTTGTCCGTCCGGACTATGCGCTGGGAATGGAGATTGTACTCACCATCGCTTCAGCATTGCTGCTCGGCTATTTGGCGTTTCGATGGGGCGCCCGCGTTTCGGCCGGGATCGGGTTTGGCAGTGTTTGCTTATTTTCTCTCGGCAGTCTTTGGGCATTCTCGCAGGGGCTTTTGCTCGACGCCGTCTTCCCGATACTCACGAGTTCAGCTGCCTACATCTTTGGTACCGGCTATCTCTACTATGAGGCGGAAGGGGAACGTAATCGAGGCCGGGAAGAATTGCACCGCATCGGCAGGGAGATGGAAGCTGCGGCTCAAATCCAACGCACTTTTCTGCCGAAGGAAAGCCCTGCCGGACCCTTGGATCACACGTTCGAGATTTTTGCGGTCATGCGTCCCGCCAAAGCCGTGGGCGGCGACTTTTATGACTACTTCCTTGTTGACGACAACACCCTGGCAATTGCCGTCGGGGATGTTTCCGGCAAGGGAGTTCCAGCTGCCTTGTTTATGAGTGTGTCCCGCACGGTTCTGCGCGCCGTTGCCTTCGAAGGGGGCGACCCAGGGACAATCCTCACCAAGGTGAACGCCATTCTTTCGCGTGACAATTCAGAGAGCATGTTCGTCACAATATTCTTCGCTATGCTGGATCTACGCACTGGTACGCTCGCGTTCTCGAGCGCTGGGCATGACGATGCTGTGCTGCTCAGCGGCGCCAGTGGATGCGAATCTTTGCACTACATGGGGCCCGCCATCGGCCTGGTGGAATTTGCAGCCTACCCGACCAACACGCGACATCTCGCGCCGGCCGATACTTTGCTATTGCTGACGGATGGCATCACCGAAGCCTTCAACAGCGAAGGGCACGTGTTCAGTTCGGATCGTGTCTTGAGAACCGTGACGCAGCAATCATTTGCAGGCGCCATGGAGCTGGTTCAGTCGCTCAACTATGAGGTCAGCCGTTTCTGCGCCGGGGCCGAGCAGTCCGATGACATTACGTGCGTGGCGCTGCGGTTCAAGGGTTCGCCGCATCGCACTCAATCTTGAGGTGGTTGCGTCCGCAGAAGCGCTCATAGTGGATCTGGCTCGCACGCTCCCTGATCAAAGCAATGCCGAATCCACCAGGCTCGCCAGTTGTGAGGTCTCGATCCTTCGGAGCCTGCCAAACCCTGAGATCAAAGTAATTGCCGTTGTCAATTATCGTCGCGCTTACGCGGCGCTTATCGAGCTTGATTCTGACTGTTACCCAAGGGTTGGCCGTATTTTTGAAACCGTAGCTGATTGCATTGGCCAGCACCTCATTGATGCACAGCTTCAGATCTGCTGCGAGTGTCTTCCCGATTCCGCGATCGGCACACTTCTGATCAAACCACGTATTAAATCGCGAAACTTCAGAGGCGGTAGCTGAGAGGCTGATCCGATCAGCAGCTCTCATTTACTACACTCTGCGATCGCAGCCTGTTCGTCCGCGACAACAGGAATGATCGTGTCGATCCCCGTAGAGCGCAGAACTCTGCGCGCCTCGTCCGTTGGGCCAAAGACGATGAGGCGTCCCTTGCGGCTACCAATCGCGCGTGCGGCCTTAACGAGAACGCGAATGCCGATGGAAGCTAGAAAGGTGACATCCGCAAGATTGATGATGACCTTGCTGTTGTGGCCGGAGATGACACTAAACGGCGTCTCGATCTCACCAGCACCGGCGATATCGAGCGGACCGGCGAGCTTCACAAGCAATATGTCGCCGGGCAGGCTTGTCTGTTCCAATCGCATGATTTTCCCCAATGTGCCGCGAGCTGGTGAGCTCGAACCCGCGCAGCCTCGCACAATACTCGACAACATTGTGAATGTTGAGAGGAACTGATTTTCCGTCAGGCGGCGTATGTCGCATCATACAACGACACATCACCAATCCTCGGGGTTGTGCTTTGCGGGCAAAGTCCTTCCACCATCACTGCACGCGATCCGCCTCAGGACGGCCCTAGCGTCGCCCAAATACCCACCCAAACCTGCCAAGTTCGGCTGGCACTATACCTGTGCGGGATGGATCAAAGCATGGGTGCGCGGGTACCATTGATCGGGTGGATCGCACATGAGCAGCCTGTTCGCGCGTTTGTCCCTGGCACCCCCGGATGGTCGCTCCCATCAATTCACCCCCGAGGCGATTGAAGCCGAGCGCCTGGAGCGCGCGGCAAGCATGCAGGGGAAGACCTGCGTCATCACCGGCGCCACATCCGGCATCGGCCGGGCCGCGGCCGATACGTTGGCTTCCATGGGCGCGCGCATTGTCATGATAGCGCGCAACAAGCAGCGCGGAGAGGCAATGCTCACGAGGCTGCGCCGCCGCTATCCGCGTGGAGGGCACAGCATCCACTATGCCGACCTGCTTCGGCTCGGCGAGGTTAAGCGGGCCGCGGCTGACATCGCCGCGGCGGAGCCGCGCGTCGACGTCCTGCTCAACAATGCCGGAGCGATGTTCGCGCAGCGCAAAATCACGCCAGACGGCTTCGAGCGCACATTCGCGCTCAATCATGTCGCCCCTTTTGTGCTGACCCACGGTCTGCGCGAGCGCCTGTTTGCGGCGGCGCCGGCGCGGGTCGTCAACACGTCGGGCGCGTTGCACCATCTCGCCACGCTGCATCTGGAGGACCTCAGGCTCGAGCATAGGTACAACGCATTCTATGCCTACGCGCACGCGAAGCTATGTTGCGTCCTGTTCACGCGCGAGCTCGCCCGGCGCTGGGCCAGCAAGCAGGTCACTGCCAATTGTCTGCATCCTGGAGAAGTGGCGACGAACTTCGGCTACCAATCCGGAGGACTGATCCCCTACGCGTTCGCGATCATCCACCTGTTCGGGAGTTCGCCCCAGAAAGGTGCGCGGCGAATCGTGCGACTGGCGTCAGCGCGCGAATATGCTGGAATTACGGGCCGTTACTTTTACAAAGAGAAGCTGGCGCGTGCCAACCCGCAAGCCGAGGATGACGAGAATGCCGAGCGGCTGTGGCAGGCGACCGCCAGGTTGGTCGAGATCCAGTGATCGCTGACTTTGCTTCGACGTGATCGTGCGGGAGTGCAGCGTCGACTTCGCGTTGGAGCGCAACGCGCGAACCGGGCTTTCTAGTTGAAGGCGCCATAGAGTTCGTCGAGTGCGTGGACCAAGTCCGTCATCTGTTCGTCCGAATGCGCGGGCGTCGGCGTGAGACGCATGCGCTCGGTGCCCTTCGACACGGTCGGATAATTGATCGGTTGTACGTAGATCGCGTATTGGTGGAGCAGCGCGTCCGTCACGGCCTTGCAGCGAATGGGGCAACCGACCATCACGGGAACGATATGGCTTGGATTGTCCATGACGGGCAAACGCTTGGTCTTGAGCGACTTCTTGAGCGTCCGAACCCGCTCCTGGTGGCGGGCGCGCTCGAGCGCGCTCGTCTTCAAATGGCGAACGGAAGCAAGCGCCCCGGCCACGATCGCAGGCGCGAGCGATGTCGTGAAGATGAATCCGGACGCAAACGAGCGGATCGCATCGCACAGGTCGCGCGAGCCGGCGATGTAGCCGCCCATGACGCCGAACCCCTTGGCGAGCGTGCCGTTGATGATGTCGACCCGGTCCATGATGCCGTCGCGCTCGGCAATGCCTCCGCCGCGCGGGCCGTAGATGCCGACCGCGTGCACCTCGTCGAGGTAGGTGAGCGCCCCATACTTGTCGGCGAGATCGCAGATCGCCGCGATCGGCGCGATGTGCCCGTCCATGGAGTACACGCTCTCGAAGACGATGATCTTGGGCGTGTCCTTCGGAATTTTCTCGAGTTTCGCCTCGAGGTCGGCAACGTCGTTGTGGCGAAAAATGTGCTTCTCGCACCCCCCGTGGCGGATGCCCTCGATCATCGACGCGTGGTTTTTCTCGTCCGACAGGACGACCGTGCCGGGAACAAGCTTGAGTAGGGTCGAGAGTGTGGCGTCGTTGGCAACGTAGGCCGAGGTGAAGAGAAGTGCTGCTTCCTTGCCATGCAGGTCGGCAAGCTCGCTTTCGAGCTCTACGTGATAGTGGGTCGTGCCGGAGATATTGCGCGTGCCGCCAGAGCCGGCCCCCACGGCATCAATCGCCTCGTGCATGGCAGTTAGTACCGCAGGGTGCTGGCCCATGCCGAGATAGTCATTGGAGCACCACACCGTGACCGCGCGCGAGTCGTTCGCCGCGAAATGGTCAGCCACTGGAAAGAACCCGCGGCGACGTTTCAGATCGGCAAAGACGCGATAGCGACCCTCCCGATGCAGGGTCTCGAGCCGTTGCTGGAACACGCCCTCAAGATTCATATCGATCTCCTGCACGCCCTTCCGGCATCAACATCAGAGCGGTCATTTGGCCTTCAGGCCGAGCTCGATCGCCGCGGATGTAAGCCTGCCCGTCGCTGCCTGGTCGCCCTTGAAGACCTCGAGCGCTTTGCGGAACGCCATGGTCGCGACCTCTCTCTCGCCAAGCACAACGCGAGAGCGCATAAGGCGAGTCCAGCCGTCGACGTCGTGCGGGGACCTCTCAAGGCGCCCTGCCAAGCCATCGACCATCGCTCGGATTGCCGCGTCGCTCTCGTGCGGAGGCGCCGCTTCAGGCCCGGTCGCTTTCGCGATGCGTAGATCCTCACCACCGCGGTCGGCTGCCGACGTTTGCAAGGACGAGGTTGTCTCGCTGGCCTTCGCTTTGGCCTGCTCGTACGAGACTTTGATCTCGGCGGAATTCGGATCAAGCGCTACCGCTTTCGCATAGGCGGTCGCTGCCTGTTCATAGAGCCCGGTGTTGAAATAGGACCAGCCGAGCATCCGCCAGCCCTTGATGTCGTCCGGCGCGGTCTCGAGCCGGGCCGCCAGCCGTTCGATCATCGTGCTCACGTCGGGCAGCTGTTTGCCAGCCGGCGGCACGGGTGCCGGCGCCTGGGTTGCCGCAGTGCCCGCGAAGTCGGTCAGGCGCGAAAGCATTGTGCTGTTCACCCCGGAACGCGACAGCGAAGACATCGCATCCCTAGAGCCGGCCACCTCAGGAGGATTCCGCAAGTAAGAGATAACTGCGCCAACGCCCGCAACGAGAAGAAACACCAGGGCCGGGACCATCCACATGCGCGCGGTACCTTGGCCGAACCGCCAGCTCGATAAGCGCAGCCGCGAGAGGAAATCACGTCTCGCCACGTCCGATCGTAGCGTAAAGATGACAAGCGTTGAGATCGCGGCCGAGGCAACCACAAGAGCGCAGCCAAGGAGCGTCACAGACATCCGCAAGCTCCCCAACGCTGATGTGGACGGCGGCGGGCTGATTTATGGGCGACGCATCTGCTGTGCCAATTGGAGCATCTGCCGCCATATCTTTGAAGGTAAAGACTTCGGTAGGAGGCGTAGGGATAGCCGTAGTAGATGAAGCCGGGACGTATATGGATCGGATAGTAGCCGCGGCTGTAGTAGTAGGGATAATCGTAGTAGCGATAGCTCGGAGCTATCGGCACGTACGTCCGTGGGACGCGGCCACGATCTTTGACCTCGATCACATTGTTCGCGAGGCCTTGGCCGGGGGTCAGAAGGTACGACCCCACCGGTGCAGCATTGGTGACTGGCGCAATGCAGAGGAATGCGGCCGCGAACAAGCAGGCCGGCAGAATGGACGCGAACGAATTCCGACACCTCATGAGATTGCCTCGCTCGTTCTCGGCCTGGACAGCAACCCACCATCCACGATCGGTCAAAACTTCCTCCGCAGCTCCATGCGGACGCCGAAGTTGTCTTCGCCGTCCTCGATGAGCTGATAGGTCGCGTCGGCACGAAGCAGCCAGGCCCGGCTCAGCGCGATCTGATAGCGAGCGCCGAAACCGTATTGCGTGGGGATAGCGCTGTCGCCGAAAGGCTGCACCATGGCCGCCTCGAAGGTTATCTGCTGGCCCAGATCTTGGCCGAACAGATACGTCACGCCGATCGCGCCGCCCCAGGTGTCGGCGCCGGTGTCGTTGAGCTTGGGGTAGCCGGTCAGGGCGTCGGTCTCGAAGTTGATGCCGACGTTCTTCAGTATGCCCGCGCCAAAGCCGTCGACCAGGGGTTGAGGGTTGCCGAAGCCGACGAAGAAGTTGGCGTAGGGGATCAGCGTGCTCGGCAGGCTCGTGATCAGGCTGTTCTCGGAGATGATGGCAACGCCTTCGTCGTCCTTGCCGTTGCCGAAGTTCGCAAACACGCGGGTCGAGTTCGACACGGTGTTGAAATAACGCCGGCTGTAGGCGCCGGTCAGGAAGTGCGTCTGCTGGCCGTCCAGTTCGTCGCGGCCCTGCAGCAGGCCGTAACCCGTTTCGATATAGCCGCCGAACGCGTCGATGAAGGTGGTTACGCCATAGATGTTGGCGTTGCTGTTCTTCTGCGCTCCGAGGATGCCCGCGTTGTCGACATTGTCGAACGCGGCGAAGAAGGTGATGTCGTAATTGGGAAGGCCCAGTTTCCGCGAGTTCCTCGCGGGGAGGGTCACCGCGCCGCCGACGATGGCGTCGTTCGCCCAGATGCCGTTCTGCAGGAACAGCGGGAACAGACCCACAGTGAAAGGCAGGTCGAACCTGGCTTCCGTACCGGAGAAGCCGGAATAAATGGAGCCGAAGTCACCTTCGAAGAACAGCGTCTGCGGGTTGACGTCGAACTCTTCGTTGAACCTGTTGTTGCCGTTGCCGCCGCCAAACTCGTAGCGGGTGAATTTGTTGTTTTTCTGAAACGGCGTGAAGAAGGCGTGGATGCGCTCGGTGCCTGTGAGCTTGAGGTCGATGTCGACATTCAGCCGGGTCGCGATCTGGGCAATATCCTTGCCGTTGTTGCCGTTGTAGGCGACGGCCGTCCGCCAGTCACCGTAGACTGCGAGGCCCGGCAGCAGCGGATTCAATTGACCAAAGAGGGTGCTGCTCTCCTCGTATGCGCCAGAGGTGTATTGCTGGCGGCCTAGCTCAATGGGCGGGCGCGGCGGCTCGACAACGCTCTTGGCGCCGTAGATATCGACGTTCTTTTGGGCATCATAGTTCTTGTCGTACTGGGGACCGGGCAGGAACAGATTATCTTTGCCGGCAGTCTTTTCCTTGGAGCTCACGCCCGCATACCGTGGATCCGACGAGGCGGCAGGCGACACCTGGGTCACCCAGCCTCCCTTGCTGACCTCGGTGCTGCCTTGGCCTGCCGCAGGTTCTGCAGTCGTGCCGGACATCACGAGATAACCAGCGGCTATCAGCGCCAGAGTGGCGGCTGTTGACCTGACACGGTACCGAAGATTGCCTTTAGCGTTACGACTCACGTGTACGATCCCCCGTCGTGGCTCAAATCTGCGAGCTAAGGCTGGTGATCCCGCTTCCCTTTGCGGGTCTCCAATCCAAAACCCCTCGGCTTCTCGGTTCAGCGCTTCACTTCGACCTCCGTCGTGTAGGCTTTGAAGCTCAACATCCGCTCGTTCATGCGCCGCTCCATTTCCTTGGTGGCGCGGACGAAGCGCATGAAATAGATCGGCTCGGCACGGCTCCGCAGGCGGAAGGCGAGGCGGTAGTTGCCGGGCTTCGTGATCAGGTTGCCTGGCACGCGGTACTTGGCCAGCTTGTCAGCCAGTGGCGGGAGAGAGTGGTTCTCCATGCGCACCAGCGGCGGATGGTTGAGAACGGTAGTCGGGATCTGCGGCGGACGCAGATGCGGCAACGGGTCGATGTCGAAGTTCACCGGCAGGTACATCTCACGATCCGTGCCCTTGAGGTTGGTGGTCAGGAACTTGGCCTGGAAATTCACCACCTGCTGGTCCGTCTTGATCCTGCCAGCCGCGACCTCCAGGCTGTGCAAATCGGCCAGGTCGCCGTTGTTGTCGACGTAGCCCGACTCCCAAACGTTCTTGCCGTCGGGATCGACGAGGGCGACGTTGACCCAGAGCTGCGGCTGCGCACCCAGCGAGCCGGACGGCAGGTTGTGCCCCGAATTGAGGTTCTTGATCCTGTAGGTGAATGCCAGATCCTTGCCGACCTTCGGATCGCCGTCGACGTACGGGCCATCGACTTTGGTACCATTCTCCATGAGCTGCCGCCTGAGCTCGTCGCGCTGGTCGAGCTTTGCGAGATTGTCATCGATGATCTGCCGGGCATCCTCGCGGTCGAGCGCGTCGGCCCAGCGCTTGGGAAAGTCGACCTTGAGCTTGCCGCGCGCGACCTTGTCTTCGAACTCATTGGTGCCCCAGCCGGCGCGCCAGTCGAACTCCAGCCAATCCTTCATGGTGAAGGCCTGGGCCTTCACGTTGTGCGGGAAAATGCCGGGGTGGGCGATCGCATAGCCCGGGCCGATGAAGTTGTGATTGGTATGCTTGCGTCCCGGGTTGATCTCCTTGCCGCCGATCACGGCGGAGGGCGCGGTCGCATAGCCCTCGGGCTTTCCGGGGACCTTGCCCATGTGGCAGTCCTGGCAGGTGACGCCTGCGTTGCGTGCCGGGCTGTCGCGATACTGATCCCAGACGATCTCCAGCTTGATCCCTAAGTTGACCGCAACCTGATGGCAGCTGACGCAGAATTCCGACTTGGTCAGCTGCGGGTTCGTCATCATGCCGTTGTGGATGCTGTTGCCACGCCCGTCCTCGCTGGTTTTGACGGAGTAGGTCTCCTTGTTGCCGAGGATGTCCTTGAGGACGCTTTTCTCTCCGCTGCCGTAGATTGGCTCGAAGATCTTGCCCGGCTCGACCCGGCGCTCGCCGTTGACCTTGCCGTACTGCTCCTTGACCCGGTGGCAGGTGATGCAGCTCACGCCTTCGCGCGAGATCTGGCTCATCGCCCAAAGCGGCGTTTGGCGGGCCTCGCCGAGCTGGGTACCGACCTGCTGGTGGCAGCGCACGCAGAAGGTGCCGACCGTACCTTTGGTCAGCTCCTGGAACTTCTGCTCGAATGCGTGGAACATCGGCGAGATCGACGCATAGGCATGCTGCGAGGAACGCCATTCATCGTAGATTTGCTTGTGGCATTCGCCACATTGCGCAGCGGTGGGATAGAGGGAGAGGGTCTCCTTGTCGACCGCGGGGATGGGCGCTTCCTTGCCCTTCTCGGCTCTTGCTGCGGCGGCGAGCGCAGACATCTGTCCATGGCCGTCCGCTTCCGCCTCCGGAGGCAGCTTCTGCTCGCTGCCGGTTTTTTTGACCGCTTCTGTATTCTGGGCGAGTCTCAATCCGGGCTGTGCTGGCATGGATTTGACCTGCCCAGCCTCGCTGGACCCGGCGACAGCACTCTGGCTAAGGAGCGTTGTGTGACTCAGTAGGGCGCTTGCCAAAGCGCAAGAAAGCATCGCACTACGCATTAACTTCCTTCCCCCATAGATTCCAGAGCGGCATTCCAATCTGTGTCGCTCACGCGCAAGCGGCGCTGGACCGCTGTGCGGCATCCATAGCTCCTCCCTTCAGCCGAGCTGCACAGCTCGGCCGCCTGTCATTCAGGCAAAAGCGTAAGAATTCAGCGCGCGGGAGCAGTGGTCCCCTGCGCGCTGGACGACACTAGGCTGGTGAAACGGAAGGCGTCGGCGGACCGGACACGAGGACCCCCATCGTGGGTGAAAACCTAACTCCGGAGCACCGCGATTTCCCTCGATGCCCTCCCCGCAAGCCTCTACTCAACACGCGATAGGGATCAAAGTTGGGCGATTGAATGGAATCTTTCGAGCGACAGTGTTCGTTCTGAGCCTATCTGTGCGATCCCGCATCATCTGAATACGTCAGGATCGCTCGGTTCTTTTTCAGTATTGCGCTTAGTTCTTCTTGAGAGCCGCGTGGCGGTTGTTTCCAACGACTATCGTTTTCAGCCGTCCCATTGAAACCAGAGTCGCATGGCTCACCCTGGATTAGATCACGCCGCGCCTCAGTGCGCTCGATCTCGGTCTCGACCAGCTCTCGCTCCGCCTTGAGAACGTCCAGCAGACTCTCCTGACCAAGGCGGTGCGGCTCCTCCCGAACGCTGACTCGGGATTCGGCTCCCTCTTTTCGCCTGATTGTCGCGTTTCTACTGCCGAACGATGAGGGTGGGTGTTTCAGATCCAGATCGCTTGGTTTGCCGAGCTTGCCAGGAAGCGCAGCGACGGCGGGTCGACCGCGCCAGCCGCACACGCCGAACTTGAAACCTTCCGGGATCAACAATGGCAAGAAGTCATCAAGTTACCATCAACGGCACCAGCTTTCTGGCGCGCCGCGGCACGTTGCTGCTGGACGCAGCTCTGAGCAATGGTATCGACCTGCCTTTTGACTGCCGCGCCGGCCACTGCGGCACCTGCTGCGTGCGGCTGGTATCCGGTCAAGTGCGAGGCGGCGAAGGCTCCGAGCCGGGCATCGTTCACGCCTGTCAGTGCCGGATCGTCGGCGATGCGGTAATCGAGAGGGGCCAGCCGTCGGATGTTCGTAGCGTTGAAGGCGTGCTGAGCTCATTGCGCGCCCTGTCGCCCGACGTGATGGAAGTCGGCATCAAGACGCGCCGCGCGCTGCGCTATCATGCGGGCCAATATGCGCAGGTGCGCTTCAGCGGCTATCCTAGCCGTCCCTTCAGCATCACGCATCCCTTGAGCGGCAATCCGAACGACCGCTCGGTCTGGTTCCATGTCCGGCGCATGCAAGATGGGCGTGTCACCTCATCGCTCGGCAAGCGCATCAGGCCGGGCCACCGCGTGAAGCTGACCGGGCCCTATGGCTCGGCGCATTTCCGGCCCGATCTGGACAGCCGGCTGATCCTCGTCGCCACCAGCACCGGCTTTGCGCCGATCTGGTCGATCGCTGTCGCTGCGCTGCGCGAGAACCCCGAGCGCATGATGATGATCATCGCCGGCGCGCGCACCGTCGAGTCGCTCTACATGGGCCCGGCTCTCGCGCGGCTTGCCAACTTTCCCAATGTCGTCGTCGTGCCGGTCTGCAGCACGCCGCAGACCTTGAGCAATGCGGTGAAGCTGGGCCGGCCGACCGACTATCTGCCGCACCTGTTGCCGACCGATGTGCTTTACGCCTGCGGCGCGCCAGCGATGGTCGATGCGATCAAGTCGATCGCGGCGCGCATTGGCGCGGTCTGCTATGCCGATCCGTTCCTGCCCACCACTGACGACACGGTCGAGGAAAGCGTTCTGATCCGCGCGATGGGATGGCTCGGTGTGCCCGCCTTCCGGCAGATGGGCCAGCTCGCTCTCGCTCGTCCCCGCAACCGGCGGCAACAACCGATGCAGGCATATAGGATGACTGAAGCAAGGGTGAGAAGTCATTATCGTTCTTAGAGCTGATAGCCTTCGGTCGACCGGGTTGGGGCCCAGAGCTCCTTTCTGGTGGGCTTGCATGCTTTGCCTCTGCGGCTTGCTGATGATCTTCGGCTTTGCCGCACACAGCACTGTTGCGTCCGATCTGGCCAAGATCGTCGGTCCCAATGCCTGTGCCGAATGTCACAAGCAAGAGACCGAGGCCTGGAAAGACACGCATCATTTCAAGACCTTTCGCGAGATGCCGCGCCGCAAGGAAGCGAACGAAATCGCGGAAAAAATGAGCGTCCAACGCATCAGATCGGAAAGTATGTGCCTGACCTGCCATTACACCGTGCAGCAGAAGGAAAACGCAAATCAGCCGATTGCCGGCATCTCCTGCGAGTCGTGCCACAGCGCCGGTGGAGACTGGATCAAGGTGCACAGCCAGTTCAGCGGCAAGACCGAGAAGACCGAGACCAAGGCCGAAGCGGAGGCGCGCTTGAAGCTCGCCGATTCCAAAGGGATGATCAGGCCGTCCTCGCTCTATCGGCTGGCGAAGAACTGCTACAGCTGCCATGTCGTGCCGCAAGAGGATCTCGTGAATAAAGGCGGCCATACTGCCGGCAGCGCCTTCGAGCTCGTGTCCTGGTCGCAGGGCGAGGTGCGGCACAGCACGTGGCACTCCAAGGGCAAGCAAAACGTGCCGGCAAATGCGGCGCGTAAGCGGATGCTCTATCTCGTCGGCCTCGGCGTCGAACTCGAGACCGGGCTCCGCGCGGTCAGCCGTGCGACGGCGAGAAAGCTTTACGCCTTCGAAATGGCCAAGCGTGTCGACCGCTCGCGCAAGCAGCTCGCCGCAGCAGCGAAAGCGGCACCGAACGTGCCGGAAATCGCAAAGATGGTCGAGTATGCCTATTCGGCCGGACTGAAGCTGAACAATGATCGCTTCCTGACGCCTGCCGCTGACGGCGTCTCCAAACTGCTCGTGAGCATCACCGAGAAGTACGACGGCAGCACGATGGCTGGGCTCGACAGCCTGATTCCCGCGCCGGACAAGTTCAAGGGCACGGTAAAAGAAGCCGGCGCATCCAATTGATCCTGGCCGGCTGACAACGACACCAACCTGAATGGCCTCGACATGGGGAAAGAACCACTGCGATGGGTGATGTTGGAGGACCGCCGTGAGACCGGCGGGGCGGCGCACGTCTGACGCCACGATCGGCGGACGCGGCTTGGGCTCGGCGAGATATTTCACCAGCCAGACGGTCCACGGCTTTCTGATCGCGGCGATTTCCGGCGGCCTGTTCTGGCTTGTCTGGATTTATGGCAACGGGCTCCGCGACCCGCGCTATCTCGACGGCTGGGTGCTGGCCGGCGGCATGGGTTTGCAGCTTTTTTTCCATATCGGCATCAAGACGGCCAGCCTGTCGCCGAAATCTGCCGCGCGCTGGCGCAAGATCCATATTTTTGTCGGCTATCTGCTGATCGCCGCCTTCATCTCGCATTCGGATTTCTCTCTGCCGGACACCGGCTTCGAGTGGGCGCTGTGGGCGGGCTTCGTGCTGGTGACGCTGAGCGGCATTTTCGGCACCTATCTCGCGTGGTCGCTGCGGGCCAAGCACGGCATCGACGAGCGCATCGGCTATGATGACATCCCCGCCCGCCGCGCCGAGTTGGCGCGGGATGTCCAGGCTGCCGTCGCCAAGACCGGACCGGCCGCCGCTGCGATCGCCCTACCGGCGCCGCCCTATGACGCCTGGATCGTGGACCTCTACACCACCCACCTTCGGGACTTTTTCCAGGGGCAGCGCAATTTCGCCGCCCATCTCATCAGCTCGCAGCGCCCGCTGAAGCGACTGACGGACGAGATCGACAACCTGTCGGGCTATGTCGACCAGCCGAGCCAGGAGAAACTTGCCGCCATCAAGAACCTGGTGGTCGAGAAGGACCGGCTCGATTTCGCGCGCGTCCATCTCGGGCTCAGCAAGGGCTGGCTGTTCGTGCATGTGCCCGTCACCTATGCGCTGGTGGTACTGACGGTGCTGCACGTTCTCGTCGTCTATGCCTTTTCATCCGGGCCCTGGTGATGCGGCGACCGGTACGGGCCAGATCGGTTCGGACGCCGAAGGCCGAGAGGCAGGCGCCCCTCGCTGTCCGGCGCGACCGTCTCGCGGCGCTGCTGGCGCTCGTGACTATCGTCTGGGTCGTGGCGGCCCTCTTGCTCTCCAAGGGCACGCAGTTCCGGCAGTTCCTGATGCCGGGGCCGCTGACGAGCGCGCACGGCGCGATCGAGAATTGCAGCGCCTGCCACTCCAAGAGCGGCAGCGGCAAATTGAGCTGGATGCACGGCCTCGTCGCCGGCGATCCGGTCGCCGACAGCCAGGCCTGCCTGACCTGCCACAAAATGCCGGACACGGCCTTCAACGCGCACGGCGCTTCGGCCCAGGTGCTGGAACGGAGCACCAAGCGGCTGACCAAACTCGCCGCGGGGACGCCCGTGCCGCAATCGGCCCGCGCGCAGAGCATCGCCTTCCCGACCGACGGCAAGGTCGCACACGGTCTCTACTGCGCGACCTGCCACCAGGAGCATCAGGGCGTCAATTTCAACCTGAACAAGATGTCCAACGAGCAATGCCGCTCCTGCCACGTCGTGAAGTTCGACAGCTTCGACGGTCATCACCCGGAATTCGAGAACTATCCGTTCGCGAGGCGCACACGGATCATCTACGACCATGCCGGCCATTTCGGCACGCACTTCCCGGACGTCGCGAAGAAGGACCCGGCAAGGCGCATTCCCGCTACCTGCTCGACCTGTCACAACAGCAGCGAAGACAAGCGAGTCATGGCCATTGCACCGTTCGAACAGACCTGTGCCACCTGCCATCTCGGCCAGATCATCGGCAAGGAGCGGGTCAGCGGCCCGAAAGGCATTGCCTTCCTGACCCTGCCTGGCCTCGACTTGCAAACGCTGAAGAAGAAGAAAGCCTCGATCGGCGAATGGCCGGAAGCATCCGAAGCCGAGCTCACACCGTTCATGAAGGTGATGATCAGCCGGCATGAGCGGGGCCGTGCCCTGATCAAGACCGTGAACCGCGTGAACCTCCAGGACCTGAGCGGTGCAAGCGACGCCCAGATCAAGGCCGTGACCAGTCTAGTGTGGGAGATCAAGCGGTTGTTCTATGCGCTGATCACCGGAAAGGCGTCGGACGTGCTGGCCGGCCTCAATGTTGGCCGCAGGGAGAAGCTGAGCGCTAGTCTCGTCGCCGACCTGACTGCGAGCATCCCGCGCGATGTGGTCGTCAGCGCGCAGCAGCAGTGGCTACCCAATCTCGGCACGGAAATGGCCAATCGCCCGGATGCGGCCAGCACGGCCAAACCGAACCGGCCTGCTCAGGCCAATCAGCCGACGCCCGCGACGAGCGCGCCTGGAGCAGTCGCAGCCACGCCTGCAGAGGCCCAGCCTGAAGCAGCGGCTTCCAAAACGCCGGCCGCAAACGCCAAGCCTGATGCCGGCAAGAAAGCGGTCGCCGCGGACGAACGGCCGCAGAACAGGGCGGCGGACCAGACCGACGATCTGCTCCACCCCACGGAGGAAGAGCTGCGCGGGATGGCACGGCCGGGAAAAGCGGTCAGAGGCTATACCGCTTACGCCGGGCCCAATGGCGTCAGGGAAATGTTCTCCTCGAGTGCGAACGACCAGGCGCGCGCGGTCAATGCAGGTAACAAGGACGCCAAGAAAGTAGCCCAGGCTGAAGGAGCGGTACGGCCTCCGAACAGGGCGGCGGACCAAACCGACGATCTGCTCAACCCCACGGAAGGAGAGCTCAAGGGCGCTGGGAAGTTAGCCCCGCCTGAAGCAGCGGCCCGAAAAACCGATGCCGCCAACGCCAAGTCTGATAGCGCTCCACCTGCGGATGCCGCCTCCAGGTCGCACGCAAACGCGCCAGCCAAAGCCCCGGCGGACTCGGAAGCCGCCGTGCCTGAACCGCAGCCAAGGGTGGCGCCCGTGATCAGCATCCCAAGCGACGTGGATCCGGAGAGTTGGGCTGAATACGGCGGCTGGTATCGGCAGGATTACGCGATCTTCTACCGGCCCACAGGCCATAAGGACAAATTCATCACCTCCTGGCTGCTTCTGACCGGGCCCCAGGCGCCAAAGGGCGATAAAGCTCCGGCGGCCGCCGTCTTCGATGCCCTCACCGACAAGGACGCTCAGGGCTCATGCACCAAGTGCCACAGCGTCGACGACATCCGCGGCAGGGGGCGGGCCATCAATTTCGCGCCGCCTTCGATCAAGAGCAAACAGGGACGCTTCACGAATTTCGTCCATGAGCCGCATTTCGGCGTCCTTGAGAATCGCGGTTGCCTGACGTGCCACAACCTCGAAAAAGGCCGCCCCTATCTGAAGAGCTACGAGCAGGGCAATCCGCTAAATTTCGTGTCCAGTTTCGGCGCGGTGAAAAAGGAACTCTGCCAGACCTGCCACACCGGCAGCATGGCGCGTCAAGACTGTCTCCTGTGCCACAAATATCATGTGAACGGCGTAACCACGCCCATCATGAACACGAGAATCCCAGTTCAATAGCGTTTGTTTTCATCGCCTTTGTACTGGCCGTTGCTCCTGATGCTTTCGGTGTCCCAGCGAGGACAACTTGGCTGCGCGACCACTCCTGGCGCAGGACAATCGCACCTCTCCGATCGAGGCCGACGACGTGGAACGAGTTCTTGCACGGCCGGACGACATCCCTACGCTCAGTATGCTGTCTCGATAACGCGCGACGTTGCGGCTATAGTCTTGGCTCCTGAAGGCGCTGCGCGCCTCACAGCGTCCCTGCGGCTGCTCTCGCTTCTGCCGTTGCGGAGTTCTGGTGCCATTGCGAAGGCAATTGAGATGAAATTCCTGGTGGTCGACGACCATGCGCTGATCCGCGAGGCGATGCGCGGCGTGCTCAAGGAACTGCAAGGCGACGCGCTCATTCTCGAGGCTGCAAGCTCCCATCAGGCAATGGACATCATGCAGCAGCATCCCGATCTCGCTCTCGTCCTGCTCGATCTCAAATTGCCTGACCGCGATGGCATCGAAGTGCTGGGAGAATTGCGCGAGCGCTATCCGGCGGCATCCATCGTCATGCTGTCGGCCTTCAATGATCGCGAAAATGTCGTCAGGGCGCTCGATAATGGCGCGCTCGGCTTTATTCCCAAGACGGACTCGCGCGAAGTGCTGCTCGGTGCGCTGCGGCTCATTCTTGCAGGTGGGACTTACATTCCCCCCGAGGCCCTCGTGCGCGAGCCGGCTGGAACCGCCGCGGCAAGCAACCCGTCGCCTGAAAAGCGGCCATCACCATCAGAGCTTGGACTTACGGAAAGGCAGGTCCACGTCCTGGCGCTGATGATGCAGGGCAAGAGCAACAAGCTGATCTGCCGCGCGCTCGATTTGGCAGAGCCCACGGTGAAAAACCATGTGTCGGCCATTCTCAAGGCACTCGACGTCACAAACCGGACCGAGGCGGTGCTTGCCGTTGCCGCGCTGGGCTGGGAGCTTCGACCGCCTACCCGTTGATTGTGCCGACACGCTCGACCTTGCCCCCTTGTCGGGCATCGGTCTTCAGCAGGCGGGACATGATGGCCCGCAGCGTCATGGGGTTGACGGGCTTGTGCAGGAGATGATGGCTGGTCGCCTGGGTCTCGCGCAAACGCTCCGGCGACATGTCGCCGCTCACCAGAAATGCCGGGATCGAACCGCCGAACGCGTTGCCAAGATCGGTGATGGCGTCGATGCCGGTGCGGTCATCCTGCAGGTGAAAATCGGAAATGATCAGGTCCGGCGCGGTGCCGTCGAGTTTCGCCAGCGCCTCGGAGACAGACTGGGCGGTGACCACGCGGCAGCCCCAGTTCTTCAGCAAGCCGCCCGTTCCTTCGAGCGCCAGCGCGTCGTCATCGATGATCACGATGAGCTTGCCGCGCAGCGGGTCGGGCGCTGCAGCGCTAGAAGCGATGCCTATCGCAGGACCAGCACGCGCGGGCACCTGCGGTACCAAGATTGAGAAGCGAGAGCCCTTCCCGAGCACAGAACTGAGACCGATGGGGTGCTCCAGCACGGCGCCCAGGCGTTCCACGATCGCCAGTCCCAGCCCCAGTCCAGCCTTGCTGTTCCGTTCCGGCGCGGCAACCTGGTAGAACTCGCTGAAGATGCTGCGCTGCTGATCCGCCGCAATGCCGATCCCGCTGTCGCACACCTCGATGCGCAACGCGCCCTTCGTGCGCCTGCAGCCGACGACGATCCCGCCAGCCGACGTATAGCGCACGGCGTTGGAGACGAGGTTGAGCAGGATCTGCTCGATCAGGATGGCATCGCTGCGGATCCACGCGCTGCTTGCAACCACACGCAAATGCAGGCCTTTGTCGCGCGCGACCTGGGTGAACGTCGCGCCGATGCGGTTCAGAACTCTGCTGACGGGAAATTCGGAGATGCTGGCGCTCATAGCGCCGGCGTCGAGCTTCGAGATGTCGAGCAGCGCGTTGAACAGCTCGTTCATGTTGGCGACGGCAGTGTCGATGCGCACGGCGAGACGGTCGCGTTCGGCTGGATCCCTCTCGGAACGCAGCTGCGCAGCGAAAAGATTCAACGCGTGCAACGGCTGCCGCAGGTCATGGCTCGCCACCGCCAGGAATCGCGATTTGGACAGGTTTGCCGCCTGCAGCTGATGCGTGCGCTCCTCCACCTTGCGTTCCAGCGTCGCGTAGGAGCCCTGCAGCTTGGCCGCCATGTCGTTCAACTGGTCTCCCAGCGCTTCCAGTTCGTCTCCCGACTGGATCTCGATGCGATGATCGAGCGCGCCGGCGCCAATGCGGGCGGCACCAGCCGCCAGCGCACGAACGGGAACCACCATCCAGCGCGCCATGAGGAGCGCCGCGAGCAGCGCCAGAATGATCCCGCCCACCAGGACGACAACGGTACGCAGGATGGCCGTGTAGAGCGGCTCGTTGGCTTCATTCTCGGGAAGCTCTACCAGCACGAGCCAGTTGAGCGGAGCAGCCGTCGCGTATGCCGCCAGCACGCGGTTGCCTCGCCAATCTCGTGCAATTTGCGCCTCCTCGAGGCCGGCCGTTCCATCCTGCAGGCGTGCCGACCGCACCTGGGCAAGCTGCGAGAAGTCGGTATTGCGCAGGACCAGACTGATCTCGGGATGGGCGATCAGGCGGCCCTGCGCATCGACGACGTAGGCGCGGCCGTTGCGGCCGACCCGAATCTGATTGACGACATCCCAGATGTGCGTGAGGTTGACTTCGGCCACGCTGACGCCGGCATCGCGGCGCGAGCCCGCCATCGCCAGCGTCATGAACGGTTCGGTGCCGCGCCGGAAATAGACCGGCCCGTAGAACACCTTGTTAGCGACCGCCGCCTTGAACTTTTCCTGCGTCGAGAAATCGGTATTGCTGCCGACCTGGTCCATGGCCTGCCGCGAAATGCGCAACTGTTCGCGGCCATCGTTGTCGAGCAACGCCAGCTCGGCAATCGCCGGAACCTGGCGCAATAGTCTGCGACCATCGAGTTCGCGCTGTTCGGGCGCCGCAGTCTCCCACGACAAGTGGGTGGTCCAACCGAGCTGGCCCTCGATCTCCCTGATGAACTGCGTGATCTTGGAAGCGGCCGAGACGGCTTGCTCTTTCTGGATGCGAAACAGCGCTGCGCGATGATCGCGGACCGTGAACCAGACATCGACCAGGCCGTTTATGACGAGTGCTGAGCTCGTGACGGCAACGAAAAGGGCAACATATTTCCAGAACAGCGTCCGCCGCACCATCAGCCGGCCGCGCCATGGGAAATTGCCTGGCGTGAATCTCTTCAGCCAACCGATCACCGGGCCACCTCGCGCCAGGTTGGCTGACCACCGACTTGACAAGGTGCGGATTGAGGCAATAGCGCTGCTCGTCATGCTCGCTTAGAATGCTCGTCCGTGGGCGGTCACAATCTTTCCAGCCACGTGCGATACAAACCTATCACGGACACAATATGGAGTGCGCCATGAACCGGCGCCAGATCGTCTCCTTGCTCGGTGC
This sequence comes from uncultured Alphaproteobacteria bacterium, assembly GCA_963814055.1. GTDB lineage: Bacteria > Pseudomonadota > Alphaproteobacteria > Rhizobiales > Hyphomicrobiaceae > AWTP1-13. Next base: position 406,021 of record CAWFBJ010000001.1, read on the forward strand.
GGCAGCCGTCATGGGCCCCGCTTTGACCGGCGCCGGCGCAGCTCTCGCGCAGACGTCGTCGGGCCGGCCGAGGCGCGTCGGCCTCATGGTGGCGACGGCCGAGAACGATCCGGAGGGCAAACTCCGGGTCGAGACGTTCACCCGCTCGCTCGGCGAGGCGGGTTGGGTTGACCTACGCGACGTCATCATCGATGTGGTGTGGTACCGCGGCAGCTTCCCGGTGGCGCAAACCCTGGCCAAGGATCTCGTCGATCGCGGGTCCGAGATACTCGTTGTGAACGGCACGCCGGGCATGGATGCCGTGCGGGCACTGGGTGCGGCGGCCGCGAGCATCCCCATCGTTTTCGTCGTCGTCAGCAATCCGGTCGGCGCGGGGTACGTGCCGAACCTGTCGCGGCCGGGCGCCAACATCACCGGCTTCAGCACGTTCGAGCCCGAGATCGCAGGCAAGTGGCTCCAGCTCCTCAGGGAGGTGACGCCCGGCATGCAAAACGTCAGCATGCTCCTCGACAAAAAGTTCATTGGATTCAACTCCCTGTGGGAGGCCGCCCGCGATATCGCGCCGACGCTCGGTATCGTCCCGCACGTCGCGTACGCCAGTTCTCTGGCCGAGATCGAGAGCGCGGTGGAAACTATTTCCCGTCAGCCTTCGCCCGGCCTCGTCGTCAGTCCAAGCCCGATCAATACCGTCAATCGCCAGCGTCTCATCCAGATCGCCAACGAGAGCAAGATACCCTCGATTTATCCGTTCCGCTTCTATGTGCGGGAGGGGGCACTGCTGGCGTATGGCTTCAATGCAGCCGACCAGTTCAGGCGCGCTGGCATCTATACCGGGCGCATCCTGAAGGGCGAGAAGGCGGGCGACCTGCCGGTGCAGGCACCGGGACTGTTCGAGCTTGGCATCAATCTCAAAACGGCAAGCGCGATGGGGCTGACCGTACCACAGTCGCTCATCATCGCCGCCGACGAGGTGATCGAGTAGCGGACTAGCTTGGCCTTCCAATCGCCAAGGCCGTGTGACCACGGGCGCGGCGCCGCTCGCACGCTGAAACAGCTCCACAACCAGCAGACAGTACCAAAGTACTGGGCCGAATGGCCCTTGCCGCCACATGAGCCTGGCGTCGCATCGGACCCCCGAATATCAGGCCATTTGGGTGCGTTTCACCGCCGCGGCCACGCCATGGCGGCAGTACCTCAGATGGATTTTCGAGCCCCCCGCAAAGTGGCACATCAGCATCGTCGCACCGCCAAGCGATGGAGCCAAAAGGAAAAGCGAAAGCGCCAACCGGCTTCTGCAGAAACTCGCAGGCGGCTGATAACGGCGGCACAAATGATGGAGATGATCATGAGCACAATTTCGAGCGCGATACCGACACGCGATTCAGTCGGCGATAGGTTTCCCCGAACGATCGGCGCAGCCTTGAAGGGCTGGTGGATGGCCTACGTGAATTGGCGCCTGGAGCGGTTGGCCGTCTACCGGCTGCATTCCATGAGCGACCGCGAACTCAAGGACATGGGCGTATCGCGCGCACAGATCGAGTTCGCAGTCAGAGGCGAGGGTGCGTCCCACCCGATTTTCGGCCGCTACTACTAAAAACGACGGGCCCGAAAGGCACGACTCCATGAACGTCAATATGGTTTACCCACCGCGGCCGGCGCGCCGAGGGCGGGTGATAGCCCTGCATTGCTCGGGTGGTGGTGCCAGCCAGTGGTCGCTACCTGGCCGAGGGGCTGGGTGGCCGTTACGAGGTGCTGGCGCCGGAGCACTACGGCTGCGAGAGCACGGGGCCATGGACCGGCGAGCACGCCTTCACGCTCGCCGACGAGGCCGCGCAAGCCATCGCGCTGATCGACCGGAGTGACGACAAGGTTCACCTCGTCGGGCACTCCTACGGCGGTGGGGTAGCGCTCAACGTAGCGCTGGCCCGGCCGGACCGCATCGCCAGCATGGCGCTGTACGAGCCTTCAGCGTTCCATCTGCTGCGCCAGATGGGTGGGCGGGGCGCGGAGCCCTACGCCGAGATCACGGGCGTCGCCAGGCACATCTGCCAGGGCGTCGTCACCGGCGATTATCGGGGAGCCGTTGCAGCTTTTGTCGACTACTGGAACGGGCCCGGCAGCTGGAACGCGCTGCGGCCGTCCGTGCAACGTGCCCTGATCCGCTGGGCGCCCAAGGGGCCGCTCGACTTCCGCGCCTTGATCGATGATCCGACGCCGGTGGCGGCCTATGGAGCGCTGGCGTTTCCCGTACTCATCCTGCGCGGCGAGCATGCGCCGTCACCGACCAGCGTGATCGCCGAAGGCTTGGCGCAGTGGCTGCCCGCGAGCCGGCTCGTCGATATCGCCGGTGCCGGCCACATGGGCCCGCTGACGCATACGCCGGAGGTATCCGCGCTGCTCGTCCGGCATATCGTCGAGGCCGAAGCCGAAGCGCCGCCGTACGGCAGCCGGCGGCACAGGGGCGCTGCCATTCCAGGTGCCACTTCGCGCCGCCCGGAGGCTGTGTCGTGATTTACACGATCGGCAAATATCCTGCGCACCTGATCGATGTCGTGCACGTGGCCGATGGCCGTCGCGTCACCATCCGCCCTACCCTGCCGCAGGACGCCGAGCTGCAGCGCACATTCTTTCGATCGCTGTCACCCGAGTCCCGCTATTACCGCTTCATGACGCGGGTGAGCGAGCTACCCGAGACGCTGGCCGAGCGCTTCACGAGCATCGACTACTGCGCGCATGTCGCCTTGTTGGCCGAAGTGTTCGACGAGAGCGGACACGAAATCATGATCGGCGAAGCGAGATACGTCGTCGAGGAGCGCGACCCCACGACGTGCGAATTCGCCATAGCCGTCGCTGACACTTGGCAGGCTTCCGGCATCGCACGGGCGCTCCTGGATCGGCTGGAGCGGCAGGCCGCAACGTCGGGCATCCGCCGCATGGTCGCCGATACGCTGATCACCAATAGGGCGATGCAGCGTCTGGCGGCGCGTGCAGGCTTCACCATCAGGGCAAGCCGCGAGGATGCCACCCTGGCGCGGCTGGAAAAGGCGCTCGGCGGCCCGGTTGGCGCGCCGTCGACGCGGCCGCAGGCCGCCTGATCAAACCACACGTGTTCATGAGCAAGCCGAGCAACTGGAGACAGACGATGACCCTGACAGAGCAAGAACCCCGAGACCCTTGTGCTGCACGCGGGCCCCCGCAGCGACGCCTCCACCGGCGCCGTGGCCATGCCGATCTACCAGACCACGTCCTATCAATTCCGCAGCACGGAGCACGCGGCCAATCTGTTCGCGCTCAAGGACTTCGGCAACATCTACTCGCGCATCATGAACCCCACCTGCGATGCGCTGGAGCAGAAGATCGCCGCGCTGGAAGGTGGCGTGGCAGCACTTGGCGTCGGCTCCGGGCAGGCGGCGTCGGCCATGGCCGTCCAGAACCTGTGCCGGCCGGGCGACAACATCGTCAGCTCCACCGATCTCTACGGCGGCACCTGGAACCTGTTCGCCAACACGCTGCCCTCCATGGGCATCACCGTACGCTTCGCCGATCCGGCCGACCCGGAGGCCTTCCGCCGCGCCACCGACGATCGCACCCGCGCCTACTACGCCGAGACGCTGCCCAATCCGAAGCTCACCGTATTTCCGATCGGCGAGGTGGCTGCGATCGGGCGCTCGCTCGGCGTGCCCCTGATCATGGACAACACGGCGGCGCCACTGATCTGCCGGCCGTTCGACCACGGCGCGGCCATCGTCGTGCATTCCACCACCAAGTACATCGGCGGACACGGCACCTCGATCGGCGGCATGATCGTCGACGGCGGCAACTTCGACTGGGCGGCGCATGCCAAGCGCTTCCCGATGTTCAGCGCGCCCGAGCCCAGCTACCACGGCGTGATCTGGAACGAGGCGGTCAAGCCGATGGGACCGATCGCCTACATCATCCGGGCGCGGGTGGTCCTGCTGCGCGATATCGGCTCGTCCATGAGCCCGTTCAACGCGTTCCAGTTCATCCAGGGGCTCGAGACGCTGCCGCTGCGAATGCGCGAGCACTGCCGCAACGCCGCCGAGGTCGCCCTCTATCTGCAGCGGCACCCTGCCGTTACCCGCGTCATCTATGCCGGCATGCACGCGAACGCCGAGCAACGCCGCCGCGCCGCCGCGTATCTGAAGGGTGGGTTCGGTGGCCTGGTCGGCTTCGAGTTGAAGGCAGGCCGAGAGGCGGGCGCGCGCTTCATCGATGCGCTCAAGATGTTCTACCACGTGGCCAACATCGGCGACGCACGGTCGCTGGCCATTCATCCGGCGAGCACCACGCACTCGCAGCTGAGCCCGGACGATCAAGCCGCAAGTGGTGTGACACCCGGCTACATCCGCCTCTCGGTCGGCATCGAGCACATCGACGACATCATTGCCGATCTGGACCAGGCACTGGCCGCTGCCGCGCAGTCGATGTCCAAGGCGGCCTGAAAGACGGACGAGCGTATCCGGCAGGGCAGCGCGAATGAGCCTGCCCATGCTGGATCGCTCTGAAGGGGGCGCGCCACGACAACGAGTTCCCGCCCTGAATTCACGGATCAAGGAACGCGACCGAAGTCGTCAAACTTTATGGAGAAGCAACATGAGACTCATCCAAGCCGCCACTGCAATTACGCTGATCGCCATCGCTATCGCGCTGTTGGGCGTCACCATCATCAACGCCGAGTCCTCAACGCAGGCGGCTACGGTGCCCGCATCGAATGCGATCAATGTAATGCAAATGATGATCGATGCGAAGGATCTCCCCATTGAGCAGTTCGACGCTCACTGAGGACGATGCTGATTGCCGCGGCGCATTCATTACTTGCGCCGCGACGACTTTGACGGCTACGGGAGCGCCGGATCGGCAATAGGCCGTTGATCAGACAAATCCTTGCCACGCATTCGGCAACGACTCGCGCTCGCTATAGAGCGACTTCTATCAAGTAGGGTCCTTGCGAGCGCAGGCCGGCATTCAGGCCCTTCACCAGCTGATCGCAGGTCTTGGCGCGGGATGCCTCCACGCCCATGCCACGCGCGAGCGAAACCCAATCGAGATCGGGGCGACCGATGGACAGCATGTCGACGGCGCGCGGCCCGGGGTTCTTCACGCCGACGTTGGTCAGCTCGCCACGCAGAATGTTGTAGGTGCCGTTGGCGAAAATCAGCACGGTGACGTCCAGGCCTTCGCGCGCCATGGTCCACAGGGATTGCAGCGTGTACATGGCGCTGCCATCACCCTCCAGCGCGATGACCTTGCGGTCGGGGCAGGCGATGGCAGCGCCGATCGCGACGGGCATGCCATAGCCGATGGAGCCACCACGGTTGTTGATCCAGTCATGCGGTGGGGCGCCAGCGGTTTCGGGGAAGAACTCCCGACCCGTGGTCACGCTTTCATCCACAACGATCGCGCCTTCGGGCAACATGGCGCCGAGGATGGAAGCAATCGTCGCCGGCGTGATGGCGCCGGTCGGAAGCGCGGGCCGGCGTGGCGCTGCGACCCCGGCAGGCGCCGACTTCATGGCCCCGAGCTCAATGGCCAAGGCCTCGAGCGCGGCGTGCATGTCTTCCTCGACGCCGGCCAGCTTGGTGGACCTGGCATTGCCCGGCATCAGCAGGCTGGGCTTGTCGGGATAGGCGAAGAACGCGACGGGTTCGCGCGCGCCGACGAGCACCAGGTTGCCGGCCTCGCGCATCACGCCCAGCGCTTTCTCGACGACATAGGGGATGCGCTCGACCTGGACGCGGCCGGCGCCGCGCTCGAGCCGGGTATTGGCGCCTTCGGTCAGAATACCGCAGCCGGTCTTGGCCGCGATCCGCCCCGCCAGTTCGAGACAGGAATGGCGCAGGGCATCGCCGCCCATCAGCAGGGTCGCTCTTTCCCCGCTGCGCAACATGGCAGCCGCCGCCTTGACCGCATCGTCCGAAACCTTTGGGGGCGCCGCGGGAGGTTGGGTTTCGGCGATTGCCTCGGCCGCGCCCCAGGCGGTGTCGGCCGGCAGGATCAGTGTGGCTATCTGCCCGGGCGTTTGCCGCGCCGCCTCGATGGCCAAGGCGCCATCGGCCGCGACCGTGCCGGCGTTGGGGGAGGTCTTGACCCAATGCGACATGGGCGCGGCCACGCCTTCGATGTCGGAGGTGAGCGGGGCGTCGTAGGCGATGTGATAGGTCGCATGCTCGCCGACGATGTTGACGATGCCGGAGTTTGCCTTCTTGGCGTTGTGCAGATTGGCCAGCCCGTTGGCGAGGCCCGGACCCAGATGCAGCAAGGTGGAGGCCGGCTTGTCCAGCATCCGATAGTAGCCGTCGGCCGCGCCGGTCACCACGCCTTCGAACAGGCCGAGCACGCAACGCATGCCCGGCACCTTGTCCAGCGCGGCGACAAAGTGCATTTCCGAAGTGCCCGGATTGGTGAAGCAGATGTTCACACCTCCGGCGAGCAGGGTCCGCACCAGGCTTTCTGCACCGTTCATTTCGTCAGCCATCAGGCCAAGCTCCATTCGTAGGTTTCACTGCCGGGGCTGCCGATCGGCTTCCTGGTGGCGGACGGAGCCTAATCCGAAATGGGGTGTGGTTCCAACCGTGCGCAAGTGGCGACCTGGGGCCCGCCGAAGGCATCGCTCGCCGCACCAGATTTACTGCACGACGCGCAGGGATGCCGGATCGAGGAAAGGATCAGGATTGCGATGCCGGCCTGGCGGTGCTGCCGCGGCTCACGAGTTCGAACGGCAAGGTCTGGAAGGCGACGTGCGGCCTGCCCTCGAGGCGCGCGATGACCTGCTCGGCGGCAGCCCGTCCGATCTCGATGATGGGGGTGCGGATGCTGGTCAGGGCCGGCGTCTGCGTTGCGCCGAGATCGGTGTTGTCGACGCCGGTGATCGAGACTTCGTCCGGAATTCGCACACCCGCCGCGCGGCACGCCATCATCCCGCCGACCGCAAACACGTCGTTGGTGGCAACGACTGCCGTGGGGCGCTTGTCGAGGTCGAGGAGCCGCCCCATCATGCCGGACGCGGCGGCGAGATCGATCGGTCCGTATTGCACGCAGCGGTCATCGAGTGTGAGACCGGCCTGCGAGAGGGCGGCGCGCATACCCGCCCCGCGTTCCGTGGCGCGGTCGTTGCCGTCGGTCACTGCGCTGAGCAACCCGAAGCGGCGGTGACCGAGGCCAATAAGATGACGCGTCATCTCGAAGGTCGCCGCCCTGTTGTCGAAACCGATGCTCGGATGCTGGCGCATGGGGTCCACGCCCCACGTCAGGACGTAGGGGCGGCCATAGTCTTCGAGCAGGGCAAACAGCGCCGCATCGTGATGCAGGCCGACGAACACGAAGGCATCGACGCCGCGCCCGACAAGCTGCTCGGTGATGCGCACTTCCACGTTCAGATCGTAATGATGTTCGGCCAGCACGAGCGAATAGCCGTTGCTGTCGAGCACGGCCTGCATGGCGCTCGTGGTGCGGGCATAGAGCGCGTAGTCGAACGACGGCACCACCGCGCCGATCATCCGGCTGCGGTGGCTGCGCAGGGCGCGGGCCGCGCCGTGCGGTACGTAGCGCAACTTGGTGACGGCATCGCGCACCAGCCGCCGGGTCTTGGCGTCGACCTGGTCGGGCGAGTTGATGACGCGCGACACGGTGGCCGTAGATACGCCCGCAAGGCGCGCTACGTCCTTTGCACTCGAGCGGCTGCGGCCTGCGGCGTCACGGTCTGCGGGCGCGGTCGGCATCGACGGAGGCCTTTGTCGGCGTCTTTGTGGAATGCGACTGAACTCGATTACATAGGCTGCTTACTCGCCACTCCTCAATGTATATAAGCGATGGCTTGTCTGGCGGGCAAGTTGCTGATACCGTCAATGTAATCGAATACAAGAATGCGCGCCAACCGCCCGGATGAGAGCGGGACTGCGCGACCCGAGGAATCCCAACGCCTGGAGGTATGTTCCATGACGAAGCGCTCCCGCCAGAAGAGTCCCCGCCTAGTCTCCAGCCGGCGCGATGTGCTGCGCTACGGCGCGGGGCTCGGGATCGCCGGCGTGCTGGCCCCGCAGTTCGCGGCTTCCGCTTTCGCCCAGGCCGACGACCTTGCGCCCTACACTGCGGCCAAGATCAACTGGCGCCAGGCCGAGGGCGAGCAGATCACCATCGCAGTCATCCCGGCCAGCTACTTCGAGAACCTGATCTCGCTGCAGCCTCAGTTCGAGGCGCTGACCGGCGTCAAGCTGCGCTTCGAGAAGGTGCCGCCGGGACAGATCCGGCAGAAGGCGCTGCTCGACCTGTCGTCGAAGACAGCCACCTACGCGACGCACGCCGCCGACCCGATGTACTACCCGCTGTACGTGTCCAACAAATGGGTCGAGCCGCTCGACCACTACCTGAGCGACGCTTCCCTCACCGATCCGGCCTGGTTCAAGTACGACGACATCATCAAGGCCTGGCGCGATGCCGACTCGATGGACGGCAAGCCCTACGGCATTCCCTACGACGGCGAAGTGACGGTGCAGGTCTATCGCAAGGACCTGTACGGCGAAAAAGGCCTGAAACCGGCAGACACCTACGAGCAGCTCGTCAGCAACGCCAAGGCGCTGACCGACGCCAGTGCCCGCACCTACGGCCTCGCGTTGCGCGGCTTCGCCGGCGCGGGCCAGAACATGTACATCTACCCGTCGCTGTTGCGCGGCTTCGGCGGCAGCTGGATGACCGGCAACACTGTCGTCGTCAATTCGCCCGAAGCGGTGAACGCGCTCACCTGGTACGTCGACACGCTCGGCCAATACGCGCCGCCGGCCGTGCGCAACTGGAACTGGCCCGACATCGCCGATGCGTTCTCGCAAGGCACGATCGCGACCTATATCGACGCGCACTCTTCCGCGGCGGTCATCAACAATCCCGAAAAATCGAAGGTCGTCGGCAAGATCGCCTACGCGCGCTGGCCCAAGGGACCGAGCGGCAAGCGCGTCACGTCGATCTGGAACTGGGGCTTTCCCATCAATGCGGCCCTCAGCGACAAGGCCAAGAAGGCGACCTGGCTGTTCATCACCTGGGCGGCTTCGGCGGAGACGCAGGCGCGCACCTCGTGGAAGTTTGCGGGCGCCGCCAAGCGCTCGGGCATCAACCGCGTCTCGCTCTGGAAGTCCGCCGAGTTCGCGGATGCGATGAAGGGTGCGGGCGACAACTTCATTCCGGCCGCACTGGAGTCGCTGGAACACGACACCGACGTCGATTGGCGTCCGCGCGTGCCGCAGTGGCCCGCTATCGGCGAGACCATGGCGACGGCGATCCAGGCCGCGCTCGTCGGCCAGAAGAAGCCCAAGGAAGCGCTCGACGAGGCGCAAGCCCGCATCCAGCAGATCCTGAAAGGCTGACGTCAGCCCGATGGTCGAGGGGCGGCCCGCGCCGACGCTGGAGGCACAGGAGCGCCGATTTGCGCTGGCGCTGTTCGTGCCGGCGCTGGCCGTGCTGCTGCTGACGACGACGGTGCCGCTGGTCTACCTCGTGTGGAACAGCCTGCATCGCCTCGACCTCGCGCATGCCGTGGCTCTCCGGGTTTGCCGGCCTCGGCAACTACACGAAGATGGGCGGCGACCCGCGTTTCTGGAACTCGCTGCTCCTCACCTTCATCTACACCGCCTCGACCGTCGTGCTGCAGGTTGCGATCGGCCTGTCGCTCGCGCTGCTGGTGATGCAGATTCCGAAGGGCCAGGGCATCCTGCGCATCGCGGCGATCCTGCCGATCGTGCTGGCGCCGGTGGTCGTCGGCCTGTTCTGGCGCACGCTGGTGCTGGCGCCAGACTTCGGCCTCGTCGACCTGGTGACGCGCACGCTCGGCCTCGGCAGCTACAACTGGCTCGGCGATCCGCAGCTGGCGCTGATCTCGGTGATCGCCATCCACACCTGGCAATGGACGCCGTTCGCGTTCCTGGTGCTGCTGGCGACGCTCGCGACCTTGCCGCCCGACGTCTACGAAGCCGCCCGGCTCGACCGCGCCGGCGCCTGGCAGCGCTTTCGCCACATCACCCTGCCGCTGATCCGGCCGGCCATCGTGATGGTGGTGATCCTGCGCATGATGACGGCGCTGTCGGCCTTCGCGGCGATCTTCGCGGCAACCGGCGGCGGGCCGGGCTCGGCCACCGAGATCCTGAACCTGTACGCCTACCGCACATCCTTCACGGAGCTGAACCTGGGCTACGGCGCGTCGCTCGCGGTGGTGCTGCTGTCGATCACGCTCGCGGTGTCGTATCTGATGTTCCGGCTGCGGCGGGCAAGATCATGATGCGGCGCTCGGCAATCCGGCATGTGGCGCTGGCGGCGATCGCGGGCGCGGGGCTCGCGGTCTGGGTGTTTCCCGTCATCTGGGGGCTGCTCACGTCGTTCAAGACCGAGCGCGACGTGCTCGCCTATCCGCCGGTGTGGCTCTTCAAGCCGACGCTCGACAACTATCGCGAGGTGATGTTCGGCGCGTCGTCGATCCTGCCGAACCTCTGGTCGAGCTGTCGTGGTTTCGACCTCGGCGACACTGCTGACGATGCTGTTTGCCGTGCCTGCCGCCTACGCGCTGGCGCGGCTGCGCTATCCGGCCAAGCGCGCATCGGGCTTCTACGTGCTGGCGACGCAGATGCTGCCGCCGGTCGGCCTCATCATTCCCTACTACCTCGCGCTGCAGAAGATCGGCTGGCTCGACACCTACAGCGGCCTCACCGTCATCTACCTCACCTTCTCGCTGCCGTTCGCGATCTGGCTGATGGTGTCGTACTTCGAGGATGTGCCGTTCGAGATGGAGGAGGCCGCACTGCTGGACCGCGCCGGGCGCCTGCGCACGCTCTGGTACGTGATCCTGCCGCAGGTGCGCGGCGGCATCGCCGTCACGGCCATCTTCGTGTTTCTCAATGCCTGGAACGAGTTCATGTTCGCCGTCGTGCTCGGCGGCAACCGCGTGCGCCCCGTCACGGTGGCGATGTTCAACTTCATCTCGGTCGAGCAGACGCAGTGGTCGCGGCTCGCCGCCGGCGCGATGCTGGCGATGGCGCCCGTCATCCTGATCGGCATCTTCGCGCAGCGCCACATCGTCAAGGGACTGACCGTCGGCGCGGTCAAGGGCGGAGGCCGGCGATGAGCGGATCGGCCAGCGTGCGCTTCGAAGGCGTTGGTCAAGCGTCACGGCACGACGACCGTGCTGCACGGCATCGACCTCGCCATCGAGCCGGGCGAGTTCTTCGTGCTGCTCGGGCCTTCGGGCTCCGGCAAGACGACGACGCTGCGCATCCTGGCGGGGCTGGAATCGGTGAGCGGCGGCCGCGTGCTGATGGACGGCGCCGACGTCACCAACAAGGAGCCCGGCGAGCGCGACGTCGCGATGGTGTTCCAGAGCTACGCGCTCTACCCGCACATGACGGTGGCGCAGAACATCGGCTTTCCGCTGAAGATGGTCGGCACGCAAGCCGGCCGAGATCGCGCGCCTGGTGGCGGAAGCCGCCGCCAAGGTCAACATCGCCCACCTGCTCGAGCGCAAGCCCGGCCAGCTGTCGGGCGGCCAGCAGCAGCGTTGCGCGCTGGCGCGCGCCATCGTGCGCCAGCCGCGCCTGTTCCTGCTCGACGAGCCGCTGTCGAACCTCGACGCCAAGCTGCGCCTGGAGACGCGGCTCGAACTGCACGAGCTGCAGCGCGCGCTCGGCACGACCACGGTCTATGTGACGCACGACCAGGAAGAGGCGATGACGCTGGCCGACCGCATCGCCGTGTTCATGGACGGCCGCATCGCCCAGGTCGGCACGCCGCGCGAGGTCTTCGCAAAGCCGCAAACGATGGACGTCGCCGGCTTCGTCGGCACGCCGCAGATGAACCTGCTGCCGGGCACGTGGGCCGGCAGCAGCGTGACCGTCGCCGGCCACGCGCTGCCCGTTGCGAAAGTCGCCCCCGCGTCCAGGGACGTCATGCTCGGCGTGCGGCCCAGCGACCTGCGCATCGCCGCGAGCGGCCTGCCCGCGCGCATCGAACGCGATCGAGGACCTCGGCGACAGCGCCATCGTCAGCCTCACCGCGGACGGCCGGCTGCTGAAGCTGAAGGGCGACCCGCAGCAGATCGGGCAGCGCAGGCGACCGCGTCTTCCTGAGCTTCGCGCCCGAGGCCGCGCATCTGTTCGACCCGCACAGCGGCGCCCGGCTCTAACGCCGCCGAGCGCCGACAACACGGATGGATCACGAAATGAACAAGCCGAACGTCGTCCTCATCCTCAACGACGACATGGGCTACTCCGACCTCGGCTGCTACGGCGGCGAGATCGAAACGCCCAACCTCGACCGGCTGGCGCGCGACGGCCTGCGCTTCTCGCAGTTCTACAACACGGCGCGCTGCAGCCCGTCGCGCGCGTCGATGCTGACCGGCCTGCATCCGCACCAGACCGGCGTCGGCATCCTGACCTACGATTCCGGCCCGGAAGGCTATGCCGGCAACCTGAACAAGCGCTGCGTCACCATTCCGCAGGCGCTCAAGGCCAACGGCTACAGGACCTACATGAGCGGCAAGTGGCACGTCGCGAGCAGCCTGACGAAGCCGACCGACACCTGGCCGCTGCAGCGCGGCTTCGACGAGTTCTTCGGCACCATCATCGGCGCCGGCAGCTTCTACGATCCCAACACGCTGACGCGCGGCAACGACAACATCGAGCACGAGGCCAAGGCCGACAGCAGCTTCTTCTACACCGACGCCATCAGCGACCAGGCCGTCGCCTACATCGACAAGCACCACCGCGAAGCACCGCGACACGCCGTTCTTCACCTACGTCGCCTACACCGCGCCGCACTGGCCGCTGCACGCGCACGACGAGGACATCGCCAAGTACAAGGGCCGGTTCGACAAGGGCTGGGACCGGCTGCGCGACGAGCGGCTCGACAAGCTGGTCGCGTGGGGCATCCTCGACACTGCCTGGAAGCTGAGCGATCGCGATCCGACCCAGCCGCCCTGGACCGAAGCCGAGCACAAGGCCTGGCTGCTGCGCTGCATGGAGGTCTATGCGGCGCAGATCGACCGCATGGACCAGGGAATCGGCCGCATCCTCGCCGCGCTGGAGAAGAACGGCCAGCTGGACAACACCCTCGTCATCTTCCTGGCCGACAACGGCGCCTGCGCCGAGGACATTCCCGAAGGACGTGACGATCGACGAGCTGGTCAACAAGCTGATGATCGCCAAGTCGCACACGCGCACGCGGCGAGCCTGTGCACTTCGGCAACGATCCAGGGCGCATGCCGGGGCCGGAGAACACCTACCAGAGCTACGGCACGGCCTGGGCCAATCTCTCCAACACGCCGTTCCGCCTCTACAAGCACTGGATCCACGAGGGCGGCATCTCGACGCCGCTGATCGTGCATTGGCCCGAAGGCATCACGGACAAGGGCGCGATCCGGCACGCGCCGGGCTACCTGCCCGACATCATGGCGACCATCCTCGACGTGACCGGCACGCCCTATCCGCAAGACTGGGACGGCCAGCCGATCGAGCCGCTCGAGGGCAAATCGCTGGCGCCGGTGTTCGAGCGCGACGGTCTCGAGCGGCCGGCCGATGTTCTGGGAGCACGAAGGCAATGCGGCGGTGCGCATCGGCAAGTGGAAGCTCGTGCGCAACTATCCCGTCCGCCTGGGAGCTGTACGACATGGAGGCGGATCGCACCGAGCTGCACGACCTCGCGGCGACCGCATCCCGAGCGGGTCGCGGACATGGCGCGGCAGTACGAGGCCTGGGCGAAGCGCTGCGGCGTGATCGATCGCGAGAAGATCATCGCGCTGATGGCGAGCCAGGGCGTGACCCGCGCGTTCTGGGAGAAACCGCAGACCTGAGGCGTGCCGTGGCCGCGTGTTGCGTTCCATCCCAGCCCGACAGCAGACCGCGCGAGGACGCTCAGCACGCGACGGCGCTCGCGCGTGCGAGCGACGCGGCGACGCGTCTCGTTTCGATCGGGGCCTGCACGTTCGGCATGGGCAACGCGTCGGCCGACGCCGTCGCGGCGGACGGTGAAGGGCCGGTGCGCCGCGTCTCCCTCGCCGGTTTCGCCATAGCACCGGCCGCCGTCACCAACCGCGAGTTCAGCGATTTCGTACGTGCCACACGCTACGTGACCGAGGCCGAGCGCTGCGGCGAGTCCTTCGTCTTCTATCTCCAGGTGCCGGCGGGCCGGAGACAGCAGGCGCGGCAGGTGGCGGAGGGCCTGCCCTGGTGGCTGCCGGTGGCCGACGCATCGTGGCAGCGGCCGGAGGGCCCCGGCTCGCATATCTACGAGCGATTGGACCATCCCGTGGTGCACGTGTCGTGGAACGACGCGACTGCCTATTGTGCCTGGGCTGGCGTGCGCCTGCCGACCGAAGCCGAATGGGAGTGCGCCGCGCGCGGCGGGCTGGAGGGCCGGCGCTTCGCATGGGGCGACGATCTCCTGCAGAACGGGACACCCCGGTGCAACGTGTGGCGCGGATCGTTTCCGAACGCGCCCGCGGACGGCTGGCAGCCGGCGCCTGTACCGGTCTCAGCCGGCGAACCCAACGAATTTGGACTTTTCAATGCCTGCGGCAATGTCTGGGAATGGTGCGAAGACTGGTTCAGCCCCAGCTACCATCGGGAGACGGTAAGCGAGAACCCGAAGTTCAGCCGTGCAACAGGCCGCCGGTCGATGCGGGGCGGCTCATTCCTCTGCCACGACTCCTACTGCAACCGCTATCGCGTCGCCGCCCGCAGCTCCAACACGCCGCAGAGCGCGTCGAGCAACCTCGGCTTTCGCGTCGCGCGGTAGGCAGCCGGCGGCATCGCGGCGTGGGCCGTTAACGAATCGTTATCACTTTGAATGGTCGAGGCAATTTTATGAAATTGCGGAACCGGCGTGGCCGGAACGTGTTTAGTGTGCGTAGGCAGCGGATTTACGAATATGCACGAGAACAAGAAGGGCGTGAGGGCGCTGGGAACGGCGTTGCGCCAAAACCTCGACGTGAGCCAGGAGTTGCCGGCGGAGATGCTGATGCTGCTGTTGCGGCTGGCGCGCGCGGACATGGCGCCGCTTCCGCTCCCGGACGCGGAAAAGGCGTCGGGAACCCGGAGTTTGGCCAGCGCATTAGTTGCCGAGCCAATCAACACGACGGAGTTCGCCCGGTGAAAATGCTCTCCCAGGATAAGAAGCACGCCAAGGTGACGCTGGAAGAGAAAGGCGTCGTGCGCGAAGAGATGCCGACGCCGGAGACCCCGCCGTTGCCGGTACCGCACCGGGGCAGTGCTTAGCTCCGACAACGTTGAGCCCGACAGCAAGCCCCGCCTAAGCGGGGCTTTTTTGATTCCTGAGCGCTGACGGATCATTGCCGCCGGCGGCGAACCGAGCGACGGTCCAGGCGTTGCCTTCACTCCGCCGTGAATCGGGATGCAGCATCGAGGGGCTGGCGCAACAGATTCTCACTCGCCACCAGGAAGCCCATGGACATCGTCGCCAAGGCCAGCGCGTTCGCAGCCGACAAGCACGGCAAGCAGCGCCGCAAGTACGTCGACCAGCCCTATTTCAATCATCTCGCATCAGTCGTGCGGACGCTGCAGTCCGCCGGCATCGACGATCCCACCGTCATCGCCGCTGCCTACCTCCACGATACGGTGGAGGACACCGATGCCACGATGCAGGACATCATTCGCGAGTTCGGCGCGGACGTCGCCGAGCTGGTCTACTGGCTCACCGATGGCGAGAAAGGCAATCGCGAGAGCCGCACTCTCATGTCGTCTTGGCGGCTGGCGCGCGCGCCCATCCAGGCCAAGCTCATCAAGTTCGCCGACATCATCGACAATACCACCAGCATCCGCGAACACGACCCGGCGTTCTTCAAGATCTTTGCCGCCGAGAAAATGGTTGTGCTCACGCGCATGCTGGAGATCGAGGGCAGCACTCTCGCAGGCCACGCGCTGTTCAAGCGCGCCTGGACTTCCGCGACGCCGTAGCTCGTCCCGGCGCCGACTGCTGCTCACCTGATAGCCGAGTGAACGAGCCTGTCGGGAACACGCTCGCGCGCGCTGAGCAGAATCCATTCCCTGTGTTCGGAGGAGATCTGCCCGTGCACGCGGTGGATGAACGCCAGCACCTCGTCCGCATTGCCGGCCTGCGCTGCCTGGCGCGCCTGCAGCAGGCCGGTGTCGGTCAGGAAATCGAGGTTGTCGGCGGTCGTCAGGAAGCGCGACGCGTTGCGCTCGTCGAGGTCCATCAGGCTGCGCGCCACGCCAAGCCCGTACAGCCCCGAAGCTATGGTGCCCAGGCCGAGTGCCAGCCGGTTGGCCTGCGGTCCCGCCAAGCCGGAAAACCATTGCAGCATCCACCCGGGCACGGCCGCGCCCCACGCCGCGGCGATGTGGAGCGCTGCAATGGCGCCGATGCCGATCGACACGACAGTGACCAGCAGGCTGACGCTCAGCCACCGGTTGTTGCGCCAGGCGGCCGCGCGATGCTGGGCGCCGCGCCCGTGATAATACCGTCGCTGGACCTCGAGCTGGTAGCGGCGGAAATACTCGAGCTTGAGGGGCAGCAGGTCGAGCTCGCCCTCACGCGCCGTCTCGTTGGCCCGGCCGACTTCCTCAAACAGCGCGATGCGTGCAATCTCCGCCTCGGCGCGCTTCTTCATCCAGGCATCGAACGGCGATCCGACGGCGAGCAGACGAGACGCCAGGAAGGCGACCACCAGCGCCAGCACCTGCACCGTCGAAGCCATGGCCGCCGGCGCGCCCCTCAGCCACGGCTCGATAGGCAGAAGGAAGAAGGCGCCGACCAGCGTTGCAACGGTCGTGGCATACAGACCGAGGCGGCCAATGCGCTTGTATCGGCGCTGAGCGACCACGGCAGCCGCGTCCGCCGTCCGATACCTCGCCACGATGTCCTTGAGTTCGGCGCGTTCGAGCACGCGCTTGAGCGCACCCGCCTCGGCCGGGAGAGGGCCGGCATGAAGCTCGGGCCGAAGCTGCCAGTCCGATGCCTGATCGTCCCGGCCAATGGCGGCCTCCGCAGTACTGCCCGGCATGACCGCGTCTCCATTGCTCGACCAATCGACCTCAGGCCGCGGGCGTCCTCGAATTGCGCGCATTCGAGCGCTTCATGGCCCCGATGCCGTCTGGCGCGCGCAACCGGCGTGGAAGCTGCGCTTTCCTGGCATGCACCCAGATCACCGGGATGCCCCTGGCGTGGGCCTGTTCGATGACGTCCACGGTCCCGCCCTTGCCGCGCGAGCCTTCGCCGTCCCAGACCGCAATCAGCACATCGCTCGACGCGACCAGCCTGCGCGCCACGGCATCGTATCCGTCCTCGGGTCTGCGGACGTGCGCGCCTTTCTTGGGCTCCTCCACCGCTTCGGAGGCAGCAAGCAGCGCACGGAACTCGCCAACGGCAAACGGCTCTGGAAAGTCTGCTTCAAAGCGCGTGCGATGAAACGCCAGAATGGAACGCAGTGACCAGCCGCGCCCCAGCGCAGCAAATGCAGCAAGCCTGTCGGCACCTTCGGCGATGCCGGAGAGCAGCACGAGCCGGCGTTCCGGATGAATTGCCTCGACCTCGGCCATGACCGTCGCCAGATCGCGCTTGATGCGGTCCCATTGGCTCTCGGGCATCCGGTTCGGACGATGGCCGGTGACGCCGACGCGCAGCGCTTTTGTTGTTTTCGCAGGCCGCTTGATGGTCATGCTGGATCGAACGCGTTGGGAAAATCGTCGGGCGTGACCTGCGCCCTGGCGCAGATCTCCCCCACTTTATACATGCTGCCCATGAGGTCCGGCCGGTCGAGCTGTTGCAGGCCCTCGATGTATTCGGGGGTCAGCTCGCTGCCCAGTTCGGCACAATGGCTCGTCAGCCAGTCCTTCTCCATGCGCGCATCATAGCGGACGAATGAAATGAGCGGTTTGCTGGCGCCATCCTGGTCGGGAAAACTCAGCAACTCGCCTGTCATATCCTTGAGTTCGGAATTGATCTCCCACCGGCGCCTGGGGGCAGACAGCCATTGCAACAGCGTAAGGGTGAGCACATCGGCGTCGTTGATCATGCCCTGCAGGGCGCGCGCGGCAAACAGCTTGGAAATCCGTCGCGTCCAGAACCCCGGGTTGAGCCGCATCCGGCAGCTGCCGGTCCCGACAGACACAAGCAGAAGGTTGCCGGCGCCGAGGGACCACTGGAAGCCATAGGCCTTGATGCTCGCCAGCATCAGCAGCATGAGGGCCGGATTGTTGTAGGGCGACACGCCGCCGTCGATGAACACGCCATGCTTGTCCTTGATGTCGCGCCGGTCCTTGTGGACCATCCGCAGACGCTTTGGCGCAAAATACGATGGCGCTGCTGCACTGGCACACACCAGGTCGGCAAGCCGGTAGTTGCGATTGCCGAGAAAGGAGCGATCGTCCGGATCGTTCCAGTAGGCGGACTTGGGATTGTTGGACAGGACCCAGGGACTGCCCGTGTCCACGCGCTTGGCGATGATGGCAAAGCCGGTCTTGAGGTCGGCCGTCTCCAAGGTGCGATCCTTGAGAACGGCACGCGCGCGCTTCTTCAGTCCGCGCGAGGAGAAGCGGGGGCCAAGCAGCGAGAAGCCGAACCAGGGCGCGCGAAAGATTGCCGGCGCCCACTCCAGGTACATCTTCTTGATGTCGGCGACCGGATAGCCGAGCGCAATCAGCGTCGCCAGCAGCGACCCAGTCGACGTGCCGCCGACAAGGTCGAAGTAGTCGCAGAGCCGGAAGTCGTTGCCGCGGCCGGTGCGCTCCTTGAGCAGGGTCTCCATCTTCTCGAGGAATGCAATGCTGACAATGCCCTTGACGCCACCGCCATCGAGCGCGAGCACCCGCTTCACGCCGGGCGCGAACAGGTGCTCTTCAAGCGTTGGCGCCACTGCGATCCCCCAGTACCCTGCATTCTGCCGTCAGCCTATACGCTTGCTCGACCAAACGTCCAGCCACGGCTCGTGCGGCAGGGTCTGTCCAACTCAGGAAACGTCATTCCCGCCAAGCGAAGCGCCGAGCGGGAATCCAGCCACAACGGTTGCGCAAGTTTCTGGATTCCCGCTGTTCGCTGCGCTCCGCGGGAATGACGAAAGGCTGGACCGGCGCGTACCGTCATTCCCGCCAAGCGAAGCGCCGAGCGGGAATCCAGCCACAATGGTTGCGCAAGTTTCTGGATTCCCGCTGTTCGCTGCGTTTGCTTTGTGCGCGCCTTCGGCACGACGCGGGAATGACGGCCTTGGCGCAGCCTGGAGAAGTTCAGCCCGGAGCCAGCACGCCCAGGTAGCTGCGGACGTCCGGGCTGGCCACGAGGGCCGCGTAGGTGCCATGCTCGGCAACCCGGCCACTACTGACGAACAGGAACCGCTCGCAGATCTCGCGCAGGATCTCCAGCTGATAGGCCGCCGTGGGATGCAGGCAAACGAACACCAGCCGCCCTTCGCCGCGCAGCTTGCGGAAGAAATCCAGCATGAAGCCGATGTAGCCGTCCTGGGTGTTGAACTGCGGCTCGTCGAACAGATGCACCATCGGGTATGAACTGCCCGCAGGCTCCAGCAGGAATGACGGCACTGTCTTGCTGAAGCGGCGCACCTGGTAGGACTGGTGATAGTGGATGGCGAGGCGGTCGCGCTGGCGGTAGCGTACGCGTTGCATGTCCTGTCCGCCCACCACGATCCGGCCGGCCGACGGCACGTTGGAGCCCGCGATCATTTCAAACAGCGTGGTCTTGCCGGCGCCGTTCGGCCCCATGACGCCGACGATCTCGGGTTTCGCGAACGCGTGGTCAACGTCGAGCTGGAACACCGGCGTGCGGTCCAGCAGGCCGCGGCGGTAGATCTTCGAGACGCGTTCGAGCGTGAGCAGAGGAGCCGATGTCATGCCAGGCCTCCGAGCAGGCGGCGTTTGAGGCCGGGGTCGGCGGTGAGCGATGCTGCCTCTCCCGTCCAGGCAACCTGGCCGTGCGAGAGCACAACGACGCGGTCGGCGACGCCGAGGGCGACGTCGGCGTTCTGCTCCACGACGATGGCGGCTATCCCGGCCTGCTTGAGGCGGCGGATCACGCCCAGCACGTCGTCCACGATCTTGGGGGCGAGGCCCTGGCTCGGCTCGTCGAGCAGCATGAGGCCCGGCGCGCCCAGGAGTGCGCGGGCAATCGCCACCATCTGCATCTCGCCGCCCGACAGCGTCTCGGCCTCGCGCGTCATAAGGTATTTCAGCGGCGTGAAGATGTCGGTCACCTCCGACATCGACCAGGGACGGAAGGCGGTGCGCTTCTCACCGAGGCTGAGGTTCTTTGCGACCGTCAGCGTCGGACACAGCCGGCGGTCGTCGGGCACCCAGCCGATGCCGGCGCGGGCGATCTCGTGCGTGGCGCGGGAAGTGATGGACTTTCCCTGGAAGCGGATGTCGCCCCGGCGCGCGCGCGTCAGGCCGAGGATCGAGCGCAGCACGGTGGTCTTGCCGGCGCCGTTGGCGCCGAGCAGCGCCAGAACTTCACCCGTGCGGACCGAAAGCGAGACGCCGAACAGCGCCTGCGTCTCGCCGTAAAAGGTGTCGATGGCAGCAACGTCGAGCATCAGTTGAGCCGCCCCAGGTTGGAAGCCTCGACCCACGGGTTGGCCTTGAGCTCGGCCGGGGTGCCGCGCGCGATCACCTGGCCCCAGTGGATGACGGAAATCTCGTCGGCGAGGGAGAACAGGAACTCCATGTCATGCTCGATGATGACGATGGTGAGGATGCCCTTGAGTTTGCGCACGAGATCGGCGAGCCGCGCGCGGCCGTCGCTGCCGAGGCCGGCGGTCGGCTCGTCGAGGAACAGAAGCTTGGGACGGCAAGCAAGAGCGACGCCGATCTCCAGCGCGCGGCGCGCGCCATAAGGGAGCGACTTCGCCGGATCGTCGGCGCGATCGGCCAGCCCGACATTATCCAGGATCTCGTGCACCTCCTTCACCAAGTTCGGATCGGCGTAGGCCTGTCCGATGGGGTCGTAGCCGCGTGCACGCGTGGCGGGAAGTGCGATGGCGATGTTCTCGAACACCGAGAACTCGTCGAACAGGGTCATGAGCTGGAACGAGCGCGCCACGCCGAGGCGGGCGATCTCCTGCGGCGACCGGCCGGTGATTTCGCGGCCCTCCAGCAGCACCCGGCCGCGATCAGGTTTGTAGCGACCCGTCAGGACGTTGAAGCAGGTGGTCTTGCCGGCGCCGTTGGGCCCCATGATGCCCGACAGCCGGCCGGCCTCGAACGCCAGCGAGACGTTCTCCAGCACCACACGGTCGCCGAAGCGCAGGTGCAGCTCGCGGGCTTCGAACAATGCCATCGCTCACCTCGCCTGGGGTTGCGGCTGGGGAGCGGGCGCCGGAGCCGCCTTGCGCTCGCGATTGGCAGCCCCCGAGAACATGCCGGCGATACCTTCGGGCTTGAACAGCACGAGGATGACAAAGAACAGGCCGAACCACAGCATCCAGCCCGTTGTCAGGGCGCCGATCACGTCGCGGGCGAGGAAGAAGGCGATGGCGCCGATCACCGGCCCCCAGAACGAGACGAGGCCGCCGCCGACCAGCGTCATCATCACCACGTAGCCCGAATAGTGCAGGCTCATGACGTCGGGGAAGGCCGATGTCTGCGCCATGGCGAACAGGGCGCCGGCGAGCCCCGAGAGCGCGGCCGACACCACGAGAACGGCGGCCTTGTAGCGCCACACGTCGTAGCCGACGAAGCGGGCCCGTGTTTCGTTCTGCTTGATCGCCTTGACCACGCGTCCGAACGGGGAATGCACGACGCGCCACAACAGCAGCGAGACGGCGATGAAGATCGCGAGCACGAAATAGTAGAGCGCGACATTGCTCTTCAGGTCGAACCCGGCGACGCCGAGGGTGGCAGGCAGCCGCTCGATCTTGAGCAGGCCGTCCTCACCGCCGGTGATGCGGTGCGCCTTGACGGCGATGAACCAGAACACCTGTCCGAACGCGATGGTCATCAGCGCGTAGTAGATGCCCCGCCGGTGCGAGATGAAGAGCGCAACGAGCGTCCCGCCGAGAGCCGCCGCCAGCGTCGCAATCGCGAGGCAGACCCAGAGATTCGGCACAATGTTCAACTGCGCGAGCCCGAAGGCGTAGGCGCCGATGCCGAAGAACGCGCCATGCCCGAACGAGGGCAATCCCGCATGGCCGAGCACGAGATTGAACGCCAGCGCATAGATGGCGAAGATGAGGATCTCGACGCCCAGGTACTGGTAGAGCCCGACACGCTCGATCCACAGCGGCACCGTTGCAAACAGCAGCCAGCTCGCCAGCATGGGCACAGTGAATGTAGGCACGATGCGGCCTGCGGCCATTCTCAAGCCTCCAGGATGCTCTTCTTGCCGAACAGCCCGCGGGCGCGGAACGTGACGACGGCGATCAGCAACAGATACATCGAGAGCATCGACCACTCGGACGCGTAGGCGCCCGACAGGCCGACCACCATGCCGACCAGGATTCCGCCGATGGCCGCGCCCCAGAAGCTGCCGACCCCGCCGAGCACGATGATGAGAAACGCCGGCACCACCGCGTCGACACCCATGTGGGGCCGAATTCCCCACAGCGGCGCCATGATCACGCCGGCGAAGGCCGCCAGCATGGTGCCGAGCACGAACACCCACACGCGCAACCGCGTGAGATCGATGCCGAGCGCCTGCACGATCTCGCTGTCGTGGGCACCGGCTTTCACCATGGCGCCGAAGCGGGTGCGCTCGACGATGACCCAGACGCCGGCCATGGCCGCAATCGCCAGCGCCGCAGCCCAGAAGCGGTAGGTCGACCAGATCAGATCGAGCATGATGAAGCCGCCCGACATCTCACGGGGCACGGGCAGGAGGTAGTCGCGCGTGCCCCACACCATGCGGATCAATTCCTCCAGCACCATGGCGACGCCGAAGGTGAGCAGCAGACCGTAGAGAGGATCGCGGCCGTAGGTTCGGCGCATCAAGCGCTCGAGCACCAAACCGAAGGGCGCCACCAGAACCGGCGCCAACACGACGGCTGCAGCGAAGCGCCAGCCGAGCGGCACCCCGGCCCACATCGCCAGGATGTCAGGCGGCAAAGGCAGCCGCGGCGCGCAGATCGCGTAGGCGAAATAGGCCCCGAGCGCGAACAGCGAGCCGTGCGCCAGGTTGATCTGCTCCATCAGCCCCAGGATCAGCATGAAGCCGAGCGCGATCAGCGCAAACAGCAGGCCGAGCGTGATGCCGTTCACGAGATGCGGCAGCAGGTTGAGCAGGAACATGAGCGGGTCGTTATCCGATGGCGGCTCGCGGTCCCCTCTCCCCACTCTTCCGTGGGGAGAGGGTTAGGGTGAGGGGCGGCAACTTGCTCCGGCGTTTTGTCCGCCCCTCACCCCGGCCCTCTCGTCATGGCGAAGCCATGCTCCGCATGGACGTAAGGACGGGGAGAGGGAGACGCCTGCTAAGTCTCGTAGCTCGGCACGTCGGCGTCGGCTTTCAGCTTGCATTTGCCGGACGCGGCATCGTCGATGGCATTTTCGGGCTTGGTCCAGCTGAGGAGTTCGAACAGGTCGGTGTTGTCCTTCGGCTTGGCATTGCGGCGGGCGAGATAGATGGTCTGCTGCACCTGGTGCGTCGCCGGATCGATGTAGGCGTCGAAGTGCTGCATGCGATCGGCGGCCGGCATCTTGTGGCCTTCGAGCGCCTTGATCACCTTGAGGTTGTTGGTGGAGCCCGCCCGCTCGATGGCGCGCAGCAGCTCGCGCGTCGCCATGTAGCCGTTGTAGGAGACGTTGCCCGGCACCGGGATCGGCGATTGCGGATAGGCGGTCTGCCAGCGCTTGACGAATTCGGCGACGCCCGGCAGCGGCAGCAGGTGATACCAGGTGGTGCCGAACACGCCGAACAGCGTCTCGGGCACGCCCCAGATATCGGGCCAGTCCTGCTGGTTGTTGATCCAGGCGGCTTTGTCCTCGAGCTTGAGGTCGCTGACCTGCTGGCGCAGCGCCTTGAGATCGTCGCCGCCGACGGCAGTGGCGATCACGTCCGGTTTGATCTGCTGCACCTTCAGGAGATACGACGTGAAGTCGCGCGTGTTCTGCGGGACGAGCAGGTTGTCGATGATCTGTCCGCCGGCCTTCTCGACTTGTTCCTTGGTCGCTGCCGACGTGGTGTGGCCCCACACATAGTCGTTGGTCAGCAGCAGCCAGCGCTTGCCGATCTTCTCGACCGCATTCCGCACGGCGGCCTTGGAGAAGTTGGTGCCGTTGCCGTCCCATACAAACTTCACGCGCGAGCAGTTCTCGCCGGCTTCGCTGGGGGCGGACGAGTTGGTGTTGAAATAGATGGTGCCGTGCTTGTTGGCGACCTGGGTGATGGCGTTGGCGACGCCTGAATGCAGGGCGCCGAGCAGGAAGCCGCATTGCTCCTGGGCGATGAAGCGCTCAGCGACGCGCGTGCCGGTGGCCGGATTGGTTTCGGTATCGGCGGTGATCCACTCGATCTTGCGGCCGATCACGCCGCCCTTCGCGTTGAACTCGTCGATGGCGAGACGCATGCCCCGCAAATCATCCTGGCCGCTGTTGCCGTATTGGCCGCTGGCATCGCAGGTGAGGCCGAGCTTGATCGGCTTGGCGCCCTGGGCCCAGACGCGGTTGTGCTGCCAGGGGCCGAAGAAAGTGGCCGTGCCGCCGGCTGCCGCGGCGATGACGCCGCCCTTCAGTAGCGTGCGCCGGGAAAGCCTGGATACGGTTTTGCCTGGTTTCTTCATCGCTTCCTCCTCCTAAAAGCAGCCGTTCGCCCGTTTGACGTCGGCCCTCTGTTGGTCCATAGAATAAACATTCTACCGACGTTGTGAAGTGAAATAAATGATCCACGGAACACTTTGCACAGATGAGCATCCGCACCGAGACTCCCCAGCACGATGCCTATGAGACCCTGCGTTCCGAGATCGCCCGCCGGCACGCGCGCTTCTCGGACCGGCTCAGAGTGATTGCCGAGTTCGCGCTGGACCACCCCACGGACATGGCCCTGGGCACGGTCGCGGAAGTGGCACAGCGGGCGAAGGTCCAGCCCTCAGCCATCGTGCGCTTCGCGCGCGCACTCGGCTATGCCGGGTTCACCGAAATGCAGCAGATCTTCCGGTCCCGGCTCGTGGCCAGCGTAGCCCCGAGCTACAGGGAACGCATAGCCGGGCTTAGGCGCGACGGCCGGTTCCGCGATACGCGCAAGCCCCGTGCGGTGCTGGGCCGCTTTGCCTCCGAAGGCATGGTTTCGCTCGAGGTCCTGCAGGACAGCACCCAGGACAAGGACCTGACGCGCGCAGTCACGGTGCTGGGCGCGGCACACACCATCTACGTGCTGGGGCTGGGCGGCTCGTTTCCCGTCGCTGCGCATCTGACATACGTTTTGCGCAAGCTCGGCCGCCGTGTCGTGCTCCTGGATGGGCTCGGCAGCGCGCTCGGCGAGCAGGCCGCCTGTGCCACGCCCCATGACGCGCTCATTGCCATCAGCTTCAAGACCTACAATCCGGATACGGTGCGGCTGTTCCCCGAGCTGGTCGCGCGCAAGGTTCCCGCCGTGGTCATCACGGACAGCCTGCTCAGTCCGCTGGTGCAGGGCGCCACGGTCGTGTTCGAGATCCCCGACATGCCCGAGGCGGCACTGCGCACCATGGTGGCGCCGATGTGTCTGGCGCAGAGCCTGGCCGTCAGTCTCACGTTGACGCATGATTGATGCACGGACTCCATTAGCTCCAAAGGAGATGCAGCACACATGTCCAAGCGCTTGCTCGAAGGCCAGGTCGCACTCGTCACGGGCGCGGGGCGCGGACTGGGACGTGCCTTTGCCGAGCGTTTGGCTGCCCTGGGATGCAATATCGCCGTGCACGGCATGCGCGAACATGGGCCGTCGGAATACGGCGGCACGGCCACTTTGAGCGATGTGGCACATGCCATCGCGGCGACGCACGGCGTCCGCACCATGAAAGTGCTCGGCGACCTCACGCGTATGGACGACATCGCGCGCACCATAAGCACAGCCACGGCTGAACTCGGGCCTATCGACATCCTCGTCCACAATGCCGGCGGCGACATAGCGGCGGCAGGCGGCAAGCCCGACCCCAACGACGTCGTGCACATAAAGCCGGAGGATGTGCGCGCGGTGATCGACCGCAACCTGCTGAGCACGATCTTCGTTTGCCAGCAGGTTGCCATCGGCATGATGCAGCGCCGGCGCGGCCGCATCGTCACCATCGGCTCGGTGGCCGCCTTCAAGGGGCGCACCAACGGCTCGATCTATGCCACCGCGAAAGCCGGCGCCATGCATTTTACGCGTTGCCTCGCCGACCAGATGCGGCCCTACGGCGTCACGGTGAACACGATTGCCCCTGGCGACACCCGCACCGAACGATTTCTGGCCACCCGCGTTGTCGATAGCGCCCGCCTGGCCGAGGAAGGCACGCTCGATCGCATCGCCACCGTCGATGAAGTCGCGCGCGTCGTGGAATTCTTCGCCGGCCCCATGGGTGCGTTCGTCTCGGGTCAGGTGATCCGCATCGACGGCGGCGGGCAAGCCTGGCCAGCCTGATCACGTCAGCGAGGAAGCCGCATGGCGATAGCCCGCAAGGTCGAGGACACGGCATCGAACGCCGTCGCGCTCTGGTTTACGGCCGACGCCTGGGTGCCGAACAATCCGCTGCTGCCCCTGATCTTCTACCGAAACGCCGTCTCTTCCTCCCACTCCGATCCCGCCGCGGCATTCGAGCACGCTTTTGACAGCAACGGCTGGTCGCCCGAATGGCGCAACGGCGTCTACCCCTTCCATCACTACCACTCGACGGCGCACGAGGTGCTGGGCTTCGCCGCGGGCACGGCTCGGCTTCTGCTCGGCGGCCCGAACGGGCGCGAGATCGTCGTGACGCCCGGCGATTGCGCCCTGCTGCCGGCCGGCACGGGACATCGCTGCCTCGAGGCGAGTGCAAATTTTCTGGTGGTCGGCGCCTACCCGCCCGGCCAGCAGTGGGACCTCTGCCGGACCGCACTTTCCGAGCCGGCGATCGCTGCGATGCTGACGCTGCCCTTCCCGAAGTCGGACCCCGTGCTGGGGCCTGACGGTCCGCTGCTCAGCTATTGGCCGACCCCGTAGGCCGTGAACTCATAAATTAGCCGCTTTGATCAGCGGGCTAGCGAACTTAGATCGCGTCAGATCTTTGGTCCGCTCATGCCCCATGATCGGACGTCAGCGCGGCCAATCGCGATGTCGCAGAAGTGCCAGCAAGAGACATCGCCGCCGTTGACAATCCACCGTCGGCACGGGCACTGTTGAATAGTTGCAGTAGGGCGCATCGGCTGAGACCGAAGGGGCAATGCCCACCTACGATGTGTAGACCGTAGTCGCGCCCATGCCGAACCTTGAGAACCTGAAGAAGCAGGCCAAGCAATATCTGCGCTGGCATCGTGAGCGGTATCATCCGGTTGCCGCCGAGATCAGAGCTGCGCTGCCTCGGTATCGGCACCTCGATGACCATCAGGTGCTGGAGGCGTCGTTTAAGCTCAGCGACGCGCAGGAGCTTGTCGCTCGCCAATTGGGGTTCGAGGGATGGCAGGCGCTCAAGGCAGGAGCCGAAGCCATGAGCACTCAGGTCAAGCAGGCAACGACAGTTCCGATCCTCAGCGGGACGGCAGCTCAACTCTACGTCGCTGACGTCAAGGCGTCGTGCGACTTCTTCACTTCCAAACTCGGGTTTGCAATCGACTTTGTTTACGGTGACCCGCCGTTCTACGGCATGGTCAAACGCGACCGTGCGCAGCTTTGCATGCGGCTTGTTTGCGAGCCAGTCTTTGTCGGGGATATTCGCCAGCGCGAGCACCTTCTGTCGGCCTCGATCACTGTCGACACAGCAGCGGAGATCAAGCAACTCTTCTTGGAGTTCCAATCCGCAGGCGTGAGCTTCCACCAAGGACTGAAGAAAGAGCCTTGGGGCGCAAGGAACTTCATCGTCCTTGATCCCGACGGCAATCTCATCTTGTTCGCGGGTCCTGCCGACTGAGCGGTGTTCCTTGAAACAAGCGCGCATACGGGCGATGGCGGTTGCCCCGCCGTCGCCTTGTTCCGGATGGGGTCAAACCCGGAAGAACTCAGCCCTCGAAGCCTATGTCCGCATGTCCCCCGAAAGCAGACGTTCCGGGCCACTCCCCGAGATCAAAAGTGTCATGAAGCTCAGGCTTGAATTGAGCGTCGACCAGCTGACATCTGACCATCGTTTATGAGTTCACGCCCGTAGAAAAAGATAGCCGCGCGCAGCACATCTGCGGCGACACGGGGTGCGCGTGTGCGCTCGACTTCCGGGAATGCGGATGGATATATGGCAGCTGCGGATTTGTCCTGGCCTGGGGAGCAGGTCTCGCGACCAAGCCTTGCAAGAAGGGGCAGGATTCATGAGTAAACCCAATGTCGGCGTGGTGGGTCTGGGATCGATGGGCGGCGGAGTCGCGAGATCGCTGCTACGCGCGAACTTTCCCGTACGAGTCTGCGACGTGCGACCCGCCGTGGTGCAATCCTTCGTCGACAGCGGCGCCATCGGCTGCGCGACTCCGGCCGACCTCGGCGCCGCCTGCGATGTCGTGATCGTCCTGGTGGTGAATGCCGAGCAGGTCGACGCCGTGCTGTTCGGCGAGAACGGGGCGGCGCCGGCGATGCGGCAAGGCAGCGTGCTCGTCATGAGCGTCACCGTGGCGCCCGACTACGCGGTGCGTCTCGCCGCCCGCCTCGCCGAA
Source organism: uncultured Alphaproteobacteria bacterium (assembly GCA_963814055.1). Classification (GTDB taxonomy): domain Bacteria; phylum Pseudomonadota; class Alphaproteobacteria; order Rhizobiales; family Hyphomicrobiaceae; genus AWTP1-13. The sequence continues at coordinate 434,769 of CAWFBJ010000001.1, forward strand.
CGCGGCATCCTGATGATCGACGGGCCGGTTTCGGGCGGCGCCGCCAAGGCCGCCATCGGCGAGATGACCGTGATGGGCTCGGGACCGCCGGAGGCCTTTGCAAAGTGCGAGAGTGTCTTGAGTGCCATCGCGCAGAAGGTCTACCGCCTCGGCGATGCGCCCGGCACGGGCTCGAAAGTGAAGATGGTCAACCAGCTCTTGGCCGGCGTGCACATCGCGGCGGCGGCCGAAGCCATGGCGCTCGGCATCAAGGCGGGCGCAGACCCCGCTGTACTCTACGACGTCATTTCCAACAGTGCCGGCGCCTCGTGGATGTTCCAGAACCGCGTGCCCCACATTCTCGCCGGCGACTACACACCCCATTCGGCAGTCGACATCTTCGTCAAGGATCTCGGCATCGTGCTCGAGGCCGGAAAAACCGCGCGCTTCCCCCTGCCGCTCACGGCCGCCGCGCACCAGATGTTCATGATGGCGGCCGCGGCCGGGCACGGCCGCGAGGACGACTCCGCCGTGATCAAGATCTTTCCCGGCATCGACCTGCCGCGCAGCTAGGCTTCGATGCTACATTTGCCTATCACCTATCGTTCGGCCCCGAAGGAGTGACCGTGCTGCTCGGCTGCATCGCAGATGATTTCACCGGCGCCACCGATCTCGCCAACATGCTGGTGCGCGGCGGCATGCGCACCATCCAGACCATCGGCGTGCCCGCCACCCCGCTAGCCGAGGATGTGGACGCCGTCGTCGTGGCGCTCAAATCGCGCACCATTCCGGCCCCCGAGGCGGTCGCGCAGTCGCTGGCGGCGCTCGCCTGGCTGCAGCAGGCCGGCGCCCGGCAGATCTACTTCAAATACTGCTCCACCTTCGACTCCACGCCGAAGGGCAATATCGGGCCCGTGATCGACGCGCTGATGGACGCGCTCGGCACCGGCTTCACCATCGCCTGCCCGGCATTCCCGGAGAACGGCCGCACCATCTGCCGCGGCTACCTGTTCGTCGGCGACGTGCTGCTGTCGGAATCGGGCATGAAGGATCATCCGCTCACCCCGATGACAGACGCCAATCTCGTGCGCGTCCTGCAACCCCAAACGAGGCACAAGGTCGGCCTCATCCGCTATGACATTCTCGCCCGCGGCGCCGAAGCGCTGCGCGATGAAATGGCAAAGTTGCAGCAGCAGGGAACCGCCATCGCCATCGTTGACGCGCTCGCCGAATCCGATCTGCATTGCATCGCTGAGGGTTGTGCAGGCCTGCCGCTGGTGACGGCGGGATCGGGCGTCGGCCTCGGCATCGCCGAGCATCATCGCCGCGCCGGCCGACTCAGCCACGCTGCCACGGCCGCCGCCCTGCCCCGGGCGAAGGGTCATGCCGCCGTCCTCTCGGGGAGCTGCTCGGAGGCAACCAACGGCCAGGTCGCACACTGGATGCAATCGCGGCCCGCGTTCCGCATCGATCCTCTCAAGCTCGCAGCGGGAACGCCGGTCGTCGAGGACGCGCTTGCCTGGGCGCGGGCGCGACTGGCGAAGGAACCAGTCCTGATCTACGCCACCAGCACACCCCAGGAGGTGAAGACGGTACAGCGGGAACTCGGCGTCGAGCGTGCCGGCACGCTGGTCGAGGACGCCCTTGCCCGGATCGCCAAGGGCATGGTGGCGGCGGGCGTGCGCAGGCTGGTGGTGGCAGGCGGGGAAACCTCCGGCGCCGTTGTCGGCGCGCTCGGCATCCGGAGCCTGCGTATCGGCCCGCAGATCGATCCCGGCGTCCCCTGGACCGAAAGCCTCGATGCCGAGCCTATTGCCCTGGCGCTCAAGTCTGGCAATTTCGGCAGCGTCGACTTCTTCTCCAAGGCGCTGGCACAGCTGGAGTGATCTGATGCAGGAAGCCACGCTGCGCGAGGACATCTGCGAGATTGGCCGGTCGATCTTCGACCGCGGCCTGACCCATGGCTCCACCGGCAACATCAGCGCCCGCTGCGCCGATGGCTGGCTGCTGACGCCGACCGGCTCCAACCTCGGCCGGCTGGACCCGGCGCGCCTGTCGAAACTCGACTGGAACGGCAAGCACGTCTCGGGCGACGCGCCATCGCGCGAAAGCTTCCTGCACCTGGCTATGTACCAGGAGCGCGAGAAGAGCGGCGCCATCGTCCACCTCCACGCGACGCACTCGGTCGCGATATCGGTTCTCGATGGGCTCGATCCCAACGACCTGCTGCCGCCACTGACGGCATACTACGTTTTGCGCATCGGCACGCTGCCGCTGGTGCCCTACTACCCGCCGGGAGATCTGTCCCTAGCCGAGGCGGTGCGCGGTTACGCCGGGCGGCATCACGCGTTGCTGCTCGCCAACCACGGACCGGTGGTGGCGGGCTCCACGCTTGCCGCTGCCGCCGACGCGGTGGAGGAATTGGAAGCGACCTCGAAACTCTTCCTGATGCTGCAGGGACAGAAACTGCGTCCGCTCACGCCCGCCCAGGTCGCCGACATCAAGCGCCGCGCGTCCGCAGGGTAGATCGAAGCGCATGTGTCCGCGGACCCGTGCCGCGACTCAGGATACCAGGCGCAATGCCTGTTCTCGGGAAGTCGATTCGCCGCGCGACCGGTCGGCGTCAACGATCAGCCGGCGAAGATAATTGCCATAGGCGCTGTCGCCGAAGTCCTGGCTCAGTCGCACAAGCTGGGCATCGCCGATGTAGCCCATCTGCCAGGCGACCTCCTCCGGCGTTCCCACCTGCAGGCTCTGACGACGGTCGAGGGCGCGAATGAACTCGCTGGCCTCGAGAAGGGATTCGTGCGTGCCCGTGTCCAGCCAGGCAAAGCCGCGCCCCAGGATTTCCACGTGCAGGTCGCCGCATTCGAGATAGAAGTTGTTGATCGCGGTGATTTCCAGTTCACCGCGCGCTGACGGTTTCACCCTGCGCGCAAACTCCGTCACGCGCTCGTCATAGAAGTAGAGACCCGTCACGGCCATGTTGCTGCGGGGGTGCTTGGGTTTCTCGACGATGGCGCACACGCGCCCATGGGCGTCGAACTCCGCAATGCCATAACGCTCGGGATCCTGCACGGCATGCGCAAAGATGGTCGCCCCCGAGGGCCGCTCGGCGGCAGCCCTCAATCGCTCGCTCAAGCCATGGCCAAAGAACAGGTTGTCGCCCAGGACCAGGGCGCAGCGCTGACCGTCCACGAATTCCGCGCCCACGAGAAAGGCATCGGCCAGGCCGCGCGGATATTCCTGCTCGGCATAGCCGAGGCTGATGCCCCATCGGCTGCCGTCGCCGAGCAACCGCCGGAACAGCGGCAGATCGTGCGGCGTGCTGATGATCAGGATGTCGCGAATGCCGGCCAGCATCAGCGCCGACAGCGGATAATAGATCATCGGCTTGTTGTAGACCGGCAGCAGCTGCTTGGAGACCGCCAGCGTCGCCGGATAGAGCCGCGTGCCGGCGCCGCCAGCCAGAACAATACCCTTCATCATCCTTCTCCCCGCTCAGAATTGCTTTCCACAATCAGGCCTTGCGCAACAGAAATGCCAAGAAGAGCGCGATATTTCCCGCCAGGGTCTGGCGGTAGATGCGCAGGACATAGATGTAGACGATGCGGCGAAACGCATTCGCCCGCCTCGCATCCAGGAACTCGATCAGTATCTTCCTGCCCTCAGGAGAAATGTCGGACACGAGCGGCAAGAGTGCTGCGGCGTGCAAATCGGTCCAGGTTCGCAACCTGCCTTGCAGCAGCAGCCTGATCCGCGTCAGGCGCGCGCGGAATGTGCAGTTGGCACCGACGGCATTGGCGCCGTGCACGCGGTAGCGAACGGACGGATGGAAATCGTAGCGCACCATGCCGCCCATGGCCGTCACCAGGATGTAGAGCCACCAGTCATGCGCCGGCACCGCAACGTCGCCACCGGCCCGGATCAACAGGCGCCTGGCGGCGGCATTGAACACCATGGTGTTGCCGCCGGCGATGCTCTGCACGATGGCGTTGCGGAAGTGGGGCGCTTTTGAGAACAGCGGCGAATAGCCGATGGTGTGACCCTGCTCGTCGATCAGGCGCGTACGGCAGCAGTACAGCGCCGGCGTTGCAGGATCGACGTGCGCCAGCCAGGCCAGCGCGCGCGCCAGCTTATCTGGCTCCCAGACGTCGTCCTGATCGCAGAAGGCAAAGTAATCCGCCTCGATACCCTCGTCGCACGCCAGGCTGAGAAAATTGGCGGTGAACCCGCGCCCCGGTCCGTTCCGCATCTGCAGCCTGCCACGGCCCATGCGCCGCTGAAAGTCGACAAGAATTGTCCTCGTCTGGTCGTCCGAAGCATCGTCCGAGGCGTAGACGCGCCAGTTTGCGTGGCTTTGCGTCTTGACCGACCCGAGCTGTTCATCGAGAAAAAGAGCGCCTCTGTGCGTGCAGAGCAGGACCGCCACCCGGTCGCCGGAATCTCCAAAAGCCGGCGCATTTCCCGCACCGACGTAGTGCCGAAACACCGGAGATGGCGATTCCATTTTCATGCTCATTTCTTCTTCTTCGAATCATCAATTCAATATTCAAAGTGCGCACTCCCGATATGTTTGTCTGCGATTCGCCGCAATTCGATAATATTATAATGCACAGTATCAATCGCTTATATGGTCGATATATAATATGCGCCACCGGGGGTGCATCGCCTGTCGTCCGATGTCCGACATCCAATAGATAACAACGCCCATTCTTCGACATCTAGTCGATTGAATTTCCACAGACATTGTTGGAAAAACCCATCGCGCTCAACGACAGCGCGTTCGAATTTTATTATATCCGCCCCGACTCATCGAGTTTGTATTTCCTAAATCATAAAGCCTCCAACCGGGCCCAACATAATGCAACTCGCGGACGCACTATGGGAACACTTCAAACCGGCGGCACTCAGGTTCCGCTCCACTGCCGGCAAGCCTTCAGAAGCACCGCCCGACCTGCTTGCCCGCTTCAAGTCCCACGTCGCGCATTCCGCGTTCAAGCCGTTTCTGGTGATTTTGAGTGCTGGAACCGTCAGGCAGTATTCCTACGCCGACGCGCTTGAGGAAACCTGCCGGTGGGCACGGATCCTGAGCCAGCACGAGGTGCGGGAAGGCGACCGCGTATTCATTGCGCTGACGCACCGCCCGGAAATCTACTTCTGCTTTCTCGGCGCGATGTGGATCGGGGCGATTCCCACCATCATTCCGTTTCCGACCCCCAAGCAGGACCCGGGCATCTACTGGGCCGAATACGAAAGCATGTTCGCGCAGGTCGAGCCCAGGGTGCTGGTCACCTACGCCGCCAACATCGCCCCGGTCACGGCGGCCCTCGCCGGCCTGCCGTGCGCGGTGATCGATGTCGATGCCCCGGAAGTCGCCTATGCCGAGGACTTGGCGTCTTGCGAGCCTTTGCCCGCCGATCCTGACGGCATCGCCGTGCTGCAGTTCAGCTCCGGCACGACGGGCCTGAGGAAAGGCGTGATGCTCTCGCACGGCCAGATCGCCCGGCACATGGAAGCCTATACGCGTGCGATCGGCTTCAGTGCCCGCGACACCGTCGCTTCGTGGCTGCCGCTGTATCACGACATGGGCCTGATCGCGTGCTTCCTGCTGCCGCTGCACTCGGGTGCGACCATCGTGGCGCTCGATGCGTTCGAATGGGTGGCGAAGCCCTGGTCGCTCCTGGAGGCGATCGAAACCTACGCGGCGCACTTCACGTGGCTGCCCAATTTTGCCTTCCACCACATTGTGCGGACCCTGCCGGACGACCGCGTGTTCAAGCTCGGCGGCATGCGGGCATTCGTGGATTGCTCCGAGATCTGCAGGCCCGACACCCTGGAGGGATTTGCCGAGACCATGCGCGCTCATGGCGTGCGCCGCGAGCAGTTGCAGGCATCCTATGGCATGGCGGAAACGGTGTTCGCCGTCACCCAGACGCAGCTCGGCGAGCCGCCTCGAACCGTGACCGTCGACCGGAGGTTGCTCGAAACCGCGCGGAAAGTGCGGGTGGTCGATGGCGCGCACGGCAACTGCCAGAGCTTCCTGTCCTGCGGGAAGATCGTCGGCGATCTCGACGTGCAAATCGTACCGCTGGACGACACCCCAGGCGCGCCGGCGGACGCCACCGGCGAGAATTACGCCGGCGAAATCGAGGTTCGCGGCGGTCACCTGTTCTCCGGCTACTTCCGCAACAAAGCGGCGAGTGAGGCAGCCATCGCCGACGGCTGGTATCGCACGGGCGACCTCGGCTTCGTCCACGACGGCGAGCTGTATGTGTGTGGCCGCAAGAAGGAAATGCTGATCGTTCACGGCCGCAACTACTACGCACACGACATCGAGGCCATTGTCAGCGGCATCGCACACGTCAAGCCGGGGCGCGCCGTCGTCTTCAGCGTCGAGGACGCTGGCTCCGGCAGTGAAGAAGCCGTCGTGCTGCTCGAGACCGAACAATCCAGCGCCAGCGACCATCGTGCGCTGCAACGCGCCGTCAAGGCCGCGATCTTCGACCGGATGGAGCTGACGGTCAGATCGGTGGTCGTCGTGGCTCCGGGATCCCTCGTGAAGACAACCAGCGGCAAGCTCAGCCGGGCCCAGAACAAGGCGCGGCACCTGGACGGACAGATAGCGGAGGCAAGATGACAGCCAAGACGGATGTTCCCGCCATTGTCATGGCGGTCGTCGCCGAAACGTTTCCCAGCGGAGCCTCGACCATAAGCCGCGACACCACGGCGGCCGATGTCGATGGCTGGGATTCGCTCGCCCATACGGTGCTGATGGTCCGGCTGGAGAAGCGCCTGGGCATGCCCATCAGCGATCGCATCGCGGCCAAGGCGGACAGTGTTGGCGAACTGATCGACTTGCTGTGCACGCAAGCAGCGTCCGAGGCATGACGATGACCACGGCGGCGACGACTACGAATGCAGCGCACCGGCAGGGCAGCGCCCATGTGATCGCACGGGGCGCTTCGGGGCGCCTATTCTATGAATCCTACGCCAACGAATTCACCGACATCGCCAACACTGCAAAGGAACCGCTGTTCCTGCTGCCGGACGCCATTCGCTGGAAGAAGCTGCTCGAGACGCGCGGGCGGCTTCTCAAACTGCGCGGCCTGCGGCTTTACATTCTCATCGCGCCCGATGCGCATTTCATCTATCGCGACGAGGTTCCGCCGCACATCGTGCTGCCGTCCCGCTCGCCGGCCCAGCAGTTCACGGACCTGTTCTCGGGCATCGACAACGTCACCATCATCAACCCCGAGAAATCACTGGTCGCCGCGCGCGGCGGCATCGACGTCTACAAGGTCAACGACACGCACTGGTCGGCGCATGGTGCATTCGTCGCCTACCGGTGCCTGCTCGATGCCCTCCCGCCCGGCACGCCGATGCGGCCCCTGACAGCTGCCGACGTCTCCTACAGACCTCACCGCTCGTTTGGCGATCTGGGAGCGCTGGTCGACCCGGAAGTGACCGTCGATATTCCGGTTGCCAGCGTGCGCGGCGGCAATTGCAGGTCCGCGCACGAGTATGCCGGCGAGGGACGCAATGCCTGGAAGCGTTTCGAGTCGTCGCGCGGACGCGGTCACGCCTTCATACCGCGCGACTCGTTTGCAACCGAACTCGGCATCTTCGCCAACGAAACGTTTGCCCGCGTCGACTGGGTCGGCGGAACATCGCGGCTGCACCTGGAGGCGATCGACGAAGAGAAGCCCGACGTGGTGATCTGGCAGCTTGCCGAGCGGCGCCTGTTCCACGTCGAGCATGACCACCACGCCAAGACGGCCTACGAGATCTATGCGTTCGATCGCAGCACGCCCTTCGGCAAGCAGGCGCTCGACGCCTACTCCGATCAGGTGCACGGCAACCTGGCGAAGGCCCTGGAGCACGCGCGCGCTGCAGCCCTGCATCCCGACGCCGGTCCTCCCTACCGCCATCTTCTGGCGGAACTGCTGGAGGCCAACGGCCTTTTCGAGGAAGCCGAAGCCGTCATCGAGCAGGCGATCGCGCTGCAGGACAACCGGCCGGCATACTGGCATCTCCTCAGTGTCATTTCCCGCAGGCGCGGCGACAAGGCAGCGGCGGTTTGCGCCTCGCAGCGCGCTGTAGACCTGTTTGCGCACAACGCGCACTTCGTCGCCGACCACGGCTACAACCTGTTGGCTCTCGGGCGCAACAGCGACGCCATCGATGTCATGCAGAGCTGTCGCAACCTCGTTTCCGATGCTCCGCACCTCAGCTACTGGCTGGCCCAGGCCTACATGCGCGCGGGCGACATGCAGAACGCACGCAACGAGGCAATCAACGCCTACCTCCTGCTGCCTCAGCACACGGAGATCTTCCAGCTGGTCTGGACGATCGAGGACTATTGCGACATCGCCCAGAGGCAGTCGCTGCACGCGCGAACGCACGCATCGGTCGCAACGGCGAGCGATGCGCAAGAACACCAAGCCAGCTTGTGACACCTCCAATGCGTTCACCCGATGTCGCGGCCAGAACAACCAGGGCAATAACAACGATGAGAACGCTCGGCGACGAGATCACGGCACGGACAAGGGACGTGCTCGCCAAGGGCCGTAGGGCCTTTGACCGGAGCGGACAGTTCACGCGGTCGTTCGATGCGGACTACTACAGGTCGCAGCTGGCATCGATCGGCATGACCGCAACGGAGCCCGATCTCCTGGAGTTCTACAGACAAAACGCGGCTGCGCGGGTCGTGAGCCCCAATGCCATGTTCGATGAGGCCTACTATCTGGCCCAGTATGCCGACGTCATGGCGGCGGTGCAGTCCGGCCGCATTCTCTCCGGTTTCGATCATTTCGTTCACAACGGCATCAGGGAAGGACGCTTTCCCAATCGCGACTTCGAGATCGAGGTCGACAGCAACGTGGCAACCGCCGTTGTGATGGGGGACAAAGAACTCGACGAGGAGTTCTATCTGGAGGAATACCCCACGGCGCGCCAGTTCATCCGCCAGATGCCGGTCCTGGCGCCGGTCCAGTTCTTCAACATCTACGGGCGCCGGATGGGGCATGCGCCGCGCCCGGATGCGAAGCGGTATCCGTCCAGCACCTTCGTCAATCTCGCCTACTACCCGTCCATCAAGCAGCGCGACTCCGAAGCGCTGGACCTCATTCGGCCGCACTTCGATCCCGGCCACTATCAGAAGAAGTATGGCGACGAAATCGGCAGCACGCCTCCCTTCGCTCATTACCTGAGCGTTGGGCAACGCGAGCGCAAATCCCCGAACGCCTGGTTCGATGAAGATTTCTACCTGACGTTCTACGCCGACATCGGCCGCGAGATCGCAACGGGCAAGCTGTCGTGCGGGTTCGAGCACTATCTCCGAACCGGCCGCCGCGAGGGACGCCTGCCAGCCTTCGAGCTCAAGGGCTGTCTAGAGGGCGTCTACCCAGGTGTCACACAGCCGATCGCTTTGACGAATTTCGCCGAACTCGAGCGCAAGGTAACGCCGCACGCCTACCGGGTTGTCGCGTCCCGGCCGCAGACGGTGTGGTTTCTCATCCCGCGCATCAATCCCGATATTTTCTTTGGAGGCTACGCGTCGATCATCCACCTGATGGAGGCCTTCCTGCGGTCCGGCTACAAGATCGGCCTGTTCCTGTTCGAAGATGCCCGCGAGGCATTCAACTACTATTGCTACCGCAGACCGCGCTCAGTCCTCGCCGAGCAGCGCGAGGCAATCAGCGTTTTCTCCGCGTTCGACAAGGAACCGTTCCTGTACGGACCCGCCGACATTTTCATCGCCTATTCGACATGGCAGGCCCTGTGGGCCGATGCGTACGCAAAAAACACCACGCGAAAATCGTTCGCGTTTCTCGTCCAGGAGTACGAGTCCGTCTTTCACGGCCATGACAGCGTGCGCTTCATCGTCGACATGGCCTACAAGCTGCCGCATGTCGCCATGTTCAATTCCGCGTTGCTGGAGAAGTTTTTTCGCCACCAGCGGCTCGGCGTGTTCGAACGCGATCCCGATTCGGAGCAGTTCCTCACGTTCGAGCACGTTCTGACGGACGTCGGCCTGCCGCCGCGACGGGCGTTGCGAAAGCGCGCGACCCGCAAGGTGCTCGTCTACGCGCGGCCAGAAGCCCATGCCGCGCGCAATCTGCTGGAAATCTGCCTCATTGCCTTGCGCAAGGCCGTCGCAGCCAATGTGTTCGGGCGGCGCTACGAATTCATCGGCATAGGAGCGCTTTCAGGACCGCAATATGTCGACCTGGGGCTGGGACACTCGCTGGAAATCCTTCCCAAGGTCGACCCCGATGCCTATGCCAAGCTGCTGGAGGATACCGATATCGGATTGAGCTTGATGTATGCCCCGCACCCCAGCCTCATTCCCTTCGAGATGGTCAATGCGGGCGCGGTGGTGATCACCAACACCTTCTCGAACCGGGATGCCGCCACGCTCAAGGCGCGCTCGCCGCGCCTGATACCCGTCGATCTCACCATCGACGGCATCGTCGGCGGACTGCAGCGCGCAGTCAGGCTGGCGGAGGACTTCGACCTGCGCACCGATGCGGCGCATTCCGTGCCGTCCGCGGCGAACTGGTCCGAAGTCTTCGATACGGCCTTCATAGAAGGGCTGCTCGGCAAGATGTCCGCCAAGGCGCGCACGGCGCCGAGGCTTCCCTAGCCTTACACGGCCAAGTGCGGCGACAGCCGGCGCAGTGTCGCGTTTCCCGGAATGTGAACGCAATCGAAATAAGGGGCGAATACATGTCAGGGGTAGAGTTCAAGGGGAATGTCGATTCCCAGACCAATGAAGTGATCGGCGGCTGGATCGTCGATCCCGCCAACCCGGCGCGCATGTTCGACGTGGATCTCTACCTCGACGGCACGCGGCGCGGCCGGGTGAGGGCCGGCTTTCCGCGGGACGATGTCAGGGACCAGGGCCTCGGGCGCGGATGCAACGGCTTCTATTTCACGATGCCGCCGGCGGAGCGCGAAGGAAGAATCAACGTCGAGGTGCGCGAAACCGAGTCCCAGCACCTGGTCGGCAAGCCCCTGGTCTTTTCCCGCACGGTTTCGCCGAAATTCGCCGGCCTGTCGCGCACCGAAGCGCTCGCGATGGTGAAGAGGCCGCTGCTCGGCGTCGGCGGAGACGCCATCACCTTCAGAGGCAACGTCATCACGCTTACGGGGGTGTACCTGCCGCCCAACGGCGACCCGTTCGCCTATGACGTCATCGGCGAGGACGGCGTGTCGTTCCAGGTGCACCGGCCGGTGCACGACAAGGGCACGCTCGAATACTTCTGGTTCTGGCCGAATGCGCAATGGGCCACGTGGCGCATCGAGATCAACCTGGGCCTCACGCGGCACCGCGGCACGGCATACCGCTTCGTATTCCGCCCCAGGGGCGACGACGGTCCCGACAACGAGGAAGTGCTGTGCGTGCCCAAGGACCTCAGCTTGTGGCAGCACCTGCCGAGCGGCGATGCCATGAATCGCGTGCAACTCTACGACCTTCCCGAAGCCAGCCCCTTGCGCGCCGCGACGCACTGCCGGCCGATCGCCGATCTGGCCGAAAAGCACCTCGGAAAACTCGGCAACCTTCGGGTCCTGGATTGGGGATGCGGCTGGGGCAGGCTGACGCGTACGTTCGCCGCTGCCGATACCTTCGGCGAGATTTGGGGGATCGACATCGATCACGACAATCTCGCCTGGGCGCGTGCCAACATTCCGGCGGCGAAGTTCGTGAAGGTTCCGCTGTACCCGCCAACCGAGCTGCCGGCCAACCACTTCGACCTCGTCTACGCGGTTTCCGTCATGACCCATCTGACGCGCGACGCGCAGGCGAAATGGCTCGCTGAAATCCGGCGCGTGCTGCGGCCCGGCGGCATCGCGATCCTGACGTTCCATGGTCCCACGGCGCTGGCCTTCGGATCGGCATTCCTGAGCGAACGCACAGTCATGAACTTTAAGCGCAACGGTTTCGACGACGGCACCGAATGCCCGCATCTCGATTCGATCATCGGCGCGGGATACTACAAGAATACCTATCAGAGCCACGAGGACGTGCGCGCGCATTGGGGAAAGCATCTCGAGGTCGTCGAAACGCTCGAGGCCGCCGTCAGCATGCAGGACGCAGCGGTGCTCATGAAGAGCCCGTCGTGACCTCGCCCGATGCCGTCGCCCATCCCAAGGGCTGACCCGGCCCCACGCTTCAGATCCGCCGTCCGCAGCCTGCTGCAGGCCGGCAACGCAATCGGAAGCCGTTGCCGATCGGTACTGCTGGCCGCCTATCGCCGCTTGCGGTCGGCGGCTGGACGGGTGCGCCGCCATGCAAGGGTCCTGTGGCTGCGCCATTCGCCGTCACTGGCTGACGTCGCACCCAACCGCATGCTGGAGATGATCCGGCAAAATCATCGGCGCGATTACGAGTACATGCCGCTCGCGGTGCCAGCCCCCGTCTCCGCGCCCGTGCGCTGTATTGCGTTCTATCTTCCCCAGTTCCACCCAACACCGCAGAACAGCGCGTGGTGGGGGCCGGGTTTCACCGACTGGGTGAACGTGGGCAAGGCCCTTCCCGAATTCGTGGGGCATTGCCAGCCGCGCATTCCAGGTGAACTCGGGTACTACGACCTGCGGCTCAAGGAGGTCCAGCGCCGGCAGGTTGAACTGGCACGGCAGCACGGCATTCATGGGTTCTGCTACTACTACTACTGGTTCAACGGCGTACGGCTGCTCGATACGCCGCTGCGCGTCATGCTGGAAGATGCGCAGAACGACTTCCCGTTCTGCCTGTGCTGGGCCAACGAAAACTGGACGCGGCGCTGGGATGGCCTCGATCACGAGGTGCTGGTTGCGCAGTCCCATTCTCCCGGCGACGACCTTGCCTTCATCGCCGGACTGGCGCCCCATCTGCGCGACCGCCGCTACATTCGCATCGACGGCCGTCCGTTGATCGTGGTGTATCGTCCCGCGCTGCTGCCGGACGCCAAGGCGACGGCGGAACGGTGGCGCACATACTGCCGCGACCACGGCATCGGCGAAATCTTCCTGGCCACCACGCAGGCGTTCGAGCGGACGAACCCGGCCTACGCCGGCTTCGACGCAGCCATTGAATTTGCGCCCAACAATATTCCGCAGCGCGACATGCGCCATGAGGTGGAGCTCGTAGACCCGGCGTTTGCCGGGCAGGTGTTCGACTACCGCGCGCTGATCGAACGCAGCCTCCGCCACGCCCCGCCAGGCTATCCTTTGTTCCGCTCGGTATGCCCCGGCTGGGACAATACGGCCCGCCGACCAGGCCGGGGCACCGTGTTTGCACACGCCTCGCCCGCCGGATACCAGGAATGGCTCGAGCAGGCCTGCGCCTACACGCTGCAACACTTCCAGGGCGACGCGCGGCTGGTCTTCATAAACGCGTGGAATGAATGGGCGGAGGGCGCCTACCTCGAGCCGGACCGGCGCACCGGCTACGCACTTCTGAATGCGACCGCCAAGGCGCTACGCAATGCCGGCCAAAGCCGTCCGTCACGACCGCCGAACGTTGCCGTCATCGCTCACGTCTACTACGAGGAGCTGTGGCCGGAGATTTCCAGCCGCCTGCGCGCCTGGGATGTGCCCTTTGCTCTGCATGTGACGACGCCCCACGATGGTTTCGTCGATGTGGTCAAGGCGGACTGGCCCGACGCGATCGTCGCAAGCGTACCCAATCGCGGGCGCGACATGGCGGCCTTCCTGCAGCAGGCCAGGATCGCTGTCGATGGCGGGGCGAACCTTCTGTGCAAGGTGCACACCAAGCGATCGACGCATCGGACGGACGGTGAGCAATGGCGCAGGGATCTCTATGGCAAGGTCCTGGGAGACCGGCACGCGGTGCAATCCATCATCCAGGCCTTCACCGAGAACGCCGCGCTTGGGATCGTTGCGCCGGAAGGGCATGTCGTCGCCGGTGAATACTACTGGGGATCGAACGCGGACCGGGTGCGCAATTTAGCTGCCCGCATCGGCTATCCGGGCGATCCAACGCCGTTCGTGTTCGCGGCAGGTTCGATGTTCTGGGCGCGCAGCGAAGCCTTGCAACCAATCTTGGATTTGGGCCTGGAGATGGTCGACTTCGAAGAGGAAGAAGGTCAACTCGACGGCACCTTGGCGCATGCGCTGGAGCGGCTGTTTCCGATCGCGGCCAAGCTGGGCGGCTATCGGCTTGTCGACACGCGCATCATCGGCAAGCCAGCGGGTCGCGCAACCGAACTCCGATCGCAACGAGAGCTTGCCGTCTTTGGCGACGCGGAAGGCGAATACTCTCACGTCAAGTCCTCCCGCCCGGTGCCGTCAGGCTCATAGCTGCAACGGGCGAGACATCGCGACCGGACGCCATCTCACAACAGGTTCTCTCGAGCCAGGCGCGCGACGCATTCGCTTACGCCCTGCTGCCAGGGCGGCAACTTTGCACCGAAGGTGCGCGCCAGCCTCCTGCAGTCGAGGCGCGAGTTGGCGGGCCGCTCGACCGGCGTTGGATACTCGGCCGTTGCAATGGGCGACACGGGGACTGCCGGAACACCGTACTGCGCGCCGACGCGTACGATCTCGGCGGCGAAACCCGCCCACGTCGTCTCCCCATCGGCCGCCGCATGATAGATGCCCCAAGCGTCAGCGGAGCCCCCGCCACCACCGAGTTGGGCCGCAACCGTAAGAATAGCTTCCGCCAAGTGCGGGACATAGGTCGGGGTGCCGCGCTGGTCGCCGACGACGCGCAACTGAGACCGCTCCCGCGCCAGGCGCACCATGGTGCGCAGGAAATTCTGCCCGTAGGGCGCATAGAGCCAGGCGGTGCGCAAGATCAGGTGCCGCGGATTGACGGCCTCAACGGCCGTCTCGCCTTCGAGCTTGGAGCGGCCGTAAACGCTTGCCGGATTCACCGGATCGGTTTCGACGTAAGGCTCCGCCTTGGCGCCGTCGAAGACATAATCGGTGGAGACGTGAATGATGGGGCAGGCATGGCGGTCGGCCGCCGCTGCAAGCGCGGCGGCACCGTCACGATTAAGGGCAAACGCGGCATCGGCGTCGCTCTCGGCCTTGTCGACGGCTGTGTAAGCTGCAGCATTGACGACCAGATCAGGTTGTATGGCCGCGAAGGCTTCGGCGATGGCCGCCTCGTCCAGCAGGTCGAGCCGGGGCCGTCCCGAGTGCGACCACGTCGAGATCGGCGCGCGCCCGGGCGGCGTCGACGAGCGCCTGGGCGAGTTGCCCTTGCGCCCCTGCCACCAGAATCCTCATCGCTGTGATTTCATGCGTTTGCCGGCGCTCGCCTCATGCCGCAGCCGTCTCGGCGACAAGCCCCAGCCGCTCGCCGGAGTACACGCCCTGGCGCAGCGGCTCCCACCAGTCACGGTTATCGAGGAACCACCGCACCGTCTTGGCAAGACCGCTCTCGAAGTTGTCTTCGGCACGCCAGCCGAGTTCGCCTTCGAGCTTGCCGGCATCGACGGCGTAACGCAGGTCGTGGCCCGGGCGGTCCGGCACGAACGCAATGAGCCGTCGCCGCGGCGCACGCCCCGGCGCCAGTTGATCGAGCATGTCGCAGATCGCTTCGACGACAGACAGGTTGGTGCGCTCGTTGCGGCCGCCGACATTGTACTTCTCGCCGGGCCGGCCCTTGGTGAGGATGAGATGGAGGGCGCGGGCGTGATCCTCCACGTACAGCCAGTCGCGCACGTTAGAGCCGTTGCCGTAGACGGGAAGCGGCTTCTCTTCCAGCGCGTTGATGATCATGAGCGGGATGAGCTTCTCTGGAAAGTGATACGGCCCGTAGTTGTTGGAGCAATTGGAAATGATCACGGGCAGCCCGAACGTACGGAACCAGGCGCTGGCCAGATGATCGGCACCGGCCTTGGAGGCCGAATAGGGTGAAGACGGCTCGTAGGCAGTCGATTCAGTGAAACTGCCGTCAGAGCCAAGCGAACCGTAAACCTCGTCTGTCGAGACGTGCAGGAAGCGGAACGCAGCGGACTTTTCGGCCGGCAGGCGCATCCAGTAGGCCCGCGCCGCTTCCAGCAAAGTGTGCGTTCCAAGAACATTGGTGCGGATGAAGGCGTCCGAGCCCGTGATCGAGCGGTCGACATGGCTCTCGGCAGCCAGGTGCACCACAGCGTCGGGGGCATGCTCTGCAAACACCCGATCCATGCCGCCACGGTCGCAGATGTCGGCCTGAATGAAAGTATAGCGCGGCCCTTCGCTGACGGTTTCGAGCGAGCTCAGGTTGGAGGCATAGGTCAGCTTGTCGACGTTGACGACGTGCGCATCGGTCTCGCGCACCAGATGGCGGCAAACGGCCGACCCGATGAAACCGGCCCCACCCGTTACAAGGACCTTTCGCATACCGCTCCCCGTCTTTCATCAAACGAGGCGTACACATATATATATCGCGCGATTCAGGTCAGTGGCGACTTTTACAAATGCACAGTATTTCTCCACTCGCCACCCAGGGCGCAGGAGTGCCCTACAGTCAGAATTGAAAATAAGACGGCAAGTTTTTCAAAACCGGATGCAGCTTGTCCTTGGTCGACAGAATGACGTTGGCCCCGGCAATTGGCCATGGAATACCAATATCCGAGTCGTCCCATCGCAGGCCGCGATCACATTCCGGCGTAAAGTAATCAGTTACCTTATAGAGGACCTCGGTATCCGGCTCGAGTGTGCAAAAGCCGTGCGCGAATCCTTTCGGCACCCACAACTGGTTCCAATTGGCCGCAGAAAGCAGGGCGCTGACGTGCTTGCCGTACGTCGGTGATCCGGATCGAATATCCACTGCGACATCGAATATCGAACCTCTGATAACGCGTATCAGTTTACCCTGGGCATTCGGCGGAACCTGAAAATGCAAACCTCGTACGACGCCGCGTTGCACCGAAAGCGAATGGTTATCCTGAACAAAATCATCCTTGATACCCGACGCTACCAACGCGCGCGCATTGAATGTCTCGGAAAAGAATCCACGCTCGTCTCTGTGAATGCTCGGGATGATGAGCTTAACTTCGGGAATTTCAAGCGCTTGCACCTGCACGGCGTTAGCTCCTGTATCGCTTGTCCGAAAAAAGCAGGCGAACGCATTCCGATCCATCTCATAAGGCAGGCGACACGCCACTTCCACGACGGAGGCGCAGCAACCACCACAATTCTCTCGCGCCATACCAAGGCAGACTCTGCTCTCGCAACGGAACGGCGAGGCCATCGAGCAGGTGAGCACAGGGCATTAAATCCATGGACTCTCCAACGGCGCGATTTATGGCAAGATGGCGTGGCTACACCGCAGACGCATCGGCAAAGTCCGACAATTGGATCTCTAGAGGAATGCGACAAGCACCGAGCAAACGAAGCCGCCGTGCGGCGGCTGTGACGCAGCCGGGCACCGATGACATGCGCCCTGCCGCCCTCACCATCCGCGTCGATTTCGGCGCCTATGGCTATCTCGGGCCCGGCAAGATCGCCCTGATGGAACTCATTTCGAAGCACGGCTCGATTTCCGCCGCCGGCAAGGGGATGGGCATGTCCTACCGGCGCGCGTGGCTGCTGGTCGACGAGATCAACCAGATCTTTCGCGATCCGCTGGTCGAGAAGCAAATGGGGGGCTCCGGTGGCGGAGGTGCACGCCTGACCAAGCTCGGCCGGGACGTGGTGGCCCGCTACCGGGCCATCGAGGGCGCAGCCGCGGTCGCAGCCGCTGCCGACCTCAGGGCCTTGAAGGCCTCCCTGCCTGCCCGGCCAGCCAGCCGCTAGGGCTGGAACTCATGCGTCGTTGGCTTCGGCGTCCGCGCTGGAGAGTGATGGAATGGGTCCGCTGAGGCTGCGGCGGTCAAGTGCGACGCTCTTGACCAGGGCAAAAACCGGAACGCCCGCGGCCAGGCCGAGCCGCTCGACCGAATAGCGCGTAAGGCGTGCAATCAGCATCTCGCCGCTGCAATCGAGGCGGATCTCCACGATAGGACCATCGTGAGCCCCGATGCCGGCGACGACGCCAGGCATAATGTTGAGTGCGCTGAGGTCGGTCGGCGCCGACTTTGCGAGCATCACGTCACGGGCGCGAACGCGCAGCCGCAGCCGCGTCCCGACTGGCGCCTCCAGGCGCGGCAGCTTCCAGAGGCCTGCGCGGGAGCGCAGCTCGGTCAGGGCGAAGCTCTCGTCGTGGCGCTCCACCGTAGCCTCGACGATGGCGCCAGCCTCGGCACGGCCGGTCAGAGGAAAGA
Source organism: uncultured Alphaproteobacteria bacterium (assembly GCA_963814055.1). GTDB lineage: Bacteria > Pseudomonadota > Alphaproteobacteria > Rhizobiales > Hyphomicrobiaceae > AWTP1-13. The sequence continues at coordinate 452,954 of CAWFBJ010000001.1, forward strand.
GATCGAGGCGATGCATGATGTCGGCCATCGGGCCGACCGCTGCGACCTTGCCTTCCGACAGCAGGACGAGCGTGGACGCGAGCCGGGTCACTTCGGCGATGGAATGGCTGACGTAGACAATGGGGATGCGGGTCTGATCGCGCAGCCGTTCAATGTAGGGCAGGATCTCGGCCTTGCGCGCTTCATCGAGCGAGGCCAGCGGCTCGTCCATCAGCAACAGGCGCGGATGGGCGAGTAAGGCGCGGCCGATGGCGACGCGCTGCTTCTCGCCGCCGGAGAGCCGGCCCGGCCGCCGCGTGAGAATGGAACCGATGCCGAGCAGGTCCACCACCCGGTCGAAATCGTCGCGCGCCTCGGCCTGCGGTGCGAACCAGCGGCCGTAGAGGAGGTTCTGCCGCACCGTGAGATGCGGAAAGAGGCGGCCCTCCTGGAAGACGTAGCCGATCCGGCGGCGATGGCGCGGCACGAAGACGCCCCGGGCGGTGTCGACCAGAACCGCGTCGCCGACCGTTACGTGTCCCTGCTCGGGGCGTATCAGCCCAGCGATGATGTTGATGATCGACGTCTTGCCCGAGCCCGACCTGCCGAACAGCGCGATCAGGCCGCCGCCGGTCTGGAAGCGCGCATCGAGCAGAAAATTTCCGAGGCGATGCCTGATGTCGATGGCCAGCATCACTCGACATCCAGGCGCCGGTTGACGCTGCGTGCCATCAATTCGGACGCCAGCAGGGCCAGCATCGAGATCGCCACCGAGACGAGAGTCAGGCGCAGCGCGCCCGCGTCCCCGCCCGGCACTTGCGTGAACGTATAGATGGCCGAGGGGAGCGTCTGCGTCTCGCCGGGAATGTTGGATACGAAGGTGATGGTGGCGCCGAACTCACCCATCGCCTTGGCGAAGCACAGGATCATGCCGGCGATGATGCCAGGCATCATCAGTGGCAGCGTCACCGTGAGGAACACCCAGGCGCGGTTGGCGCCGAGCGTTCCCGCGGCCTCCTCGAGACGCGCGTCGACGGCTTCCGCCGACAAGCGGATGGCGCGCACCAGGAGCGGAAAGCCCATGACGCCGCACGCGAGCGCAGCGCCGGTCCAGCGGAACGAGAAGACGATGCCGAAAGTGTCGGCAAGGAACCCGCCTATCGGTCCCCGGCGCCCGAACAGGATGAGCAGGAGGTAGCCGGTGACGACAGGCGGCAGGATCAAGGGCAGCAGCACCAGGCCGTTGAGCAGCGCGTGCCCCCAGAACCGCCCGCGTGCCAACAGCATGGCGATGGCGATGCCGAACGGCAGGCTGACCAGGGTGGCGACGAATGCCACCTTGAGGCTCAGGCGAACCGCCGTCCATTCCTCGGGGCTGAGGGTCATCCAGTCCATACGGGTTCCTCAGCCCATCGGCCGCAACCGGGATCGCCGGCGACGAAGGCCGTCAGGACTGCCCGGGGGGCAGCATGGTGAAGCCCTGCGCCTCGAACAGCGGTTTTGCCTTGCCCGACTTTACATAGGCCAGGAAGGCGGCCGCGTCAGGATGGTTTGCATCGGCCGTCAGGGCGATGGGGTAGATGATCGGCGGGTGCGTGTTCTCCGGGAAGGTGCCGATGATCGCAACGTTGGGGTCGGCGGCGGCATCGGTTTGATAGACGATGCCGGCCGGCGCCTCGCCGCGCGAGACCAGGAGCAGCGCGGCACGCACGTTCTCGGTTTGCGCAACCTTGCTCGACACGCTGGGCCAGACCTCCAGTTTCTCCAAGGCAGCCTTGCCGTACTTGCCGGCCGGGACGGCTTCGACGCTGGCCATCGCCAGACGCCCCTCGCCGAGCACCTTGGCGAGGTCGACGCCAGGCTTGATCTCGATCGCCTGCGCCTTGTCCTTGGGCGCGACCAGCACGATGCGGTTACCCAGCAGGTTGGAGCGCGTATCCGGCTTGATGAGATTTTTCTTGGCGACGTAATCCATCCAGTCGAGATCGGCGGAGATGAACATCTGTGCCGGTGCACCCTGCTCGATCTGCTTGGCCAGCGCCGGAACTCGCGGCAAAGGAGATGGTGGCTTTCTTGCCGGTCTCCTTCAGCCACTGTGCGTTGACGGCATCGAGGGCATTCTTCAGGCTTGCAGCAGCGAACACAACAACGTCGCCGCCTTGCGCCCGAGCCGGAGCTTGCGGGAGCCCCGAAGCGAGCAGCGCAGCCGCAGCCAGTCCCATAGCCCTGCCAAGCCAATTGCGCCTGCTGGCGATCATGTCGATGCTCCTTGTTCAACGCTTGCCGGCTGCGATTGACCGATAGCAATGCACAATTTTCCGCTATATTCCAACAGATATTGCGCGAGCCAGGCTCGCCAATGACAGGTGAGCGTACGACCAGAGCGGCCATGATGGTGCCTGGCACGACGATTGCGATGGCATGCGCGTCTACGGTGCGGACGGATGCGGACCTTGCGCCCGGCGCGGCGCAAACATCAGGAGATGGCGGAGACGGAGGGCGTCTCAGTAGAGGGTACTCACCAGTCTGGGGCGAGCACCTGAAGTCTGCGCGACAACGCTCGACACTCATCCTTTGGTTTTTCGCACCACTTCGAGAAACGCGCGGATGATGCGACTCGTGTCTCGCTTCTTGAGAATGACCACGTGCGCGTACGTATAGATTGCCGCATCCGAAATCTGGACGAGGCGAAGGCAGGGATCAGGGACGAATTCGGCGACAGAGACATAGCTGATGCCGATGCCGCGGATGACGGCCTCGCGGATCGCCTCGCGGCTGCCGATTTCCATCACGTTCCTCGGCTTGATCTTTGCAGCGGCGAGTGCTTGCTCGAAGGCACGCCTAGTCGTCGATCCGCGCTCGCGGATGATCAGCGGTTCTCCCTCGAGGGCGGCGATCTTGATGCGCTTGTGCCGCGCGAGGCGATGCTCTTTGCGCATGAAGGCCGCGACTGCATGCCGGCGATACGGTAGCGTCAGTAGCCGATCATCCTCGTCAATATGCGCGAGCACTGCGATATCGATCTTGTACTCAAGGAGGTCCGAAAGAACGTCGGTAGAGTTTCCGATCTTCACCGCGAGTTCGATCCCTGGATACGCACGATTGAACGCAGCCAGCATTTCGGTGACGTGATAGGGGCCGACGGCGCCGATCGATAGTTTGCCGTGCTTGAGTTCGCGCGACTGCTCCAGGAAGGTGACCGCTTCCTCCTCCTCGGCAAACAAGCGCGCCGTAATCGCCAGCAGTTGCCGCCCTGCGTTAGTCAGCTCGCGCCGACGCCCCTTCTTGATGAAGAGTTCCAGGCCGTATTCTTCCTCCAGTGCACCGACCTGTGTGGTCAGCGTCGGCTGGCTGATGTGGAAGGCCTCAGCGGCCGCATTGAACCCCCCGGAGGTGGCGACTGCATGAAACGAACGGAGTTGGGTGTAACGCATAGAGAAATTCTATCTATTTTGCCAAAAAAATCAATTTGTCGATGTTTCGTGGGTGGGAGAGGATGATTGTCATGCAGCGCTCATCAAGAGGCGCGAGAACAGATCACTCTCACGGACTGGGTGGAACGTCATGCGGTGGGGATTCTGGAATCCCGTAAAGGTGCGGTTCGGCGCCGGGACCTTCGAAGAGGTTGCAGGCCTGATCGGCAAGCGCCGTTACGCCCTGGTCACCTACAATCAGTCCATCTTCAACGAACTGGCAGCGCGCCTCGCCAAAGCCGCAGGCGAACCGGTCGCCGTCATCGACAACATCGAGACGAACCCGGACTGTGTCGACCTCGCTCAGTCCTGCCGCATGTTCGGCGCTGTTGCGCAGCCTGCTGAAGTCATCGTCGCGCTTGGCGGCGGCTCCATGATCGACGCAGCCAAAGTTCTGGCCGCGAGCAAGGGGGACTTCGATAACATCCGCCGTCACCTGATCGACAAGGTACCGCTCGATGAAACGTCCATCGTGCCGATCATCGCCGTTCCGACGACCTCCGGCACCGGCAGCGAAGTCACGTCGTGGGCAACCGTGTGGGATGCGGCCAACGGCAGTAAGTATTCTCTCGCCCATCCGCGCCTTTACCCCGAGACCGCCGTTCTCGATCCGGCCCTCATCGTCGCTGCCCCGCGTGGCTTGACGCTGGCCACCGGCCTCGACGCCCTGTCGCACGCGCTCGAGAGCATCTGGAACGTCAATGCCAATCCCGTGTCGGCGAGTTTCGCCGTCGAGGCGGCTCGCGAGATCATGGATACGCTGCCGCGGCTGCTGGAGAACCTGGGCGATCAAGAGCTGCGTGCCCGCCAGGCGCGCGCCAGCCTGCTCGCCGGCTTCGCGTTCTCGCAGACCAAGACCGCGCTCGCGCACAACATTTCATACGACATCACGCTCAAGAGCGGCACGATCCACGGCGTCGCCTGCTCGTTCTCGCTGCCGATCGTCATGGGTTGGGCCATCGGCAACAGCGCGCAATGCGATGCGGCGCTGCGCCGGATCTTCGGGCCAGACCTCAACGAAGGTATCCGCAAGCTCACGGCGTTCCTGCAGGGCATCGGCGTCAAGACCGATCCGTCCGCTTACGGTGTCTCGCAGAGCGAATGGTCGCGCCTTGTCGACAAGGCGCTTGAAGGTGAGCGCGGCCGGAATTTCATCGGGCGGCCCGCCGTCAAGGCTGCGTAACCACTTGAATATGGCGGTGCAACACGCCCGTCTTTGCCAGCCGGAAAGGTCACAAAGACCGCCGGCTCAACAGGAGGAAACGATGACTGCCACGCGTCGGAGAATGATCGTCGCTGCTGCGGCCTGGGTGGTCGCTGCAATCGCAATGCCGAATGCCCTGTGGGCCCAAAGCGAGATCCGCGTCGGCCTTATTCCGTCCGAGGACTCGCGCGCCATGCTGGCATCGAGCCAGCAGCTACTCGATGCGCTCGAAAAGAACCTTGGCATGAAAGTGAAGGGCTTCGTCGCCGCCGACTACAACGGCGTCATCGAGGCAATGCGGTCCGGCCACGTCGAGGTCGCCTATCTCGGTCCATTCTCATACGTGCTCGGCACCACTGTCGCGAACATAGAAGCCTTCGCGACCGCCGAGACCTCCAAGTCCAGCCGCACCTTCTATCATAGCCAGATCATCACGCGGAAGGACAGCGGCATCAAGGACATCAAGGATCTCAAAGGCAAGACCTTCGCTTTCGTCGATCCGTCCTCGACCTCGGGCCATCTGTTCCCGAAAGCTGGCTTGATCAAGCTCGGCATCGATCCCGACACTTACTTCGGCCGCGTGCTCTTTACCGGCTCGCACGATGCCAACGCCCTCGCGGTCGCCAACAAGCGCATCGATGCAGCGACGATCGCCGATCGCATCTTCGATGCCGCCGTGCAGAAGAACCTGGTTAAGCGGGAAGACATCCACGTCGTGTGGAGCTCCGATCCGATCCCGGAATCGCCGACCGTGTGGCGCAAGAATCTCTCGCCGGAGCTCAAGGCGAAGATCAAGGCCGCGTTCCTGAACATCAGGGACATAACCTGGGCCGACCAGGGCAAGCTCAATCGCTTCGTCGAAACCAACGATGCAGCATACGACGTCATTCGCGATACTGCGAAGGCGCTGAATCTCGACCTGAAGAAAATGAAATAGCTCCCATCACGCAGCGACGGCCAAGTAAACCGCCATCGGCATAGGACGTGCGCCATGATCAAGATCGAAGGCTTGAAGAAATCCTACGGTGGCAGGCCGGTGCTTCAGGGCATCGACCTGACGGTCAAGTCCGGCGAGTTCCTCGTCGTGCTGGGGCCGAGCGGGGCCGGCAAGTCGACCCTGCTGCGCTGCGTCAACGGGCTTACTGCGCCGGACGACGGACGCATCGTCATCGACGGCACGGTGTTCGATCCCAAGCGCGCCAGCCGCCGCGAAAGTGGCCGGCCCGTCGCCATGATCTTCCAGCACCACAACCTCGTGAAGCGCCTCACGGTGCTCAAGAACGTGCTGGTCGGCCGCATGGCGGGCATGTCCTCCATCCTCTCCGCACTGCAGCTGTTCCCCAAACGCGATGTCGAGATCGCCATGGATTGCCTGCGGCGCGTCGAGCTCCCGCACAAGGCGATGTCGCGCGGCGATGAGCTTTCCGGAGGCGAGCAGCAGCGTATCGGCATCGCCCGCGCCCTGGCGCAGCAACCGGCCGCGATCCTCTGCGACGAGCCGGTGGCGAGCCTGGATCCGAAGACCTCGCGTATCGTGCTTGGTTACCTCAAGACGATCTGCAAGGAAGAAGGCATCGCCGTCATCTGCAACCTGCATCAGGTCGACTACGCGGTGGAATTCGCCGAGCGCATCGTTGGTCTCTCCGGCGGCAAGGTCGTCTTCGATGACACGCCGGATCATCTCACCGTCGACATCGTGCATCAGATCTACCCGGGTCTCGACGATCCCGGCATTGCCCGCGTCCTGCGTCCCGGCGCCGGTCCCCGCCTTGTTGCAAAATCCCTCTCTCCCGTCGCCCTCGCGGCATCCGCCTGAGCAGGAGCCTGAGCCATGTCAGTCATTGGTCTGCAATTTGTTGTTCGGCCTCCGCAGGGTCGTTTCGGTTGGGGTGGCGTCGCCACCATCACCCTGGTCATTCTCGCATTCTTGTATTGGGCCGCTATCGGCTCGCAAATGAACGCGACCAATCTTTGGAACGGCATTCCCTACATGTGGGACTTCCTGGTCCGCATGATGCCGCCGAACCCCGGGTTCCTGGAGCGGTTGTGGAAGCCCGCCATCGAGAGCCTGCAGGTTGCCATCTGGGGCACACTGCTGGGTGTCTTCATCGCGGTGCCGATCTGCTTCTTTGCGGCCCGCAACTTGAGTCCGCATCCGGCGATCTACCACGCCACGCGCCAGGTGCTGAACTGCATGCGCGGCATCAATGAGATCATCCTCGCGCTGATCTTCGTCGCCGCCATCGGCCTTGGCCCCTTCGCAGGCGTGCTGGCTCTCGCCATCCACGGCGCCGGCATGCTCGGCAAGTTCTTCGCCGAAGCCATGGAGGATATCGACGAGGGTCCGCTTGAGGCGTTCCGCTCGGCCGGCGTCGGTCCCTTCAAGACCTTTTTCTTCGGTGTCCTGCCGCAGGTTCTCCCAGCTTGGCTCGGTACGATCTTCTATCGGCTCGAGACCAACGTGCGTCAGTCGACCGTGCTCGGCATGGTGGGTGCTGGCGGCATCGGCTTCGAACTCGTCTCCTCCATGAAACTCTTCCAGTATCAAGACACAGCCACCTGCATCCTCGTGATCCTTGCGATGGTGCTGGCGGCCGACCTGATCTCCTCGCGTGTCCGCGCCATGATCCGTTGATCGGTTTCGCAGGGCGGCGGCGTTGCGCCGCCGCCACGAACCGAGCAAGGACAGACGCGCGACCTGATCTCGACACCAGCAAGCGTCGCAGTGGCGCAACTCGGAAAGGCTGAGTCATGCTGACCCGCACTCCCAACTCCGTGACCGCCAACGGACGGACCTATCGCCTCCCGAGCGCCCCGACGGTGGTTGTGTGCATCGACGGCTCCGAACCCGGCTACATCGAAGCCGCGATCGCGAGGGGCCTGGCACCGAACATGGACCGCCTTCTCAAGACCGGCTCGCATCACCTTGCGCATTCGGTGATCCCGAGCTTCACCAACCCGAACAACATCTCGATCATTACCGGCCGTCCGCCTGCCGTTCACGGCATCGCGGGGAACTACTTCTTTGATCGCGCCAGCGGGCAGGAAGTGATGATGAACGATGCGCGCTTCATGCGCACCGGCACCATCATGCAGGCCTTCGAAGAGGGCGGCGCCAAGGTCGCGGTGGTCACGGCAAAGGACAAGCTGCGCACCCTGCTGGGCAAAGGCCTCGACCCGAAGACGGGGCGGTCGATCGCTTTCTCCTCGGAGAAAGCCGACAAGGCCACGCTGGCCGAGAACGGCATCGAGAACGTGCTCGCGTTCGTCGGGCTGCCGCTGCCGGAGGTCTACTCGGCCAATCTTTCCGAGTTCGTCTTCGCGGCGGGCGTCAAGCTCGTGAAGACGTTCCGCCCGGATGTCATGTATCTCTCGACCACCGACTACATCCAGCACAAGGCAGGGCCCGACAGCGAAGTCGCCAACGCCTTCTACGCCATGATGGATCGCTACATCGGCGAGCTCGATGCGCTTGGCTGCGTGGTCGCGCTGACGGCCGATCATGGGATGAACGACAAGCATCTCGCCTCCGGTGATCCGGACGTGCTTTACCTGCAGGATTGGGCGGACAACCGCTTCGGCAAGGGCAAGGCGCGCGTGATCCTGCCGATTACCGACCCCTACGTCGCCCACCATGGCGCGCTCGGCTCGTTCGCCACCCTCTACCTGCCGGCGGGTGCCGACCAGCAAGCGGTACTCAAGGAACTGGCCGCAGTCGAAGGCGTCCAGGCGGTGCTCGACAGCGCCGCTGCATGTGACCGCTTCGAGCTGCCGGCCGATCGCATCGGCGACATCGTCGTGATCTCGACACAACACAAGGTGCTCGGCACCAGCGCATCGCGCCATGATCTATCGGGCCTCACCGAGCCGCTTCGCTCGCATGGCGGCCTGACCGAGCAGGTGGTGCCCATGATCGTCAATCGCCAGGTGACCTGGCCGAAGGAGCAGCTACGCAACTTCGATGTCTTTGACGTTGCGCTGAATCGCGTCGCCGCCTGAGGAACATCACGATGAACGCACCTTTCAATCCGACACCCCGCCGCGAAGCGATGCGGATCGCAGGCCGGCTCGTCACCACCGACGACGTCATCGAGGTGCGCAATCCCTACGATGGATCGCTGGTCGGTACCGTTCCGGCGGCGCGCGCCGAACACGTGCGCGAAGCCTTCGTCAAGGCCAGGGCCTTCAAACCGAAGCTGACCCGCTATCAGCGTCAGCAGATCCTGCAAAAGACCGCGGAGCTATTGCGCGACCGCAAGGAATCGTTCGCCCGCATCATCTCGGCGGAATCGGGTCTGTGCTGGAAGGATGCGCTTTACGAGTTCGAGCCGCGCCTATGACGTATGGTCGTTCGCGGCGCAACTCACCGTGCGCGACGACGGCGAAGCATACGCGTGCGATATCTCTCCCAACGGAAAGGCGCGCCGCATCCAGACCATGCGGACGCCGCTGCTCGGCGTCATCTCTGCGATCACGCCGTTCAATCATCCGCTCAACATGGTGAGCCACAAGCTGGCGCCAGCGATCGCCACCAACAACCGTGTGGTGCTCAAGCCGACCGAGCTGACGCCGCTCACCGCGCTTGCGCTTGCCGATGTGCTCTACGAAGCGGGATTGCCGCCCGAGATGCTGTCGGTTGTCACGGGCAATCCCTCGACGATGGGCGATTCCATGATCACCGACCCGGACGCGGATCTCGTGACCTTCACGGGCTCGGTGCGCGTCGGCAAGCACATTGCGGCGACCACCGGATACAAGCGCGTCGTGCTCGAGCTCGGAGGCAACGACCCACTGATCGTGATGGAAGATGCCGACCTTGAGAAAGCCGCCGAGCTCGCCGTGCAGGGCGCCACCAAGAACTCCGGACAGCGGTGCACAGCGGTCAAGCGTATCCTCGTCGTCGAGAAGGTCGCCGATGAGTTCAGCGCCCTGGTGCTGGCGAAAGCGAAGAAGCTGAAGTGCGGCAATCCGGCCGATCCCGAGACCGATGTCGGCACCGTGATCAACGAGCGTTCCGCGGCGCTATTCCAGAGCCGCGTCAACGATGCGGTGGCGAAAGGCGCGACTTTGCTGCACGGCAACGACCGGCGCGGCGCACTCTATCCGCCGACGGTGGTCGATCATGTACCGTACGATTGCGAGCTTGTTCACGAAGAGACTTTCGGCCCGGTCATCCCCATGATCCGCTGCCCGAACGACATCTCGGAAGTGATCCGGATTTCGAACTCAACCGCTTACGGGCTCTCGTCGGGAGTGTGCACCGACCGCCTTGACTACGTGACGCGCTTCATAAACGAGCTCGAGGTCGGCACCGTGAATGTCTGGGAAGTCCCGGGCTATCGCACGGAAATGTCGCCCTTCGGCGGCATCAAGGACTCCGGCCAGGGCTATAAGGAAGGTGTGGTCGAAGCGATGAAAAGCTTCACCAATGTGCGCACCTATTCGCTGCCATGGCACGGGTAAGACCAGAGCATCATTAGGCTGCGTGGAAACGCCGTTGCTCGGATTACCCGGGCCCAGTCGCCAGCCCTTGACGATCGCATAGATGGCAGGAATCACGATCAGAGTCAGAACCGTGGACGACAGCATGCCGCCGATCATCGGCACCGCGATGCGCTGGATCACTTCGGACCCTGTTCCCGTGCTCCAGAGAATTGGCAGCAGGCCAGCGACGATCGCACACACGGTCATCTTGGGACGTACGCGCTCGACAGCACCTGACGGGTATCGCAGCGCGCCCCTGATCGCCAAGCCCTTCAATCAACCTGCCGTGCGCGACGTGGTCGACAAACTGATCAAGCGGGACGCGTCGGTCACGTAGCTCAGGCAGGCTGTGCGAGCCGGCCATCCAGGGCATCCTGCAACAGGCGGCGGCATGTTGCGGTGTCAAGCGGGATCGGGTTACCGCCGGCGGTAGGGTCCTTGACCGCCATGTCGCTCATCAGGTCGAAGCGGGCGTCATCTACCTTCAGGCCGGCCAGCGTGTGCGGCACGGACAGGGCCTTGCGCAGGTCCAAGATCCAGGCCTGGAAGGCGTCGAAGCTTGCCGGTAGGCCAAGGTAGGCCGCCAGGCGGGCGATCTTGGTTTCGATCGCGGGACGGTTGAAGGCCAGCACGTAGGGCATGAAGACCGCGTTGGTCATGCCGTGGTGCGTGTCGTAGACCGCGCCCACGGGATGCGACAGCGCATGGATGCCACCGAGCGCTTTCTGGAAGGCGGTGGCGCCCATGGCGGCGGCGGACATCATGTGTCCGCGCGCTTCCAGGTCGGTGCCGTTCGTGTAGGCGCGGATCAGGTTGTCTTTCACGAGGCGCATACCCTCCACGGCGATGCCGTCGGCCAGCGGGTGATAGAACGGCCCGCAGTAGGCCTCGAGACAGTGCGCCAGCGCGTCCATGCCGGTGCCCGCCGTGATGGAGTGCGGCATGCCCACGGTCAGTTCCGGATCGCAGATCGTGATCTTCGGCATCATCAGGGGGTGGAAGATCACTTTCTTGGTGCGCGTGATGGCGTCCGTGATGACGCCGGCGCGACCAACCTCCGAGCCGGTGCCGGCGGTGGTCGGCACCGCGACAATGGGAAGGATCCCCTTTGGGTCCGCGCGGGTCCACCAGTCGCCGACATCCTCGAAGTCCCACATCGGCCGCGTCTGGCCGGCCATGAAGGCGATCACCTTGCCGGCGTCCAGCGCCGAGCCGCCGCCCATGGCGATGACGCCGTCGTGGCGCTCGGCCTTCAACGCGGCAAGGCCCGCTTCGACGTTCGCAGCCACGGGGTTGGCCTTGACGTCGCTGAACAGGCCGCCTGCCGCGCCATCTTTAGCCAGCACATCGAGCGCGTTTTGCACCATGGGCAGTTTTGCCAGCACCGCGTCGGTGACAAGCAACGGGCGCGCCATGCCAGCGGCCTTGGCGGCGGCACCGAGTTCGGCGATGCGTCCCGCACCGAAGCGCACGGAGGTGGGGTAATTCCAGTTGCCAGTCAGGGCCATCGTTGGTTCACACATCTCTGAAGTGGAAGCTTTTCGGGCGGGTGAGGGCCGCATAGCCAAGGCGCGAAAGCGATGTGCCGCGGCCCGTATCCTTGATGCCGGTCCAGGCCAGTGCGGGGTCGAGGTAGTCGCATCGGTTCATGTAGACCGTGCCTGTCTCGACGCGTGCGCCAAGCCTTTCGGCCGCAACAGCGTCGGTGGTCCAGATCGAGGCGGAGAGGCCGTACGGACTGTCGTTCATCAGCTGAAGCGCCTCATCGTCACTGCTCACCTTCATGATGCCGACGACGGGGCCGAAGCTCTCCTCGCGCATGACGCTCATGCCGTGGTCAACGTTGGTGAGGACCTGTGGTGCCAACCATGGCGTGCCGTCCTTGTTGCGGGCAAACCCCTTGGCATCGATGTGGGCGGTGGCGCCCTTGCTGCGTGCCTCAGCGATCTGTCTGCGCACGACGTCGGCGAAGCGGGTGGCGGCCATCGGGCCGAGCGTGGTGGTTTCGGCAAGCGGATCGTCCAGGACATACTTGGCTGTGAGAGCAACGAAGCTCTCCACAAAGCGGTCGTAGAGCGGCGCTTGCACATAGATGCGCTCGACGCCGCAGCAGCTCTGCCCTGAGTTGAAGTAGGTGCCGTCGACGAGGTTCTCGACTGCGTGGTCGACGTTGGCATCGCTACGAACATAGGCGGGATCCTTGCCACCGAGCTCCAGGCCGACCGACGTGAAGGTCCCAGCCGCGGCGCGCTCAATGGCACGGCCCCCCGCAACCGAACCGGTGAAACTCACGTGATTGACGTGCCCGCCAGCAATGATGGCCTCCGTGCCGGCATGGGAGAGCACAAGATGCTGGAAGAGCCCCTTGGGCAAGCCTGCCTTGTCCATGGCAAGTTGGAAGCGGTCGCCGGTCAGGATCGTTTGTGTCGAAGCCTTGAGCAGCACCGCATTGCCAGCCACCAACGCGGGCACAATGGTGTTGACCGCGGTCAGGAAAGGATAGTTCCAGGGGGCGACGACGAGCACGAGACCCAGCGGTTCGCGGCGAATGCTGCGCTGGAAACCCTGCAGCGGCGCCGGCACCTCCGGTCCGAGTGCGTCCTCCGCGATCGCAACCATATGGCGCACGCGCTCCTCGAACGAGCGCAACTCGCCGCCGTAGCGAACCGGCCGGCCCATTTGCCGCGCAAGCTCGGGCACGATTTCGCCGTTCATGGCGTGCATGGCATCGAGGAAGCGCAGCATCAACCGCGCGCGCTCCGCCACGGGTGCTTCGCGCCATGCGGCCTGTGCGGCGCGCGCGGCGTCCAGCGCCGCTTCGACCTGCCCCGGCGACGCGGGTGTCCGACGCGCCACTTCGTTACCGTCGATGGGTGAGATGCAGACGATGTCGCTCATGGTGCCCGCCCTCAATAGCGCTCGAATCCGCGCATCAGCTCCCAGTCGGTGATGCGGCGATCGTACTCGAACTGTTCCCAGCGCGCCGTGTGCGCGTAGTGCTCGATCACATCATCGCCGAACGCGGCGCGCAGGCATTTGGATTGGACCAGCGCGCTGGTGGCGTCGCGCAGCGTCTTGGGCACTTCGGCGATGCCGGTCCCGGTGTAGGCATCACCAGAGTAGGGCGCGGCGAGCGTGAGCTTCTCGTCGAGCCCGGCCAGGCCCGCCGCGATCAAGGCGGCGAACGCCAGATAGGGGTTGAGGTCGGCGCCGCCGATGCGGCATTCGATGCGGATCGCCTGGCTGCCCTCGCCGCACAGGCGGAAGCCGGCGGTGCGATTGTCGCGGCTCCACACCGTCTTGGTCGGTGCGAACGTGCCTGCCTGGAACCGCTTGTAGCTATTGATGTAGGGCGCCAGGAAATAGGTGATGTCGCGCGCATACTTGAGCTGGCCGGCGACGAAGGCGCGCATCGTCTCCGACATGCCGTGCTCGCCCTTGGCGTCGTGGAACAGGGCCTCTTGCCCCTTGGTGTCCCACAGCGACATGTGGATGTGGGCAGAGGAGCCGGCGAGGTCATAGCGCCACTTCGACATGAAGGTGACGGCCTTGCCCTGGGCGTGCGCGATCTCCTTGATGCCGTTCTTCAAGATGACGTGGCGGTCGGCCATCTCCAGTGCCTCGGCGTAGCGCACGTTAATCTCTTCCTGGCCCGGGCCCCATTCGCCCTTGGAGTTCTCGACCTGGATGCCGGCGCCCTGCAAGCCGCGGCGGACGGCCCGCATCACGCCCTCCTCCTTGGTGGTCTGCAGGATGTGATAGTCCTCGATATATGCGCCCGCCGTCTTCAGGCCATGGAAGCGCTTCTCCGCGGCACTCTGGTAGGTCTCGTCGAACAGGTAGAATTCGAGCTCGGAGGCGCAGTAGGCCAGCATCTTGCGCTCGGCCAGGCGCTCGATCTGGCGCTTGAGCATGGCGCGCGGGGAATGCGGCAGGTCGTGGTGATGGTGGTCGAGCACGTCGCACAGAACGAGCGCCGTGCCTTCGAGCCAGGGGATGCGCCGCAGCGTCGCCAAGTCCGGCTTCAGGATGAAGTCGCCGTAGCCCTTCTGCCAGCTGGCGGCGGCGTAGCCGGGCACCGGCTCCATGTCGATGTCGTTGGCCAGCAGATAGTCACACGCATGCGTTTCCTCGTGCGCACCGTCGACGAAGAACTCCGCCTGGAAGCGCTTGCCGATCAGGCGGGCCTGCATGTCCACCATCGCCACCACGACGGTGTCGATCTCGCCCGCCTTGGCAGCCGCCTTCAGTTGTTCGAGTGTGAGATTGCCCGGCATGATGCCCTCTTCGTCCGCCGTCGGCCGCTAGCCGCGGCGCTTTAGGACATCTTGGAGGGCAGCCTCGACGATGTCGAGCGCCTGGCCCATCTCGCCTTCGGTGATGGTGAGCGGCGGGGTCAGGGTCAGCACGCTGCCCATGGTCACCTTGAAGGAGAGACCGCGCGACAAGGCGGCGTAGAGGACATCCTCAGCCAGCGCCTCGTCGGCCCGCTTGGTGGCCCCGTCGGACACGATGTCGAGACCGAGCAGCAGGCCGCGGCCGCGCACATCGCCAATGCAGGAAAGCCGCCGCTGCATATCCTTGAGGCGCGCCAGCGCGAAAGCACCGACGCGGGCGGCGTTCTCGGCCAGCCGCTCGTCCTCGATGATCTCGATGGTGGCCAGTGCGGCCGCGGTGGTGACGGGATTTTTCTCGTGCGTGTAGTGCCCGAAGGCCCAGTCGCTGCCGACGTCGAGCTCTGGACGCGCGAGCACGGCGGCAATCGGCAGCAGGCCGCCGCCCAGTGCCTTGCCGAGCACGAGGAGGTCGGGAACGACGTCGTCGTGCTCACACGCGAACATGCGTCCCGTGCGGCCGAGGCCGGTTGGGATCTCGTCGAAGATGAGAAGGGTGCCATGGCGGTCGCAGGTCTCGCGCACGATCTGCCAGAAGCCGGGCGGCGGCAGGTAGGGCACGGCCCGGGCCGGTTCGGCGATGACGCAGGCGACATCGCGTTCTCGGCTCAGCACATAGTCCACCATACGGGCGCAGGCGAGCTTGCAGGTGTCGAGCGGCGGGTTGCCGTCCGCGTCGGTCTGGTAGCCGTAGGGGCAGCGATAGCAGGCAAAAGGCGCCACATGCGTCGCGCCCGGAACGAGAGGTGCGGCCGGACCGGAGCGAAACAGCGCCTCGCCGGAGAGGGCCGAAGCGCCGAAACCCGCCCCGTGGAAGGCGTCCCAGAAGGAGATGGTCTTGAACCGTCCCGTCGCCGTGCGGGCGATCTTGATCGCGACCTCGATGGCGTCCGAGCCGCCGGTGGTGAAGAGCGTCTTGCTCAGGGTGCCCGGCGCGATCTCCGCGAGCTTGCGCGCCAGCGCCACTGCCGGTGCGCAGGCGTAGCGGCGCGGCGCGAACGGCAGCGCATCCATCTGCGCCGCGATCGCCGCCTTCAGGCGCGGATGGCCGTAGCCGATGTTGTGCACGTTGTTGCCATGGAAATCCATGTAGCGGTGCCCGCCCATGTCCTCGATCCAGATGCCCTCGGCCTTGGCGATGGCGTTGAGGCAGGGCGTGGAGACGGACTGGCGCAGGAAATAGCGCTCGTCCTCGGCCAGCAGGGTGCGTGTCACCGCGTCGAGGTGCGCCTGCTGCCAGGCGGCGCGGCGCCCCGTCAGGTTGGTATCGCTCTCCGACTGTGCCACGGCACGGGGAGGGTGATTGTGTTCCTGGCGCATGGGGGCGTGCTCTACCGTAAGCGCCAGCTCTGCAGACGCGTCAGCAACAGCGTGTTGACCGCCAGGTGCAGGAGCTTGACGCCCAGCGCGGTGAGCACGACGAGCGTCGCCATGCCCGCGGCGGCCGCCGTCGCGCCGGCCTCGTCCATGTGCACGATCGAGATCGAAGCGAGTTTGGTCGAGGCGCCGTAGAGGAAGATCACGGCAGACACCGTGGTCATGGCGTTGACGAACATGTACACGGCGATGTCGACGATGGTCGGCGTGCAGATCGGCACGGTCACGCGCCAGAACGTCTTGTAAAACGGCACTTTCAGAGAGGCCGAGACGGACTCGAACTCCTTGTCGATCTGCTTGAGTGCGGTCGTGGCGGTGATATGCGCCGTCGTGTAGAAGTGGGCCACACAGTTGACCGCCAGCAAGATCAGCGTGCCGTAGAAGATGCCAAGCGGGTTCCACTTGGCGTTGATGAAGAAGACGTAGCCGAGCCCCAACACTAGCCCGGGCACCGCCATGGGCAGCATGGCGAGGAACTGCGCGACCAGCTTGCCGGTTCGCGATCCTTCGGTCTTCTCGATCAGATAGGCGCCGGTAAACACCACCACCGTGCCGATCAGTGCGGCCAGCGCCGACATCTTGAGCGAGGCGAAATAGGGCGCCCATCCGTTCGGCTCATATTCGCCGAAGTCGTAGTGCTGCAGCGTCGGTGTGAGGTTATAAGGCCAGTAGGTGATGAAGGAGGCGGCCACCGCCACCAGGATGATGGCCAGGATCAGACAGCCTATGACCGAACAAAACACCAGGAAGGCGGTGTCCTTGAGGGCGTTGGGCTTTGGCATCAACGGCACGGCGCGGGCGGACAGCAGCGCCACCTGCTTTCTCTGCGTCACGCGATCGACGACGAATGCAATCGCTGCTGGAATCAGCAGCACGAAACCGACCACGGCCCCCATCTCGAAGTTCTGCTGCCCCACCACCTGCTTGTAGGCCTCGGTCGCAAGCATGTTGAACTGCCCGCCGATCACCTTGGCGATGCCGAAATCGGTGACCACCAGCGTGAACACCACGAACGCGGCGCTGACCAGGCCGTACTTGATGCCGGGAATAGTGACGGTCCGGAACACACGGCCCTTGGGCGTACCGAGCGCCTCGGCGGCCTCGTAGAGGCGGCCGTCCGCCAAGGCGAGTGCGGTGGTCAGGATCAGCAGGGCGTGCGGGAAGCAGTAGAACACCTGGCTGATGATGATGCCGATGGGTCCATACACGGAGGCCCCAAACAGCCACGATTTCAGAATGCCCTGGTTGCCGAAGATGTAGATGAAGGAGATGGCGGGCAGCAGGGAGGGCGCAAAGATCGGCAGCATCGCCACCGCCGTGAACAGCCCTTTGGCACGCATGCTGGTGCGGGTCAGTGCGTAGGCGTATCCGAACGCCAGCGGCAGCACGATGGTGGTAGCGACCAGCGCGATCCACACGCTGTTCCACAGCGACGCCACCAGCGCCGGGGTGCGAAAGTAGGTGAGGTAGTTGGCAAGCCCGACGAACTGCCCGTTGGCGTTCTGGAAGCTCTTCGACAGCAGGGTCGCAAGCGGCAGGGCGATGGACAGCACCAGAAAGGCCACCAGCGTCCAGACGCCGATGCGGCGAACCCAGTCCTCGGCGGTTGCCTTCGAGGCCGCGAGCCCCTGGGGCGCGGTAGTCGCCGTCATGTCGCGCTCCAGCGCTCGTCGTCGAAGCAGCGGATGGCTTGCGGCGGCAGGCCCACGGTGAGCGTCTGGTCCTTGGCGATGGCGACGTCGCGCATGGCATTGGTGGAGAAGTCGGCGCGCAGCTTGACGCCAGGTGCCTGCAGCGGGATCAAGGTCGCGCGGCAGAAGGAACCGAGGAACTCGAGCGACTGCACGCGCGCCTCGATACGATTGGGTGTCTCGGCCGTCAGGTTGCGCACCTGGATCTCCTCGGGCCGCAGGCCGAGCTTGAGGCGATGGCCGGCAGCGAAGTCGCGCGCGGCCGGCACGTCGAGCTCGATATTCTCGACCCGCACCTTGCCGGGCGCAACGATGACACCTTCGAGGAAAGTCATATGGCCGACGAAGTCGGCGACGAAGGCGGTCGCAGGGCCGGCATAGATCTCGGACGGCGTACCGACCTGCTCGATGACGCCCTGGTTCATCACCACGATGCGGTCGGCCATCGCCAGCGCCTCCTCCTGGTCGTGGGTGACCATGATGGTGGTGACCCCGAGCCGCCGCTGCAGTGACTTGATCTCCTCACGCAGGCGGACGCGCACGCGGGCATCCAGCGCCGACAGCGGTTCGTCGAGCAGCAAGAGGGAGGGAGAGGTTGCGAGCGCGCGGGCCAA
Organism: uncultured Alphaproteobacteria bacterium; assembly: GCA_963814055.1. Lineage (GTDB taxonomy): Bacteria > Pseudomonadota > Alphaproteobacteria > Rhizobiales > Hyphomicrobiaceae > AWTP1-13. The sequence goes on from CAWFBJ010000001.1 coordinate 471,170, forward strand.
CGCCACGCGCTGCTGCTGGCCGCCGGAGAGCTGCACAGGATATTTGTCGCCTTGCTCCGGCATGCCCACCAGCTGCAAGAGCTCGCTGACGCGGGCGCGGCGTTCCCTGCGCTTCATCCGCCGGTTGACCAGTCCATAGCCGACGTTGTCGGCCACCGTCAGGTTCGGGAACAAGGCGTACGACTGGAAGACGATGCCGAAGTCGCGCTGCGCCGGCGGCAGCTGGGAGACGTCGCGTCCGCCAAACTCGACGGTGCCCTGGTCCTGCGGGTCGAGACCGGCGATTGCGCGCAGCAAGGTCGTCTTGCCACAGCCGGAAGGCCCGAGGAAGCAGACGAACTCGCCCTTGTTGACCTCCAGGGAGACCGAATTCAGCGCCACGAATGCGCCGAATCGCTTGATGAGGGATGTGATGCGCACATAAGGAGCCTGCCCGGCACCGGGGCGTTGCGCGGCGCGATCGACCATTCCATGCATGGCATCGTTCCTCGCAGCGATCAGGGAGGGCGCGGGCGGCGCCATGGTTCAGCTCCGCCCGCCGGCGGCGTCAGTTCTTCGGCGCCGCCTTGCTTTCGTAGCGCCTCGACCACTCCGCCAGCACCCGGGCGCGCGCCTCGGCCATCTTGTCGAAGTCGATCTTGACCATCTTGGCTTCCGCATCGGCCGGGTAACCCTTGGGCTGGTTCTTGACGTCGGGATGGGCCACGACCGCATAGAACTTGGAATAGAGGTCGTTGGCTTCCTTGCTTGCGGCCCAGTCTGCCACCTTCTTGGCGGCGGCGATATTCTTTGAGCCTTTGACCAGGGCGAAGGCCTCCATGTCCCAGCCAATGCCCTCGCTGGGGGAGATCACTTCGAGCGGTGCACCGGCGCCCTTCTCCTTGGCGCCGCGCATGTCGAGGGAGATTCCGGCAATGCGCTCACCCTTGGCGGCTTGCACACAGGGGGCCGAGCCTGAGTGCGTATAGACCGCGACGTTCTGGTGCAGCCCGTCCATGAAGCTCCACGCCTGCGCCTCACCCATCAGCTGGATCCAGGCCCAGACTGTCAGGTATCCCGTGCCGGAGGATGCCGGGTGCGGCATGACGAGCTTGTCTTTGTATTTGGCGTCGAGCAGGTCCTTCCAGGATGCCGGCGGTGTCAGCCCGGCCTTCTGGCCCTCCAGCGTGTTGAAGCAGATAACGCCCAGAAAGGCATCCTGCCCGGTCCACGAGCCGTCGGCGGAACGGAAAGCAGGTTTGAGCGCGTCCGAGCCTTTAGGCTGGTAGGCCTCGAGGAGCCCGGCATGCTTGAAGGTCAGCAGCGAGGACGCGGCAAGGCCCATAACAATGTCGGCCTTGGGGTTGTCTTTCTCGGCCAGGAAGCGGGCAGTGATAACCCCGGTGGAGTCGCGCACCCATTCCACTTCCACGTCCGTGACGGCTTTCTCGATGGCCTCCTTGAAAGGCCGCAACTGCTCATTCTCGAGCGCAGTGTAGATCGTGAGCTTGGTCCTTTGGGCATGCGAGGGCTGTGGGAACCCCACCACCATGGTGGCGGCGAGCGCGACAGCAGCAAGACGGGCGGCGAACATGTGGGCAGTCTCCCTTCGACAGTCAGCTTCAGACGCCAATGCAGTCCGTGCACTCTTTATGCCAGCCAGGGCAGTGAATAGGTTTTGACGTTGGAATAGCTCTTCATGGCTTCCCAAACGCCTTCTTTGTAGCCAAGGCCGGAGTCCTTGATGCCTCCGAACGGGCTCATCTCGATGCGATAGCCCGGCACCTCCCAGATGTTCACTGTACCGACGTCCAGGCCATTGATGAAGCGGGTGATATAATCGAGCCGATTGGTGCAGACCCCCGAGGACAGGCCGTAGGCCGTCGAGTTGGAGATCTTGATCACCTCGGAGATGTCGTTGGGGCACCGGATGATGGGGACTACAGGGCCGAACGTCTCCTCGTGCACGAGCTCGCAGTCGTAGGGAACGTGGTCGACCACGGTGGCGGGGTACAGCGCGCCCTTGCGGTCGTTGCCATGCAGCAGCTTGGCGCCCTTGGCGACGGCGTCGTTGACGCGGGCCTCGAACTCGCGCGCGGCCCTCTCGTGGATCACCGTGCCGATATCGGTGTCGGGGTCCATCGGGTCGCCGCACTTGAGCTTCTTCGCCTTGGCCAGCACCAGCTCCACGAACCGGTCGGCGACCTTCTCCACGCACAGGATGCGCTTCACGGCCGTGCAACGCTGGCCTGAGTTCTTGGTTGCGCCCTGCACAGCGAGCTCGGCCGCCTTGTCGAGGTCGGCGTCTTCCATGACGATGAGCGGATCGTTGCCGCCCAGCTCTAGGACCAAGCGCCTGTAACCGGCCTTGTCGGCGATGTACTTGCCGACCCGCACCGAACCCGTGAAGGTCACCACGTCTGCGTGCGGATCGGTGATCATGGCATCGCCCATGGTGCGGGGATTGCCGGTCACGATCGACAGCATTTCCGGCGGCAGCCCGGCCTCATACAGGATGTCGGCCAGCAGCAGTGCGGTCAGCGGCGTCAGCTCGGTCGGCTTTGCCACCACGCGGTTGTTCATGGCGATCGCCGGCGCCAGCTTGTGGCTGATCATGTTGAGCGGGTGGTTGAAGGGCGTGATGGCCGAGATGCAGCCCAGCACCGGCGTGCGCATGGTGTAGATCTTGCGCGCCTTGCCGTGAGGGGTGATGTCGCAGCTGTAGATCTCGCTGTCGTCGCGGATCGCAAGCTGGCCGGCGAGCGAGTAGACGTCGTAGGCGCGGCCGACCTCGTACAGGCTGTCTTTGAGGCACAGGCCGGACTCGGCCGTGATCAGCAGCGCGATCTCCTCGCGGCGCTTTGCCAGCAGTTCCGCCGCCTTCATCAGGATCTTTTGGCGGTCGTACTTGGAGAGCTTGGAAGTGTAGGCATGGCCGATCTTGAAGGCCTCGGCCACCTGGCGCGGGTCGGCAGCGGGCACGGTTGCCACCACGGCGCCGGTGTAGGGATTGAGAACGTCGACGCTCTCGGCGGCATCGACCAGCTTGCCGGCGATGCGCATCTTTTCCTGTGCCTTGATAGGCAGCTTCGGTTGCACCACTTTCTGCATGGCCAAATCCTTCAGACAACGTGATTGAGCGCGACGGCGAAGACGTCGAAATTGCGCAGCCTGTGCCCCTCCGGCACCCGCACCTTGCGGTTTGCCAGCATCGGCACGCGCTGTTCGGTGAGGCCACCGTGTGAGCGCAGCGGTTCGTCCAGGCCCGACAGGTCGTGCTTTTCGGCCGCCGTACCCAGCACCTTGTGCTTGCCGGAGATCACGACAATGTCTCCGATGCGGTCGGCCGGCAGCTCGAACCGGGCGCAGGCCTCGGCGCTGACGAGTGCCAGGTCGATGCCGTTGAGCGTGCGGATGCGCGCGGCGACGTCGGCGGCATCGCGCTCCGGCAGGTAGATGGTGGCGAACGAGCCGAGCGCGCCGTGGTGGGCCACGTACGGATCGGTGATCGGGAGGATCACACGAGCCTTGCCGGCACCCAACCAATCATCGAGCAGCGTCTGCAGGTAGATGACGTCGGGCGACTTGTCGGCCTTGTGCTTGTCGTTCATGCCGTGGTCGGCGGTGGCGACGATGACGGCGCCGCTGGCGTCGAGCTCGGCCAGGTAGCCGTCGATCATGGCGTAGAAGTCGTTGGCAATCTTGGTGCCGGGACCGACCTTGTGCTGGATGTAGTCGGTGGTGGAAAGATACATCAGGTCGGGGCGGAAGGAGCCCATCAGCTTGACGCCGGCGGCGAACACGAACTCCGACAGGCCAGCCGAGTACACGTCCGGCACCGGCAGGCCGACGAACGTGACGACGTCGTCGATGCCGTTGTCGCGCTTGGTAGCCTTGTCCGCTTTTTCCGACGAGAAGGCGATGGCGCGGCCGCCGGCATAGTCGAGACCGTTGGAGAGCAGCAGGCGCAGCTTGTCCTTGGCGGTGACCATCGCCACCTTGCAGCCCGCGTCTGCAAATGTCCTCAGGATGGTCGGCGCGCGCAGGAAGCGCGGGTCATTCATCATCACTTCCGTGCCGGCGGCGCGGTCGTAGAAGAAATTGCCAGCGATGCCGTGCACGGCGGGCGGGCGGCCCGTGATGATCGAGAGGTTGTTGGGGTTGGTGAAGCTCGGCATGGCGCTGTCGGCCAGCAGGTTGGCGCCGTCGCGCATCATGCGGGCGAAGAAGGGCGCGCGCCCGGCTTCGATGGCGGCCTCGATGTAGCCCGGCTCCGATCCATCCAGGCACACGACCACGGTCGGGGCCTTCGGCAGACGGTAGCTGCGATCGTTGCAGACCACCTCTTCGATCGTGCGTGTCTGGCTCATGATCTCACCTCGGCTCAGGCGGCGGTCTTCAGCGGGCCGACCTGCATGTCCACCAGGATCTCGGCCACCGTCGCCAGGAAGCCTCGCATCTGCTCGGGGTTGATGCGCCCAATGCACCCGATCCGGAAGCTGTCGGCAACCGTGAGTTTGCCGGGGTAGATCACGTAGCCCCGGTCCTTGAGCTTGTCGTAGAAGGTCTGGAAGACGAATTTCGCGTCCTGCGGCATGTGGAAGGTGTGAATGATCGGCGCCTGCAGCTCCGTCGGCAGCAGCGGCTTGAAGCCCAGCGCCATCATGCCCTCGCGCAGCACCTTGCCGTTGGCCGCATAGCGCCCGCCCCGCCCGGGCTGACCACCCTCGGCGAAGAACTCCATCAGCGCCTGGTGGAACGAGACGATGACGTGAATGGGCGGCGTGAAGCGATACTGGCCAGTCTTCTCGAAGTTCAGCCATTGATCCTGCAGGTCGAGCACCAGTGTGGTGGCAGTGCCCTGCGTCTTGGCAAGCGCCGTCTTGCGGCAGAGCACGAAGCCCAGGCCGGGAATACCCTCGATGCACTTGTTGGAGGAGGCGGCGACCGCATCGAAGGTGGTCTTGGTTGCGTCGAGCGGCAGGGCGCCAAAGGCGCTCATGGCATCGACCAGGAACCGCTTGCCGTGCTTGGCGCACAATGCGCCGATGGCGTCGATCGGGTTGAGGACGCCGCTGGTGGTCTCGCACTGCACGGCGAAGACGTGGGTGATCGCCGCGTCGGCGGCGAGCAGCGCCTCGACCTCGGCGAGTTTGGGCGGCGTGTCCTCGGCGGTTTCGTACACCGCGGTGCCGCGGCCGGCGATGTCGAGGATGCGCTTGGCGCGCTTGCCGTAGGCGCCGTTGATGAGCACCAGGCACGTGCCGTCGCGCGGCACGAAGGTCGTTAGCATCGCCTCGACCGCGAAGGTGCCCGAGCCCTGCATCGGCACGGTGACGAAGTCGGCGCTGCCGTTGATGATCTCCGGCAGGCGCTTCAACACGGTGGCATTGATCTCAAGGAAGGCCGCATCGCGCGAGCCCCAATCGTGCACCATCACCTCTTTCACGGGCTTGGAGGTTGTGAGCGGCCCGGGGGTCAGCAGCAGGGGATCGCCGGTTTCTGATCTGCCTAGCGGGGCCTTTGCCAATTTACCCTCCTGAGCGTGCTCGCGCCTGACTGTGGCGAAGTCACTACCTCGCGGTAGGCATATTGATCCAATATATCACTTTGATGAAAGGATTGACCGGTTCTATGGAGCGATGGCGTGAACCTGACCTATGTACTGGCATTTCATAGGGTTGCCGCCGCCGGCAGCTTTACGCGCGCCGCGCGCATGTCCGGTGTGAGCCAGCCGACGCTGTCGGCGCAGGTGCGCGACCTGGAGAGAATTGTCGGCGTCAGCCTGTTCCATCGCGAGGGCCGCCAGATCCGATTGACGTCCGCGGGCGATCGCCTGTTCCAGTCCACCACACGCCTGTCGGACGCCATCGACGAGGTGGAGCACGCACTTTCCGAGCCGCGCAGCGGGGCGCGTGGGTCGCTCCGCATCAGCGCCGACAGCGCCATCCACGTGATCCCCGTTCTAGCCGAGCTGAAGCGCTCGACCCCGGGTTTCAAGTTCTCCATCCGCATCGACAACTCGCACGAGGTCACGGCGCACGTGCTCAACAACGAGGCCGACGTCGCCGTCATGGCCCGACCTGTGTCGGATCCACGCCTCGCCTCCTCCAAGATCCGCGAGGATCGGCTGGTGCTGCTGGTGGGTCGGCGCGACCCCTGGTTCGAGCGCAAGCGTGTGCAACTTGCCGATCTCGCCGGCCGCGACCTGGTGGTCCGCGAGAAGGGCTCGATCACGCGGGAGGTGATGGAACAGTCGCTTGTGCAGGCCGGGGTGGAGCCCGGGCAGGTGTTCGACGTGGCAACGCGCGAGGCGGTGAAGGAGGCGGTGGCTGCCGGTTTCGGCGTCGGCGTGGTATTCGCCAGCGAGGCCGGCGGTGATGCCCGCATCCGCTCGCTCGCGATCCTAGGAGCGGAATTGTCGGTGAACGAATACGCCATCTGCCGCATGGAGCGCCGGCGCATCGCCCTGATCGCGCGTTTCTTTGAAGTGGCGCAGAAGCTGGCGACCAGCAACCGCTGGCTCAGCGCTGCGGCGTTGCCGGATTGATCATGGGCTTTGCCACCAACCTCGAGCACATCGGTGACATCATCGACAAGAACCTGATGGAAATGTGCGGCGCGCGCATCAAGAATGGACACGCGCTGTCGGCCGAGGGCATGGCGGAGATCACCGAGATGCACGGCCGTATGCTGGAGAATTTGCGGCTGGCGACCACGGTGTGTCGGATACCTACCCGCGGATGCGAGCGCCCGCCGGATCAAACGGGGCATTGAGGCTCGCGCGTACCGCCACACGCTCGCCGGAGATGTCGACTTCGAGCGGCTGCGCCGCCAGCCACGCGTCGTCGACCTTCGCGCCCCCGGTCTCTGCGTAGGCCAGCATGACGACGCGATCGAGCGCCGCGCCGAACGCCGCAGACGTGACCTCGCCCACCGGCCGCCCGCCGCGCAGCAGCAGCTCGCCGCCGTGCGCCAGGGACGCATCGCCGTGCTGGGCCACTAGGGATAGGCAGCGGCGCTGCAGCGGTTGGTTCCGGGCCTCGAGCAGCGCGTCGCGGCCCAGGAAGCCGCCGGCTTTCTCGAGCTTGACGGCAAAGCCGAGGCCCGCCTCGTAGGGCGTGCAGTCAGGCGTCAGCTCGCGGCCCCATGCGCGGTAGCCCTTCTCCAGCCGCAGCGCCTCGATGGCGTAGTAGCCCGCATCGCGCAGACCAAAGTCCTGTCCCGCGTCGGTCAGCGTGTCATAGACGGATGCCGCGAATTCCGTCGGCACGTACAGCTCCCAGCCGAGTTCGCCCACATAGGTGCGTCGGCAGGCCAGCGCCGTGGCATAGCCGATTTCGATGGGTCGCGTCGCGGCGAACGGGAAGCTGGCATGGTCGAGCGGCGTGCCGCTGACGCGCTGCATCAACTCGCGCGCACGCGGGCCCATGACGGCCAGCACCGCGTAGGCCGACGTGACATCGGTAAGCGTGGCGTGCGCCTCGGGCGAGAGGTTGCGGCGGATCCAGTCGGCATCGCGCACGGGTTGACTAGTACCCGTCAGGATCAGGTATTCGCGTGCGGCAATGCGCGAGATCGTCAGGTCGCTCTCATAGCCCCCGCGGGCGTTGAGCATGCCCGTATACACACTCGTGCCGACCGGCACGGCCACATCGTTGGCGCATAACCGCTGCAACTCGGCCCCGGCGTCACGCCCCTGGACGAGAAACTTGCCGAACGAGGTCATGTCGAACAGCGCCACGCCGGCGCGCGCGGCTTTCTGCTCGTCGACGTGCCAGCCAAACCAGTTCTGCCGCCCCCAGCCGTAGTCGATCTGGCGCGGCTGGCCCGATGGCGCGAACACGTTGGGGCGCTCCCAGCCCATTTTCGAGCCCCAGATGGCGCCCTTGCGATCAAGCCGGTCATACAGCGGCGAACGGCGGAACGGCCGCGCCGTCTCCAGCTCGCGGTTGGGCCACGGCATCATGTAGTGCAGGCCCAGCACCTCGGTGACGCGCTCCTTGAGCCATGTCGCGTTGCCGTTGAACGGCGCCAAGCGTCGGATATCGACCGGCCACAGATCCATCTGCGGTCCGCCCGCGACGATCCACTCCGCCAGCGCCGCCCCGGCGCCGCCGGCGCTGGCGATGCCCATGGAGTTGAAGCCGGCTGCCACGAACAGGCTGCGTACCTCCGGCGTCTCGCCCAGGAGGTAGTTGTTGTCGGCCGTGAAGCTCTCGGGCCCGTTGATGAACTGCTTCACCCCGGCCTGCTCCAGCGCCGGCACGCGCGTGATGGCGTTGGTCATCAGGATCTCGAACTGATCCCAATCGTCCGGCAGCAGCTGGAACTCGAAATCGTCGGGGATGCCGTTCATGCCCCACGGCTTGGCCTTGGGCTCGAAGCCCCCCATGACGAGGCCGCCCACCTCTTCCTTGAAGTAGATGTAGCCGTCGGGGTCGCGCATCACGGGCAGGTCGGGATGGGCGCCCTCGATCTTGCCGGTGACGACGTACATGTGCTCGGCGGAATGCAGCGGGATGGTCACGCCGCACATCCGTCCGACCTGCCGGGACCACTGGCCGGCGGCGATGATCACCACCTCGGCAGCGATCGTGCGCTCACCGACCCGCACGCCCTTGGCTTGGCCGTCGATGACGTCGACCCCGGTGACGCGTGTCTTTTCGAGGATCTGTGCGCCGCGCGAGCGTGCGCCCTTGGCCAGCGCCTGCGTGATGTCGGCGGGATTGGCCTTGCCGTCTCCCGGCAGCCAGACGGCGCCGACGAGATCGTCGGTACGCATCAGCGGCCACTTGTCGCCGGCTTCGCCGGGGTTGAGCACATCGCAGGCCACGCCCTGCGCCCGGGCCGATGCCGCCACGCGCCTCAGCAGCGTCATGCGGTCGGGCGTGCGTGCCACCGTGAGCGAGCCGCAGCGCTTCCAGCCGGTGGCGAGGCCCGTCTCGGCTTCGAGGCCCGCGTAGAGCTCGGTGGAGGCCCGGATCAGGCGCGTGAGGCTCGCGTGCGCCCGGAGCTGGCCGACGAGACCCGCCGCATGCCATGTCGTGCCGCTGGAGAGGCGGCCCTGCTCCAGCAGCACCACATCCTTCCAGCCGAGTTTCGTCAGGTGGTAGGCAATCGAGCAGCCGGCGATGCCGCCGCCGATGATCACGGCACGGGCGTGGCTGGGTATGTCGTGTGACATGGAGGCTCCAGGGCGAGCGGCGTTTCGCCTGACGGTCGGCCTGCACCCTAGCCCGAGATCGCGATGCGAGCGCTAACCCATCCCGCTCGGGCGATCCAATACAGCGCCGTTATGCGCCTATAGACGCCGCCTATGCGTCTCGCCCTTGCCTGGCGGCTTGGCGGTACGCTTCGGCTTTGCGCCTTGCCTGTTCAAGGTTGACCGCCGGCCAGATCCCGAGACCCCTCTCGATGCGTCGCCCGCACAGAGTGAGCCGCAACGACCAGCGCTTGACGCCCTTGTCAGTGATGATGAGGCGTAACCCGCCTCCATCTTCCTGGAACCCCGGTGTCTTTGCTTTTGCCACGCGCAAGGCGCTGAGCCTATGGAGCGCACGAACGCGAGTGGTGCGACCGTCGACATTCATGGCGCCAACTCGACCACCCAAGTAACCACCCTATCGTGAGGCCATTGGGCGACATTAGGCGGCGTCAACCGTCACAGCAAGACAGCCTTGGCCATGACAAGCAAGAGATTAACGCTTTGAATAGGGTATGTTTTGGCGCTTTGTGACGTCTCGGGTCACTACTGGACAGACTGTGTCACGCTACGCCAGAATTGCGAAGTGGCGGAGACGGAGTCCGCCTAAATTGGGTTCACCCATGCTTGTATTGTACGTTGATGTCTAGCTATATTTGAGCGATCTTTCTGTCTGCGCCCACTTTTGTCCGCCAATGTGCGCTACCATCCATGCCGATGGATGGGTAGGAGAATGGGTAATGGCACGGACAATCAATCGGCTCAGCGACAAGGCTGTGCAGGCGAAAAAGACCAAAGGACTCTATCCCGATGGCGGCGGCCTATACCTGCAAGATTAACAGCGCCACGTCGAAGTCGTGGGTCTTCAGGTTCAAGCGCGACGGCCGAGCTCGCGATATGGGGCTGGGCAGCTCACGCGATGTGAGCCTTGCGGAGGCCCGCAGGAGGGCGGCAGAGGCCCGCCGTCAGCGGTCCGAGGGGAGAGACCCCATAGCTCGAGAGAGACGCCCAGCGGGCCCAGGAGCGCTTACAGCGGCCCGCTCCGTCACGTTCAAGGACTGCGCCGAGCAGCTAATTGCCTCGCATGAGGCGGGCTGGAGGAATGAGAAGCACGACAGCAGTGGCGCAACACCCTGGCCACCTACGCCTATCCCGTCCTGGGCGCGGTGCCGGTTGCCGATGTAAGTACCGATCTGGTCCTGAAGGTGCTGGAGCCGATTTGGGCCACGAAGACCGAGACGGCATCCAGGCTGCGCGGGCGGATCGAGGCAGTGCTTAACTGGGCCAAGGCGCGTGAAATGCGCACCGGCGAGAATCCGGCGCAATGGCGTGGCCACCTTGATCAACTGCTGCCAGCCAGATCAAAAGTCCGCCGCGTCGTGCACCATCCGGCGATGCCTTACTCCGGCTCTGCCGGCCTTCATGGCCAGGCTGCGAGCCCGGGAGGCGATCACGCCGCGGGCTCTCGAGTTCACCATCTTGACCGCCTCCCGAACCGGCGAGGTGCTGGGAGCCAAGTTTGACGAGATCGACCTCAAGACCACGTCTGTGGACGGTGCCGGCGGATCGGATGAAGGCGGGACGCGAACACAAAGTACCCCTGCCGTCCCGCGCGATTGCCATCGTCAAGGAAATGGCAAAGCTGCGGCTGAGCGAATTCGTGTTTCCCGGCGCAAAGCGTGGCAAGCCGCTGAGCGACATGGCGCTGCTGATGATGCTGCGCGACTTCGCTCCCGGCATCACAACGCACGGTTTCCGGTCATCGTTCCGGGACTGGGCGGCGGAGAAGACCAACACGCCCAGCTTCGTGGCCGAGGCAGCGCTGGCGCACATCGTTGCCGACAAGGTGGAGGCTGCATACCGGCGGACCGAATTGCTGGATCGGCGGCGCAAACTAATGGAAGCGTGGGCTCAGCCACTGCGTTTCAAGGAAGCGCCGGGCGGCATAAACCTGGATTTTTGTGGATACCGGTGCCACATTTACCGAGACCGACATCGATTCCCGTACACTCGCGTCCAGACAAGGAGATTAGATATACCGCGAGAGTATGCGTATGAGTTCATCGACCCCTGCGGCGGCAGCCCCCCCACTAACCAAGCTGGCCTTTAGCCTCGATGAGGTCGTCGACCTTACTGGCCATTGTCGAAGTTCCCTCTACGAACTGATCAACAGCGGTGAGCTGCGCGCGGTCAAAAGCGGCCGACGTACCTTGATTCTTGCCGAGGACCTTCGAGCCTGGCTTGCAACATTCACGCCGATCAAACCGACAATTGATGCGCTGGGATGCGCCAAACCGAAAGGCCTAGGGCGGCTGAACGAACGATCGCGAACAACTAACGGGGGGTTAGTACCATGAGAATCACGCGGCCAGGCATGCGCGCATCAATAGCGCGACAGGTTGAGCCTGAAGTCCGCTCGAGAACAGATTTCGAGGAGTTGGCGCGCAAACCTTCCCAACCTTCCGAACCGGCGCCAGACCCACCGCCGCGGTACGTCGACAGGTTTGGGCGGCTTCACACGGGCGCAGCGTTCAGCTCCTGGAGTGAAGCCGCCGTGCGCGCAATGCAACTTAGGCCAATTCATTCACAAGGGGGAAGTGCGCCCGACCGAACGGTCGACTGAGCGCGAATGCCGCGGAGGGTCGTGTTGATCCGTGTCCCCTACCGCGGGCGCAGCACCAGTCTAGAATCTCCCTCTTGGGTGTTGCGTCCCAATCATGGATCGGGGTTTGTCTGGACCTGTCCAAAACCGGATGTCGGAAAGAGGTTGTTCGGACCTACCAACACCGAAGGGCTCGGGGGCGCCCAACGTACGAAGCTCCAAACAAAAGAAATGCGCGGGCTCTGCTGCGCCCATTGCACCCCGCGGCCCATGATGCCGGGCATTCCCCGGAGAGGAGATAGGCAGCGCGCGCCGCCAGTGGACTGACCCTCCATCCGGCACGCGGAACACCACTGTTGAGGCGCCGAAAAAAGCCTCAGGCGGATGCGTCGGGACAAGGCGTAGCCCCTCGAGTGAGGGGAAGGGGTAACAAGTACGCAGGCGGCACCTTTTTGTGTCGTCTTCCCTTGGTCAGGGACCTAGTGGATGGAAAGTAAGACCCATCCTCAGGGCGGAAAGGGCGGAGCTATGTGACGAGGTCGCAGGACGAGTGGAGCGATGCCAAAACCGAACGCCAAGACCACTAGCTGCCGTGGATGCGTCCACTGGGGTGTGGGCAAATTGGATCGGGAGCGAAAGTATGAGACCTGGCTGGTGTGTGAGATTCCCTGCCGGTGTTCGACATGCCGGTTAGGAAGTGGGCACTCGACCGTGGTCGCGGAAAGTTCGGGTGGGTGATGACGGGCGAGGTCGTTAAGGGGGGTGGTGGGGGTAGGAAACTTCCCGCTCATGCGGATCACTCGTGCGCGAAGTTTGTCCGTAGGTGATGAGCTGTGGGTGCGCTCAATTCTGAGCGCTCACCGCTCACTTTGTCAGGACCTCAGCAATCGGTGCAAGGGACACAGGTGGCGTCCCATGCGCCCTTGCTGCCGTGCTGTGCCAGACCGCGATTACGATTTGGGGACCGTGACGGAGAGCGAGCATGTAGGGCAATCCGCGACAATCTTGTCATTGGTGGCCGCTATACTGGTGGGCTCCCTACAGCTTTCGGGATGGCTTTGGTGCCGCTCGCGGCGTTGGCTGTATACGGGATGCGCGCTTACCACCCGACACAGTTCGAAGCGTGGCAATCTTATGTATGGTCGCTGGTCGGAGCGTTCTTGGTTCTAGCTCTGGCCGAATGGGTGGCGCGGCTGGTGAGCCTGTACACGTCAGGCCCGTCTCGGTAACTAACGTTTGGACTTGGGACTAATTCCATCCTTTCGACTGGGGACATTCAACTTCGGGTGATCCTCACCGCCTATCGATATCGAGCCAGGTCCACCACAGTACCAACGACGCGAGAAGAATTGGAACCGCGACGCTCTCTCTTGCAGCCACCACGTGAAAAAGTCCCAGCAGGGCTAAATTCCTACCGGCATTTTCACTGATCGCTGCGGGCTCATAGGCTCGTTGGCGATGCCGTCCTGCTTGTCCTCACTGTGATCAGGAACATCGGTGGTCGATGAGGGATGCGTGCCTCTCGCTTAAGGTCAAGGCGACGAACAGGCCAAAGCGGAGGTGACTAGAGGTGCTCCCTTGAGCAGTTTCGGGAACCGGCCCCGCCTACGCGCTGTTTGGCTTGTTATGGAGCGTAAAGACAATGAGCAGAAAGTCCTGCACGACCTTCCTGGTGGAGAAGCTAGGGCGGGGCATCCGGATAATGTCGGGAAACGTGGAAACGCCAAAGCTGCCAAGGAAGATGAAAGACATGCTGGCTCGATTGGCCAAGGTTCCCCCGCCTCGGAAGTAGCGGCCTTTACGCAGCAACAACACCGGCGGATCCTCGCTGATTTGCGGCCGGCAGGATAGGTTGTCGATGGCAATCAACCGTAATCGGGAGAAACACCATGGCCGGATGGATCAAGTGCACCACCACGGATGGAACCGATATCCGACTGAACTTGGACCACGTCGCGATGATCCGCCCGTATCCCGATGATCGTGGCTTCACGGGAAGCGAGATCATTTTTACTACCGGAAGTCCCGCTTTGATCACGGTCATGGAGAAACCAGATGATCTGGCTGGGCCTCCCGACATCCAACAAGTGCGCCGCGAACTCTAGGCTGTGTGGTATTGAAAGGAATTGGTGGAACGGCGAAAGCTGTGTGCAGGCTGCGTTCGCAACGCAACAGCTTTGTTCGAGAAAACATCGTCTTCTGTTCGTCAGTGCCTTGCCGCCAAAAGACGCTTCATCCATAGTTGCAAACCGACGCCTGACCGCATGGCCGGCATCCGGATAGCTCTCGATTTCGATGCTCTCGCCGGTCAGCTTCGAGATTGCGTCGGCATCCTCCGGGGATCACGCGAAGAGAAGTCGCCGCAGTCGAAAGCGTGCTGGCAAGCGACGGGCACCAAAGGTGTTCCAGCCCGTCAACGATAACGCCAATGTCGTTGCCTTTCCGACTGCGCACTAAGGCTAAACCTAGAGCGGCCCTTCGGGGTCGCTCGAAGGTCCGGGGCTTGGCCCATGCCCGATGAGAGCAGGAAGCCCAAGTCACACCAGAGCAAACTTGGCCTCGTTGGTCCGGGGGCGGTGGTGAGGAAAGTCTCACTTTTACTACGTGCTCAACCTTCAAGTGATCAGGGTTTATCCCATGATACCGTGGCTTTGCCACTCAGTAGAAGGCTATGGAAGGGCGGCAATGTAGGGTTCTCATGGAACTCCACTGATCCGCATCTTGATTGCCGACGATCATGAGATCGTCCGCTTGGGGCTCCGCAGCATCCTCGACACCCAACCAAATTGGGAGGTCGTTGCTGAGGCTGCGGATGGCAAGCAGGCAATCGCTAGAGCGATGGAAACGCGGCCCGACGTTGCCGTCATCGACTACTCCCTTCCATTGATCAACGGCATCGAGGTGACACGCCAGCTCCACAGGCGTCTTGCAGCCACTGAAGTTCTCATCTTCACGATGCATGATACCGAGATGCTGGTCGATGAGCTCCTCACAGCGGGAGCGCGTGGTTATCTCCTGAAGTCCGATGCAACCGATTACTTGGTCCGGGCCGTCGAGGCCGTTGCCGCTCATAAACCCTTCTTCACCGATCAAGTGTCGGAAATCCTGCTTCACTCCTATAGAACAAGCAGACGCCCATCCATTCTCACGCCGCGCGAGCGCGAGGTGGTTCAGCTCATTGCGGAGGGCTGTACAAGCAGACAGATTGCCCGCATCCTCAGGCTCAGCGTCAAGACGGTGGAGGCGCATCGATCCGCAGTGATGCACAAGCTCAATCTATCTTCGTCCGCTTCGTTGGTGCGCTATGCGGTGCGCAACAAGTTTGTTGAGCCGTGACGACCAGAGGCGGTCCAGCTAACAAGCCGAGTTGGGTCAAGCAAATCCCTTACCAACCACGATAGCCGTAACCCCTCCTCCGACAGCCGTCGTAGCCGTAGCCGCCATAGTAGCTGCTGCCGTAGTAGCCGTTGCCGCCGTAGTAGCCGTAATAGGGCAGCGCTGCGACCGCTGCGGCAGCACCCCAGCCCCAGCCTCGGCCTCCCCAGCCTCGCCCTCCCCGCCCAGCTATGCCGCGTCGGCCACCGGCTCATGGTAACCTCCGCGAAGGTTGGATCGCACAGTGTCGCACTCATCGAGGCCGAGCACAGTCGGGCTAAACCCCAATTTGAACTTGTACCTTTCTGGATGCCTGCCAGGCTGACCTACCTCGTTTCTATTCTTCCTGTCACCACTGAGCCACGCGCAACTGCTCACCTCTGCCAGAAACAAGGCATCCAGCCGCAAGGCGGAAGCTGAGCGGCCACAAAAAAGTTTCGTGATGGATGACGTGGGCGGAGCATCCGTTGTGTCGCTAGATCGGAGGACAACCCCCTTCCGGTCGACGGGCACCCGGCACCATCCTCCAAGCTGTTTGTTGGGTGCCCGTTAGCAGGGGGCTTGCGGGGAGGAGGGGTCGGCCAGGTCCTGGCCCCTTCCTAATGTGGAGCGACACTGCTCTTTACGTCCGCACGCGCCACTGAGGAGTGGCCCTATCTGGATGGCCGCTCAAGCACGACGAGCGTCACGAGCAACGATGCGGTCGCAGCCGATAACACAACCGACAAGAGGACAAGCAGCATCGGGCACACTCACGTTCAATGATGAGGTGCCATGAAGGCGATCACGTCGAGAGCCGCAGGGAGCAGCCATACGGGAGCCAGGCGAAGGGTCATTCACCGACAAACTGGACAAGGAGTGGCAGAATCAGGTCGCACGAACGGACGATGATGCTGGAAAGGCAACGCGAAGGGATCGCCAAGGCGAAGGCGGAAGGGAAATACAAAGGCCGCGCCCGAACCGCGATGGCGAAAGCCGGTGAGGTAGAGGCACTGCTGGCCGCCGGGACAAGTCCATCCGAGGTTGCCAGGCGGTTGAAGATCGGGCGAAGCAGCGTCTACCGCGCGATACGGCTGCGCAACATCAAGCGACAGCCGACGACGTATCGACCAGTGCCCCCGTAACATTCCAAGTTCAAGCTCTCGCCGAGCCATGTTAGATGGTCTCAGCGGGGAGAACGGGATCGAAGGTTCTCTCAGCCGGCGATGCCTGGGATTTTACGGCCGATAACTCGATACTAGCACGGGCCACGGTTTTTCCCGCTTTTTTCCTTGCGAGTGCCCTGGAGTGGCGGCGTTCTTCGTTTAACAGCTTGATCGATCCTTCTAAGGGCCTCATCTACGGCGGCTCTTCCAGACTTTGCAGAGCGACGGCCTGCGCGCTCGGGCTCCTGTCGGTCATCACGTCGCAAATGAGGCGGACCCCTGTCCCACTCGCAGAAGGCGGTGCACCATGGAAATTGTAGCGTGGCTCGGCTGGGCAGTTGTCGCCCTCCTCGGCATTCTCTGGTCACTCGTGTGGTTTTTGATTTCCGGTTGGGTTTCAACACTTCTCCAGATCGCAGTTCTCATTGCCACCATCTACTTCTTGAAATACGGCTGGCAGCGGGCTCCGGCCGAAATACTGCGACGCACCAGCTCCTTCGGACGCTTCTTCTGGAATTGGCTACGAGCACGAGAGCCTCAAACAAACGCCGATGTTCACGTGCGTGAGGTCGTTCGCGTCGTCAGGGCCAAGGAGTTTGGCGACATCAACATCTCGACCATGCTTTCCCTGATGATGCTCGTCGGCCTCGCTCTCATACCGACGCTCTGAGGTACCCACGCACATTCCACAAAAAACCTAGGCAGGCATCCTCGGCGAAACGGATGTTCCAAACGTCCGCGTCGGGTGAAGACTGTTGAGGCGTGTGTCACAGCAAGTGGAAGAGGCAGCATGAGCTGTGGCGACGGATCAAATCGGCGGCGCCAAGCGTTGAGCCTGACTTCCGGGTACTTGGCCCCGCGCGGTGGCTGCAGGTGTGACCGTTGCAGATCGGCCTGTCCTTACCAGATAACTTCTCATGGCCTTGCGCGGCTGATTCCGTTATTCCACCGGGAACCTGCGGCACCCTGTCCCTCGTTGCAGATGCTCCTCACGCTGTAGTGTGCACACTTACCGTTCTTACTCGTGATTCACAGGCCACCTTGTGCAAGACTTACGAGTGTCGCCACGATTTGGACGTACGTCAGCCAGACGCAAGCGTTAATCGTCTGTTTATCGCAATGCGACATATGGATTCGGCAACATGGGGCGCGCGACCATGACCGCCAAACTGATCAAGATCGAAGTCCGACGAGGAGAGCAGGGCCTTTGGCATGCGACAAGCCCGGATATGCCGGGTCTGCGC
Organism: uncultured Alphaproteobacteria bacterium; assembly: GCA_963814055.1. Taxonomy (GTDB): domain Bacteria; phylum Pseudomonadota; class Alphaproteobacteria; order Rhizobiales; family Hyphomicrobiaceae; genus AWTP1-13. Next base: position 488,720 of record CAWFBJ010000001.1, read on the forward strand.
GTGACGGATACCTCGTGCACGGAACTATTTGCTGAAATTCCTCGCGTGCTGGAAATGCTGTGCGAGGGGATGAGCGCGCATCAAGTGGAATGGAAAGCAAGCGACGACCTTTACTGGGTCATCGTGCCCACGCGCAAATCCGACGCTTCAAACTAGCCGCTTGGCTAGTCGTCGTCGGGTAAATCGAACCCGTGCTGCTCCGCCATCAAGCGAAGCTCCTGCATCAGCTGCTTGGACGTTAATCCCTGCGGCTTCCTGACAGAAATTACTACGCCGTTAGGCTTCCTGTACTTGGCGTGCTTGTCGGTTTCGCCGCCTACCCGATCAAGCCGCCACAGGCGCAGCCAATGATAATACCTTTCGGTGGCCATGGAGGTGCCCTCAAAGCTGTTCCCCCGGCGCGTGCTTCGCGCACCGGGCTGCATATTTTCTTCATTGCCAAGCTCCTATGTGACGCCTACGCGCGGACCCTATGCGATTGGCGCGGCCCTGCCATCTGACAGGGTTGCGCAACCACTAATTCGTGGGGATCAAGGTGTGGATGAGCACGGCCGGTGGGGCGATGGAATTTAGTCGCCGGCACCTTGCGTGGGTGCAGCAATAGCCAAGATGCCTCTCACAAGCGCTTCCGCCTCACGCACGAATGGCGGCTCAATGCTCTCTTCGCTGGGCACGCTTCCAGGCGGCGCGTGCTACGACTTCGCGGATAGGCGTTCTTGCGCGCAACCGCTCTTGAAAAAGCTCTCGTCCACGGCATAACAGGAGTGTATTTGGTTCTGCCGAGCGAGGCTTAGCCTTCGTTGGCTTGGCCTTTCCAAGGAGAGCCGGCGCTGCCCATTTGCCGACGCCTGGATGCCGAATGACAGCCTTCTGAGTGTATGCTGGGGGGACATAGGATCGCCCAGAAGCGTCAGCAGCGCCTTCTGCCTTTTTAGCAACGCCGGGCTAAAACGACCGCGTGATTGATTGGGCTGCGTGCAAACCCAGCGGCCCGGGTGGCCCGCTAACAAGGAACGCGGCGCTGCCGATAGCCAAGGTTGCGATAGCGATGCCCACCAAAGGGCGGCGATCCGGGTGGGACGGAATCCAAACGAAATCCTCGCTGTCGCGGGTCATGATCTGCGCTGCACTGTTTCAGTGCTAATCTTGCCGGGTCCTGCCAATGGAACGCCATCGGGCAAACTTGCCAAATGCAGTCAAAAACACCCGAGACGAGCCTGGTATAAACCCCTGATCCAAAACTCAGGGAACACACTGCACGATCGTGTGTGCAGGGCGGCGCACAGCGTTCCGACCGGACCAATATCGCGGTCAGCATCAAAACGGCTCCAGGAGCCGTACAAATGGCCGCCGCTTCAGGTGCTCTTGTCAAGGTTTGCCGCCATGCGGGCCGCGCTGCGGGTTGTCGATCGCTGTCGCGCGGGTCGCCTTGACAGGGCGACGCGGCACAGGATCAGCTACCGAATGAGTGTCTCGGAGCAGGGCCATGCAGTTTGCTGTTGGGTTGAAAGCGTCGGGAAAGTCGGAACATACGATCGTTGATGCTGAGGACGCGCTCATTGCGGCCCTGAAGGTCAAGATGCAGCGGTCGGAAGCAGAAATCATGTACGTGCGCCGAGCCAACAAACGAGGTGACGCGCGTCATCCGGCGCGAAAACTTAAGACCTAAACTGTAGGAAGGTGCGTGAAGCTTTTTT
>CAWFBJ010000002.1:0-293863 GCA_963814055.1 uncultured Alphaproteobacteria bacterium
CGGGAAACCTCGTCCTGGACAGCGAAGATATCCTTCAGCTCGCGGTCATATCGCTCTGCCCAACGGTGATCGCCAGTCACCGCCTCGATGAGCTGGGCGCTGATCCGGACGCGATCGCCGGCTCTGCGGACACTGCCTTCCAGCACGTAGCGCACGCCCAGCTCGCGGCCGACATGCCGAATGTCCGGTGATTTCCCCTTGTAGTGGAACCTCGAATTTCGAGCGATGACGAACAGTCGGATGAACCGGGCGAGATTCAGTGATGATGTCCTCCGTGATGCCGTCGCTGAAGTAATTCTGATTGGCGTCGCCGGTCATATTCGTGAAGGCCAGAACAGCGATCGACGGCTTGTCGGGAAGCTGAGGTGCGGCTGGGACGGCTGACGCGACGGGCAGCGCATTCTCTTCTGCCAGGGGCGGAGTTGCAGGCCTTGGGTCGCCTGGACCACGCTCCTCTCAAATCTCTCCCACAAAGCGAAACCCCTTGCGGGCGATGGTGCGGATCCACTGCTGCTGATCGCCCCTGTCACCGATCGCAGAGCGGGCCGAATTGATGCGGCTCGACAGCGTCAACTCCGAAACGATGCGACCACCCCAGACGCCCTCCAGCAGATCGTCCCTGCTGACAACGCGATCCGAGTGGTTGGGTTCGGATCAACCAGCACATCGAACACCTGCGGCTCGACGGCGATCAGCTTATCGCCTCGCCTGAGCTCGCGGCGGTCACAATCGACCGAGCAGTCGCCAAAGGTGAACAGCATCGGCCCTCCAAGGCCATACATCTCGCGAAGCTCTCAGCCGAATATCATAGCCATCTCGGAAGAAAATCCTACGTCTCTCGAAGCCGGCGATGGCGCACGTCGGCATCCTCCAAGAGACCGGCCAACGGGCGGATGGGAGGAGCCATACGACGCGTTCTCCAACGGAGCGCTCTTCCCGCTCCTTTGCTTCTTCGGCACAGAGCAAGGGCTGACGCAGGCCCCTCAATGCTTGGAACGATAGCTGAAAGTCAAAGGAGGCCGGAGACAGTCGAGAAGACCCGGAGCCGAACACGCCGAAAATTGATGGGAGGCATGCATGTGGAAGATCGCAAGTAGCCTTTTCTACAGCCTAAACTATCTGGGACCGATGGCAAATGCACAATTTAACAGGCAAGAGGTGTTTGCATTCGAGAGCGCGATGATTGCGCCCAAGGAATTTCTCGCTGGAGAGAAAGGGACGACGGTCACGCTCGCAGGCTATTTGCGTCTCCCCGACGCCACAGGAAAAATCCTGTCGTAATTCTCTTTCATCGCATCGAGAGAACTGGCGGAGCGGGTGGGCAAGTACAAGAATGGTCCCGCGTCCTCAATGAAGCCGGTATTGGTACGTTGACGAGTCAATACCTTCTCCGGCCGGGGCGTTGCGACAATGGCCGACGCAGCCAAGGTAAGTCCCCATAAGTAAAGTCGTGGACGCGTACCGCGCCCTGGAATTGCTCGCGAAGCATCCGCTGGTCGACGCCAACAAGATCGCAGTGATGGGATTCTCGCATGGAGGCCCGGCGGCACTTTATTCGAGCATGGTGCGCTTCCAGAAAATGCATGGAAAACCCGACCTGCGGTTTGCGGCGCATATCCCGGTTTACGCTCTTTGCATAGCGACATACCAGGAGGATGAGGTGCTCGATAGACGGCCGATCCTCCTCTTGCACGGCACTGCAGACGATTGGGTGCCGATCGGACCATGCCGCGAATATGTCGCGCGGGTGACAAAGGCTGGCATGAATGTACGCCTCATCGAGTACGCCGACGCCCATCACCTGTTTGACGCCCCAGGCCTACGTGAGCCGGTTAGGCTGCCGCAGGCAGTGAACCCGCGAAATTGCCGGGTTGCGGAGGCTGACGGTGGTGCTCTCGTCAACGCGGCGACCAAACAACCTTTCTCATCGAGCGACCCATGCTTTGAGAAAGGCGCGACGGTGCACTACAACGAAGTCGCGGCCAAGAAGGTGCATGAAGATGTAAAGGTCTTTCTCACAGAAGTTATGCGGTGGAGTATCAAGCATAACAGACGCGCGTCTAGGGATCCGAGTGCTTCCGTTCGAAGGAAAGTCCAATGCTCAGATCGCTAATCATCAGCTCGCTGGCAGCCGTTCTAGTCGCCGGCCTCGCCTATGCTCAGCAAGCGCCGCTGGCAATCAAACGTACGCCACTGGGCAAGGTCGACGTACCGGGCTCGAACTACGAAGTCATCTTCGGCATAGCCGAGCTGTCTCCCGGCCCAAGACAGGACGGCATTCCCATCCAGGCCCGGTGCTGGCTTACATGCCAGAGGGCGGGTTCTGGTATCTGATCGACGGTCAGCCAGAGAAATTTACAAGGCGGGAAAGTCTTTCCAGGTATCGAACGGCGCAATTCACAATGATGGAGCGAGCGGGGACAAGCCCGTCAAGGTGATGGCCCTCTATATTGTCGAGAAGGGAAAGCCGCTCGTTCAGCCGGCGCCGTAGAAATCGTGTCAGTTCGGCGTGAGATGCTTGCAATGCCAACCAAATTCCGCAAGCGAGCTCAGAAATCTGACCGCGACGATGGCCAGAATGAATTGTGCAACGATAGTCGGTGAGTTGTGTTCCAACCATGCCTGAGTGTTGGGGAGCTGCCGTGCAAAAACCGATTGCCATTCTAGCTCCGCTTTTTTCTTCGTGGTCGCGCCTTGTCCGTTAGCAAGGCTCATCCCATGGTCAATCACACGCTGGGAGCTTCGGCCGCCATTCTTCGGTCTAGAATTGACGCGCGTCATCGGGGTGGTGTTATTCTCGCCGGCGTGCCTGGGCTTGTCAATTCATTTGCGCGTTTTGCACTGCAGGGGCTGGGCACCCCCGCGCCGATCGCGCCGACCCGGAATCTCGTAGTGACAAGTCTCTACCGATACGTGCGTAATCCGATCTACGTGGCGGTCGTCGCCATCGTTCTGGGTCAAGCGGTGTTGTTAGGTGATTGGCGTCTCATCGTCTACGGCGCGCTGTTCTGGCTCGCCTTCCACTTATTCGTCGTGGCGTACGAAGAGCCCACGCTTGAGCAAACGTTTGAGGAGAGTACGAGGCTTTCCGTGCCAACGTCCCGCGCTGGATCCCGCGCATGACTCGTGGCGTCCATCCTGAATGAAGGAATGAAGGTGGCATCAAAGGGAAGCAGTGTCGAGGATGTCTGGAATTGGCACAAACTCCCCGTATCAGCCTGATCATAGGAACGTCAGCTTTCGGGGGTGGACTTTCCGTTGCGACACGGGTGGCGTGACGGGGACTTTTGACCCTGAAGAGACATCGCGATCGGCTTGCCACCCCGGCCATTCGGCGGCGATGCCGGTGCTAACGGGTCTTCGTCATCGATTTCGATACCGCCTTAGCGTGCTTGATGAAGAGTTCGGCCACCGGACTGAGAGTTCGGTTCTTCAGGGTGAAGATGGCGATGGGCACTGGCGGAATACCCAGATCAACAGGCAGCACTCTAAGGGACCAATGCTTGGCGTTGCGTCGCAGCACTGAACCAAACATTACGGTGAGAAAACGCCCGCTTAGCTAGCAGCTGCATACGGGCATGCAACGAGAAGGATGTCACGCTCCCGCGCGGCGGCTCTAGACCGTTGGCGCGCAGCGCCTCCGCGACATATGACGCGACGAGAGACTGGTTGGGAAACAGAACCCACGGTTCGTCTCTCAGCTCTTCCAGCGTGATTTTGCGACGGCGGACCCACCGGCTCCGTGAGCCAGCCACGACGAGAAACTCGTCTTTGCACAGGATTTCCAAGTTCACATCATTGTCGACAAGGGGCCTAAGAACGCGTCCCACCATCAAGTCGACGCTGCGCTCTCGCAGCTCCCGAAAGTCCTGCTCTGCCGTTTGGGCGTTGATCAGATGTACGACAACTCGCGGGTACTGACGCGACAACCGATCGACAATGGCGGGTACAAATGCGGCCGCCATCGATTCTGGGCATCCAATTCGCACCTCTCCAACTGTGGGATCAGCCAAGAACTCGATGTCTCTGATTCCCTGCTTCAGCTCGTCAAACACCACATGCCCACGTTTGAGCAGTGCGCGTGCGTAGATCGTGGGCTCGATACCCCGCGGGCTGCGATCGAGAAGACGGACCCGAAGCGCACTCTCAAGGTTGGCAATCGCTTCAGAGACCGCCTGTTGGGACATGCCAAGATGTGTAGCTCCCTTGGCCATGCTGCCCCATTCCACCACAGTGGCAAGGATTTGAAGATCGCGCAGCTTCAGCCGCCGACCGATGCGGTTCTCCCAGTTGAGCGTCGGGCTGGTCACCGGCGTTACCTGTAGGGCTACAAGCAAATTCCAGGTTCTGCTTGTATCACATCGCGCGCATGATTGGTGCCAGCATCCATCCCTCGGAGGAAGCCATGCCTCTTCTCCCAAAACACACCCAGCGCAAGCTTGCAGCTCTCGTCCTGGCAACGCTCTCTGCATTGATAGCGGCGCATGGGGAAGCGGATGCCCAGACCTATCCGGACCGCACGATAACACTCGTCGTGCCGTTCGCCGCCGGCGGCGGTGCCGATGCGACCGGCCGGATCATCAGTGAGGCAATGGCGAAGCATTTGAACCATAGCATCGTCGTGGAGAACGTGGCGGGGGCCAGTGGCGCAATTGGCCACAGCCGCGTCAAGAACGCAGCACCCGACGGTTACACGATCGGCCTTGGCAGCATGGGAACACTGGCTGCATCGGTTGCCATCAATCCGAAACTGAAATTCGATTCACGCCAGGACTTCGAATACCTCGGTCTCGTCAACTCGACGCCCAATATCGTGTTCGTGCGAAAAGGGCTTCCGGCCAACACCCTGAGCGAGTTCACCGACTACGCCAAGGCACAGGGTCGCGACCTCAAGATGGGGCACTCCGGAACCGGGACCATCTCGCACATCACTTGCGTCCTGCTATTCCAGCTCATTGGAGCGCAGCCAACCTATGTCACGTATCGTGGCTATGGACAAACGATCAACGACATCCTCTCCGGTTCGATTGACGGGTCGTGTGATCTTGTCACCTCGGTGAGCGGCCAAGTTTCCGCCGGCACGGTAAAAGCTTTCGCCGTCGCCGCGGATGAGCGGTCGCCTACGGTACCCGACGTTCCAGCTGCAAAAGAGGTCGGTCTTCCCGATTTCAAGGCTGAGACATGGATGGGACTTTTCGCGCCCAACGGCACGCCGGCCCCGGTGCTCGCAAAGTTGAAGGATGCGTTGGACAAATCGCTGGCCGAGGCTGCTGTTCAGAAGCGCTTTGCCGATATCGGTGCGGCGGTGCCGAAGCCAGATCGGCGGGGCGGGGAGTACATGCTCAAACTGGTCGGCAGCGAAGTGGATCGTTGGGGCGGCATCCTGAAGAAGGCTGGTGTGGAATTGTCGCAATAGGTGATGGGCCCTTGGAATCGTATCCTGGCAAGTCAGCCGGTGCCGGCGGAACGCTGGCACCCCTCACAGTGCTCGAACAGCATTGCATGAAGGGTGTGCCCCATCCAGAGGAGCTAGCATGCCCATGATCTACGAGCTGAGAACCTACACCCTCAAGCACCGCACGTTGCCTGACGTCGTGAAGGCCGCGAGCACGGTGTCGCTGGACATCCGTAAGGACAACTATGGCAAGCTGGAAGGATACTGGCAGACAGAGATCGGGCCGCTCAACCAGGTGATGCACCTGTGGAGCTATCAGGACCTGAACCAGCGGGCGCAGCTGCGTGCTGAGCTCAACAAGAACCCGCGCTGGGACGCGGAGTACATCCCGCTGATCCGTCCGAATCTGATCCGTCAGGAAATTCGCCTGCTGAATGGGGTGAGAGCGCCGACGGCTCCCGTGCGCGCGCCGAACATTTACGAATTTCGCAGCTACCGCACCAAGCCCGGCGCCGTGCCGCAGTGGCTGGAGCTTTTCACCAATGTGCTGGAGGTGCGCGAGAAGTATTCCAAGATCGTGGGGCTGTGGGCGACCGAGGCGCCACATGTCAACGAGGTGTGCCACATTTGGGCCTACCCCGACCTCAACGCGCGTACAGCCGTGCGCACCGAGATGGCAAAGGATCCGGGTTGGCAGGAGTTCCTAAAGAGCAGCACGGGACTGGTCGCAGAAATGTACTCGACCGTGATGCTGCCGACGCCGCATTCGCCGCTCAAGTAGCAAGGTCTGGACAACAGACCTAGAGAACCAGGAAGACGAAGCCAGGCGATGATGATGATGTCCATTGTCGGTCGCGTGTTAGTGGCGAGGGGGTGTTTGTGCCGCCTGCGAATGGCAGTTCATGGCACTAACCGGCCGACTTCCGCGTTGCAGCATTTCCGTCTGCTATCTGGGGCATTGCTGCCGTAAGGGCGGTGCGCATCAACTGCGACCGTGATGCCATCTTGCACTACACAGCAAAGCCGCGCGACGAGCGCGCGGCTTCTTACAGCGTCCGTGCGCCCGGCCCTACTTCAAAGTACAAGTGACCGAAGAAACGCCTCAAGACGGTCTGGTGCGCTTGCGCCCGTATTGGACGCGTTCTTCGCGATCCAATCCCTCGCCAATTGCAGGCTCTCGTCCGTGCCGGCCTTGTCCTCACAGACCGTCACCGATGCACCGCCGTCGGCCGTGCGAATGAGCGCGTAGCTGACAAACCCCTTCACGGGACGGATGAGCGCTTCGACCTCGCTCTTGCGCTCCCCCAAAACGTCGAACAATTTCTTACCGCCGTCACCGGAGTACATTCTCACGACTGCATGCATGACATTCCTCCCTGTGTTTTTTGCGGAGCCGAGGAGCCTACGCTCTTCCAACCCCTCCCACAACGCCGTTGCTCAGCGCACCTCGCGCCCCGCCACAGACCCCGCAACACGACCCACTAGCGCGCTCGCACCCTCACGCGCCCAGCGGAATCCGTCAGCCGTCCCGCATCCAATCCGCGTGATCTTACGCACTCAAAATTCGTGCACTCCCCTTCCGAAATCCGTGAGCTGGCCTCACCGCCGTGACGCTGCAAACCCGAGCCACGCGAGCACCGAGCCCAACCGCGGCTGCGATCCAGCTCGCCCATATCGGTATCGTCACGCCGTTCGACGTGGCCTCCCACCCGGCTCCAGCCCGCGCAAGCTGCAGCAATCCGATCAAGGCGAAGACAGCGGCTGCCAACCGCGGGGGACTTGTGGTCCCATTGTTTGATCCTCTCTTCAACCCGCGGTCATGCGGTCTCGGTCTCAGCCTCCTGCGCGTGCTGGAGGCCGTCGGGCCCTCCATTGAACCTGCCGGCTCATCGCGCCGATTGTCGGGAAGTAATCGGAATTCGCCGCGCGGTACTCTTCCCCGTTCATCTCTAAGAATGGACCGAACAGCACGACGAACATCCCATACTCGCGGGCGCTCTTGATTATGTTGCACATCTTGCAGCAGAGCACGATGTTCTTCCGCTCCGCGACGGCCGCCGAACGTCTTCGGTACATCGTGATCTCCGGTCTCGGAGCCGGCCGTGCGCCCGCAATAGTGGCAGCGGTAGCTATCCGTCCGGTACTTCGCGTTTCGTAAAGGCAACCACTTCATCTCTGGAAACCTGCGCGACGCACCACCTTGGCTGAAAGCTAACCCCGCGGCTTCCGCGTGAAGAGGTCGACGATATTTTGCGAGGCCTTGCGCGCCGTCCTTGAGTATCTGATCCCTGGCGCTCTTGTCGGCAGCAGCTCGTAGATCAGAACGAGCATCAACTCGACAAACGCCCTGTCGCCGGTCTTCTCCTGCAACGTCTTTGCAAGCTCAACGAGCGCGTCGATGTCACCGTCCTTCAGCGAAGCGGCGACTTCTCTCGCCGTCGCCGGAACGAGTTGGTGAGCGCTTCATTGACCCTGTCTCTCCGTCGCGACGTGTGTCCCCAGAGGCTAAGTGCAGGTGCGCTATGATGCAATCATATGTGCGGCCGCTAGCCGCGCGCGATCACTGGTCACATCGATTTCTTACAGGTGCGCAACGGCTGTTGTGCACGTTCTCGACTACAAGCCGGATGCGCGCACGAACAAGCCGATCGCGCAGCTCGCGATCTACGCCCTCGCGCTCACTCGCCGAGTGCCCGGTCTTCGCCTGTTCGATATCAAGTGCGCGTGGTTCAACGAGGGCGAATATTGTGAGATTTTTCCCCCCCACGCTATTCACGCCGGGGAGCCGTCCGTGTTCTTGAGCCGCGCCAGTGCTGGAGGCTGTGCGGAGACCACGCCTCTGAGGATATGAAGAGGATAGAAAGTCGTCGAGATTGTCTAAGTCTGTTGATTTGATTGGTCGGAGCGGGGAAATTTCGAACTCCCGACCCTTGCTCCCGAAGCAAGTGCTCCTCTCCGATCTCTCTCTCGTTGACCATCGAGAGCACTTACGAGAGCAGTAGCAATCTCTTGCAACCAATCGCTTGAAACCACTCTCAGAAATGTTCCGCTGGCGTTCCACATGGCTGTTTCTGCGGAACGCGGCAAATGGGTAAGTTATTGATTTTCCTGGCGACCCCGGCAGGACTTGAACCTGCGACCCCCTGATTAGGAATCAGGTGCTCTATCCGCTGAGCTACGGGGCCTAGCCGACGCGGCGCCGGGAGTTCGGCGGCACGCGTGCTTCCTATAGCATGCGATGCCCGCCGTTCGCACCTGGTCCGCATAGCGGCCGCACGCTGCCACGAAGCAAGCGCGGGCTGCAGGTGTGGCGCATCGGCATCGCCCAGAGAGCTCTCCGCACACGGGGTGGGCTGACCAAGCCTTCCCCTGCAAAGTCATCCGATGGTACGAATAGGCACAAGAGTTCCTTGTCTGGTTCCGCGTTGGCAGAGCGTATGATGTACCAGCTGAAGCGACGTCTTGGTGCACGCGTACTCGGGGCGATGTTCGCCCTTCTGGTCCTGAGCCTCCCCGGCCCGGCGAGTGCCCAGAGAAACCCAGAGCCGGCGCGAAATGACGTGGGGCAGTCTCGGTCCGCAGGTGCACCGGTGCTGGCCGTCGTCTCGCTACGCAGCCAGCGCGTGAGTGTCTATTCCGCCCGTGGCAAAATGCTCGAGGCGCCTGTATCGACCGGTAAGCCGGGCTATGAGACGCCGGCGGGCATCTACAGCATCCTCCAGAAGCGCAGGGACCACTACTCCAATCTCTATAACGATGCGGCGATGCCCTTCATGCAGCGTCTCACATGGTCGGGGATTGCCCTGCACGCCGGCGCATTGCCGGGATACCCGGCATCGCATGGCTGCATCCGCATGCCATACGACTTTGCCGGGCAGCTCTTCGAGCTGAGCAAGAAGGGCATGCGGGTGCTGGTCGTGCGCGAGGACATCAGCCCAGTGGATTTCGCCCATCCGGCGCTTTTCAAGCCGGGTCCGGTGCAGCCCGCACCTGGAGAAGACCGGGCTCCCGGCAACATGCACCTGAGCTCCGACCAGGGTGCCGCGCAGCTGGTGAATGTGGCCGTGGCGCCGGTCCAGACGCGCAGGTCGATCATTGCCGCCAAGGAAGCCGCCGCGGTGGCTGCGACAAAGAAAGCCGACGAAGCCAGGAGGGTGGCAAACAGGATCGGAAGGGATGCTGCGGTCTTCGAGGACGTGCTGGATACGGCGGAAAGCGCAAAAAGACGATCCGCGGCGCGGATCGAGGAGGCCGGTTATCTGGTTGTGAACGCAGGTTCTGCGTTCGCTGAAGAACTGAAGGCCATCAAGGCCAAAGCGCAGGAACGCTTGGTTGCCGCGCAAGCCCAGATCGACGCCGTCTATGCCGAAGGTAAGGAAAAGATCGACGCCGCGCGCGCTGCGCGCGAGGAGGCCAAGGTCGCAGAGGCAGCCAGGGTTGCTGCGCAAAAGGAGGCGCTAGCAGCGGCGGGAGCGCCGGTTTCGGTGTTCATCAGCCGCAAGACGCAGCGGCTGTATGTGCGTCAGGCCCATCAGGCGCTGTTTGAGAGTGAGGTCACCATCGACAAGCCCACCGCGCGCATTGGCACTACCGTCTTCACCGCAACGAGCTGGACGGATGACGATGCCGAACTGCACTGGATTGCCACGTCGATGTATCCCAATCCGGGGTACGGTTCGCGTCAGCGTGGCGAGCCGGCACGGACAAGTCCCGAAGCAGCGAAAGCGGCGCTTGAGCGGATATCCATGCCGCAGGAAACAATGGACCGGATCAATGATCTCGTTTCGCCGGGGTCTTCGCTGATCATTTCGGACGAAGCCATGAGCAGTAAGGAGACAGGCGAGGCCACGGATTTCGTTGTGCTGATGAGCGGCGAGCCGCAGGGCGGCACCGCGCGCCGCCGTATCAATCCCAGCGAGCGGGATGACGGCCCATTTGCGCCTAGCGGCTTCTCCAATTTCTTCTCTTGGTGGTGATCAACTCGGGTTTAAGGACGCCGAATTCGATCCGTCCAGCCGTTGGGGTAGAGGTCATTGCGACAGGCCACCTCTGCACATTTTGCCCGCGGCGCCGAAAGTTTTTTTGAGAGTTTTGCGGCTATCGCATCTTATCGCGAAAGAAGTCCAGCAGTGTCTGGCTGGCTTTCAAGGCTGCCGGAATGTCGTGTCCGCCTCCGACAATACGATAAAGTACAACGGGTCCGCCCGCGCATCCGGCCGAATGCTCGATCACAACGTTTTGCATGGGTAGGCCGGCTGGAGCGGATAGCTGGGCGGGCTCGGCGCAACCGTTAAGGCCGTTAAAGAAGGCGACCAAACGCTCGGTCGACCACAAGATGTCACCCTGCGCGGTCCGCTCTCCCCTGAAGGGTAGGACACGATCGTCTGTTCCATTGATCATCAGGACCGGCACGGGCTTGTGCGGATGGCAGTCGGAGCCAGTCACGTTAGGCATCGCCGAGATGAGCAAACCAATGGCTGCGAAATTATCAGCATCGACACATGCCAGCCGCAGCACCATCGCGCCACCCAGTGATCGGCCCGCGAGGTAAATCCGTCTCGGGTCGGACATTCCATCCCGCACGAGATCCGAAACGAGCGCCTTGAGAAACGCGACGTCGTCTGGCAACCCGCCATGGCGTTGAAAAAACTCCACGTATTGCGTGGTTTCCTTGCCCGGCGGAAAGAAGTTCCAGAGGCCGCCCGTCGCTTCCGGAAAGACTGCCAGGAACCCGTCTTGCGGTCCGAGCTGAGCGAGCCCGGAGCTCCGCAGTTCTTCCTCGGCACCGCCGCCGCCGCTGTGCAGCATGATGATGGTCGGATGCGGCCCCTGCCCGGCGGGTCGCTGCAGCACAAAAGTGCGCGCTTGACCGTTCACGCTGAGCAGCATCGGTTCGGCAGCGACGCTCGATATGGTCGTCAATATGAGCAGACAGCACAAGGCCAAGCGTTGCACGGGCATTACTCAGGAAATCAGGCGCGCGGCAGCTTCAGACTGCAAAGAAGATATTGAGTCCTGACCGAGATAATAATTACCACAGGATAACCGTAGTTTGCGCGAGTTGGCTCAGAAAGTCTTTTGCCAGTAAACACGTGCTGCACGTTTCGCCAGATCGGCATCACAGCAGAACGCTGCGGATCAGGAAGGCGACGGCGCCGACCGCGCTGACGCCACCGAGCCAGAGAATGGTAAACCACAGGAGGCGAAGCCCAAGTCCGTGGCGGTTGCCATTGCCGGCGGTCATCAGTGATAGCTCGCCTTCGGGTCGACCTTGCCGCGGAACACCCAGTAGGACAGGACCGTGTAGCCGAGAATTAGCGGGATCAGAACCGAGGCGCCCACCAGCAGGAACTTGAGGCTGTTGTCGGGGGCGGCTGCATCCTTGATCGTGAGAGAGGGCGGCACGATGTAGGGATGGAAGCTGATACCCAGGCCGATGTACGACAGAACGAACAGCGCGATGGTTGCGAGGAAGGGTATGGCCTCCCAGCGCCGATAGAGGCCCCAGAACAGGGCCAGGGCCGCCAGCGCCACGAAGATGGGCATCGGCGCGACGTAGATGATGGCCGGCCAGGCGAACCAGCGCTGCATGAAGATTGGATCGAGGAAGGGCGTGATGAGGCTGACGACGCCGATCAGCGCCAAGGTGGCGAGCCCAGTGATCCAGGCGAAGCGGCGCGCGCGCTCCTGCAACTCGCCGGTCGTCTTCAAGATGAGCCAGGTGGCGCCGAGCAGAGCAAATCCGACGGCTAGCGCGAAGCCGGTGAGCAGGCTGAACCAGGTCAGCCAGTTCCACCAGCCGCCGGCGTAAGCGCGACCGCTGACTGGGATGCCCTGGATGAGCGCGCCAAGCGCAATGCCCTGGGCGATGGCGGCGACGAGCGAGCCCAGCGCGAACGACCAGTCCCAGAGGAACTTGCCGCGCTCCGTGCGCCAGCGGAATTCGAACGCGACGCCGCGGAAAATGAGGCCCAGCAGCATGGCGGTGATCGGCGCGTAGAGCGCCGGCATCACCACGGCATAGGCCAGCGGAAACGCCGCCATCAGCCCGCCGCCGCCTAGGATCAGCCAGGTCTCGTTGCCGTCCCACACAGGCGCTACCGAGTTCATGGCCTGGTCGCGCTCGTGATCGTCGGCGAGAAAGGGAAACAGGATGCCGATGCCGAGATCGAAGCCGTCGAACAGGACGTAGGCGAGCACGGCAAAGGCGATCAGGCCGGCCCAGATGAAGGCGAGATCGGTGAATAGGTCGAGCATGGCTAGGGTCTCCTACCCAGCGCAGGTGCAGGCGTAATACCGGCGGCGCGGGTCGGCATGCCTTTCTCAATGTCGGGTTCGGAGAGATCAGGCGGCCGGCCCATCAGGCGCAGCAGGTAGAACGTTCCGGCGCCGAACACGAAGAAGTAGACGATGATGAAGGCGATGAGCGAGGCGCCGACGGCTGCAGCGTCGATCGGCGAGACAGAGTCGACCGTGCGCAGGAGACCGTAGACCGTGTATGGCTGGCGCCCGACTTCGGTGGTGATCCAGCCGGCCAGCACGGCGACAAAGCCCGACGGACCCATCAGCACCGCCAGGCGCAGCAGCGCCGTGCTTTCAGTGAGACGCCCGCGCAAGCGTAACCAGGAACTCCAGGCGCCCACCAGGATCATCAGCACGCCGAGCCCGACCATGATGCGGAAGCTCCAGAACAGGATGGTCGCGTTGGGCCGCTCGTTGCGCGGCCAAGCCTTGAGGCCCTTCACCGTGCCGTTCCAGTCGTGCGTGAGGATGTAGCTGCCGAGACTTGGGATCTCGATCTTGTAGCGGGTCGTTTCGGCTTCCATATCGGGCCAGCCGAACAGGAGGAGCGGCTGGCCGGCGCCCGTCTCCCAGTGTCCTTCCATGGCGGCGATCTTGGCCGGCTGGTGCTTCAGGGTATTGAGGCCATGCAGGTCTCCGGCCACCACCTGGATCGGCGCGACGATGGCGGCCATCCACATGGCCATAGAAAACATCACGCGCGCGCCTTCGTTGGCGCGGTCGCCCAGAAGGTGGAAGGCGCCGACCGCGCCGACGACAAAGGCGGTCGTCAGGTAGGCAGCCAGAACCATATGCACGAGGCGGTAGGGAAACGACGGGTTGAAAATGACGGCCCACCAGTCGGTGGCGATAAACTGACCGGCGGCGTTGAGCGCGAAGCCGGTGGGCGTGTGCATCCAGGAATTTGCCGCGAGGATCCAGAATGCGGACATGAGCGTGCCGGCGGCCACCATCAGGGTGGCGAAGAAGTGCAAGCGCTTGCCGACACGTTCCATACCGAACAGCATGACGCCGAGGAACCCGGCCTCGAGGAAAAAAGCCGACAGCACCTCGTAGCCCATCAGGGGGCCGAGGATGGGGCCGGTCTTGTCGGAGAATACGCTCCAGTTGGTGCCGAACTGGTAGCTCATGACGATGCCCGACACGACGCCCATGCCGAAGCTGATGGCGAAAATCTTCTTCCAGTAGTTGAAAAGGGCGTGGAACACGGTGCGGCCGGTATAGAGCCACAGGGCTTCCAGGACGGCCAGGTAGCTGGCGAGACCGATGGTGAAGGCGGGGAAGATGATGTGAAACGAGATCGTGAAGGCGAACTGCAGCCGGGCCAGGGTGAGGGCGTCGAACTCCATGGCTTCGGCCTCCTCGTTAGCTGATGGCGCCGATCAACCCGGACTTTGTACGTGCGCGCCAGCCGTAAGATGAAAGTGGAGCCGCGCGGCCGGCAAGTCGGCGTGCCTCGCGGTCGCTACGACACCATGCCTCACGCTTTTGCTCCCGAGGTGGGAAAGGTGGAAAAATCATCGTCGGCGGCTTCTGTGCCGGGATCGTCGGGCGCGTGCGGGGGGACGAAAATCTTCGGCTCCACGGGCTTGCGTGCACGCGGCTGGGCTGGCAGTGGTGCCGGTTTCGGAGCTGGTTGCAGCTTTGGCGCAGGCGCCGATGCCGTGCGCTGCCGGAAAGGCGCGTCCGTCGGCTCCAGGATTTCCGCGGGTTCGATGTGCCGTTCTGCCGGCGGCGGTGCGACCTTCGGGACAGGTGCGGGTGGAGCGGCCTGCGTAGGCGTAACGACGGGCGCCGAAGGCAAGGTTTTGGACGGCGCCGCTGCGGGAATCGGATCGGGAGGGACGACGGTCGCGGCGGGCGCCTGCTGCATCGGCGGCTGCTGGGTCCGCGCCGTTGCCGTGCGCGCTTCCGCGGCGGAGCCGAGCGCAATGAGCGCTTCGACCTTGGCCGCCAGCGATGCGGCGGATTGGTCGCCGCCTACCTCTACAGGTGCCCGCCATTGGAAGACATCGAGGGCGCCGGTCACTGGCGATACTGCGCTCCAGTGATCGGAAACGACGCCATCCGCCGTCCAGGCGGGGTCGCGGGCGGCATTGGCGGCACGGGCCAGCCATTCGCGCACACGGCCGGCATCGCTGTTCTGCTCGCCTTCGATGCGGGCCATCAACGTGCAGACGCGCGGCGTGAGGCGATCATCGACGAGAGGCTCCAGCGCCTTGCGCGCCTCGTTCCAGTCGCGCGCGTCGATAGCGCTGATGGCCACTGCGATCTGTGCCTCGGTATTGTTCGGCGTAAGGCGCGCGAGATGCCGCACTCGGTTGAGGCGGTCGCGCGGGCTGTCGCCGGGCCTGGCGTAGGCATAGGCGGCAGCCAGATCCGGGTGTGGAGACAGACGCCATGTCCTGAGCAGAACACGGGCGGCGCGGGGTGTGTTGCCGCGCGCAGCGAGCACGCGGCCGGCGATGGCAGCGGCAGGAACCAGATCGGGAGCCAGCCTGTGGGCCTCCTGCGCCAGCTCCAGCGTCTTGTCGGCGTCGGTATCCTCGAGCGCCTGGGCCTGTGCCGTCAGCAGCACCGCGCGGCGGCGAGCGGCGGGCGCCTTGTCGATGATGTGCTGGCGGCGCGCGATTTCCAGCGTATGCAGTGCGGCGGGCCAATCTTGCGCCCGGCACTGCAACTCGAAAAGGGATTCGACAGGCCAACCGAGCTTGGGGTTGCGCTGCAGCGCTCGCTCGGCGAACTGCCGGGCCGCCTCGTGCTCGCCCTCACGTTCGGCTTCGAGGAACAGGCCGCGCAAGCCGAGTTGCTCGGTCTCTTGCGCGGCGAGCATGGCCTCGAAGATGCGCCGCGCGGTGGCGCGGTCGCCGCCGATCTGGGCGGCCTGTGCGCGCAACAGGTGCGTGAGAGGCTCATGCGGCAGCGCCCTGCGCGCCTGGGCAGCATAGCGAACGGCCAGTGCGCGGTCGCCCGCGCCGACGGCGATGATGCCGCTGGTGAGCGCATCGAGCCCGCGCTTCTGACGGCGGCGATAGAGATAGCGGCCCACCGTTGCGGGGCTGCGCCAGGCCTGGCGCAGGAGCGACCACGCCGCAAAAGCAAGCGTGAGCACGACCGCAAGGATGATGAGCGCGCGAAACATGCTGGTCTCGGCGATGTAGCCGAGCCATTCGATGGTGATGGTGCCCGGCCGGTCGGCAAGCCAGTGCAATCCGACCGCCAGCGCCAGGACGACGAGCAGAAACGCAACGAGACGGATCATCGCTTCGGCTCCGTCGCCGGTACGGGATGCACGACCAGCGATGATTTGAGCGCTGCTTCAATATCGGCGACGGACCGGTCCACCGCATGGCGCGCTTCGACTTTCTTCAGCCAGTCATCAACGGCCAACGCGGCCTTCGGCGGCAGCTTCTTGCCCTGGTCCAGCACCTCGCGCAGCCGCCCATCCTTCAGCGCGGCCTCCATGCGGCCGACGATGGCTTCGGTGCTGGCGTCGGCGGGATCATGCCCGGCCTTGCGCACACGCACGATCGAACGGGCGCCGGACATCAGGCGGTCGAGCACGGAAGCGTCGGCGGGCTCGGCTTCAGCATCGATGGCCGCATTGGCGACGCGGCGGAAATCCTTGGCGAGAACGGGCAGTGCCGGCGCGCCTTCGAGGCTGTAGCGAGAGAGCGGCGCGAGATCGAGCGTTGTGCCTGCGACCTTGCGCACCGCGTCGAGTTCGGCGGCGTAGGGACCACCGCGATCCATGGCGCGCTTGAGGTTGGCGATCTCGAGCGTGAGCAGCACGCGCGCAGCGTTGCTGGTGCGCTCGCCTTCGCCCTTGAGGAAGCCTTTGAGGTCCTGCTCGAAGGCGGTGAGCTTGGTGGCCACCACAGCGACGTCGGCTGCTTTGGCCGTGCCTTTCAAGCGCTCGTCGATATCACCCTTGAGCGCGTCGAGGCGCTGACCGAAGCGGCCGGTCTCCGTCTTGACGGCGGCGACATCGCGGTCGGCGCGGGCGGCGCCCGATTTGCTTGCCTCTGTGGCGTCGCCGATCAGCTTCTCGAGTTCGGTCAGCTTGTCGGCGAGCGCGGCCGCCGGCGTGCCGGACTTGTCGCCCGCCGAAAGAGCGGCAAGGGCCGTTTCCAGTTTAGCGAGCCGGTTGGCGTATTCGGGGAAACTGCTGCGGGTTTCGATGGACTTGATGGTCGCCGCGAGCCTGGACTGCGTGTCGGTCAGGGCCGTGATGGCGCGCGATTGATCTTCCAGGCCCTTGAGCCGGGTGTCCGTCTGCGCGAGCTTTGATGTTACGTCGCCGCTGGATGTCGTCGTGCGCTGGCGCAGGGTCTGCTCCAGCGTGGCTAGGCGCTGTTCGACGTTCGGTCCGATCTGCCGGCCCCCGATGCCGTCGCGGGAGGCGAGTCCGAACAGTGTGGCGGCAACCAGCGTCAGCACCGCGCCGACGATGCCGGCGGCGACATGCGACAGAAACGTGTTGCTCCCTGCTGCGCGGCGAGACCAGGCCCGCGCCGCTGCGAGGCGCACTGCCAATCCGGAACTGCGCGCGTCATCCTTGCGGCCGCCCGGTGGCGGCAACGCCGATGCGCCTGTCGCAGGCTTCGCGCTGCCCCTGGCTGCGGATGCGTCGCCCTTGTCCTTGCCGACCTCGGTGGCCTGCAGATCTATCGTTGCATAGGGACGCCGGGGGACGTCGCCGGGCTTTGCAGGGCCTTTGCCGGTCTCGTCTTTCTTGTCGGTCATGACTTGTCCGTTATGGGGCTAGATCCTGAGCACCAGGGTTTGCGAACAGGTAAATGCTCGCTGCTTCGGATTAACGAAAACGTCCAACGCGGGGGCTAATCTTGGCCCATGTCGCGGATGCCCTGCCTAGCCCTCCAATTGTGCCGCGGTCTCGTCGATCAGAGCAAGCAATTCTTCCAGTCGCGGGGCTTCGGCAATCTCGATGCGTAACGTGCCGAGCGTTTGCAAACGACGCGCTACGGCAGCCGACAGGCAAAAGTGCGGCAGCGGGCGGATCGTCGCAGCCAAGCCGTGCTTGCCAACTAGGGTGGCGTAAACCGCAGCCGTGCGCGGCGACATCAGGATTATGCCGTCGATTTCGCCCGTCGCCAATTGCTCCACTGTGTTGTCGGCCAAGGCGCGTGCCGGGATCATTCGATAGACGATGGGTTGAATCACGCGGAAACCGTGTGTCTCCAACTCGTCCTGCAGGTTCGCCGCCAGAGTATCGCCTGCCAAGTGAACTACGAGCCCCGCAGCCGGATCGAGCGCGGAGACGATGTGTGCTACCAACTCGGCCGCGGTGCCGGCGCCCGTCACCACGGTCTCGAAGCCAAGTGCACGCGCTTCGGCCGCTGTCGCCTTGCCGACTGCAAACAGGGGCAGAGCCCGGGCAATGGTCAGTGCAGGACTGGCCTTGATGGCGCGCAGTGCGTTGCGACTGGTCGCGATGAGCGCCTGGGCGCTGTCGAGGTCGACGGGCTCTCCGCCTTCGAAGGAAACACTGAGCAGGGGATCGACGGTGGCTTCGTGGCCCATTTCTTCGAGCACACCGCCGAGTTTGAGCGCGTCAGGCTCGGGCCTGGTGACGAGGAGGCGCATCGTGGATCAGCGTTTTCATGGTTGGGCCGGACAAGCCGCGTTGAGTAGGTGCGGACATACCATGAATTTGCTGCCGGGCCGCAGCTTCCGCAATGCGTCGCTGGATTGCCACGCAGGCGCATCAAGCTTGGGCGTGACTGGCGATCCAGGGCTGCTGCTCCCTACAGCGGGATGCATACTTCGGACTGAATAGTTGGGGGTTGGGGCCAGTGCATCGCGCTCTCTACGCTGTCAGCCGCGAGTCTCTGCAGCAACCCCATGTGAAGGAGCGCCCTCGATGAATGCGACATTCCGCAATTTGGCCGCCGCAAGCCTGTTTGCTGTTGGCGGAGCAGGACTCCTCGGTTGGAGCGCCGGCGTGGCCGAAGCGCAAAGCGCGTGTGTCGAACAATGCCGGAGCCAGGGCTGGGCGGGGAGCCAATGCAGGCGATACTGCGAAACGCGCTACGGCGAGCCGCAGCGCGGTCCGCGCGTTTATGGATACACCAGCAGAAGCAGCGGTGGCTGCGGCCAATACCGTTATTTGAAGGACGGCGCGTGCGTGGATGCGCGCACCGATCCGCCCGGCAGGTATTGACTTCGCATCGGCCTAAAGCGCTCGCAGGAAGTCCGGCCCAGCCTTGGCAAGCAACTCGGCAGCGGCGTCTTCGGCGAGGCGCAGGGCCTCGGCGGGCGTGCCTTCGCGGCGCGTGGCGAAACACTGACTTCCGTCGGGCGTGAGGATCATGCCCCGAAAGGTGAGACGGCTGCCGTCGAGTTCTGCAAGCGCGGCGATCGGTGTTCGGCACGAGCCTTCCAGTTTGGCGAGAAACGCGCGTTCGGCGGTGACGGCGAGTGCGGTCGGCTCGTGATTGATGGGTGCGAGCACGCGCGCTATGGCGAGATCGTCCGTGCGTGTCTCGACGCCGATGGCACCCTGGGCGACTGCCGGCAGCATCGTCTCCGTTGACATCGGCGCGGTGATGCGATCACCGAGGCCGAGGCGCTTGAGACCGGCCATTGCCAGCAGGGTGGCGTCGGCTGCGCCCTCCTGCAGCTTGCGCAAGCGGGTCTCGACGTTGCCGCGCATGGCAACGACGGTGACATCCGGACGCAAGTACTTCACCTGTGCCTGGCGCCGGAGCGAGGAGGTGGCGACCACAGCGCCTTGTGGCAGATCGCCGAGGCGCGGCGCGGTGCGGCTGATGAAGGCATCGCGCACGTCTTCGCGCGGAAGGAAGCATGCCACCGTGAGACCAGCCGGAAGCTCGGTCGGCATGTCCTTCATCGAGTGTACGGCGATGTCGGCTTCGCCGGCCAGCAACGCCTCCTCGATCTCCTTGGTGAAAAGCCCCTTGCCGCCGGCCTCGCTGAGCGGCCGGTCCTGGATGTGGTCTCCCGTGGTCTTGATGGCGCGAATCTCGAACGCATGCCGGCCGGGACCGTGCGCGGCTTCCAGCCGCTGCTGCACTTCACGGGCCTGCGCCAGCGCCAGCGGGGAGCCGCGCGTGGCGATGCGGATTCTGCCTGCTTCCAAGCTTCCTTCTCCGGGTGCTAGACGGTTGCCGATCGCTGGATCGTTATATTCCCAGATCATCACACTAGCCGCGCGCTGGAGCAAATGGCATCACAGCTGCCATTCGGCCGGGATGACAACATTGCGACCCTTTGCGCGTGGTAACGATGGACATGACGAGATCGGTTAACACAGCCGGACGCGCGCATGGAACGCTCGTGCTCGGCATTGAAACGAGCTGCGATGAGACCGCGGCCGCCGTGGTGGCGCGCGGGCCGGACGGCGACGGTCGCATCCAGTCCAACGTGGTGCGCGCGCAGTGGGACGAGCATCGCCGCTACGGCGGCGTGGTGCCGGAGATCGCCGCGCGGGCGCATGTGGAATGTCTGGACGAGATCATCGCGCAGGCGATGCGCGAGGCCCGCGTGACGTTTGCGGATCTGGTGGCGGTGGCCGTCACGGCGGGTCCGGGATTGATCGGCGGGTTGCTGGTCGGGGTGGCGAGCGCCAAGGCCATCGCGATGGCCCACCGGTTGGACCTGGTGGCGGTCAACCATCTCGAGGCGCATGCGCTGACGGTGGGCCTGACCGAAAGGCTGCGGCCGCCCTATCTGCTGCTCCTCATCTCGGGCGGGCATACACAACTTCTTATCGTGCACGGCGTCTGCCGCTACGAGCGTCTCGGCACGACGATCGACGATGCGCTGGGTGAAGCCTTCGACAAGACGGCGAAGCTGCTGGGCCTGGGCTTTCCCGGCGGGCCGGCGGTGGAGAAGGCGGCGGCGTCAGGCGAGGCGGGGCGGTTCACGCTGCCAAGGCCGATGCTAGGGCGCAGCGAGGCGCATTTCTCCTTCGCCGGATTGAAGACAGCGGTGCGCCATAAGGCGCGGGCGCTGGCTCCGCTGACGGACGGAGACATCGCCGATCTCTGCGCCGAGTTCGAGAAGGCGGTGGCTGACAGCGTCGCCGATCGCGTGCGGCGGGCGATGGACATTGCCGCGGATCGACTGCCGGAGAACGCGCGGCATCTGGTCGTGGCCGGCGGCGTTGCGGCGAACAAGGCGTTGCGTGCTGCACTGACGGAAGTCGCTGGCCATGAAGGCTATACTTTGCACGTGCCGCCGCCGGCGCTGTGCACCGACAATGCCGCGATGGTCGCCTGGGCCGGCGCCGAACGATGGCTGCTCGGGTTGACCGACGGCCTTGATTTCGAAGCCCGCGCCCGCTGGCCGCTCGATCCTACCGCCATCCCCGCGCTCGGCGCCGGCAAGCAAGGCGCCAAGGCCTGAGGAGCGCGTAGTAAAGTTTGACGATCAAAATCAGGAGCCGGGTGTGACTTTCAAGAGCGTGGGCATCATCGGTGGCGGGGCGTGGGGCACGGCGCTGGCCCAAACGATGCGTTTGGCCGGGCGCGAAACCCTCATCTGGGCGCGCGAGGCGGAGGTGATCGACGAGATCAACAATTGTCACGCCAATTCCCCCTTTCTCCCCGGCGTCGCCTTGGACCCGGGATTGCGGGCCACCGATCGTCTCGCAGACATCGCTGCGCTCGATGTCGTCCTCATGGTGGCGCCGGCACAGCATGTGCGTGACGTCGGACTGGCGCTCGAACACCAGCTCGCCGATGGCAAACCGCTGGTCCTTTGCGCGAAAGGCTTGGAACAGAGCAGCGGCAAGCTGCTGGGCGAGGTGGTGTCCGAGGTGATTCCGCGTGTGCGCCTGGCCGTTCTTTCAGGCCCCAGTTTTGCATCCGACGTGGCACTCGGACTGCCGGCCGCGCTGACACTCGCCAGTGCCGACGAACAGCTCGGCACGCAACTGGTCGATGCACTGGGCTATCGTCAATTCCGCCTCTACCGATCTTTTGACATTATCGGCACACAGCTCGGCGGCGCAGTGAAGAACGTGCTTGCCATCGCCGCCGGTATTGTCGAAGGCAAGGCTTTGGGCGCAAGTGCGCATGCTGCGCTGGTGACGCGCGGGTTCGCTGAGTTGCGGCGTTTCGGGGACGTGCTGGGCGCCAGGCCCGAGACTTTGATGGGGCTTTCCGGCCTCGGCGATCTCCTGCTGACCTGCGGCAGTCCGCAGTCGCGCAACATGAGTCTGGGCCGGGCGCTGGGCCAGGGGCAGTCGCTGGATGCAATTCTGGGCGGCCGGCGCTCGGTGGCAGAGGGTGTCTTCACGGCCGCCGCCGTCGCCAAGGTCGCCACCGAGAAGGGCATCGACATGCCGATCTCGCAGGCCGTTCACGGCATCGTTGCGGGAAAGCTCACGGTTGATGCGGCGATCGAGGGATTGCTGTCGCGCCCCTTCACGGTTGAAACCTGAACTCTCGTGTCGATTGTGACACGCTGAGGCGAATTGCGCCTCGAAGTTGGCAGCTCCGCTCCAGGTCAAAGCATTGTTATGCGCCCGCTATCGCCTTGTGCGAGCGGAGAAAATACCGTTCGCACAATTTTTTCCGGTCTGGACTCTTCATGCGACAGAAAGCCGTGGAAAGCGGGGTGACAGACCTGTCGTAAAAAAGGGTAGACTGGGCCTGCGGTATTCAGCGGGTGAGTCATGTCATTTGAGATCGAACGCAAGTTCTTGGTCATAGGCCAGGACTGGCAGAAATTTGTCATCGCCCGCACCCGTATGCGCCAAGCCTATCTTGTTGCCGAGGGCGCGTTGTCGATCCGCGTTCGCATAAAGGAAGATCATGCTGCCACGCTGACCATCAAGTCGCGCGGCGCCGAGTTGCGGCGGCTCGAACTGGAATATCCGATCCCGACCACGGATGCCGAGGCGCTGATAGCCCGGCGGCACGGTTCGGTCATCGAGAAGGTGCGGCACGACATTCCTTGGCACGGGCTCATGTGGGAGGTGGATGTCTTCACCGGCGAGAACGAGGGATTGGTCCTGGCCGAGATCGAGCTCGACCACGAGCGCCAGCCTTTCGATCTGCCCCCATGGATCGGAACCGAGGTGACGTCCCAGCGCAGGTATTACAACGGCGATCTGGCGCAGCGGCCATTCCGCGACTGGGCATCGGCGGACATCGAGAACGTCGCCTGAGCAGCGCTTTGTCCGTCTGAATCCAACCATGCCCTGTAAGCGTTGGCGCGAGCTGCCGCCGGCCGGCCGCTCGGTCTCGAAGAGGCGAGTGGCCGGCCGCGCAATGCCGATGCCGGGACTAGCGTGTCGTGATGCGGATACCGCCAAACACGCTGAGGCCAGGACGCTCGAAGCCGATCGGTTCCTGGTATTGAACGTCGAAGAGATTGTCGATGCGCCCGAACAGCGTGGCATTGTCGTTGAGTTTGTAGTCGGCCGCGATGTTCACAACGGTATAGGAGTCGGTCGCGAACTGAGGCACCGTGAAATAGCGATCGCGATCCTGCCAAGAGCCCGTATAGAGCACGGTACCAGACAGAGAGAGCAACTCGGTGGGCGACCAGGTTGCGGTCAGACTGGCCTTGTGGCGCGGACGCCGCAAGAGTTCCGTATCGCCCGTTTCGTCGATAGCCTTGGTGTAGGTGTAGTCGGCTCTCAGCCGAAGGTTGTCGGTGACCACGACCGAGGCGAAGGTCTCAAATCCCGACGTCGTGGCTTCAGCGATGTTGATGAGCGTGTTCTTTGCAGGAAAAGGATTGGACGTGCCCGTAATGAGGTTCGTCAGGTCGCTGTGGAAATAGGTGACGCCGAACCGCAGACGGTCGTTGAACAACGGCTGCTCGAAGCCAACGTCGTAGCCAAGGCTTTCTTCCGGCTGTAGGTTCGGGTTTCCGAAAAAGTTGAACGCCGGGAAGTCCACGAAACGCTGATTGAGTGTCGGCGCCCTGAAGCCTGTTCCGACGCTCGCCTTGAGCTTCGTATAGGTTCCGGGAACGATGTATGCTGGCGCAACGCGCCATGTGGTGTGCCCGCCGAAGTTCTCGTTGTCGTCGTACCGGACGTTGGCCGCCAAGAAGAAGCGCTTGGCAATCTGCGACTGCAGCTCGATATAGCCGGCGTTATTGCTCTCCTCGGCCGATGCTATGTCAGTCTGCATGCGTTCGTTCTGGTGTTCCAGGCCAAACATGACGGTCTGACCAGGTGCTATCGTCCACACGCCCCGCCAGTCTGTCTTGATGCGGTCGCCGTCGTTCACGGCCGGCGCAAACCCAGGGCTGCGGTCAACTCTCGAGTGGTCCGTGTAGGCCACGCTGAAGTAGTTCTTGAAGACATCACCGAAGGGCGACCAGACGGCCTCGCCGCGCGTGAAAAATTGTTCAACGAGTTGCGTGCTTTGTTGCGCGTGCGGCACACCGGTGAATGGGGGAACGGAGAAGTCATCCCCCGTGAAATTGAGTCGGGCATCCGTGTAACGCGCCACCCAGTTGAGCGAAATATTTTGGGTCACGTCGACCCCGAGCCGCGTCGAATAGGTCCAGTTATCGTAGAAATCGTTATTGCGCTTTTGCCCGGGCGGTAGGAGGTCGAGCGGCGTCACCGGGATGTCGGTCGAGCGAAGGTGACTGATGTTGAAGGCGTAGTTGAAACGCCCCTGGGATCCGCTGGCGCCAACGGCCTGGTTGAAGGTGCCGAACGATCCGCCTTCCACCAATGCGGTAACTCTGGGTGGTCCTTCGCCTTTCTTGGTGATGATGGAAATCACGCCGCCCAAGGCATCTGCGCCGTAAAGCCCACTCTGTGGGCCGCGTAGAACCTCGATCCGCTCGATGTCGGCCGTCGCAAGATGACCTAAATCGAAAACACGGCCGGGGTTGGCGGGATCGCTGACGTCGATGCCGTCGATGAGAATCTTGACGTGATTGGAATTGGTGCCGCGCATGAAGACCGATGTCAGGCCGCCGGTTCCGCCGTTCTGCACCACATTGAGACCTGGCACGGTCCTCAGAACATCCGAGACAGTGCGGCGCTGCTGTTGCTGGATCTCCTGCGATGTAATCACGGTGACCGAACTCGCGATTTCCGTGCTCGGGGTCGGAAGCGCGGTCGGGCTCACCACTACGTCGTCCGGCTGGACGCCGCTTGATGTCGTTGCGCGCGGTGTCCGTTGTTGCGCGGGCGGGCTGACCTCGATGCCGGGCAGCTCGATGGTGACGGGTTGCTGTGCCTGAGCTTGAGATGAAAGCGCCGCCCACGATGTCGAGGCAAGCGCAACGGCTGGAATAATCCTTAAAAAGGTACTGGAACACATGACAAGAAGACCTCGGTGCGACGTCAGTGGCACGTCACAGCGAACGAAGTCTTCCCAGCCTGGCTCGCGCCAGAGCAGGTCAGCCTACTGTCAGTACACCCCGACCGACATGCTCGCGTGTGACCACGACTGACGGCAGGTCTCCTGGCTTGCGGATCGCCATTCTCCGTCGCCTTCCCAGGACCCGAGTTCCCAGTGGCTTTGTGACGAAGAATTCACCGCTTACAGTTGCGGGGGCAGCTGCGGGATCGAGCTCAGATCACTCTCACCGCATTCCCATTTTGATCCCACGGGGGGAACCGTCACCTTCACCGTATTAGCCCGGGATCGGCGGAGTCAATTGCATGCATGGCGTCGCATGGATTCAAGGCCTGCTGTCTGTTGTCGGAGTGACACAGGCGGCGGGAATGCGCGCCGGCGCGAACGGCTTGCAGCGCTGAATTCCGCGCCGCGCGGATTGGTACCGCCTGGTGGGGTCGAACCACCGACCTCTAGATCCACAATCTAGCGCTCTAACCAGCTGAGCTAAGGCGGCCCGGGACGTCGCCGAAGGCCTGCGAGGGTGCATGCGGCCTGCAAGGCAACCCTGAAGGCTGCCAGCATGTCCATCACGGCGCCAACATAGTCAGCGCGCGCGCGAAAGCCAAGACCCGTCGCATGTGCCTCGGAGAAGAAGCGGCGGGGAGCGGAACTCGGCCGCCGCGGGCATCTGTGTCGTGCGAACTCGTACGGTCTGCGGCAGCGGGTACGCGAACAGTTTCCTGCCCC
Source organism: uncultured Alphaproteobacteria bacterium (assembly GCA_963814055.1). GTDB lineage: Bacteria > Pseudomonadota > Alphaproteobacteria > Rhizobiales > Hyphomicrobiaceae > AWTP1-13. The sequence continues at coordinate 25,753 of CAWFBJ010000002.1, forward strand.
GGCCAGCATACGCGCAGGGGCGCGCCGTGCCGGTTTGACGGCGTTGTTGGGGCGGGTTATGCCAGCCCTTTCCGTGCAGGGCGATTAGACGGGATCAGGGATGCACTGCCTTGACTGAGAATTCCTCGCTTGCGAGTCGTATTTTCGGCATTTTCTCTGCAAAAATTGGATCGAACTTCCGCAGGAACATCATTTACGTCATGCGGGCGAATGTTGTTGCCCAGGGCGTTGCGGTGCTCAGCGCACCTTTGCTGACCCGGCTTTATGCAGCTGAGGATTTTGGGCGATTTGCGCTTTTCGCCTCCGTCGTTGCGATCGCCGTCTCCGTGTCGACCGGACGCTTCGACTGGTCCATTCCCAATGCCCGCACAACCGCGTCGGCTGCGGCCCTGCTGTTGATCGGGTTCTTGTTCATTGCGGCCACGAGTGTTGCGGGCGCGCTTGCGGTGACATTTGCGATCATGGGCGACAGTGCACTCCTGGCGCAGTCGAAACTGGGCCTGACGGCTTTCCTTATTCCGTTCGCCATGCTCGGCATGGGTCTCGCCGAGCAACTCAACTGCTGGTTCGTTCGACAGGGCAACCTGCAAGCGATGAGTCATATCAAGATCACCCAAGGAATTTCGAACGCTGGGTTTGCAGTCCTGGCCGGGTTCGGCAGACTGGGGGCCGTCGGCCTGATCGGCGCGCTGATCCTGTCGACGTGGGTCAGCATCGGGGTTTTCGCCGTCAACGCCGCCGATCTTTGGCGCCGGCTGGCCCGGACAAGCCGCTCGAGACTAGCTGCGACGTTCAAGCGCAATTGGCGGCAGGCCGGCGTGTCGACCGCCGTGTCCCTGGCAAACACTCTCAGTGTCTCAGTGAACACGCTCATGATCGTCGCGTTCTTTTCCCTGCAGGAAGCGGGGTGGTATGCCCTCATGTTGCGGCTGGCGGTGGCGCCGATAGCCATCATCGCCACGGCCATCGGGCAAAGCTTCTGGTCCATCGCTGCCGAACTTGCGCGGAAGGGCCAGTGGCAGGACCTGCGGGTGCTGTATCTCAAAACAATCGGCCGCCTGGCTTGGCTCGCTGTGCCGATTGCGATCGGATGCGGGGCCGGACCGTTTGTTGTCGGACCGCTGTTCGGATCGGACGACTGGGGACCCGCGGGTTATGTGCTTTTGGCGATGGCGCCGCATCTCATCGGCGCCGCCGTCTTTTCCCCCACCACGCACCTCATCGTCTACAGGCGCCAAGCCTACCAGTTCGCTTCGGACGCGCTCGCCATCTCGCTGACGGTTATCTCGGTATATGCGGCGGCGCGCCTCGGCCTGGGCATTGTGATCTGCACCCTGCTCGTCTCGCTTTCGATCCTGACGGGGTACGTTGTCCGGTTCTTCTTCCACCTCCGCGCAAATGCCGAGCTGTCGAGCAAGGCGCGGAAATTCGATCTTGATGCGCCCAACTTCAGTGTCAGGCAGGACGATCCCGGGACTTGAAAAAGAGGCGCTTGTCCGACCGGGCCGGACAGAAGCCAGATGCGTACCGGTTGCCGCGTCAGTCGTTCAGCCGCCAAAGTTGCCGTAATGGCGCCGTTTGCCTTGGAAATGAGCTGCAGCGAGGCGATTCGGCCGTTGCGAACAAGAGACTAGGCACTTTGGCTGGCGTTTGCTGGACGTGCGGAGGCGTAGTGTCTAAGCAGAATCTGGAACCGCCGAGAATCGGTCAGCCCCTAGCCATGAAGCACGCCCTGCCGGACTCCGAACTTGGCGGCCCTAGCTCCGATCTGGGCCCCGGTCTGGAGGATCGAGAGGCCGGCGCATCCGCGCGACCCTGTTTCACCATCGACGCCGCACTGGGGCTGATCGTCGATGCTAACCCGGCAGCCTGGACCGTCCTGGGCTTCGAGGCGGTGGCGGTCACGCTGCCGGTGGCGGTGGACAGCGGCATGCCGGCCCTGCAGCATCTCAGGCAATTCGCGAGCGCCCGGCAGATCAGCGCCACCGAAAACCTCACCTTGTGGACCTCGCGCGGCGTCAGGCAGCTCCTTTGCCAGGTGCGGCGGGTGCAGGTGGGCCAGAGCCTGTTCGTCGTCCGCGTGCTTGACGATGCCGCCAGCAAAGGACCGCGGCCCTCCGCGCCCGGCGCGCGTCATGGCGCGCGGGAGGTGACGGCGACGGCAAAGCTGGCGCATGAACTGCGGACGCCGCTGAGCGCCGTGATCGCTTATGCCGAAGTGCTCAAGGATCAGCATTTCGGGCCGCTCGGCAATGCGCGCTATCGCGAGTACGCCGGCAACATCTACGACAGCGCGCGGCATGCGCTGGGAGTGGTGGACGGCATGCTGGCAAGCAGCCCCACGCAGTCGGGCCTGCCGGAACTCGCGTTCACCGATCTAGACCCGGCATGCATCGTCGCCAATTGTCTGGCCGTCGCGCGGCCGCTGGCCGACCAGGCGGGACTTGAACTCGTGTCCGAGATCGGGCCCCGCACGCCGCACGTCGTCGCCGACGAGGTGGCCCTCAAGCAGATGCTTCTGAACCTGCTCACCAACGCCATCAAGTTTGCGCGGCGCGGGGACCGGGTGACGGTAGCGGTGGCCTATGAACTCGGCGGGCCGTTGCGTATCGCCGTAGCCGATACGGGGCCCGGCATGAACGAGCCGCCGCTGGCGCTGGAAGGCGGGAAAGCGGCCATCGGCCGGAGCAAGGTAGGCAACGCCGGGCTCGGCATCGGCCTGCCGCTGACCCGCGCACTGGCGGAAGCCAACGGCGCGGCCCTGGTCATCGACAGCGCGCCCGGCCGCGGCACGCGGGTGATCATAGCGTTCGGCAAGGACCGGGTGGTGCCCGTGTGAGGGCGATCCCCGTGAGGCATGTTGGCCAAACACCACGCCCGGCTATTCTGTTAGGCTGCCCGGTGATGTCCGAGCTGTTTTCCGAATGCAAGCGGCGCTGTGGCTGAAGATGATGGCGAGTATCATCGCCGTGGTGTCTGCGCTCATTGCCCGGCTGTCGGCATGGCGTCGCCGGCAGCGGACGTCCTCTGGTTGGACCGTGTTCGTCGGCGTATTGGCCGCGGTGATGCTGCTGCCGGTCGCCACTATCGTCGTGCTGTCGCTCGCGCCGGGCGTGACCATCTGGCCGCACCTGATGCGCACAGTTCTTCCTGCAGCACTCGTCGACACCATGCTGCTGCTCATCGGTGTGAGCGTAGTGGTGCTCGTCTTCGGCACGTCCACGGCGTGGCTGGTGACCATGTATCGTTTTCCCGGTCGTGCCGTCGTTGACCGGCTGTTGGTGCTGCCGCTCGCCGTGCCGACCTACATTGTCGCCTACTGCTACGTGGAACTGCTGGATTTCTCTGGTCCGGTGCAGCGTCTGCTTCGGGCTCTGTTTGGATGGCACACGGTCAAGGACTATTGGTTTCCCGATGTGCGCAGCATGGGTGGTGCCATGATCGTCCTGTCGGCCGTACTGTACCCTTACGTCTACCTGACCGCGCGCGCGAGCTTCGTGCAGCAGTCGGTGTGCGTGCTGGAGGTGGCGCGCACACTGGGCCAGACCTCGGCCGGCGCGTTCTGGCGCGTGGCGTTGCCCCTCTCTCGGCCCGCACTGGCGGCCGGACTGGCCCTGGCACTGATGGAGACGCTCAACGATCTGGGCGCCGTGCAGTATCTCGGCGTGCAGACCCTCACGGCCAGCATCTATACCACGTGGCTGCAACGCTCGAGCCTCGGCGGCGCGGCGCAACTCGCATTGGTGGCGCTGTTGTTCGTTGTGGCTCTCGTGCTGGCCGAGCGGGCAGCGCGCGGGCGCGGACAATATCATCACACGACGGGGCGCTATCGCTCCATCCCGTTCTCGGACCTCGAGGGATGGCGCGGCTATGCTGCGGCGGGAGTGTGTGCGGTGCCGGTCATGGCGGGGTTTGTGGCGCCGTTGGCCATCCTGGTCGTGCAGGCGACCGCGCACGTTTCGGATGCGCTGGAAGCGGGCTTCTGGAGCGCCGTGCGCAACAGCGTCGGCGTGTCTGTCGTGGCCGCCGCGGCAACAGTGGTGCTCGGTCTCACGCTCGCCTACGCGCGCCGTGTGGCACCCAATGCTTTCGTGCGCGTCGCGGTGCGATGTTCGGGCTTAGGCTACGCCCTACCCGGAACAGTGCTCGCGCTCGGATTGCTGATTCCGTTGGCCGGTCTCGACAATGCCTTCGATGCGTGGCTCCGGTCCTGGTTTGGCGTGTCGGTCGGGCTGCTGCTGTCGGGCAGTCTGGTCGTGGTCGTTCTGGCCTATGTCATCCGGTTCCTGGCGGTGTCTCTCTCGGCGCTGGAGGCAGGGTTCGAACGCTTGTCCCCCAATCTCGATGCAGCGGCCCGCACGCTCGGAGAGAGTGCGCTGTCGTCGCTGTGGCGCGTGCACATGCCGCTGCTTGTTCCGGCACTCGGCGCTGCCGCGCTGCTGGTGTTTGTGGATGCGATGAAGGAACTGCCGGCGACGATCCTGTTGCGCCCATTCAACTTCGAGACGCTGGCCACGCACGTCTATGCCTACGCCGGGTTGGAGATGTTCGAGAGCGCAACGCTCGGCGCCTTGACGATCGTCGTCATCGGTCTTGTCCCGGTGCTTCTGCTACATCAGGCGGTGGCCGGAGGCCGAGCGGGAGAAGGCTTCGGCGCGGGATGGCTCCGCCGTTCATCCGCGCGCGGCAGGCTCTGAGCGCAATTGCCATTTCGACCTGTGCAGCCCTTCTCAATTCTGTCGTGAACCAGTCGGAGCATGCAGCCGTCCTCCGACAAGCTTGGGACGAGTAGGTGTGCTGCGGCTATGCAACCCGCCCCTGCGTGCTATTTTTGCTCCCGAGAAGAAGCCAAGCACACGCGGAGGAGCCCATGGACTTCAAAGGAAAAGTCGCCCTGGTCACGGGGGGCGGCAATGGCATCGGCCGGGCTGCCGCGCTTGCGTTCGCCAGTCGCGGCGCCAAGGTCGTCATCGTCGACCGCGATGCGGAAGGGGCAGAGCGCACGTCGGCCACCATCCGCCAGCAGGGCGGTGATGCGCGCTTCCATGTCGCCGACGTCACCAAGTCTGCCGAGGTGCAAGGTTACGTAAAGGCGGCGATGGACGCATACGGCCGCATCGACTGTTTCTTCAACAATGCCGGTATCGAAGGGAAGATCGCCGCCATCGTCGATTACGACGAAGCGGTGTTTGATCAGGTTCTGGCAACCAACGTCAAGGGCGTGTTCCTCGGCCTGCGGGCTGTGCTGCCAGTCATGCTCGCGCAGAAGTCGGGTGCGGTGGTGAACACCGCATCGGTTGCCGGTCTCGTCGGCACGCCGGGCATGTCGGCCTATGTCGCGTCCAAGCATGCCGTGATCGGCATTACCAAGGCGGCGGCCGGCGAGGTCGCCCGTGGCGGCGTGCGTGTCAACGCGGTGTGTCCCGGGCCTATCGATACGCGCATGATCCACGCCATCGAGGCCCAACTCGATCCGGTCAATCCGGCGGCCGTCGAAGCGCGCTATCAGGCGGCGCTGCCGCTGGGGCGCTACGGTACGGCCGAGGAGGTGGCCAATGTAGTGGTGTTCTTGTGCTCGGATCTCGCGAGCAGCATCAACGGCGCGCAATACGTGATCGACGGTGGCCGCACCTCGATCGGCGGCGCCATCACATCGGTACCGAAGGTCGGCGGGTAGGGGATCGGTCGCCGGCGCGCGTTCTACTTCCGGTCAACGACCATCGTGCCTGATCTCAGGCGCCACAACTGCGGTCCAAGCACCGCTGCCAGGGCAAGCAAAAGCAGCGCCAGCGACAGCGGCTTCTGCAGGAAGATCATCATGTCGCCCTGGCTGATGGTCATGGCGCGGCGGAACTCCTGCTCCGCGAGCGGCCCCAGGATCACACCGATGATGACGGGCGCGGTCGGGAAATCGTAAAGCCGCATGAACAGCCCCATGATTCCCATCATGTATAGCAGCACCAGGTCCACCTGCGATTGGCTGATGCCATAGGTGCCGATGGTGGCGAACACGAGGATGCCGCCATACAACAGCGGTTCGGGAATCTTCAGCATCTTCACCCACAGGCCCACCAGCGGCAGGTTCAGCACCAGCAGCATGACGTTGGCGATGTAGAGGCTGGCGATCAGGCCCCACACCAGCGCCGACTGCTGCTGCAACAGCAGGGGACCCGGCGTAATGCCGTAGCTCTGGAACGCGGAAAGCATGATGGCGGCGGTGGCCGAGGTCGGCAGGCCGAGCGCCAGCATGGGCACAAGCACACCGGCCGCGCTGGCATTGTTGGCGGCCTCCGGACCGGCCACGCCTTCGATTGCGCCGTGGCCGAACTCCTCGGGCTTACGCGACAATCTTTTCTCGATGAAGTAGGAGAGGAAGGTCGGCACCTCGGCGCCGCCGGCCGGCATCGCCCCGATGGGAAAGCCGATGGCCGAACCGCGCAGCCAGGGTTTCCACGAGCGGGCCCAGTCCTCGCGGCTCATCCACACCGAATCCTTGACGGCAAGGACCTCGCCATCCGCCTGACGCTTGAAGCAGGCAAGGTAGAGTGTCTCGCCGATGGCAAACAAGCCCACCGCGACGACGATGACGTTGATGCCGTCGAGCAGTTCGGTGAGGCCGAAAGTGAAGCGCGGCTGCCCGGTTTGCAGGTCGATGCCGATAAGTCCGAGGAAGATGCCGACGGCAAGACTCGACGAGGCCGCGTACCGCCGAGTTGCCAAGCACGGCGGAGACAGTGACGAACGCCAGCACCATCAGCGAGAAGTATTCCGCCGGCCCGAACTTGAGGGCGAAGTTCACCACCGGCTCGGCCAGGAACGTGATGCCGATGGTGCCTATAGTCCCGGCCACGAACGAGCCGATGGCGGCCGTCGCCAGTGCTGCGCCCGCGCGGCCGCGCCGGGCCATCTTGTTGCCCTCGAGCGCGGTGACGATGGTGGCCGACTCGCCCGGCGTGTTCAGCAGGATCGAGGTGGTGGACCCGCCATACATGGCGCCATAGTAAATACCGGCGAACAGGATGAAGGCCGCGGTGGCGTCGACCTTGTAAGTCAGCGGCAGCAGCAGGGCGATGGTGAGCGCCGGCCCGAGCCCCGGCAGCACACCGATGGCGGTGCCCACCGTGACGCCGACCAGACACCACATCAGGTTGTAGGGCGTCAGCGCGACGGCAAAACCGGCTGCCAATTGAGCCAGCGTATCCATCACAGCAGCCCTTCGATCAGGCCCGACCCGATCTTGTAGCCGAGCACGCGATCAAAACCGACATAGCTGACCAGCGCCAGAGTGAAACCGATGGCGGCATCACGCGCGACGTGGCGGCTGCCGAACGCCAGCGCAGTGCAGACGAACAGCAGCGTCGAGGCGATGATGAAACCGGCCACGCCGATCAACGTGACATTCAACGCAAGCCCGAGAAGCATCCAGGCAAGCCCCCAGGGATTAAACTCGCCGTACTGCTCCTGCGCCCACCCGCCGCGTAGACCCTGCAACGTCATGAGCACGCCGAGGACGGCCAGCATGATCGTCGACAGCCAGGGGATCACTTTGGGTCCGACCTGCGCATAGACAGCGTTGGTGGGAATGAGTGTCGTCTGCCAGCCGACAACAGCGGCGAGCACCAGGATGCCGATCCCGACGGCAGTATCGGCCCACGCCGGCCCACGGCCGAACCCCGTCCCATCCATTGGTGCGTACTCCCACGTGCGGACATTCCTTGCTTTTGAAGCCGCCGCGGCGAGTCCGCATACCGGGCAGTCGGGCGCCAGCTAGGTTGCGAGGCCGAGGTCTTTGAGGATGCCGGTGATGCGCTCGATCTCGCTGTCGAGATATTTGCCGAACTCGGTGCCGGGCAGATAGATGCTGGTCCAGTCTTTCTTCTTCAGCTCCGCCTGCCAAGTGGGGCCCTGCACCATCTTCTCGATAACGCCAACGAGAGCGGCCTGCTTGTCCGGCGCCAGCCCCGGTGCGCCGAACACGCCGCGCCAGTTGAAAAGCTCGACGTCAACGCCCTGCTCCTTGAGGGTCGGAATGTCGATGCCGTCCTGGCGCTTGTCCGCGGAGATCGCCAGCGCGCGCAACTTGCCGGCCTTGATTTGTTCGCCGAACTCGCCGTAGCCCGAGACACCGCACGTCACCTGGTTGCCGAGGAGCGCGGCTTGCGCAGGGCCGCCGCCGGAATAGGCGACATAGCTTACGCGCTTGGCCTCGACGCCAAGAGATTTGGCGATCATGCCGGCCAGGATATGGTCGGTGCCACCGGCCGAGCCTCCTGCCCACGATACCTTGCCCGGGTCCGCCTTGAAGGCATCCACGAGGTCTTTCATCGATTTGAGGGGACTTGCGGCGTTGACCACAATCACCTCGAACTCGCCGGTGAGTCGGGCAATCGGCGTCAGCTCGCGCATGGACACCGGCGACTTGTTGGCGATCAGCGCTCCCACCATCACCATGCCACCCACCATCAGCGCGTCACCCTGGCCCTTCTTGGTGGCGACAAACCTCGGCATGCCGACGGCGCCACCGGCGCCGGGCGCGTGCTCGAACTTGAAATCCTTGATGATGCCGTCGGTGCGCAGCGCAAGCTCGATCGTGCGCCCGGTCTGGTCCCAGCCGCCGCCCGGCGCTGCCGGCACGAAGATCTGCAGGCTGGTAGGTGCCTGCGCGCTGGCACTGCGCACTTGGAAGGGCGCGAATCCAAGTGCTGCCGACCCAGCCAAGCTAGCCTTCACCACGTCACGGCGCGAAATCATGGGCATCACTCTCCCCAGTACGACACTTGTTTGTTTAGTCATTTTTCAATGGTTCGCCTAAAGCGTGGCGGCTCAGATCATTCGTCTAGTGTTCCGCCGACTGTCAATCCTCGCCGCCGCAATTTACGAGCTTACGCCTAACGCCCCGGCTGGGAAATGCTTTCCGGGAAATCCGCCAGGGGCTTTGGCGAACGCCTCCATCTGAAACGGTTCCGCTCTATTGCATCAGCAGGGCCGCGCTTCGCTCAATACGCCGAGGACACCACCTAGTTGACGGCGGCACCGGTCTTGTCGGCAAGTTCGTCCTTGGTGACGCCCGGAGCCAGTTCAACCAGCTTGAGCCCTGATTTGGCGACCTCAATCACCGCGAGGTCGGTGACGATAAGGTTGACCACGCCAACGCCGGTGAGCGGCAGGTTGCACTTGGGCAGTATTTTCTTGTCGATCGAGCCGTCTTTTTTCTTGGCCGTGTGTTCCATGACGACCACTACGCGCTCCACCCCGGCAACGAGGTCCATGGCGCCGCCCATACCCTTCACCATCTTGCCGGGGATCATCCAGTTGGCGAGATCGCCGGTCTCCGACACCTGCATGGCGCCGAGGATCGCGAGGTTGATGTGCCCGCCGCGGATCATGCCGAAGCTGTCGGCTGAGGAGAAGAAGCTCGATCCCGGCAGCGTCGTCACGGTCTGCTTGCCGGCGTTGATGAGGTCCGCATCGACCTCGTTCTCGGACGGGAATGGGCCGATGCCGAGCAGCCCGTTCTCGGACTGCAGCATCACCGTCATGCCGTCGGGGATATAATTGGCGACCAGCGTCGGCAGGCCGATGCCGAGGTTGACGTAAAAGCCGTCGCGCAATTCCTTGGCGGCACGCGCGGCCATCTGTTCACGGGTCCAAGCCATGGGCGGCTCCTTTCAGGATTTGCGGACTGTGCGCTGCTCAATGCGCTTCTCGGGCGTTGCGTTGAGGATGATGCGCTGGACGAAGATGCCGGGCGTGTGGATCTGGTCGGCGTCCAGTTCGCCCGTCTCCACCAGCTGCTCGACCTCGGCAATCGTGATCTTGCCGGCCGTCGCCACGTTCGGATTGAAGTTGCGCGCCGTCATCCGGTAGATGAGGTTGCCAGACTTGTCACCCTTCCAGGCCTTGACCAGAGCCACGTCGGCTTTGAGCGACCGCTCCAGGATGTACTTTTGCCCGTCGAACTCTGCGATCGGCTTGCCCTCGGCCACGACCGTGCCGAAGCCAGTCTTGGTATAGAACGCCGGAATGCCGGCGCCGCCCGCCCGCAGCTTCTCCGCCAGAGTTCCCTGCGGCGTGAATTCCAGTTCCAGTTCGCCGGCGAGATATTGCCGCTCGAATTCCTTGTTCTCACCGACATAGGACGAGATCATCTTCTTGATCTGGCGAGTCTGGAGCAGCACGCCGAGGCCGAAGCCGTCGACCCCGGCATTGTTGGAGATGGCGGTGAGGTTTTGTGCGCCCGAGTCGCGCACCGCAGCGATCAGCGCTTCAGGAATGCCGCACAGGCCGAAGCCGCCGACGGCCAAAACCTGTCCGTCCTTGATCACGCCGTCGAGTGCCGCCCTGGCACTTGGAAAGACCTTGTCCACCTCGAAACCTCGCTCTTCCTGCCGGATGCGGCCGCGCTTCTTGAGCTTTTGTACAAACTGAAGTCCACAGGTGTCCAAATCAATCTGACGGGACCGATTGGTCGTAGTGCCGCTGGCTTGGCGCCGGCAAGAACCGAGCACTCGGCATCTTATTGCCGCCGACAAGGAGGTGCGCCTCTCCTGAAATCTTTGTGAAGTCCCTGAGCCGCCAGCCAGAAAGTAGCCGGATCGTCGACGGCTCTCGCTCCAGCCGATCAGCGACTTGCCGGCACAGGATGACAACCTGGACGAGAATAGGTGCAGTGCTGTTTGAGAAACGCGGCTTTCAATGGGTGTCCACAGGGGACACGTCATTGCGGGCTCTCAAATGTTCTCTGGTACTTCCCGGATGCTAGCGCTAAGCTTTCATCCAAGATCTTAGTCCAGTTCCAAGGAGTTCCCACCTGCACTAACAGGTGACCTTGCGCACCGCGCCATCGATTTGTACAAGCAGTTGAGTTCGCAAGCGACAACTATTGCGCGAGTCGGGCGCCCCGGCGGCTAACCGCGCAGGGGACGTGGGCGCAGAAGAGAAGCAAGCGCTCAACAACAAGGGGCGGGTCGGCAGGGCATGCGACGCAAGACCGTCATAGGGCGCCTTCGCAAACTCGTCCTTGCATTCATGGCTTGTGTCCTGTTCGCAGTCTTGGCTCCGCTGTATTTTGCCGACCGGCGGACGGACGAGCCGTTTGCGATCTCATCCGTCATCGCGTCGCCGCGCGACATGCATGTTCTCTCCGCACCGGTCCGGTTGAGCGACGCGCCGCATCTCACACTCAATCGCGGCGTCGTTTTTGCCTACAGCACCAGCAGTACGGCCTCCGGAAACGGGAATAGTGCCGGCGCGGGGAGCATGGTCCTGGATGGGCCGGTATTCACGCTGAACGCAGCGGGCCTCCGGACGGCGGCGGCCCAGATTGGCGCCAGCCTGACGACCGGTAGCGATCTTGGTCCTGCAGCCCCATTGATCGAGCAGATCGTGGCGCTAGGGTTCGACCTCGTCACGATACGGCGAGGCACCCTGCACATCACTGCTGCCGATGGCACGATCCTTGAGACGATTACCGACATCCAGGCGGAAGTCACGGGTCGGCGTAAAGGCCAGATTGCCGGACGAGGCAGCTTCATGGTGCGTGGCCAGCGCCTCGCCTTCGATGCGACGCTTGGCCAGACTGCCGACAAGAGGCTGCCGCTGCGCTGGCCGTTGAAAGCCAGCTTGAAGGGCAGCCTGCTGGAAGCGAGCTTCGACGGCAACGTGGACGTTGCCGTCGATCTCCAGTTTTCCGGCTCGGCCGACATATCGACGCCGAGCCTGCGCAGAACCGGTCGCTGGTTCGGCCTTCCGCTGCATGCGACCGAAGGTTTCAACGCCACCACTGTCAAAGGCCAACTCAATTGGGCGCGTCAGCAACTGGCTTTCGAAAAGGCCAAGGTCACGGTCGATGGCAACGAGGCGAATGGGAGGCTGACGCTCAACGTAGCAGGTGAGCGCCCGCTGATCGACGCCACGCTGGATTTCAGTGCTCTCAATCTGACGCCTTATGTCGAGGCAGCGCGCGTACAGTTCCTCGGCTTCGATCTGCCAGCGACGTCGTGGTCGTCACTGGACTTTTCCCTCCCCATGATCCGCTATGTGGATGCGGACTTGCGTGTCTCCGCGCGCAAACTGACTCTCAGGGGATATACGTTCGGGCAAGCCGGCGCGACGATCACGGCGCAAGCGGGCAAGCTGCAAGCTGATCTTACAGAACTTGAGCTGAATTCCGGCAATGCGACGGCCCAGGTGATGGCCATCATGAGCGAGGCCATGCCGCGCTATGCCTTGCGCGGGAAAATCGAGAACGTCGACGCCGGTGCCATGACCGCCCTGTGGTTGGGAACGCCGGGACTTTCAGGGCGCGCAACACTGACCGTCGATCTCACCAGCACGGGGTATTCGCCGACCGAAATCGTGAAGCGGATGTCGGGAAAGTCCAGTCTTACGGTCGCAGACGGTCGCCTGGCGCTCGACCTCAAAGCGTTGCGGGGCGCGGCGAAGGCAGGCGAGGCCCCGGGGTGGTTCAAGCTTGCAAAGTCGCACATAGGGATTGATCAGTTGGAAGCGCGAGCGCTGATCATTGACGGCGTAGCGTTCGGGGACGTCATGCAGGCGCGATCGGGCAGCATGGGACTGGCTGCATCCGGCAGATTCGGTCTGGCTGACGGAAATATGGACCTGCGTCTTGCAACAAAGTTGAACGTGGCGACCGACCGCCCGCTGCAGGCGGCCGATATGAGTGGCAGCGAGGTGATCAGCCTGCGTGGACCCTGGCACGAGCCGTTCGTGCGCCTCGAAGAAGAAGCTACGCCCCCGAGGTAGAGGACACGGCCAAGCGTTGCCGGCGGTGTCTTGCCAGAACTAGGTATGGGATTGGAATTTGAGCCGTGCGCCTGCGCTGCCTGACCAGTCGAAGCGGCCAGCGCAGGATGATCGCCTCGGATTGAACGTCTTACCAATCACTGCGGCCAAGCGTGAAGCGGTTCTCTCAGTTCAACCGGCCTTTGAGACCGCGGATGCTGTCGTCGATGAGCGCCGCGCCGGCTGCGCCTGAAGCCTTTTCGCGCAGTATCCTTTCGGCCGCAGCCAGCGCAGTGTCGACAGCTGCTGCCCGCACCTCGTCTACTGCCTGGGCCTCCGCGCGAGCGATTTTCTCCTCGGCCTGCCTGGCGCGCCTTTCGAGCGATTCCGCAAGGGAGGCGCGGGTTTCCTTCGTGTAGGCTTCCGCTTCGCCGCGCGCCTGCTCGATGATCGACTCTGCTTCCAGGCCGGCGTTGCGATACTTCTTCTGGTAGTCGTTGAGAAGGTTTTGCGCCTCGTCACGCAGACGTCTCGCCTCGTCCAGCTCCTTGCGGATCGCCGCTGCGCGCTCATCCAGCGCTTTGGCAAGCAGTGCTGGGATCTTGTAATAAACCAGGATAGCGAGGAAGCCGACGAAGGAAACGGCCACCCAGAACTCTGCGGTTCTCAGCATCGCCAAGTATCCTTACTCGGCGGCGCGCTGTAAAAGCGCCCGCTGTACTTCGTCCTTGGAGACTTCCTTGCCTAGGAGCTTGCTCACTACGGCGCTTGCTGTATCCGCCGCGATGTCGCTTACGCTGGCCATCGCCTTGGCTTTGCTTTGGCTGATGCGCGCTTCCGCATCGGCCACCTTCTTGGCGATCTGGGTGTCCACGGCGGCTCGCTCCTTGTCGACTTCGGCAGCAAGCTTGTCGCGCACATCCTTGGCTATCGCATTGGCCTTGGTACGTCCTTCGGCGAGCGCCTGCTCGTAGCTGGCGAGCGCCTGCTCCGTTTCGACCTTGAGCTTTTCAGCCTTCTCGAAATCGCGCTGGATGCGCTCGCGCCGTTCCTCGATCACCTCGCCGACGCGCGGTAAGGCGTAACGCTTGAGCAGCACATAGAGCAGGCCGAAAGACAAAGCCAGCCAGACGAGCTGTGGCACAAACGTGCCCGAATCGAGCGGCGAGAACACTTTGACGTGCCCTGCATCGCTGTGGCCGGTCGTGCCGGTTGTGACTTTTTCAGCCATAGGTCAAATTTTCAGCGCGATTTGCCGGATCAAGTGAAGAGCAAAAGAAAGGCGATCAACAGCGCGAAGATGCCCAGCGCTTCCGTCACGGCAAAGCCGAAGATCAGACGGCCGAACTGGCCATCCGCAGCAGACGGATTGCGCAGCGCGCCCTGGAGGAACTGGCCGAACAGGTTGCCGACGCCGATGGCGGCAGCACCCGTGCCGATGGCAGCAAGACCGGCACCGATCAGCTTGGCAGAGGCGGGATCCATGAGACATTATCTCCTTGTGTTGAGCGCGGGGCGGACGCTTCGATCTAGTGCCCCGGATGAAGCGCGTCGTTCAGATACATGCAAGTCAGCATAGTGAATACGTAGGCCTGAAGGAATGCGACCAGAAACTCAAGTGCGGTGAGGGCCACCGCGGCCAAGAGCGGCAGGGGAGCGAGGGCAGCGTACGACCCCGCACCCAGCAGCATCACCACAAAGCCTCCGAATACCTTCAGCGTGATGTGCCCGGCCAGCATGTTGGCGAACAGGCGCACCGAATGGCTAACCGGTCGCGACAGGAACGAGATGATCTCGATCAGCGTGACGAGGGGCAGGATGTAGATCGGCACGCCGGAGGGCACGAACAGCTTGAAGAAGTGGAGGCCGTTCTTGGCAAAGCCCACGACCAGCACCGTCAGGAACACGATGGCTGCAAGCGCGGCGGTGACGATGATGTGGCTCGTAACCGTGAAGGCACCTGGAATCAGGCCCAGCATGTTGCACATGAAGATGAAAATGAAGAGCGCGAACACGAAGGGGAAGAACTTCATGCCTTCTTTGCCGATGCTGTCGCGCAGCATGTCGGCGACGAACTCATAGGAGATTTCGGCCGTTGATTGCAGTCTGGTCGGAACCAGCGAGCGCGCACGTGTGGCGAGCATGAAAAAGCCGAAGGTCAACAGGACGGCCAGCACCATGTAGGCCGAAGCATTGGTGAAGGAAACATCCCAACCGCCGATGTTGATTGGAATGATGCGGTGGATATCGAACTGATGGATGGGGTCGGGCATTCCGCCTGCGTCTGGTCCCCCCTTCGGTGCTGCCACGTCAGACCCCTGTCAACCGTCTCAATCTTCGTCGTCCGGCACGCTGTGCCCGATCTTGCCGCCCGTGCGCGCGGTGAAGTCTCGCTGCATCCGCTCGTAGGCTCTCACCACGTTGAGGATGCCTGCGGCGAACCCCAACAGGAAGAAGAGCAAAAACAGCCAGGGCTTTGTGCCCAATACCCAGTCCAGGCCCCAGCCAATGATGCCCCCGACAATGACCGCGGCGACCAACTCAGCCGCCATGCGCATGCCGTAGGCCATGCCGCGCCCGCGCATCTCGGCATCGAGATCGGCGTGCGCTTCCGCGTCCCGCTGTGCCCTGACCTTGCCGAGCTTGTCGTCGAGGTCGGCGATCCGGCCTTGAAACCGGGCTCGTTCTTCCGGGGTCATTTCCCCCGGCCCACGGCCCCTATTTTCGGGTGGATCAGACATGAGACGGACGTCCTCGGCGGCAGGCAAACACACCCACTGGGGCCATCGAACGCGGCCGCACCATACGGACGCCCCCCTAGGGTGTCAAGGAATGCAGGGTGCATCCAAACACCTTACACGAGACGGCAAAAGCGACAGTTCCTCAGCGATGCGACAATTGGACCGGTGGGCTCATTTCCCGGGTGAATTTTCCGAGGCTGCCCAGCAGGTCGAGAGCGGCTTGAGCCAGGTCCTGAGGTGACGAGCAGAGCGCTGCGGCACCGGCTGCAGTCAGTTCGTCGGTGCTGCCATAGCCCCAGGTCACGCCGACCGTACGTATGCTGTTGCGGGTGGCAGCATTCACGTCGTGCTCCCGGTCGCCGATCATGATGGCCGCGTCCGCGCTCACGCGATGCTGTTTGACGATGCAAGAGATGAGGTCGGCCTTGCTGTCATTGGTGCCGTTCAGCTCCGGGCCATGAATGGCCGTGAAATGGCGTACCAAATCGAAGTGTTCCAGGATCGGGAGCGCAAAGAAGTGTGGTTTGGCGGTGGCGATGATCAACCTGCATCCAGCAGCGGTCAGGGCGTCCAGCGCTTGCGGAATGCCGGGATAAACGACGGCGTCATACATCGCGCCGTTGCGGTAGTGCTCGCGATAGAGGGAGACGGCCTCCTCAGTTCGATCAGTACTGCCGAGCAGGCGGGGAAATGTCGTTCTGAGAGCCGGGCCGATGGCCCAGGCGAGATCGTCGATCGGTGGCACCGGCGCGCCGAGGCGTTGCAGTGCGTATTGGATCGAGCCCAGGATTCCGGGCTTGGGGTCGAGCAGGGTGCCGTCCAGGTCGACGAGAACGTGCATCGATGTCCTCTGCGCCGGTTGGCGCTGCGTTTGCGCGCCTATGCGGCCACGGTGAACTTCTGCGCCGTTTCGAGATCGACGGACACGAGCTGGCTGACGCCCTTCTCCGCCATCGTGACCCCGAACAGCCGGTTCATGCGTGACATGGTCATCGGGTGATGAGTAATGACGAGGAAGCGCGTAGCCGTGTCGGCGGACATTTTCTCGAGCAGCGTGCAGAAGCGGTCGACGTTGGCATCGTCAAGCGGCGCGTCCACCTCGTCGAGCACGCAGATGGGCGACGGATTGGTGAGAAAGACGGCAAAGATGAGTGCCATGGCTGTGAGCGATTGCTCGCCGCCCGAGAGTAGGGAAAGCGTCGCCGGCTTCTTGCCGGGCGGCTTGGCGACAATCTCGAGCCCGCGTTCGAGGGGGTCCTCCGCGTCGATCATCTCCAACCTGGCTTCGCCGCCTCCAAACAGAGTTGTGAACAGGTTGCGGAAATGCGCGTCCACCGCGTCGAAGGCGGTCTGCAGCCGGCTTTGGCCCTCGCTGTTGATCTGGGCGATGCCCGCACGCAGCTTGGCAATGGCGGACTCGACGTCAACCTTCTCCGTGTTCATTCCTTCGAATTGCTCGGAGAGGCCGGTGAGATCCTCATCGGCCTGCAGGTTGACGCCACCCAGCCGCTCGCGGTCGGCCTTGAGGCGCAGAAGTTGGGCGTCCGCCTCGTCGAGGCCGGGGAGTTGAGCGTCCGGTGCGAGCTGGGCAAGCGCAAGGCAGGCTTCAGGTGCACATCCGAGAGCGTCCCGAATCTTGCGCCCTTCCTCGCTGCGACGGACGCGCGCAGCTTCCAATCGGGCCTCCGCGCGCGCGCGCGACTTCGCGTTCGTCGGACACCGCGCCTTGTGCCGCACGCAACGCTTGCGCAGCTTCGCGATGGGCGGTTTCGGCCGCGGCGAGCGCGTCGGCCGCGGCCTGCCGGTCAGCCTCGGCCTTGCCTAGCTCCGTCATGAGCTTCTGGCGTTGTTGCTCGACCATGGCGGGCAATCCGGCAAGACGCTCGATCTCTGGGCTTGCCTCGGCGACGCGTTGTTCGAGCGTGGCAATCTGCTGATGGGCACCGGCCGAGCGTGTTTTCCAGCGCTCGCATTCAGTTGCAATGGCTGCCTGCCGTTCCGTGCGGGCGCGATGTTCACGCTCGAGGGAAATAAGCTCGGTCTTGGCTTCGCTGACGCGAGACCTGAGTTCAACCGCCGTTTTTTGCGCGGCGGCAAGGTCGGCTTCCAGTGGTTCCATGCCGCCGAGGTTTTGCACGGCGGTCTCGGTTTCGGAAAGCTGGGCATGGGCCTCGAGCAGATTTTCCTGCGTCCGCTCCTTGGCATCGGCGACGCCTGCGAGCTTGGACTCTGTTTCTCGCGCCTGACGCTCCATGGCTGTCAGGGTCTCGCGTGTCTGGGTGAGGCGGCCCTGACAATCCCTCCAGAGCTGGCGCAGGCGCCGTTCTTCGCCTTGTGCTGCCCGCAAGCGCCCTGCAGCCTCTTCAGACTGGCTGCGCGCCGTTTCGGCGGCGCGGCGTTGCACGTCCTCCTGCCCGGCAAGAAGTCCCAGCCGACCGCGCTCCTGCAAGCGGCTGGCTGCAGCAATGGCGCCCTGCGCAGCCGCGACAAAACCGTCCCAGCGCCACAGGTCGCCCTCCACCGACACCAGACGCTGGCCCGGTTTGAGCTGCCGCTGGAGCCGCGGGCCGTCTGCACGCCGCACGACGCCAATCTGCTTGAGCCGCCGCGCGAGTTCCGACGGTGCTGCGACCCGGGCTGCAAGAGGTTCTACTTCGGCCAGCAGGTCGGGGTCGGGAATCGGTGCAGCATTGAGCGTCCAGCGCATGGGCGCACGGGCATGTGCGGGCGCATCGAGATCGTCGCCGAGTGCAGCCGCGAGTGCCAACTCGTATCCCGATGCGACCTTTATGTGATCCAGCACGGGCGGTAGCCCGCTATCCCCGGCCGGCTTCAGGAGCTTGGCGAGAGTCTCCACCTCTGTTCTGAGCTGGCCTGCAGCCAGCCCCACCTCGGCTGCAAGCTCGCTCTTGGCAGCGGCATCCGCACCTGCAGTTTGGACTGCGGCTTCGGCTGCGAGGGTCTGCTGCTCGATGGCGGCGATGTCCGCCATGAGTTGCTGGCCGATCTCCGCGGTCGCCTTTAGTTTCGACGCATCCGGCGCGCGCCCGACGATCTCCCGAACCTGCAATTCGAGCGCCGTCAGTTGGCGCTCGAGCTTCAGTACGCGCTCCTTGCGTTCACGCAGCTGGGCCTCGGTGCTCTGGCGGCGCGCCCGCGCTTCGGCCGCGGCCGTGGTGACTTCGCCAAGCCGCGTCTCGGCGGCCTTGAGGGCGGTAGCAGACTCATCATAGGCGGCCAGCGCCTTGCTCTCGAATTCGGCCGCCAGTTTGTCGGTACTGGCAAGCAACTCCACCTCGCCTTCCAGGCGCGCGAGGGTTTCCTTGGCTTCGGCAATTAGTGCCTCTTCGCGGGCGCGATCACGCGTGAGCTGCTCGACGCGTGCCTCCAAATCCCGGCGTCGCTCGGCATTGCGCTCGGCCTCGCGTTCGAGGTTCTCCTGCTCGATCTTGAAGCGATGCAGGATGGCGCCCTTGGCAGCCTCCTGATCGCGCAACGGCTGAAGCTGCTCGTCCGCTTCCGCTTCGGCGCGCAAGGCCTTGGCTTCGGCCGCTGTGGCCCGGCCGACGTTCTCGAGCGCGGTCGAGAGTTCCGCCTCCCCGCTGTCGACTTGGCCCTGCAACTCCACCCATCGCAGGTGCAGGACGATGGCATCGAGTTTGCGGATCTCCGTCGACAATTCCTTGTAGCGCCGAGCCTGCCTCGCCTGGCGCTTCAGGCTGTCGATCTGGGAGTTGAGCTGACCCAGGATGTCGTTGAGGCGGGCCAGATTGCCTTCCGCCGCACGCAGGCGGAGCTCCGCCTCGTGCCGCCGGCTGTGCAGGCCCGCGATGCCCGCCGCATCCTCCAGAATGCGCCGGCGCTGCTCGGGCTTGGCATTGACGATCTCCGCAATCTGCCCCTGACGTACCAGCGCCGGCGAACGGGCGCCGGTTGCGGCATCCTCGAACAGGATACGCACGTCGCGGGCGCGCACTTCCTTGCCGTTGATGCGATAGGCCGAACCCGCCTCGCGCTCGATGCGGCGCGTCACGTCGAGGGATTCGTGACCGTTGAACTCGGCAGGGGCCTTGCGGTCCGTGTTGTCGATCTGGATCGTCACCTCGGCGTTGTTGCGGGGCGGGCGCGCGGTGGTGCCGTTGAAGATCACGTCGTCCATAGATGCGGCGCGCATGCTCTTGTGCGAGGTCTCCCCCATCACCCAGCGCAGCGCTTCCAGCAGGTTGGACTTGCCACAGCCGTTGGGGCCGACCACGCCGGTCAGGCCCTTCTCTATCAGCAGGTCGGTCGGCTCCACGAACGACTTGAACCCAATGAGGCGGAGCCGGTTGATGTGCATCGAACTGGAATCCTCGAACTGGTGGGAACTCGGCGCACAAATTGAGGGTAGAGCGGGCGCCTACCGGCTCAGCGGGCGGGGGGCGCGGTGTCCGACGCTGCGACCCGGCCAGCTAGGATAGGGTCCACCATCTCGCGGATCTCCCTGATCCCGATCACGGACTTCACCAGCTTGCCTTGGATGAAGAAGTTCGGCGTGCCGATGATGCCGAGCGTGCGACCGCGTTCCTTGATCCCGTTGAGCGCGTTGATCATGCCGCGATTCTCGCGGCAGCTGTCAAACTGTGCGCGCGTCATCCCCACCTGTGCGGCCACCTTGAAGATGGGATCGGGGCGCACCTCCTGGCTGACCCAGGTCGCTTGCTGGGCCATGAGCTTTTCATAGAGCGTGAAATACTTGTCCGGAGGGGCGCAACGCAGCGCGATAGTGGCAAGGCCCGACTGCTTGCCGATCGGAAACTCGGCACGCAGGACGTAGCGTACTTTCCCGGTATCGATGTACTCGCGCTTGAGCACCGGAAACGTCTCGACCTGGAACTTGCGGCAGTAGGGGCAGGTCATCGACGCGTACTGAACGATGGTGACGGGCGCGTCCTTGCGTCCAAGCGACATCTCCGGCAGTCCGCCCGGCTGCATGATCTCTTCTATGGACGGGTTGGCGATGACCTCGCGCCGCCCGATGTCAGTCTCCGGTCGGTCGTTGAAAGGGTTGAACGCCGGTGTGTCGGTCGTCGCAGAACTTCCCACCAACGAGGCTCCTGGGCCCGCTGCATCGGGCAAAGTGGGAAGTTCGCCGGTGCAACCCCCCAGCGCTGCGAGGACGATCAGGACTGGCAGTTCGTGAGACCTACGCAACCCGTACCCCACTCAACCCTTGATTAGCGGTGCCAGCGTCTTTTCGAAATCCTCGACCGATCCCGCGCCATCCATCTTCTTGCCATTGATAAAGAAGGTTGGCGTTTGGTTCACGCCGAAGCTGGTGTTGGCGCGGTCGCGAACGGCAATAATGTCCTTGATGAGCTTCTCGTTCTGCCGGCATTCGTCGAACGTCTGCTTGGTCATGCCCACCTGCTGACCGAGCTTGAAGATTTTGGGCAGGAAGTCGTTTTTCGAGGCTGCCCACTCGTCCTGCTTGGAAAACAGCATCGAAATGAGGGGCAGAGCCCTGTCGCCGCCGGCGCAGCGCGCCATCATGGACGCCAGCGCGGCCCGTTCGTCCAATGGAAACTCGCGGAATACCAGACGTACTTTTCCGGTATCGATGTACTTCTCCTTCAGCACGGGAAGAATCTTGTTGTGGAAATTGGCGCAATGGCCGCACGTCATTGACGCATATTCAACGATCGTGACCGGGGCGTCCGCCTTACCCAGCGCCAGGTCGGGCAATGGCCCTGCCTTCATCAGCTCTTCTTGCGTCACGTTGACGGGCGGCCGCGGCCGCCGCACAGGCCTTTTGGCCGTTTCCGCCCGCGGGGCAGGGCGCATCAACGTATATATCAGGCTGCCCGCCACACCGATCGTGGCAATCACCGCACTGCCCATCAAAAGTTTGCGCCGGTCGATCGAATTGGGGGTCGAAGTGGTCACGTAGAATGCTCCCTAGCGCTAATGAATTGCGGCCGGACCCGCATCAGCGGGTGGCTGATAGCATAAGTTTCGTGACGAATAAGGCAAAATCCGCGTGAACTGGGCTATCTGCCCGTCCTGATCTCGGCTCCGAGGCGCGCCAATGCGTCGCGTAGCTCTGCGTCGGCGATGCCTGCGACCTCGCGCACCAGCGGTTCAGCCCGCGCTCGCGGCACGCGCGCTTCCGGTGCCGCCGGCATCAGCGCCTGGATCACGCGAAGTTGCGCAATGGCTGCATAGCCGAAGTACGAATTGATGCGCTCGATGATCTGTTGCGCCCGGTATTGGACATCGAGCGCCTTTGCACCGTCCACGCGCAAGACGAGCACGGCACCGGAGCGTCCGGCGGAAGCGCCGGCGTCTTCATCTTCCGCCCGGTCGGCGCTCCGTGGCCACTTGATGCGCTCGGGTGCCGCGTACCGCGCAAAGTCCCTGCCCATAATTGCGGGCCAGTCCATGATGAGGCTGGCGGCAGAGAAGCCATACTTCTGCAAGGCCTTGGTGGTGAGGCTCGGGAGGAAGCTGCCAACGGCCCTGGCGCCATGGAAAGCCTTGCGCGCAAACGCAATCGATTCGCGCGGCGCGGAGGGGCGGTGTTCGACAGATTTCTTTGTCATACGGGGGCAAGACTGGTTGCACGCAGTTCTCAGGCGACCTGCCCAGGCCTAACATGAGACAACCGATTCGGGCGGGCGCAGAGGCAGGCCGATGAGATCTGTGGCAAATGGGCAACTGCACTTGCGACTGCCCGGCCGCGAGACCATCGCTGCGATGCTCGCCTGGTACGATCGCGAGCGGCGCGACCTGCCCTGGCGGCCGGCAGGTAAACGCAAACCCAAACCCGACCCCTATGGCGTCTGGCTGTCCGAGATCATGCTGCAGCAGACGACGGTCAAAGCCGTCATTCCCTACTATCAGAGGTTCCTCGCACGCTGGCCAACAGTGGAGGCGCTCGCCGAAGCACCCTTGGATGACGTCCTCGCAATCTGGGCCGGGCTTGGCTACTACAGCCGCGCCCGCAATCTGCATAAATGCGCGAAGGTGGTTGCAGAGCACCATGCCGGGCGTTTCCCCGCGACGGAAGCCGAACTGCTGGAACTGCCCGGCGTAGGGCCCTACACGGCTGCCGCCATCGCAGCTATCGCGTTCGGGGCTTCAGTAATGCCGGTCGACGGCAACATCGAGAGGGTGATGGCACGGATGTTCGCTGTCAGGCAGCAGCTGCCTGCCGCGAAAGCGCAGCTCAAGCGCCTGGCTCAGACCTTCGCGTGCGGTGCGCGGTCCGGCGATTGCGCCCAAGCCCTGATGGATCTCGGCGCCACCGTCTGCACGCCCAAGCGGCCGTCGTGTCTCATGTGCCCTGTTGCCAGCGACTGCGCTGCTCATGCGGAAGGGATTGAGACGCTCTTGCCGGTCCGCGCCGCGAGAACCGAGCGGCCGTCGCGTGTCGGCCTGGCGTACCTGGCGTTGCGTGAAGACGGATGCGTGCTGCTGCGGCGACGGCCCGAGGCCGGTCTGCTGGGCGGCATGCTGGAAGTGCCTTCCACCGATTGGAGCGATGTCCTGCCGCCGCTGAAGGAGGCTCTACGGGCTGCGCCTGTGCGAGGGGACTGGTGGGCCGTGCCCGACACCGTAGTGCACGTGTTCACGCACTTCCGGCTGGAGATGCTGGTTTATCGTGCCATCGTGCCGGCGAATGCCAGCCTGACCTTCTGGGCGGATTCGGGGCGCTGCCAGTGGGTTGCGCGGCGCGATTTGCATCGCGCCGCGCTTCCGAGCGTTATGCGCAAGATCATCGCCCATGGTTTGGCGGAGCAGTGATTGCGGAGGCATCCCGGCGTGGAACGCGTATCTCGACTATGGTTGGCGCAGTCGGCACAATCCTCATTCTGCTGGCTTCGGGCCTTGTCATCACCGGCATGTACCAGGTGGGCGCTTCCCTGTGGCGTTCGGGTGAGTTCCTCAATCAGCGCCTGCTGACGGCCGTGGGCTATGTCGTGATCGCCATCGCCGTTTTCGATGTCGCCAAATATCTTCTCGAGGAAGAGGTTGTTCGCGAGCGCGAACTGCGCCAGGTGGGCGAGGTCAGGCGCAGCCTCACGCGCTTCACATCGACCATTCTGATCGCGGTGCTTCTCGAGGCCATCGTTCTTATCTTCAAGGTCGCTGAGGACGACATCTCGCTGACTATCTATCCGACGCTGCTGGTGGTTGCGGGCGTGGCCATGCTGATCGGGTTGGGAGCATTTCAGCGGCTGGCCGCCACCGCGGAACATGCAACCGGCGAACACGACGACGCCGATGACAAACCGCCCGCCCGCAACGGCAAGGGCAAAATCCGGTTGAATCCTGCGTTACTTCTCTCGATCTCGCTCCCCATCCAGTGGCCAGAAATGCCCGCGCCGCTGCAGCCATGCGAGCAGTGCCAGCGACGGCAGCGCAACCACGGCTGTGGCGATGAAGAACAGCGGCCATCCGATCGCGTTCACCAGGAAGCCGCTGCCTGACGACAAGAATGTCCGCCCGGTGGAGGCCAGCGCCGTGAGGAGCGCGTATTGCGTCGCCGTATGCAGCGGGTTGCCGCACAGCGCGGAGAGGTAGGCAACGAAGATCACGGTGCCAATGGCGCCGGTGAAGTTCTCGACCACGATTGCTGTCGTCAGCGCCCACGCACCCGCAGGCTGGAAGTAGAGCCACACGAAGGCCAGGTTCGATACCATCTGCAGGATCGCCCCCAGCCACAGCGCGCGAGCGAGCGGCATGGTGCGCGCAATAGCGCCGCCGGCAAATCCCCCAACCAGCAAAGCCCCCAGCCCGACGCCCTTGACGATGGCAGCGTATGTGCCCTTGTCGTAGCCGAGCGACAGCACGAAGGGCGCCGTCATCGTTCCGGCAAGTGCATCGCAAAGTTTGTACAAGACGACGAACACCAGAACGGCAATGGCGGCGTCGCGCGACAGGAAGTCCGCGAATGCATCGCGGGCAGTCATGAATACGCGCGTCAGTGCATCGGATTTGGTTTCCGCCGCGGACCGAGCCACGCTTCCATCCGGCTCGCGTCCGGCGAGCACGGCGAAAAGCCCGACCAGCACAAGGACCGCCGCCACGCCATAGGCGATGGGCCAAACTGCGATCTTGCTCACGCCCTGCGCTTCCAGCCAGGCGCTCAACCCGATTACACCCGCGCCCGACACCAGCATGCCGATGCGATAGGCGGCCACATACCCGGCCATGCCTGCGGCCTGCTCGTCGACGGCCAGGCTTTCCACGCGGTAGGCATCGATGACGATGTCCTGCGTGGCCGACGCGAAGGCGACCAGCAGAGCCCCCAGGCCAACCACCAGCGGTGCCGCGATCGGGTCCCGCGTGCCGAGAAAGACGATCGCCGCCATGAGCAGCAACTGCGATGCGACCAGCCAGCCGCGGCGACGCCCGAGCCGCCGCGAGAGCCACGGCACGTCGAGGGCATCGACCACCGGAGCCCAGATGAACTTGATGGTGTAGGGCAGACCCGCCAGAGACAGTAGTCCGATGGTGCCGAGATCGACGCCGCGATCGGCCATCCAAACGCGCAGCGTCTCGCCCGACAGCGCCAGCGGCAGCCCTGCCGAGAAGCCCATCAGCAGCACGATCAGCACGTGCGCGCGAAAATACACCGCAAGCGCGTCGAGGAATGCGCCGGCGCGGGTGCGCTCAGTTTGCGACGGCAGGCTCATGTCGCTCCGGTTTCAACGGAAGCTGGCAAAGATTTCCCTGCCTCATGGCCGCTGGAAGGAAGCTTTCTTATGGCGTCGGCCTATTCCGCCGCCACAAGTGCCCCGATAGTAGGCGTAAGCCCCAACTGACGCTTGGCCACATCGCGCAGCGCATCGATCGGCTTGCGCTGCCCTTCCACCTCGAAATGCCAGAAGGTCCAGCCATTGCAGGCGGCCTTGCCCTGCACCTGCGCACCGAGCCTGTGGATCGAGCCCTGCCGGCCTTCAACGGCGAGCGTTCCGTCCGCCTTCACTTCTGCCCGGATGCGGCCACGCTCATCGGTGAGTGCAGCCCCGGCTTCCAGAATGCCGAGCTCGATGATGGTACCGAATGGCACGCGTGGCTCGGCGCGTTTGCTTCTGGTGATCTCCAAAGTGCTGGGCGGCAGCGGCCGCACCTTATCGATGCGCTCCCGCGCGGCGGCAGCGTAGGTGGGGTCGCGCTCGATGCCGAGCCATTTGCGTCCGAGCCGGCGTGCCACCGCGCCGGTGGTGCCGGTGCCGAAGAACGGGTCGAGTACGACGTCGCCCGCATTAGTGGATGCGAGCAGCACGCGATGCAGCAGCGCTTCGGGCTTCTGCGTCGGATGCGCCTTGCGGCCGTTGCCGTCCTTCAGCCGCTCCGGCCCTGCACAGATCGGGAACAGCCAGTCGGAGCGC
Organism: uncultured Alphaproteobacteria bacterium; assembly: GCA_963814055.1. Taxonomy (GTDB): domain Bacteria; phylum Pseudomonadota; class Alphaproteobacteria; order Rhizobiales; family Hyphomicrobiaceae; genus AWTP1-13. The sequence goes on from CAWFBJ010000002.1 coordinate 51,617, forward strand.
ATCTGCAGGTCGTCGTTGAGTGCCTTCATGGCCTCGTAGTTGAACGTCACGCGCGATTTCTGCTCGCGCCCCGCCCAGATCAGGGTTTCGTGCGCGTTGGTGAAACGCTTGCCGCGGAAGTTCGGCATCGGGTTGGTCTTGCGCCAGACGATGTCGTTCTGGATCCAGAACCCCAGATCCTGCAGCGCCACGCCGAGGCGGAAGATGTTGTGGTAGGAGCCGATCACCCAGATTGCGCCATTGGGCTTCAGGATGCGGCGGCACTCGGTCAGCCACGCCCGCGAAAAGCGGTCGTAGCTCTCGAAGCTGGAGAACTTGTCCCAATCGTCGTGCACGCCGTCGACGACCGTATTGTTCGGGCGCAGCAGGTCGCGCTCGAGTTGGAGATTGTAGGGTGGATCGGCAAAGACGAGATCAACGCTTTCGGCCGGGAGCTTTCTCAGCTCTTCCAGGCAATCGCCAACGAGCACGCGATTGACGGCAGCCGCTGCCGGCGCACGATAACGCAAGACCATGTTACGCAACTCTCGACACTGACACATAAGGCCGAACACTGCGGCCGATGCGATTCTAGCACATGCGCAGCGCTTTGGTTGCGCAACAAACTTGAGTCTGCTGAAACGGGCGACGCTATGCTCGGCCTTGAGCGTAGTCGGTCGTGCAAGCGCGACATGCGGCCGCGTTTTTGTGTCGCGACACGGCCATCGGCGTTGGTCATGATGACGTCAAGGCGATGCCGGCGTGATGCGCGTGGTTCGCCAGTTCAGACAAAACGGAGTGAAAACCCGATGATGTTGTCCAAGTCGCGTCTGTTTGCGTCAAGCCTCGCCATTGCGGCGCTCGGCGCTGTTGGGCTTGGCTATGCCGCGCCGCATCTGGGCAAGACCTGGTTGCCGCATGCGACGCAAAGCGCGCAGACCCAGCCGGAGTTCACCCCAGTATCGCCTGTCGCCGTCGCTGAAGCCGGGACGCGCGTGGATACACCCGATGATCGGGCCAATCGCGACGTGCGTGTGGATGCGCCGGGCACTGCCGTCAGAGTGAACAAGGACAGCGGCAAGGTCGCGGTGAGGGCGCCCTATACCGACGTCAAGGTCGACCCCGACAAGGGCCAGGTGCGCGTGCGGGCTCCCTACGTCAATCTCGACATTCGCTGGTAAGGACAACGCCGGTCAGTTCGCTTTAGAACGAGCTGCCCGGCTCCTTAAGGAACGCTATTTCCTCGGATGTGGAGGTGCGACCGAGGATGGCGTTGCGATGCGGGAAGCGCCCGAAGCGATCGATGATCGCTTTGTGCGCCAGGGCCCATTTGCTCAGCTCGGGATCTCGCAGCGTCGCCATCAGCGCGACGCAACGCGCTTGGGCCACAGCGTCCTCTGCATGTTCGAACGGCAAGTACAGAAACGACCGCTCGTCCTTGGTCAGACCTGCATCGAAGCCCTTGGCGATAGCGGCCTGGGCGATCCAGAAGGCCAGCGGGTCGGTCGCGAACGCCCGCGGAGTGTCGCGGAACATGTTGCGCGACATCTGATCGAACACGATGACAGCCGCCAGCGCCGTGCGCGCGTCAGTGAAGAGGGCCTCGTTAGGCTGGGCGGCTAGAACTTCGTGAAGGGCCAGGAAGCGCCTGCGGATCGTTGCGTCAAAGTCCTTGTCCTTCTTGAACCATTGCTCCGGTCGCGTTTCCTCGAACCAGAATGTCAGCACTTCGCCCGGCCAGTCCGCCGAAATCATCATGGCCCTCTCGCTCACACTGCTTGTTCGCGCGACTGCGCACAGCCACCATATGCCATTCGGGCCCAAAAGGCAGGAACGCCTCGTGCCCCGGCGCAGGCCCTCATTCTGCCGCTGTTTTGGTCCGAGTGTCTGATGCAACCCGTCCAAGGTGGGGAGCGGGGTCTGCTAGGGGTCTCCCGGAGCCGGACTGCCGACGGTCCGTTGCGCGCCTATCAGCCGCGCCGGTAGCCCATGCGAGAGCATTTTCACCCGGAGGTTGACATAATTCCACCACGACGGGATGGTGCCATTCTGACTTCCACAATGTGCAATGCACACCTCCGGGGGCCTTCATGTTCACGCGTAACTCCACGGCCGAGCCCAAGCCGCTCGAGCCCCTCAAGACCAATTCGAATTCCGCTCTCAACATGCCTCCGCCACAGCGCCGGTCGGGTCCGTCCGACACCGGCAACAAGTCGGTGATCAGCAACGATCTGAAGATCATCGGCCAGGGTCTCAAGATCATCAGCCAGGGCACTCTTCAGGTGGATGGCGAGGTCGAGGGCGATGTGGCTGGCAGCGAGGTGATCATCGGCGAGCAGGGCAAGGTCACGGGTACCGTCGCTGCCGAGCGCGTGATTGTCCGTGGCAAGATTTCCGGCGTCATTCGCGGCATGACCGTCGCGCTGCAATCGTCGGCGCGTGTCGAGGGCGACATCCATCACATGTCGCTCGCCATCGAGCAGGGTGCCGAGTTCGACGGCCGTTGCCGCCGGCCGCAGGACGCTTCGGAACTGAAACTCGATCTCGACATGGCCGCGAACGGCCAAGTCAGGAACTGACGGTCTGACGGCAGATGCAACCGGGGCGGGGCGGCAACACGCCGCTTCCCGGTTTTGCCATTGATGTGTTAGTTTTCGAATCGAACGCAACCAACTGGAAGGAGGTGATCCAATGATCAGTGGGATCTCGAAGTCGGCGATGGCGCTGCTCGGTCAAACTGGCGTTGGAGCAACCTCCAGCGAGAGCTGACAGAGCCGGAGTTCGAAGCGGACTGGGCTTCTAGGAGCATCCAGTCCCTCTCTGGCCAATCGCCGCCGAGCTCACGGGGGCCGCCTTCTGGCGGCCCCTTTGCTTTTCTGTCACGGTGGCTGGGTATCGTTCATGCAGGTCTGGCTTAACCTTTTGCGACAGAGGATAATCGGGGCTGCGCGGGGCTGCGTCGAGTGAGGGGAAACCATGGTCGGTGCCCGCATTTTTGTTGCGTCTTGTTTTGTTGTGCTGGGCGTGTCGTTTGTCGCCTCGACGGCATTGCTGATTTACGAATTCGAACGCATCGACTGGCTTACGATGGCCGTGGCGCACAGCCACTTGTTCTTCTTCTTTCCGGTACTTGGGATACTTGCGCTGTTCGCGTTCTATCTCCCGTCGGTCGTCTTCACTCACCTGTACTGGACACATCTGCCCTACGGCAAACTCCGCTTTCTGATCGGTCTCGTGGCGGTGGCCGTTGGCTCCTATGGCTTCGCGCAGTACCTCGACAAACCTCCGCGTGCGATCTGGGAGGTCTCGCCGGCTGCGCTCGTGGCCGACAAGGGCGCGCCGGGCAGGGTTCCCATCCTCGACGCGCTGAAGGATCTGCGCAAAGAGGCACAGAGCCGTGTCGGCATCTCGAACTTCGCGCGCAACTGTGCGCTCGATCCCCTCATGGAGGTGCCCGACGAGTTTTTGAAGGAGCGCTACTGCTTCCCGGCGAAGGCTCGTCTCAAGGGTGCCGAGTGCTGCCAGGCGCAGAAGCGCTTCGAGCAAAGCGTGACGCGTCTGCAGGCCGATCCTGCACAGCGCTCCCTGTCGGCTGTGTACGACCAGATATTTCTGCCGCTCAAGGTGTTCTTCGTCCTTGTCGTCGTCGCTATCGGTGCGCTCCTGGCGCTCTGGCGCGACCGCATCGACCAGCTCTACCGGGACCTGATGCCGAGGCTGGAGCGCGGCGTCATGATCGGCGCTCTGGCGATGCTGTTCTGGCCTGCCATGGATTACGCCTACCAGCAGACCTCGAACGCACTGTTCGGCCGCTTCAATCCGGGACTGCAGCTGCGGCTCAGCCTGGTGATCGCGCCGTGGGCCCTGCTGCTGCTGTTCTATTTCCTGCGCCGCTTCGGCAAGCAGGGCGAGATGGTGGGCCAGATTTCCGGCGTGGTCCTCGCTGCCGTCGCGGTGTTGCGCTACGAACAACTCAACGATTGGGGCGTGCGCCTGCTGGGCGTCGGCGCCGACCAGTGGATTCTGGCCGCTCTGACCACACTGGCGTTCGGTGGTCTTATCGCCCTTCTCTGGCTGCGTCGTCACAGCAAATATCCCCAGACCCCGGCAGCCACGGCGTAGGGTGATCCAAGCGCCGTCACAAACTCGTCATGTGGGAGCAGGTGCAGTCGGTGCTTGCGATTCAACCCCGAGATAGGGCAATAGGGCCACGGCAAGGGTCGAGGATCTGCGATGCTCACAGCATACGATGCTGCCGATGGCGTGCTGGTCAAGCGCGAGACGCCGACCGCGGTCAACGGCGGCACGGTGTGGATCGACCTGCTGAATCCCACCAAGGATGAAGATCACTTGGTGGAGAACGCGCTAGGGATCGCCGTTCCCACGCGCGAGGAGATGGCAGAGATCGAGGCGTCCAGCCGTCTTTATCAGGAAGGCGGCGCGCACTATATGACGGCCCTCGTGCTGCATCAGGCCGATGTGCCCAACGAGCCCGCGACTGCCACGCCCATCACGTTCATTCTCTCCGGCCACCGGCTGGTTACGGTTCGATACGCCGAGCCGCGTGCAATCAAGATCTTCCTCAATCGCGCGCTAAAAAAGGACGCCGCCTGTATGACCGGCGCGGCGGTGATGGTCGGGTTGCTCGAGGCGATCATCGACCGCGAGGCAGATCGCGTGGAACGCATCCAGGGCGAGGTCGACAAGCTTTCGCAAACTATCTTTGGCACCAAAGGCGGTGAGCGGACGCGATCGCTGCGATTCGACGTGAACATTCGGGCGATCGGGAACGAGGGCGAACTCACCTCGCGCTCACGGGAATCGCTCCTCACCCTCGACCGGCTGCTGACCTACCTCAACCACGTCATGAACGAACGCGGCGACGACAAGGCGCTCAAGGCCCGTGTCAAAACTGCCAACCGCGACGTGCAATCGCTCGCCGACCACATCGGCTATCTCTCGACCAAGATCACCTTCCTGCTCGACGCCACGCTCGGCATGATCAACAACGAGCAGAACTCCATCATCAAGATCTTCTCGGTGCTGGCCGTCGCGTTGATGCCGCCGACGCTGGTCGGCACCATCTACGGCATGAACTTCAAGCACATGCCTGAACTCGAATGGTCCTACGGCTACCCGTGGGCAATTGGCTTGATGATTATCTCCGCGCTCCTGCCCTGGCTCTATTTCAAGCGCAAGGGCTGGCTCTAGGCCTCGCATTGCACCTTGTGAGGAGAGCCTCACGCCACGGCGTGCCAAGCAAACGCAAGGGCGCCGCAGAGAGCCAGTGTCGTCAGCATGCCCCTGTGCAGCAGGAACATCAGCACGACGGCGACGCCGGAGAGCAGGAAGGCCGGCCAGGATATGGAGGTCAGGTCCGGTGCGTGCAGGCGCAGCGGGCCGGCAAAGCGCTCGGTAACGGTCGCGAACAGCACGTGCAATGCGAACCAGACCGTGAGGTTCAGGATCACCCCGACCACGGCCGCTGTCACAGCAGCCAGGGCCGACTTGAGTCGCGGTTCGGCGTTGAGCCGTTCGATGTAGGGCGCTCCGGCAAAGATCCACAGGAAGCAGGGTGCAAAAGTCGCCCACAAAGTGATGACTGCGCCGAGCACCCCCATCACCCAGGGATTGCCCCCGCCATGCCGGTGGGCGGCGAGAAAGCCGACGAACTCGGTGACCAGGATCAGCGGTCCGGGCGTGGTCTCGGCAAGACCCAGGCCGTCGAGCATTTCCCCGGCGGCGAGCCAGCGGTGCGTCTCCACGACGTCCTGGGCCATGTAGGCAAGCACAGCATAGGCGCCCCCGAATGTGACGACGGCGAGCTTGGAGAAGAAGAGCGCGATCTGGGACAGCACGTGCGAGGGTCCGAAGATCGCGGCCAGGATGGCTAGAGGCACGATCCAGATGGCGAGCCAGGCAACTACGGTCGCGAGCGTCTGTGCGATCGGAACCTTGATTTCTGCGCTCGCAACGCTCGAAGTGGCGGACCTATCGATGCCGCGTAAGAATCCGATGAGTGCGGCGGCGAGAACGATCAGCGGGAAGGGTATGGCCAGGAAGAAGATCGCGACGAATGCTGCCCCCGCGATCGCCCACTCCACATTGTCCTTGAGCGAGCGTCTGGCGATGCGCAAAAGCGCCTCGACCACGATGGCTAGCACGGCCGCCTTGACTCCGACGAACACCGCCTCGACCGGAGCAAGCCTGCCGAATGCCGCGTACAGCATCGACAGGGCGAGCATGACAAGCGCGCCCGGGATCACAAACAGCAGCCCCGCCGTCAGCCCGCCCTTGAGCCCGTGCAGCCGCCAACCGACATAGGTGGCGAGCTGCATGGCCTCGGGACCCGGTAGCAACATGCAGAAGTTGAGCGCGTTGAGGTAGCGCCCCTCATCGATCCATTTGCGCTCCTCGACCAGTTCGCGGTGCATGAGCGCGATCTGTCCTGCCGGTCCGCCGAAGGACAGGAGGCCGATGCGTGTCCACACCTTGAGGGCTTCGGTGTAGGTCGGCGCCCGGGCCGTTCCGGCAATCACCGTTTCGTGCTGCATGTTGCCCCGCTCATGCCGGGCTTTTGGCCGACGGCCAGTTGTGGGTTTCCTCAGTCGCATCGCGGCACCACCGGTAGAAGGCGTCGTACAGCGCCAGCGCGGCGTCGAGTTGCCGGAGATCGTCCCGGTACATGCGCGAATAGCCGAGGGAGGCTGCGAGCAGGCCCGCCGCCTCCGGTGCCAGGTCCAATTTTGCGGTATCGGCACCGCGAACGACAGCGGCGAGGCGCACGAGCGGCTTCGATTTCAGCTCGAACTCGGCAAGCATGGTGTCGAAAGTGCAGGCCTCGCCGCGATGGCTCCAAAATACGCCGTCGATGTCAAATGGTGTGGCATCGAATCGCTCGGCGACAGATGGCACCTCGGAAGGGTCGACGAACAGGAACACGGCGCCGGGGTCGATGAAGCGCCTGATCAGCCACGGGCAGGCGATGCGATCGACTTTCGGCCGGGCGCGGGTCACCCACACGGTACGGTCGTGTTCATCGCGGGGTGGAAGCTTTTCGGTTCGCAGCAGAAGCTGGCCTGCTCCCTTCCACGCTTCGAAGCCGCCTTCGAGCGTTTGCGCCTCGATACCGTCATGCCGCATCCAGGCGGCAACTCCCTGGCTCAGCTTGAGGCCGCGCTGGCATGTAACGATGACGCTGCGGTCGCGATAGTCGCCGGCCCAGGCTTTGACAGCGTTGAAGTCGCGCCGGCGCGAGCCCGGAACTAGGCGTGGGTCCTTGGCGTAGTCCTCATCGGTCCGCACATCGACGATGGCGGGTGCTGCGGGCAGACCGATCAAGCGTGACAATTGCTGTACGGTGATTTCAGTCGTCGACGGCATAAGCGTCCTCCTCGAGATTGAGGCGAAGGACGCGATGTTTGGGCTGCCGCCTCACGGGGTAATCGCGATCAACCCCTTGCGTGCAGGCTTTCACGCAACCCTGCTGGATGTCAAGGTGCGGCGAGGCAGGCGCGCGCTCGGTTGCGAGCTTCTTGATCCGATCACGCAGGCCGGGCATCCTGCGCGCACAACAGCGAGAGCGTGAAGGAAACGGCATGGATTTCGGCATCAAGGGCAAGAAGGCAATCGTTTGTGCGGCATCCAAGGGGCTCGGAAAAGGCTGTGCCGAGGCGCTGGCACGGGAAGGTGTCGACGTCACCATATGCGCGCGTGGGGCCGAAGCGCTCAACGCCACCGCCAAGCAACTGAGCGCCACCGGCGCCAAGGTGACGCCTGTGGTGTGCGATGTGACCACTGAAGAGGGCCGCAAGGCTTTGCTTGCGGCCTGCCCGAATCCCGACATCCTGATCAACAACGCCGGGGGCCCGCCGCCGGGCGACTTCAAGGGCTTCTCTCTCGACGACTGGCGCAAGGCGGTCGAGGGCAACATGATCACCCCGATCGCCCTCATCCACGCTACGGTCTACGGCATGATGGAGCGGGGCTTCGGCCGCATCGTCAACATCACGTCGGCTTCGATCAAGCAGCCGATCGCTGCACTGGAGCTTTCGAATGGTGCGCGTCTCGGTCTCACCGGTGCCGTCGCTGTTCTGGCCCGCAAGGCATCGCGGAGCAATGTCACCATCAACGGCATCCTGCCTGGGCCTTTCGACACGGATCGGCTGCGCGGCACCAGCTTGAAGATGGCGGAAGCGCGCAAGGTGCCAGTCTCCGTCATCGACGAGGAACGCAAGGCGTCCGTTCCCGCGGGCCGCTTCGGTACCGCAGAGGAATTCGGTGCCGTGGCCGCGTTCCTGTGCTCCCAGCACGCCGGGTTCATCACTGGACAGAACCTGCTGATCGACGGTGGCGGTTTCCCCGGTTCCCTCTGAGAAGCTGATTACTGCCAGTGCATGCCCACGCTCGCGGTTGCTCCGCCGCGAGGGTGAAGGCCGTTCCGAAGATGGTGTGACGCCATTTGTCGCGTGGCTGGCTCGTCACGCGGCGTGTCGCGCGTTGAAAGCGCTGACTATTTCATGTGACATTTGAGCCCACCGCGGCAGATGCATGACTTTAGTTCATAATTCCGCATTGACCATCCCTGCCTGAGGGGGTCGTGTGCGCGTCGCTGGAAGTGGCGCCGGGCCCGAATGCGGCAGCGTCATTGCGGGTTTCCAGTCGTCGGCTTTGGGAACAACTGTACTCGGACAGGCAACCCACACTCGTTTGTTGCGTTTTCGGTCTTGCGCGGGGCGCCTCGTTTCCCGTCGTGACCGGTTTGTGTCCTCGGACCCAAGGCTGACGCGTCATGCATAAAGGAGAAAAATCATGAGGTTTGTGTTGGTAACGGCGTTGTTTGCCCTGCTGATCGCTGGGGCATCGCTCCCCGCTGCAGCAGCTGGCGCCAGCGATCATATCCGCGAGAAGGATATTAGGGACCGGTCGGTGGCGTGGTCGGACGACAGCCCCAAGTTCGAGCGCCGGAGGGTAGCGCGAGCCACGACCAGCGACATGGACGAGGACTATGAGGCCAGACCGCGGCAACGGTATCAGTCGGAAGACGAGGACCGGCCGCGCACCGCCAAGCGCCGGCAGGCAGGGAAAGCCAAGCACGCAAGGCGGCATCAGCACTCCGTGCGCCGCACGGCCCGCAAGGTTGCGCATCGCGAGGGTCGCCGGCAACGCCGCGCCGATACGCCGGCTTGGACGAGACGCAGCCTGAGCGAAACGGGATCCCTCGGCTCCGGACAACGCGGCGTCGCATCGTTCTACTGGCAGCCGCAGCGCGTTGCTTCCGGCGGCTGGTTCAACCCCAACGCGATGACCGCAGCTCATCGCACACTGCCCTTCGGCACGCGTGTGCGCGTCACGCATGCCGCAACCGGCCGCTCCGTCGATGTGCGGATCAACGATCGTGGACCCTACATCGCAGGCCGCATCATCGATCTTTCGAGAGCGGCGGCTGGGGTGATCGGCATGACTGGACAAGGCATCGCCCGGGTGACCGTCAGCATTCTTGGCCGCTGAGGCGTTTGCATTGCCGGAATGAAAACGGCGGACGCTGATGCGTCCGCCGTTTTTCTTTTCACGATTCCTGACCTGTGGGCGTGTCCGCCTGCGAGCTGGTTCCGGATCAGCCCCTGTCTTGGATCAGCCGCTCCATGATGTGGATCTTGGCCTCGGGCCGCCAAACGTTCTTGAAAGTATGCTGCTGACTGCCGCCACCCGGCACGTCGAATTTCACTTCGATGTCGCCGGTGCCGAGGCCGAGAAACTTCAGGCCAAGCACCGTGTGCACGATGATGTCGTCGCTGCGTTTGGTTACTTGAAAATTGAGCGGCCGGTAGCTCTCGGTCTGGCCGGTCAGAGGTGAACGCCAGCCGACCTCACCTGGATTGACGAAGCCGTACGTGAAACGCGAGTGAATGAAGGTGATGTACACCCAGAGAATGAACGAGACGGCGAACACGACCACGTAATAGGCGAGGTTCATGTGCACCTTCACCAGCGTGACGAGGTCCCAGACGAAGGTCCATCCTATGACCATATGGACCACCAGTCCGACGACGGCGAGAGAGAGGATCATGATGATGGCGTAAATGCCGCGCGCCCTGAGATGCGTGAATATCAAGGTGCCGAACATGATGGCCAGGAAGCCGATCCCGAGCCAGGGACTGGAGTGGATCTTGAGGGGCTTGTCGCCGATCTGAATGCTTTCGCCAAACAGCGCCGTCATCATCATGCACACGAGAGCCGCAAACCAGATGGCCCACCAGTAGACCATGTCGGAATACTCGTAGATGCGTATGGATTTGCGGCCACCCGATGCAGCGCTCGGCTGCGATTGGGCGTTGGCGGCTTGCGTCATTGCATCTCTCCCCCATCAACGCACCGCAACAGGCGGTCAAGGCCGATCCACATGCGGGAACGTAGCCTTAGCTGTCAATAGTCTGGGTGGTTTGGGCAAGTTCCCGCGGCAAGGCCACCAAGGCGCGTGTCCTGGCAGGCTGTGTTATTCACGCGACAAGTCCGTCGAGTGGACGGGCAGCCGCACTGTCGGGGAATATGCCGCCGGCGAGGGTGCCGTCGGGTATGCCAAGATGGTCGCGCAGCACACCCTTCAGAACAGTGCGCAGGTCGCGCGTCGGCGCGAGGTCACGGCCTTCGTACAGCGCGGCTTCGCGCAGGCCCGGCCAGTCCGCAAGCACGCGTCCGCCCTTCACGGCGCCGCCGGCCATAATCGCGATCGTGGCCATGCCATGGTCGGTCCCTTGCGTGCCGTTGACGCGCGCGGTGCGGCCGAACTCGGTGACGATGAGGCAGACGGTGTCTTGCCACGCTGTTCCCATTCCGGTCCTTAGTGCGGCAATGGCAGCGTCGAGGCTTCCAAGACGAAGCGCGAGCTGACCTTTCACCGGGCCTTCATTGGCATGCGTGTCCCAGCCGTCGTAGCTCAACACGCCGATGCGCGGCCCATCGGCGGTGGACAGGAACTTGGCTGCGGCTTCGGCGGCCTCGGTGAACTGGCGATTGAGCCGCTCGGCGGGCGTTTGTGTTGGCGCAAGTTGCCCTACCGGTGCGCTGGGGTTCGCGTCGGCGACGCGGTGGATCTCCATACCCTCGGCAAACGCACGCGCCAGCACCGGGTCGGTCTCGGCATAGAGATCCATGAGCCGTGCAATCGTGGACTCGCGCAGGGGCACGCCGTACACTTTCGGAATCCAGGACAGCACCGGGGCTCTGCCGCGCATGACGAGCGGCACCACGGCGCCGAGGGCAAGGCCCTGCGGATTGGCCCTCCCGGCGTTGGGCAGATGGGCAAGCGCACGATTGAGCCAGCCGTCTTCCAGCTTGCCGACACCGGGCAGACCGCTTTCAAGCACATCCTGCCCGTCGAAGTGCGAGCGCGCGCGATAGGGCGTGTGCACAGCATGAACGATAAGAGCCTCGCCGTTCCGAAACAGGCCGTGCAATTGCGGCATCGCGCCGTTGAGCGCGAAGTAGCCGTCGAGCGGCAGCCCGGCGCCGTCGCCGGATATGGGCAGTGCGATGTCGCCCCTGAGCCGCGCATAGTCTGGATCGCCCACGGGCGCGACGGCGGCCAGCCCGTCCAGACCGCCGCGCAGCACCACGACCAGAAGGCGCGGGTCGCGCGAGCCGGCAAGAGCCATCTTCGGCATCAGGCTCCATAACGCCAAACTGGCGGCCCCGTTTCCCAGAAAGGAGCGACGGCTCACACCGCATGCTTCGTGACAGCGCATGCCTACCTCCTTTGGAATTCTGGCGACATGATCAATAGCTCGAGCCCCTGCTCCCGCGTCTCAGCGCGCGCGACGGCCTGGCGCGTGGCCGGGGTCATGCCTTCGCCAAGCACCTCCTCCGCAACCGTGCGCGGGTCCGCTCCGGGATTGGTGCGGCGGGCGGCAACCTCGGCCACGCGCAGCCGCTCGCGCAGCGCGGAGGGGGCGGCCCACGCGGTGTCGGTATCGGGCCAGCCCGCAGGCGCGGGCGGACGCCACAGCGGCTGGCCGAGCTGACTGGTCAGGCGCAGCATCTCCTGGGGTTGAGGTTCGAGCGCAAAGCCGCGCACGACTGCCACGAGAAAATCGTAGGGAGGCATCACTTTTGCTGGCTGGGCCTCCCAGGCCTCAGGCGATTCCAAGAGCGCCCTGGACACGGACATCAAGTCTCCACCGGTCTTGAGAAACGTGGCCTCGAGACGTTGGACGAGTTCTATAGGTGGATCGTCCGACACGAAGTGCCGCGCGAGCTTTTGAGCGATGTGGCGTGCCGTGGCGCTATGCGCCGCCAGATCGTGAAGTACGTCCTGGCCGATGGCTAGCCCACCGTCGGGATAGCGCTTGCCCAGCACTGTCCGGTCCCCGGGTTCGTGGCGCGCCGGGGCAAAGAAGAACTTGCCGGGTTCCGATGCGGCGTTGGCCAGATTACCCACGGTCCAGCCGGTCAGAATGCGTGCCAGGCTGGTGACATCGTCCTGCGTATAGCCGCCCTCGACACCCAGCGTGTGCAGTTCCAGGATTTCGCGCGCGAGATTTTCGTTCAATCCCCGCCCGCGATTGAGGCCGGCCCTGCTGTTAGGGCCGATGGATTGGGCGTTATCGAGATAGATCAGCATGGCTGGATGCTGCTCGACGGCGATCAGCATGTCGGCGAAACGGCCCAATACGTAAGGGCGGATCGCCTCGCGCTCGTAGGCACCGGCCATGCCGCGCACGGGGCCCTTGTTGGCCGAGACGCAAAAGTGATTGGACCAGAACATCACGAGCCGCTCGAGGAAGGCAGTGTCGGTGGTCGCGGCGTGGTTGAAGCGCGCGAATGCCTCCTGTTGAAATGCCTCCCGGCGAATGCGTCCGGGCTTCGCGGCTGGTGGCGCCGTCGCCTGCGGCTGCGCCATATCGGGGGCTGCTTCGGCTACCTGGGGCGGGGGCGCTGCCAGCTGCGGTTGTGGTTCCTTCGCCGCTTGCGCATTGTCGGCGTCGGCCGATCGCATCACCTCGGCGCGCTCGGCCTGTTTCTTCTGGCGTTGTGCCACGAGCGCGGTGGCAAAGGTCACATGACTGGGTTCAAGCGCAGCATCACTGATCAGCACAGCATCGGCCTGCGTCAGCGATTGCTGAACAAATCCTCGCGGATCGCCAGCAATGCGCTTGAGTTCATCAGAGCGAGCGCCAAGCCCAAAACGCCTCAATGCGATTGTGGCATCACGGCTGGACATAGGACACTCCCTTGAATCGCGTGGCCCCAAGAACGGGAATCGCTTGCGATTCCGTCGCAATCTGCCGCACAAGAGCGTCGATTTCATGGTGATTGGCTGAGCAAGGGGGCCGATGCGCAAGCGCGTTGGGCTGGCGGCATGATCTGGCTGGGCATACTTGCGCTTGGACTGTTTGCGGGCACTCTGTCCGGCATTGTCGGCTTCGGCGCGTCCATCATGCTGATGCCGATCCTGATGCTCGCGTTCGGGCCGCAGGAAGCCGTGCCGATCATGGCGATTGCGGGACTGCTCGCCAATTTCTCGCGCGTGCTGGTGTGGTGGCGTGACATCGACTGGCGCGCCAACGCCTATTACTGCGTCACGGCCATTCCCATGGCGGCACTTGGCGCGCGTACACTGCTCGTGCTTGATCCACGCGTTGTCGAGGGTGTGCTCGGTGGCCTCTTTCTGCTGATGATCCCGGCCCGGCGCTGGCTGTGCGCGCGAGGTATGCGTGTCGAGGCCTGGCATTTGACGCTGGTGGGGGCGGTGATCGGTTTTCTCTCCGGCATGGTCGCGTCCACCGGGCCCATCAACACCCCGTTCTTTCTGGCCTATGGCCTGGTGAAGGGCGCCTATCTCGCCACCGAAGCGCTGGGCTCCATGGCGATCGGCCTGACCAAGGCAATCGTGTTCCAGCGCTTCAATGCGCTACCTCTGGAGACGGTGACGCGCGGGCTTTTCATCGGCGCCAGCTTGATGGTCGGCTCGCGGTTGGCAAAGGGATTCGTGCTGCGGCTCGACGCCGGTCAGTTTCGCCTGCTGATGGACCTGCTGCTCGCCGGCGCCGGCCTGGTGCTGCTGTGGGGGGCGTTTGCGCTGCCGCATTGAAGTCGCCCTCCCACGGACCCGCGCTTTCAGCTACGCTCCAGCCAAGAAACATCTTCGGCAAAGCAGACCATGCGCACGGACAGCAAGTTTTCGGCATCGCTCCATCTCATCAAGACAGCGATGATCGAGAAGAAGATGACCCAGGCCGAACTCGCCGACGCTGCCGACTGTCACGAGAAGACCGTGCAAAATCTGTTGTCCGGCCGCGCCGTGCGCGATCAGACGCTGTTCGATGTTTGCATGGTTCTGGGACTCGACTTCGACAAACTCAAACGGGCCTGGACGACGACCGAGGCGCGCGACGCGCCTGAACCTGACGTTCCAGACGGGCGCGTGGCGCCTGTCTACATGGGCGCCTACACGCGTGCGGGCGTCGACCACTACGTCGGCTCGTATCTGACGGTGCGTCCCTCGTTCTCGGCAGCGGGCAGTATGATGGCCTATCGAACCGACATCACCTGGGACGACGAGTGGCCGAGCTTGCTGTTCCAGGAGCGCGATCGGCCGGATCGGCCGTACCTGCACCGCGGCCGGCTCTATATTCCGGCCTCGTCCATGTACATCCACCTGGTCTCTTTGACCAAGGGGGCGATGCGCATGGTCATGGTCTCGCAACTCGACCCGACGGGGCATATGCGGGGTCTCATCACGACGCTCAACAAGCAGCGCGCGGCTTTTGTGCCGGTGAGCACTCCGATTGTCTATGTAAGGCGGGATGATTTCGCCGATGTTGCGCTTGGAGAACTGGCGGCAGGCCATCCGAGCTACCGCGAATGCAAGCAGCTACTGGACGAAACCCTGGAACAGGGGTACGCGCGCCTGCTAGGCGTCTAGCCATAAAGTTGAATGCCCCAAGTACCGCGCATCCAGGCTTTGGCGCCACGTGATCCGAGTGCACCGTGGACGTACAGCAAAACACCCTATCGCGATCAGCGGGCGTAGAAATCTCCGAGCAAGCTGCCTAAAAAGGGGTCAAGCCTCAATTCGAGGGTTAGCCGATCTTTTCCGGTAGCGAATGTTCGGTTCACCGCGGACAAAAAAGACTTTATGCTATCCGGCAGCTTGGGGTGTTTTCTGGTACAGCGATGCTGGAGCCGCGCCTGGCAACCGTGATTGCACGTCATAATTCAGAGCCGAGACAATCGGCCTCAACACCCCAGGAGGATGGGAATGTCCCAGGTTACACGACGGAAATTTATCAAAGCTGCCGGTGCGGGCGGGCTCGGTGCGGCTGCTGCGACGGTCGCAGCTCCGGCCATTGCCCAATCGTCACCGGAGATCAAGTGGCGCTTGACGGCGAGTTGGCCGAAGTCGCTCGATACGCTTTACGGAAATCCCGAATATCTTGCCAAGCGTGTTGCCGAGATCACCGACAACAAGTTCCAGATCCAGGTTTTTGCGGCGGGTGAAATCGTTCCTGGCCTGCAGGTGCTCGATGCCGTCCAGGCCGGCACCGTCGAGGCTGGCCACACCGCGCTCTATTACTATTTCGGCAAGGACCCCACCTTCACATTCGGCACCGACCTGCCGTTCGGCATCAACAGCCGCATGAAGAACGCCTGGTATATGCACGGCGGCGGCCAGCAGTTGATGGATGAATTCATCCGCACCAAGTACAACTGCACGGGCTTCATTAGCGGATCGACCAACTGCCAGATGGGCGGCTGGTTCCGCAAAGAAATCAAGAGCATGGAAGACATGAAGGGCCTGAAGTTCCGCGTCGGCGGCTTCGCGGGCCTCATCATGCAAAGGATCGGCGTGGTGCCGCAGCAGATCGCGGGTGGCGACATTTATCCATCGCTCGAGAAGGGTACCATCGACGCAGCCGAATGGGTCGGTCCCTATGACGACGAGAAGCTCGGGTTCGTCAAGGTCGCCAAGTACTACTACTATCCGGGCTGGTGGGAGCCCGGCGCGACGCCGCATTACATCTTTAATCTGGCCAAATGGAATGAGCTGCCCAAGACCTATCAGGCGGCGTTGCAGGCGGCAGGCCAGGAGTCCGGCGTGTGGATGACTGCGAAATACGATCACGGAAATCCAGCGGCACTCAAGCGACTGGTGGCTTCCGGAGCCGTGCTCAGGCCGTTCCCGCAGGATGTGATGGACGGCTGCTACAAAGCAGCCAACGAGCTTTATACGGAGCTATCGGCGAAGAACGAGTGGTTCAAGAAAATGTACGACCACCTCGTCGCCTATCGCTCGGATCAATACCTGTGGTGGCAAGTCGCCGAGTACACCATGGACAGCTACCTGATCAGGTATCGCAACCAGCGGGCCTGAAGGGGCTACGCGCGGCGTGATGCCGGGTTAAGACCAGGGCCGGTTCCCTCGGGGGCCGGCCCTTTTGCGTGGGAGGAGAAGAATGGCGATGCCGGCAACGAGCCGATCCAATATTCGCGTCACGACCTACGACGGCCCCGGCGCCGAGCCGGTCATGCGCGAGGTGCCGTGGCCGAAAGTGCCGCCCAAGGGCGCCCTGATCCAGATTGGCGCCTGCGGCGTGTGCGGCACGGATCAGCACATCCTCAAGGGTCATTGGCCAAAGCCGCTGCCGTGGCCGTTCACGCTGGGCCACGAACTGGCGGGCGTGATCGTCGAGATCGGGTCGGAATTGAAGTCCGATCACATGGGCAAGCCCATCGGCGTCGGCTCCAAGCTGATGCTCCCGCCATTGATGCCCTGCGGCTTCTGCGACTGGTGCAAGCGCTATCCCGAGCAATCCAACAAGTGCCCGCAACCGGTTTACTACGGCCGCTATCTCGGTTTCGACCGGCCGCCGCACCTGTGGGGCGGCTGGGCGGAGTACGTCTACGTCGATCTCGGTGAACTGCCCGGCACCAAGATCTACAAGCTGCCCGACGATATGAGTCTGCTCCTCGGCTCTCTGTCCGAGCCTCTGACTTCCTGCATCCGCGGCTTCAACCGGGCGATCAAGGCCGGCGGTTTCACCTGGGGCGATACGGTCGTCATCCAAGGCACCGGGCCGATCGGCATCCTGGCCATCGCCGCGGCACAGGAGATGGGGGCCGGCCGCGTCATCGCCGTTGGCGCCCCCGAAAGCCCGCGATTGGCGCTGGCGCGGGAGTTCGGTGCCGAGGCGACCGTCGACATCGAGCGGCATACGACATCGGAGGCGCGGATCAAGGCGGTGCGCGACATCGTCGGCGGCTGGGGCGCGGACGTCGTCATGGACTGCTCCGGTCATCCAACCGCCGGCCCTGAAGGCATCGAGTTCCTGCGCGATGGTGGGACCTACGTGGAGATGGGCCAGTTCACGGACGCCGGGTCGATCATGACGAGCTGGCACCGTTTCGTTGCCAAGGACATCTCGATCCTCGGTTCTTGGGCCTTTACCGCCAACGATCTCGCCCTCGGCGTCGATATGCTCTATCGCGCGCGGGACAAGTACCCGTGGCGCAAGATGCAGACGCTGTTTCCCTTCACAGTCGAGGGCGTGAAGGACGCGGTTGCGCAGGCGATGGCGATGAAAACGGTCAAATCAACCATCGTCCCGTTCGAAGAACTACTCTGAAACAGACGCCGACACCGTGGTGAGCTTGCCCGCCCTCCGAATTGTTCCGGGGTCGAACCACGGCCTGGCGTGCGTGGCAGCCCTTCAACGGGGCTCAGGGCGGGGTCGGGGGTAGGGTGGCACGGCCCTCGTCGCTTCGATTCACGACCGTCTGTGCCCTGCAAACACTTGCGTGTAATAATTCGTTAACCTTTACAGGATGATAAGAAGGGATCGTGGTTACCTGGAAAATGCCATCTTCCACAGGTAACCAACAGGACGTCCCGCCAAGTGTGTGACGCGTTAGACGGGGGTCTAGGGCATGGTTTTTGGCAGGCTAGCAGGCGTCGGCTTGCGCGCGGCGGTTCTATCGTCCGCCGTAGCGGCGGCTTTTGCTGTGGCCCCTCCGCTGCAGGCGCAGCAACTCGCCTCGACCCCCACGACCCTCAAAATCAAACCAGCCGAAAAAGCGCCTGCCGCCAAGATCGAGACCACCCGCACCCGGTTCATCATCAACTTGGAGCGCCACGTCGATTTCGAGGTCTCGGCGTTGACGCATCCCAACCGCGTGCTGGTCGACCTGCCGGAAGTCAAGCTGGTGCTGCCCGACGCCCTGGGTGACACGCCAGTGGGTCTCATCAAGTCGTTCCGCCACGGGATGTCGGCCCCCGGCAAGTCGCGCGTGATCATCGATGTGACCGGTCCCGTCGTGGTTGAGCGAACCGACATCGAGAACGGGCCCGACGGCAAGTCTGCAAAGCTCACGATCGACATCGTGTCCGCTTCCGAAGCGACGGCGGCGGTTGAGGCGCGTACGGCCATGCGGGCGGGAGCGCTCGGCCTCGGTGCCACGGGTCTGCAGCCGCCGGTGCCCAAGCCCGCGGTGTCGCCGCAGGTCCGCGCGGCGGGCTCCTACAAGCCGGTGATCGTGATCGATCCTGGTCACGGCGGTGACGATTCGGGCGCTACCAGGTTCGGCACGGTCGAGAAGAACGTCGTGCTTTCGTTCAGCCTGAAGCTGCGCGAGAAGCTCAACGCCACCGGCCGTTACAAGGTGGTCATGACGCGCGATACGGATACTTTCATTCCCCTCGAGGAGCGGCGCGAGTTCGCCGAGCGCCACCAGGCAGCATTGTTCATGGCCATCCACGCCGACTACACGGGTCGCGCCTCGGCCCGCGGTGCAACGATCTACTCCTTGCGTCCGCAGATGGCCGACACACTGCGCCGTTCGGCCCAGGGCGGGTTGGACGAAGGTGTTCTTTCGGGCAAGGAAGTCGCGCTCGTGAAGCAGGCCAACGGTGATGTCGGTGCCGTGCGCGGCATGCTGGCCGATCTTGCGCGGCATGAAGTCGACCTCAACCGGGAACGCACCAGCGTCTTCGTCCGCTCGGTGATCAACTTCATGGGCGGCAGCACCAACCTGATGGACAATCCGGATCGTGGCGCTGCGTTCGTGGTGCTCAAGACGGCCAAGGTGCCGTCCATCCTGATCGAGCTCGGCTACATAACCAATGCCGAAGACGCCCAGCAGTTGAAATCCGACAAGTGGCGCGACAAGGTTTCGGGATCGATCGTCACGGCCGTCGACAGCTATTTCAACCAGCTGCCCAGGTGAAGCGCGCGCCGTTCGATCTCGGGCCGACTGCTCAGCCAAAAGTATCCTGCAGTACGCCCGTGCGCACGACCTCGACGCCGTCGACGGCGATTGTCGTGCGCATCACGGGAATGTCGAAATGGCCGGCGGTGTAGCGACTGGCAAACTCGTTGGCCCCGGTGGAAAACAGGAAATTGCCGGCGACCGCACGCAGCTCGGTGCCGTTGGTGTCGGCGCGATCGTACATCGCCAACGCCTCGTAGCGCGCCTTGCGGTTGAGGCCGAAGCCCACGTGCGAAACGGCGTAGGCCTCGCGATCTCCCCAGGCGGCGAGATAGCTCCGCATCATTTCGGCATCCGCGCCGTCCCCCTCGATGCGTGTCACGTAGTCGGCTTCCAGCGTCAGGCGGACCGGGGCCTCCAGGTAGCGCTTGAAGGTGAGGTTGATGTCGCCGCGGTCGAGCACCAGCGTGCCGTTGACGCTGCCGCTTCTGCAGAAGCTCACCACGATGCCCCCCGGCCAGTGTGCCAACGTGCCAGGTTTGTCGGTCCAACCCCAGACGCCGACGGTGGAGGCGCCGATCATATCGATGTCGAGCGCCGTCCCAGCGTCTGATTTCACAGTCATTCGCTTTGCCGCACGCAGCATCTTGGCTGCGGCGCGCACACTCTTTTCCAGGGCGCCGTCGGGAGCCATGCGCTCGAGCGCTTCGGGATGCTCGTTGGAGATCACCAGGATGCGGGCCCCGGCCTTGAGGATCGCCGGCGTCTCCGGCGCGTGCATCAGGCCTTCGATGGTGCAGTCGACCACGAAGCCGGCCTGGCCGAGCGCTGCCACCACCGGCGCCAGACTGCCGATCGCCTCGCTGGCGCCCGTCGAGCGCACCGGCACCGGGTGAGGGTTGCGCGGCGTCGGCACCACCACGTGAAACGGCCGCGCGCCCAGCCGCAGCAGCGCCAACTCGGCCAGGTGGACGTTGAGCGCGCGCGACTGCGTTTCGGACAGGATCGCGGCTGTATCGCCTTTCTTGACCGCGCAGCGTTCCAATACCTCGCAGAACGCGTCGATCCATTTGCCTTCGATGCGATCGGCGAACATGCGCAGCCTCTTGTTTGCGTTTACAGGGCGATGATAGGGCACGCGGAGGCGCGTGGCCAACCTCTCAGCTTTCTTCCGGAAACCCGGCCAGCAAGCGTGCGCGCAGGGCGTTGAAGCCGACATTGAGTGCCAGCCCGAGCATCGAGATGGCGATCAGCGGCACGTACATGTCGACGGTCTCGAAACTGCGCGAGGCGTAGACGAGCAGGTGGCCGAGGCCGTTGGTCGAACTGATCATCTCGGCCAGGAACACGACGATGCAGGAGATTACGAGTCCGATGCGGCAGCCAGTCAGAACCGAGGGTAGGGCTGCCGGAAGCACGATCGTGAACAGCGCCTTGCGTCGCGAAGTCCCGGCCGCCAACCCCGACCAGACGAGTTTGGGTTCGACGGCGGAGGTGCCCTGGTAGGTGGCGAGCAGGATCGGAAAGGCGGCGTCCGCTGCCACCAGTGCGATCTTGGACGCATGCTCGAAGCCGAGGATGAGAATGAAAGCGGGGTAAAGCGCGATCTTCGGAACGGGCGCCAGCACGCGCACGACCGGACGCAGGAGCGCTTCGACTGTGCGGTTGCCCGTCGCCGCAACGCCCAGCGTCACGCCGATCACGACCGCGATGGCGAAGCCCCCAAACAGCCGGAACAGCGTGGTCGCGGCATGCCCGATAAAAACCGGGTCGGCGAGCTGATGGGCCAACCGCGTAAAGACCGCCGCGGGCGGCGGCAGCAGCGACGGTGGCGCCATGCCGGCGCTGGTCAGGCCCTGCCACAGGGCAAGGACAAGCGCGATCGGCAGGACGCCGAGCAGGACTTCGGGGAGCGCGCGCGAATTCATGACGTTCCCACCGCGATCTCATGCACGGGCTCGGCCCAGGCGACAGCCCATGCGCGCAGCCGCTCGAACAGGACATCGATGATGAAGCCCAGCGCGCCGATAATGACGATCATCGCGTACACAGTATCGTACAGCGCCATGTCGAGCGAGTTGAACAGTATATTGCCCACGCCGGCCTGCCGCGCGATCATCTCGCTGGTCACCATGGTGATGAGCGCGAGAACCAGTCCGGTGCGTATGCCGACGAATATCTCGGGTAGTGCAGACGGCAGCACGACGCGCATCAGCCGCTGCAGCGGGCTCATGCCCATGGCTGCTGCCGACCACAGCATCTTCTCCTCGACGGCACGTGCGCCCTGATAGCTGTGGTAGATGATGGGCAGGCTGACGCCCAGGAAGATCACCAGCGTTTTCGACGCATCGCCAACACCCAGCCACAGCATGATGATCGGCATGAGTGCTGCTTTGGGAACGGGGTAGATGATCATCAGCAGCGGATTGAAGAACGCGGCGACCAGCCGGTTGCGGCCCATCAGCAGTCCGACAGGAACAGCAAACACCAGCGCGAGACTGAAGCCGATCACCATCCGGCGCACGGAGTCGGCAATATTGAACAGCGCTTCCCGGTCGCCGAGGATAGCCGGCAATTGTCGCAGGGCCTCGTGGGCCGGCGGAAGTCCGTTGATCTGAAACACCCGCGCGGCCAGCTCCCAGAGTGCCAGAATGCCGAGGCAGGCGAGCAGCGGCGGCAGTCCCGGGATGGCGGTGAGGCGCTGGCTCATGACGCGCGGTCCGTCACCGTCATTCCCGCGAGCGCGAAGCGCGTCAGCGGGAATCCAGCCGCGCGTTCTTCCCTGCCTCTGGATTCCCGCCCGGCGCTTCGCTTGGCGGGAATGACGAATGGTGCTCCGTGCGTCACGGGGCCTGCTCCGGCATGTCCATCAGCCGCTCGATGTTGATGACCAGGGTCTGATAGCGGCGGTCGACCAGCAGATCAGCGCGCCGGCGCGGCCGGGCGAGGTCGATTTTGATCGTCTCCTTGATGCGGCCGGGCGAGCGGGTCAACACGACAACGCGGTCGGACAGAAACACGGCCTCCTCCACGCTGTGGGTCACGAACAGCACGGTCTTGCGGTCCCGCTCCCAGATTTCCAGCAGTTCTTTCTGCATGCCGGTGCGGGTGTGGGCATCGAGTGCGCCGAACGGCTCGTCCATCAGCAGGATGCTTGGACCATAGGCCAGCGTGCGGGCGATGGCCACGCGCTGCTTCATCCCGCCGGAGAGCTCCTTGGGATAGAAATTCTCGTACCCTGTCAGATGCACCAGTGCGATCAGCGCGCGCGCTTTCTCTTCGGCCTTGGATTTGGCCATGCCGCGTTCGAGCGGCCCGTACATGACGTTACCGAGTACAGTCTTCCAGGGGAACAGCGCGAACTCCTGGAACACGGGTCCGCGGTCCGGGCCTGGCCCCGTCACCGGCTTGCCGTCGACTGCGACGGTGCCCTGCGTCGGTTGCACGAAGCCGCCGACGATATAGAGCAGCGTGGACTTGCCGCAGCCCGACGGTCCCAGGATCGAGACGAATTCCCCATCGGCCACGTCGAGCGAGATGTCCGTCAGCGCCAGATGACTGGTCCGACGCGCCGTCTCGAACGACTTGCCCAACCCCTCGATGGCGATCATGGAGATCCCCTCTCCCCATGCTTCTTCCGCATAAGGAGAGGGCCAGGGTGAGGG
The DNA here is from genome assembly GCA_963814055.1 of uncultured Alphaproteobacteria bacterium. Taxonomy (GTDB): domain Bacteria; phylum Pseudomonadota; class Alphaproteobacteria; order Rhizobiales; family Hyphomicrobiaceae; genus AWTP1-13. The sequence goes on from CAWFBJ010000002.1 coordinate 74,464, forward strand.
GCAGCAACACACGCCCGAGCAAGCGTCTGCGCCTCACCCCGACCCTCTCCCCGTAAGAACGGGGAGAGGGAGACGCGGCCCTTCCTCATTCCATCGGCGCCACGATGGTGGCGTGCCGGAAGCGGGCAACGTCGAGCTTTTCCTTGATCATGGCCGTTTCGGCATAGATGTCGAACATCGCCTGGATACCGGCGAAGTTCGGCGCAGCGCCAGGCTCACGCGCGAAGTCGTTGGGCTTCAGCAGGTAGGTGTCCAGCACCTCCACCGGCGCCTTGATGACCTCGTTGACCACCTTCAGGGTCTCGGCGCGATCGGCCAGGGCCTTCTTCATGCCGGCGGTGAGATCGCGCACGTAGTGCTTCACGAGCTCGGGGTTCTTGTCGACGAACTCCTTCCGGCACACTTCCAGGATGTGCACAATATTCTGCTGCTGGTCGGCCAGCGAAAACAGCTTGCGCAGGCCGCCCTTGGCCTCGGCGCGGGCCGCGAATGGCTGGTTGAGCACGCCGACGTCGACGCGGCCGGTGCGGATGGCGTCCTCCGAGCCCGGGAAGCCGGTCTCGACCATGCGGATGTCCTTGGCCGGATCGAGGCCGTTCTTCCTGAGCAGCAGGAACATGGGGCCGAGGATGCCGGAGCCGAACACGTTGGTGCCCACGCTCTTGCCCTTCATGTCGGCGATGGTCTTGATGGGTGAATCATCCTTCACCGCCCAGTAGACCGAGAAGCTACCGGGCCGTTCGCCCACGTGCTGGGCGATGATGTAGGCCTGCAGGCCGCCCTGCAGCGCGCCGTTGGCGAGCGACAGCGGGGCCTGCGTCGAGCAGTCGAGCGAACCCGCCACCATTGCCTGCACCATGGGCGCAGTGCCCTGGAACTGCACCCACTCGATCCGGTAGCTCTTGCCGAGCGTGGTGAACTGCTCGGCGCGGCGCATCAGCCAATATTTGGCTTCCTCGGCCGGGATGGTCCAGCCGACGCGAATGACTTCCTGCGCGACCGCAGCCGCCGACACGAACGCAGAGCCGGCGAGCGCGAGCGCCAGCGTCAACTTTCTAGACATAGAAACACTTCCCTTTACTGTTCCCGTCCCGATACGGACCATCCATCGTCTCCGCAAACCTTAGCAAAGTTCCGCGCCATCGTCCCGCTCGTATAGATCTTCACCTGTCCTGTCGAAATCGCCCGCCTTGGGATTGCTTGGATCGAATGAATTGGAGCCTGTATCCGCCGTTCGGCGGTGGGGTGCGGCCGTGGTCTTGTCGCCACACGTAGGCGTGCGCACACCGTCTCAGTGCTGACGTTGTTGCCTTCTGTCGGCTTGTCTGCTCCGGTGTCAGATTGAGAGTGGGCCGTTTGGGTTCGGCCGTGAACGTTGCTTTTGTTGTGTTGGGGGAAGTTATGGCTGACGCGTCCGGCGAGGGGTCGGTGTTCATCAGGTGCATGCGCGATATCCGCGGTGCCTTTTACTCCCAGCGCAGCACCATTTTGATCTCGCTCGCCGCTGCGTATGTGCTCGCCTTTCCGGCGGTGACGCGGGAGGTCTATCGCATCCTGGCAGACGATGCCTATGACCTCACCAGCCTTGAACCACGGCAAATCGTGGCGCGAGGCATCACATGGCTGCCGATAGTTTTCGCCTTTCTGTCCTTGTTTCTCGCCTCGGCTGCCATTTGGTACGTCGGGCGCGACCTGGCAGGTCAGGTTGAAGGAGAGCAGCTTCGCGCACGCACGTTGAAGGGCTACCTGTTGCGCTGGCTGCCGGCCGTCTTCGCGCTGCTGCTACCGCTCGGCGCAGCATGGGGCTTGTACAGTGCTAGTCTCGACGCGCAGGCCATCGGCGCCCTGCAGTACAACGTCGCCCCGCCATTCGACAATGAATATCCCTCGCCGATGGAGGATACGCAGAAGGCCGTGCAAAGGCTGCTCGGCAGCATGGGAGCAGTGGCCTGGCTTATCCGCGGCGCCGCTTATGCCTGCGTCGGCTTGGCGGTCGTGTTGCTGGCTTCGATGGCCTTGGTTGGCTGGCGCCGGCGAGGCTCGGCTTTTGGTGCGCGGTTGCGCTATGGCCTGCTGATCGTTGCAGCCGGCATCGTTGCACTCTTCTCGCTCTCGATCGCCATCCCTATTCTTGGCGGGGTGCCGCGTTGGGTCGGCACCGTTGCGGTGTTCAACCTCTTCATTGTTGCCCTCACCATATTTGTCGGGTTTGGCATCCTCATCAGCGACCGGTTCGGCATTCCTGTGCTGCTGATCGTGATTGGCTTTGCGGTGGTGCTTTCCCTGTTCGACGTCAACGACAACCATGTCGTTCAACAGGTGGAAGCCAAGCAGAAGGGGAGCGAGCGGGGGGGCGCACAGGATGAGTTCGATGTCTGGCTCAAATCGAGGGCCGATCTCGCCGCCTATAAGGCCGAGCCGTATCCTGTGTTCGTCGTGTCGGCGGCCGGCGGCGGCCTCTACGCGGCTCACCATACGGCGAGGTTTCTGGCGCGCATCCAGGACCACTGCCCGCATTTTGCCCAACACATCTTTGCCATCAGCGGCGTTTCCGGTGGCAGCGTCGGTGCGGCCGTATTTGCCAGCTTGCTGAATACGAAGGTTCCCACGCAGGAGACGGTGCCGGGTTGCAAAGCCTTCGGCCGTAGGGGGCCTCTCGAACAAGACGTTACCGCTATTCTCAGCAGGGACTACTTGTCGCCGATCGTGGCAGCTACGTTGTTTCCCGATTTCCTGCAGCGCTTCATTCCGGTGGCGATCCCCAAGTTCGATCGTGGCCAGGTACTCGACGCGGTGCTGGAGGCCGCGTGGCGCAAGCGGTTCCCCGACAAGCCTAATCCGCTGGCGATGCCGATGATGGACCTTTGGGATCCCAAGGGTGTGACCCCCGCCCTGGTGCTCAATGCCACCCACGTCGCCACCGGCGGCCGCTTCGCCATGGCGCCTTTCATGCCACGCCGGTACGACCAGACCGCCATCAAGCTGGAATGGGTGCAGGGTCATCTGCAGAACAGAAGCGTATTACCGACGCCGGGCGAACCCGAACCGACGGGTCACGAGGATCTGAAGCTGAGCTCGGCGGCGGGTATCAGCGCCCGGTTCCCCTGGATCATGCCGCCGGCCACCGTGCTGGCGCAGAAGCAAGACAAAAATCGCAAGAACACGCTTCTTCGCCTTGTCGACGGCGGCTACTTCGAGAACTCCGGCGCGGATACTGCGGGCGATCTGATCCGAGCCATGGAATACGCCAAGACCCCGCAAACGCCGCCATTCAAGATCTACACGCTGGTATTGACGAGCTACGACAACGTCGTGTTCGGCGGCAACTTCAACGATGAAACGCCCCTTGGCGAATTCATCGCTCCCCTTCGCGGCCTGCTCAGCACGCGCCAAGCGCGCGGCGACATGGCCATCATCCGGACATTGGACTACCTCTGCCCGGACCTCGACAACTGCAACACCCAAGCCGACGATCGTGGCTGGCACAACAAGGCCAAATGGATCTTTGCCACGCTCAACCTCAAGGATTCCAAGTTGCCCTTGAGCTGGCACCTATCCGAATTCAGCCGCAGATTTGTCGGTCTGCATGCCGGTAACCCGCGCGACTGCGGCAATGTCTACCATGGCGTCGTGCCGCTATGGACGGGGCTGCCCAACGAACCGGAGCCGCCGCCGCCGTTGAAGCCCCCGCGCGTCATGGCGGCGCTCAACAACGCCAACTGCGCGGCGTCTATCGTGTGCGCACAACTTGCCAATAAAAAGCTCCCGTTCTCTCCGACAACTGGCAAGATGGAGAACTATTGCGACGCCTGGGATGCTGCAGGCCCGGCGCCCGTTCCGAATATCGTGCCCGCCTCGGGCAAGTGAGGTCGCGAAAGCCCAACAATGCGGCGGAACACGCTCCTCGTCGCCGTTATTGCGTAGTTCAAAATCTTAGCCAGCGGGCACCACGGCTGTCGCCTCGATCTCGACTTTGGCGCGGCCTTCCATCTGCACCAGCGTCATGGCCGGGAAGTGCCGGCCCAGCACGCGGCGGCAGGCGCCGCCGACGTCGCGCAGGCCCGCACGCCTCAGACGCCGGCCACCCACGCGTATGCCGACGACCCCTTGCGCTCTACCCGTCCTAGCCCGGGAAACCGGATATGGTAGCTGAGCACCTGCAGCTTGTCGGTTGCGGCCATGTCGAGCACGTTCCGGCGGCTCACGACAGCCTTGGCGCCATCCATGTCCGCGCGGGGCTGCCAGTCGGGATGCGCGAAGGAGACGTGCGCGTTCTGCACGGCATCGGCAGTGATGAGCAGCTTGTCGGAGCCCGAGGCGATCAATAGCGAGATGTGGCCTGGCGTGTGCCCGGCCGTGTCGATGGCGGCGATCCCTGGCGCCACCTCGTCGCCGGGCTTGATGCGGGTCGTGCGCGCTTCGATCGCCTTGAACACGCGCCTTGCACCCGCTGCGATGCCCTCGATCGGCCCCTTGAGATTTGCCGCCTCGCCGGAGGTCCAGAAATCGAATTCCCGTGCCGAAACGACGTACTCGGCGCGGGGGAATCGCAAGCTGTCGTCCAGTTCGTCGACCAGGCCCCAGATATGATCGGGATGTGCGTGGGTCAGCACGACCTTGCCGATCTGCTCGGGCTTGATGCCGGCTACCTCCAGGCTGTCGGCGAGCTTGCCCGCGGTCGGTTCCCAGGTGCCGCCGGAGCCGGCGTCAATGAGAACGTAGTCGCTGCCGGTTTTCACCAGCGCCACATTGATGTGGAAGTGGACGCGATCGGGGCCGACGGCGCGGTCCGCGAGGAACGACCTGACCTCAGCTTGCGCGACATTTTCCGCCAGAATGCTGGTGGGCACCACCAGATGTCCGTCGCTCAGCACGATGACCTCACGAGATCCGAGCGATAGGCGATGATGGGCGGCTCCGCGCGGTTCGCTTGTGTTCCCTTGCGCGAGAGCCGCCGCGCCGAGCTGGGAGGCGCCAACCGCATATGCTGCGGCAGCCCCGCCGGACTGCAATATCGAGCGGCGGCTGACACGAGGGTTTCCAGGCATTGCAACCTCCGATCGGAGACATCAGGCAGCCGGTTGGCGGGGCACCACCGCCGTTGCCTCGATCTCGACTTTGGCGCGGTCCTCCACCAGTGCCACCACCTGCACCAGTGTCATGGCCGGAAAATGCCGGCCCAGCACGCGGCGATAGGCGCCGCCAACGTCGCGCAGTCGCGCGATGTATTCCTGCTTGCTGGTCACGTACCAGGTGAGGCGGACGATGTGCTCGGGTCGTGCGCCGGCCTCGGCCAGAACCTCCACGATATTGCGCAGCGCCTGCTCGGTCTGGGCGGCGAAATCGTCGCTCTCGAAGACCTGCTCGGCATTCCAGCCCACCTGACCCGCGACAAAGACCTGCTTGCCCTCGGCGGCGATGCCGTTGGCAAAGCCCTTGGCCGCTGCCCAATGCTTGGGGTGGAGAACCTGCATGATTGCTCGCGATGCTGGCGTTGTGGCATGGACATAAGAATCAATGGCATGCACTCTGTCCACCGAAACCCGCCACCAGTTCGAGCGCATGCCCGGGGATGGCCTTGAACGCCGGATGCCGCACGCGATGATGGTCCTGCACGGAACCGAGAACATGCCGCCGCAAGCCCGCGGCGCGGCGCTGGCGATCGGCAATTTCGACGGCGTGCATCGCGGCCACCAGGCGCTGCTGCAAGCCGCCAAGGATGCCGCGTCCAAAACCGGCGCAAAGTCCGGCGTGATCCTGTTCGAGCCGCATCCGCGCGAGGTGTTCCAGCCCGACAAACCGCACTTCCGTCTGACGCCCCTGCCGCGCAAACTCGCCCTCCTCGAAGCCGCCGGGCTCGATCTGGCCGTCGTGCTGCGCTTCGACGCCGCCCTGGCGGCGCTGTCGGCCGAGGCCTTCATCGACCGTGTGCTGGTGCAGGCGCTCGGCGTCAGCCACGTGGTGGTCGGCTACGACTTCCGCTTCGGCAAGGGACGTGCCGGCGATCCCGAAATGCTGCGCCGTGCATGTGCCGTGCATGGGGTTGGCGTGACGGTGGTGGCCCAGGTGGCACAGGCCGGGGACGTGTTCTCGTCCAGTGCCATACGGGCCGAACTGGCGCAGGGCGATGTGCAGGGCGCGGCCGAAATGCTGGGCCATTGGTGGCGCGTGACAGGCAAGGTGGTGGGGGGCGCCAGGCGGGGGACGGGCCTCGGCTTCCCAACGGCCAACATTGCGCTCGCGCCGGGAACAGCGCTGGCCCATGGCATCTATGCGGTGCGCGTGCTGGTCGACGGCAAGACCCATGCGGCCGCGGCCTACCTGGGAACGCGGCCCACGTTCGATGACGGTGCGCCGATACTCGAGGTGTTTCTGCTCGACTTCGACGACGACCTCTACGGCCGCGAGATCGCTGTGGACTTCATCGCCCACATCCGCGACGACCGCCGCTTTGACAGCGCGGAGACCCTGACGGCGCAGATGCAGGCGGACTGCAATCAGGCTCGCCAAGTGCTTGCCGAAGCTCCCGACCAGCCATAGCCGTCACAATACAATTCTATTTGGACGCCGGCAGCACCACCGGCTGGCTTGCGCGCTCCGGCGCCCGGCTGATCTGCTGCGAAGCCGGCAAGGACTGCACGACGCTGACGCTGGTGCCGACGTCGGCGAGTGAGGCGAGGTGCAACACGTCGGCATTGAGCATGCGGAAGCAGCCCGACAATTCGGCGCGTCCGATTGATTTCACATCGTTGGTCCCGTGAATGCGATAGAGCGTGGTGCCCAGGTACAGGGCGATCGCACCCAGCGGGTTCTTGAGCCCGCCCGTCATCTTCTCGGGCAGGCTGGGATCGCGGTCGCGCATATCCGCCGGCGGGTGCCAGTCGGGCCAAGCCTGCTTCCGGCTGATGGTTTCTGTGCCCGCCCAGTTGAAGCCCTCACGGCCGACCGAGACGGCGTATTCATACGCTTGGCCATTTCCCAGCACGTAATAGAGCTTTCGCGCGCCCGTGTTGATCACGATGGAGTTGACTGGGAAGTTGTGCGCGAACACAACAGTCGGCGGTGTCTTCGGGGCGATTTCCGGACGGAGGCCGCCGTCGCGAATGTCTCCGCCAAACCTGGGCAGTGGACGTTGTTCTTCCAGGTCGAACCCAAAGTCCCGGCGACCCGGCCCGCGGCGGGGGGTGCCCTGGCTGGACCGCCCGAAGGCTTCTTCGGCCCACGAGGGCCATCCTTGAGCGATGGTTGGCGTTTGCCCGGCCAGCAGCCAAAGGCAGCCGAGCGCAACGACTTTGACAATCTTCGACATCGACGCTCCTTTGGCTCGCTCGGCCAGCAGGTAACGCCCTGAGCGCGGCTGATGTTCCGTGGGCCGAAGCACCCGCATTGCCGGTACGGGTCATTCCGCGTGGTGGAGGAGGAGGAATGCCGCCACGGCCCGCTGAGCTGCGCCGCAAAGAGCGCACCTCACCGCGACGGCATTCCCCCTCTTCGCCTACGCAGGCGGCGAGGCCTTGGATCAGTCGGCTTGGCGCTTTTTTTTCGGCGGTGGACAACCTGAAGGTGAACGCCGCTGTGTCCCCGCCGGCGGCGCATGAGCGTGCCACACTCCCGCCGCGGCGTCCCTCGAGCGGTCAAACCAGCACGCCCGCAGGCCGGTTCCCGCGCCCCAAGCCGCCGGCAGGGGAATGTTGTTCATTCGCCACACGGTGATTGCCCGCCGCCAGCGACGCGGCTACAACACGGCGCATGTCGCGAATCATACGCAAGCGTCCGCTGACGCGAATTACGTGCCCGGTCGCCCCAGCACGCCGCTGAGGGTGTCCGGGACGTCCCCCGTTCAACCCGCGTCGTTTTCAGCTTGTCACCAGACGGCTTTCCCATGACCTCGACCAAACCTGCCGCGCGCGATTGGAGCGCGACCCTGTTTCTGCCCAAGACGGCGTTCCCGATGAAAGCGGGGCTGCCGCAGTTGGAGCCCAAGCTGCTGGAGCGCTGGGCCAAGCTCGGCATGTACGGGCGCCTGCGCGCCGCCGCCAAGGGGCGACCCAAGTTCATCCTCCACGATGGCCCGCCCTACGCCAATGGCAACATCCACCTCGGCACGGCGCTGAACAAGATCCTGAAGGACATGGTGACGCGCTCCCAGCAGATGCTGGGCTTCGATTCCAACTACGTGCCCGGCTGGGACTGCCACGGCCTGCCCATCGAATGGCAGATCGAGCAGGCGTACCGAGCCAAGGGCAAGCGCAAGGAAGACGTGCCGGTCCTGCAGCTCATCGACGAGTGCCGCGCGTTTGCGACCAAGTGGATCGACGTCCAGCGTGCCGAGTTCAAGCGCCTGGGCGTCGAGGGCGACTGGGACCATCCCTACCTGACGATGGCGCCGGCCGCCGAGGCCCAGATCGCGCGCGAGCTGATGAAATTCGCCGCCACCGGCCAGCTCTATCGCGGCTCCAAGCCCGTGATGTGGAGCGTGGTGGAGAAGACGGCGCTGGCCGAAGCCGAGATCGAATACCACGACTACACGAGCGACACCGTGTGGGTGAAGTTTCCTGTCCGAACCGTCGAGGGTGCGCCACAGGGAAGACGGATCGCACCCGGCGCAGAGATGCCGATGATGGACGGGGAGGCCGCTCGAACTCGAGAAAGCTTCCATAGTCATCTGGACCACAACACCCTGGACCATCCCCGGCAACCGCGCGATCTCTTTCTCATCGAAGATCGGATACGGACTGTACGAGGTTACCAAAGCTCCAGACGGCAATTGGGCGAAGCCAGGCGATGAATTCATCCTGGCCGACAAGCTCTCTGAGCAAGTGCTGAAGGCCGCGAAAGTGGATTCGTTTGAGCGCGTCGGACCGGTTTCCGCTGCGCGCCTAGCCTCCATTACGTGTGCACATCCACTCGCTGACTTCAGCGATGGCTATGACTTTCCGGTCCCCCTCCTCGACGGCGATCACGTCACCGACGAGGACGGCACCGGCTTCGTGCACACGGCGCCCGGGCACGGCCGCGACGACTTCGAGATCTGGATGGCCAACCAGGCCAGCCTGATCGAGCGCGGCATAAGCCCGGACATTCCCTTCACCGTCGACTCCGACGGCGCCTTCACCCGCGAGGCCCCCGGCTTCGAGGGCAAGCGCGTGCTCAAGGAGAACGGCGACAAGGGTGACGCCAACGATGCCGTCATCAAGGCGCTGCAGGACGCCAATGCGCTGATCGCGCGCGGCCGCCTCAAGCACCAGTACCCGCATTCCTGGCGCTCCAAGAAGCCCGTCATCTTCCGCAACACGCCCCAGTGGTTCATCGCCATGGACCGGCCGATCGCCGCGTCTCCCACCCCCACGCCGGGAGGCTTTAAGGGCGGAGCAGCCATCGATGGCTTTACGCTGCGCCAGCTCGCGCTGCGTGCCATCCGCGAAACCCAATGGGTGCCGCCGTCCGGTCAGAACCGCATCACCGGCATGATCGAGGCCAAGCCCGACTGGGTGATGTCGCGCCAGCGCGCCTGGGGCGTGCCGATCCCGATCTTCGTCAAGGACAAGGCCGACGGCTCCTACGAGATCCTGAAGGACGAGCGCGTCAACCAGCGCATCACGGCCGCACTGGAGGAGCAGGGCATCCGGGCCTGGCACGAGCCGGGCGCGGCGGAGCGCTTCCTTGGCAACGACTACAGCCCCGCCGAATGGAAGAAGGTCGACGACATCTGCGATGTCTGGTTCGACTCCGCCTCCACGCACGCCTTCACGCTGGAAGATCCCGTGCACTTTCCCCAGCTCGCCGGCATCGTCCGCAAGCGCGACGGCGGCGCCGATACCGTCATGTACCTGGAAGGCTCCGACCAGCACCGCGGCTGGTTCCACTCCTCCCTGCTGGAAAGCTGCGGCACGCGCGGCCGCGCGCCCTACGACGTCGTGCTGACCCACGGCTTCATCCTCGACGAGAAGGGCGAGGAGAAGATGTCGAAGTCGAAGGGCAACACGCTCTCGCCGCAGGACCTGATGAAGACCTCGGGCGCCGACATCCTGCGCCTGTGGGTGGCGTCCGCCGACTACACCGGCGACATCCGTTTCGGGCCCGACGGTGCTGCAAGGCACCGCCGAGTCCTATCGCAAGCTCAGGAACACGCTGCGCTGGATGCTGGGCACGCTGGCCCACCACGACAGCAAGCAGAGGCATGCCCCCAAGTCCATGCCGGAGCTGGAGCAGGTCATGCTGCATCGCCTCGTCGAGCTCGACGAGATCGTGCGCAAGGCCTACGCCGACTACGACTACAAGCGCGTGGTTGCAGTGCTGTCGCAGTTCATGAACACCGATCTGTCGGCGTTCTATTTCGACATCCGCAAGGATGCGCTCTACTGCGAGCCCTATTCCAGCGCCAAGCGCCGGGCGGCGCTGGAGACGATCGAGCACATCTTCCGCTACACCTGCACGTGGCTGGCGCCGCTGATGTGCTTCACGGCGGAGGAAGCCTGGCTGGCGCGCTATCCTTCGGAGGACGGCTCTGTACATCTGGAAACATTCCCCGCGGTCCCCGCGGCGTGGCGCAACGAGGCGCTGGCCGAGGAATGGGAGCAGATCAAGCGCGTGCGCCGGGTTGTGACGGGCGCACTCGAGATCGAGCGCGCCAACAAGAAGATCGGCTCGTCGCTGGAGGCGGCGCCGCAGCGTCTACATCGAGGACGACGAGCTGTTGGCGGCACTGGAAGGCATCGATTTTGCCGAAGTGTGCATCACGTCGGGTATCGAGATCATCGACGGCGAACCGCCCGAGGGCGCGTTCATCCTGCCGGAAGTTGCTGGCGTCGGCGTCGTGTCCAGCAAGGCCGGCGGCACCAAGTGCGCACGCTCCTGGCGTTTCACCGACGACGTGGGCAGCGATCTGGACTATCCCGAACTCTCCGCCCGTGACGCGGCGGCGGTGCGGGAGTTCGACCAGCGCGCGCCGGCTCAAGGCGATTAGACAGGGGCGATGGTGCGCATGCGTTGGCTTTGGGGTCCGTTGTCGCCGCTTGGGGTTGGGTTGGCCGCCCTAACCGTCGCGGTGGATCAGGCGCACAAATGGTGGATGCTGCTCGTCTACCGGATCGAGGAGCAGGGCCGCGTCGCCATCGCGCCATTTCTTGACCTCGTGTACGTCAAGAACCTGGGGGTCAGCTACGGCATGTTCATGCAGGACAGCCGCGAAGGGCAGTGGCTCCTCGCCGGATTTGCCGGGCTGGCTGCTCTGGCCATGGCGGTTTGGTTGGCTCGAGGCGTGGCCGACAAGCTGGTCGCCGCCAGCCTGGGGTTCATCATGGGGGGCGCCATCAGCAATGCCATCGACCGCCTCGTCTTGGGGGGGGTGGCCGACTTCTTTTCCCTGCATGCCTATCGGCTTCTACTGGTACGTGTTCAATATTGCCGACGCGGCGATTGTTGCCGGGGTTTGCGGCCTCCTGTATGACTCCATGAGCCCGAGTCGCAATCGTGCCTCAAAGTCGCCGTAAGCCGTTGGCGAGACACCGAACTCCCGGGTTGCTGGAGATGCCGTTGCGCCGATACCTGACTCAGATGTGCGCGGGAGCAGCCATGGCGTCCACGCTGGCGCTGGGCTCTTGCGGCGGTATCGAGGGTGTTGAACTCAACGGCAAGGTATTCGACTGGCTGGGCGTAAGCGCCGCGTCCCAGGAGAAGGCCGAGCCGAAAATGGCCGACAGGGCACCACTGGTTGTGCCGCCCAGCGTCACCCGTCTGCCCGATCCGGGCTCCGGCAGGACTAACTCCGAGGACGTGGCGGCGCTCAATGATCCCGAGCTGCGCAAGCAGGCTGCCGCCAAGGAGCGCCAGCGCCTGCACCAGGCCTACTGCAGCGGCGAGATTCAGTGGAAGGACAAGGCCTTCAAGCCGCAGGACGTCGGCGCCAACCGCAGTCCCTATGGCACGTGCGGCATACTTCGGCAACGCCACGACCAATATTAACAAATAGAGTGCGGTCACTCTTCCAGGTCGCCTGCACTCCTCCCCGAGCCCCTTCTCTGAACACTTCCGTTACCTTGGCAGGACGCCATGCCTTGCAGGCGACATTAAGCGGTTGTCATTTGACTATGGCGTCGGGAAAACCAGATACATCGGCGGTCGAACCCGCTACTCGTCGCAGCCTGTCGTCATTGGGCGGGCTGCAAAATTGCGAGGGACCGGCCTCGCCGTCAGGATCGCTCGATCTATGTGGACACCAGGTAAAGGCCTTTCCTTCCTCATCCTTGGGCTCATGCTGATCACCCAAAGTTTCGCAACGGCTCAGGCCAATCCCGCCAATCGCGTGAGCGAGTTCAAACTGGCGAACGGACTCGTCGTGGTCGTCGTGCCGGACAACGCGCGCGCCGGTGGTGACCCACATGGTGTACTTCCGCGTCGGCTCTGCCGACGAGCCGCCCGGCGTCTCGGGCATCGCCCATTTCCTCGAGCATCTGATGTTCAAGTCGACGGAGAAGCTCGCCAACGGCGAGTTCTCCGCGACCGTCTCGCGTCTCGGCGGCACAGCACAACGCATTCACCAGCTACGACTACACCGGCTACTTCGAGCGCGTCGCGAAGGACCGGCTGAAGGACGTCATGGAGATGGAAGCCGACCGCATGGTGAACCTGCGGCTCAGCGATCGCGAGGTGGCGACCGAGCGTCAGGTGATCATCGAGGAGCGCCGCGTGCGCACCGAGAACGTACCCTCCAGCATCCTCGCCGAGCAGATGTCGGCCGCGCTCTACCAGAACCATCCCTACCGCATCCCCATCATCGGCTGGATGCACGAGATGGCCAAGCTTTCCCGCGAGGACGCGCTGACCTTCTACAAGCGCTTCTACGCGCCCAACAACGCCATCGTGGTCGTCACCGGCGACGTCAATCCGGCCGAGGTCAAGGCGCTTGCCGATGCCACCTACGGCGCCCTGCCCGCCAACCCGCAGGTCGGCGGGCCGCGCGTGCGTCCGCAGGAGCCCGAGCAGCGCGCGCCGCGCCGCGTGGAGCTGAAGGATCCGCGCGCCGGCAATGCTTCCGTGCGGCGCTACTATCTGGCGCCCGCCCTCACCAAGGCCGCGCCGGGCGAAGCCGAGGCGCTTTACCTTCTCATGAAGATTGCCGGACTGGGCGGCACCAGCCGCCTCTATCAGAAGCTGGTCGTCGAGGAGAAGATCGCCTCGAGCGCGGGCGGCTGGTATTCCGGCCTCTGCCTCGACAGCGGCTCCATCGGCCTGCACGCCGTGGCGGCGGAGGGCGTGGCGCTCGACAAGGTGGAGCAGGCGCATCGACCGGGTCGTGCACGACCTGCGCGAGAACGGCGTCACCGAGGCCGAGCTGGAGCGTGCCAAGAAGCAGTTCATTGCCGAGTTCGTCTACGAGTTCGACAGCCAGGAGCAGCTCGCCCGGCGTTACGGCAGCGGTCTGGCGCTCGGCATGACCATCGACCAGATCAACAGCTGGCCGGCAGCGATCGCCAAGGTCACGGCTGGCGCAGGTCAAAGACGGCTGCGGCGAAGTACCTGGACATCCGGCGGTCCGTGACCGGAACGCTCGTTCCTGCGGCTTCGGGACCCGAGAACGTCGCCACGCCTCCAGCGCCGGCCAAAAAGAGCTGAAGGGAGAACGGTGATGGTGTTCCAGCCGTTCCCGCACCGCGCGCGGGCCAGCACCGGGTCGGCAATTGGGCCATGCCCTGGTTGCTGGTCCTGGCGCTCGCAGCCGCCCTCACGACGCTCACCCCCGGCAAGGCACTGGCAATGAAAATTCAAGCAGATCAAGAGCCCGGGGGGCATCACGGCGTGGCTGGTGGAGGAGCACAGCGTGCCGCTGATCGCCATGCGCTTTGCCTTCGAAGGCGGCAGCGCGCAGGATCCGGCCGGCAAGGAAGGCCTGGCCAACTTTCTCGCCGGCATGCTGGATGAAGGCGCCGGCGATCTGAACTGCCAAGCAGTTCCAGGAGCGCATGGAAGAGCTTGCCATGCGCATGAGCTTCGACGACGGCGCGCGATGCATTCTACGGCAGCTTCGAGACGCTGACCGAGAACCGCGAGCGGGCGGTGGCGCTGCTGGCGCTGGCCGTCAACAAACCGCGCTTCGATGCGGAAGCGGTCGAGCGCATGCGCGCGCAGTATCTGGCCAACCTCGCCTATGCCGCAGCGCGACCCGACGCGGGTTGCCGCCGAGCAGTGGATGGCGCTTGCCTTTGCCGGACCATCCCTATGGCCGGCCGGCCAACGGCACGCCCGAGTCGGTGGCCAAGATCGCGCGCGCCGACCTCGCCGACTTCCAGGGCGCGCATCTTTGCCAAGGACACGCTGCGCGTGGCGGTCGTCGGCGACATCGATGCGCAAAGCCCTCGGCCACCATGCTCGACGGCATCTTCGGCGCGCTGCCCGCCAAGGCGAAGCTGACGCCGGTGACGAACGCCGAGCCCAAGGCCGCGCAGAAGCTGACGGTGGTCGACATGAACGTGCCGCAGTCGGTGGCGCGCTTCGGCCTTCCCGCGATGGCGCGCGCAGGACAAGGATTTCATGACCGCCTTCGTGCTCAACAATATCGTCGGCGGCGGCTTTGCTTCGCGGCTCTATGCCGAGGTGCGCGAGAAGCGCGGGCCTCGCCTACGGCGTGGATACGACCATCGTGCCCCTGAAACACGCCTCGGTGTTCGTCGGCAGCGTGGCGACCAAGAACGAGCAGATCGCGCAGTCGCTGGAACTGATCCGGGGCGAGTTCAAGCGGGTGGCTGCCGAGGGCGTGACCGAGGCTGAGCTGGCGGACGCCAAGTCCTACCTGACCGGATCGTTCGCGCTGAGGTTCGATACCAGCGCCAACATCGCCAACCAGCTGTTGTGGACCATGGTCGAGGGCCTTGGGCCCGACTACATCGACAACCGCAACGCGCATGATCAATGCCGTGACGCTGGACGACGTGAAGCGCGTCGCCAAGCGTCTGTTCGACGGCAAAGAACCTGATCGTTATGGTCGTAGGCAAACCCAAGGGCCTGACGCCGGGCGGGTGAAGCCGAATGTCCGGTCGGCTGGCACCGACCCCGTGGTGAGCTTGTCGAACCACGACGCGACGCGAGTGAGGCTGAGGTTCGTTTGCTCACAGCCGTGCCGGGATGACAGCGGGAAAAAATCGCGATAGGCCTCATCCCCATGACACACGATACGAGCGCGCGCGCCGGCGAAGCCGTCTACCGGCAATCCATCGCGGGTTGTCTTGAAGGCGCCATCGGCCGTCATGGCCTGTCCCCAGCCGAATTGAAGTTCTGGCTGGATCGCCTGGCACCGGCGTTGTCCCGCTTGCAGGACGACTACAAGACGCACCGGCTGCCGCATCTGCGCATTGCCGAGGAACGCGCCGACATCGAGGTCGCCGAGACAGCCTTCGCCAAATTGTGCCGGGGCGCGCGGGTGGTGATCTTCTTCGGCACCGGCGGCTCGAGCCTTGGCGGACAGACGCTGGCCCAGCTCGGCGGCTGGCACATTCCCGGCGTCGCCAGCGAGGCTCAGCGGAAGCGGCCGCGCACGCGCTTCTACGACAATCTCGACGGTAACACCCTGGAGTCGTCGCTCCGATCGTTCGACGATCTGGACACCGTGCGCTTCGTAGTGATTTCGAAATCCGGTGGTACGCCCGAGACGCTGGTGCAGGCGCTGGCGGCGCTCGATGCCGTCAAGGCTGCGGGACACGCCGCGCGAATTCCCGAGCTGTTCCTGGGCGTCTCCGAGCCCAGCGTCGCGGGCAAGACCAACGGCCTGCGCACGTTGTTCGAGGCGCACGGCATTCCGCTCCTCGATCATCATCCGGGGATCGGCGGGCGGTTTTCCGCGCTGACCAATGTCGGCCTGCTGGCCGCAATCGCGCGCGGGCTCGATGCGCGCGCAGTGCGCGAGGGCGCCAAGGGCGTCGTCGACGCCATGATGGCCGCTAAGGCCCCGGGCGATTTTGCTCCCGCGCTGGGCGCCGCGGTGGCGATCGGGCTGGCGCGCGAGCGTGGCATCCGGATGCAGGTCATGATGCCTTATGCGGACCGGCTGGGGCGGTTCGCGGCCTGGTTCGCGCAGCTGTGGGCGGAGAGCCTCGGCAAGAACGGCCACGGCACGGCGCCCATCGCCTGCCTGGGACCGGTCGACCAGCACAGCCAGCTTCAGCTTTTCATGGACGGGCCGCGCGAGCACATGATCACGGTCGTGCGCACCCCGACAGCGGGAACAGGCCCCCGGATCAACGTGCAATTGGCCGAGGGAGCGGGGCTCGGCTATCTGGCCGGCCGGACCGCGGGTGATCTCGTGGCAGCGCAGGCCGAGGCCCTGCCGCAGGCGCTCGCCAAGGCCGGGCGGCCGGTCCGCACCTTCGACCTTCCCAGCCTTGACGAGCGGGCGCTGGGGGCGCTGATGATGCACATGATGCTGGAAACGATTCTGGCCGCCCATCTCCTGGGTGTCGATCCGTTCGATCAGCCGGCCGTGGAGCTGGCGAAAAACATCACGCGCGAGAGAGTGGCAGCGCTGCCCAAGGCGTAGGCGCGGCCCAGTGGGGCATCCCGTGGCGATCCGCCAGCTGAGATCGGAGACCGTCAACCGCATCGCCGCCGGCGAGGTGATCGAGCGGCCGGCCAGCGCGGTGAAAGAGCTGGTCGAGAACGCGCTCGATGCCGGCGCCACCGACATCGAGGTGGTGGCGGCGGCCGGCGGGCTCTCGCTGATCCGCGTTACCGACAATGGCAGCGGCATGGGTGCGGCCGATCTGGCGCTTGCCGTCGAGCGCCACGCCACCTCCAAGCTCGCCGACGACGACCTCTTCAACATCGCCACGCTCGGGTTTCGCGGCGAGGCGCTGCCTTCGATCGGGTCGGTGGCCTACTTGTCCATCGCCTCGCGGCCGCACGAGGCGCCCGCCGCGCACGAGATCATCGTCGATCGCGGCGCCAAGCAGCCGGTGCGGCCGGCCGCGCTCAATCCCGGTACGCGGGTGGAAGTGCGCGAGTTGTTCTCGGCGACGCCCGCGCGGCTGAAGTTCCTGAAGAGCGAGCGCGCGGAGAACATGGCGATCTCCGAGGTCGTGAAGCGGCTCGCCATGGCCAACCCGGCCGTCGCCTTCACGCTCACCACCGGCGAGCGTGCCGGACTGAAACTGCCGGCGCAGCCTCTTGGGCCCGATGGCCATCTGGCGCGGCTCGGCCGCATCATGGGCCGCGAATTTCTCGACGACGCGCTTGCCATCGAGATCGCGCGCGAGGGTGTGCGGGTGACGGGCTTTGCCGGCTTGCCGACCTTGCATCGGCCCGATCCAGGTCAGCAGTACCTGTTCGTCAACGGACGGCCGGTGAAGGACAAGCTGCTGATCGGCGCCGTGCGCGCGGCCTACGGCGATCTAGTGCCCAAGGGGCGCTATCCGCTGCTCGCCTTGTTCGTGGCGCTCTCGCCGCGCGAGGTGGACGTGAACGTGCATCCGAGCAAGGCGGAGGTGCGCTTCCGCGATGCGGGCGCCGTGCGCAGCCTGGTGGCGGGCGCGCTGCGGGCAGCGCTGGAAGCTGCGGGGCACAAGGCCTCCATCGCCGGAGGCCTGCAGGCGCTCAGCGCACTGGCGCGCACGACGGGTGTCGGCTGGGCGGCCAATTCCAATCATGGCGGCCCTGCGGTCCCCGAGCGGAGCGGCCCGGGACGCGGCTTTGCGGAAGGCGCCTTGGACTGGCAGGCGCCGATCGAAGGGCTGGATGAACTCAGTGCCAGCAGCGCGGCAGCGCTCGAGCCGGCGGCGGCCGAACTGCTGGATCGCCCTCTCGGTGCCGCCCGGGCGCAACTGCACGAGACCTACATCGTGGCGCAGACGCGCGACTCGATGGTCATCGTCGACCAGCACGCTGCGCACGAGCGCCTGGTCTACGAGCGCATCAAGGGCGCCATGGCCAACGGCGGCGTGGCGCGGCAGGTGCTACTGATCCCCGAGATCGTGGAACTCGACGCCGACGAGGCGGCGGCGTTGGCCGACGCAGCCGAGCCGCTGACGCGGCTTGGGCTGGTGCTGGAGCCGTTCGGGGCCGGAGCGGTGATGGTGCGCGAGGTGCCGGCCCTGCTCGGCGACACCGACGTCAAGGGCCTGGTTCGCGATCTGGCGCGCGAAGCCGCCAGCGAGAGCGAGGGCAGCCTGCTCAAGGAGCGGCTGGAAGCCGTGTGCTCCACTATGGCGTGTCATGGCAGCGTGCGCGCCGGCCGCCGGCTGACCGCCGAGGAAATGAACGCCCTGCTCCGTGAGATGGAAGCTACACCCCATTCCGGCCAATGCAACCACGGCCGGCCGACCTACGTGGAGCTCAAGCTCAGCGACATCGAACGGCTGTTCGGGCGGCGCTGAAACCAAGCTGAACCTTGGGCGTTGATACTGCGGTCCGGTGCACGCGCACGAGGGCCGCTTCTCAACACAGGTAGCCCAATGACAGAGCCAGCGCTTGCAGCCGCCGCCAGCGAGCGGCCGTTCTCGGCGAGACTGTTCCTCAATCGCGCCGTTGGGTTCTGGACAGGTCCCGATCGCCGCAATGCCTGGCTGTGGACGGCCGGCGCACTGGTGCTCGTGTTTGCCAATCTGGCCGTCAACGTCGGCATCAACCGGTGGAATAAGTGGTTCTTCGACGCGCTGGAGCGCAAGGACGGCACCACGCTGTGGACTGCGGTCATCGTCATCGTGGTTCTGGTGGCGCTGGGCGCGGCCTTTGCCGTTGCCATGGTCTGGTGCCGCATGACGCTGCAGGTGAAATGGCGGCAGTGGCTGACGGGCGAGATGCTTTCGCGGTGGCTGTCTGAGCAACGCTATTACCGCCTCGCGGTGACCGACGACGAGCAGATCAATCCCGAATACCGCATCGCCGACGATCTGCGTCTGGCCTCCGAGCCGGTGGTGGAGTTCGCCGTCGGCTTCATCAATGCCCTGCTGGCCGCCGTCACGTTCGTCGGCATCCTGTTCTGGGTGGGCGGATCGCTGACGATCGAGATCGGCGGTACCAACGTATGGATTCCGGGCTACATAGCGCTTGCCGCGGTGCTGTACGCCACCGCCACCTCGGTCCTCACCTACCTGATCGGCAGTCCGCTCGTCGACCGTGTGGCCGCCAAGAACGAGGCCGAGGCGCAGTTCCGCTACGAGCTGACGCGCGTGCGCGAGAACGCCGAGAGCATCGCGCTGATCAAGGGCGCCGATGACGAGCGCGAGCGGCTCAACGAAACCTTCGCCACCGTGGCGCAGCGCTGGCTCGACGTCGTGCGTCAGCACTGCCACCTGACCTGGATTCTCAACGGCAACGCCTTCTTCGCGCCGGTGTTTCCGGTGTTGCTGGCGGCGCCCAAATATCTCGCAGGCGAGCTGACGCTGGGCTCCGTCATGCAGATCGCGGCGGCGTTCATCGCCGTGCTGACGGCGCTCAACTGGTTTGCCGAGAACTTCATCCGTCTGGCCGAATGGTCGGCATCGGCGCGGCGGGCGCAGGAATTGCACGAGGCGCTCGACGAGATGGACGACGATACCGCGCGCACCGCGGCGATCGTGGTCGAGAACACCAGCCAGGCCGACATCGAAATGATGGATCTTTCGATCGTGCACCGCGACGGGCGGGTGGTGATCGACGACACGGACATCAAGGTCAAGCCCGGAGAGCGCGTGCTGCTCGGCGGCGAATCGGGCTCGGGCAAAAGCACGCTGATCCGCGCCATCGCCGGCCTGTGGCCGTGGGGTGAGGGCCGCATCCTGATCCCGGCTGGCGCCAAGGTCGCTTTCGTGCCGCAGCGGCCCTACATCCCTCTCGGCACGCTGCGCGATGCCATCGCCTATCCGGTGGAAGGATCGCTGCTGGCCGACCAGCGCGCCAAGGCCGTGCTGAAGGACGTGGGCCTCGGCTATCTTGCCGACAAGCTCGACACCGAGGAGGAGCGCTGGGACCAGACGCTGTCGGGCGGCGAGCGCCAGCGCGTCGCCTTCGCGCGGCTGCTGATCGACGAGCCCAACATCATCATCATGGACGAGGCCACCGCCGCCCTCGACATCGACAGCGAGTTCCGGCTGCTGACCCTGCTGTTCGAGCGGCTGCCAAACGCGACCATCTTCAGCGTCGGGCATCGTCCCGGCCTGCAGGAGCTGCACAGCCGCCTGCTGACGCTCCAGCGCCGCCCTGGCGGCGGCCGCATCGTCCAGACCAAGACCCGCGACCGCGACGCCTGGAAACGCCTCAAGGGCGCTGCCGTCCGCATCCTCCGCCGCCCGCCCGGCAAGGGGGATAAGGACGAGGGCCCGGTTGGCGGCAAGGCGCCGGGTGCGGGCGCGGGACGGTGAGGTGGCGGATGAGTTAACCTGCGGCCGCGCAGAAATAAACCCGCTAGTCTAGGCCCCGGCCAAACCACATCGCGTCGCCCGAACGCTGTCTGCAACTGGGTCCGAGCGAGCAAGCCTACTTTTTCCGCGGATCATCGGCTGGGTTTACGTACGTAATACCTTGCGGCCCCATCCCATGGAGTTGCAGCACGGTCGCTTCGGTAAACCATGCGAAATGTGACATGCCTTTGGCGACATAAGAGTACCCGCCAGCCTTGATCAACATCCCTTTTTTTTCGTCGAGCTTGTCACCCGTACCGATGTTGAAGCTCCCTGAAAGAACCGTCACGTTCTCATCGTTGGGATGGTTGTGCGCGGGGATCTTGAAACCGGCCGGGACCTTGAGACGTACCACGTACATACCCTCTTTCGTCGGGTCGCCCTTGACCACAGCGAGCTGAGCGCCCGCCCCGTAGGCTGCCGGTGCTGACCATTTCAAGCCATCTGCTTGTACGGTGGCGTGGTGGTCATCAGCAGCGATCGCGTAGATCGGAACCGCAACTAGCGCCAGTAAACTGGCGACACGGAGTGATTTTCTCATGTGCTTCCTCCCAACGTTCAGCGTAACGATTTTCTGAAGTATACCCCTTTTTGGGGCACCGGTAAGACAGTTGCTGTGGGCGGCCTGGTTACGGGGTCGGAACAGAGAGCCTTGCAGCCTCCGTGGGGGTGGCGGTTCCGCGTGCGTGTATGCGCGGCGGCCGCATCGCCCTCCCCGTCGTTCGCACCGAAGGCCTGCCGGCGGCGCAGTGGGAGGCAACCGTGCGCTCACCGCCGCCGCGCGCCGTACAGCATCATGAGCACGCCGGCGATGACGACGGTCATGGCGGGATAGAAGCTGGCGTCGAGGCGGAAGAACGGGATCAGGCCGAATGCTGCGGCGACGGACTGCACGAGCAGGGCAGCGACCGGCGTGAACGCGCTGGTGGCGGCGAAGTTCTCCGTCGTGATCTTTACCACGCAGGAGAAGTTCAGGAATGCCATCGCCGTCAAGATGACGCCGCCGACGAGCACGCCGAGCAGGATGGTCGGCACGTGCAGCATTTGCGCCGCCGTCGGCACCATCGGTATCGGCGGCAGCACGCCGTGCGCGACCAGCAGCGCACACCCGCCGGCCAGCGCCAGGCTCGCCAAAGACGTGACGAGCACGACCAGGCCGGTGATGCGCAGCTTTTCGGTGAGCGTGCGGGCGCGCTGGTTCCACGGATGGAATTCTGCCGAGAAGCCGCGCAGGTTGAAGGCGAAGGCCGAGCCGGCAACGGCCGTCAGCACTGCGGGACGATACGCCGGATCGAGCAGGAACAGCAGCGGCAGCAGGCCCGCGACGATGACTGCGCCGCCGAGCCATGCAATCGCGCGCGGGCGGCGGGCGAACAACGCCCAGCCGACGATCAGCGACAGCGGGATGGAAAGGCGCACCAGCAGGCTGCCCTCGGCCGGCGAGAGTTTTTCGAGCAGCAGATAGTAGAAGATTTCCATGCCGATCGTCCCGGCGCCGACCAGCCAGCTCTGCGGCGCCAGGATGATGCGCACGGCGTCCGGACCCGGACCCGTGGCCGCCAGCAGCACCAGCGCCGAGACCAGCATGGCATAGAGCACGAAGGCGATAGGATGCGCGCCGAGGCGGTGGCCGACGACATAGGCGAGGCTGAGGAAGGCGATGGCGAACACATAGAGGCCGGCCTCGATCCAGCCGGAGATCGGATACTGCCGCGGCGCGCCGGCGTCGATGTCGGTCTGGTTTGATGTCATCGCGTCAACGCTTGATCCTGTCGAAGGCGGCGAGCGCCCGCGCGCGATTGTCAGCGAGGCGCAGATCGTCGCGAAACCAAACGATGACGGGACGGGCCGCGCTGCTCACGAGCGGGCGTCTCGATAGCGTGCGAACAGCACTTGCGTATCGCCCCAGCTGCGCCGGTCGATAGCAGTGAAAGTCTCGGGCAGGGCGATGGCCGCGTCCATACGTTCCTCAATGACGGCAACGGCGTCCGGCATGAGCCATCCGCCGGCCGCGGCTGAGGCGAGCGCACGTTCACCAAGGCTTTTGCCGTACGGCGGATCGAGGAACACGAGGCCGAAGGTACCGCGGTTTTCCGCGGGGCCGAGCGCTGTGGCGTCGCGGCGGAAGATTTTGGTGATGCCCGTCAGGCCGAAGGTTTCGACGTTGCGGCGGATGGTTCCCCGCGCCTGCGCATCCTCCTCCACGAACAGGCAGTAGGCCGCGCCGCGCGACAGCGCCTCCACCCCGAGCGCGCCGGTGCCGGCGAACAGGTCGAGCACACGCACGCCATCGAGCGAGAAATCCGCCACGCCGTGCGCCAGAATATTGAACACCGCCTCGCGCACGCGGTCGGAGGTAGGGCGTGTGTGGTCGTCGCCCGGCGTGGCAAGTGCGCGCCCGCGGAACTGGCCGCCGACGATTCTCATGCCCAGCCCTTGGGCTTGGGCGGTGCCGGCTTGCGTGGCGGGCGGGCGGTCTCGTCGTCGTCGGCGATGCCCAGGTCGGCAGCCGCCTGCCGGCCGAGTTGCTCGCGCAGGACGCTGCGCTTCACGTGCTCGACCTCGCCCGGCTTGATGTCGAGCAGCTGGAAGGGACCGAAGGAGACGCGGATAAGGCGGTTGACGGTGAGGCCCAGGCTTTCCAGGATCTTGCGCACCTCGCGATTCTTGCCCTCGCGCAGGCCGACGGTCAGCCAGACGTTGGCGCGCGCGCCGGTATCCTCGGCCTTGGCGTCGAGCGTGGCCTCGATCGGGCCATAGCGCACGCCGGCAACCTCGACGCCCTGTTTCAGCTTGTCGAGCGCGGCCTGCGTGATGGCGCCGTGCGCACGCACGCGATAGCGCCGGGTCCAGCCGGTGGCGGGCAGTTCCAGGTGGCGGGCCAGCGCGCCGTCGTTGGTGAGCAGCAGCAGGCCTTCGCTGTTGAAGTCGAGCCGGCCGATGGAAACGACACGCGGCAGGTGCTCGGGCAGCGCATCGAACACGGTGGGCCGGCCCTGCGGGTCGGCGTGCGTGGTGACGAGGCCCTTGGGCTTGTGGTAGCGCCACAGGCGCGGGGGCTCGGGTGCGGGCAGCGGATTGCCGTCGACCAGGATGCGGTCGCTGGGCGAGACGTCCAGCGCCGGGCTTGCCAGCACCGTGCCGTTGACGCTGACGCGGCCCTGTTCGATCCAGCGCTCGGCGTCGCGGCGCGAGCACAGCCCCGCCCGCGCCAGCGCCTTGGCGATGCGCATGGGTCCGGCCGGCGCCGCCGCGACCGGCGGCGGCCCTGGGCGCGACCTCTGACGCGGTGCTGGGCGTTGACCTCGCGGTGCTTTTTTGCGCATGGAAGGTGGTGACTCGTTGTTGGAGCCGCCCTTATGACACCGCCCCTGCCTCAGGGCCATATGCTCGCGGCGCTTGCCGAGGCCGAGGCTGCTGGCGCGCGCGGCGAAGTGCCCGTGGGCGCGGTGATCGTTGGCGCCGATGGCGGCGTGCTGGCGCGGGCCGGAAACCGCACGCGCGAGCTCAACGATCCCACGGCGCACGCGGAGATGCTGGCGATCCGCACGGCCTGTGCCGCACTTCAATCGGAACGGCTTACGGACGCGGACCTGTACGTCACGCTGGAGCCCTGTCCCATGTGCGCGACAGCCATCTCGTTCGCGCGCATCCGCCGGCTCTACTTCGGTGCGGCCGATGGCAAAGGCGGCGGGGTCGAGAACGGACCGCGCATCTTCAGCCAGGCGTCCTGCCACCACGTCCCCGAGGTCTACGGCGGGATCGAGGAGACGCGTTCCGCGGCGTTGCTGCGCGGCTTTTTCTCCGCCCGCCGCTGACGGCCGCCCGCTCGGCTTCCGCATTCTCGCGTCTCAGCGTTTCGGCCGTGCGAATCGGCACGATGTCGTAGCGCTCGTAAAGCTCCCCCAGCAGGTCCCAGTCCTTGAGCACGGTGCGGTAGATCCAGCGGTAGCTGCGCGTTCCCCTGGCAACCGCGACGGCGCGCTCGCGGCCGATGAACTCGGATGTGACCGCGATCTCCAGCCAGTTCACGACCAGGTGCGAATAGGTGGCGTCGTAGTTGCGCGCGCCGTCGGGCAGCTCGATCGGCGCGTCGGGATAGCGGCGCACCAGCTCGTCGTAGAACGGCGCCATCATGTCGCGATCGGGCGTGCCGAGGTACCACAGATACCAGTGCATCTGTTCGTGCAGATAGGTCGAGAGCAGCAGGTCTTCGCTTTCAGCGAAGCGGTTGCCGAGGGTCAGTACCGGATGCGCGAAGGTGTCGCCGCCCGGCATGATGCGCACGACGGTGGTGTACTCGTAGCGGGAGAGATCGTGCCTGCGCCTGAGTGCCGCCAGCATGTCGCGCACGCGCTCGGCCTCGCGCTGGGCGTGCTCGACGTCGATGTCGATACGAAACTCTTCCCCGCCAGGACGTGCCACCGCGAGCCCCCTCCGCTCAGGACGCGAGGCAAGATGCGCAATCGATGTGGCGAGAGATAGTGTGGCGCCGAAAGCGCTGTGGATACTTTAAGAGATGGCCTCAAGACGCTGAGACAGCTGGCGTTTCAAGTCGTCCTTTGCGTCTTGCGCAGCATCCAGGATTTCGCCGATCTTGAAATAGTCCAGCGCGGAATAGGCGCCGACCTTGGGCCGGATGAAAATGTCGGGCGCAATCGACTTCAGCTTCTCGCGCGTAATGGAGTGGAACAGGAGCTGCGTCGCCCCGGTCACCGCTTCCACCGTGCCGGGCACCCGGGCACCTGGGCGCCGTTGCGGATCGCCGGTCACGTCGACCGCAACCGTGATGTCGGCGCGGTCCATCACCACGTCGTAGGGCACCGGATTGATATAGCCGCCGTCGATGAGCACGCGCCCCTCCAGCACGACGGGCCGCGCCATGCCGGGCAGCGCGCAACTCGCTGCCAGCGCCGGGATCACCGGGCCATGGTCAAGAATGACCTGCTCGATGGCGTAGAAATCGGCGGCGATGGCGAGGAACGGGATCTTGAGGGATTCGAAATCGCTGTGCAGTACCTCCGGCAGCAGCATCTCGAACAGCGTGACGTTGTCGACGATGCCTGGCGAGCGCACGCTCCACAGCGTTGAAATGCCGCCGCGCAGCTTGCCAGCAAACTGCTTGAAGAAGGTGGCGGCGCTGGTGAACTGGCTTTCGAAGCCCTCGCGGATTTCGGCGGCCGAGAGGCCTGCCGCATAGCATGCGCCGCAGATCGAGCCCATCGACGTGCCGGCAATGATCGACGGCTTGATGCCGAGCTCGTCGAACACTTCCAGCATGACGATGTGGGCCAGTCCGCGGGCCGAGCCGCCGCCGAGGGCCAGCGCGATGCGCGGTCCCGGCGCCATGGATTTTCCACCCGCGGACTCTACGGTCATAGCGAACGCCTGCGTGCGAACCGCTTCAGGCCGGAAAGCCGTTTTCTCGGCGGGGATGGTTCGCCGGGCAAGGGATCTGGCGGCAGCATCTCGGCAGTCTGGCTTGCCAGTACGCGTTCGAGCTGGCGCTTGAGCTGGTCTTTGGCCTGGCCGGCAGCCGTCATCACCTGCTTGAAGCGGTGGAATTCGAGCACGTGGAACTCGTCGACCTCGACATCGATATAGATGTCGGGTTGCTGGGCCTTGAGCTTCTCGCGCACGATCGAGCGCTGCAGGATCTGCGAGGATGAGACCAGCGCGGAGAAGGCGGACGGCTGGGATCTGCTGCCGGGGCCCAGCGCGGCGCCGCTGACATCGATGGCGACCGTGATGTCGGCATCGCCCTTGAGCACGTCGAACGGCAGCGGGTTGACCAGTCCGCCGTCCATCAGCACACGGCCGTCGCGGGTGACGGGGGTGAACAGCGCGGGCAGCGCCATGCTGGCGGCGATCGCGCTGCGCAGATCGCCGGAGTCGAGGACAATCTGCTCCTGGGCATAGAAGTCCGTTGCCACCACCTTGAGCGGAATGGCGAGGTGCGCGAAATCGCGCGCGACCTTGGAGGGCAGCATATGGTCGAGCAGCAACTCGGGCTTCAGCAGCGACGACCGGATCGGCAGGATGTTGAGGAACCGCTGCACCGGTTCGGAGCGGGCTGACAGCAGGTAGCGGGTCAGGCCGAAGCGCTGGCTCAGCACTTCCTCGGTGTGCGCCTTGATGAGCCGGGCCGAGAGCCCCGAGGCGTAGGCCGCGCCGAACAACGCGCCGATCGACGTGCCGGCGATGACTTTGGGTTTGAGGCCCAGTTCGTCGAACACCTCCAGCATCAGGATGTGTGCAAGCCCACGCGCACCGCCCCCGCCCAACGCCAGCGCGATAGTAGGCCGCGTGGCGGGAAAGGTGGGCTTGCTGGACTGGAGAGATTTGCCGGGCGGGATCATGGGATCACCGCGCTCCGACGTGCCGCAACGTCAATCATTGCGATCCCTCTGGGCATTAAGGAACGGCACAAGCGCAGCCAGCGTGTCCTGCGGATTCTCCTCAGCCAGGAAGTGCCCTGAGTTGATCGAGGCGCCCGTCACGTTCGTGCACCAGTTTTTCCACGTTTCGAGCGGGTCGCCGGGAAGATAGCTTCGGGCCCAAAGGACGAACGTCGGACAGGCGATTCTGCGGCCGGCGGCAAGGTCGGCCTCGTCGCGCTGCCGGTCGATGGTGGCGCCGGCGCGATAATCCTCGCAGATCGCATGAATGCGGGCAGGGTCGGTCAGCAGCGCGCGATAGTGTTCCAGCGCTTCCGGCGCGAATGGCGAGAGATCGCGCGGCTTGGCCCAGCTTTTCAGCGTGTGCTCGAGATAGAACACCGGATCTTTGGCGATCAGCGTCTCGGGCATGGGGTTCGGCTGCGCCAGGAACGCCCAGTGGTAGGACTTGAGCATGCTTTCCGCGGTCGTGCGCCGCCACACTTCCGCGGTGGGGAAAATGTCGATCGGAATGAGTGCGGAGACGGCGTCAGGGTGGTCGAGCGCCAGCCGATAGGCGACGCGACCGCCGCGGTCGTGGCCCGCAACCATGAACCGCTCGTGGCCGAGCGCGCGCATGACGCTCAAGCAGTCGTCCGCCATGGCGCGCTTGGAGTAGGTGTGGTGCTCCGCATCGCCGGGCGGTGCCGAGCTTGCGCCGTAGCCGCGCAAGTCTGCGATGACCAGCGAACACTGCCGCTCGAGGCCGGGCGCTATCTTGTGCCAGGCGACGTGGGTCTGGGGGTAGCCGTGCAGCAGCAGCAACGGCGGCCCCGAGCCGCCGGTGCGCAGGTAGATCTCGACGCCCGTAGTGGTCTTGATGCGCCGTTCGGCAAAGCCGGGGAACAGATCCGGCATCGCGCTCATGCCTTCCCCTCCTCCCGGTTGAGCGCCCGCCAGCCGATGTCGGAGCGGCAGAAACCACCAGGCCAGTCGATCTTGGCCACGGCGCGATAGGCGCGCTGCTGCGCTTCGCGCACGGTTTTGCCGCGCGCGGTGACATTGAGCACGCGGCCGCCGGTGGCGAGCAGGCGTGGTCCTTCGTTGACGGTGCCGGCGTGGAATATTTCGACGCCTTCCACGGCTCGGGCGGCGTCGAGGCCACGGATCTCGCTGCCCTTGGCGTATTCGCCGGGATAGCCGTTGGCGGCCATCACGACGGTCAGTGCCGCGTCATCGTGCCAGCGCAGGTCGAAGTGCTCCAGCACGCCGTCGGCGGTGGCGACGAGCGCGGGCAGCAGGTCCGACTTGAGGCGCAGCATCAGCACCTGCGTCTCGGGATCACCAAAGCGCGCGTTGTATTCGATCAGCTTGGGACCGGCCGCGGTGATCATCAGCCCGGCGTAGAGAACGCCCTTGAACGGCATGCCACGGGTGGCCATGCCGCGGATGGTCGGCCAGATGATCTCGTCCATCGTGCGCTGCGTGATCTGCGGCGTCATGACCGGCGCCGGCGAATAAGCGCCCATGCCGCCGGTGTTGGGACCATTCTCGCCGTCGAAGACGCGCTTGTGGTCCTGGGCCGCAATCAGGGGCAGCGCATGCGTGCCGTCGGTGAGAACGAAATAGCTCGCTTCTTCGCCCACCAGGCACTCTTCGATGACGACCTCCGCGCCGGCGGCGCCAAAGGCGCCCGCGAAGCAGTCCTCGATGGCGGCGGCGGCAACCTCGCGCGTCTCGGCCACCGTGACGCCCTTGCCGGCGGAGAGGCCATCGGCCTTGACGACGATGGGGACCGGCTGGGTTTCCAGGTAGGCAAGCGCCGATGCCTTGTCCTTGAAGCGGCCATAGGCTGCGGTCGGAATGCCGAACTCGGTGCAGAAATCCTTGGTGAAGCCTTTAGAGCCTTCAAGCTGGGCCGCCGCCTTCGATGGTCCGAACACCTTGATCCGCGCGGCGGCAAGGTCGTCGGCCAAGCCGGCCACCAGCGGCACTTCCGGCCCTATCACCACAAGGCCGATATCGCGATCGCGGCAGAAGCCGATGACGGCGGCGTGGTCGGCGGTATCGAGCGCCACGCACTCGGCCACCTCGGCAATTCCGGCGTTGCCAGGCGCGCAATAGAGCTTCGTCAGCAGGGGACTCGCGGAAATGGCCCAGGCCAGGGCATGCTCGCGCCCGCCGGAACCGATCAGTAGGACATTCATGGGCCGAGCCCCGCCAAAAGCTCTGGAAAAGACACCAGCATTCGACGGCCCAATTGACCGTCTTGCGTCGCGCCCTCATGTATCATCGAATGCCGACCGCACAAAGCCAGGGGTGATCGTGGCCGAGCCTGCCAGCACTGCCCGCCAGGGCGCAAATCTGCCGGAATTCTCGGTGTCGGAGTTGAGTTCCGCCATCAAGCGGACGCTCGAGGGCGCGTACGGCTATGTGCGGCTGCGCGGCGAGATCTCGGGGTTTCGCGGCGCGCATTCCTCGGGCCATTGCTATTTCACCTTGAAGGACGAGAAGGCCCGCATCGAGGCCGTGATCTGGCGCACCACCGTGCAGGGCCTGCGCGTCAAGCCGGCGGAAGGGCTGGAGGTCATCGCCACTGGGCGGGTGACGACGTATCCGGGCTCGTCCAAGTATCAGATCGTGATCGATGCGCTGGAGCCGGCCGGCATCGGCGCGCTGATGGCGCTGCTCGAAGAGCGCAAGAAGAAACTCGCCGCCGAGGGTCTGTTCGACGAGGCCAGGAAGCGCAAGCTGCCGTTCCTGCCGCGTGTCATCGGCGTCGTGACCTCGCCGACGGGCGCGGTGATCCGGGACATGCTGGCGGGGTTCACCGAGCGGTTTCCGGCGCGCGTGCTGCTGTGGCCGGTCAGGGTGCAGGGGGAGACGTGCGCGTCCGAGGTGGCCGCTGCGATCAAAGGGTTCAATGCTCTGCCGGTGGATGGCCCGATCCCGAGGCCCGATGTGCTGATCGTGGCGCGCGGCGGCGGCAGCCTCGAGGACCTGTGGGGGTTCAACGAGGAGATCGTGGCGCGCGCTGTGGCGGCGAGCAAAATCCCGCTCATTTCCGCGGTGGGCCACGAGACAGACTGGACCCTGATCGACCTGGTCGCCGACGCGCGCGCGCCCACGCCTACCAAGGCCGCCGAATGGGCCGTGCCGAAGTACGGTGAGCTCACCGAGCAGACCGGCAAGTTCGGCGTGCGCCTGAAGACTGCGGCGCACAGGGCGCTCGATGGCATGCGCACGCATCTGCGGGCGGCGGCGCGCGGTCTCCCGCGGCGTCAGGATCTGGTCGCCCTGCCGCGCCAGCGCTATGACGCCGCCGAGCGCCGCCTGGGCCGCGCGCTGCTGGCGAACGCCCGGGCCCACGGCCTGCACCTGGCGCGGGTCCAGTCGCGGCTGGCGCCCCGGCTGCTCGACGCGCGCATGACGCGTGCCCGCGATCGGCTGGAGGTCGCTGGGACGGCGTGCGACAGCATCGTTGACGCGCAGCACGGGACCGCGCCGTGTGCGCTTGGAGCGTGTTGCGGGCCGGCTGTCGCCGCAGGCCATCGGCGATCGCGTCGCGCGCGGCCGTGAGCGCATGGTCGTACTCGAGGCGCGCTTGCGGCAGACCATGCTCAACGGGGTGGCGCGGCACAGGCGGCATCTCGACGGCAGTGCCGAAGCTGCTGGCATCTCTGAGCTACCACGGTGTGCTGCAACGGGGATTTGCGTTGGTGCGGGACGAGGCCGGGCGCAGCGTGCGGTCGGTGAGCGCAGATAGCCGTGGGCCAGCCGCTCGAAATCGAGCTTGCCGATGGCCATGTCGGCGCGCATGCGACGCATGCAGGTGCGCCGCGATCCGCTAAGCCGTCATCGCCTGCGGCCTGCGGCTGCACCGGGGCGAGGCAAGCAGGTGACGCAAGAGGGCAATCGCGGGGGCAACCAGGGATCGCTGTTTTGAGGGACGCCATATCCCGGTCTTCGCCACTTAGGAGGGAGTACATCATGGCACTGCCCCGGCGACCGGTACTTGGGTTATGGTATGGAGCCCTGGGTGAAGCGCAACATCATTTGCGGCGTCGAGGTCGATAAGCAATGAATCGGTTCGAACGGCTGTTCGGCCTCAAGGGGGAGGCCAAGCTCCGCTATCTCGACGGCGAGTTCCAGGTGCTCTCGCCCGGCGATTTCGTGCGCTGCGCGGTACGGGTGAGCCTATCGCGCTGCCGGATTTGCGCTATTGGAGCGTCGAGTTGCAGGAGGCCTACGCCAGCGCCGAGATCGCCTTCGAGCGCTATCGCTCGTCTGCGAGCGCGGACCAAGAAGTAGAGGCGAACAGCGAATAGACATACTGCGCTACTGCGCTACTGCTCGCTACTGGCTCACTGCGCCCCTTGATTGCGCCGTCGATCAGCGCGGCAAGCCGCTCGGCATCGGGTTCGGCAAAAGTCAGCTTGATCTGCAGCACCCGCGTGGCGGCAGCAAGCGTCGGCCAGTTTCCCGGTCATGCCCTTGAGGCGCGCCAAATCCTTTTCGGTGCTGACGAGGCGTGCCTGGTGCCGGTCGGCAAGCGCCAGGAGACGGACAGCTTCCGTTTCCGTGAGGCGCTGGTGGTCGCGAAACGTGATGGACTCGGCAAGTTCGGCGCCCTGTGCTTCGAGCATCGTGAAAAAACGCCGGGGCGAGCCGATGCCGGCCCAGGCGACGATACGCTGACCCTGCAGCCAGCGACGCATCGCCGGCAGGCGCAGTGGACGAGCGCAGTACCGGTCCATTGAACCGATGCCGCAGCCATTCCGCCACGCCATTGCCGGTGGCCGGCGCCGTTGACGACGATCGCTCCCGCCAGACCGAGCTGGAACTCGAGAGGTGCGCGCAGCGGGCCCGCCGGCATGACCAGGCCGATTGCCGAGGCCGCGAACGGCCATCGACCATGGCGATGGCAAGGTCCTTGGCCAGCGATGCGTTCTGCAGCCCGTCATCCATGACGAGAACGCTGGCCGGGCCGGACATCTGCCTCGACGACGCGTGCCCCTGCGGCGCGGTCGCGGGCGATCAGCGTTGGCACGACGCGGGCGAGCAGCAGATGCCTCGTCGCCGACATCGTCGGCGCTGTCGGTGCCGCGCGACCCAATGCGGTCCTGCGTGCCGCCCGCCATAGCCGCGGGTGAGCGCCACGGGATGCTGGCCGGCCGCCAGCAAACGCTCGCACAGATGCAGCGACGAGCGGCGTTTTGCCGGTGCCGCCGGCGGTGAAATTGCCCGCGCAGATCACAGGCAGGCGGGAGCGATAGGGCGCGGCCCGCGCATAGCGTGTCGTGGCGGCCCAGCCGTAGATCGACGCCAGCGGCGCCAGACAAGCCGCCATGCCGCGGGCATCATCGCGATACCACCAGGCCGGCTCGTCAAGAGGCACGCGCGAAACCGTCTTCGGCCGGCAGATGCAGCAGCAGGGCCTCCACCGTGCGCGGCAGCGCACCCGACAGCGCGGCCAGCGCAGTGTTGGCGCGCGTATGCATGCGGCTGAGCTCGGTCTGGTCGGCGAGCAGCTGGCCGGCCGCGGAGGCAAGCTCGGGCGCTGAGCGGACGACGATAGCCGCGCTGATTGTTGATGAGCGCTTTGTAGGTGTCGGAGAAGTTCTGCCAATGCGGGCCGGTGAGAACGGCTGCACCCTGGCGCACGGCCTCGATCGGGTTCTGTCCGCCGCGGTCGACGAGCGACCCGCCGATGAAGGCCACGGGCGCGAGCTTATAGAGCATGCCGAGTTCGCCGATCGTGTCGGCAATGTAGGCGTCGCTGGTGCGGTCCGGCAGGGCGCCGAGCGAGCGGCGCGCCACGCTGAGACCCTTGCCCTCGAGCAGTTCGCTGATCGCCGGCGCCGCGCTCGGGATGCCGCGGCGCGATGATAGTGCACAAGTCGGGGATGGTCTGGCGTAGCTGGCAATGCGCCTCGGCGACGATGGCATCCTCGCCTTCGTGCGTACTCGCCGCCATCAGCAGCGTGCGGCCCTGGAGTGCGGGCTTCAGGCGCTCCAGCTCGGCCATGTCGATCGGCGGCGGCGGCGTGTCGATTTTGAGATTGCCCGCCGCGAAACGCGCCTGTGGCGCCCAGGGTCTTGAAGCGGCGCGTGAGCGTGTCGTTCTGCGTCAGCACCAGCGAGAAGCGGCTGAACAGCGGTCGTGCGACGCCCAGGCTGCGCCGCCAGCGCCGGAACGATCGCTTGGTCATGCGGGCGTTGACCAGCGCCAGCGGGATGTCGCGCGCAGAACTTTCGAGGATGAGGTTCGGCCAGATTTCGGACTCGGTGAAGACAGCGAGGTCCGGCCGCCAGTGGTCGAGGAAACTGCGCACGTACTCGGGAGCATCGAGCGGCGCATACTGATGCATGGCGCGGGGTCCCAGACGCTCGGCAGCCAGTTTTGCCGATGTCACGGTGCCGGTCGTGAGCAGGAAGGACAGCCCCGGTCGCTGCTTGGACAGCTCCGTCATCAGCGGCAGGATGGCGTTGGTCTCGCCGACGCTGGCTGCGTGGAACCAGGCGAGCGGTCCCTGCGGCCTGGGCGTGCTGGGCCGGCCGAGGCGTTCCAGGCGCCGCGCCGGATCTTCTTTGCCGCGACGCTCGCGCAGCTTGAGCAGCAGCGGGACCGCCGGCCGTGCGAGAGATGTCAGCGTGCGGTACGCCTTCAGGCGCAGGCCGGGCTCGGCACGCCCGCTCAATGCCATGCTCGGCGTGGCGCGCGATGGGATCGGCGTTCGCGCGCTTGTAGGCCAGCGCCGTGGCGGCGTTCAGGGAATCCTCGACGGCCTGCCGGTAGACTTCGAGATTGTCTGGATCGGCCGTGCGGGGCACGTCAACTGGATCGCCGATGGCAAAGCCGAGGTCGGACCACGGCAGGTTCACCGTCATGCGGCTCCAGCTGTTGAACGCGATGTAGCGCGACGTGGCGATTGCCATCGGCAAGATCGGCCGTCCCGTCTGTCGCGCGATCATGACGACGCCGAGCCCTGCGCTGGCGCGCCTCGCCTCCGGGAACATCGGCGGTCATTGCGACCGTGCGGCCTTCGCGCAACGTCTGCACCGCCGCTCTGTAGGCATGCGAACCGCCGCGGTCCTTGCCGCGCGATCGCCGCGCCGGCACCGCGGATGAGCTTGATGTCGAAGTGTCGAAGCACGGCGCCCATCAGCTCGGCGTCGCTGTGCCGGGCCAGCATCACATCGGCTTCGAAACCGGGCTACTTGATGAGCGGCAGCAGCATGAACTGGCCGTGCCACATCGTGACGATGCACGGATGATTGTGCGAATGCCGGTCGAACCGCTCCGTCATTGATCCTCGTTTGCCGCGACGTGCGGCCGACGAAACGCACGTAGCGCGCGAGCAGCGAGCCGATCGCGGCGTGAAACAGCTTGGGCTTGTGCTGCGTGTTCGCCACTCTAGGCGCACCTGCCGGCTTGGTTTGATCGTAACGACTGTGGGGATGGCCACCTCTATAGCCCATCCCGAGCATACACTAGAAGCGTCGATTCGCCGCCAGTCGTCGGTAATCCAGCGCACAAGCGCGAAATGCAACGGGAAGTACGGACGGCTCAGCTCAGGCTGCTTCGGTGCGGTTCCGCGGCGATGTGTGCGGTTGCGTCCAGATCGAGCAGGATCTGCGAGCGGCACAGCCGCGCATAGTCTCCGTCGCGGGCGAGGAGTTCGGCGTGCGGTGCCTACTTCCACCATGCGTCCGTCTTTCATCAGGCAGATCACGTCGGCCCGCTGCACGGTGGAAAGCCGGTGGGCGATGACCAGCGTGGTGCGGTTGCGGGTGAAGCGGCCCAGGGCCTCCTGCACGAGCCGTTCCGATTCCGTGTCCAGCGCGCTGGTGGCCTCGTCGAGAAGGAGGATCGGCGCATCCTTCAGGATGGCGCGCGCCAGTGCCAGGCGCTGGCGCTGGCCGCCTGACAGCCGCAAGCCGCTCTCGCCGATCACGGTCTCGTAGCCTTTGGGTTGCGCCATGATGAATTCGTGCGCGGCCGCTGCCTTGGCGGCGGCCACGATGCTTTCCTCGCTCGCGCCGAGCTTGCCGAGCGCGATGTTGGCGCGGATCGTATCGTCGAACAGCGTCACTTCCTGGCTGACGATGGCAATCGAGTTGCGCAGGCTCGCCAGCGTCGTGTCCCGCAGGTCCTGGCCATCGATGGTTATGGAGCCGGTCTGTACATCGAACAGCCGAGCTACAAGGTTGATGATGGTGGATTTGCCAGCGCCCGAGCGGCCGACGAGCGCTGCGGTCTTGCCGCCAGGCACCGTGAGCGAGAAATTCCCTGACCGCTGGCGTACTCGCGGCCGCGCTATAGGCGAAGCCGACATTGTCGAACGACGATGGTGCCGGTGTTGATTGCAAGCGGGCTGCGCGCCGGGGCGATCGACAACGGTCGGCTTCTCGTCCAGCAGTTCGTAGATGCGGTCGGCCGCGGCGAGGCCTTCCATGGTCGCGTTGGAGACATTGCCGAGGGACTTGATCGACTGCGCAGCCAGCAGCAATGCGGCGACAAACCCCAGGAAATCGCCAACCGTGCTGGCGCCGCCGGAGATGCGCCAGTACGCGAAGGCGATTGCGCCGGCAACGGTCAGCCCCGCTACGGCCTCGAGGAGGGGCCCCACCCGGGCGCGGGCGCGGACAGCCTTCATACGCAGCTGGAAAACCTGCTCGAAGTTTTCGTTGACGCGCCGTGCGGCGTAGTCCTCGAGCCGGAAGGCTTTGATCAAGCGCGCACCGGAAAGCTTCTCCGTGAGCCGTGACGTCACGCCGCCCAGCTCTACCTGCGTTCGCCGCGATACCGACCGCAGCCGGCGGCCGACGTTGCGCACTCGGCAGGATCGCAATCGGGCACAAGGCGAGAATGACCAGCGTCATCTGCCAGTCCAGATAGAGCATCACGGAGAACACCGCGACGACAGACAGCGCGTCCTTGATGAACGCGACGAGCGAGGTCTGCGCCGCCTGCTGGATGAAGGAAAGGTCGTTGGTCAGCCGCGACACCAGCTGGCCCGTGGTCTCGCGCGTGATACGTGCATAGTCCGCATTCACCAGATGTGCGAACGCCGCCTTCTGGATGTCGGTGACCATGCGCAGCACGATGCGCATGGTGGTCACCTGGTGCAAATACAGGAACAGCCCGCGCAAGGCAGTGACCACGATGACGGCCGTCAGCACCAACGGCAGCACGCCGCTGTCGGGCTTCATGAGCGAATCGAAGGAGTGCTTGATGATGAGCGGATAGCCGCCCGTGGTGGCGGCCAAGCCGGCGGTGAAGAGCAGAGCCAGGAGCGACCTTGGCACGCGCAGGCCAGATCCAGTCGGTGATGAAGCGGCGCAGGATGCCCTTTGCCCGCTCGTCGAAGGCGAGCCTGGCTGGGCGGTTGCCTGGAGAGTTCGCGGCGTCGGCCAATGCTCCTCCATGGGGCTGCCGGATCGGCGATTCTGCAGCCTAACTAACAGTTTGACTGCGAAGCCGCTAGCCGAGTCGCACACGTCTGGCGCCTGCGCGCCAAAGTGTCACGAACGCGGCGGCCCCGACACCTCCGGATCGAGCAGGCGATGCAGGTGAACGATGAAATAGCGCACGTGTGCGTTGTCCACCGTCCGCTGGGCCGCAGCCTTCCACGCCTTGTAGGCTTCGGCATAGTTGGGATAGACGCCGACAATATCCATGGCGTCGGTGCTGACGAACTCGGAGCTGGAAAGCGATTTGAGCTCGCCGCCGAACACGAGGTGAAGCAGCTGCTTTGTCGGGGGTGCGGGGTCATTTGCGGTCATACGGATCGATTCCTCAGTCGCAGGTTTTTCCACAGTTTACTGAGATCCCATTGGGTACGCATCCCGGCACGTGGATGCACCGCGCCTATCATCGGTTTTTTCTGCCCGTATCGGAGGCGGTGTGCACCTGAATGCGGCACGGTGCTGGCTTGAGGCTCACAGTGCGGAAATCGCCATGTCGGCGACCAGGCCGCCGAACAGCAGCCAGCCAACCAGCCGGTTCGATTTGAATCGTGCGAGGCAATTGCCGGCGTTGCTCGTGTCGAGCGTGACCACTTGCCAGGCCATCTGCGCGGCCGCCAGAGCCAGCGCCACAGCGAATGCGGCGTGGGCGCCTGCCAGCAAGCCGGCCGCACCCCACAGCACCACCGCGCCGGTGTAGAACAGCACGAGCCAGCGCGGTGTCGCCGCACCAAATCTGAGCGCGGTCGACTTGAGGCCCACGAGGGCGTCGTCCTCCTTGTCCTGGTGGGCATAGATGGTGTCGTAGCCGACGGTCCACAGCACCGACCCGGCATAGAGAATGATGGCGGCCAACGACAGCGAGCCGGTAACGGCCGCCCAGCCGACCAGCGCACCCCACTTGAAGGTGAGGCCCAGCACGAACTGCGGCCAGAACGTGACCCTTTTCATGAAGGGATAGATGGCGATCAGCAGCAGCGAACTGGCACCCAGCACGATCGTGAACCAATTGAACTGCACCAGCACCAGCAAGCCCGCCGTGCACAGCACCGCCAGGAACAGCCAGGCCTGGGTCACCGTCACCTGGCCGGATGGAATGGGCCGGGCCGCGGTCCGCGCGACGCGGGCGTCGTAGTCGCGATCGACGATGTCGTTATAGGTGCAGCCGGCGCCGCGCATGACGAAGGCGCCGAGCCAGAACAGCGCGAGATACCAAGGATTGGGATAGGGCCGGCCGAGCGAGACTTCCGCCAATGCCTGGCTCCACCAGGCCGGGAACAACAGCAGCCAGGCGCCGATCGGCCGGTCGAAGCGCGCCAGCCGCAGGTAGGGCTTCCACGACGGCGGTGCGAGACGATCGACCCAGTTGCCCTGCGGGGCATCCGGCACCCGATCGGCCGGGCGAGCGTGTGTTGGCGTGGCGGTCATGCGGTACGACGCGGCAAAGCGCGCCTAGGCCTCTGGTTTCCAATCAGGTTGAGTTTCAAAAGTCGAAAGCCTTTCATCCATGGCGTCCCAAGGCATCCGATTGCGCGCGAAAACAGCGACTTTGGGCTCGAACTCAGAAGAATCATCGAGTGTTCCGAGGGTAATAGTCAAGAAGCCCGTCATAGCGGTATTGCGTCCAAGAATGGAGCTGCCGCACGTAGGACAAAAGACCCTCGTGACCTCATTTCCATTGTTCGACTTGAGCTTGTATTCGGCGACGTGTCCTGTCAGGCGAAACTGGCCGGTCGGGAACATCGCGCCGGTCGAATGTCCCGATCCGCTTCCCCGTTGGCAGTCGCGACAGTGACAATGAGCCACCACCAGCGGTTGACCTTCAGCCTCGTAGCGGACGGCGCCGCATAGGCACCCCCCTTTGTGAACGCGTGACGCCGTTTCATCCATCCCATTGGCCTATCATAAGGCAACGTGTGGTGCTCTGATTTCCGAAGCTGGCGGTGTGCCAGAAGCGTGTCTAGCCGCGATGCAGCTCATGCAGGTGCCACAGCGCGATGCCGAATACGGCGACAGCCCCAGCCTGGTGCGCAAGCCCAAGTGACAGTGGCACCTGTGCCAGCAAAGTCCAGATGCCGAGCGCGACCTGCGCCAGAACCGCGCCGGCGAGTGCCAGACCCGACATCCGAACCTGTCGGTCCTCAGTTCGCGACAGCACCGACCACACGTGCAAGATCGCCACGGCGGTGAGCACGTAGGCCAGCATGCGATGGTTGAACTGCACGGCCGTTGCGTTCTCGAACAGGTTCTCCCACCAGGGCGACATGGCGCCGAGGCCTTGCGGGATAAATCGGCCATCCATCAGCGGCCAGGTGTTGTAGTCGTTGCCTGCCTTGAGCCCCGCCACGAACGCACCGGCCACGATCTGCAGGAACACAAGACCCACGATCCACGCGGCGCTTTTGCGATGGAACGACGGCAGGCCGTGACCGCGGCTCTCGCGCGGTCCGAGCGACAGTGCGATCCACAGCAGCCCGGCAAGGATCACGATCGCGAGCGAGAGATGAACCGCGAGCCGGTACTGGCTGACCGAGATCCGCTCGGAGAGACCCGAGGCCACCATGTACCAGCCGATCGCGCCCTGCAGGCCGCCGAGCGCGAAAAGCCCCGCGAGCTTTGGAATGAGAGGCCGCGCGATGCGGCCCGTTGCCAGGAAAAACAGGAATGGCACCAGGAAAGCCACGCCGACGAAGCGGGCAAGAAAGCGATGCGACCACTCCCACCAGAAGATGCGCTTGAACGCCTCCAGGCCCATGCCCTTGTTGACGTGCTGGTACTGCGGAATTTGGCGATACTTCTCGAGCGCTTCCTGCCACGCGGCGTCCGACAGCGGCGGGATCGCGCCCATGATCGGCTTCCATTCGGTGATGGACAATCCCGAGCCGGTCAGGCGCGTCGCCCCGCCCACGCTCACCATCACGAACACCAGGGCTGCCACGGCGAACAGCCACACGCGCACCGGGTTCACGCGGGTATGTGCCGTGCGCGCGTGCGGAGCCAATGCCTGCTGCCGTGCCATGATGCCGATGTAGCCCGTTTCGTCCGCCGCGTCCGGCGGCGCATGGTCGCCCCAAGGACGTTCTGCCCCGGCCAGCTGCCGCTACTCGTAGCCTTCCGCGATCGAGGCGGCGATCCTGGCATGACATTCCGCGCCGTCCAGCACGCCGTTCGGATTTTGCGCGCTCGGCAGCACGCGCCGGAAGTGCACCCAGGACTGGCGTGCCACCTCTTCCAGCCGCGCGATCTCGACGAGCGGGTCGGGATGATCGTCGGCGCGCAAATCCAGCAGCGAATAGTCCTCCTGGTCGTGCACGATGAGTACCGCCGATTGCCGCCCGCGCGTATCGCCGCCGGCGGTCTCGCCCGCCTGCAGGGCGCCGATCAGCCGCCGGGCGAACGGGATGTCGGCGCTTGCCTCATAGGCCGCTGCCATCGCTTCTATCACGCCGGCGTCTTTCAGAGTGTTGCCCGCAACGGAGAAGGTCTCCTTGCAAAGATGCCCGCACCACTCCACGCATTCCTTGCCCGTGTGGGCGGCGAACTGTCCACGGCGATCCATGACATGCAGTTGGCGCAGATCGCGGCCCTCGTCGGCCGTGGTCAGCAGGCGCACCGCATCCGCCGCCGACGCGCCGACGGCCAGCAGCGCCAGCCCGCGCGGGCCATAGTACGGATTGAAAAACGCCTGGCTTATGATCGCGCCCGCGCCGGTCCTGACGAAAGCGTTGCGGGCGCCCACTGCAAAGAATTTGCTCGCCACCGCAACGCCGATGCGCCCCGTCTCTTCGTCGCGGGCGATGATAGAGAAGGTCATCGCTGCCCTCCGCTGTTCCCTCTAGTGGATGGGAACATGGAACGGCGAGGCGCCGCAAGACCAGGCATGTGCCGACTCACCGCCCCGCCGCGTAGCCCTGCATGCCGCGGGCGTTGGCGGCGGCCTTGCGGCGCACGCCGTCCTGGCTCGCGGCCGTCAGGCGTCCTTCCGACCAGTCGGGCCCGACCTCGACCTTGTGGCCGCGCAGTTCCAGATCCTTGATGGTTGCTGGCGGCAGCCGGCCTTCGGCCACCAGCACGCCGGGCCGTGCAGTGCGCGGCCAGAACGAGAGCGGGAAGTGCTCGATGTGCCAGGCCGGCGCATCAATGGCCTCCTGCATGTTCATCCGGGGCTCGGTGCCTGACTTGCGCGCGTGGCGCAGGAAGAACTGGCAGCTCCACTGGTCCTGCTGGTCGCCGCCGGGGGTGCCCCAGCTCATGTAGGGCTTGCCGTCGCGCAGGGCCATGCCGACCGAAAGTGTCGAGCGCGGCCGCTTGCCGGGCGCCAGCGAAGCCGGCAGACCTTCTTCCAGCCAGAACATCTGGCCGCGCGTACCGAGCGGGAAGCCGAGCTCGGGAATGACCGGCGAGGACTGCAGCCAGCCGCCCGACGGCGTCGAGGTGAACATGTTGCCGTGCTTGTCGATGACGTCGATGTGCACCGTGTCGCCGATCACGCGGCCGTCGCGCCCGACCCTTTGCTCGTCGGCGCCGTGCCCAGTGTTGATGCGCGCGAACGTCGGCTCGCCAGCGCCGGCGCCCAACGCGCGGGCGGCCTTGACGACGACGCGGCCGCCGTAGCCGTCGATGGTGCCTGGGCGCTGGTCCATGGATGCGCGCTCGCCCACGAGCTTGCGGCGCTCGGCGTTATAGTACTCCGACAGCAGCGTCTCCATCGGCACCTCGACAAACTTCGGGTCGCCGTAGAAGGCCTCGCGGTCGGCGTAAGCGAGCTTGGCGCACTCGGCCCAGATATGGATGAACTCCGGGTCGGTCGGCGACATGCGGTCGAGATCGAACCCTTTGAGCAGGGCCAGCATCTGCAGCAGCACGGGGCCCTGCGTCCAGGCGTGCGGCTTCAGCACCCGATAGGCGCCGAAGTCGAGATGCACCGGGTCTTCGATGGTCGGCAGCCAGGTCGCCATGTCGTGCGCGGTGAGCACGCCCTTGTGCGGGCGACCGCTGACATCCATCACTTCGTTGGTGCGGCAGAAAGCATCGATGGCTTCCGCGACGAAGCCCTGGCTCCACACGCGCCTGGCCCGATCGATCTCGGCCTCGCGTCCGCCGCCGCCGGCCTCGGCTTCCTTCAAGATGCGCTTGTAGGTCTCTGCATGCCGTTTGTTGGTGAACATCGTGCCCGGCCGGGGCACGTCGCCGTTGGGGAGATAAACGGCAGCCGACGTGGGCCAGTGCTTGCGGTAGAGGTCGGCGACCGTGCCGATCGTAGCCGAGGCGCGCTCCACCAGCGGATGCCCGTTCTCGGCGTAGCCGATGGCCGCCTCCAGTACGTCGCGTAGACGCATCGTGCCGTAGTCGCGGAGCACCAGCATGAACGTCTCGAAGGTGCCGGGAATGCAGGCCGGCAGCAGCCCCGTGCCCGGCACGATGTCGAGCCCGAGATGGCCGCGATAGTGCGCGATGGTGGCGCCGGCCGGCGCCGGACCCTGACCGCAGACGACTTTGGGCTTCGTGCTGTTCGCCTCGCACAGCATCACCGGCACGTCGCCGCCGGGGCCGCACAGGTGCGGCTCCACCACCTGCAGCGTGAAAGCCGTGGCGATGCCCGCATCGAAGGCGTTGCCACCGCGCTCCAGGATGCCCATGCCCACCGCGGTGCCGATCCAGTGCGTGGAAGCCACCACGCCGAACGTGCCGTCGATCTCGGGCCGGGTCGTGAACTGGCCGGGGTTGATGTTGGACATGGGCGGTGCTGGCTCCCGGCGTTCGTTTCTACGGTGTGATGGCGATTACAGTAGGAGGGCAGCTCTGCCCTGGCAACTTGCGGGGCTCACTTGCCCTTGCGGCGCGCAAGGGCAACGACAGCAAGGATTTCGAACAGCATCTGCGCCGCGGCCTGCGCGGTGTTGGTGGTCGCATCGTACTGCGGCGCGACCTCCACGACGTCGCCGCCGATCATGTTGAGGCCGGCGCAGCCGCGCACCAGTTCCATGGCCTCGCGCGTGCTCAGGCCACCGACTTCGGGGGTGCCGGTGCCGGGCGCAAACGCGGGATCGAGGCTGTCGACATCGAAGGAGATGTAGGTCGGTCCGCTGCCGACGACCTCGCGGATCTTCTTGATTGTCTTCACAACGCCGAGGTGTGCGAACTCCTCTGCGTGCATGACTGTCATGCCGCTGATGTAGGAGAACTCCCACAGGTATTCCGCGCCGCCACGAATGCCGATCTGGATGGTGCGCTCGGGGTCGAGCACGCCGGCAAGCACCGCCTGGCGAAACGGCCCCCCGTGATGGAACTTCGCGCCCTCGAAGGGCCCGCCTGTGTCGCAATGCGCGTCGATGTGCACGAGCCCGACCGGCCGCTTGCTGCCCAAGGCCTTCAGGATCGGGTAGCTGATCGAGTGATCGCCGCCGATGGCGAGCGGCGTCACTCCAGCAGATGCAATGCGGGTGAAGAATGCCTCGATGTCCTCGATGCTGTCATCAAGGCTGTAGCGGCTGCGAAAGGGCACATCACCCACGTCGCCTGCCTTGACCGCCGACAGCGGCAGGAAGCGGTGGACGTGATGATAGGGTCCGATGCGCTCAACCCCTCGCACCGCCCTGGGTCCGAAGCGCGCGCCGGGCCGATTGGTGACGCCCAGGTCCATCGGGACCCCTGTCAGCGCCACATCGAGGCCGCCAAAATCGGTTTGCTGCGGCGCGTTGGGGCAAAATGGGGCACCGAGGAACGTAGCGACCCCTTCATACGGTTTCGGCCGCCGGTTGGTACCCGCGAAAATCGTCTCGATGGCTCTCTTGAACTCTGGATGGTGAGAGGTCCCCGGCGCATCGTCGGCGTACTTGGCACGCAACGTATCGAGCTTCTTGCGATCCATGTCCGGCTCCTGGGTGCGGTCGGAAAAGCACCACACGTGCTGCAAGGATTGTAATGGGCCAGCTAAAGGGCCAGAAGGAGTGAGTTGCTGTCCCCACACAGGGAGGTCGGTGTCGAGGCCGGCCTGGTGTGGACGGGCCGCTGAAAGAGGTTACTGATGCCCAGTTGGATGAAATGCACTGCTATGGATGGCGCCCAGATCCAAGTGAATATGGATCAGGTCGCCATGATTTGCCGCCACGCCAGTGATCGCGGCGGCACCGGCAGTGAAATTACCTTCGCGTCCGGATCTCCCAGTTCGATCATTGTGAAGGAAGACCAGGAGCATCTGGTCGGAGCACCAGAGATCGCCCGGGAACATGGTGTGGTTTGAGATCGCCATACCCACAGTACAATTCATCGGATGACACTCGGCAATAGTTGATCGGGTGTACAACTCGCCGAGCAAAGCACGCTGCAAATGTTACTCGCTGGTAATTCGTAATCTCTCAGCAATACATCTTTACCGAATATTACGCATAAGTACCTGCAATTTGATTATAATTTGGCCGAACAAAAGAAACTATTAGGATACGCCTTGTATTTCTCTCCATGGTTGTCGAGGGGGAGAGAAATGCTCGACGTTGTGCGTAGAACTATTGCAGAGACCAGGGAGCGCGCCGCAGCGGCGCTTGCACCATCCCGGTCGTTGCGAAGCCGCTGGCGCTACCATGTCAGCCGCGCCGCCATTTTCGGCCGCCGGCTTACCGGGCGTCTCGGGCAGACGTGGCGCCCCAGTTCGCCGCGCAGTCTGGTCAGCGTTCTCGGTGCGATCGTCGCCGTCATCACCGCGCTGTCGGTTCCCATCGGGTATTGCATCATCGGCTATCTCAAGGAGGCCGATGCCCTCACCTACAAGGCCGAACTGACGGCGGCGCGCGCGGCGCAATATATCTACGCCCCAGACGCACCGTGGAGTTACGACACCGACCAGCTCGCGGCCATCAGCGAGATCCGAACTCCCACAGCGGCGCCCATCTTCCAGCGCATCCTGGATACCAAGGGAAAGCCGATGATGCAGAAGGGGGCCGATCTGGCGTGGCCGACGTTTGCCCGCAGCGCTCCCATCATCGCATCCAACGCGCTCCTCGGCCACGCCGAGGTTTCGGCCAGTCTGCGCCCGCTGCTCGGGGAGGTCTTCCTGATCGCCGTTGCCTCCCTGCTACTCGGCATCGCGGCATACTTGGCGTTCGCCGTGCTGCCCTTGAGAGTGGTCGACCGATCGTTCCGGGACCTCGAAAGCGCCAACACGCTGTTGAGACAACGCGAGGAAGCGCTGGAAACGCAGTACATCCGGCTCGATGCCGCCTTGGAGAGCATGGTGCAAGGTCTGGCCATGTTCGATTCCAGCGAGCGTATTGTCATCGCCAACGACCGCTACGCCGAGATTTTCGGCCTCAACCGCCAGCATGTGAAGCCCGGCACTTCGCTGCAGGAGATTGTCGAGCACCGCATCGCCAAGGGCCACTATGCCGATCAGGAGGCCGACGACGTACTGAAGATGATGCGCGCGCGTCTTGCGCGCGAGACGGCCTCCCACTTCGTCAACAGACTCTCGGACGGGCGTGTGCTCGCCGCGGTGGTTCAGCCGCGAGGGGACGGCAGTTGGGTGATAACGCATCAGGATGTCACCGAGCAGGAGAATCTTGCCGATCAGCTGGCAAAGCAGAACGCG
The DNA here is from genome assembly GCA_963814055.1 of uncultured Alphaproteobacteria bacterium. GTDB lineage: Bacteria > Pseudomonadota > Alphaproteobacteria > Rhizobiales > Hyphomicrobiaceae > AWTP1-13. Next base: position 119,259 of record CAWFBJ010000002.1, read on the forward strand.
TTGCTGCAGCAGCGCGAGGAAGAACTGCAAGCGCAGAACATGCGTTTCGATGCGGCGCTCGAGAATATGTTTCAGGGCCTCGCAATGTTCGATGCCGAGGAGCGCATCGTCATTGCCAATGATCGTTTCGCCGAGATGTACGGCCTGGCGCCGGAGCAGGTGAAGCCTGGCACTACGCTGCGCCAAATCGCCGAGCTTCGCATTGCCAGCGGTCTGTATGCCGGCCTGACCGCCGATGACGTCATCGCCACCATGCGCGAACGCGTCAAGCGCGAGAAGGTAAGCCACCTGACCAGCAAACTCGGGGATGGGCGCACCTTTACTGTTTCTATCCGGCCCCGGCCGGACGGCGGTTGGGTAACGACCCATCAGGACGTCACGGAACGCGAGGCGCTCAACGCCCAGCTCGAGCAGCAGAATGCGCTGCTGCAGCAGCGCGAGGAAGAGCTGAAGGCCCAGAACACGCGCTTCGACGCGGCCATGCGCAACATGTCGCAAGGCCTGTGCCTGTTCGACGCCGGACAAGGCGTCGTGCTCGCCAACAGTCGCTACGCCGAAATCTACGGCCTTACGCCCGAACAGGTGAAACCTGGCACGACGTTGCGCCAGATCTTCGAGGCGCGTGCGGCCAACGGCTTATACAATCACCTCGATGCGCAGAAATTCGTCAACGAAGGTGTTTCCGGATTTGGCGATGAGGTATCGCAGATCGTGCGCCTGTCCGATGGCCGCTCGATCTCGGTTTTGCGCAGACCGATGGCCGATGGCGGCTTGGTCAGCACGCATGAGGACGTCACGGTGCGCGAGGACCTGAGCGCCCGCCTTGAAGAGCAGAACGGGTTGCTGCGTCAGCGCGAGGAAGAGCTGCGGGCGTGGAACCTGCGTCTCGATGCTGCTCTCAAGAACATGTCGCAGGGCCTGTGCCTGTACGATGGCGACCAGCGCGTTGTGATCGCCAATTCCAGGTTTGCCGAGATTTACGGCCTGACACCCGATCAGGTGAAGCCCGGCACCACGCTGCGCACGATCGTCGAAGCCAGGATCGCCAACGGTCTGTACGCAGGGCCCAGCCCGGAAGACTATATCCAGGAGCGATTGGCTGCCTTCGACAAGGGATCGGTGGCGGTCCAGCGCTTGAGCGACGGCCGCGACATCGCCATTTGCCGTCAGCCCATGCGGGGCGGCGGCTGGGTGACGACGCACGAGGACATCACCGAGCGCGAGCATCTAAAGGAGCGACTGGAGCAGCAGAACGAGCAGCTCGACGCGGCCTTGAACAACATGACGCAGGGGCTCGCCATGTTCGATGGCGAGCAGCAGCTGGTGGTCAGCAACGATCGCTATGCTGAGATGTACCGCCTCACCAGCGAGCAGGTAAAACCGGGAACCACGCTCCGCCAGCTGCTCGAGTATCGCATAGCGAGCGGCTGCCACAATGCGGCCGGTCCCGAACATTTCGTCGACGAAGTGGTCGAAGAATTCAACAAGACATCCTCGGGCATCCACGAGCTTGCTGACGGACGCATCATCAATGTCCGGCGCCGCAAGACGGCAAACGGCGGCCATGTGGTCACGCACGAAGACATTACTGAGCGGCAGAAGCTCAATGCCCTGCTTGGACAGAACAATCGCCTTCTGAGCGAGCGCACGTCCAAGCTTCAAACCATCATCGACAACTTCCCGGGCGGCATTTCCTTCCTCGACAACGACTTCCGGGTTGTCCTCTGCAATGAAAGGGCGCGCCGGCTGCTCGATCTGCCCGACGGATTGTTTGCCGGCGGTGCGCCATCGATCGAGGAAATATTCCGTTTCAACGCGCACCGTGGCGAATACGGGCCCGGCGATGCCGAAGAGCAAATTGCTACCCGGATGGCTCTCGTACGCGAACGTGAGGCGCATGTCTTCGTGCGCGAGCGTCCCGACGGCACCGTGCTCGATGTGCGGGGCGCGCCTCTACACGACGGCGGCTTCGTCACAACCTATATGGACATCACCGAGCGCCGCCGGTCGGAAGAGAAAATCGCGCACATGGCGCTGCACGACGCCCTTACCGGCCTGGCCAACCGCGTATTGCTCAATGAGCAGCTCGAGCAGGCGCTTACGCGCGTCAAGCGTGGCGAAATGGTAGCCGTGCATCTTCTCGACCTCGACCATTTCAAGAACGTGAACGACACGCTCGGCCACCCCGCCGGCGACAAGCTTCTGAAGGATGCTGCCGACCGGCTTCGCGCTCTCGTGCGCGAGACCGATACGATCGCGCGCATGGGTGGTGATGAGTTCGCAATCCTGCAGGTGGCGATCAACCAGCCTGCCGATGCAACGGCGCTTGCCCATCGTGTCATCGAGTCGATAAGCCGGCCCTACGAGCTCGAGGGTCGCCAGGTGGTTATCGGTACCAGCGTAGGCATCGCCATCGGTCCGGTGGACGGGCTTGCGTCAGACCAGCTCATGCGCAATGCCGATCTGGCGCTCTATCGCGCCAAGGACGATGGACGCGGCACCTACCGCTTCTTCGAGCCTGAAATGGATGCGCAAATGCAGGAGCGCCGGGGCCTGGAGTACGACCTGCGCAAGGCGCTGGCTGCAGGTGAGTTCGAACTGTTTTATCAGCCTGTCGTCCACCTCGAGACCAACAAGATCAGCGGCTTTGAAGCGCTTATCCGCTGGCGCCATCCGGAAAAGGGCCTGATCTCTCCTGGCACCTTCATCCCGCTCGCCGAGGAGATCGGCTTCATCGTGCCCCTTGGGGAATGGGTCATCAGACAAGCCTGCGCTACGGCCGCAAAGTGGCCGGCGCACATCAGAATCTCGGTCAACCTCTCGCCCGTGCAGTTCAAGAATCCGGGGTTGGTGCAGGTGGTGATGAGCGCGCTGGCGTCTTCTGGTGTCTCGGCTGACCGGTTGGAGCTCGAGATTACCGAGTCCGCCCTGCTGGATGACAGCGATGCAACCCTGGCGATGCTCTATCGGTTGCGCGAGATCGGCGTCCGCATTGCCATGGATGACTTCGGCACGGGCTATTCGTCGCTTGCCTACCTGCAGAGCTTCCCCTTCGATCGCATCAAGATCGATCGCTCGTTCATCAAGGACATCGCTGACGGCGTCGGTTCGCTCAATATCGTGCGGGCAATGGCGGCGCTGGCCAAGGGGCTCGGCATGGAGACAACCGCCGAAGGGGTGGAAACCAACGAGCAGCTCGACACGGTCAAGTCGGAGGGCTGTACCGAAATGCAGGGCTTCCTGTTCAGCCGGCCGCTGCCAGCCCACGAGTTGGAAGAGCTGCTGTTCCAGTCGGACAAAGCAGTCAACGCGGCCTAGGGAGGATGGGCGGAGTTCGCACACTCGCGCCGGCTGCACTGGGCTTGCGTACCTAACCGACGAAATGCGCGACGCTATCGTAGACGTCGGTGCGCGGCGCTACGTTGAAGAGGTCGGCGACGGTTCCCCACAACACCTGAAGCCTGGCGATTGCGGCGTCGGCTTCCGTTTTGCTCTGGTAAATGGCCGTGACTATGCCTTGTCCGTCGGCGCGCCATGCGATGTAGATGTCGACGACACCCGGCAAGGCCCTGGCCAGGGGTTGCATCTTCTCGATCTTTGCAGGCAGCTCATCGAGGCGGGCAGGATCCACCTTGAAAGATGTTACGCGTGCGTACATGCGCGCCTCCTTGTTCCGCTCCGGGTGCAGGCAGCAGGGATCGCATGGCCCTCGCCGCCAGACAACGGTGCAGCGATTGCCCCTCTGCCTGTGTCGCGAAACGCTTGACCCCCGCTGAGCGGTCTGGCCTCTATTGCGAAACTGGAGCGTTCAACCAAGGGAGACGGCCGTGCGTGGCGCATTTAGGCTCATTGCGGGTGTTGCAGTTGCGGCTCTGATGCCGTCCGGCGCACATGCCGAGACGCCCAAGAGCGGTGGAACGCTGACCTATGCCGTCACGGCCGAAGCGCCGACCTATGATTGCCACGCCACGACTACGTATGCCGCCATCCACACGCTGGCTCCGCATTACTCGTTGCTGCTGAAGGTCGATCAGAACAAATACCCCGAGCTCCGACCCGACCTGGCCGAAAGTTGGACCGTCTCTTCTGATGGGCTGACGTACACCTTCAAGCTTCGCCCGAACGTGGTTTTCCACGATGGCACCCCGCTCACCTCGACGGACGTGAAGGCAACCTTCGATCGCATCCGCAATCCTCCGGCCGGCATCATCTCCATTCGCCAGGCTCTGTTCGAAGGCATCGCCAGCGTCGAGGCGCCTGACCCCACAACCGTCGTCATGAAGCTCAAGGCCGTCGATGCCTCGATCCTCGACAGCATTGCGCTGCCCTACAACTGCATCTACAGCGCCGCCCGGCTGGAGAAGGACGCCAATTTTCCGGCAAAGAACGTGATGGGGAGCGGTCCGTTCGTATTCGTGGAACACCGCCCGGGCTCGCATTGGATCGGCAAGCGTTTCGATAGCTACTGGGACAAGGGCAAGCCCTATATGGAGGGCTTCCGGGCGGTCTTCATCAAGTCGTCCGCTGTGGTGAATGCCTTGCAGGGTGGCCAGATCCAGGCCGAGTTCCGCTCGATCTCGCCGGGCGAACGTGTTCAGCTGCTGAGCAGTTTGAAGGATCGCATCGTGGTCCAGGAGTTGCCTTGGGTGTGCAAGATCGATCTGCTGTTCAATACCGAGGCGAAGCCCTTCGACGACCATCGCATCCGCCTCGCCTTGTCGATGGCCATCGACCGTTGGGCTGGATCCGAAGGTCTCTCCAAGGCCACCATCGTGAAACCTGTGGGTGGTCCGTTGCTGCCAGGTTCGCCGCTCTCGCTCAAGCCCGAGGATCTGGCCGCGCTGCCGGGTTTCGGGCGCGATGCTGAGAAATCGCGCGCGGAAGCCAAGCGCCTGCTCGCCGCGGCCGGTGCGTCCGATCTCAAGTTCAAGCTGGTGAACCGCAACGTCTCCCATCCGTTTACGCCGGTCGGCGTTTACCTGATCGACCAGTGGCGTCGCATCGGCATCGCTGTGGACCATCTCCAGCTTGACGTCTCGCCGCAGAAAATCACGATTGCCAACGGCGAGTATCAGGTGGCGATCGATGCGTTCTGCGCCGACAGCGACGATCCCAAGCCGCTGCTGCTGCCCTACCTGTCGAAGGAGCGGTCGCCGCGCAATGTGACGCGCAACCAAAATCCGGAACTCGATGCGGTCTACGACCGGTTCAACAGCGCCACGGATCCGGCGCAGCGTGCGGCGCTGGCCGCCGAGATGCAGCGTCTGATCATATCCGGCGCCAACAGCGTGCCGGTGATCTGGTACAGCCGCATCGTTGCCCATGTCCCGCAAATGAAGGGATGGAAGATCACGCCGACGCATTTTGCCAATCAGGATTTGGCCGACGTCTGGCTGGATCAGTAGCGCGTGGTTGAGGGGCTGCACCGCATCGTGGTGGTCGGCGGGGGCGCCGGCGGGCTGGAGCTCGTCACGCGCCTCGGCAACAAGCTGGGCAAACGCAAGAAAGCCCACATCACGCTGATCGACAGGCGCCGCACCCATCTGTGGAAGCCGCTGCTGCACGAGATCGCCGCGGGCAGCATGGATCTGGGGGTGCACCAGATCGATTATCTGGCCCAAGCCTACTGGCACGGCTTCACGTTCCGTCTCGGCGCGCTGATCGGTATCGACCGGGGCCGGCGCCTAGTCCGGGTGGCGTCTTTCATCGATGACGAAGGACGGCAGGTCACGCCGCCCCAGGAATTCGGCTACGATACGCTCGTCATCGCCGTCGGCAGCCTGACCAACGATTTCAACACGCGCGGCGTGAAATCGAATGCCATCGCGCTCGAGACGGCCGAGGATGCCGAGCGCTTTCACGCGCGTCTCGTCAACGCCTGCATCCGCGCGCACGCGCAAAGCGAGCCGCTGCGGCCCGAGCAGCTGCAGGTGGCGATCATCGGTGCCGGCGCGACGGGGACCGAGCTGGCTGCCGAGCTGCACAAGACGACGCGCCAGCTGGTGGCCTACGGCCTCGACCGCATCGATCCCGACAAGGACATCAAGATCAACCTGATCGAGGCAGCGCCGCGCATTCTTCCGGCGCTGCCGGAGCGGCTCTCGGAGGCGGCCACCAAACTCCTCGAGGGCCTCAAGGTGCACGTCCATACCTCGGCGCGGGTCATGGAGGTGACGCCGAACGGCGTGACGCTGGCCAACGGCACCTCCATTCCGGCGGAGCTGGTGGTGTGGGCCGCCGGCATCAAGGCGACGGACGTGCTCAAGGACATCGCCGGGCTCGAGACCAATCCGCTCAATCAGCTCGTCGTCCGGCCGACACTGCAGACCACGCGGGACGACGCCATTTTTGCCTTCGGCGATTGCGCTGCATGCCCGTGGCCGGGGCACCAAGGGTCGGTGCCGCCGCGCGCCCAGGCAGCCCACCAGCAGGCGTCGCATCTGGCCAAGCAGCTGCCCCGGCGTATCGCGGGCATGCCGCTGCGCGATTGGCACTACCGTGATTTCGGCTCGCTCATATCGCTCGGCCACTATTCCACGGTCGGCAACCTGATGGGCAAGCTGATCGGCGGCAATCTCTTCATCGAGGGCCTGTTCGCCGGGCTCATGTACAAGTCGCTCTACAAGATGCACCAGCTTGCGCTGCATGGACCGACAAAGGTGGTGCTCGACACGGTCGCACGAGTGATCACCCGGCGCACAGAACCGGTGGTCAAGCTGCATTAAGGTGAAGGTTGCGTGCTCGTGTCCGGGAGATGACACGAGTCTGAAAGAAGACTGAGCTCGAACGGTGGAGATCGTTGCATGCGATTGAAAAATCTGGTCTGGCTCAGCGTGGCGGCCGTTTGCCTTGCCACACCCGTTTTGGCGGCAACGTCCACGCCCTGGTCCAAAGGCGGCAAGACCAAGGATTTCGCGGTCGACGTCGAGCAGTACAAGCGATCGGGCGAGCTGTTCAGGATCACCGGTCATTGCCAGTCCGCCTGCACGATGTTCCTGTCGTTGCGCAACGTTTGCGTCGAGCCGAGCGCGCGACTTCTGTTTCATGCTGGCGCCACGCCCGACGGCACGCGCCGCATGATCAATTCCTACAACGGCAAACTGCGCAGCTACCTCACTGCCAAGCGCGTCATGGAAAGCCCGGCGTTCCACACCATTTCGGGCCGCGACATGATCAACAAGTTCGGCTATAGGGCCTGCCCCGGAGGCAAGTGAAAGTGCCGGTGGCGCTGTAACCTTGAGGGGATGCGGCGCGGCTACTCGTGTGCCCGTGATGCTGGCCGACAGCGTTTCGAGGAAGGCCACCAGGTCGGACTTCTCTTGGGACGTGAGGCGCAGCGGGCGGATGAGCGCGTATCCCCGCGTAGCCATGCAGGCGCTCCTCGTCCAGCTCCGAATAGTGGCGCACGACATCCCTCAGCGTCGCGAGGCTGCCGTTGTGCATGTAGGGCGCGGTGAGCGCCACGTTGCGCAGCGATGGCACGCGGAACTCGCCCCAGTTGCGATGCAATTGCTCGACATGGCGCGTCGGCACGCCGGCAGCGCCTTCGGCATCGTCGTTGTAGCGACCCAGCAGATTGAAAGGGCTCGCCTGCAGCTGTGGCGATGCCGCCGTACCGTCCCGGATCGACGCGGCCTTTCTCGGCGAAGTGCGGCACGCCGACATCCTCGAACTCGCCGCTCGTGAAGTTGGGGCCGAAGTGGCAGACGCTGCAGTTGCCCTTGCCGACGAAGATCTGCAGACCGCGTTGCGCGGCGAGCGGATAGCGGGCCACTGCTTGCGTGTCGCTTCGCTCGAGGGCATCGCGAAAGTCGTCGAAGGGCGTGCGCGCCGTCACGAATCGTCTCCTGGAACGCGGCGAGTGCCTTGGCGATATTGACGAGCACGCGCTCCGCATCATCGTCCGCCACGGCGGAGCGGAAGAGATGTTCGTAGGCTGCCGCCAACGCCGGCTCCGATGCCATGCGCTCGCGCAATTGTTGCGCGGTGAGGCCCAGCTCTTTTTCCTCCACGATCGGGTGGATGCTTTGCGCCCAAAGACTGTCGGCAGCGCCGGCCCACCCGAACCAGCGATTGAGCCTGAGATTGGCGAGCGCGATGGCGTTGCGGTCGACCAGGGCGCGGCCAAGGCTGCGCGTCTTGCCGTCGGCGAACGATTTCGCCGGGTCATGGCATGTCGCGCAGGACTGCCGGCCCTCGATGGACAGGCGGGTGTCGAAGAACAGCCGGCGGCCCAGTGCAATCGCGTCCGCATTGCCCGAATAGCGGTTGCTGGGATCAGGGCGTTGCGGCGCTGGCCAGGGACCTTGGGCGAGGATGGCGGCGCGCTCGACTGCACTGAAGGTTACAGGCCGCTTGGAGCTTGCGGCGAGCGCCATGCCGGCCACGACCAGGGCGGCGGCCACGCCCGGCAGGACAAGTCTCATGGCCTGAGGATCACCTCATGCGTAAGGCGCGTGCGCTTGCCGTCCCTGGTGCAGGTCGATCGTGACCCGCCACGTGCCGGGCATGTGCAGCATCAGGCCCGTGAAGCGATAGTGGCCGGGTGCCGTGCGCGTTGCGGCAGGCCGGTAGTTCATGCCATGGCCATGCGCCGGCATGGTGGCGTCGATCGTGATCTCGCGCACCGGCTCTTGTCCCGGCGCGCCGCAGGTCACCACCTCGGCGGTAAAGAACTGTCCGATCTTCAGCTCGGCCGGCTCCCAGCGATAAGCCACCTCTGCATCCGGCGAGGCAAGGCGGCGAAAGCCCTGCTCGCTCGTGGGGCACGCCGAGGCCGGCTGGGCGGATGCGCCGGCAAGCAAACGCAAGCACCGCAAGCGCACTGCGCCAGATGGCTCATTGTCCCAATGCCCACGCCGCCAGCCGCTCCGCATTGCGGAAGGCGATGTTGTCGGCAACGTCGGCCGGCAGGTCGGCCAGCCATTTGCGCGAGAAGTTGGCGTGCTCGACCACGTAGTACCAGCGCTCCGGCGAGGGCGTATCTGTGCCCACCATGAAGCGATCAGGGAAATCGAGCATGAGCTGCCGCCACGAGGCCTCGAGCTTGCCCGCAGTGCGCGTAGTCGTTGCGGAAGGCCAGATCGGCCCACAGCATTTTGTGCTTGGCAAGCATGGCGCGCACGTTGTCGGGCTGGTCGAAGCCCGAGTGCGCCCACAGCACGCGCGCGGCCGGATCCTGCTTGAAGATGCGCTCCACCGCGTCGGCATCCGAATGCGCGTGCAGAAAGATCTTGCGCTCCTTGGCCAGTTCCACCAGCCGCCGCATCACGGGCAGATCGGCGTCCGCGCCGAACACGTGGAACTCGCCGATGCCGGCGTAGGTGTTGGCTTTCAGCCTGGCTTCCACGTGCGGAACGATGGTCGGATCCCTCACCCAGGTGCCGATTTCACCGCGCCGGCGATAGGGGCGCAGCACCGGCACGATGAGATCGGGCGCGGCCTTGTGGAGCATCTGCGTGCCGTCGTCGCTCGAGCTGGAGACGAAGGCCTTTTTCACGCCGGCCTGGCGCAGGACCTTGATGGCTTCGGGCGGCGGCACGACGGACCAGGTGTCATGGCTGTAGTGGATATGCGCGTCCACGATCGGGCGCGGTTCATCGGCAGCAGCCATGCCGGAGCCGAGCAGACAAAGCGCCACGGCAAATACGATGGTGCGCATAGGGCGATCCCAAGGCCAAGCGCAAGGCCCATGCTAGGGATCGATCGGGCCGTTTGCAAAGCCGACTTGGAAAGCGGACTTGGACGAACCCGGCTCCAAGCATAGGAAGCATCAGCTCAAGGTCTTATCGGGTGCATCTTCAACCTGGGCGCGTTTCTGCGCCGGGCCAGCGGCGGGACCATCGAGCAACATAGAAGCGGTCGGCGGGAATTTCGGCCTCCCACCGCAGTCCGCTCGGCGCGAAATCCAATTTCACGTCGCCCTGCAGGCTGTCCGCCAGCGTGCGCTCCATGACGATATGGCCGAATCCCTTGCGGGCCGGCTCCTGCACCTTGGGGCCGTTGCGTTCGCGCCACCTGAGCAGCAGCGGGCGAGCCTCGCCCGGCTCGCCGGCCAATTCCCATTCGATCGTGACCCGGCCTTGCGGCACGGACAGTGCGCCGTACTTGGCCGCGTTGGTCGCCAACTCATGCAGTGCCAGGCCCACACTCTGCGTGGCAGGCTCATCCAGGACGACGCGCGGGCCTGATACGCTCAGGCGCTTTCCGTCGCCTTCCACGAAAGGCTCGATCTGGGTGTGCACCAAGTCTCCCAGCATCGCGCCCTTTCTGTCCTTGCCGGTCAGCAGATCGTGGGTTCGGGCCAGCGAGACCAGGCGCGCACTGAACCGTTCGGTAAAGTCGGATATGTTGTCGCTGTGGCGGGCAGTCTGGTGCGCAATGGCCTGAATGACTGCGACAAGGTTCTTGGAGCGGTGGGCGAGCTCGCGCATCAGGAAGGCGATATGGTCCTCCCTGTCGCGGCGCTCCGTCATGTCGAGCGCAACGCCCAGCATGGAGACCGGCCGGCCGTCCTCCGAGCGGATGAGCTGCGCGCGGCGGAGCACCCAGCGGATCTCGCCGTCGGGTCTGACGATGCGGAACTCCTGGTCGAAGCCGGTGGATTTTCCCTGTGTGGTCTCATCGAACGCTTTGCGGAATGCCGCGCGGTCGTCGGGATGCACGAAGCTCAGGATTTCATCGGGCCTGCCGGAGAATTGATCTCGGCTGCGTCCGAAGATTCGGTACATGCCTTCGGACCAGGCGATTTTGTTGGTGGCCAGGTCCCTGTCCCATGTACCGAGGCCGGAGACATCGAGCGCCAGCGTCAGACGCTCATGGGCTTCTCGTATGCCTTTTTCCTGGCGCAGAGAGGCTTCGCGGCGCTCCTCGAGCTGCTGGCCGGCGTCGTGCAGGGCGACGCTGACGGCATTGGCTTCCTTCAGCGGGTATGATGTGACCGGCGGCAAGCTCTCGCCGCGTCCCAGCCGGGCGGCGGCCTTGGAAATTTCCTGGATCGGGCGCGCCATCATGCGGCCGAAGGCAGTTGCAAGGAACAGCGAGAAAGCCAGCAGGCCGGCTCCGCCCAGAACTACGTAACGCAGGGACCGGGTGTAGGGCGCTTGCACCACCGAAATTGGAACCCATGCTGCGACCGTCCAGCCGGAGAGATGCGATGTCGCATGCGCCCGCAGCACCTGTTCTCCTGCCAGATTCGTCGTGGTCCACACGCCTTCGGTGCCGGCCGTTTTCTTCAGGGTTTCAGGCGCCAGCGCGCTTCCGACGTAGCGATCCTGGTCCTTAGAACGGGCAAGGATGCGATTGCTGCGGTCCGAGATCCCCGCTTCCCAAGAGGGTGGCAGCCCCGATTGCCGCAGAATGGGCATGAGGGAGGCCGTCGGTGCCGACATGTTGAGGACGAGCTTGCGTCCGTCGGCCAGCACAACGGGCAAGTTGACGCTAAAGAGCGGCGCATTGGCAAGAGCACCTATGGAACAGGTCCGAGACCCAGGGCTCGCCGCGTTCGACGAGATCGGGCGGAGGCGGGGGATCGCCGCTCCTCGGCAGCTCCGTCTGCCAGGGCGCACGGGTATTCAGGATCTGCCGATTGCCCAGGTCGCGAACCACAATGTTGGTTTCCCCCGCGAGCAGGGCACGCTTAGCCTGCCGGTGGAAGGTCGCGAAATCACCCTGCTCCAAGGCCTCCGATGTGGCCAAGGCCCTCAAGGTGGTGATCATGCCGGCAAGCTGACGGTCGAGATCGTTGCGCGCGGCGCGAGCGATCTCGAGCGCGGCGCGGTTCTGCGCGGCGCGGTCGGACGATCCGAAACCGACAATGCCGAGTGCGGCAAAAAGGAGTCCCGGAAGGAGCAGGCTCCAGCCGAACGCGAACAGGTAGGCCCGGAGGGGCCAGGGTTCGGCCAGTGCGCGCCAGGCGTCTCGCAGGCGTTCTAGAATCTGCACTCGCGCACCCGGCCAAAGGACAACGCGCGAGGATAACAAGAAATTTTCGTTCCGGTCATTAGTTGCGACATCTGCAGCGCCTTCCTCACCTTGCAATGCGGTCGATAATACTTCACCAAGGCTGTCCAAGAGCATGGAACTGCTGGCCGTGCGACGGGTACTAAACTAGCATTCCGGCTTTCGGTTCGGCCGTGTGCCTTTGGGGTGCGCCACCAGGTGTTGACGAGCTTAGGCTTGGGCATAGGCCGAAGGCCTGCGGAGCCACGCGCAGGATCGGTCTTGCGCCCATGAAGACCAAGAAGCAAGAGGCTCATGCTGTCCCCCTCGCCTGAACCGGAAGTGCCGCTGTCGGAGCCTTCCGCCGACGAAATCAAGACCACCACCTGTTACATGTGCGCCTGCCGTTGCGGCATTCGGGTGCACCTGAAGGACGGCAAGGTCCGCTACATCGACGGCAACCGCGATCACCCGGTGAACAAGGGCGTGCTGTGCGGCAAGGGTTCGGCCGGCATCATGCAGCACTATTCGCCGGCGCGGCTGCGGGAGCCGTTGCTGCGGGTTGGTCCCCGGGGCTCGGGCGAGTTCAAGCAAATTTCGTGGGATGAGGCGACCGCGCTTGCCGTGCAGTGGCTGGGCGATGTGCGCAAGACGGACCCCAGGAAGCTCGCGTTCTTTACCGGCCGCGACCAGAGCCAGTCGCTGACCGGCTGGTGGGCCATGCAGTTCGGGACACCCAACTACGCGGCGCACGGGGGCTTCTGCTCGGTGAACATGGCGGCGGCCGGCCTTTACACGTTCGGCGGCTCGTTCTGGGAGTTCGGCGATACCGACTGGGATCATACGCGCTATTTCATGCTGTTCGGCGTGGCCGAGGACCATGCCTCCAACCCGATCAAGATCGGTCTCGGCAAGCTCAAGAAGCGGGGCGTGAAGATCGTTGCCGTCAACCCGGTGCGCACGGGCTACAACGCCATTGCCGACGAGTGGATCGGCATCAAGCCCGGCACCGACGGGCTGTTCGCTGCGGCACTGGTGCACGAGCTTCTGCAAACCCAGAAGATCGATCTCGACTACCTGGCGCGCTACACCAATTCGCCATGGCTGGTGATCAGGAATCCCGGCGCGGAAGACGACGGTCTGTTCGCCCGCGACGACGCCGGCAATCCGCTCGGCTTCGACAAGGCGTCCGGTAAGCTGGTGAGCGCCCTTGGCAAGAATGAAGGCCTGGCGCTGTCGGGTAGCGTCCGTCTCGCCGATAACCGCGAGGCCGTTCCTGTCTTTCAGCTCATGGCGGAACGCTTCATCTCGGCCGAGTATTCGCCCGAGCGGGCGGAGCAGGAGACGGGAATTTCAGCGGCGACCATTCGCCGGATCGCGGCCGAGCTGGCGCATGCGGCGTTCCAGGAGCAGGTGACGCTCGATATTCCCTGGACCGACTGGTTCGGCCGCCGGCATGAGAAGATGGTCGGCCGGCCGGTGGGAATGCACGCCATGCGCGGCATCTCCGCTCATTCCAATGGCTTCAACACCTGCCGCATCCTGCATTTCGTCCAGATCCTGCTGGGCGCCATCGATTGCCCCGGCGGCTTCCGCTACAAGCCGCCCTATCCGAAGCTAGCGCCGCCGTTCCTGAAGCCGCGCGGCAAGCCCGGTGACGTGCAGCCGATGAAGGCGCTGCCGGGGCCGCAACTCGGTTTCCCGACCGGGCCGGAAGACCTGCTCGTCGACGCCGCGGGCAATCCCCAGCGCATCGACAAAGCGTTCAGCTGGGATGCGCCGTTGTCCGCGCACGGCCTCATGCACACGGTGATCGCCAACGCGGCGCGGGGTGATCCTTATCCGATCGATGTCCTGTTCATGTACATGGCCAACATGGGCTGGAACTCGGCCATGAACGTGCAGGCAACGCTCGATCACCTGACCGAGAAGGACGCGGCCACGGGTGAATACAAGATCCCGAAGGTCATCTATTCGGACGCCTACGCGTCGGAGATGGTGGCCTACGCCGATCTCGTGCTGCCGGATACGACCTATCTGGAGCGCTGGGATTGCATCTCGCTGCTCGACCGCCCCATCTCGGAGCCGGACGGCCCGGCCGATGCCATCCGCCACCCTGTCGTTGCGCCCGATCGCAACGTGCGGCCGTTCCAGGATGTGCTGATCGACCTGGGCGTACGTCTGGGTTTGCCGGGCATGACGAAGGACGATGGATCAGCGAAATTCCCGGGCGGCTATCCGGACTATATCGTCAACCACGAGCGGCGACCCGGCATCGGTCCGCTGGCGGGACATCGCGGCTTGAACGGCGGCGACTTCGGGCGCGGCGCGCCCAATCCGCGGCAGCTCGAGCAGTACATCGCCGACGGCAGCTTCCACATCCATCATCTGCCGGAGCACATGCGCTACTTCAAGCATGTGAACCGCGACTACATCGAGTGGGCGCTGGACAAGGGCTTCCGCCTCACGCCCACGCCCGTGATTTTCCAGCTCTACAGCGAGCCGATGCAGAAGATGCGGCTGGCGGCCCAGGGGCACGGCGCAGTGCAGCCGCCCGACCAGCATCGCCAGCGCATCGAAACCTACTTCGATCCGCTCCCGTTCTGGTATCCGCCGTTCGAGCAGGACACCGGCCAAGGGGAGTTTCCGCTGCATGCGATCACGCAGCGGCCGATGGCCATGTATCACAGCTGGGGATCGCAGAATTCCTGGCTGCGCCAGATCCACGGGCACAACCGGCTCTATATGAACCGAGCACGCGCGCTGAAGCAGGGTATCGCGGACGACGACTGGGTGTGGATCACCAGCCGCATCGGCCGCGTGAGGGCGCAGGTGAAACTGATGGAAGGCGTCAACGCCGATACGGTGTGGACCTGGAACGCGATCGGCAAGCGGGCGGGGGCTTGGGGTCTCGATGCCGATGCGCCGGAAGCGACGCGCGGATTTCTCCTCAATCACCTGATTGCCGAGCTGCTGCCCGAGCAGGCCGGCGGCTATCGCTTTTCCAACAGCGATCCGGTGACGGGGCAGGCCGCCTGGTACGATCTCAAGGTGAGGATCGAAAAGGCCGGCGCGCATGAGCCGGCCGAGACGTCGCCACGCTTCGAACCGCTGCCCCATCCGGGTTGCTGTCAATGGGGCTGGGCAATGACCGCGCTTCCGCAAACGACGGCGAAGAAGCTCGGGCTGGTGATCGATCTCGACACCTGCGTCGGCTGCCAGGCGTGCGCGACGAGCTGCAAGGAATGGAACAACGGCGGCTATTCCGCGCCGCTCACGGATCAGGATCCCTACGGGGCCGATCCGCACGGCGCCTGGCTCAACCGCGTGCATGGCTTCGAGGTTGGCGATGGCGCGGCGAGCCAGACCGTGCATTTCCCGCGCTCGTGCCTGCATTGCGAGACGCCGGCCTGCGTCACCGTCTGCCCGACCGGCGCCTCCTACAAGCGCGCCGAGGACGGCATCGTGCTGGTCGATCCCGATACCTGCATCGGCTGCAAGCTGTGCTCCTGGGCCTGTCCCTATGGCGCGCGCGAATATGACTACGACGACGGCGTCATGAAGAAATGCACGCTGTGCGTCGACCGCATCTACAACGAAACCTTTGCCCCGGAGGATCGCGTTCCGGCCTGCGTCCGCGCCTGCCCCACGGGCGCGCGCCACTTCGGCGACCTGGGCGACCCCGAGAGTGCCGTGTCGCAGCTGGTGGCGGAGCGCGGCGGCTTCGATCTGCTGCCGGAGTTCGGCTACAAGCCGGTCAACAAGTATCTGCCGCCGCGCAAGCGGCGCGACGGGCACAAGAGCGAGCAGGCGGGTGCTGTGAGCACCGGCGCGGCAACAGGAGGCTCAGCGGAGCGCCTGTTCGCGTGGGTCGACCGCATGCTGTCGCCCTGACACAACCACCATGCATCCAGCCTATTCGGTCATCCTGTTTACGACGGCATCGGGCGCGGGCTACGGCCTGCTCGTGTGGCTTTGCCTCTGCGGCCTGTTTGGGCTTGTCCCGACGGAGCGCTGGCTTGGCATCGCCGGCTTCGGTCTCGCTTTCGCGCTGATCACTGCCGGTCTGCTGTCTTCGACGGCGCATCTCGGCCGGCCCGAGCGCGCGTGGCGCGCGTTCTCGCAATGGCGCACTTCGTGGCTGTCGCGCGAGGGCGTGATGGCGGTGGCGACCTATGTGCCGGCGGGATTGACGGCGATCGGATGGGTGTTGCTTGAAACCATCGACGGCCTGTTCGAGGTGGCGGCCGTGCTGGCCGTGCTCGGCGCGCTCGGCACGCTCTACACGACCGGCATGATCTACGCGTCGCTGCGCACGATCCGGCAGTGGTATCAGCCGCTCACCGCGCCGATCTACATCGCGCTGGGGCTTGCGAGCGGCGCCGTGCTGTTCAATCTGCTGCTGCGCGCGCTCGATATGGGTGACACGTGGGCCGATTGGCTTGCCGGCGTGTCCCTCGCCATCGCTGCCGGAATGAAATGGGCGTACTGGATGCGCATCGACGGCGAGCCGCGCGAATACACCGCCGAAGCCGCCTTGGGGCTCGGCCACCTCGGCAAGGTGCGGCCGTTGGAGCCGCCGCACACGCAGCCCAACTTCGTGATGCGCGAGATGGGCTATCGCGTCGCCCGCAAGCACGCGGTGAAGCTGCGCAATCTTGCGCTGCTGCTCGGCTTCGGATTGCCTATCGCCTTGCTGCTGCTGACCACCGGTGCAAGCGTGGCGTTCTCCATTGGCGGCGCAGTGCTGGCGACGCTCTCGATGGCGGCAGGCATTGTCACCGAGCGCTGGCTGTTCTTCGCCGAGGCCGAGCACGTGTCGATGCTGTACTACGGCGCCGACGCGGCCTGAGATCGCACCCAGGCCGTTCCTTCGAAGCGCGCCGCCGCACGCTCAGGATGAATCATCTCGGCCAGCATTTCGGCGCTGTCGGCGAGACGCGGGCCGGGGCGGTTGAAGTAGGCGTTGCCGTCGGCGAAGTAGACGCGGCCGTTGCGAACGGCCTGCAGGCGCACCCAGCCGGGCTTGGCTTCGAGCAGCGGTAGTTCCTCCAGGCACCGCTCGAGCCCATAGCCGCAAGGCGCGACGATGATCACGTCGGGGTCGGCGGCGGCCAGAGCGTCCCACTGCATCCAATCGGAATGTTTGCCGGCCTCGCCGAAGAGATTGTGGCCGCCGGCGGCTTCGATCAGCTCGGGCATCCAGTTGCCGCCAGCCATCAACGGCTCGACCCATTCGATGAAGGCGACGCGCGGACGTGGCCGGCCCGCGACCTGCGCGCGCACGGCTTCGATGCGCTGCTGCATCCGACCGACCAGGTCCTCGCCCGCCGCCGCGCAGCCGAGCGCATCGGCAACCCGGCGGATGTCGGCGTAGGTGTCTGCGGTGGAGTCGGGCTTGAGCGAAACGATGTGGACCGGCTGGCCGGTCCAGGTGCAGGTGGCAGCCTCCACATCGCTCAGGCTCACCGCGCAGACCTCGCAATGATCCTGGGTGACGATCACATCGGGCGCCAGTGCTTTCAGGGCGTCGCCGTCGACGCGATAGACCGAGAGGCCATCGCGCACGATCGCCTGCACGCGGCGGTCGATCTCCGCACTGGAGCCTTCGACCTTGAATTTCGGCGCGGTGAGCTGGGGTAGCGCTGCGACGTCTGCCGGGAAGTCGCACTCGTGGCTGCGTCCGACCAGCCAGTCGCGACCGCCCAGCGCGCACACGATCTCGGTGGCGCTGGCGATCAGGCTCACGACGCGGCGTTGCGGCCCACCTGCAGGAGCGTGGTTCTCCGGGGAACCGTAAGGCGCGGGACCTTTCATGCTTGTTTCCGTTGGTGGGCTTGGACCTGCGTATTGCCTGAGAATTCGCCGGTTTTGCGACTGCGCGTCACTATAGAGGAACGCGCGGGCGAAGAGTCCTGCTTGACCCAACTCCGGCCATTGCGTGCACCGTCGATTTCACGCGGTCGGGGCGTCAGGTGAACTGGCCGCCGGTTGCTGAGCTGCCGGCTACGTTGCCGGGGAAGTAGGTGCCATTCGCCGCCGTGCCCGTACCGATGATAATCGCGTTGACGGTGACCGAGCAGCGTGTGCCCGTGGCCGATCCGCTGAACGTCTGCGACGTGGAGCGGATGGTGCCGAGATTGACCGCGTTGGCAAACGTCGTGAAGGCGGGCGTGCCAGAGACCGTCGTGGTGATGCCGCCCGGAACATAAATGACTCCGCCGACTTCCGCGTAGTAGTGATAGCCGGCGGCGCCGCTGATCGTGTAGTTGCCGGTCATGAACACGATGCACTGCTGGCCCGCATAGATATGAATGCTGCTCGGGCAGGCACCGAACTCCACGCCGGCGATCGTCAGGCCCGACCCCAGAATAAGAGAAAAGCCGTTGCCGGAGGTCGTGGTCTGAACCTTCAGGTTCTTGACGGTCCACAGGCTCTTGATGCCATCCAGCGAGAAACAGGAAGCCGCCGTCGGATTGACGATCGTAGTGTTGCCGACGCCCTCGATCGTGCAGCGGCCGGCACCGACAAAATTCTTGATCGTGTTCGCACCGGTATAGGTACCGGCCTGCACCGAGATCGTCACGTTGTAGATCGACACGTCCAGGCCGCCGACGATGTCGATGGCCTTCTGGATGGTCAGGAAGGCGCCGCCGCTCGTGTTCGCCAGGCCATCGTTGCTGTCGCTGCCGTCGGCGCGCACATAGTAGGTGCGATTGGCTGTCAGGATCTCGCGCCTCGGCGTCAGCGGAAACGATGCCGCACCCGTGGTGCGGTCGATGACGATGGCTTCCTTCCAGGTCGAGCCGTCTGCGCTGACCTTGAAATGGAAGTTGTCGTCGCCAGCTGGTCCCCATCTCCGCGCGGCCCGAGGCGGCCGGTTTGAAACAGCAGGCTTGCGGTATCGCCGGCCGCGTTCTTGTTGATCTTGTGCTGATGGCCGTTGCCGGCATGGTTGAACAGGCTGGCGGCTGCGGCGATGACGAATTTCGTGGTTGCGTCCGCCGTGGCGTTGACGCCGAACAGCGCTGCCTTGGGGTGGCCTGAGCCTTTGCCGGCAAGCGTGAGGTCGATGTTGGTATCGGCGCCCTCGGCGGCGATTTGCGGCGCGCTGCCAGTCGCGGCGTTGGTGATGCCGATCTGATTTACGGCGCTCGCCGTCTTGTGAAATGTGACCTGCTCGTTGCCGGCGTCATCGGTGACTCCAGTGCCGTTATCGAAGCCGATGTTATGGCCGTTGGCATCGAGGTCGCCGCCGAGTTGAGGGGTGGTGTCTTCGACGACGTTGTCGAGCGTACCGCCTCCCCCACCGCCGGCAAATGCGGTCCACGCGGAGCCGGTCCACACATAGAGCGCATCCTCATCGGCGGCCCAGGCCAGCCAGCCTTCCACGCGGGGCATAGAACGCCCAGGCCCCGTCCTGGTAGGCGGCGACTTTTCCCGCCTGGCCGGACCATGCGCCCGTTGGACTTGCGGCCACGATGTAGCGCGCGCCTTCGGCGGGGGAGCCTGGCGGCGAGCTTAGGTCTTTGTCGAGCACCATGAGCTGGACGACGGCATCGAGGGCACGCAGCGCCTCGTTGTGCGTGACATGTTTCTGAGCCTGGGCGGCCATGATGAAGGGGAGTTGGAGGTTGCTGGTGGTGTCCATGCAGGCGGGCTCTCGGGGCTGTTTTCCATTGCCAGGCCCTATTTGAACACACCCCAGACCCCCCGGGGATAAGTGGCCGCCGACCCGGCCGAAGCCGCCTGCTACGGGGCCGAACGAGATGATTAACAAGCGCGGGGGCGTAAAAAAAAGAGCCGCCTCGCGGGCGGCTCAAAAGTTAACAGGGAGGCGTCAAACAGAGTGGGCAAGGCCACTCGAATCCAGATGGCTGGATAGATGCCGATACTGGCCTGGAATGGATAAGGAACAGTAAATCGCCATATCAGAATGTGGCGATGCGCCTTGGTGCCCGGCGGGGATGGATGGGCGCGCGGCCTCAGGTCTTGAAGACAGCGGCAGCCGCGGCCTCGTGCGCCTTCTTGGCCTGGATCTCCCCGCGCACGCGATCGGATCTCGCGCCCGAGTTCCACGAGGCGCTCCTCGAGTTCGGAGACGGACAGGGTTCGCAAATCTTCGCCCAAGGTGATCGCCTTAGCCGGTCGCGGTTTCTGTTCATCCCAATCCATGATCTGCTCCCGATCGGGCACCTTACTCACGGATGAGTTTGGCACGACTTGCCCCTTGTCTCAATCGCTGGCCTCGGGCATGTGAGACGCGCAGGATATTTCTCACCGCGTTCAGGAGTACGACATGGCAAGCACGCCGCAGACGATGACCGCCGTTGCCATTTCGACGCCGGGCGGACCGGAGGTTCTGAAGCCGGTCGAGATGCCCACGCCGAAACCGGGCGCGGGCCAGGTTCTGGTCAAGGTGGCGGCGGCAGGCGTCAATCGGCCGGACGTGCAGCAGCGCATCGGCGCCTATCCGCCGCCGCCGGGACACTCGACGCTGCCGGGTCTGGAAATCGCCGGCGAGGTGGCGGAGACCGGCGCGGATGTCACGCGCTGGCGCGTGGGCGACAAAGTGTGCGCGCTGGTCAACGGCGGCGGCTACGCGCAGTACTGCATCGCCGAGGAAACGGCGGCGCTGCCCATTCCTCAAGGCCTCGACATGATCCACGCGGGGGCCGTGCCGGAGACTTTCTTCACCGTGTGGAACAACGTGTTCGAGCGCGGGAAGCTTCAATCCGGCGAATGGTTCCTGGTGCATGGCGGCAGCAGCGGCATCGGCACCACAGCGATCCAGCTGGCCAAGGCGTTCGGCGCGAAGGTGCTGGCGACGGCCGGGTCTGCCGACAAGTGCAAGGCGTGCCTGGATCTCGGCGCGGACCGGGCCATCAACTACAAGACGGAAGATTTTGTGGCGGTGTGCAAGGACGCAACCGGCGGCAAGGGCGTCAACGTCACGCTCGACATGGTCGGCGGCGACTATACGGACAAGAATATCATCGCCGCGGCTGACGATGCGCGGATCGTGCAGATCGCGACGCTGGGCGGCGCCGACGTGAAGTTCAATATTTCGCGGCTGATGGTCAAGCGCGTGACCCTGACGGGCTCGACCCTGCGGCCGCGCACGCGCGAGGTGAAGGCGGGTTTTGCCCGTGCCCTGGAAGAGAAAGTCTGGCCGCTGTTCGGTGCGGGCAAGATCAAGGTGGTGATGGATTCCACCTTCCCGCTCGCCCAGGCCGCAGACGCGCACCGCCGGCTGGAGACCAGCCAGCACATCGGCAAGATCGTGCTGACGGTGTAAGGCGCCGATCTGCTCTCGCTGGGTCCGGTTTAGCCAGTCCTTGCTTTGTTTCAGCTGCCGCGACGGCGGGGTAGACTTTGCCATGCAAGGATTCGCGTGGCCGGCAAGGTACAATCAAGCGATTCGGCCAATGCGATCCGCGTGTACCGCCGACGCATTTCAAAAAACACGAAGAGATTGCCATGACGCAGCCGGCACCGTCGTTTCCAGCGTTCGATGAGTGGGAGAAAATGAGCGAGCGCGAGCAGGATGCGCTGCTCGACAGGTTGGAAACGACAAAGCAGCGCGGCTTGGCCATCAAGCGCGTCGTGATGGGTCTGCTCGGCGTCGCTGTCTGTGCGGCGACCTGTGCGATGCTTCTGACGCTGCGGCCGTAAGCGCCGCTACCACGCCAGGGCCGGCAACGCAGCGATGGGCGAGAAGGGGCGATCGGCGAACAGCTTTGTCAGCGCGGGCGCGCTCAGGCCTTCGGGCAGGAAGATCGGGCTGGCGATGAAGACCGAGCGGAAGCCGGCATTGTGGGCACCCTTCAGGTCGGTCTCGACGCCGTCGCCGATGCAAAGAATGTTCTCCTTGGCAACGGGCCGGCCCTTGAGGCGGGCGATCTCGCGCAGCGTGCGGTCGTAGATGGGGACGTGGGGCTTGCCGGCGTAGGTGACCTTGCCGCCCTTCGCTTCGTAGTCGGCGGCGAGCGCGCCCGCGCAGTAGATGAAGTTCTTCGCCGCGCTCGACCATGATGTCAGGGTTGGCGCAGATCATCGGAACCTGGCGCGCGAGCAGTCCCTCGAACAGGCCGGCATAGTCGGCGGGCGTTTCCGTCGAGTCGTCGTAAAGCCCCGAGCAGATGACCACCTCGGCGGCCTCAGGCGCAGAGAAACGCACCTCGTAGCCTTCGAACAGGCCGCGATCGCGCTCCGGCCCGATGTGCAGGAGAGGCCGGCCTTGCCAGTCGGCGATCATCTCGCGGGTGGCGTCTCCGGAAGTGACACCGGTGTCGTAGGCATCGGGGTCGACACCCAGCGACGTCATGTGTGGAATGACCGCCGAAAAAGGGCGCGGCGCGTTCGACAGCAGTACGACAATGCCGCCACGGGCGCGGAAGCGCCGGCACGCGTCGCCGGCCGCAGCGTGGGCGCGCGCGCCGTTGTGCATGACGCCCCAGATGTCGACGATCCAGGCTTCGCTGGTGTCGGCGAGCGGGGCGATGGAGGAAAGGATCGGCGAGGCTGGGTTCATCAGCCTCACCTAGCGGGCCCTGGTGCGGTGATCAAGCGGCGGCTGATCCCCGGTCCGAGACGACCTCGGCCTTCACGAGCTTTGGCCCGCCGAACAGGGTGCCTTTGCCCAGCAGCACGCCGAAGCCAAGGATGCGGGCCTGCAGCCACTCGTCCTGGATGCCTCCAACGATGACTGCGAGACCGAATTCCGACAGATAGCGGCAGATGTCTGAGGCGGGAACGCGTCCGCTCGGGGCCTGCAGGCCTTCCAGGAAGACCTGTGCATCGAGCTTCACGAACTCGAAGCCCATGGCCTTCAGCCCCCCGAAATCCATCTCGAGGTGGGTCACGTCCTCGAGCGCGAATCCGAACCCGCTGGCAGCCATGCTGCCGAGCGCTTCGGAGTGCACGGGGGTGAAGGTCAGCACATCGCTCTGCGCGAACGACAGGACTAGGCGGATGCGCCCGTCGGTGCCGGGCTGCAGCGCCGCGGCGTCGAGAAATTCGTCGTCCGTCAACGATTCTCCTGCCGCTCCCGTCAGTACGGAAGCCTGAACGCCGCGCTCACTCAGACGTCGCGCCACGCGTGCTGCGCGCATCATCCGAGCAGCGTCGATGCGGGGCATCAGGCCCGAACCATGCGCCAATCGCGAGATGATGTCTTGACCGAGTACGGCGCCGTCGGCGGTGCGCAGGCGGATGCTGACCTCGTAGTGGCGCGCCCGGCCTTCCGAGAGACCCTGAATGGGCTCCAGCAGAACCTCCATCCGCTCGGCTGCAACCGCCTCGGCGATGCCTGCGAGCTGAGGATCGAGCAACGGCGGCGCACCCGGCCGGCCGGGATTGGCTGCAGCCGGCCGCCAGGGGGGCGGCAATGCGCCGTGTCCTGGCGCGCGCGCTCCGATACCGGCGGCGAGAGGTTGGCCGGTGGAATCGCCGCGCATCGTGCGGGCGGTCGTTTCCAGCGCTGCGACCGAGCGCCCGATCATGGCATCCGCTTCGTTGTCGGGCATCACAGCGGCATTCGGCGTCATGGGTAGGGGGACCGCCGTTGAGCTCGTCAGCCAGCTTCTTGATGAGTTCCTGGATGTGCTCGACATCCATCTCAGGCAGCTCGGCCGGCAAAGCCGGCTCATCGGACTCGCGCGCTCTGCCGGGACCCTCGCCGAGCGCGTACGGATCGAGATCGGAGTCATCGGCGAAATAGGGACTGCGCGAGGGGCGGAACGTGAAAGGATCGGGCGCAGGTGCCGCCTCATCCGCACCCGAATCCATGCCGGCCGGCATCGGCAGCGGTTCGGGCCAGATTCCCGGTTGCGAACGGTGCGGCGGCGGCTCAGCGCCGGGAGCCATTGCGCGCGGAGGAGCATTGAGCGCGCTTCGAGCCAGCGCCGTTTCAAATCGCTCGGCGGCCGGAGCCGTTTGCCAGTGGGAATCGCCGTAGAGCAATTCGTCGTCGTCGTCCTCGGTGTCGGCGAACGACCGCCGCACGAGCAGGTGCAGCAACAGCAGGATGCCGTAAATGGCGAGCGACGCCAGCATCGCCGAGGTGAGTTCCAGGCCAAAGCTGCTGATCAGCCAGGCGCCGGATGCGAGCGACAGCAGCGTCACAGAGAGGATGACGAACGCGTCGCCGAAGCGCGCGAGCAGGGGTTGGGGCTTGGCCAACTGTCGTGTCATGCAACAGACCCACTGAAAACTTCGTTTCGAATCGCTGGGATAGCTTGTCTGCAGGGACGCTGCACAGGCAACCGTCGCAGCGCAGCTATCACCAGTTTTCACCCATCACGATTTTTGGAGACGGCATCTCGGGCCGATGGCATGACTGGGGTGGTCGGGCCGGTTGTTCAGAATGGAAGAGGCCATGAACATCAAGCAGTTCCTGTTTCCGCTACTCGCAGTAGTGGCAGTGATTCTCGGCGCGACAATGGCAGAGGCTGCCGGTCAGGGTCACCGCTGCGGCGGCACCGCGCAAGCACGCTGCGGCCATGGGCTGTGGTGTGAGCCTCGGCCCGGCCAATGCACGACCCGCCATCGGCAGGGAGCATGCGTGGAGGTGCCGGCCGTGTGCGCCATGATCTACCTGCCCGTGTGCGGCTGTGACGGCAAGACCTACGCCAACGACTGCGTCCGGCGCAGCAGCCGCGTGGGCAAGAGGCGCGACGGCGCTTGCTGAGCGTGTGGTGCGTGGCGCGTACGCAGGCTTACGGCAGCGCATAGTTGGCCGTGACGAGGCACACGAGCCGGCGCCGACCTCCAGCGCGGTGATGCCGAGGAACGCCGCAAGCGGGATCTGCGCGCGCATCAGCGCGTTGAACTGCTCGGCCGTGATATGCGGCGCTTCTGCCAAGAGCCTGTCCCGTACGGCTAGAGCGGCGTCTCGTTGGCGCCATGCCGGCCGCGGTCGTTCTTGTCGTAGAACTTTTTGAGGCGCTCGGGCACCGCGGGGTTGTCGGCCATCAGCGTGTAGGCAGCAAGGCACTCGCGATACAGCTGGTCGTCGAGGTTGCGGCCGATCATGTCGAGCACGATCTGCTTGGCCGAGCGCACCGACGGCTGGTCGTTGCGCAGGATGAATTTCGCCGTTCTGCGCGCCTCGTCCATCAGCGTGTCATGCGGCACCACCTTGCTGATGAGGTTGATGCGTTCCGCGCGCACCGCATCGATGGGCTCGGCCGTCAGCAGCATCTCCATGGCGACGGCCACGCCGCAGAAGTTCACCAGCCGCGCGATGCCGCCGTCGCCGTGGTGGAAGCCCCGCCGGGCCTCGAACGAGCCAAACTTCGCCCGGTCCGAGGCGATGCGGATGTCGGCCGCCATGGCGAGCTCGAACCCGCCCGCCAGCGCCCAGCCGTTGACGGCGGCGATCACCGGCTTGGGGAAGCGATGGTGCCCCCGTGTCAATCCGCCGAGGCCGAGCTTGGCCCAGTCGGCCAGCATCTGCGGGGTCGCGCCGACATATTCGGTGACGTAGGGCTTGAGGTCCATGCCGGCGCAGAAGGCGTCGCCCGTGCCGGTGACGATCACCACATCGACGCCATCGTCGGTGGCGAGTTCCGCCCAGGCCTTGCACAGCGCCAGGTGCACCTCCTTGTTGATGGCGTTCTTGGCCTCGGGACGGTTCAGGCGCAGGGTGGCAATGCGTTCGCTGACTTCACGCTCGACGACGGCCATTGCAGTTTCCTCCGGAATTCCATTCGCATAACGATGTTATATTTTAATAACTCTGTTATAGTTGCGGTGCAAGTGGGGTAGTTGATGGGCCCAAGGGCCGGAGGTGTGCCGCCCTTGCATGGAGCCAACAAGCCGCAGGCTCGACCTCGTCCTGAGCCCTGAGCTTGTCGAAGGGTCGAAGGACGGCGGCACATGGGTGCCGTGGTTCGACAAGCTCACCACTGGGTTGAAACGGAAAGGGCTCTGGAAATGCCAGCCACTGCAAGAGCGAGCCGCAACACCGCGGTCAACGCCTTGAAGCGCGACCTGATCCGCGAGGCGGCAAAGCGCGTGTTCCTGGCGCGCGGATTGTCGGCGGCTTCCGTGCGGGAGATCGCCCTGCAGGCGGGCTACACCACCGGCGCCATCTATTTCCACTACGCCAGCAAGGAGGAGATCTACGCCGACGTGCTGAGCGGGTCGCTCTCCGCGTTGCATGAAGCAGTTTCGGCCGCGGCGCGAGCTGAGGCACATGCGGTGGCTTCCCTCACCGCGGCATACCGGGCGTTTGTCGCTTTCTATCGCGCGCATCCGCGCGATCTGAGCCTCGGGCTCTATCTGTTCGAAGGAGCCGGCCCGCGCGGTCTCAACGCCAAGCTCAATCGCGATCTCAACGAGCGGTTTCTGGGCGTCATGCAGATCTTCGAGGCGGGCCTGGCCTCGGCGGGCGTACGCCCGCGCGAGCGGAAGATCGAGGCCGTGGCCCTGTTCAACGAAATGGTGGGCCTCCTGATCGCCGCCAACACCGGCCGCCTCGCCGTGTTCGGCGTCGATACCGACACGATGATCGACCGGCACGTGGCGTGGCTGCAGAAACGTATCGCGATGCTCACGCGAATGAAGCTGGACACTCGCCGCCGCGCCTCATGAATTGCCTCAGGTGCTTCGGCGATCAGGGGTCCAGTCTTCCGGACGCTTGGGAGAATTCCGCGCCTTGGGGGCGCCAAGCGATGACCCCGTTGGTCCGCGCCCGCACTTCGGGCGAAGCCAGACACGTTGAGACCGCCTCGTACCCGGTGGCGCCGCGATAGGGCGCGACGAGGATCGGCGGGCTATGATTGGCTGGGCAATAAATGATCGCCTCGCCGGCCGTAACCGCGTCCAAGTCCAGGATCGCGTTGGAGCGCGTAAGAATGAAGAGCGGACGAGCGTCGGGCCGGCGGTGGCGCAGGTAAGCAATCACGGCCTCCTGCGTCGCCTTGTCCAGGCCCTGTTCCAGCATGTCGATGACCAGGATGGTTGGACCTTCGCATTCCAGTCCAACGAGCAGCGCTAACAGAGCCTCTGACACCATGCCGCCATCCTCGACGAGCCATGCGATGGTCTGATCGACCCGCAACTTTAGGGCCGGATCGGTGTGCAGCCGAGTTCGGGTTGCCTCGCTCCGCTCTGCCAGCCGTTCCAATCCGAGGAAGGAGGCGCCGGGCAGGGTCTCGGCGAGTCGCTTGGCCAACCGTGTCTTGCCGCTGCCCAGTGGGCCGGTGATGTAGTTCAAAGGTCGGATGTCGCGCAGATCGAACCATTCGCCGCCCCACGGCCAGGGAAGCGCAAACGCAACGCTGAGATTTTGCGCTGGCTTCAAAAGGCGCACCGCCTCCTCGGCGAGAGGGGCATGACCGCTGCTGAGATCCGCGCGCAGGCGGCGGACTTTCCCGACAGACTGCGCGAGCTGTCGAATTCGGCTTTCGAGTGTGGCCTGGTGCGCGGCAAGAGCCGGCTCTAGGCCACTGGCATCGCCTGCGAGCACGCGTGCCACCTCACCGAGGCTGAGGCCCAGTGCGCGCAACACTGCGATCTCGGCGGCACGTGCCAACTCGTTTGGTCCGTAGGCGCGCCATCCGGCCGCGGTGCGCGCGGGGGCAAGCAGGCCACGCCGCTCGTAGAGTCGAAGCGCCTTGGCGGAAACGCCGATCTGCTTGGCGGCTTCGGAAGCGTTCAGGAATTGGGCGGGAGACCTCACGACTTACCTCGCTGCTGGTTGACCGCCCTCTTATCGGGGCGGCCCCAGGGGCCGGGTCAAGTTTGCGCGCGCGGTTGTCGACAGGTCGCGCATTTGCTTGCGCATCCCTGCCGGGATGTGGCCCACGGAGATGGCAAGGTGCCACCTTCCGCGCCGAGCGGGCGAGTGCGAGAAATCATGCCTCAGCAACTTGTGGCGGCGCGGAGACGATTGACATGGTGGCAGTGCAGGACGGCCGGCTCGTGCCGAAGCTCATGTCGTTCGACGTATTCGGAACGCTGATCGACGTGCGCTCCGGCTCCTACGCGGCGTTCCAGTCGATCCTGGCGGACGCAGGTGCAACACATGTCGACGTCAAGGCGTTCTGGGAGCACTGGGAGGAGCGCAACATCGCCCACTACTGGGAGCCTTATCGCCGCTATCGCGATATCTGCGAGCTGTCGCTCTCTGAAACACTGGATCATTTCTCCGTCCGCGCCTCACCGAAGCTGATCCAGCGCTACTTCGATGCCTTCCCCGGCTTCACTCTGTTTCCCGATGTGACGCCAACGCTCGACCGCCTCGCCGCTCGCTATCGGCTCGCCGTGGTCTCCAACATCGATGACGACCTGCTGGCGCTGACGCCTCTGAAGCGTACCTTCGACCCCGCGTGCACGGCCGAGCGGGCGAAGGGCTACAAGCCGGATGGCGCCTTGTTTCGTTACCTCATCGGCAACGCCGGCTGCGATCTTGCGGACATCCTGCATTCGGGCCAGTCGCAATTCACCGACATGGTCGGCGGCAAGCCGCTCGGCCTGACAATTGCGTGGATCAATCGGAGAGGGGTGCAATTGCACCCCTCTGTGCCCAAGCCGGACTACGTGTTTCCAGCTCTTGCTCCGCTGCTCGGGCTGGTCGAGGCCTAAGCCACCGCCCTCAGCACCTTGGCGATCCCATCGCGGATCTCCCCGATGTCGCTCTCCGTCGCGATCAGCGGCGGCGAGGCGACCAGCGTATCCATGGCGACGCGCACGTAGATGTTGATGTCGTGATACATGCGTTCGGTCGCCTCGTGACCGCGCAGGCCGGGCTTGCCCTGCATGGGAGCGAGATCGATGCCGGCGAGCAGGCCGACGGTGCGGATGTCCTCCACGTTGGGCTCGCCCTTGAGGCTCATCATGGCCTCGGCGAACACGGGCTCCAGTTTCTGGGCGCGCTCGAACAGGCCCTCGTCCTTATAGACGTCGAGGGTGGCGAGGCCCGCGGCAGCGGCCAGCGGATGGCCCGAGTAGGTGTAGCCGTGGAACAACTCCACCATGTGCTCGGGGCCGCTCATGAACGCGTCGTAGATCCCCTTTGATGCCATCACGCCAGCCATAGGCACCGCCGCGTTGGTGACGCCCTTGGCAAACGTGATCATGTCGGGGGTGACGTCATAACGCTCGGAGGCGAAGCAGTGGCCGAGCCGTCCGAAGCCGGTGATGACCTCGTCGAAGATCAGCAGGATGCCGTGCTGCGCCGTGATCTCGCGTAGTTTCTTCAGGTAGCCCTTGGGCGGCGGCAGGATGCCGGTCGAGCCTGCCACCGGTTCGACGATGACGGCGGCGATGGTGGAAGCGTCGTGCAGGTTGATGAGGCGGGTGAGCTCGTCGGCGAGATGCGCGCCCCATGCCGGCTCGCCCTTCGTGAAGGCTTGCTCGGCGCGATTGTAGGTGGCCTGCAGGTGGTCCACGCCCGTCAGCATGTTGCCGAACTGCTTGCGGTTGGCGACCATGCCGCCGACCGAGATGCCGCCGAAGCCGATGCCGTGATAGCCGCGTTCGCGACCGATGAAGCGCGTGCGCGCGCCTTCGCCTTTGGCCTTGTGGTAGGCGAGCGCAATTTTCAGCGCGGTGTCGACCGCTTCAGAGCCGGAATTGGAGAAGAAGGCGTAGTCGAGGTCGCCGGGCGCCAGCAGCGAGAGCCGCGACGCCAGCTCGAACACCTTGGGGTGGCCGTACTGGAAGGCCGGCGAATAGTCGAGCTTGGCTGCCTGCTCCTGGATCGCCTTGACGATCGGCTCGCGGCAATGGCCGGCGTTGACGCAAAAGAGACCGGACGTGGCGTCGATCACCTTGGTGCCGTCCGGCTTGAAGTAGTGCATGCCCTTGGCGCCGGCGAACAGGCGCGGCCGCTTCTTGAACGAACGGTTGGGCGTGAACGGTACCCAGTAGGGCTCGAGTTCGTTAGGGCTGAGGTCGAGCGGGGCCATGGTTGTCTCCGGGAACGCTAGAGCAAGAAAACATTTACTGTTGTTCTAGCAGCCGCGGCCCACCGCACCAAGCGCGGCCCGCGCATGGCGGGCTGCCTTGCGGCGCGCAAGGTGACGCAGCATGGTCCGCTGTGGAAAAGTTTCATTGCCGCCGAACGGACACACCAATGTCGGGGGTTCGTACGGATTCCGGCACACGGCCACCCGAATCGGGCCGGCATGGTGGGGGGCGTTTAGGTGTTGTTAGCCGAATCGGAACGAGATGCGGAGGAGCGCACCGCACACGCCGAAGTGGCTGCGTCGAGGAGGAAGTCCCCAATGTTAATGAGTGTCATCGAGGGAGCCCTGTCGGTTCCCGCCTACCCCGAGCTTGCCGGAAAACGTGTGCTTGTGACCGGGCTTACCAGCAGCTGCGGGGTCGACATCGCGCGCGCCTTCGCCGAGCATAGGGGCCGGCTCGTCCTGCAGTTCGCCGAGGCGAGCGAGGCGATGGAAACGGTGGCCGAGATTGTCGCGCCCGACGCGCTGGAAGCCAAGGTGTATGGGCCCATCGGTGGCGAAGCCGACGACGCCGTGCAGTTCGCCAAGACGGCGATGAAGGCCTATGGCGGCCTCGACGTGGTGATCAACCTGGTGCCGCTGGAAATGCAGGGGGTCAATCCGATTGCCACGCTGGCGGACGTGGAGCGGCAGGTTGCCATGCAACTGACCCTGCCGTTCCTGATTTCCAAGATCGCGGCCAACCGCATGAGCATGGTCTGGAACGAAGGCCTGATCCTCAACGTCGCGACGCTCGGCCGCAAGGCCAGGGGACCGGCCCAGGCGTTCGCTGCGGTCGCCAAGGCGGGCCTGACGGCCATGACGCGCGCCCAGGCCGAGGAGTGGGCCGGCCGCGCTGTCCGCTTCAACGCGATTGCGCCGGAGCTGGGCCTGGTGCCCGGCGGCCAAGGCCTGTCCGGCGAGCCCGACATCGCCGCCATGGCGCTCTACCTTGCCTCAGGGCGCGGCAGGGAGCTGTCGGGCCACGTGTTCGAAGCGGCGATGGCGTAGCCGGCCTGGTCGCTGCCTCTGGGCGGCCGGTAAGGAGCCGGCTATCCCCGCTTCGTCAGGACAACGTGCGTGGCGTTCGGCGTGGGCACGTGCTCGGTGCATTGATAGCCGAGCTTCGGCAGGTCGAGTCCGCCGAGCAGATGTTCCCCCGAGCCGAGGAGCATCGGTGAGATTGCCAGGTGCATCTCATCGATCAGACCAGCGCTCAGGTATTGGCGGATCGTTGCCGCGCCACCACCCAGGCGGATGTCCTTGCCATTGGCGCCTTCGGTGGCGCGTTCCAGTGCGGCATGTATGCCGTCGGTTATAAAGTGGAACGTGGTGCCTCCCGCCATCTCGATCGGGGCGCGGGCATGGTGGGTCAATACGAAAACGGGACAATGGTAGACCGGATTGTCGCCCCACCACCCTTTCCAGGTATCGTCGGGCCAGGGTCCCCGGATCGGGCCGAACATGTTGCGGCCCATGATCGACGCCCCGATATTGTCGAATCCGCGCGCCGCGAATTCATCGTCGACGCCAGTCGTGCCGTCCTTGCCGGACATGCGTCGGAACGTGCGTGTGGGGAAAAACCATTCGTGCAACGCCTCGCCACCGGCGCCGAGCGGGTTGTCGAGACCTTGATCGGGACCGGCGCCGTAGCCGTCCAGGGAGATGGCGAAGCAGTGCACACGAAGCTTGGGCATGCGTGGTTCCTTGGCGTTCGAAGAATTGCGTACTTCCTCGTACGACAATCCGGCCCCAGCAAGGCGCAGCAGGGATTGTCCGCACCCGGGGGTGGCTCTATACCGCGGCAGCAACGCGTGAAATGACCTCCGAGGTAGCGATGCCTTCGCACGAGACACTGAAGCAGCCGTTCCCGTACTCGCTGCCGAAAGACAAGATCAAGATCCTGCTGCTCGAGAGCATCTCCGAGACGGCCGTCAACGTGTTGCAGGGTGCCGGCTATACGCAGATCGACCGGCGCACCAAGGCCCTCGACGGCATGGAGTTGCGGCAGGCCCTCAATGGCGTGCGCCTGCTCGGCATCCGTTCGCGCACCCAGATAACGGCCGAAGCGATCGAAGGCATCAGGTCCCTGGTGGCGATCGGGTGCTTTTCGGTCGGCACCAACCAGGTCGATCTGGCCGCCTGCCGCGCGATGGGCATTCCGGTCTTCAACGCACCGTTCTCCAATACGCGTTCGGTCGCCGAGCTGACGATCGCTGAAATCGTCATGCTGATGCGGCGCATCTTTCCCAAATCAGTGTCGGCGCATGCGGGCGGCTGGGACAAGAGCGCCGTCGGCTCCAATGAGGTGCGCGGCAAGACGCTCGGCATCGTCGGCTACGGCAACATCGGCAGCCAGCTTGCCGTGCTCGCCGAGGCGATCGGCATGCGCGTGATCTACCACGACCACACCGACAAGCTGCGCCACGGCAACGTCGAGCCGGCCGACAGCCTCGACGACCTGCTGGCCAAGGCGGACGTGGTGAGCCTGCATGTCCCGGAGACGCCTGGAACGCAAGGCATGCTCGGCGGACGCGAACTCGCGAAGATGAAAACGGGCGCAATCCTCATCAACAATTCGCGCGGCACGGTCGTCGATCTGGATGCGCTCGCGGCCGCCTTGCGAGCCAAGCGGCTGTCGGGCGCGGCGATCGACGTGTTCCCCTCCGAGCCGTCCGCCAATGGCGAGAAGTTCGCGAGCCCGCTGCAGGGCCTCGACAACGTCATCCTGACGCCGCATGTGGGCGGGTCGACGGAGGAAGCGCAGGAGCGCATCGGCGCCGAGGTGGCCCGCAAGTTCGTCGAATATTCCGATGTGGGCTCGACGACCGGCGCCGTGAACTTCCCCCAGGTGCAGTTGTCGCCGCGTCCTGCCGGCACCCGCTTCATCCAGGTGCAGCGCAATCTGCCGGGCGAACTCGGCCGTCTCAACGACGTGTTCGCCCGCCGCAAGGTGAACATCGCCGCGCAGCACTACGAGACGGCCGGCGATCTGGGCTACGTGGTGCTCGATGCGGACGGCACGGTCCCCGATGCCGAGGAGATTGTGAAAGAGATCCGTGCTTTGCCCGGCACCATCCGGGCGCGGATGCTGTATCGCAGATCTCGCGAAACCGGCTAGTTGACCCGCCCTTCAAGCGCTCTTCGGTTTCTTCCGGGAGCGGACGGGGCGAGCGGCAGCGCGCTTCGACGTATTCAGCATCACGGCAGCGCGAATGAGCGCCTTGAACGCCGTCTCATTGATCTTGTCGCCCTCGCGGATATCGATGGCGCGCCGCACGTTGCCTTCGAGGCTTGAATTAAACAGGCCTGCAGGATCGTCCAGCGCGGCGCCGTTGGCGAAGGTCAGCTTCACGTAGGTCTTGTAGGTCTCGCCGGTGCAGATGATGCCGTCGTGCTCCCACACCGGAACGCCCAGCATCCCATTCGACGGCTTCCTCCACTTCACCTCCTCGACCACCTGCGCATCGGCCTGCCTGATGAGCTTTCGCACCCGCGCCAGCGTCTCGCCCCGCCAATCACCCAGCGCCGCGATCCGCGCGTCGATCAGGCGAGAGGGAGAGGGTTCGCCTTTTGCTTCCTTCGGGGGGCTCTTGCTCGTCTTCATGGTGGTGTCGCTTTCTTCGTGGTACCGCCGCTTGAGTATCGCGCGTCAAACGGTCAAACTGATTGCAACACGCAATCGCTACAATTCGTCCGGAGAGCAAACCGATGGTGCGAATTTATGGCCACCCCTTCGCCGCCTTCTATTGGAAGGCGCTGATTGCGCTGTATGAGCGCGGCGTGCCATTCGAATTCCTGATGATCGACGCCGAACATCCTGCACACGCCGAAGCGGTCAGCCGCCTGGCGCCCACCGGCCAGTTTCCTGTCTTGGTGGACGGCGATCGCACGGTGATCGAGTCGGCGGCGATCATCGAGTATCTCGACCTGAACCACGGCGATGCGCCGCCCATGGTTCCGGCCGATCCGCGCGCCGCCATCGAGGCGCGGCAGATGGACGGTGTGTTTGACGACTACGTGATGGCGCCGCTGACGCGGATGGTTTTCAACGCCCTGCGCGAGGCGGACAAGCGCGATCCGCACCTGGGCGCCGAGGCAAAGGCAACGCTGGACAAGAGCTATGCGTGGCTGAATCGTTGGATGGCAGGGCGCACGTGGGCCGCCAACAACGTCTTCGGCATCGCCGACTGCGCGGCGGCGCCGGCGCTCTTCTATGCCCACTGGGGATACCCTATCCCGGTGTCTCACACCGCGCTGCGAGACTATCGCGCGCGCTTGCTCGCCCGCCCGTCGATCGCTCGCGTCGTCGACGAGGCCAGGCCCTGGCGCGAGTTCTTCCCGCTCAAGGAGCACACGCCGGACTGACGGCGAAGTCGCCTAAAGTCACTCCGTCCTAGATGGAATCACAAGCCACACCTTCGTCCTCGTCCTGAGCTTGTCGAAGGACGGGCCGCACACCCCAATGCCGTGGTTCGACAAGCTCACCACGAGGGTGGCGCACGTTGGTCGGATCAAAACGGAAAAGCTCGAGATCCTGGCGTCGATGGGTGGGAGGGGAGGGTGTCGAGAAGGACTTAGGTAACCGTGAAATCGTCGGCGCGCCTCTTGTTACCTCAAGGCCAAAAAATGCCTCAGGTTCCCAAGAGACGCGCGTCGATTGCTCGTCATTTCGGCAGGGTAGTGCTGCTGGCCGCCACCTGCGCCAAGGTTCCCGCGCTTGAAGCGATCGCCAGGGAGGTTACCAGTATGCCGGCCAGCATCGTGAAGATCACCGTGTTGACCCTCGCCCATTGCTTGAACGTCTGCTGTTCCGCAGCCGGCATGGATTTGTAAATCTGAATAACGGTGCCTCTGCGCATCATGCGGTCCTCCATCGGCTCTTTCAGTGATGCTGGACCATAGCGACAGCGCTGCTTAAGATCATTGATTCAGGACCTTAATTGTTCTGAATCCCGCCTCTGAGAAGCGAGCAATGGCTCAAGGTCAGGTCAGCTTTGGACCGTTCCGGCTGGATCCGGCTCAGCGCCTGCTGTCATGCGACGGCGTGGCGGTCCAACTGGGAAGCCGCGCTTTCGATATTCTCTGTGTGCTCGCTTCCGCGAACGGGGAGGTGGTCACTAAGGACCACCTCATGTCGAAGGTTTGGCAAGGGCTGGTTGTCGAGGAAAACAACATCCAAGTCCACATCTCGGCTTTGAGGAAGGCGCTGGACCGAGCGGGAAATGGCCAGAGCTATGTCATCACGGTGCCGGGTCGCGGATAC
This sequence comes from uncultured Alphaproteobacteria bacterium, assembly GCA_963814055.1. GTDB lineage: Bacteria > Pseudomonadota > Alphaproteobacteria > Rhizobiales > Hyphomicrobiaceae > AWTP1-13. The sequence continues at coordinate 154,422 of CAWFBJ010000002.1, forward strand.
CGGTTGATCAGCGCGGAAGCTCAATCGAGCGAAAGAAGGCCCCCTGAGGTCCAACGCACCCTTGTGCTCCCCCACAAGCCGTCGATTGCCGTGCTCCCGTTCACGAACCTGAGTGACGATCAGGGCCAGGATTATTTCAGCGACGGGATCACCCGAGACATCATTACGGAGCTTTCCCGCTTCTCCGAGCTGTTCGTCATCGCGAGCAACTCCAGCTTCCATTACAAGGACAAGACTCCCAATATCGGACAGGTGGGCCGCGAACTCGGTGTCCACTACGCTCTTGTGGGAAGCATCCGCCGTGCCGGCAATCGCGTCCGGATCACGGGTCAACTCATTGACGCGACCACGGGCGCCCACCTGTGGGCCGAACGCTACGACCGGGAACTGGAAGACGTCTTCGCCGTCCAGGACGAGGTCGTGCGCACGATCGCTGCAATTCTCGCCGCGCATGTAAGGAAGGCCGAAATCGAACGGACGCGCGTCAAGCCGCCCGACAGCCTGCAGGCGTACGACTACTACCTGCAGGCGGCCGATACCTACGCCTATTTCCTATCGTCTTTTGGCGTGGAGGATCTTTACAGAACGCGGCGGCTTCTCCACCAAGCGCTTGTCATCGACCCAAACTACGGCCGTGCCTGCGCACTCCTGGCGGATACGCACGTGGCAGCTTGGATCCACCCCGTGGATGGCGATCTGCTCAACGCACCCGCCCTCGACCAAGCGCACCAGCTCGCGCTCAAGGCTGTGCATCTCGATCCAAATTTGCCGATGGCCCACAGCAACCTCGGACATGTTCTCCTGTGGAAGCGTCAGCACGATGCGTCGATTGCCGAGTTTGAAAGAGCGGTTGCGCTCAATCCCAACGACGTGGATTGGCGCTTCAGCGTGGCCCTGGTGTACGCGGGACAACCGAAACGGGCAATCGAAGTTGCCGAGACGTATATGCGACTTGATCCGTTCCACACGCCTCTGGCTTCCGGCTTCCTCGGATTTGCGCATTACATGCTGAAACAGTATGCGCAGGCCTTGTTGCTCCTGCGCGAAAGTGTCTCGCGCGCGCCGAAGCTCCGTCCCAGCTATGCCTGGCTCGCCGCGACCCACGCCCAAATGATGCACAGCGACGAAGCGCGGGCAGCGGCGCTTGAGGTCCTGCGACTGCAACCCGACTATACGATTGCAGGGACGGCGAGGCGCCTGGCCTCGTTCAAACAGGCGAAGGACGAAGACCACTTTCTTAATGGGCTGCGCAAAGCCGGGCTGCCAGAATGATTGCGCACGCCACGTTCGATCACGGTCGCCCTCGCCGGTAGCCAGTCGCATTCCCTCACGACGAACGCCCTAATGCAGGTGCCTCAGCTTGTCCGGATTGCGCACGACGTAGATTGCCGTGACCATCCCGTCCTCGATTTCCAGCGCGGTGGTCTGCAGTTCGCCGTCGGCTTCCCGGGTCACGAAGCCCGGCAGGCCGTTGATCAGGGCGGTGCGGATCAGGGTTGACCGGTGCTCGCGCAAAAACGCTGCCAGCGCCGCGCACATCTTCATGACATGGTCGAAGCCCAGGACCGGCCGTCCAACGGCGGACCGCTTGCCGCCGCCATCCGTAAACAGGCTGACATCGGCAGCGAGCATGGCGCCGAGCGCGCCCATGTCGCCGTTGCGCGACGCGGCAAAGAAGGCATTGGCGATCTCGAGGCCGCGCTGCTTGTCGACCCGGAACCTGGGACGCGCCTCGCGCACGTGCTCGCGGGCGCGCGCAGCGAGCTGCCGGCACGCCGCAGGGCTACGCTGGATCGTCTCGGCGATTTCCTCAAAGCCGATCCCGAAAACGTCGTGCAGCAGGAAGGCCGCGCGCTCGAGCGGTGACAGGCGCTCGAGCGCGAGCATGAGCGGCAAGGTGATCTCCTCTTCCTCCTCGACCTCTTCGACGACCGGCTCGGGAAGCCATGGCCCGACGTAGACTTCGCGCTGGCTGCGCGCGGATTTGAGTTGATCGAGGCACAGCCGCGTGACCGTGCGGCGCAGGAACGCCTCGGGCTCACGCACCGCGGTGCGGTCGGCCCCCATCCAGCGGATGAAGGCCTCCTGCACCATGTCCTCGGCGTCGGCCACGGAGCCCAGCATGCGGTAGGCGACCCGCATGAGCTTCGGACGCAGCGGGTCGAAACTCGCCGCTGCCTCGTGTTCGGCGCCCGCCATCAGGCGGCTCGGGCAGCGGCCTTCGCGGCCGCCGGATCATCGAGCCACAAGCCAAAGCCGACCGCGAGACGGTTCCAGCCGTTGATGACATTGATCATGAGCGTGAGCTTCACCTGCTCCTCCTCGGAGAATTGGGCCTTGAGCGCTTCGTAGGCGACCTCATGGTCATGTCCTTCGGAGAGCCGCGTCAGCGCTTCGGTCCAGCCCAGCGCGGCGCGCTCGCGATCGGTATAGATGGGGGCCTCGCGCCAGGCGGACAGCAAGTAGATGCGCTGTTCGGTCTCGCCCTTCGCACGCGCTTCCGCCGTATGCATGTTGAGGCAGTTGGCGCAGCCATTGATTTGAGAAGCCCGGATCTTCACGAGTTCCGCGAGGCTCGGCTCGAGGCTGGCGTTGATGGCGGTCGAGGCGCCGAACCAGCTCTTCATGAGCGCAGGGGCCGCGGTCAAGAGATCGAGTTTGGGGGTCATGATTGGTTTCCTTCTGTCGGTTTCCGACATCATGACGAGACAGCAGACGCACGTGTGACATGGGGGCAAAAAAACTTCCCGCAAGGCGAGGTTTCCCAGGCCTGCAGCGAGCATCGCCGATGCGGCGGCCTGCCGCAGCATCACGCTGTATGGCTTTGGACGCTTGCACCGGCAGCTGATTGGCGAGACGCGCGACCTCCGGGCGCAATGGCGCAAATGGCGCCGCTCGCTCCTAGGCCGTACCGCCGCTGCCTCCTGCTGGCGGCACGCGCGCTTCGCCTCCGTCCCGCGCGCCGGCCTCGTTGAGCACCATGAGAATTGGCGTCAGGCCCTCCGTATCGATCAGCGGGAAAACCTCCACGTCGTTGCGGGCCTTCTCGCTCCAACCGGCCATCTGGAGGGCGTGCTCGGCCTTGGAGAACAGGCCGTGATTGCGGATCGGCCGGTCGTTGTGCTCGGGCAGTCCCTGGGCGTCCAATCCCTTTTCCTCGCGCCATTTGCGCCGGATCTCGCTGAGGTCGGTCGTGCTGCTCGCGCCCTCCTCCTCGCGCAGACGCTTCAGCTCCTTCGGACTCGGCCAGTGCAGGAGCTGTAAGTCGGTCAGCACGCCGGCCAGATGGTTCATCGCCAGCGCTCTGGCGGCCTCGTCCTCGTTGGCGCTGTCTGCCGCATAGAGATTGGGAATGACGAGATACGATGCATCTCGATGATGGATGAAGTGCCCTTGCAGCCAGTGGCGATCGGCCTTGGCACGAGACATGGCTGTGTCGATGGCGCCGGCAACCTGCCGTGCCTGGTCGCCTCCGAACCGGATGGGCAGCTGCTTGGGCGGATTGACAATGGCGAGCGCGAGCAGGCCGAGATCGATGCCGATGGTGGCGAGCAGCGCGATCAGGTCGCGGCCGGTGATCGGCTCGCCGGAGTCGGTGCGGCCGAGCGCGACGTTGCCGCCGGAGAACACGTAGCGGCCGAGACTCATGCCGTAGGCGCCCATGTTGCTCCACAGGTTCTTCACCGCGTTGGCGACGCCCGCGGGTCCCTCGTTGAAGACGGCCTCGCGCAGTTTCAACTCGGCCGGCTGCTCGGATTGCGCGGCGGCGAGCGTCAGGCGCTCGGCCAGCGTCGGATCGTAGCAGGAGAAGCCGCTCTTGCCGGGCGCGACGTTCACCGCACTCGCCAGCGCGCGCATCTCTGCGCCCGTCGATTTGCCGAGCTGGTTGCTGCGCGCGGCGATGTTGCGCGCGCGGCCGCGGATGTCGGAGGCCCGGTTCTCGAAATTGCGCTGGCGCTCTTCCACGGTGGCGCCGCCGAGGCCGGCGGCGGCCTGCTTGAGGGCCTCGACGTCGGCCTGCACCGGTTCGAGCCACGACCGTGTCATGCCGTCACGCAGCGTGATGATGGAATCGCGCACGCCGCGCCGCGCATTGTAGAGCGGGCCGCGGCCCGCACCCGACGGCTGGCCGCAGCTGCCGCCGCTCGACTCCTCGCGCGACATCTGGCCTTCGGACCAGGTGACGACGTTGTCGATCTGGCCTTTCACCGCGTCGAGGCGGGCGGCGATCACGGCGCTGGCGTCGCGCGCATCCTCCTGAAGGCCGGCGAGGCCCGAGCGCGTCGCCTCCTCGCCGGCGATCAGGCTCCACCAGAAGCCGTAGCCGAAGCCGATCGACCAGATGGCGAGGAACACATAGAGCGGGAAGGTGATCAGCCTTTCGCGCCAATGCCTGCCCGCCCCGAACGTCTCGCGCAGCATCAGCCACATCAGGAACGTCAGCGCCACCACCACCACGATGACCAGCAGATCGGTTGAGAACGACATGCCGCCCGGCAGGATCTGCCCCTGGCTCGTTGTCGTCGATGATACGCCGACAATGAAGTCGCGCATGCCATGCCAGGTAGCGTAGCCGGCGATCATGAGCAGCATGAACGACGCGATGCCGATCAGCGTGTTTCGCCCCAGGATGTAGTCGATGGTCCTCGCGATCAGCGACGGCGCGCGCGTCTCGGCCATGCCCAACTCTCCCAACACACGTTCGACTTAAGGCCAATAGCGGAAAATACCCGGGCTGTCCTGCCGTCAGGCTGGCGCACGCGTCTTGTCACACGCCGGGTGTTGCTTCGCTGCCGTCGTGGATGTCCAGGTTGTGGCCGTCGCCCATGTCCGCGCCACGGCCTGCACCGTGCAGATTAAGCTTAACGTGCAATCGGTTGATCGCGAGCCGTTTCCTTAAGGCGGCGTTTGCAAAGCCCGGCGCACTTTCGGCGCGAACATTTCAGCGGAGGGCTGCCCATGAGGCCTATTGGTTTTCGCGCCTGCGGTCTGGCGATGGGACTTCTGGCGTGTGCGACACTCCTGCCTGCGGGCGCGGCGGTGGCCGAGGCAACAGCCAGCAGCAGGCAGGCGGAACGCGCAGCGGTCCTGCTCGACAAGATGCACACGCGCGAGGTCGCCAAGGCCTGGCGCAAGATGATCCTGACCAGCCTTCCCGAATGCGGTGGGGATGAAACGACGCAGACCAGAACCAAAGCCGCTTGGCGAACCGCCATCGAAACCGCGTTCGACGTCGAGAAATTCTACGGCGATCTGCACGTCGCGTTCGTCAAGTCTTTCACTGCAGACGAACTGGAGCAGATGCTGGCCTTCCGCAACTCGCTGCTGGGCCGCAAAATCTCCCTGCTCGAAAAGCCGAACCTGGAAGACGAGCAGGACGCGGCGGCCGCGATGGCCAAGATCGGCGCCATGAGCAGGGCGCTGAAGGGCGACCCCGCGCGACGCAAGGTCATGGAGCAACTGGTGGCGGCCACCGGCGGTGTCGATGCCTTGGTCGACATGCTGTCGAACGTGTCGCTGGGCACCTCGCTTGGCGCTGCCGCAACAACGCCGGCCGGACAGCCCCGCATGACGCACGGCGAGATCCTGGACATGGTCGGTGCGGCCCGCCCGGTGCTGCGCGAGGCAGTCAACCCGATGATCCTGCCCGTCACGGCCATGGTCTACAAGGCGCTGACCATCCAGGAGCTGAGGCAGTATCGGGACATGCTCGTTTCCCCGCTGGGCCGCAAGGCGAGCGATATCTTCCTGGTTGCGCTCAACAAGGCCATGCAGGCGCAAGCGTTTGCGATCGGTGCCAGGTTCGCCAAGGAACTCAACGCGCAGGATATGTGACGTCGGGTCGCCTCATCGTTCCAGCAAGGCCCTGAGCGCGTCCAGTTTCTCCGTGCTGGCGCCGCCCTTGGCCGCCGAGATCGCCACGCTGCGCCGTGCGAGATCCAGGTAGGTCGGCAGCAACGCCGGCGCATGTGTGCGCACGGCAGCGATATGACGCTCCACCGTTGCGACATCGGCGCGCGCGATTGGGCCGGCGAGGCCTTTGATGGGCCCGTTCGCCTCCAGTGCTGCGACGGTGCCTTTGGTCAGCGGCAGCAGCGCCTGGAACGCCTGCTCGCGGTCCACGCCGAATGCCTCCCACAGATCGAGCGCGTCGTTCATGAGCCTGACCAGGAACGAGGCCGCGAAACTACCCGAGGCATGATAGAGCGCCCGCGCGCCCGCCGGCAGCCGGATCGGGTTGCACCCGAGCGCCTGAGCCATGCTCCACAGCAGGTTCAGCAGCGATTCCTCTTCCGCCTCGATGCCGACCGTGCAGCCGGGCAGAGTTTTCATGGCGGCCTCGGCATTGGTGAAGGTCTGCAGCGGATGGAAGCCGCCGATCGACGCACCCTGCTCCGCCGCTGCCGCGAGCGACGACACCTCGGTAGCGCCGCTGCAGTGGACAACTGAGTGTCTCTTCTGCCAGTCGAGAGATCGCGTGACCGGCGCGATGGCATCGTCCGGCACCGCGATGACGATGAGGTCGCTCTCCTCAACCAGGCTCTGCGCGTTGTCATAGGCGCGCGCACCCGCAATACCGGCCGCGAATTTCTCGACCGACGCCTGCGACCGGCTCGCCGCACCGACGACCAAATAACCGGCGTTCGCCAGGCTCATCGCGAGCGGAACAGCAAGTTGCCCCGCCCCGATGAAGCCGATGCGCAGCGGGCGATCTCTTTCCAGGCCGGCGATCATGGCGGTGTCTTGTGCGTGCCGGCAGCTACTCCCGCACGTCCGTACGGTAGGTCTTGGATACCACCTTCCAGCCGCCGTTGAGCTTGAGCAGGGTCAGGTAGTCGGTGAAGTAGCGCGGATGGATCGAGCACTCGAGCTTCACGAACGCGGTCTCCGGCCCTGAAAGATCGATCGAGACGATCCGGTCGGTGCGCGTCAAACCCTTCGACTTCGGCGATCCCCGGCCTTTCACGAACTCGAACCACTTCTCGCGCGGCAGGTCGGCAACGCCGCCGTCGCTCATGGAATACAGGTGGCTCACCTCGTGGAACGCCTGCGCCAGCTTGCCCGTGTCGCCCTCGTAGAGTCCGTCCAGGTAGGTCCACACCACTTTCTCGACAGCTTCGATTTCGCCCGCCATGACGCTTTTCCTCCAGACTTCGTTGCGCAGCCACTATAACACCTGCGCTGCCGCGCGGCCCATACCTCATGCAGAGCCTGTCGAAGCATGAGCGTGCTATTGGTTGCCGTCCTTCGACGGGGCTCACGACGAGGTTCAGGGTGCGCCGAGGGCGAGATCGATGACCAACACGGAGGCGGCACGCCGGCGCCATGCGCGCGGCCTCGTCATGCTTGCCGTAGTGGTGCTGGCGTGGGGCACATGCTGGCCTGTCAACAAGGCGCTGCTGGACCACATGCCGCCGCTGTGGTCGCTGGCCCTGCGCAGCGTCGTGTCGTCGATCGCGCTGTTTGCGATCTCGATTGCGGTGACCGGACTTGCGGTGCCGAAAAAACACGATGCGCCGGTTCTGGTCAGCATGGTGCTGCTGCACATGGTGGGGTTCGCCGTGCTGGCGACGCTCGCGCTGCAATTCGTGCAGGCCGGACGGTCGACGGTGCTCGCCTACACCAGCGTGCTGTGGGCGCCGCTTTTCGCAGCGCTGTTTCTCGGCGAGCGCGTGTCGGCGCGCCGGGTCATCGGCCTGGGGCTCGGCATTCTTGGCCTCGTCGTCATTTTCAATCCGCTGACCTTCGATTGGAGTGATGGCCGGGCCGTGTTTGGCAACGCAGCGCTGCTGGCCGGCGCCCTGCTGTGGGGCATCAGCATCGTGCACAATCGCGCCCATAGCTGGCGCGCGACGGCGTTCCAGCTGGCGCCGTGGCAGGCACTACTCGCGGCCGTGATCCTGATCTGCATTGCTGCGGCGACCGAAGGCGTGCCGGAGATCGACTGGAGCGTGCGCTCCGTGCTGCTATTGCTGTTTGCCGGTATTCCGGGCACGGCGCTGGCCTATTGGGCCGTGGCGGTCGCCTCCTCTTCGCTGCCGGCCGCCACCACCTCGATCGGATTACTCGGCACGCCGGCCGTCAGCGTCATCGTGTCGATGGTCATGCTGGGCGAGCAGCCGAGCGTGCCGCTGGTCCTTGCCCTCGTGCTCATCCTGGCCGGCGTGATCGTCGGCATGTCCGGATCATTGAGCGGCAAACGGTAGCGTTTGCTCCAACCCCGTGGTGAGCTTGTCGAACCACGGCTTGCTTGCGGCCCGTCCTTCGACAGGCTCAGGACGAGGGAGGAGCGCGCCCGTGCGGCATCAATTCTTCACCGCCGCAAACCGCCCGCCGCCGAGGTCTGCGCTGGTGACCAGATCGACGAAGCGCACGTAGGAACTCATAGAACGCATCGTGCCCCGCCGGCGTGCCGGCCGCCTCAGCCTCGCCGCGCAGCTTGCGATACATCGCGAGCCGCTGCCGTAGAATCTCCGCCCACTCCGCCGTCAGGTCTTCTGCCGATTGCAGCGTAAAGCCCGCGCGGCGCAGCAGATCGCCGAACTCCTCGAGGCTGTGCAGCGATGCCACCGCCATGCCGCGCCACATCAGGTCCCTGTCGGCCTCCGACAGCGGCCGCGCGGCGATCCATGTGGTGAATGCGATACGGCCGCCAGGCTTCAGGATGCGGTAGGCCTCGGCCAGTGCCCGTGCATTGTCCGGCACATGCAGGAAGGCTTCCTGGCTGATGACGGCACCCACCGACGCATCGGCCAGCGGCACCCGTGTCACATCGCCCTCGATCACGCGTACCCGGTCCTGCAGCCCGACCCGGCGCGTGAGCTCCGCTGCGCCTGCAACGCGGGCCGGCGTCAGCTCGATGCCTGTGACGTCGGCGCCGTAGCGATGTGCGAGGTAGCGCGCCGACGCGCCGAGCCCCGCGCAGAAATCGGCGACGTGCGTGCCCGCGTCAATGCCGGCGAGCCGCGCGAGCGCATCGGTGGCGCCGGTGCCGCCGTAGTGGTCCTGGTCGTGCGCCAGCAACTCCTCGGGTTTCAGACCATCGAGGTGTCCGCGACTTTGCTGCAGCTTGGCGAGGACGATTCCGGCGGTGATGGGATGGCGGTTGTAGAAATCTATCGCCGAATGAATCTCGTCGCCCATGCACCCTCGAACCTTTCAGGTTTGCGCCGCAAAGTGTGAGGTTGCACTATCCGCGCAACGCGCGCGAGCGGCAACCTAGTGCCGCGACGGGCGGGGTGATGCCAGCGATCCGAGCACGATACCGGCAATCACCAACGCAGCCCCGGCGAGTTTGACCGGGCCGATCGTCTCTCCCAGGTAGAGTGCGGACATGCCGAGCGCGGCCACCGGGATGGCGGCGGTCGCGAGCCCCGCGAGCCAGGTCTCGACATAGGGCAGGCCGCGATACCACAGCCACAGGCAGATCACGCTGGCGGCAAGCGAATACCAAACGCCGAGCAACCACATCTGCGGCCGCACCGACGCCGGATCGAAGGCCGGCAATTCCATGAGTGCCAGCGGCAGGGAAAGGGCGAGCCCCACCAGGTTGGCCCCGAGCGCCAGCCGCAATGGCCGGTAGGGCGGTGCCAGGCGCTTTCCCAGCAGGACGAAGCTCGCCTCGCACAGCACCGCGCCGCCAACGAGCAGGTTTCCGAGCAATGTCGAAGTTCCGGTCGCCGCGCCGGTTGTGTGCACCAGCACAAGCCCTGCGACGGCCAGTGCAACGGCTGCGGTCTGCATGCGGGACAGCCGGTCGCCAATCACGATGACGCCCAGCAGCGCCACCACGGCGGGGAGTGTCGCGGTGATGATTCCGGCATCGGCGGCCGCTGTTCGTTTCAGGCCCTCGAACATCAGCACCGTGAAGCCGACCATGCCCAGCAGCGACATGAGAAACAGGTCGCGCTGTTGTCCGGGCATCATTTCCCGCAGCTTCGGTCCGCCTTCGGTGCCTACGATGAGCAGCAGCGCGGCGCTGGCGACAACAAAACGGAACAACACGAAGACGTAGATGGGAAACTCCGCGACGACAGCCTTGCCGAACGCCACGTTGGCCCCGGTGAGCGTCATGGCGGCCAGCAGGAGCAAGGCAGCGGCGGGACGGGAAATGGGCGACATCGCCTCTGTCATGCCCTTGCCTCAACTCGCTGGCAAGGACGGCATCTGGATGTCCGGCACGCCGCGCCAGGCGGTTGCGGGGATAGCCGGCATTGACCTAGGTTGCCCCTGCGAGGCGGCGATCGGGTAAGGGGGCAGCCATGGCCAATGTTCCATCGATGTTCGAATTCGCAGTTCCCGTCGCCGCGGGTCTTCTCTACGGCCTCATCTGGTACTCCACCCGAACCCTGCCACGTGCCGGCAGGATCCTGGGGCGCGTGGCGTCGCTCCTCATCCTCGTGCCGGCGGTGCTCTTTCTGTCGTTCGGCACGATGACGCTACGCGATCGCGTCAGTCAGGCCCCGCCCATAGAATCCCAATCCCGTGCGCCCGCGCCCGAGATGAGGCGGATGGAGCCCGAGCCGCCGACCTCCGCGCCGCCTGCGCCCGGACCTCGGGGCGGCGACACGGCGGAAGTGCAGCCTCCTCCGCCACCGGTGGAGGTTGCGCCCACGCAGTCATCACGGGCGCCTCGACCTTCGGCGCCGCGCAGTGAATCGGAGAAAGCCGGAGATCCAGCGGGCGGCGGCGGCCCGCCTCCAGGTGTCCCCGCTGACGAGAAGACCGATTGGGACGTCGTGCCGGTGTTCTACGGCACCGACCGCGTGCGCAAGGACGATGCCAAGCGCATCGTCTACACCTCCGACCGGGCGCGGCGCCTGGAACTCGGCCGCGCGCTGGTGACCGTGCCGAAGGCGCACCAGGTGCCCAACATCGAGCGCCCGTTCGCGATCCGCCTCTTCAACATCACCATTTACGAGCAGGCGGAAGACCCCAAGCAGCATTTCACCATCCGGGAGCTGAAGGCGCTCGCGCGCGACGATTTCCTGGCGCTGGTGCGCGAGCGCGTAGGGGGTGGCCGCTCGTTCAAGGACCAAGCGATCGTGTTCGTGCACGGCTACAACACGGCCTTCGACTACGCGCTCTACCGCTCCGCCCAGATGGCTTACGATCTCAAGTTCGACGGCGCGTCCTTCCTCTACAGCTGGCCGTCCGGCGGCGGCGTCGCAGGCTACGGCTACGATCGCGAAAGCGCGACGCAGACCGAGCCGTACCTGAAGGATTTTCTGTCTCTCGTGCTGAAGGACAGCGGCGCCAAGAGCGTCAGCGTCATCGCCCATAGCATGGGCAACCTGCCGCTGCTCAACGTGTTGCGCGATCTGGGGCCTTCCCTGCCGCCGGACGTGCGGCTGAACGAGATCATCCTCGCCGCCCCCGATGTGGACCGCGACGTGTTCGCCTATCTGGCCGCCAACATCCAGCAGTATGGGCGCGGCGTGACGCTCTACTGCTCCGCCAATGACCGGGCCATGGCCGCGTCGCGCCGGGTGGCGGGCGGTGTGCCGCGCGCAGGCGACGTGCCGGCCGATGGGCCCATCGTCATCATCGGGCATCGACACCATCGACGTGACGCAGACCAGCACCGACATCCTGGCGCTCAATCATTCCTCCTACGCGGAGAAGAGCGCGCTGCTCAACGACATCGGCCTGCTGCTGCAGACGGGCGAGCGGCCCCCCGAAAAGCGCATCCCGATCCTGCAGAAGATCAGCACCCCCAAGGGCGATTATTTCTGGCGCTATCCGCTGCCGTAGCGAGTTCTCTTGAACGGCAACTCATAAGCTTACTTCATCTTTTGGAGGACGTGCCGGTGCTGACGCCCGAGCTCATTAAGGTCATTGCCCCGCACGCCCGGGAAGACTACGTCAAATCGCTAACCAGCGATGGCGGCTGGATGACGCTCGCGCGCTACAAGATCACCGATAAGGTCGACCGGCTCGCCGGCTTCCTCGCCAACTGCATGCACGAGACCGGCGGCCTCATCATCCTGCGTGAATCGCTCAACTACAAAACGCCCAAGCGCCTGCGCGAAGTCTGGCCCAGCCGTTTCGGTAGCAAGAGCGATGCCGAGCTGTTGCAGCTCTGCGGCAACGAGAAGGCATTGGCGTCCGTCGTCTACAACGGCCGCATGGGCAACAGGCCCGGCACGGACGACGGCTACATTTTTCGCGGCGCGGGCTACTTGCAGACCACCGGCCGCGAGGGCTTCATCAAGTACGGCAAGCTGGTCGGCATCGACTTTGCCGTGGACCCGCCGCCGAGCACCGACGATGCCAACGCCTTGCTCGTGATGGCGGCCGCGGAGTGGGCGGCGGGCAGTTGCAACGAGCTGTGCGAGGCCGGCAACTTCGCCGGAGCCTGCGCTGTCATCAATGTCGGCAGCGCATCCAAGATCGGCAGCGTGGTGGGAATGGACGAGCGCCAGAAATGGTTCAAGCGCATCACGCGCAATTTCTCCGAGTATGAGAACATTCTCGAGTCACCCGTGCCGCAGGCCGCGCCCGGCGGCACCGGTGAGGCCGGAACGCGGCCGCAACTCCGGCGCAAGGCCAGCGCACCAACCTCTGGTGAGGGCCACTGGTACGACGGGTTCACCAAATGGTTCAAAAGCTCGGACGATGATGCGGAGACGCCGGCCGTGATCCTGCATCCCGAACTCGCCACCGAGGGTGACCCGGCCCGCCGCCATGTGGCGGACACCGGCCGGGACTGACGGATCGCGTCCGAAAGCCGTATCGACTGGCGCTTCCGGCACCCTGTGCGCGGCGAGGTCGCCCCAATTGCGCCGACAGGGTCCGCCCAGGGCCAAAAAAGGCACAACACCAATCAATTTCGGCCCTCTTGCAACGCTTCCGCTCCAGCGGCGTTGATGACCGGGACTGGTCACCAACCCCCGGCAATGGAGGGCCCTCGTGGCAGGGTACGCAACACGAGCCGCACGGGCGGTTACCAACCAAAATCTGAACAACCTGGCCAGCGCGCTCATAGCCGCCAGCATCATCGTTGCTTTCCTTTACATCGGCGGAGCGATCCTCGAGCCGCTCGTCATCGCGGCGTTGCTGGCGTTCATTCTTTCTCCCGTGATCCGCCGGCTGCGCCGATGGGGGCTGTGGCGGATACCCGCCGTCGCTCTCACCGTGGCGAGCGCAATCGCCCTGATCGGCGTCTTGAGCACGACCATTGTCATGCAGATCACGCAGCTTGCCGAAGACCTGCCGAAGTACGAGGCCAACCTGCGCACAAAGGTTCGCGCGTTGAGTGGCGCCCCTTTGACTTCGGGGGTTCTCGACCGCGCATCCGGTACGCTGCGGGACTTGCAGAACGAGATCGCCAAGCCGGACCCTGCAACCCCTGGCCAGAAGCCTCCGTTGCAGGTGGAAGTGCGGCAACCCGAGCCCAGGGGACTCGAGGCGCTGGCCAACCTCGTGCGGCCTCTCCTGTCGCCGCTGGCGACGACCGCGCTGGTGATATTGTTCCTGCTTTTCATCCTGCTGCAGCGTGAGGACATTCGCGACCGGTTTCTGCGCCTCGCGGGCACGGCGGACCTTCAGCGCAGCACGGCGGCGCTCGACGATGCCGGGTCCCGCCTCAGCCGCTACTTTCTCATGCAGACGCTGCTCAATGCCGGCTTTGGCACGGTCATCGGCCTCGGGCTTTGGCTGATCGGCGTTCCCAACCCCGTGCTATGGGGGATCCTGGCAGGGCTGATGCGCTTCGTGCCCTTCATCGGAGCGTTCATCGCTGCATTCTTTCCCATCGCGCTTGCCACGGCGGTCGATCCGGGCTGGTCCATGGTCGGGTTGACCGTCGCGCTGTTCGTCGTGACGGAACCCATCGCCGGGCATGTGGTCGAGCCGGTGCTGTATGGCCAGCACACCGGCCTGTCGCCGGTCGCCGTCGTCATTTCCACGCTGTTCTGGACAGTGTTGTGGGGACCCATAGGGCTCCTGCTCGCCGTGCCGTTGACGGTGTGTCTCGTGGTGCTGGGCAAGCACATCGAGGCGCTGAGCTTCATCGAGGTGCTGCTGGGCGACGAACCCGCATTGGAGCCCGAGGAGCGCTTCTACCAGCGGCTGCTTGCGGGCGATGCCACCGAAGCCGCCGACCAGGCGGAAAAGCAACTGAAGACCCAGGCGCTCTCGGCCTATTACGACACGGTGCCGATGAAAGCGCTTCTGCTTGCGCAGGCTGATGCGGCGCAGGGCAAGCTGTCGCGTGAGCAGCAGATCGAAATCTGCGACACGGTGGAAGAAATCGTCGACAACCTCGGCGAATACTCCGATGACGCACCTGCCGGCGGCAAGGATGAGCCGGCCGTCACGAGCCTGGTGCCTGTCGTATCCAAGGGCCAGATGCCGGACGATTGGCAGATGCCCTATCCGGTGCTCTGCATTGCAAGCCGGAGCGCGCTGGATGAGGCGGCCTGCGAGATGCTTGCCCAGGTCCTGGACAAGCATGGGATCGCGGCATGGGTGCAACCGTTCATCGACGTGGAAACCGCGAAAAGCTTCAAGGTGGATATCACCGACGCCCGGCTGGTCTGTCTTTCGTACTTCGGCTTCGGGTCAAAGCCCGCGCACGTGCGCTATCTCGTGCGCCGCCTGAAGCGGCTGATGCCGCAGGCCAAGTTCATCGCCGGATTCTGGATGCTCGGCGAAGACAAAGGCAAGCGCGACGAATGGACCAAGGCCGCAGGCGCCGATTTCGGGGCCACGTCGCTCGCCGAGGCGACTGCCATCGTCGTCGAGCAGGCTCTGAGCGCACAGAAGCAGCGCGGCGACACCGGCACGCCCGTCAAGCTCGCATCCTAGCGATCCGGCCCTTTGCGCATCGCCGCCGCGGCAGAGACGTGTCTTCTGGAGCGAATGGTCACACCCTGAGAACGAGCGTTTGAAGGCGCGGTCTTGTTGCCAGGCTGGGAAGCGGGTAGGCCTTCGCGTGCATGCGACGCCTCTCCGCTCTGATTCTCGCCAACCCCCTGCTGGACTGGTATCGGAGCACCACGCCGCTGGTGCGCGGCTGCTTGCTGATGGTGCTCGGCACGCTGGTGTTTGCCGCCATGCACGCGGCGATCCGGTACACCACCCAGCACCTGTCCGGGTTGGAGGTTGCCTTCTTCCGCAACCTGTTCGGGCTGTTTGTGATCGCGCCGCTGCTGATGCGCTACGGGACGGCGCTGTTTCACACGGATAAATTCAGCCTGCACCTCATGCGCGCGGTCATCAACGCCGTTTCCATGGTGTGTTTCTTCGTCGGCCTGTCGATGACGCCTATCGCGCGAGCGACAGCACTCGCTTTCACCGCTCCACTGTTCACGGCCCTTTTCAGTGCGCTGTTCCTGGGCGAGACATTCCGCTGGCGCCGGTGGACGGCAATCTTCGTCGGGTTTTTCGGGGCCCTCGTCATCCTGCGGCCGGGATTGAAAGAGATCGACACAGGCGGGCTGTTGATCATCGCCTCATCCCTGCTCTGGTCGATCGCCATGATCGACATCAAGGTGCTGGGGCGCACCGAGTCCAGCCGCACCATCACCGCCTACGTCACCGTCCTGCTCACACCCCTGACGCTGGTGCCGGCGCTCTGGGTGTGGCAGATGCCCTCGGCGGACATGTGGGTCTGGCTCGTCTTCATCGGCGTGATCGGCACCATCGGCCAGATCGTCATTACCGAGGCCATCAAGCTCGCCGACATGACCGTGCTGATGCCGTTCGACTTTCTCAAGCTGGTGTGGGCCGCGTTCCTCGGCATGATCTTCTTCGCCGAGGTGCCCGACGCCCTCACCTGGGTCGGCGCGGCCATCGTTTTCGCCAGCTCGTTCTACGTCGTCTGGCGCGAAGCCAAGTTGCGACGGGGGAAGCTGAGTTAGGTTTCCCCTCTCCCCTCTCCCCGCTTGTGAGGAGAGTGCCGGGGGCGGCTCGTGCCGGGTCTCAGCAACTCGTTAACCCGTCAGCGCGTCAACACGCCGCGTACGTTGCAATATTGCGCATCGGGCTCTGCGCGCCCATATATGTCCCATCCGGATCGAAAAGGAGAGCACGGCTGCGCCGGCAAATGTCGGTCAGCGTGTGATATTGTCGTGTCGAAAAAGAAGCAGACTGCCGCCCCCAAGAAGACTGTCGCCAGCCTTGATGCCAAGGATTGCCGCTGGCCGATTGGCGATCCCCGTGATGAGGGCTTTCACTTCTGTGGAGCGGCGCAGCTCCCGGGCCGTCCCTATTGCGCGCACCATTGGCAGATGGCCTTTCAGCCGTCGCGCGACAGGTCAAGTGGCGTGGTTCTGCCGCGTCTCAAGGCTGCCTAGCTCAGAACTCCTCCAGCAGCCGCCCGAAACCGGCGACGCGATCCTTGATGCCGTTGGCACGCAGCGCGTGCCAGTAGGTCGCCGTATTGATCGCGATCACCGGCTTGCCGAGCCACAACTCGGCCGCCGCCGCGAGCCGGGTCATCGACAGGTTGGTGCCGACCTGCACGAGCGCATCCACGTCATCGCCGTCGAGCTTGCGCAGCGCATCGCGGCACTGCGCCGGCGTCACCTGGGCGATGGCCGTCCACGAGGCGCATTGCAAGGCGATATTGCGCACCACCGTGAAGCCCATGTCCTCGAAGTAGCCCTGCACTGCCTCGTTCATGACTGGCCAATAGGGCGACAGGATCGAGATGCGCTTGATCCCGCCGTAGGCCTTCAGCGCGGCGGTGGTGGAATGACTGCCCACGCTGATGCCGACGCCCGTCGCTTCCTCGATCTTGGTGACGAACGCGTCCGCGCCCTTGGCGCCGCCGAAGAACGTGATGGCCGACATGCCCATCACCAGATAGTCCGGCGCGCATGTCATCACGCTTTTCACCGCATCCATCACGTTGTCGCTGATGACGCCGATGCCCGCCCGGAACGTCTCGTTGCTGAGCAGGGCATTGGGCGTGAAGATGCGGCTGTAGTGGTTGGTGACGCCGACGGGGCGCATGTCGTCGTAGTCGGGCTGCACCACGGTGTTGGTCGACGGTGCGATCGCGCCGAACGTGCGCCGCCATCCCAGAACGTCAGTCATGCGCCTCCTCCAGCCTTGTCTTTCGGCTATGATAGCGAGGTTGGAGACCCGATAGCTGCGCCTTTTGCGCGCGTCTGGGCTGATACAGGAACACAATGGGTGCGCCCGTCGCTTGGTTGGAGCCCTGGTACCCCGTCGACGAGTTCGGCGCGGAACGCGCCGTCGAAATGGCGGCCGCATTGGAGAAGCAACTCCGCCGGGAGATCAGCGAACGGCATGTTCTCCACGGCATGAGCGTGCGACTCATCGCGCGACGCGCCGACACGGACGATGCGCTGTTTGCCCTTGATGACGGCCACGTCGCCGAGGTGCACCTGACCTGGCGGCGGGACACAGAGCCCGATCCCCGCTGGCCCGATTGCGCCATTTTCGCGTCACTGGAGGAATGGCGGCGCGAAAGCATGGTCCCGCTGCATGAATGGCTGAAGACGCTCAAGTGAGCCCTCGCGCGGAACTCTCAGATTTTGTCGTCGATCTCTGCCGGGAACACATGCAATCCCGCTGAATCCAACGGCAGCGGCTTGACCCACAGCGCAGCGGTTACCGGCAGTTCTCCATAGAGGTGCGGAAACAGCGCACCACCACGCGACGGTTCCCATTTCAGTTTGTCGCCAAGTGCGGCTGCATCGACGGCCACCAGCACGAGGTCACTCTGCGCCGCGAAATGCCGGGCTGCCGTTTCTGCGACCTGCGCGACGGTCGAAAAATGAATGTACCCGTCTCGGAGGTCCGCCGCCGACCCGCGGAACACGCCGTCCACTACGGCTTGCGCCCATTCCGCCGCCCTGCAGATCTTGAAAATGATCGCCATTCCACGCTCCGCGGCGAGATTGCCGGTCCAACACGAAGGCAGGAATTCTAGCACTCGATTGCTGCCCCAGTAGCATCCGCGGACGCCTGTGCTAGGCTCGATGCAACAACGAACGCAGAACGGGAGGCTATCGATGCCCTATGCGCTGACCCAGCTTGCGGCAGACATCCGCGAGACGCTCAAGGCCTCGCCCGGCCGCACGGGTAAAGAGGCGATCCAGCAATACGTTTCGAAGGCGCTGACCGATCCGGCGTTCGTGGCGGCGCATCTCAAGGAGCGGGCTCCGGGCGTGCACCCGCGCGAGGTCCTGTACGAGGACCCCGAGCTCGGCTTCTGCATCTGCGGCCATGTCTACAACGGTCCCGCCAACGGGTCGCCGCACGATCACGGGCCGAGCTGGGCCATCTATGGCCAGGCGGTGGGCGTCACCGAGATGACGGACTGGAAGATCGTGCGCAAAGCCGAGGGCGATCAGCCGATCCTGGTCGAGCCGGTCACAACCTACGCGATGAAGCCCGGAGACGCGCATCTCTATGACGTGGGCGACGTGCATTCGCCCAAGCGCGACGCTCCGGTGAAGCTGATCCGCATCGAGGGCAAGAACCTCGACCACGTCCAGCGCTCCAACATCAAGGCGGCGTAGCCTCGCACTCGACCTCGTCCTGAGCCTGTCGAAGGACGGGCCGCGGAATCCAAGCCGTGGTTCGACAAGCTCACCACGGAGGTTGCGTTCGTGCTCGCGGAGTCTAGGCTGGCCCGGCAATCCGGAACGAGCCGCGCTCCGATGCATCGAGCTGGTCGACCAGGCCGATCTCCCAGGTCAGGTACTGCCGCGCGGCGGCTTCGTCGCCCTCGTGGCGCCCGGCGGTGAAGAACAGGTGGTCGATGCAGTCCGCGTCCGCCGGATCTGAGGGCGTCGACGCCATCTGCAACCCCGCGGCGCGCGCCGCCTCGTGCCCGCCCGACAATACGCGGACGTCGCGCGTTCCTGCCTCTGCAAGATCGAGCGCGGCGAGCGCCGCGATCTCGGGCCGATCCGCGACCAGCACGATGGCACTTGCCGCTTTCGCATCCATCGCGACGCGCGACCGGATCGACCACGCGGCGCCGTCGATATGCTCCTTGCGATAGCTCATGCTCGGCCGCAGGTCGACGACCAGCACGCTTCGGTCGCCCAGTATTCTCCCCAGCTCGCCGGCCGCGATCTGTCCTAGCTCCGGTGGAATTTCGCCACCGGGTGCGCGTGGCGTCTCGATCTTCTTTCCCGCCGCCACGCCGCCCTCCAGCACGTAGGCTTCATGTCCGAGCTGGCGCAGCCACTGCGCCGTCATGGGCGCTCGCACCTGCTCGTCGTCGAGCAGCACGATGCGCGCGCCGCGCGTGCCGACCCAATGGTCGGTCGTCTGCACGAGCTGGCCGCCGGGCGCGTGGGCGAACGCCGGAGCGCGGTTTCCCTCAAACTCTTCCTGCGTCCGCACATCGAGCAGATGGAGGGTGCGTGTTTCGTCCGCGAGCCACTGGCTGACCTGCCCGGCGGCTACGAACTCTACCCCCCGCGCGCGGGCGAGCGCGCAGGCGCGTTCGCTCAGCGCAGCGATGCCCTGCTTGCGGGGTTCGCCGTAGCGTCGCGCCGCGCCGTTCTCGAGCTTCAGCCCCGCCAGGAACCAGCCTTGGGTGCCGTTCTCCAGCGCCACGACGGGATTGGGAACGCCGAAGTCGATCAGCGTCTGCGCGCCGATGATCGAGCGTGTGCGGCCGGCACAGTTGACGACGATCTTGGTCTTGGGATCGGGCACCAGTTCCCTGATGCGCAGCGCCAGCTCGCCGTTGGGACAGCAGATGCCGTCCGGAATGTTCATCTTCTGAAACTCGGCAAAGGTGCGTCCGTCCACGATCACCATGTCCTCGCGTGACTCCCGCATCGCCTGCAGCTCATCGGCGGTGACGCGCGGCGTATGCCGTTCCAGTTCCACCAGCTCGCCGAACGCCTTGCTCGGCACGTTGACGCCGGCATAGAGCGTATAGCCCGCCGCCTTCCAGCCCTCGATGCCGCCCTCCAGCACATGCACGTCGCTGTAACCGAGCGCCGCCGCACGGGAAGCCGCGCGCTCGGCAACGCCATCGCCTTCGTCGCACAGCACCAGCCGTACGCCCGGGTTCGGCACCAGCGCCGGCAGTCCCAGCTCGAACCGGCTGTAGGGCAGCGACACCGCGAAGAAGAGATGCGCTTCGCCGTAGCGGCCGAATTCGCGAACGTCGAGGAGCGCGATCTCTTTGCCGTCCGACAGCCAGCCCTTCAGTGTCTTCGCGTCCACACGGCCCGTCATGATTTCACCTCAGCTTCTCCGTTTGCGCGCCCGCAGGTCGATGATGCCGGGACGCTGGCGCGGATCTTCGCCGGCCGCGAAGATCTGCGTCTTCTGCACCTTTTGCGTGCCCGTCGTCGGCAGCTTGTCGAGGAACAGCACCCAGCCCGGCGCCTTGAAATAGGCGAGCCGCGCGTTGCACTGCTCAAACAGCGCGTCCGCCAGGGCCGCATCGCCCTTGATGCCCGGCATCGTCACGATGCAGGCCAGCACCTCCTCCTCGCGCAACTCGTCGGGCGCCGCCACTACCGCCACCTGCGCGACGCAATCGTGCGCCTGCAGCACCGCCTCGATCTCGGCGGCGGCGATGTTCTCGCCCGCGCGGCGGATGATGTGTTTCTTGCGGTCGACGAAAAACAGCATGCCGGATGCGTCTTGCTGCACCACGTCGCCCGTATGGAACCAGCCGCCGCGCCAGGCCTCCTCCGTCGCCTTCTCGTTCTTCAGGTAGCCCGAGAAGAAGCCGTAGCGCGGGTTCTCCGCCGAATGGCGCACGAGAAGCTCGCCCGGCGTGCCGACCGGCACATCCGTGTCGCTGTCGTCGACGACCCGCGCCTCCAGCCCAGCGAACGGACGGCCGAAGGCGCGCGTGCCGATCATGCGCGGCTCATGGCTGTCGCCCGTGATGCGTCCGGTTTCGGTCATGCCCCACACCTCGATCATGGGGAAGCCGAAGCGCTCCTCGAACACCTGATGCAGTTGCGGCTCGATGCCGGCGCCGATGCCGATGCGCACCTTGTGGTTGCGGTCGGCCGGCCCCGGCGGCTGGTTCAGCAGCATCGGCGCGACGATGCCGAGATAGTGGATGATGGTGACGTCGTGCGTGGACACCTCGTGCCACCAGCGCGACGGCGAGAAGCGCTCCGGCAGCACTAGGGTGTTGGCGGTCTGCATCGCCGCCGTCGACATGATGTTGAGGTGGTTGATGTGGAACAGCGGCAGCGGATTGTAGAACCGCTCCTGGCCGCGCCGGATCTCCATCAGCCCGCCGTGCGTGCAATAAGTGACGCCGGCATTCAGCGTGTAGAGGTTCGACAGCAGGCAACCCTTCGGCCGGCCCGTAGTGCCGGACGTATAGAGCAGCGAGCACGCGCTCTCGAGGTTGGGCGCACCTTTGCCTGAGGCGCGGTCCGGACGGCCGCGGCAGCTCGGCTGGCATCGCATGCGCATTCACAACGGGCAGCGGTTTGGCGCGCTCCGCTGCAGCTTTCGCCACGTCAACCACCCGATGCGGCAGCACCACCGCCAGCTCCACCTCGCTGTGCTCGAGCAGATAGGCGATCTCGTCGTGCCGGTAGTCGGGATTGATCGGCACGATGCACACGCCCAGCGCGTTCAGCGCCAGGTAGTGGAAGAAAAACTCCGGCCGGTTCTCCAGCAGGATCGAGACGCGGTGGCCGTGGCCGTAACCGGCGGCGGCGTACAGGTCGCGCAGCCGCTCCACCTCGGCCAGCGCCTGCCCGTAGCTGTATTCGACGCCGCTCGCATGCCAGTCGCGATCCGCGCGCGCCGGCACGATCAGAAACGGGTGGTCGGCCGCCGCTCCGGCAGTTTCAGCGAAGGTTTCGAATACCGTGCCCGGCATGGGCGCTCTCCCTCAGCGCGCGGTTGTTTCGGCTTTCGTTACCTCTTGTCATACCGGGGCCTGTCCCCGGTATCCAGCCATCAGCTAGTGCGGGAGCGGTGTGCGTGGCACTTCCGGAAGCGGTTCTCAGGAAGCAGGATGCCATGGTACGGATATTGGCCGATGCCTGATAATCCGGCAGATGTCGATAAATATTTGGGAGGAATATTGCCATGAACCGCCGCGTCGTTGTCGCATTTATTCTCGCTGTCGGCGCCATCAACACAATGTGGTCCCCGGTCGTGGCACAGGACAGCTGGCCATCCAAGACAGTGACAGTGATCGTTCCCTTCGGCGCCGGCGGCAATACCGATGTTCTCGCGCGCATCTATGCTGAGCGGTTGTCCGCGCGCCTAGGCCAGCAGTTCGTGATCGAGAACCGGGTCGGTGCGGGCAGCACGGTTGGCATCGGCGTTATGGCCAAGGCCGCACCCGACGGCTACACAATCGGCGTCGGCACGGCCGCTGGCCTGTCGATCAATCCCGTGATCATGAAGGACAAGCTCGGCTACAACGCCGACAAGGACATCGCCTATCTTCACCTGATGGCCATTCAGCCAAACATACTTGTGGTGCATCCGTCCGTTCCGGCAAAGACCCTTCCTGAGTTCATTGCCTGGGTCAAGGCCAACCCCGACCAGGCTTATGCCACATCCGGCATCGGCTCGAGCCAGCACCTGTGTGGCGAGATGCTGATCCAGGCGGCGGGCATCACGATGAAAGCCGTGGCCTACCGGGCGTCGAACCAGCAGATGCAGGATCTCGTCGGCGGCCACATCAAGATCGCCTGCGACAACTTCTCGTCCGCGTGGGAGCAGGTCAAGTCGAACAATATCCGCGTACTCGCCATTACCTCGGCTCGTCCGTATGCCTTCTCGCCGGAGATTCCGACTTTCGCGGAGACATTGAAGGACTTCGAGGTGCTCGCCTGGTTCGGATGGATTGCCCCGAGCGGCGTGCCGAAGACCATCCTCGATAAATTGACGGCGGAGCTGAATGCCATCGGCCAGGAGCCGGACGTGCGCAAACGCCTCGACACCTTTACGGTCCAGTTCTCCGGTCTTTCCGGACAAGCCTTTGCAGACTTCGCCCGCAAGGAGCGCGAAACGCTCACTCCCATTATTGAGAAAGCCGGCATCAAGGCGCCGTGAGGTGAGAGGAACGTCCGTACCTGACACGGCTGGCGTGCGCCGCGTTATTCTTTCGCCCGCTTGTCGATGACCCGCCGCGCCTTGCCCTGGCTGCGCTCGACGCCGCCTGGATCGGTGACTGTGATCTTCGCTGTCACACCGATCAGGTTCTTGACGAGGTGGCCAAGCTCCCCCGCCGATACCTGCCGCGCGCCGGCTTGTGCCGAAGCGGGCGACGCCTCCACCAGCACTTCCATCTCGTCCATGCGCGCCTCGCGCGTCAGCACGATCTGGTAGTGCGGTGCGAGGCCCTTCACCTTGAGGATCTGTTCCTCGATCTGGGTCGGGAACACGTTCACCCCGCGCACGATCATCATGTCGTCGGAGCGCCCGGTGATCTTTTCCATCCGCCGCATGCTGCGCGCGGTGCCGGGCAGCAGGCGCGTCAGGTCGCGCGTGCGATAGCGGATCACCGGCATGCCCTCCTTGGTGAGGGTGGTGAACACCAGCTCGCCTTGCTCGCCGTCGGGCAGCACTTGTCCCGTCGCCGGATCGATGACCTCGGGATAGAAATGGTCCTCCCACAGGTGCAGGCCGTCCTTGGTTTCCACGCACTCGTTGCCGACGCCCGGCCCGATCACCTCGGATAGCCCGTAGATATCGACGGCGTGCATATCGAAGGCCTGCTCGATCTCGGCCCGCATGGCATTGGTCCACGGCTCGGCGCCGAAGATGCCGGCCTTGAGGGAGGTCTTGCGCGGATCGAGCCCCTGCCGGCGGAACTCGTCCAGCACCGCCAGCATATAGGAGGGCGTGATGGTGATGATGTCCGGCTCGAAGTCAGTGATGAGCTGCACCTGCCGTTCCGTCATGCCGCCCGAGATCGGGATCACCGCCATGCCGAGGCGCTCCGCGCCGTAGTGCAACCCGAGGCCGCCGGTGAACAGCCCGTAGCCGTAGGCGTTGTGCAGCTTCATGCCGCGCCGGCCACCCGAGGCGCGGATCGAGCGCGCCACCACCTCGGCCCACACCTCGATGTCGCCCTTTGTATAGCCGACCACCGTGGGCTTGCCGGTCGTGCCGGACGAGGCGTGGATGCGCAGGATTTGCTCGCTCGGCACGGCAAACAGGCCGAAAGGGTAGTTCGCGCGCAAATCTTCCTTGGTCGTGAACGGAAACTTGGCGAGATCGGCGAGGGTTTTCAGGTCGTCCGGATGCACGCCCGCCGTGTCGAATTTCTTCCAGTACGCCGGTACGTTGTCGTAGACGTGCCTGAGCGTGGTCTTGAGCCGCTGCAACTGCAGCGCCGCGATCTCGTCGCGCGAGGCCACCTCGATCGGGTCGAGGTCCTCCTTGCGGGGTGTCAGATCGAGCACGGGTTTCCCTTCCTCCGCGGCGCAGCCATGCCGTCGAGTATTGTGCAGAGTGCCGCGGCGTTGTTGTACGCGCGGTTCGACGCCGCATAGACCAGCGTCACCTGGCGGCTGGACGCCAGGGTTCGAAGGCGGCCGAGGGCAAGCCTTGATGCCGGAGCTTCGAGTTCCGACCGGTACCGGTCGACGAATTCGCCCCAAAGCTGGGGGTCATGATTGAACCAGCGTCTCAGGTCGGTGCTGGGCGACAGGTCCTTCGCCCACTCGTCTATCGCCGCCGCATCGCGCGTGAGGCCGCGGGGCCAGAGACGGTCGATCAGGATTCGGCGTCCGTCGCTTTTCGCCGTCGGCTCGTAGGCCCGTTTGATCTTGAGTTTCATCGGTTCCGCAAACGCATCCGATTGCTGGCGGAGAATATCAAATCACGGGAGGGCCTGCACGGGGAGTGCGTTGATCGGCAAGCTGCATCTGCGCAAGATCAGCAGGGTTCTTGCAAGCGGTGGTGTACGCGGGGCGCCCACGCCTCACATCGTCGGATTGGCATAGGGTCCGCCGAGCGCGTTGAGGCCGAACGCCGACCCGGCGATGTCGAAGTTGAACGAGAAGTGCTGGTTCATGGCCATGACGTCGCGCAGGTGCCGCTGCAGCGGATCGCGGGTGTAGAGCCCCTGCGCACCGTAGCACGACCACAGCGTCTCCACCGCTTCGCGCGCCTGGTTGACGGCAAAAGCGGTATGCGCGCGATAACGCAGCTTGGTCGCCAGGTCCGGAGTTTCGCCGCGCACGGCGCCGTCCTGAAAGGCGATGGCGGACTGGCGCAGGAGTTGGCGCGCCGAGTCGATTAGGCAGCGCGCCCGGGCCACCTTGATCTGCACGGCTTGAAAGTCCGCCACCTTGGCACCGGTGTAGGTGCCCATGCGCTTGGCCATCGACGCTGAGAACATCTCGTAGGCGCCCTCGGCCGCGCCGAGCGCCGCCGGTGCCAGCGGATGGCTGGAGGCTGCCACGATCGGAATGCGGTACAGCGGCCCCGGCGTCAGCGCGGCGCCCGGATGCTCGCTCCCGCCACGGCACCGCTGCAGGGCGAGTGCGCGGCACTCCGGCACGAACTGCTCGGTGACCTTGATGTCCTTGCTGCCGGTGGCGGCCATGCCCATGGCGTACCAGGTGTCGATGATCTCGTAGTCGGACTTGGGCACCAGGCACAGCCGCCAGTCGACCGGCGTCTTGCCGTCGTCGCCATAGACGGTGACGGCGAGCATGTTCCAGTCGGAGTTGTCGACGCCCGAGGAGAACGGCCAGCGCCCGCTGACGATGAACCCTCCGTCCGTCTTTCTCCCGCGGCCGGCGGCGAGCGCGATCGACGAGGCGATCAGCGCATCCGGGTTCGCGTCCCAGACTTCGTGCTGGGTCTCGGGATCATAATAACCGAGGATCCAGTGATGGCAGGCGAGATTGCCGACGTTCCACGCCGTGGACGGGCAGCCGCGCGCCACCTCGGCGGTAATGTCCACCACCGCCACGAAGTCGAGCTCCATTCCCCCGAACGCCTTGGGTTGGTGGAAGCGGAACAGACCCGTCTCGTGCAGGAGCTGCTCGTTCTCGCGAATGAGCATGCGCGCGTCCTCGGCCTGTTGCGCACGCTCGCGCAAGACCGGCACGATGTCGCGCGCCCGGCGCATGGCCTCGTCGTAGCCAATGGCGGAGAAGTTGCGCCGCTCCGCCTGCGGCAGCGTGCCGACACCATGGCTTTGCTCACTCGCGCTGGCCATGATCCACGTCTCTCCGACCTATGAGGTCAATGCCCAGATGGAAACCAGCGTGGCCGCTGCCCCCAGCAGGCTGCGGCCGGCGTGCAGCGTGCCCCAACGTTCGACCAGGCGACGCGCTTCAGGTCCCGCCTCGGGGGCCTGGATGCCGTTGAGCGTGTCGTTGGTGGGCTTGATGCAGATGAGCGTATAGGGCCAGTTGGCCAGAATGAGGACTGCCGCCAGCAGCCAGCGCCAGTCCGAAAGCGTGAAGTAGACGATGATGGCTAGGACGCCGCCGATGATGGCGAGACTGGCCTGCATGCCCGCGGCGCGCGGATAGCTCGCCTGCCATTGTGCGAGCATGGGTGCATCGGGCAAAGCAAGGCGCGCCGGCTGTTCGGCCACGTTCACGTAGACGGCCGCACCCGTGAATAGCGCTGCAGCGACCGTGGCGAGAACAGCTGCGAGCATGACGGGAGGGCCTCCGTTCTATTCCGCGCCATCGATGAGGCTGCCCGGCAGCGTGCGCGAATGCCCTCTGAACTCGGCGATCACCGTGCCGGTTTCATCGCGCACGGTGACGTCGTAGATGCCGCTGCGCTCGCCGCGCTGCCGCTCCCGGGCGTCCGCTATAAGCCGCATGCCAAGCTGTCCCGGTGCGACGTACGTCACGGTGCAATGCTGCGCGACCGCGGGTTGGCCATGCGAATTGCAGGCGAATGCGAAAGCGCTGTCGGCCAGGGAGAAAATGAAGCCGCCGTGGCACGACCCGTGGCCGTTGAGCATGCGCTCTGTGACTGTCATCGCCAGCCGTGCGTGCCCCGAGCCTGCCTCGAGAACTTCCATGCCCAGGCCTTGGCTGGCCCTGTCGCCTGACCACATGGCATCGGCGCTGAGGCGCGCGATCTCCGCTGCATCACGAGCCATGCGTCAGGCCTTCCGCCCGGTATATTTTGGCGCGCGCTTCTCCAGGAACGCGTTGATGCCTTCGCGTGCGTCCGGCGCTGCGCCCGCCACTCGCTGCAGGTCGCGTTCGAGATCGAGCTGCTGGGCAAGCGTGTTGGCCGAGGAGGCTGCAAGCGCCTGCTTGGCCAACGCCAGTGCGTATGTGGGAGCGGAGGCGAGCTTGCCGGCCACGGCTGCGACTTCCGCCTCGAACTTGTCGTCGTCGACACATTTCCAGATCAGGCCCCAGGCCTCGGCCTTCTCCGCCGGCAGCGGCTCGGCCAGCATGGCAAGGCCACGCGCCCGCATGGACCCAACCAGGCGCGGCAGAACCCAGGTGCCGCCGGCGTCGGGAATGAGCGCGATCCTGGCGAAGGCCTGCAGGAAGCTGGCGCTGCGGGCGGCATAGACGAGGTCGCACGCCAGGGCGATGTTGGCGGCGGCCCCGGCGGCGATGCCGTTGACGGCTGCGATCACCGGCTTTTCCAGCGTCGTGATCATCTTGATCAGCGGATTGTAGGCTTCATCGAGCATCGTGCCGGCGTCGACGGCTCCGCCGCCTGCCATGCCCGTATCGGCCAAATCCTGGCCGGCCGAGAAAGCCCGTCCCGCGCCGGTCAGCACCACGACGCGGCAGTCCGGATCGGCACCTGCGGCGGTCAGACCCTCGCGCAGTTCGGCATGCATGGCTCGCGTGAAGGCGTTGAGCTTGTCGGGCCGGTTGAGCGTCAAGCGGGTAACGCCGCCGCTGCGGGAGGTCAAAATGGTCGCGCTGCTCACTATTTCCTCCTCGTCGGCATCCGTTCGGTGCTCGGGGGCCACACCATGCTCCGGTTCTAGTGTCCCGATTGCGAAGTTCGCCTGAGTTTGAGGCTAGGCTGCGGAGCGAACTTCGCAATCACAAGGGACACTAGAATCATAGTGTTGCTAGTGTGATTCAGATCGAGAAATTCGCTCCAAACCCTGCAGCCGGCACCGGCGAATTTCTCGATCATCACACTAGCGCAGTCAAATCCAGGTGGATACAGCAACTGAAGCACGCCGCCCGGCCTCTGCGACGGCGCCCGGCGTGACTTGGAATGCGGCACCCGGTTGCCTATAGTGGCGCTGCCGAGAGCTTGCGCGGCGGCTCGTGTGAGCCGGCCCGCGAGTTGTCGAGCATGGGCAGCGGCAGGGATCGCTTGGCCGCCTACGCCTCCGGTCTGGGAGCAGCTTTTACAATATGCGATGCAACTGGCAGCGCTGGCTATGGGGGCTGATCCCGCTCATCATGGTGAGTTGGGTCGCGATCCAGCTCGAGCGTGAGAGCATCAAGCAGGATTTGACCGAGCGCGCCAAAGCCGCCCTGATGGCAAGCGGCTCGCCATGGGCGGGCGTCGACATCAATGGGCGCGATGCCGTGCTGACGGGACGCGCGATCCAGGACAACGAGCCGCCCCGCGCCGAGGAGACGGTGCGCCAAGTCTGGGGTGTACGCGAGGTCGAAAACCGCGCCATCCTGCCCCCGAAGATCGAGCCGTTCAACTGGTCCGCGCGCCGCCGGGGCAATCGCATCAGGCTGTCTGGATACGTGCCAGACCGCGCGACACGGCAAGCCGTGCTCGGATTGACCAAGGCGGCCATGCCTGGACTCGAGGTTGTCGACCGCATGCACACCGCGCGTGGTGTTCCTTCGCCGGACACTTGGCTTGCCGGACTGAGCTTCGCGCTGAAGCAGCTTTCGCTGCTGCGGCAGGGGGATGCCCGCTTCGACGATATGGCGCTTACGATATCGGGCGAGGCCGAAGATACGGCGGCCTTCAAGGCCGTGAATACGGCGCTCAAGAGCGGTCTCCCGAAGGGCACCAAGCTATCGTCCGCCCAGATCACGGGTCCAGCGGTCAGTCCCTATACGTGGTCTGCTCAGTTCGCGGGTGGACAGCTGGTCCTGGGCGGGTATGTACCGGGTGGCGAGAAGGGAAGGTCCGATCTGCTGGCGGCCGCGAAGGTGGCCGCACCCGCCGTCAATATCGTCGACCGCATGGAACCGGGGGAAGGCGCCCCCCAGGGTTGGAGCAATGCGGCGGTCGTCCTCATGAAAGAGCTTGTGAGGCTCGACAGCGGCACGGCGGACATGAAGGACGCAGCCCTCAGCGTGGGGGGCATCGCGCCCGACGAGGCGCAGGCTCAGTCCATCCGGGCGGCATTGCGTGCTTCGGTCCCGACGGCCTTCACGCTCGTCGATCAGATCAAGGCGCGTGAGGTGAAAGCTCCCGAGCCAGCGCCCATCGTGCCGCCGCAGCGAACCGAGCCGGCACCGCAGGCTGCGCCGGACTCGCAGCGGACGGCCACCTTGCCTGCGCCAAAAGCAACCGTCGAACCAAAGCCTGAGAACGAGCCCAGGCAAGCGGCACCTGCACCAGCGCCGCCCGCGCCGACCGCGCCTCCAGTACCGCAGGCCGCACCTGCGCCGCAGCCTCCGTCAGAGCCCGCGCCCAAACAAGTCGCCCCCGCGCCAGCCCCGACGCCCCAGGCCGAGCCGGCACCCAAGATAGCGGCTGCACCGCCCACTCCCGAGAAGCAGGTCGCACCTGCGCCTCAACCGTCAGCTGAACCCGCTCCCAAACAAGCCGTGCCAGCCCCGGCGCGCCAACCCGAGCCGGCACCCAAGACGGCGGCTGCGCCGCCTCCGCCCGCTCCGGTGCCGCCGGAAGTCACTGTATGTCAGGACAACCTGAACAAGATCACCAACGCCGGCCACATCAACTTCGCCACCAATAGCGCCACGCTCGACAGCGACAGTTTCGCTACTCTCGATCGGCTCGCTGCTGCCGCCAAGGTTTGCCCCGGCATGCGCATTGCCATCGAAGGCCATACCGATGCGGAGGGCCGCGCCGAATACAATCAACGCCTTTCTGTCCGGCGGGCGCGGGCGGTGGTGGCCTACCTGGTCAAGTTCGGCGCCGACAGGAAGCAGCTGGAGGCGGTGGGATACGGCCTCAGCCGTCCGGCCGCCCCCAACGATACCGAAGAGAACATGGCCAAGAACCGCCGCATAGAATTCAGCGTGCGGCAGCAGTGATGCGACCAGGGCGCGTTCGCTCCTAAAGGATGCAGTCGATGGACTACCTCGCTTTCAAACTGATCTGGTGGCTGCTGCTGGCGTTCGCGATTGGGCTCATTGTGGGGTGGCTGTCCTGCGGGCGCGTGGAAAACGATCAAGGGTAAAGCCGGTTCTCACGTGGGATCGGCTGGGGTGTGAATTATGGTTGCGTTGTCGGTGCAAACTCTGCTGCTGATGGGAGCGGCGTATTTTATCGGCGCAGCCTTGGCTTGCCTGATCCGCCGCAGCCTCTTCGCTCCAGCGGCCTATAGCACGGCGGAGCGGCGCGTCGATCCGCTGCCGGAGATTGCGCAGCGCGATGCCGGGGCCACGAGGTTTGCATCGCCATCATCGCCCCTGCCACCGCCGCAACCCGCTGCCCCGCCGTTCGTTCCACCTCCAGCGACCGATGGCGTGCAGGATCTCAAGCGCATTCGCCTGATCGACGCCGCCATCGAAACGAGCCTCAACAAGCTCGGCGTCACCCGCTACGAACACATCGCTGGCTGGATGCGGGACGATGTGAAGAAAGTGAGCCAGGCCCTCGGCATCAAGGGGCGCATCAACCAGGAAAACTGGATCGAGCAGGCGCTCATTCTCGCAAAGGGAGGCGAAACCTACTATTCCGCGCGCCGCGCCCGTGGCGAGGCTGCGACGGCCGCTCCGACTTCCGATGACAGCGCATCTCTGCCGCGGCCCATGTCGCGCGCCGGTGTGGCCGCAGCGGTCGTTGCCCCGCCCCCGGCAGAGATCAAGCCCGCCCCGGCTGTCGCTGCTCCCGCTCCGTCGCCGCCGATGGTGTCTGAGCGAGCGGCCTTTGCCGGCGGTTCGGTCGGTCGGCAGGCACGTCCCGCCTCGGATGCCGTCGACGCAGTGCACGCCGTGCCTGTGCGCCCGGCGCCGCCCGCGCACGACAATCTGCAGCGCATCGGCACCATCACGCCCGAGATCGAAAAGGACCTGAACGCGCGGGGTGTCTCGCGCTACGCGCAGATCGCGCAATGGTCCCAATCCGATATAGACGCCATGGAGAAACAACTTCGGACGGGGGGCCGCATCGCCCGCGAGAACTGGGTCGAGCAGGCGCAGATCCTGAGCCGCGGAGGGGACACCCGCTTTTCAAGAGAGTTCGACGGCGCCACCCCCGAGCAGGCGCAGGTCAAGGCGACACGGACCGATCTTGGCTCGCTGCGATCTGTCCGGTCGCGTGCCTATCAGGGTGCGCCGGAGCCGGGCCCGGAAGCGGCGCAGCGCGCTGGCGCGCAAAACAGGGTCTTGCGCGGCGCTATCTCCAACGATCTCAAGCGCATCCGTGGCATTGGCGTTCTCATTGAGAAGAAGCTCAACTCCATGGGTGTCATCACTTACGAGCACATTGCCAATTGGACGGCGGACGACATTGACCGCGTCAGCCAGTCGCTCGATTTCAAGGGCCGCATCGAGCGGGAAAACTGGATCGAGCAGGCGCGCATTCTGAGTGCCGGCGGACAGACGGAGTTCTCGCGCCGGGTCGACCGCGGGGAAGTGGAAACCAGCCGCGCCAAGACGTGACGCCCCAGAAGCGTTTGGTCCCGAAGCGCCTATTCGCTGCGTGCGTCCGGCTCGTTGTTCGCGGCCATCCCGCTCAGAAGCTTGAGCACGTCGACGTCAGGCGGATCGTCCACGCCACTGCCAGGGGCCTTGCGTCTGAGATCGGTCAGCGAGAAATCCATGCGTAGATGGTAGATGCGCTCGATCTGGTTGCGCAGGCGCTGCTCGGCCGCATACCACTCGGCCTTGTCGCCGCCATCGGGGCACGATGACAGCTCTTCCTTGCTGTTTGCGCCCCACCGCCGTTCGACGCAATGGTGCGGATCGAACGAGAGCAGATGCAGGCGCCGCGTGACGTCGGCAAACGAAAGCTGCTTGCGCGTACCGTCAGTGCGCGCATAGGAAATGGTGCAGGCGCTGGCTTCGCGCGTGTACACGTCGAGCAGGTCGCGCCGGAGATCGCTGCCGCTGTAGGCGATGTGGTCGCTCCTGGCCGCTGCCAGTTCCAGGAACCGGGCAACCTCGTCCCGCAATTCCTTGAAGGCCGTCTTGAGGCGTGCGTCGCGCGACGGCGTCGAGTGCACTTCCCAGTCGCCGCTGGTGCCGTAGATATTGTCGGGTAGCCGGCTGGGCTGCGGCCGCAGATGCATGCGGGCCGCGATCGCGGCATCCACCGCATGAACACGATACTGGAGATCCTCGCACAGGACGCGAACCATGGAGCGCGTCTCTTCCACCGGGTCGTAGCGGAAGTGTCCCTTGGCCAGCCGCCTGCGCACGAACTGGTAATATTCGAGCGTCTCGCCCTCGTGCACGAAGCGGCCCTTCTCCCAATTCTTCGGGCGCTTCGCGTCGGTTCCGAAGAACTGCTCGTCCGACCAGTCGCCGAGGTTCTTGTCGGCAGCTAGCACGATGCTGCCGCCCTGGTAGCTGCCGTCGGCAAGCTGCGCGGCGCCGATCAGTTGTTGCGGACGCCAGCGCTTGAAACCTCCGCCGACCTCCGGGATGTAGCGCTTGTGGGCCTTGCCGTAGACCCCGCGCGTCAGGGCGTTGCCGGGATGTGCGTCGATGAAATGCACCCTGCCCTGAGCGGTCACCTTGTAGACCACGGCCAGGTGCCCGTACGGATCGTACAGGATGGTGCCCGGTTTGATACTCTCGCGCGTGAGCTTCACGGGGTAGTGGTCGGGCAGCAGCTGGCCGGAATAGTCCGGCGCGTAGCGGAAATGCGCCGACGTCACCAGCCCCAGCATCTGCGGAATTTCGCGGCGTGCGTCGATGGTCGGTCCCGTGAGGTCGCGGCGGCTGGAGATGCGAACGCCGACGTCGTTGAAACGGATGTCGCTCGGAGTCGCGCCCAGCGGGCGTGACCGAAGCCGAATAGGCGAACGGCAATCCGTTCTTCCAGGCGAAGTAGGCGCGCAGCAGGTAGGGGAGGTCGGCGCAATCGGCATTGAAGTGCATGCCGGGAGGATTGGACGCCCGATAGAGCGGGTTGGATTTCGCGCCTGTCAGGCAATCATGGACGGTGCGGCAGTCGCTTTCGCCGATGCGCTCGATGAATTCCTCGAAGGCGCGCTCGTCCTGATCAGTCCAGGCCGTGCGGGTCACGCGCCAGGTCTGCTGAGCGGGCAGGGCCTGAAGCATCCGCCTTGGCGTCGGCGAGCTCGGGCGCTCGGCGATGATTGCTTTTCCTGGGCCGCAGCTGGCGACAGCCAGTGCGCCATCACGAGCAGGCAGCAGGCCAGCAAGGTTCTCATGTACGCGGTCCCCCGGCGCCGGTACCTTTGCTATCCGGCAGACCGCCTGCGTGCCAACGAGTACCCCAAGCAAACCTTAACGGAGAGGCGATTTGAGCGTCCGGCCGGCTCGAAGCCAAGCACAAGCCGGGCATGCCGATTGATCTGCCATCAAACGGCACCGTCTCCGGGGCTTGCGTTTGCGGACCGCGCGCCGCTGGCCTACTCCAGCTTGATGTTGGCCGCCTTGATCACCTCGGCGTTGCGCGCTGAGTCGGCGTCACGGTAGGCAACGATCTCGGCCGGCGTCTGGACCGGCAGGGCGGCGCTGATGGCCTTCATGCGCGCCTGCATGTCCTCGGTCTTGGCGATCTCGACGCACTTGGCGTTGAGCTTGTCGACGATCTCCTTGGGCGTGCCGGCAGGCGCCATGATCGTGTACCAGATCGGCACGTCCGAGTTGGGCATGCCGAGTTCGGTCAGCGTCGGGATGTCCGGGAAACTCTGGATGCCGGGTGCTGTGGTTGATGTTGAGAAGGTGCAGCTTGCCGGCCTTCACGTGCGGGATGTTGTTGATCTCGTTCATCATCTGCACCGTGTTGGGCAGCAGGTCGTTGAGCGCGTCGGCGCTGCCGCGATAGGGCACGTGCAGGATGTCGATGCCGGCGCGATACTTCAGCATCTCCAGCCGCAGGTGTGTCGCCGTACCCAGCCCGGCCGAGCCGTAGGAGAGCTTGCCGGGGTTGGCCTTGGCGTAGTCGATCATTTCCTTGAAGGTCTTGGGACCGACGGCGGGATGCATCGAGAAGCCGGTGACGAAATCGCCGATGCGCGCGACCGGCACGAAGCTGTTGGGGTCGTAGGGCGTCTTGCGCATGTGCGGCAGCACGGTCAGCGTCGCGTTGGGGCTCATCAGGAAGGTGTAGCCGTCGCCGGTCGCCTTCGATGCCGCCTCGGTGCCGATCATGCCGCCGGCGCCGGCGCGGTTCTCGATGATGAACTGTTGCCCGAACGCCTGGCTCAGCTTCTCCGCCCAGGGCCGTCCGATCAGGTCGCTGCCGCCGCCGGGCGCGTAGGGGATGATGAATTTGACCGGCCTGTCCGGCCAGTTCTGCGCCTGGGCGCTGGCCCGCATCGGCAGCCCGGCCGCCACGGTCGCACCGGCCAACCCCAAGAATTCACGGCGACGCATGGAAAACCTCCCTGGATCGATTTTGTTGCAGGATGAGTGGTGACTGGCTCGCCGTCAATTGGCCTCCTGGAATGCCGCTTCCCTGGTCTTGCGGACATTCGGGAATGATGATGAACAGCAGCAGCAGGCCGGCCAGGACAAGGAATGTCAGCGACAGCGGCCGCTGCACGAACACCCACGGGTCGCCGCGCGAGAGCAGCATGGCGCGGCGCATGTAGACCTCCATCATCGGCCCGAGCAGGAACCCGAGCAGCAGTGGCGCCGGTTCGCAGTCGAGCTTCATGAGCAGATAACCAAACAGCCCGAAGGCGGCGATAAACAGCACTTCGTTGGCGGAGTTGTTGAGGCTGTAGACGCCGATGCAGCAGAAAAACAGGATGGCAATCGCCAGCAGGCGATAGGGCACCAGCAGCAGCCGCACCCAGATGCCGATCAGCGGCAGGTTCAGCACCACAAGCATCAGATTGCCGAACCACATGCTGACGATCATGCCCCAGAACAACCCGGGCCTCTGCTCCATCACCTGCGGGCCGGGAATGATGCCGTGGATCATCATGCCGCCGATCATCATGGCCATGACGGCGTTGGAGGGGATGCCGAGCGTCAGCATCGGGATGAAGGAGGTCTGCGCGGCGGCATTGTTGGCGCTCTCGGGCGCGGCCACGCCCTCGATCATGCCGGTGCCGAATTTCTCCGGCGTGCGGGAGAGTTTCTTCTCCAGCGTGTAGGCCGAGAACGACGCCAGGATCGAGCCTCCGCCAGGCAGGATGCCGAGCAGGCCGCCCAGGAAGGTGCCGCGCAGGATCGGGGCGATGGAGCGCTTGATGTCTTCACGGGTCGGCATCAGCCCGCTGACCTTGGAGCTGACGAGGTCGCGCCGCTCCGGGTTGGTCAGGTTGGCGATGATCTCGGCGATGCCGAATACGCCCATGGCGAGCGGCACGAAGCCGATGCCGTCGAACAGATCGCTGATCTCGAAGGTGAAGCGCGTATTGCCGGTGTTGACGTCGGTGCCGACGAGGCCCAGCAGCATGCCCAGGAACACCATGCCGAACGCCTTGAGCACGGAGCCGCGCGCCAGCACGATGGCAAACACCAGGCCCAGCGCCATCAGCGAGAAGTAGTCGGGCGGCGTGAATTGCTGGGCG
The DNA here is from genome assembly GCA_963814055.1 of uncultured Alphaproteobacteria bacterium. Lineage (GTDB taxonomy): Bacteria > Pseudomonadota > Alphaproteobacteria > Rhizobiales > Hyphomicrobiaceae > AWTP1-13. The sequence goes on from CAWFBJ010000002.1 coordinate 190,159, forward strand.
AGCCTGGTCAGCGGCGGCGCGGCGATGGCGATGGCGATGGTCGCCACGCAGCCGGCAAAGAAGGAGCCCAGGGCGGCAATGGCAAGCGCGGGCCGGCGCGGCCCTGGCGCGCCATCTGGTAGCCGTCGAGCGTGGTGACCACCGAACTCGATTCACCCGGCAGGTTGACCAGGATGGCCGTCGTCGAGCCGCCGTACTGCGCGCCGTAGTAGATGCCGGCCAGCATGATCAGCGCGCCTTCGGCCGGCAGCAGATAGGTGACCGGCAGCAGCAGCGCCATGGTGGCGACCGGCCCCACGCCCGGCAGCACGCCGACGGCCGTACCGATGACGGCGCCTATCAGGCACCACAGCAGGTTCTGGAGCGTGATCGCAACCGACAAGCCCGAGCGCGAGATTGGAGAAGAGGGTCCCTACCTCCATGTGAAGTTCTTCGGCAGGATCGGGATCGGCATCCCGAGGCCGTAGATGAATACGCTCGACGCCGATGGCCAGCATGATGACTGCAAAGGGCAGTACTCGCGCCACCGTGTGTCCGGCGTGCCAAGGGCGACCAGCGTCATCGATACCAACATAGTGACGACTAGGCCGGCCCTGTCGACCAGGAGCGCGAAGGCGATGGTGGCCAGCGTGATCATGATCGCCGGCCGCCATGCCCAGGATGTGAGGCGTGGGCTATCGGTGACGACCGCCTTGAGCCAAAGCAGCGTGCCGGTGCCGATCAGGCACCAGGCCAGGATCGCGGGCAGCACGCCGGTGCCGGGACGTTGCGGCGTACCCATCGGATAGTCGGCGCTGATCCAAAGCGCCGCGGCGCCCACCCCTACGAACAGCAGGCCGCTGGCGAAATCCTGACTTTTGATGCGCATGCCGAGCGCGCCTCCCCTCGCCCTTTTTTGGGCAACTGTAGCTCAGGATCACGCGGCCGGGGTAGGCAATTGGACGAAAGGAGAAAAAGCCATGCCATGGGCAATCCGTCGGCGAGGCTCGCATCGAGGCTGAGATGAGCAGACGTCACGCCAGTGCGGACACCGGCTGCAGCAGGGCCTGGGATTTGGCGTCGGTGTGGGCCAGGAACTCGGCGATGGCCTTGATGGTTGGAGCGTCCTTGAGAAGAGGAGCATGTCCCTGACCGCGGCACGCTTACCGTTGTCAACCGGGGATGCCGGCTCCGCATCTCAGCCAGCGTCTTCGCGCTCAGGAGGTCGGAATTATCGCCGCGAATGGCGAGGACCGGCACGCGCGCCAGCGCGCCGAATTGCGGCCAAAGCTCCGGCATGGGGCCATCCGTCAGCGAGATGGTCTTGGAGATATTGGCATCGTAGCCAGGCGCCGGCAGGCCGTTGTCGTCGTTGAACCAGGCACGCGCCTAGTCGGACCAATGCTCGTTGGGCACCGCGGTGAACTGGCGCCGGTTCATCTCGCGTACGAGTTCCGTCGCTTCGTTCCAGTCCCTGGGCAGGGGCATGCGGCCGATATAGGCGACAATGCGCGCCAGGCCGTCACGTTCGAGAACAGGTCCGACATCGTTGAGCACGACAGCGCCGATCGCAGTCGGGCCGCAGCACGGCCATCATCATGGCAAGCAGCCCGCCGCGCGACGTGCCGACGACGGCCGCGTCATGCAGACCCTTCTGGGTCATGAAATCGAGAACGTCGTTGAGTTCGACCAGCAGGGAATAGTTGTTCCAATCCCGATCGTGCTCGGAATGCCCGCGGCCTCGACAATCGAGGGCGTAGACGTCGCGACCCGAGTCGTCCGGGCGCGCAAGTGCAGTTGCCAGATCATGGAAGTCGCGGGAGTTGCGCGTCAGTCCGGCCAGACACAGGACCGGCCGGCGTGTCGATCCGGTTACGGGATAGTGACGTGCGTAGAGGCGCAGACCGTCGCGCGCGGAAAAATGGATGTCGTTCCAGGTCTGCATCGCCGAGGTTTGCGTTACCATGGCTTGTCGCGGTTGCGTGCGCCCATTGGTGCGGGTGGGAACCGACGGGGACCCGATGAGGGCATACTGACCGAACAAGTGTGGCAGCAATAGCCATGCGGGAGGCTGTTGAAGGGGGCGCTTTTTATTCCGATCCCGTCTGCCTCAGTTCGCGGCAGATGCATTGAGCCGGTGGGGCGGCGTCGAAATGCGTTTCAGGTCCGCGTTGAGGCGAACCGCATTGGTCTCGCCGAGCCGCGCGCGGTAGATCTGGATGTTGGACAGCACCTTCTGCACGTACTCGCGCGTCTCCTCGATCGGAATGCGATGGATCCAATCGATAGGGTCTACGCCTGCTTGGCGCGGATCGCCGAATTCCTTGATCCACTCGCGCGCCCGTCCGGGGCCGGCGTTGTAGCCCGCAAGTGTCAGCACGTAGGAGCCGGTGAATTCGTCCATCCGATCGGCGATGTAGGCACTGCCCATCATCGTATTGTAGGCCGCGTCGGTCATCAGGCGGGGGATGTCGCACTTGAGCTTGTAGTCGCGGCAGATGTGGCGTGCGGTGATCGGCATCACCTGCAGGATGCCCCGCGCGCCCGCACCCGAGAATGTCGACACGTTGAACTCGCTCTCCTGCCGCGCAATGCTCAGGATGAAGGCGGTCTCGGGCGGGCGGCGCAACGGCGTATAGGCGGGCAGCCGGTGCACGGGATAGGCGTAGTACATGAGGTTCAAGCCACGCCCGATCGCCGTCTTGCCGATGCGGACGGCCAACTGCGTATCGCCCAGCGCTTCTGCCAGATGCGCCAGCATGGCGGCTTCGGCCTCGGTCTTGAAATAGAAGCGCAGGTGATTGAAGAACGCATAGCGAAGCGAACGGTCGAGGCCGGCTTTGTCGGTCGAGCATGATGGCCTGCACGGCATCGAGGCCGTTGAACCGGGCGATCTCCTCGGCAGTGGGCGTGGCAGGCGGCAGTGATCGGGCAGGGCGCTGGCCTGCGGGTCGAGCTTCAGGCGTGCAAGCTGACCGTGAAAGGTATCGATGTTGGCTGGCGGCCGTGCGATAGCTTTCGCGCGCCTTGGCCTGGTCGCCCAGGGTTTCGTAGGTGCGGCCCAGCCAGTAGTAGGCGCGGGCCCGGCTCAGGGGACCATCGGCCGATTTCGTGAAGGCCTCGAAATGGGTCAGCGCCTTCTTGGCGTCGTTCAGGTGCCGCAATGCCACCCAGCCGGCCATGAACGAGGCGCCGTTCTGTGCATTGACCGAGAGCTGGCCCGGGTCGCGCACGAGTTCATAGGCGGTCTTCGCCTTGCCGGCCTTGAGCGCGGCATAGGCGCCGGCGCGTCGCTCCTCCCACCAGCCGTCAGGCTTCACGTGCAGTGTGGAATCAGGTTCCTTGAGCAGAATTTCCCACGCGGCCTCATGCTTCTTCTGCCGGCGCAGCGCTTGCGCCCGTTGGATGGCAAGGCCCCATTCGGTCTTGAGCGCCAGCGGCGGCAGCTTGGCCATCAGTTGCTCGGAATTCTTGGCACGCAGGAACACCGCGAGGCGCGCCTGAGCTTTCTTCTGCTCGGGCTCGGATAACAGCGGGATGACCCGGCGTATGACGGCGGCGCGTTCGTTGCGCTCGCCGGCCCACCTGCTGTCGTTGAGCAGCAGACGGTCGAGGCGGCGCTTGTGGTCGTTCTCGGTCAGGAGAGAGCCGACCTTCTTGAGGAAGTTCGGTTCCTGGATGGCGGGGATCGCGTACTCCGCCCAGGCCTTGGCGGCCAGTACCTTGGCTGCGGCCTCGTCCTTTTCGGCGGCAAGCGCGGACGCCAGCGCGGCCATGCCGACACCGGTGGCGGGCGGGGTCTCGGCGAAGAACGCCTTGATGTCGCGCGGGCTGGCACTGCTGTTCAACAGCGCCTCCTCGGCGCGCTGGTTGAGGCGCTCGCGGTCGGGCCAGGCCGGATTGGCCAGCATGAACGCGCGGATCTCGGCGGCAGTGCCGTAGCCGCCTCGATACAGGTACCAGTCGATCAGCTTGCGTCCCGCGGGGTCCGTGATCTGGTCGCGCAGCGCCTTGCCCTTGGCCAGGTCGGCCTCGGCTATGGCCTTCACCGCATCGCGAATGCGGCCCACGTCTTCTGTGCTGACCGGGCGATTGCGTGTTGCGGCGATGGCGGCGTCGTAGCGCGCGGTGTGCTGCACCTCCTCGGGCGACGGTCGAGGCGTGGGGCTTGCCTTGGCGGTTGGTGCCGGAGCGGGCTCCGCAGCTGGCTCTGCCGTGGTCGTTGCCGCTGCCTTCTGCTTGGGTTCAGCCGGCTTGGCCTGGGCCGCGGGCTTGGGCGCACCGACCTTGGCCGGCGCCTTCTTCTCCGCGGTCTGAGCGTAGCACGGACGCCGCGCAGAGGGGTGCGCAGGCGAGAGCCAGGGTGAGGAACAGCTTGAGCGGAGCTTGCATCACGTCCCATCTGTTGGTCATGCATTTTGGCGGTCAAGTCCGGCGCGATTCGTGAAGGGCGCCACAAACCCCGCAAAGGCGGCATCACCATGACCGGTGCACAGTTGTTGTCGGCTGACCTTGCCGGGCCTCCCCTCCAGCGGCATAATACTTTTCTAACCAAGCTGATTTGTCGTGTTTCGCTTTCAGTTTTGCGCTTGGCTCGTGCCGACGCTATCAAGAGGGTGTGCGGCGTCAAGGTAGTTAGGGCGACGCCGGTGTTGGTCAGAAGCCGGATAATCGGGAGCAACCCATGTTCAGGGGTTCGTTTACAGCGTTGATAACGCCGTTCAAGGGCGGCGCAGTCGACGAAAGGGCATTCCAGCAGCTTGTGGAGTGGCAGATCGCGGAGGGAACGCATGGTCTGGTGCCGGTGGGCACGACCGGCGAAAGCCCGACCCTGAGCCATGATGAGCACAAGCGGGTCATCGAGCTGTGCGTCGAAGTCGCCAGGAAGCGCGTTCCGGTGATTGCGGGCGCCGGCTCCAACTCGACCGACGAAGCCATCGACCTCACCCGCTTTGCCAAGAAAGCCGGCGCGGACGCTACCCTGCATTCCACCGGCTACTACAACAAGCCCACCCAGGAAGGCCTCTACCGGCATTTCAAGGCGATCAGCGATGCTGTCGACCTGCCTATCCTTATCTACAACGTTCCCCCGCGCACCATCGTCGATATCTCGGTGGCGACGCTGGCGCGCTGTAGCGAACTGAAGAACGTGGTCGGCATCAAGGACGCGACCGCCAACGTGGCGCGCGTGACCCAGCAGCGGTCTGGCGTGCGGCAAGGATTTCGTCCAGCTCTCGGGCGAGGATGCCACCGTGCTCGGCTTCATGGCGCACGGCGGCCATGGCTGCATCTCGGTCACCTCCAACGTTGCCCCGCGCCTGTGCGCCGACTTCCAGAACGCCTGTGCCGCCGGTGATTTCAAGACGGCGCTGGGCCTGCAGGATCGCTTGATGGCACTGAACGATGCCCTGTTCGTGGAGACCAATCCGGGGCCGGTGAAATACGCCGCGTTCCGTCTCGGCATCATCGACTCGCCCGAGTGCCGGCTGCCGCTGGCGCCCATGTCCGAAGCGAGCATGAAGGCGGTGGACGAAGCGCTGGCGCGCACCGGCCTGCTGCAGGCGAAAGCCGCGGAGTAGGCGCAAGACTGAAGCAATAGCGGGCACGTGCGATGGCGGCCAAGAATGACGACGGCCGCAAGACCATTGCGGAGAACCGCAAGGCGCGCTTCGAGTTTCGCATCGAGGACACCTGGGAGGCCGGCATCGAACTGACCGGCACCGAGGTGAAATCGCTGCGCACCGGCCAGGCCAACATCGCCGAGAGCTATGCCTCCGCCGAGAACGGCGGCATCTTCCTCATCAACTCCTACATCCCCGAGTACAAGGCGGCGGGCGACTTCTTCCAGCACGAGCCGCGCCGTCCGCGGCGCCTGCTGCTGCACAAGAGCGAGATCCACAAGCTCAGCATCGCCGTGGACCGGCAGGGCATGACGATGGTGCCGCTGGAACTCTACTTCAACAAGCGCGGGCGGGCGAAGCTGCGCCTGGCGCTGGCGCAGGGCAAGAAGCTGCACGACAAGCGCGAAGACACCGCCAAGCGCGACTGGCAGCGCCAGAAGGCGCGGCTGATGCGCGCCAAGGGCTAGGGCGTCCTCGCCTCGGCATTCTGGCTGGCCGCGGGAAACGCAGGGGCTGGCAACCAGCGGCATGATCGCTATCATCCCACCGCACCTTCTTCAGGAGTGACGATAGCCATGGCGTCCAACCAACCCAATCTGCTCGACGTCGATTGGTCGAAGATCCCGGCGCCGCCAGATGACGGCGCAGCCCGGCATCTCGAAGGCATGACCGTGCCGGATGTCGCGTTGACCGCCACCGACGGCACGCAGGTCAGCCTGGGCAAAATTCCCGGACGCATCGTGGTGTTTGCCTATCCGCGTACCGGCGTGCCGGGCCAGATTTCGCTTGTCGACGACTGGGACATGATCCCCGGCGCGCGGGGCTGCACGCCACAGACCTGCGCGTTCCGCGACCTGCACAAGGTGATGATCGCTGCCGGCGCGGCGCGCGTGTTCGGACTCTCTTCGCAGGACCCGGCCTATCAGCTCGAGGCAGCCGAGCGGCTGCATCTGCCCTTCCCGCTGCTGTCGGACGAGAAACTGGCCATGACCAAGGCGCTGCGCCTGCCGACCATGCAGGTCGCCGGCATGACACTCATCAAGCGCATGGCCTTGGTGATCGACGACGGCACGATCAGCAAGGTCTTCTATCCGGTGTTCCCACCTGATCGTAATGCGGGCGATGTCCTCGCCTGGCTCGAGCAGAACGGGCGTACGTGAGCGGTTCAGTGAGTTCAGCCGACGACGGCGGTGCCCGGCACTTGAAGCGCGGCATGCGCATGCCCGACATCGCGCTGCCGACGACAGCGGGACGCGAGGTGAATTTCGCCAGCCTGCCCGGTACCGCGATCGTCTATTGCTATCCATGGACCGGCGCGCCCGGCCTGCCCAACCCGCCGGGGTGGGACGACATTGCCGGCGCCCACGGCTCGACGCCCCAGACGGAAGGTTTTCGCGACCTCTATGCCGGCTTTCAGCAGGTCGATGCTGCCGTGTTCGGCCTCTCGACGCAGCCGAGCGCCTACCAACAGGAACTTGTGCAGCGCCTCGATCTGCCGTTCGAGATCGTGAGCGACGTGCAGTTTGCGCTCCAGCGCGCGCTGGGCCTGCCGACTTTTGCGACCGGCGGTGTGACTTATCTCAAGCGCCTCACGCTGGCGATCAGGGATGGCCGCATCGAGCGCGTGTACTACCCCATCGCATCGCCTGCAGCGCATCCGCGCGAGGTGTGCGCCTGGCTCGGCATGATCGACCGGTCGGATTTGCGCAAGGGTGGCCGCGTCTAGTTGGCGGGTGCGGAGACAGACCTCACAGGGTGCGCAAGTGTTCCCGTACGGCGCTGAACACGGCGCGAAACATGTCCGGCGTCAGCTTGCGGGTGTTGGTGTTGTAGCGAGAGCAGTGAAAGCTGTCGAACAGCGTCAGACCAGGCCTCACTGCATGGCGGGCGCCGTGTGCGAACGGAAAACTCGCCTTACGCGCGCCGAGTGCCGTCAGTGTGCTGTCGTGGGCAATGCGCCCCAGCACCACAATGGCGCTAAGCCGCGGCAGGGTGTCGATGCGCTCCGCCAGAAAAGGCCGGCAGGTGGCGATCTCGGCAGGCGTGGGCTTGTTTTCGGGGGGAACGCAGCGCACGGCATTGCTGATGAGGCAGTCCACCAGAACCAGGCCGTCGTCGGGGCGTGCCTGGTAGTGCCCGCGCGCAAAGCCGAAGCCGAGCAGCGTTTCGTACAGGAGATCGCCGGCAAAATCGCCGGTGAACGGACGCCCGGTGCGATTGGCGCCCCGGAGACCAGGGGCGAGGCCGACGATCAGCAGTCGCGCGGTGCCGACGTTCTCCTGGCCGATGGAAGGTACAGCGCCGTTATACCACGCTGGCTCGTTGCGCTGGTTGGCCGAACGGAAGGCTACGAGCCGAGGGCAAAGTGGGCAGTCGCGCGACGCTTCGCCTGCCTTCTCCATCTTCCGTCGCGTCCCTGCTGCCCGATAATGTCAACGGGCACGGATCGGTGTCAGGTACGGCCGTCGTCCTCGTCGTCGGGATAATCCAGCGTCGACGCGACGGGTGCAGCCGCCGGACGGCGCCCCGCCGGCCGTTGGTTCGGCTCGCGCGGTTCGCGCACGGGGCGCGAGGCGGGATCGCGGCAAATCTGGTCTTCGAGGTCGGCCAGATCGATGAATTGGTCAGCCTGCCGACGAAGTTCGTCGGCCACCATCGGCGGCTGTGTCTGCAGCGTGGAGATCACGCTGACGCGCTTGCCGCTCTGCTGCAGCGCGCCAACCAATGCCCGGAAGTCGCCGTCGCCTGTGAAGATCACCACATGGTCCAGGCTCTCGGCCAACCGCATGGCATCCACGGTCAGCTCGATGTCCATGTTACCTTTGATCTTGCGGCGCCCGAAGGAGTTGGTGAATTCCTTCGTCGGCTTCGTCACCATTTGATAGCCGTTGTAGTCGAGCCAATCGACCAGCGGTCGGATCGATGAGTACTCCTGATCCTCCGCGAGTGCCGTATAGTAGAGCGCGCGTACCAGCTGTCCTTTGGTTCGAAACAGCGCCAGCAGGCGCTTATAGTCGATGTCGAAACCAAGCGCCTTGGCGGTGGCGTAAAGGTTGGCGCCGTCGATGAACAGGGCGATGCGCTCGGTCGGATAAAAATGCATTTGGTGCCTCTAATGGCGGCAAAACTGCAGGCCCCGCGCACAAGCCAGCAGTCAGCGATCGAAGGATTACTTGTTGACGTAATGGTTCACAGGGCAGTTGCCAAGTTGGATCGTCCACTTTTTAACATAGCATCGCGCGCGTCAGATTGCCTCGCAGGAATTGCGCATGCGCAGTGTTGGTAAATTTGAGCAAACGGCAACCCTTCTTCTGGGCATCGGTGCCAATGTTGCTGGACCCTGGGGAAACCCACGCGAAACCTTGACGCGTGCACTCCGGGAGATCGAGCTGGCGGGAGTTAAAATTGTTAGGGCTTCCAACTACTACAGCACGAAGCCCGTGGGAGATACACCGCAGCCGCGATACCTCAACGCGGTTGTACTGGCCAGGACATCCATTGCGCCCGGCGTGCTGCTGCGGCTGCTCAAGCAGATCGAACGTCGGGCGGGACGGCGCACTGCGCGTGCGATGGCGAGCCGGCCGTTGGATCTGGATATCCTGGACTATGGGGGACGCCGCGCCGGCCGGCCGGCCAGCCGGCGGGAACGCGGCCGTCTGATCCTGCCGCATCCTGAGATGCACGCGCGCGCCTTTGTGCTTGCCCCGCTGCTGGAAGTTGCACCTGCCTGGCGGCACCCCCTCTTGGGCCGTAACGTCAAGGCGCTGTTGGCCCAACTCAGGCCCGCTGACAGGGCAAGTGTGCGGCAAGCTCTTGATTCGGCAACCAACACGTGCGAAAAGCTGTTGAGCTGACGTCGCGCTTCGGACCATTCACAGTTCCGAGGCCTTTTGCGCGTGTAGCGCTTCGCAACAAGAGGGACCGTCGCATGGCGCGCGTGACCGTTGAAGACTGCGTGGACAAAGTTCCCAACCGTTTTGAGTTGGTGCTGCTCGCGGCCCATCGGGCGCGTTCGATTGCCAACGGCGCACATTTGACGGTCGAGCCGGACAACGACAAGAACCCGGTGATCTCGCTGCGCGAGATCGCGGATACGACCATTCCGCCAGATGACCTGCGCGAAGGCCTGATCCATTCCATCCAGAAGAACGTCGAGGTGGACGAGCCCGAGAAGGCCGCCGCCCCGTCGCTGCCGCAGGATCGCCGCCCGGTGCTCGGCCGTGACGATCAATCCAGCGACACGCAAGTCGACGTGATCACCGAAGAGCAGCTCCTGCGCGGCATGGAAAGCATGACGCCGACGGAGCCCTCGGCCAACGGTGGCGGTTCAGGCTCCGGACGCTGACGCAGCGCGGACTGGACTTGATCTCATAGGGAGTGCGAGTGTCCGCATGATGCGGACAGTGGGGCGTGTCATGATGCGCCAGTACGAGCTTGTCGAACGCGTGCTCGCTTACGACCCGAGCGCGAACGAGGCATTGCTCAATCGCGCCTATGTGTATGCCATGAAGGCGCACGGCAATCAGCAGCGCGCCTCGGGCGATCTCTATTTCTCCCATCCGCTCGAAGTGGCGGCGATCCTCACCGACCTGAAGCTCGATGACGCGACGATTGCGTCCGCATTGCTGCACGATGTGATCGAGGACACCGACGTCACGCGCGCGGAGATCGACCAGAAGTTCGGCGAGGAGATCGGCGCCCTGGTCGAGGGCCTGACCAAGATCAAGAAGCTCGACCTCGTCACCAAGAAGGCCGAGCAGGCCGAGAACTTCCGCAAGCTCCTGGTCGCCATATCGAGCGACATCCGCGTCCTGCTGATCAAGCTCGCCGATCGCCTGCACAACATGCGCACGCTCGGGCACATGAAGCCGGAGAGCCGCAGGCGCATTTCCGAGGAAACGCTCGAGATTTACGCGCCGCTGGCGGGCCGCATGGGCATGCAGGGCATGCGTGAGGAACTGGAAGCGCTGGCCTTCAAATGGGGCTACCCCGAGGCCTATCAGGCGGTGGTCGACAAGCTTACCGACATCCACAACCGCAACGTGGGACTGGTGGAGGAGATTGCCGACGCGCTCAAGAGCAAGCTCGCGGGCGCGGGCCTCGAAGCGGAGGTCTATGGCCGGGAAAAGAAGGCGTTCTCGATCTGGCGCAAGATGGAAAATCGCCAGATCTCACTCGAACAGCTCTCCGACATCTACGGGTTCCGGGTGGTCATGCCCACGGTCGATGCCTGCTATCGCGCGCTGGGCATCGTCCACTCCACCTGGCGCGCTGTACCGGGACGTTTCAAGGACTACATATCGACGCCCAAGCAGAACAACTACCAGTCGGTCCACACCACCATCGTCGGTCCCCGGCATCAGCGCGTCGAGCTGCAGATCCGCACCGCGGAGATGCACAATATCGCCGAGTATGGCGTGGCCGCGCACGCACTCTACAAGGATGAAGGCAGCGCCCCCGGCAATGGCGCGGTTCCCAATGGCGCGCTTGCGAAAGAGAATCCCTACATCTGGCTGCGCCGCCTCGTCGACACGCTGCTCGAGGGCGACAACCCTGAAGAGTTCCTGGAGCACACCAAGCTCGAGCTGTTCCAGGACCAGGTATTCTGCTTCACGCCCAAGGGCCGGCTGATCGCGCTGCCGAGAGGTGCAACGCCGATCGACTTTGCCTACGCGGTGCATACCGACGTCGGCAATTCCTGCGTGGGGGCGGTCATCAATGGCCGGCAGATGCCGCTCACCACGCAGCTCAGGAATGGCGACGAAGTGGAGGTACTGACTGCCAAGGGCCAAACACCGCCGGCCGCGTGGGAGCGCGTGGCGGTGACCGGCAAGGCGAGATCGGCCATCCGCCGTGCGGCACGCGAGGCCCTACGTAAGCAGTATTCCGAACTCGGGCGGCGCTTGCTGGTGTCCGCCTTCCGCAGGGCTGGCCAGGACTACACGGACGACAAGGTCAAGAAGGGACTGCACCGCCTGACGCAGAAATCGATCGACGAGACGTTTGCCGCCGTAGGACGCGGCGAGCTTCCGACCGGCGACGTCCTCCGCGCAGCCGTGCCCGAAGCGGAACTTGCCAAGAGCCCTGCAACGCGCCGCAAGCCGGCGGTGCAGCGCAGCCTGAGCGAAGACGGCTGGTTCAACATCGCCAAGGGTATCGGCCTGAAATTCCGCTGGCCCGGCAGTAGCAAGGACAAGCTGGCCCAGCAGCAGGTACTGCCCATTCGCGGCGTGCGCAACGACCTGCCGGTATCTTTCGAGGAAGGCGGCGCGCTGCCTGGCGACCGCATCGTCGGGGTGCTGACCGAGGGCACAGGTATCCGCATTTTTCAGATCCACTCGCCCAAACTCAAGGACTACGAGCACGAGCGCTGGATCGACGTGACCTGGGACCTCGATGCGGATGCTCCCGAGCGGTTCCCGGCCAAGCTGTCGGTAACCGCGCTCAACGAGCCGGGCTCCCTGGCCCAGATTGCCCAGCTCATCGGCGAAGCCGATGGCAACATCGATAATGTCCGCATGGTGCGCCGCGCACCCGATTTCACCGAGATGGCGATCGAGGTCGAGGTGTGGGATCTGGACCACCTCACCCAGATCATTGGCGGTCTCAAGGGCAAGTCGGTTGTCAGCAAGGTGGAGCGTATTTTCGCTTGAGCCTTAACGCTGGATATCGGCATTCTGGTATATGTTGCGAGCCCATTTCAGCTTCCGATGTCGATCATGGCACCTAGAACGAGATCAGCAACGCCGCCGGCCCACCTCCGCCTCGGCGTCAACATCGATCATGTCGCCACCATCCGCAACGCGCGCGGCGGCCGGCACCCCGACCCCTTGCGTGCCGCGCATCTGGCCGTCGAGGCGGGAGCCGACGGCATTACGGCGCACCTGCGCGAGGACCGGCGCCACATCTCCGATGCCGACATCGCCCGGCTGAAGAGCGAATTGACCCGGCCCCTCAACTTCGAGATGGCGGCCACCGACGAGATGCTGGCCATCGCCCTGCGCCATGTGCCGCACGCCTGCTGCCTGGTGCCGGAGAAGCGCGAGGAAAAAACCACCGAGGGCGGACTCGATGTGGTCCGCGGCGAGAACCATCTGCGCCATTATGTCGAGGCGCTGAAAGACGCCGGCGTCCGAGTGTCGCTTTTCATCGAGGCCGATGCCAAGGCAGTCGAAGCCGCAACCCGGCTGGGCGCGCAGGTCGTCGAACTGCACACGGGGGCCTATTGCGAGCGCGCATTGGCAGACGATGCGCCGGGCTTGGCGCGTGAATTGGCGAGGCTTGAGCGGGCCGCCGAGGCGGCGGCCGCAGCAGGCATCGAGGTGCACGCGGGCCATGGTCTCACGTTCAACACGGTGGGTGCGGTGGCGCGCATCGCTCCGGTGGTCGAACTCAACATCGGCCATTTCCTGATCGGGGAGGCCATCTTCAGCGGGCTGCGGCCAGCAATCGAGCGCATGCGGGTGCTGATGGAGGAGGCACGCCACGGCCATCAGGTGCGCAAATTGACGCAAGCAGGCCCATGATTCTCGGGATTGGCAACGACCTCATCGATATTCGCCGCATCGAGAAGACCTTAGAGCGGTTCGGCGACCGCTTTTTGCAGCGTGTTTTCACCGACATAGAGCGTGCCAGGTCCGACGGACGAGCCGGGCGCGCAGCGTCCTATGCCAAGCGATTTGCAGCCAAGGAGGCTTGCGCCAAGGCTTTGGGAACAGGATTGCGGAAGGGCGTATTCTGGAAGGATATGGGAGTGATCAACCTCCGCTCGGGCCGTCCGACCATGTCGCTCACCGGCGGTGCCGCCGAGCAGCTCAAGCGTATGACACCCATGGGTTACCAGCCCCGCGTGGACCTAACGCTGACCGACGATTTCCCGCTGGCTGAGGCGGTTGTCATCATCTCCGGGGTGCCCGACGGCCCCGGAAAGACCACTGTTTGAGGGCAATTTTGCGTGAATTGCCGGGCGTCCTCTAACCCGCTATACGGGGGCTCCCGCCAGAACCGACCGTGGTTGCCGCGAGCAACAGGGCAGAGTTGAAAGAAAGAGCATGAGCGTGGATTCCAACGCTGCCAAGGCTGGGGACAGCGGTTGGCGCGAGACGGTCAAGATCGTTGTTCATGCGCTGATCCTGGCGATCATCGTCCGCATCTTCTTCTATCAGCCTTTCAACATACCCTCCGGCTCGATGAAAGAAACTCTGCTCGTCGGCGACTACTTGTTCGTCTCCAAGCTTTCCTACGGCTATAGCCGCTACTCGTTCCCGTTCGGCCTCGTTCCTTTCAAGGGGCGCATTTTTGGTGCTGAGCCCAAGCGGGGAGACGTCGTCGTCTTCAAGCTGCCGCGCGACAACACGACCGACTTCATCAAGCGGATCATGGGCCTGCCCGGCGACGAGATCTACGTTCGCGGCGGCATCGTCTACATCAACGGCAAGGCGGTACCGCGGGAGCGCGCGGGCGACTACGCCGGTCCCGAAGAGGATGGCCGCCCCGTACCCCGGTACAAGGAGACGCTGCCCAACGGCGTGTCGTACTACGTGCTCGATGCCGAGCCCGATGGCCGTTTCGACAACGTAGGTCCTTATGTCGTGCCGCCGGGCCACTATTTCATGATGGGCGATAATCGTGACAATTCCACCGACAGCCGTGAGCAATCGCAGCGCTACGGCGTCGGCTACGTGCCCTACGAGAATCTCGTGGGACGCGCAGAGGTCATTTTCTTTTCCGCCGCCGTTGACGATCCGCAGGCCTTCCATCTGACCAGTCCCTGGACGTGGCCGTTCGATGTTCGTTGGCGTCGGATCTTCAGTCTCGTTCGTTGAGGCCGCCGTGGCGCCGGCTCGCAAGTTCAAGGAACTCGAGACGCGCGTCGGCTATCAATTCAAAAGTCGCGATCTGCTGAAGAAGGCGCTGACGCATGCAAGCGTCAGGCAGGCATCGAGCAAGCGCCGCGACAACGAGCGGCTCGAGTTTCTCGGCGACCGCGTGCTGGGGCTCGTGATCGCCGAGCTGCTGTGCGAGGTCTATCCCAGCGCCAACGAGGGCGATCTGGCAAAGCTCTACAACCGCCTTGTGCGCGGCGGGACCTGCGCCGCTATCGCGCGCGAACTCAACCTCGGGCCGTTCCTGGTGCTGAGCGAAGCGGAGGCGGAGAGCGGCGGGCGCGAGAAGGAGACGATCCTGGCCGATGCCTGCGAGGCCCTTCTCGGCGCCATCTTTCTCGAGGCGGGTTACGAGACAGCGCAGAAGGTCGTGCGGATGCTGTGGGGTTCGCGCGTCGGCGCTTCCTCGCCGGCCGATGCCGCCGATGCGAAGTCTCTGCTGCAGGAGTGGGCGCAGGGCCAGGGCCTCGACCTGCCGGCCTACGTGGAGATCGACCGCCAGGGGCCTGACCATGCCCCCCGCTTTACCTCCGAAGTGCGCATCAGGGGTCGCAAGCCTGCGCGGGGTGAAGGCGCCAGCAAGCGTGCTGCCGAGCAGGCGGCCGCGACCGCGCTGCTTGCGCGCGAGGGTATGTGGAAGCGTGGTGCGGATGCCTGAGACTGAGGACGACAGACGCTGTGGCTTTATTGCCGTGATCGGTGCGCCGAACGCGGGCAAGTCGACGCTCGTCAATACCCTGGTGGGCGCCAAGGTTGCGATCGTCAACCGCAAGGTGCAGACGACGCGCACGACGCTGCGCGGCATCGCCGTCGTGGGTGCAAGCCAGCTCGTGTTTATCGACACACCCGGCATCTTCACGCCGCGGCGGCGGCTCGACCGGGCGATGGTGGAAGCGGCCTGGGGCGGGGCAGGCGACGCGGATCAGGTTCTGCTGGTGGTCGATGCGGCCAAGGGCATCGATGAGGATGTCGAGCGGATTCTTGGCAAGCTGCAGGGCGGCAAGGCGCAGCTGCTGGCGCTCAACAAGATCGACAGGGTGAAGAAGGAGCGGCTGCTGGACCTGGCCGCCGAGCTCAACACGCGCGCCCCCTTTGCCACGACGTTCATGATCTCTGCGCTCAGCGGCGACGGCGTTGCCGACCTGAAGGCGTATCTTGCGGGCGTGGTTGCACCAGGTCCCTGGCACTACCCGGAAGACGAGATCTCCGATGCGCCGCTGCGGGTGATGGCTGCCGAAATCACCCGCGAGAAGATGTACGACCGCCTGCACGAGGAACTGCCATACCAGGCTGCCGTGGAAACCACGGCCTGGCTCGAGCAGAAGAATGGCATCCGCATCGAGCAGACGATTTTCGTCGAGCGCGACAGCCAGAAACGCATTGTGCTCGGCAAGGGCGGTAGCATGATCAAGAATCTGTCCACCGAGGCGCGCAAAGAGCTGTCCAAGGTCCTCGAGCGGCCGGTGCACCTGTTCCTGTTCGTGAAGGTGCGCGAGAACTGGGGCGACGACCCGGAACGCTACAGCGACTTGGGGCTTTCGTTTCCCAAGGAGTGAAGCCCTGTCGTGCCGGATAGTCGCTGTGCGGCTTCCGGGATGACGGTTGGCGCGCTAGACCCTGATCCATGGAATGGTCCGACGAAGGCGTGGTCTTGAGCGTGCGGCCGCATGGCGAGGCGGCGGCCGTGCTCGAGCTGTTCACGCGCCAGCACGGGCGGCATCTGGGGCTTGTGCACGGTGGGCGCTCGCGCAAGCTCAGGCCTGTGCTGCAGATCGGCAATCACCTGGATGCAGGCTGGAAGGCGCGGCTTGCCGACAATCTGGGGCATTTCACGGTCGAGCTGAGAAAGGGCTTTGCGGCACTCCTGATGGAGGATGCCGCCGCGCTCACGGCCATGACGTCGATGGCGGCGCTGACACGCCTGCTCCCCGAGCGTGACCCGCATCCCAATCTGTTCGAGATCACCCAGTTCGTCCTGGGTTTCCTGGACGACCGCGCCGTGTGGCCGGCGCTGGTCGTGCGCTGGGAGCTGGCGCTGCTGGAGGAACTGGGTTTCGGGCTCGATCTGGCCTCGTGCGCGTCCACGGGGCAGAGCACCGATCTCGTCTACGTTTCGCCCAAGTCTGGTCGCGCCGTTTCCTCAGAGGCCGGAGAGCCCTACAAGGATCGGTTGCTGGCGCTGCCGGTGTTCCTGCGCGGCGGCGTGTCCGGCCGGGTGAGTGCGGAGGATGTTTCGGCGGGATTTGCGCTGACCGGACATTTCCTCACCGAGCGTGTGCTGGCGCCGCGCGACATGAAGGTGCCCGATGCCCGCGGCCGTCTGCTGGCCTACCTGCGCCGGCCATAATCCAGCGCTAGCTTGAGCGCTGTCGTAACGTGCTTTGGAGCGCGCAGCTATGACTTCGGCGGGCAGCATCGGCGACTGGCGCACGCGGCCGGACATCATCATGGCCGGCCTGGGTCTCGTGTCTGGGATTCTTTCCGCGACTGTCGGCTACGATCTGGAAATCGGCTGGCTCAAGCCGGTGGCACCCCTATTCTTCCTGGATGTCGGCCCGATGCCGATCGGCTTCTTCTTTGGCGCTGCCGTGGCTTTCGGCATCTGGAGGTGGACAAGAAATCCCTGGTCCGTGCCGGTGCTGCTGGTGACCACCATGTACGCCTGGAGCGCGGCAATCCAGCTTGCGATTCGCCTGCAAAGGAACGCGGACGATGATCCGCATCTGATTGCTGCCAGCTTGGCGGCTGGTGCCGTGGGTGCTGGACTGACGCACCTGGGCTGCGCGCTGTTCTCACGCGAGTTGCGCCGGCCGATGCGCATTGCTGTTACGTGCGGTGTCGGCGCCCTTTTCGGCCTGCTGTTCTATCTGGGTCAGCGAAAGTTCATCGACGAACGTCTGCTCTACCTCGTCTGGCAGCCAGCCGTTGCGTTCTGCATCGGCATGGCGCTGGCGAGGGGCAATCGGCAAGCCTGACGCAACCGCCCGCTACTTGCGTTCCACGTTCACCTCTATGCTGCGGCCAGCGCCCGGGCGGATCACGAATCGATCGCCGTCGCGGGGATTGAAGCGCGGTGCCTTGTCCGCCTTGTCAACGCTGAGCGGGCGTGGGTCGCAGTCGGTGTGCGTCACAATTTCCCGCGGCTGGAGCAACTCGGTCTCGGTGCCGAGCGTGTAGTATACAGCCTTGCCAGACTGGTTCTGGATGCTGAACGTCACCTTCAGCGACTCCGGCCGGCCGAACAGCTGCACCGAAAGAAACTTCGGGTTCTTTTCGTGTACGCGCACGACGGCGACACCGATTTCGGTCGCGCCGCGGAGCAGGAGATTGTCGCGGTGGCCGGGTGACGTCTTCCAGCCCTCCACGATTTCATGAGCCAGCTGCCGGCTTTCGAAGCCGCGGCTGTTGAGGTTCCAGGCGAGGTTCTCGGCAACGAGGCAATAGGGATAGCCCTGCGCCAGCGCGCGATCCTCCGGTTTGCGGCCGTCCGCTTCGTGCGCGAACTTGCCGGTCCGCGCCAGGTATTCGGCGAAGGCGCGCGCCGCTGCGGCGAGCGCCGGATTCGGCTTCACCTCCTGCAACGCGCTGGCCTTGCGGAAGGCGTTGGTCATCTCGACGATTGCAACTTCGGTTTGCGGCAGGTCTGGAAGCATGCGCGATAGATTGGTCGGGCCGGGCTGAACGTGCAAGCGCACGTGCACGACTTGACGCCAGCTTGGGTGCGGTGTTGGTTCGGGTGTGGATAACGCATCCGAAGGGAGGCCGGTATGGGCGGACAAGGCGCCGGCGCGGCGCACGGCGTTTTCGATGTCGCTATCGCGGACGGCATTGCGCATCTCAAGCTCAATCGGCCGGACAAGCTCAACTCCATGAACCGGGAGTTCTGGAGTGCGCTGCCGGCCATCGTGCGCGACATCGACGACAACGCGCGCGCCCGCGTTATCGTGATTTCATCGACCGGCAAGCACTTCTCGGCCGGCATGGACCTGGAGGTGTTCGCGGAGAACGGCGCGCTGGCGTCCGCCCAACAGGACCCGCACGTGGCCAGCGAGGCCTTCCGTCATCTCGTCCTGGGTTTGCAGGGCACGTTCTCGTGCCTCGATGAGGCGCGCGTGCCCGTGATCGCCGCGATCCAGGGTGGCTGCATCGGCGGCGCCGTCGACATGGCGTCGGCCTGCGATATCCGCTATTGCACGGCGGACGCGTTCTTCTGCATCCAGGAGATCAATCTGGCCATGACGGCCGACGTCGGCACATTTCCGCGCCTGTGCAAGCTGATCCCGGAAGGCTGGGTGCGCGAGCTTGCCTACACCGGCCGCCGCCTGCCGGCAGAAAAAGCCAAGGCCATCGGCCTCGTCAACGAGGTTTATCCCGATCATGCCGCAATGATGGCCGCGGTGATGGAGACGGCGCGCGAGATCGCCGCCAAGAACCCGATCGCCGTCACCGGCTCCAAGGTGATGATCAACTACGCGCGCGATCATGCCATCAAGGATGCGCTCGATTATATGGCGCTGTGGCAGACCGGCATGTTTGCCCGCGGGCACATGAAGGAGGCGTTCGTGGCGCAGCAGGAGAAGCGCACGCCCCGCTATCCAGACCTCGCGCCGCTGCGCAAGAAGCTGTAAATAAAGGCGGATTTCGTTGGCGCCGCGAGTGTTTGCTGTTTGTTTCCGCAACTTGTGGCGTTGCGGCACTTGAGGCTGCGCGCTGCGGCCGGTAACCAGCAGCCATGAGCACCACGACGATTCCCGGCAAGCCCGGTCCCATCGAGCCCATCGGCCTCAAGGATGCGCTGGAAGAGCGCTATCTGGCCTATGCGCTGTCAACCATCATGCACCGGGCGCTGCCCGACGTGCGCGACGGGCTGAAGCCGGTGCACCGGCGCATTCTCTATGCCATGCGCGAGCTGGGGCTAAATCCAGAGGGTGGATATCGCAAGTGCGCCAAGATCGTCGGCGAGACGATGGGCAACTTCCATCCTCACGGCAACCAGGCGATCTACGATGCCCTTGCCCGCCTTGCGCAGGACTTCGCGGTTCGCTACCCGCTGATCGACGGCCAAGGCAATTTCGGCAACATCGACGGCGATAATCCTGCCGCCGACCGTTACACCGAGGCGCGGCTGACGGCGGTTGCGGCCCAGCTGCTCGACGGCATCGAGGAGGACACGGTCGATTTCCGGCCGAACTACGATGGGCGCGAGCAAGAGCCGGTGGTGCTGCCGGCCAATTTCCCGAATTTGCTGGCCAATGGCACCTCGGGCATCGCCGTCGGCATGGCGACCAGCGTCCCACCGCACAATGTCGACGAGCTGTGTGCAGCGCTGCTGCATCTCATCAAGCACCCGAACGCCCACATCGACAAGCTGGTCGAGATGGTGCCGGGACCCGATTTTCCGACCGGCGGCATCATCGTCGAGTCGCGCGAAGTCGATCCTGGAGGCCTACAAGACCGGGCGCGGCGGTTTCCGTCTGCGCGCGCGCTGGGAGCGCGAGGAAACCGGTCGCGGCACCTACCAGATCGTGGTCACGGAAATCCCCTACCAGGTGCAGAAGGCCAAGCTGGTCGAACGCCTGGCGGAGCTGATCAACGACAAGAAGGTACCGCTGCTGGGCGACGTGCGCGACGAGTTGGCTGAAACCGTGCGGCTGGTGCTGGAGCCCAAGAGCCGCGCCGTCGATCCGGTGCTGCTGATGGAAAGCCTGTTCAGGCTGACCGAGCTCGAGATCCGCTTCTCCCTCAATATGAACGTGCTGTCGGCCGGCCAGGTGCCGGGCGTGATGTCGTTGCGCGATGTGTTGAGACACTGGCTCGATCACCGCCAGGTCGTGCTGGTGCGGCGCTCCAAGTTCCGTCTGCAAAAGATCGAGCATCGGCTCGAGGTGCTCGACGGCTATCTCATTGCCTATCTGAACATCGACGAAGTGATACGCATCGTTCGCTTCGAGGATGATCCCAAGGCGCAGCTGATCAAGCGCTTCAAGCTGACCGAGGTGCAGGCTGACGCCATCCTCAACCTGCGCTTGAAGTCTCTGTCTAAGCTCGAAGAGGTCGAGATCAAGGCTGAGCACGACAAGCTCAGCAAGGAGCGTCGCGATCTCAAGTCGCTGCTCAAGTCCGACGACCTGCAGTGGGAACGCATCACCGAGGAAGTGAAAGCGACGCGCGAAGCCTACTCCAAGAAGACCGAACTCGGCCGCCGCCGCAGCACCTTCGCGGATGCACCGGCCATCGAGGTCGATCTCGACCAGGCGATGATCGAGAAGGAACCCATCACCGTGATCCTGTCCGAGAAGGGCTGGATCCGGGCCATGAAGGGTCACATGGACGACTTCGCCAAGCTGGAGTTCAAGCAGGGCGACCAGCTGCTGCGCGCCGTCAAGGCGCAGACGACTGACAAGCTGCTGGTGCTTGCGACCAACGGCAAGGTCTTCACGCTGCCGGCCGATCAATTGCCGGGCGGGCGCGGTCACGGCGAGCCGGTACGGCTGATGGTCGACCTGGAAGAGAACCACGCGTTCGTCGAGGTGTTCGTGCACGAGCCCGGCCGCAAACTCGTCATCGCTGCGACCTCCGGCCACGGTTTCGTGGTGCCCGAAGACGAGATGATCGCCATGACACGCAAGGGCAAGCAGGTGCTGAACGTAGACGAACCGGCCGAGGCCTGCTGCTGTGTTCCGGCCGACGGCGATCTGGTCGCCGTCATCGGTGAGAATCGCAAGATGCTGATCTTTCCGCTGGAGGAAGTGAACGAGATGGCACGTGGCAAGGGCGTGCGTCTGCAGCGCTACAAGGACGGCGACCTGTCGGATGTACGGGTATTCAGCAAGAAGGAAGGCCTGTCCTGGCTCGATCCCGCCGGACGCACCTTCACTCTGCCGATGTCGGAGTTGCGCGACTGGGTCGGCGAGCGCGCGCAGGCGGGCCGGATGGCGCCGCGCGGTTTCCCGAAATCCAACAAATTCGGCCCCTCGTTCTGAGCGCCGGTCGGACGCCTGTGTGACTGTCACCTGCGCGTCCTTGCGCGGGGCCACGGTCCAGGTCATGGGTAGGTGCAACTTGGGCAGTGAGGGAGCCTGACAAATGCGGTCAGCCGCATGGGGGGTGGCGGCGGTGCTGCTGCTGGCGCTGTCCGGCATCAGCCAGAAGGCCGCAGCCCAGCCGTCGACCTGCGCCAAGACCGATTTCGAGGCGGTCGTGAACGAGGCCGGCGCGGCGCTCCGCGACCTCAACAGGGAAAACACGCCGAGATTCCAAGGCAAGCTGCGCGACCTCAAGGACAAGCGCGGCTGGGGCAACGATCAGTTCCTGAAAGAGGCGGAACCGTTCGTGCGTGACGGGGAAATCGTAATCTACGATCAGAAATCGGAGCAACTGCTGAACCGCATCACGGGCGGCGGCCAGCAGGGCGCGTCTGGCGCGGCGCCCGACTGCACGGTACTGGCGGAGCTGCGCTCAGCCATGAAGGTTCTCGTTGAGACGCAGAAAGCCAAATGGACCCACATGTTCGCCAAGATCGACAAGGAACTCGCGAAGTAGCAACCTCGCGTCGTTACTCGCGGGTGCGACGCGAACGCAAGAAGTGGATGCGAGCTGCTTGATTGGCGAAGTCCACCGGGCCTCGCGCCCGATAGTCTCCAGTGCTATGTTTTTTTGGCTGAGTGTCGAGCAGGAGGATTACATGCCGTTTGTAACCGGAGATATCGTTCCGAGCCCAGGCGAGGAATCGCCTTTCAAGGTCGTGTTCAAGCAAGGCGAAACCATCGTCGCGCAGTGGCCGGTCGAACTCGAAGGAAGCTGGCGAGGAGGAAGTTCTGGAACTCCTCAAGGACCTCGTTGACGAATGAGATTGCCGGTGCCGAAAAGCGCCGACTGAAATGCAGCGCCGCTGCGATCGGCTACCAGATCGCAGCGGTGTCTCACTGGGACTACTGGAGCTGCCGATGCACCGGATCACGACCCTGGAAGAGCTCGACGCACTCTACGGCGCGCCGGTACCGGCTGCGATCGCCAAGGAGATCGACTACATCTCCGATCACTACAAGGCCTTGATCGACAAGTCGCCGTTCGTCGTGGTGGCGACCGTAGGCCCCGAGGGCCTCGACTGCTCCCCGCGCGGCGATCCTCCGGGCTTCGTGCGGGTGCAGGACCGCAAGACCGTGCTGATCCCCGACCGCCGGGGCAACAACCGCATCGATGGTCTGCGCAACATCGTTCGCGACCCTCGCATATCCCTGCTGTTCCTGATCCCTGGCATCGGCACCACGGTGCGCATCAACGGACGGGCGGGGATCACGACGGATCCGGAGCTGTGCGCCAGCTTCGCCATGCAGGGCAAGGCGCCCAGGAGCGTGCTCGTGGTGACGGCGGAGCGGGTCTATTTCCAGTGCCCCAAGGCGCTGGTGCGGTCGCGCCTGTGGAGCAAGGAGGCGCAGATTTCGCCGTCGGATGTACCGAGCACCGGCGAGATGCTCCAGGCCATCACCAAGGGCGGCATCGACGGCGAGGCCTATGATCAGGCCTATCCGCAGCGGCTCAAGGAAACGATGTACTGAGTGCACAGCCGCCGCGCGGTGCGGACAGGCTCGGTGTTACTCAGCGCGGCTTGTCGCCCGCAAGCGTGATCCGATGCATCACGCGGCGATAGCCGTGATAGTCGTTGACGGGATTGTGCAAGGCGCAGCGGTTGTCCCAGAACGCCATTGAGCCTGCGCGCCAGTTGAAGCGGCAGGTGAACTCGGGCCGCACCTGGTGCCGGAACAGGTAGTCGAGAAGCGGCGTGCTTTCATCCACGCTCATGTCCCTGAAACGCAGGGTGTGCCCGGCGTTGAGATAGAGCGCCTTGCGGCCCGTTTCGGGATGGGTGCGCACGACCGGATGCTCGCCCACATACTCTTTCTTTGCATCCGCGCGCACGCTGTCTTTCACGCGATCTTCGCGCGTGCGGCTCACGTCCGCTTTCGCCGACGTGTTGATGGCAATCAGCCCGTCGAGCAGTTTCTTCATGCCGTCGGACAGTGCCTCGTAGGCGAGATACATGTTGGCGAACATGGTATCGCCCCCGTACGGCGGCACCTCGCGGGCGACCAGCATGGTGCCCATGGGCGGTGCCTCGAGGTAGGCCGTATCGGAGTGCCAGATGCCGCCGAAGTTGGTTTTCTCGTGCTCCAGCTTCATCACCGGAATGATTTCCGGGAATTCCTCGAGCCCCTTGATGAAGGGATATTCGACCACGGTTCCGAACCGCCTCGCAAAGGTCAGAAAGCGCGCCGGCGGCAGCTCCTGGTCGCGGAAAAAGATCACGCAATGGTCGAGCCAGGCGCGGCGGATCGCGGCGACGGTCTCGGCATCGAGTTCCGAGCCGAGATCGGCGCCGAAGATCTCAGCCCCGATCGCGCCGGCGATGGGACGGACTTCGATTGCGGCCTTGGCCATGTCGATCCTCCGTAGGGCTGGAGCGCCCCGGCAATCACAAGCGGCCTATACGCGCGTCCAGCCGCTGCCGGTCAGTTGTTCCTGGGGCAGGAAGCGGCGCTTGTAGCTCATCTTCGGCGAACCGTTGATCCAGTAGCCCAGATACAGATAGGGCACACCCAGCCGCTTGGCGTAGGCGATGTGCTCCAGGATCATGTAGGTGCCGAGGCCGCGCTTTTGCGCTTCCGGTTCGTAGAAGCTGTAGACCATGGAGATGCCGTCCGAGAGCCTGTCGCACAGGGTAACGCCCATGAGCGGGCGTTTCTCGGCGGGGTTCTTGGCCGCCGGATCGGGCGCCAGCCGATACTCGGTCATGAACGTATCGATGATGCTGTCTTCCACCATCATCGCGTAGTCGAGCACGGTCATGTCGGCCATGCCGCCGTCGGCATGGCGTGCATCGATGTAGGCGCGAAAGAGCGCGTACTGCTCCGAGGTCGGCGTGGCCTGGAGACGACGTGCGACGAGATCGCTGTTGTCATCGAATGCGCGCCGCATCGACCGTGTCATCTCGAACTCGTCGACGAGCACGCGCACCGAGACGCAGGCCTGGCAGCCCTCGCAGTAGGGCATGTAGGCGATGTTCTGGCTGCGCCGGAATCCCCCCTTGAGCAGATTGTCGACGAGGGCAGGGGCTTTGTCGTGCGTGAGATGCGTGAACAGCTTGCGCTCGAGGCGGCCGGACAGATAAGGGCAGGGTTGCGGGGCAGTGACGTAGAATTCGGGAAAGTGCTTCCGCTGCTCGGTCATCGAGAACTCTTACGCATCACGCCGCTGTACACGTGCGCCGGATGATAAGTGAGTGTGGCGCACACAATCAAGTGCGGCGCGCACGCGCGTATCAGTTCGCTTATGCAACACGGGCTCGGAGGCGCGAGAACGGGGGGCGGCGCGCCAGGGACTTTAGATCGGCTCTAGGCGTGCGGCCCGGCCAGCAGCCGCGCCGCTCGGTGTGCGAAGTAGGTGAGGATGCCGTCGGCGCCGGCGCGCTTGAAGGCGATGAGGCTTTCCATCATCACCTTGTCGCCCTCGAGCCAGCCGTTCTGCGCGGCCGCCGTCAGCATGGAGTACTCGCCCGACACCTGATAGGCGAAGGTCGGCATGCCGAAAGCGTCCTTCACCCGCCGCACGATGTCCAGATAGGGCATGCCCGGCTTCACCATCACCATGTCTGCGCCCTCGGCGATGTCGAGAGCCACTTCGCGCAGCGCCTCGTCGGTGTTGGCCGGATCCATCTGGTAGGTGCGCTTGTCGCCGATCAGCGTCGCCGACGAGCCGACGGCGTCGCGGAACGGTCCATAGAACGCGGACGCATACTTCGCCGCATAGGCCATGATCTGCACGTCCTTGTGGCCGCCCGCCTCCAGCGCCGTGCGGATCGCGCCGACGCGGCCGTCCATCATGTCGGAGGGCGCGATGATGTCGCAGCCCGCTTCCGCCTGCACGAGCGCCTGGCGCACGAGGGCGGCCAAAGTCTCGTCGTTGAGGATCTCGCTGCCGCGCATCAGTCCGTCATGGCCGTGGCTGGTATAGGGGTCGAGCGCCACGTCGAGCAGCACACCGATGTCGAGCCCTGCCGTGCGAATGGCCCGGGTGGCGCGGCAGACCAGGTTCTCGCGATTGAAGGCCTCGCGGCCGTCGTCGGTGCGCAGCTTCGGTTCCGTGTAGGGAAAGAGCGCGACGACGGGAATGCCAAGCGCCACCGCCTCCCTGGCAGCTTCCACCGCAAGGTCGACGCTCAGGCGGTCGACGCCGGGCATCGACTCAACCGGCTGCCGCACGTTTCGGCCCTCGACCACGAAAATCGGCCAGATCAGATCGTCGACCGTGAGAACATTCTCAGCCACCAGCCGCCGCGACCATTTGGTGCGGCGGTTGCGGCGCATGCGCACGCTCGGAAAGCCGCCTGCCTCGGCGCTTTCCCGTCCGGCGCCCGCATTCTCTGCCGGCACGATCCGGCGCTGTGCGAGAGGCTTCATGGGTATGCCTTGCGGTTCGGGCCGGGCAATAGGCCCAGGCTCACGCGCCACCTTCTCCGGAGCGCGGCTGCAAGGCAAGGGGGAGGGAAATTATTCGCAAATAGTGCGAACTTTGCGCTCGGCCATGTCCACGTGGAAGTGGTTCTTGTGCGCGCTGTTGGCCTCTGGTCCCAGCACCGTGCCGAACACGCCGCACGCGGCGCGATGGGCGGCGCGGAGGAACTGGGCTTTGCCCGTCAGGGGCTCGACGGCGGGGAGGGCCGGCTGGACGGCGTCGCCTTGCTGTTTGGGCCCGCCCAGGCGGTTCGCCCCGGTCAATCCAAGAGCCGTGGGTGAGGAGGCTCCTGGGATTTGCACGGCAATGCCCGGCAAGTCGATCCCGATGCTCGGACGGAGCGGCTGCGGCGCGGCAACGACCGCCGGCGCCTGCGCCGGCGGGATGCCATTCTTCTGCCTGGTCGCGGCAGCCGCGGCCTCGGCTTCCCGCTGTTTCTGGGCAGCAGCAGCCTGTGCCGCGATCTCACGAGCGATCGGACCCCAATCGGCAACCACCATAGTCGTCTGCCCCTTGGCGGTGATGAATGCGCCGATGTCGAGCGCATTGGCACGGCCATGCTCGCTCAGGCGGCCATTCTTGCGGCCGTAGGCGTTGCGGCACGAGTAGGAACTCATGGTGGCCACGCTGACCACCGGGGCTCCCAGGTGCTTGCGCGCCAGCGGCTGCACATCGCGTTGCAGCCATTGGTGCAGGGCGGCGATCATGTCGCAGGTCAGGGCGGGCGGGGGTGAAAACGCGATCTGCGGGTTGCTGCCGATGCTCACCAGCCGCATGGGGGCCGCCGTTCCGCACTCCGTGCCTTCGCGCATCGGTGCGTCCGGTACCGCCACGACGTCGAGCCCCTTGAGCAGCGCGGTGCAGCGTGCCTGGGCCAGCTCGATTTCCTGCTTGGACCACGTCGGCCGGTATCGGTTGGGCTGCCTCCGCCGCCTTGCGGTAGCGTCTTCGGCCAGACGTGCTCATATTTGGCGGCCGGCGGCGGCAGTTTGCCAGCATCGGCTGGCGGCGTAGCCTGCTGCGCCGAGGCAGCGGGCGTGATAGCAAAAGCGCACAATACTGCGGCTGTCGCCCAGCGTATGACGTGCATCGCGGAAATGCCCCTACTGTCAGTCGAGAGATCCCGGCGCGACGCCCCACACGAATCAGGATCTGGAACTGGCTGACTCGACTGTCGTATATAGCGCAAAAATGCGGCGTCCGCGAGTGTTCAACAGTCGATTGAGTCGGTAGCAGGAACAACTTGTGGAAGAGATCGGCTTGAAGGCGCACACGACTGACCCTGACGGCACGTCGCACGGCGCAGAGATCAGCACCAATATCGAGGGCGCCGCAGGCATCGTCACGCTCAACCGGCCGCGCGCGCTCAACGCCCTGACCGCCGCCATGCGGGCGCAGATCGCTGCGGCTTTTGCGGCGTGGACGCGCGATCCACAGGTCTATGCGGCGGTGATCGTATCAGCCACGGATCGCGCCTTCTGCGCCGGCGGCGATGTGCGCGAGATGGTCGAGTGGGGAAAGTCGCGGCCAGAGGAGGCGCGCCGCTCGATCGCGGCGGAGTATGCGCTCAATTGGCAGCTCGACTGCTTCACCAAGCCCACCGTGTCGCTGATCGACGGCATGGTGATGGGGTCGGGCGTGGGCATTACGCTCTACGGTACGCACAGGGTGGCTGGCGAACGCTATCGCTTCGCGATGCCGGAAACAGGAATCGGCCTGTTTCCCGACGACGGGGTGAGCTGGGCGTTTGCCCGGATGCCCGACGAGATCGGCATGTACCTGGCATTGACGGGCCGGGCGATCGGGCGGGCTGACGCTTACCGCCTGGGGCTGGTTACGCATTGCCTGCCGGCAGGCCGATTTGCCGAAGTCAGGGCGGCGATCAGCGATGCCGACCCGGTCGATCCGGTGCTGGACATCCGGCACGAAGATCCCGGTACGGGCGAGATCGAGACGTTGCGGCCGGCCATTGCCCGCTGCTTCGGCAGGGAGAGTGTGCAAGCCATAGCTGCGGCGCTTGGTGCGGAGCGCGGCGAGGCGGAAACATGGGCCAAGGGAGCGCTGCAGGATTTACAGCGATGCTCGCCGACGTCTCTCAAGGTCACCTATCGCCACGTACGGGCGGTGCGCGGTGCCGACTTGAGTGCCACCCTGAAGCAGGACTTCCGGCTTGCGAGCAGGTTCATGCAAGGCCACGACTTCTACGAGGGCGTCAGGGCAGGGCTCATCGATCGCGACCATGCCCCGAAATGGCAACCCGACAGTCTCGAATGGGTCGGCGAGACCGCGGTCGACGCCTATTTCGCGCCGCTGGGTGCCGATGAACTGCAGCTTGCTACCCGCGCCGAAATGCAGGCAGTCAGATGAACGACCGTACCATCCTGGGATCGGCTAAACCGTTATATTAACCCACTAATTTAAGCGAGATTTAGAGGCTTTCGCTTAGGTTGCCGCTTAATCCGGAACACCGGAAATGCGTCAAACAGAGTGAGGCAGGGACTATGAGTCTTGCGTTGGACGTTGCGCGCACGCGCGCGCCGGCGAGTGAGGAGTCGCTCAAGAGCGAATACTTGCGCGCGCTGCGGCTGGTCGAGCGCCTGCACCGCTTGCTTCTCGATGTCATCAAGGATGAGTTCGACCGCCAGGGCGGTGCCGACCTCAACAGCGTTCAGGCGCTGCTCCTGTACAACATCGGCGAGAGCGAGCTGACGGCGGGCGAGTTGAAGACGCGCGGCTACTATCTGGGCTCCAATGTCTCCTACAATCTGAAGAAGCTCGTGGACATGGGCTACATCCACTACAAGCGGTCCGACAAGGATCGCCGGTCGGTGCGTGTCAGCCTGACGGACAAAGGGCTGGAGGCTCGGGGCGTTATCCAGAAGCTGTATCAGCGCCAGATGGGCTCTCTGGAGCAGGTCGGCCAGATCGGCATCGAGGATTTCAAAGGCCTGAACAAGGCCCTGGTTCGGCTCGAGCGCTTCTGGACGGACCAGATCCGCTACCGCCTCTAGGCCGAGATCGGTTGCCTCGCGCCGGAGTGCCGCCTTGAAGCGGAGGCCGTGCGGCCGCGAATGGCCGCGACGGAACGGCGTCGCGCGGCCCGTTCCGGTGCCTGAGGCTGTCCGCCCAACATAATATTTCCGGGTCGCCCTCTCGCGCGCCGCGGTTGCAGGCCCTAAACTACTGTTTTACGGGGCCTTAGACGCACGCAGGCGAAAGGGACCGAACGGGCGCAAGGGCCGCGGTCGGGAGGCATGACGATTAGGCGGTTAGCGCTGTATTCGGCCTGTGCGGCTTTGCTTGCCGGCGCGGCCTATTTTCATTGGCTGGCGCCTGCCACCAGTCCTGCCGCATTGGATTTGGCTCAGGCTTCGAACAAGGGCGCAGGCAAGGGGCGAACCGCCGGTGCTGCCCCTGTCACCGCAGCCACCGTCGAGGAAGGCGACATGCCGGTCATTCTGTCGGCGCCAGGCACGGTCGAGCCGCTGGCCACCGTCGCCGTCAAGTCGCGCGTCGACGGGCAGATCGTGGAAGTGCCCTTCAGCGAGGGCGATATGGTTCAGGAAGGCAGCATCCTGTTTCGCCTGGACGATCGCATGGTAAAGGCGCAGATCGCGCAAGCCGAAGCCAACATTGCCAAGGATCAGGCAAGTCTGCGCGATGCCGAGGCCACGCTCGCCCGGCGCCAGACGCTGATCGGCAAGCAGGTCGTCACGGAAGCTGCGCTCGACCAGGCGCGCTACGCCGTCGAGGGGTTGAAAGCCAGCATCACGGCCGGGCGCGCCCTGCTGGACTCGCAAAAGACGCAGCTCGACTACCTCACCATCCGCGCGCCGATCACGGGCCGCACGGGCAGTCTCACCGCCAAGCTGGGCGCCACCGTCCGGTCGCAGGAAGCGGCGGCCTTGGTCACGATCAATCAGACGAAACCGATCCTGGTCAGCTTTGCCGTGCCGCAGAGCGAGCTTGCCGCCGTGAGGCGTGCGCTCGCCTCCAAGGCCATGGCTGAAATAGTGGTGCCGGGTGGCCGGCGCGCGTCCGTGCGGGGCACGCTCAGCTTCATCGACAACCAGGTCGACAAGCAGACAGGTTCCATCGTCATCAAACTGGTCTCTGACAATGCGGACGAATTGCTGTGGCCTGGTCTCTCGGTGGAGGTTGCACTCACGGTCGAGGTCAAGCCGCGCATGCTCTCGGCGCCGGCCAGCGCCGTGCTCCCGGCCCAGCAGGGCATGATCACATGGGTAATCGGAGCCGACAACAAAGTGGCGCCCCGCGTGGTGACCGTCGATCGGATCGTCGGCCAGACGGTGTTTCTGAGCAATGGTGTTGCGGCGGGCGAGCGCGTCGTCACTGACGGCCAGTTGCGGTTGGCGCCCGGTGCCTCCGTAACCGTCGAAGAGCCCCGCCGTCCGTCGCCGCTCGGCGAAGAGCGCCGCGCCAACGGCCGGGGCTAGAGGAAAGGAAGCGTCATGCGCCTTTCCGAGATTTGCATCCGGCGCCCCGTCATGACGACGCTGGTGATGGCGTCGCTGCTGCTGGCCGGATTCTTCGGCTACCGGCAGCTACCCATCGCCGCCATTCCCCGCATCGAAGTGCCGACCATCACGGTCACGGTGCAGTATCCCGGCGCAAGCGCCGATACGATGGCCGTTTCGGTCGCGGCTCCGCTCGAGCGGCAGTTCGCGACCATCGCGGGCATCACTTCGATCACGTCGCTCAACACGGAAGGCAACACCCAGGTCACGCTGGAGTTCGACCTCAACCGCAGCATCGACGCGGCCTCGCTCGACGTGCAATCGGCAATCTCGGTCGCGGCCGCGCGCCTGCCCGAGGACCTGCCCAACCCCCCGGCCTATCGCAGGGTCAACCCGGCCGACGCGCCCATCATCTTTCTTGCTCTGACTTCCGACACGACGCCGTCGCAGGACATGAACGAGTTCGCCGACAAGGTGATGAGCCCGCGGCTGTCGACCATCACCGGCGTCGCCCAGATCAACATCCAGGGTGCGCAAAAGCGCGCGGTGCGTATCAAGTATGACCTCGACGCCCTGGCGACACGCGGCATATCGGTGGAGGACATCAGGCTGGCCGTGGCGGCGCAGTCGACCGTTTCGCCCGTCGGCAGCATCCGCACCAAGCAGCAGCTCTACATCCTGGAGGTCAAAGGCGCGGAACCGACCGCCGCATTCTTCAAGCCGCTGATCGTGGCCTGGCGCAACGGAGCGCCGGTTCGACTGCAGAGACATTGCCAGTGTCGAGGACTCTGTCGAAAACGATGAGGCGCGCGCCGAGTTCAACGGCACGCGCTCAATCATACTTTCCGTCCAGCGCCAGCCCGACGCCAATACGGTTGCGGTCACCGACGCCATCAACAAGGCACTACCGGAGTTCCAGAGGCTGCTGCCGCCCACCGTTACGCTCAGCGTCTTGAGCGACCGGTCGGAATCGATCCGGGACGCAGTGCACGATGTGCAACTCACGCTGATTTTGACGGCGTTCCTCGTCATCCTCGTCATCCTTGCTTTCCTGCGCACCTGGCGAGCGACGTTCATACCGGCCCTGGCCCTGCCGTTGTCCATCATCGGCACCTTCGCCGGCATGGCGATGTTCGGTTTCTCGCTCGACAACGTCAGCCTCCTGGCGTTGACGCTTGCCCTCGGTTTCGTGGTCGACGACGCCATCGTCGTGCTCGAAAACATCGTGCGCTATGTCGAGCAGGGCATGAAGCCCTTCGACGCGGCAATTCGTGGCGCCAACGAGATCGGCTTCACCGTTATTACGATCACCATATCCCTGGTCGCTGTCTTCATCCCGATCCTCTTCATGGGCGGCATCGTGGGGCGGTTCTTCTTCGAATTCGCCATGACCATCAGCATTGCCATTCTGCTCTCGGGGTTCATTTCCCTGACGCTCACCCCCATGCTGGCCTCGCGCATGCTCAAGGCGCATCACGGGGCTGAAAAGAAGCCGGGGCTGCTGTCGCGTGCCTTCGAGAAGATTTACGATCTGATGGCAGCCGGCTACCGCGTCACGCTGGATGCGTCGCTGCGCGTGCCGTGGCTCATGCTGATCGTGACGCTGGGAACCATCGTTGCCACGGTGTGGGCCTTCTCGGTGGTCAAGAAGGGCTTCCTGCCAACCGAGGACACCAGCATCATTATAGTGCGGACGGAAGCGGCGCCGGACATCGCCTTCCAGGCGATGCTGGACCGCCAGCGCATCGTTTCGGAACGCATTCGCGCCGATCCCGACGTGCTCTACGTCAATTCCAACGTGCAGCAGACGTCCTTCAATCCCACTCTCAATCGCGGCTCGATCTTCGTGCAGCTCAAGGCACGCAGCCAGCGGTTGGACAGGGGCACCATCAGCGACGTGCAGAACCGGCTCCGGCGGAATCTGGCGGGTATTCCAGGTATCCGCACTTTCCCCGTGCCGCTGCAGAACCTGCGCATCGGCAGCCGTGGCGGCGCCGCGGCCTATCAATACACGCTGACCAGCGTGAGCCAGACCGAGCTCTATGAAAACGCACAGCGTCTGATCGAGCGCGTGAAGACAGCGCCTGGTTTTGCCGATGTGACGAGCGACCTGACACTCGGCGCGCGCCAGCTCAGGCTCGACATCGATCGCGATGCGCTGGCGCGGTTTGGTCTCACCATGGAGGGCGTGCGCTCGACGCTGTACTCGGCGTTCGGAAGCCGCAAGATTGCCACGGTCTATACGCCGTCCAACGACTACGCGGTGATCCTGGAGGCGGACAGGCTGCAGACGCTCGATCCGAGCGTGCTCTCGAAGGTCAGTCTGCGCAACAGCACCGGCCAGCAGGTTCGGCTCGATGCAGTGGCCACTGTCACGCTGCAGCCAGGACCGGTCTCGGTTGCGCGGCAGAGCCAGCTGCCCGCGGTGACCATCACGTTCAACCTGGCGTCCGGGTTTACGCTGGGCGAGGCGGTGATCGCCATGCGCGAGCTGGAGCGCGATGTGAAGATGCCCGCCACGATCACGGGCCAGTTCGCCGGTACGGCACAAGTGTTCGAGAACTCGTTCCGCGATCAACCGATCCTGATCTTTGCGGCCATTCTCACGATCTACATCGTGCTTGGTATTCTCTACGAGAGCTTCATACACCCGATCACCATTTTGTCCGGCCTGCCATCGGCCAGTCTCGGTGCGCTTCTCATCTTGTACCTGTTCGATGTCGAGCTCACCATCATCGCCGTGATCGGCATCATCCTGCTGGTCGGTATCGTCAAGAAGAACGCCATCATGATGGTCGACTTCGCCATCGAGGCGCGGTCGCGTGGGGCCACGGCGCATGATGCCATCCGCGAAGCCTGCCTGCTGCGGTTCAGGCCGATCATGATGACGACCATGGCCGCGTTGTTCGGCACGCTCCCTATCGCGATCGGCTGGGGTGCCGGGGCGGAGCTGCGGCAGCCGCTCGGTCTCGCCGTCGTCGGCGGGCTCGCTGTTTCTCAGCTCCTGACGCTTTACATCACGCCCTCGGTCTATCTGTTCATGGAGAAGCTCGGCGCGCGCCTGGGTGCGGGACGCCGCGAACAAATTCCGATTGCACCCGAGGGGCCCCTCGAGCAGCCGCGTGCTGCTGCCGAGTAGCGCGGTTCAGGGCGGCGTGCCGGGCGGCTGGGAAAGTCTCGCGCGCTGCCAGCGTGCACCGAGCGCGGTTCCGAGCTGAAGCAGCAGCGTTGCCGCCAGGATCAGCGCCGCACCTCCCCACCCGATCGGTGCCAAATGCTCGCCCAGCAGCATGTAGGCAGCGAAGGCTGCAAACACGGTTTCCATGCTCACGATCACGGCGGCTTCCGAAGGTGGAGTGTGCTGAAGCGCCACCGTCAAGAGCGTGAAGGTGAGGGCGCTCGACAGCAGCCCCACATAAGCGATGTCGATGGCAGCACCGCGCAGCCCTTCAAGCGTGGTGGTCTCGAGCACCGAGCAACCGGCTGCGGCCAGCAAACTCACCACGGCAAATTGCACAGCGGTGAAGGCAATCGGTCTGCCGTAGATCGAAGCCCGGCCCGTGACCACAACATGCGTCGCCCAGAACAGCGCCGACAGCGCCACAAGTTGGTCTCCCTGTGA
This sequence comes from uncultured Alphaproteobacteria bacterium, assembly GCA_963814055.1. Lineage (GTDB taxonomy): Bacteria > Pseudomonadota > Alphaproteobacteria > Rhizobiales > Hyphomicrobiaceae > AWTP1-13. The sequence goes on from CAWFBJ010000002.1 coordinate 224,255, forward strand.
GAATGCGGCCAGCGTGCCGCCGCCGAGCAGCCAGGTGCCGACGGCCGACAGGGCCACCGCCGGCCACACGATCGGGTTGGGAACTTTTCCGCTCCAGCCCCAGGCGATGAATGGCGTGATGACCACATAGAGCGCAGTGAGGAAGCCGGTATTGGTGACGGTGGCAGTTCTGATGCCAGCCTGCTGCAGCCAGGCGGCAACAAAAAATGCTGCGCCGCCCGAAACGGCAATCGTCAAAAATCCTCTGTTGAGGCTGGCCTTTTGGCGCCGGTGCTCGCGCAGCGCCAGCGGCGCGAGAGCAAGCGCGGCAATGGCCCCGCGGGCCGCAATGAACGCCAGCGGCCCGATGTGGTCCATCGCCGACTTCTGGAACACGAACGCGAGGCCCCAGACGACGGCCGCAAACAGCAAGGCGATGTCGGCGTTCAGGCGGGTGCTGAGGCGGGGCATTGCTAGGGCCGGACTTGCGTGGATTGAACGTTTCCCGCGGCTACGGTGCGGGGCGGTGCGGGTTATGCATGCTCTCCCGGCAGGCAGCCAGCAGAATTGCTTTTCTCGTATGCAGTCGAATGCCCATAGCTTAGGCTGGCGGACACGTTTGCTCACGCGTGTGCCATGGGCATTGGGGAAACTTGCCTGCGGCCGTGGTTTGGTGCGCTGGCATGCGGCTTGCGGATACGGACCGCTTGACTGAGCGAAGGCCGTGCAGGGGAGTTGTCGCCATGAATCGTCGTAAGTTTATCAAGACCGGGCTCATTGCGGGCGCTGCTGCTGCCACTGCGACCGTCGCCAAGCCGAATATCGTCACGGCTCAGGGCAAGAGTTTCACCTGGAAGATGACCAACGCCTATGGGCCTGGGTCGCCTTTCTATGTTCAGGGTCCGGGCAGTCCGACCGACTTCATCAAGATGGTCGATACCATGTCGCAGGGCCGGCTGAAGATTCAGCACTTTGCGGCGGGCGAACTGATCCCCGCGCTGGAAGGATTCGACGCGGTGTCGAAGGGCACCGTCGAGATGAACTGCGCAAACGCCTACTTCTGGTCCGGCAAGACGTTTGCGGCGCAGTACTTCACGGCTGTGCCGTTCGGCCTGAACTTCCAGGGCATGAACGCCTGGCTGTACCACGGCGGCGGCATCAAGCTGTGGGAAGAAGTCTACGCCCCGTTCAATCTCGTGCCCCTCCCGATGGGCAACACGGGCGTGCAGATGACCGGCTGGTTTCGCAAGCCGATCGAGAAGGTCGAGGACTTCAAGGGCCTCAAGATGCGCATTCCTGGCTTGGCAGGCCGGGTCTATGCCACGCTGGGAGTGGACGTGAAGCTGCTGCCCGGCGGCGAAATCTTCCCGGCCCTGGAACGCGGCGTGATCGACGCCGCGGAATTTGTGGGTCCCTACCAGGATCGCCGCCTCGGCTTGCACAAGGCAGCCAAGTTCTATCACACCACCGGGTGGCACGAGACCTCGACCGTCACCGAGCTGATCGTCAACAAGGCGGCCTGGGAAACGCTGCCGCCGGACCTGAAGGAAATCGTGCGCGTGGCAGCGGCTGCCTGCAACGTCATCAGCCAGACGTGGTGCGAACAGACCAACGCGGAAGCGTTGGACGACTTGGTGAAGAACCAGGGCGTGACTGCGCTCCCGCTTCCGCCTGCCGTTGTCGATAGGCTGCGGGAAGTGACCGTGCAGGTACTCAACGAAGGCGCGGCCAAGGACCCGCTCGTCAAGAAAGTGCACGACAGCTTCATGAGCTTCAAGGCGACTGCGGATAAATGGGCCGGCGTATCCGAGGCCGTCTACCACGCGCAGATCCGCGGGCAGACCTAGCCCGCGCCGAAACCTGCCGATTGAAGTATGCCGTCGCCGGTCCCAAACCGGCGACGGTTTGTTGAAAGCCGAAGGGGGAGGCGGAATGGCGCTGACCGGGAAGCTCAATGCCGTTGCCGACAAGCTCGATTTCGTGATCGACCGCATCGGCAGGATTACGGGTTGGTGCTCGTTCGCGATCGTGCTGGTGATGGCCTATAACGTCCTGCTTCGCTATTTCTTCCGCACCGGCTCGGTCGCCATGCAGGAGCTGGAATGGCATCTCATGGCCCCCATTTGCATGCTGGGACTGTCCTACGCGATCCTCAAGGACGGTCACGTGCAGGTCGACATCCTTTACGGGCGGTTTCCCGTGCGCCTGCAGAGGATCATCCAGTTCATATCTATGGTGCTTGTTGTTCTGGTCGCGGCGATACTGCTCAAGCTGTCCATTCCCTATGTCATGCAGTCGTACAACATCGGCGAGATGTCGCCGGATCCCGGAGGACTCACGCATCGCTGGATCGTGAAATCGATGCTGCCGATAGGCTTTGGCCTGCTTCTGATCCAGAGCATTGCGGCGATGCTGCGTGCGCTCATTCCCATTCTTGACCCTGGCGCGCAGGTCAAGAGCGCCACGCATACGGTGTGACATGCCCTACACCGAGCTGTTGGCCATCCTGTGCATCATCTCGTTCTTCGGACTTCTCGCTATCGGCATGCCGGTGGCGCTCACGCTGGCTGTCAGTGGACTGTTCTGGGGCTATCTCGGCTTCGGTGCGGGCCTGTTCGATCTGTTGCCGGCCCGCATCTATGGCGTGACGGCCAACTACACGCTGATTGCCATCCCGCTGTTCGTCTTCATGGGCGTGATGCTGGAAAAGTCCAAGATCGCCGACGACCTGATGGACGTCATCGGACATCTGGCCGGCGGACTGCGCGGCGGCATGGGTATCGGCATCATCCTGGTCGGCGTGTTGATGGGGGCCACCACCGGCATCGTCGGCGCCACCATCGTCACGCTCGGCCTCATCACTCTGCCGGCCCTGATCCGCCGCGGCTACCACCTGCCGACCGCCTGCGGCACCATCTGCGCCTCCGGCACGCTCGGCCAGATCATTCCGCCCAGTACGATTCTGATCCTGCTGGCCGACATCCTCGGGCAATCGGTCGGCACCCTGTTTGCTGCTGCGCTTTTTCCGGGTCTGGTTCTCTCCGCCATCTTCTGTATCTATCTGCTGATACTCGGCATGGTGCGACCCGGCATGGTGCCGCCGGTGGCCCTGGCGGAGCGGCAGGCCATGTCGCGCGGCCAGCTCTTTCGCTCCGCACTCCGCATCGGCCTGCCACCGATCAGCCTCGTACTTGCGGTGCTGGGGTCCATCATCGGCGGCGTCGCAGCGCCCACCGAAGCCGCGTCTATGGGCGCGCTGGGGTCTATCCTGGTGGTCGTGATCGCTGGGCGCTTCAATTTCTCGGTGCTGCGCGAAACGGCGCTGGCGACGACACGCATCACCGCCGGCATGATGTTCATCCTGATCTGTGCGCAGGTGTTCGCGCTGGCATTCCGCGGCTTGCATGGAGAAAAGCTTGTCGAGGACCTGTTCAACGTGGTCCCCGGAGGCGAGAACGGCGTCCTGATCTTCATGATGGCGCTGATCTTCGTGCTCGGCTTCTTCATCGAGTGGATCGAAATCAGCTACATCGTGGTGCCGCTGTTCCTGCCGCTGCTGCTGAAGATGAACGTCGACCTGGTGTGGGTGGCGTCGCTGATCGCGGTCAACCTGCAGACATCGTTCCTGACGCCGCCGTTCGGCTGGGCGCTGTTCTACCTGCGCAGCGTCGCGCCGCCCGAGGTGCCGACGCTTGCCATCTACAAGGGCGTGGTGCCCTTCATCTGCTTGCAGTTGATGGCGCTTGTGCTCGTCTACATGTATCCGGGGATCGCCACTTGGCTGCCGCGGGCCATCGGCTGGTGAACTCAGCGCTCCCTGCCAGCCGGACCTGTGCGACTAGCCCGCTCGCGTTGTCCCGCGAGTCGAGGCGGCTCGTCGCACGGCGTACTGGTCGCGGCCGACTACAACGTCTTGGGAGCTACCGACGGCTGTACCGGCGGCGCCTCGGCGGGCTCGCCCTCGACGATGAAGCGCACCGGCGCATGCGTTTCGCGCTCGCTGCCATCGACGGTGCGGCATGTGACCAGCAGCAGCCGCATTGGCGTCGTACCGGTGACGACCTTGGTCAGCGGTTCGCCGATGGACTTGAGATCGACCACCTCCAGAACGCGTTCGCGGCCGTCGTGGCCAGAAATGGTTATCCGATCGCCGACTGCTAGTCGCTTTGCGAACGGTGCCGGACTCTCCACCTCGGCGCGCGTCAGCCAATAACCTTCGTCACCCACATGGGCCGCGCGCTGCGATCCACCAGCTGCCGCCTCGAATGGCAAAGGAGCGTTCTGTGTGCCGAGCACCACGCCGAACCCGTGGCCGACCATCAAGTCGGCGCGCCAAGCACCTGCGCCGGCGAGTGCTGCGGCAGTGGAACCGGCAATCAGGAGTAAGCGGCCATTTCGGATAGCATTTCGGAGCATGCAGTCCTCCAGAGAGACGCGCCTGACTCATATAGTCGAAAATGTTGAAAGTGTGGAGGAGGGGTGGGGGAAATCCCGCCCGAAAGTCTTAGTCCCTCCTCCACACACCACGCCGCGGGGAGGCATAGACGCGACGCAGATGGCGCAAAAAGGCGAGATCCAGAGCAGCCATGGTGGCTATGCTCAAGCTCAGGATCAAAAATGTTCTGCCGTGGTGAATTGCAGCTGCGAGTGACAGCAACCACACCAGACCCATGACAAGGCCGAAATCGGCCACCGATCGGACCAGCTCGCGTCGCAGGTTTAACTGTGAATTGTCCCTCATTCCCGCAATCTCCCTGCTGTCCGCCCGCCGGCGCAGCCTGAACTTCAGCGCCACCCAATCAGGTCACTTGGGCGTGCTTGGGTCGGCAATGTGGCCGCTTCAGCCAATTCCTGTGACCGAAAAAAGCACAGCATTTGCTGTGTCTTAGTGGCAACGAGCTGCGTCCGGCAAATCCGTCGCTGCTGACGTCAGGGTAGTACTTTGACGGGCCGTTTCTATTGAAGCCGCAGTCAGTGCATGCAAGAGGGTCAGTGACGAAACGCACCGCCTAGCAGTTCGATGAATCGCTGCCTTTGCCCATAGCTAAAACAAGGCCTTTGCGATTCTCGGCCTGACACGCGTAGCTCGTCAGGAGGACTCGCTTGTGAAGTTCACGCGCAAGGGCAGAATCCGCGAAGCGTATGCAACCCGTGCGCATTTGTCATTCTCGACGCGGTCTGCCCAGGCCTTATGTTCGTATACCGCCTTAACGGCATCGCGCCGTCGCATGGAGTGCGCCGTGGCCCTGGATATGCTCGGAAGATCTGATGAGCCTGCCGCCCCGCGCAATGTCTGGAGGGCGATGCAGCACGGGTTTGGGCTGCGCTGTCCCAAGTGCGGTGCAGGTAGGCTGTTTCGCAGCTTCCTCAAGGTTGCGGATCAGTGCCCAGCATGTGGCGAGGAACTGCACCATCAGCGTGCCGACGATGCGCCCGCGTATTTCACCATTGTCATCGTGGGCCACATTGTCGTCGGCGGTGTGCTATGGCTGGAGCGCGCGTACGCGCCCGCAACCTGGACGCACGCCATAATCTGGCTGCCTCTCACGCTCCTGTCCTCGCTGTGGCTTCTCCCGCGCGTGAAGGGCACGCTGGTGGGACTGCAGTGGGCACTTAGGATGCATGGCTTCGGCGGCGATGCCGACCACGTCGATCCCCCGCCAGCGCCGCGTCCCGCCGGCGAGTAACATACCTGCGCTCAATTGGGGTGGGGCCGGCCGGGAGCGCGGCGCATCGCTATCGCCATGGTTCCCCGAAGATAAGCATGCCGGTACAGCCCGCCACTGGCGCATGCGGCGCCGTTGTGCCAAATCGCAGGTGTGCGGACGTGGGTCCGGCGCCTTTGCCTGGGGATTCAATGACCGGTCGATGGGGCATCCTTGCGGTGTTGTTCACCGTGCGCGCCACCATGGGCTTTCAGTTCCAGAGTGTGGCCGCGGTTGCGCCGATCCTGACGCGGGATGCCGGCATCGGCCTCGCTGACATCGGCCTTCTGATCGGGCTTTATCTTGCGCCGGGCATGGCCATCGCGCTGCCGGGTGGTGCGCTCGGCCGACGCTACGGTGACAAGCCCGCCGTGCTGGCGGGGCTCGCCCTCATGATGGTCGGTGGCTTGCTCATGGCATTCTGGCCAAGCTGGTCGGCACAGGTCTGCGGCCGTCTGCTCGCCGGCCTCGGCGGCGTTCTGCTCAACGTGGTCATGTCCAAGATGGTGACGGACTGGTTCGCCGGCCGCGAGATCGCCTCCGCAATGGCGATCTTCGTCAACTCATGGCCGGTCGGCATTGCGCTGGCGCTGATCGTCTTGCCGCCGGCGGGGATGGCTTACGGGGTGCCGGCCGTCTATCTGATCAGTTCGGCCGCAGTGGCCCTGGGCTTCATCACTTTCGCCGCTCTTTATCGCTCGCCGCCGGCAGCAGCAGGATCGATCCTGGCGGGCGCGGTGCCTACCGGCCGGGCACTCGCCGCCGTGCTTGTGGCCGGTCTGATCTGGTCGCTATTCAATGTGGCGTTCGCCATGATCTTCGGATTCGGCCCGACCATGCTCACCGAGCGAGGCTGGAGCGTTGCGGCCGCTGGGTCGGCTGTAAGCGTGGTGATGTGGCTGACGATGCTTTCCGTGCCTGCGGGCGGTTTTATGGCGGATTGGACCAAGCGACATGTCGCATTCATCGTGTGGGGCGGCGTCCTGTTTGCAGCGGCCTTGGTGTTTGCCGCCCGCACGGAAGCCACGCTCGCAAGTTTCGTTGTCCTCGGCATCGTCTGCGGGCTGCCTGCGGGCCCGATCATGAGCCTGCCGGCCCGCGTTCTGGAGCCGGCGACCCGTGCCGTTGGCATGGGTATCTTCTTCACCGTGTTCTACGTCGGCATGTTCGTTGCGCCCGCCGTCGCCGGCTGGCTTGCCATCAAGCTTGGTGGTGCAAGCGTCGCCTTCGATTTCGGCGCAGCAGCCTTGCTGTGTGCGGCCCTGCTGGCATGGGCTTTCCCATTGCTCGCAAATCAGCGCCCTCGGCAATAGCTGCTCCAATAGGTGCATCCACTCCGCGCGGCCAAGCCCCAGGTGCCCGCATTTGAGTCCAATCGTGCTGGCCTACTGTTCGGCATCGGTGGGGTGATGGGAAGCCGAGGGAGTTTCAGGATGCGTGTGGTCACGTTCGTGCCGCCACGTTGCGGCCCTCGGTCTGTTGGCAAGCTTAGCCCCGCACGAACTTGAGGCCGCCACGCCGATCTCTCTGCAAAAGGACGGCGCGCTTGCGGTGGCGGGACGTTCGCTCCGCTGCCCGAACACGCGTGCGGTTTTGGATGTGGCGTCTGCCCAATCTCGGTTTGGCGGCACGAGGTGTCGTTGTTTTCAATCCGCGGCTGCTCAATCGTCAAACAGACACCGTGCGCCTCTTCGTCTTCCATCACGAGTGCGGTCATCATCATGTCGGTGGCAGCGAGACAGGTGCCGACTGCTGGGCAGTGAAGCAGGGTGTCCGGCAAGGCTGGCTCGACCGCCAGGGGCTTAGCGAGGTGTGCCGTTCCTTTGGCAATGCGCCGGAGACACCCACACATCCTTCGGCCGCTAGACGTTGCGCCAGTCTCGATCAGTGTTTCGCCAACATCACCGTCGCGCAGACCCAGCGGACAAAGGCGGTTGCGGCCAAGGCCTACTCCGCCGGCACACCGATGGCGCCCCCGGTGCTGATCTCTGGTCCAACTCTAGTGCGTGACGGCAAGGAGTGATCGCAGGAAGCGCTGACGCTGGCGTGTGCCTCGCGTATGCCGCGCTGCCGACATGCAGTGCGGATTGCAGGCCGCAGCGCAATTCCTGAGGGTCCTGCCCAAGCATTAACCAGCGCCTTTGCACTGGGACCATGGTACGCGTTAACGCGCCGCCTTGTGGCGAGACGCAGTCGGCGCTATGCGAGACGCATGCTGGACCATCTGAAAGCAAGCAACCGGGCCTGGGCCGAGCGCAAGATTGCCGCCGACCCTGGTTTTTTCAAGCGCCTGGAAGGGCAGCAGGCGCCCCAGTACCTGTGGATCGGCTGCGCCGATAGCCGGGTTCCAGCCAACGAGATCGTGGACCTTGATCCGGGCGAACTCTTCGTGCACCGCAACGTCGCCAATCTCGCGCCGCCGCAGGATGCCAACTACCTGTCGGTGCTTCAGTTCGCCATCGATGTGCTGAAGGTGAAGCACATCATGGTCGTCGGCCACTACGGTTGCGGCGGCATTGCCGCCGCCATCGACGGCAAGCGGCGCGGCCTCGTGGACCATTGGCTGCATCCCATACGCGAGGTCTTCCAGGACCATCGCGCCGAGCTGGATGCGATTGCCAGCGAGCGGGCGCGCCACGACCGGCTGTGCGAGCTCAATGTGATACGCCAGGTGCGCAACGTCGCGTCCGACGTCTTCGTGCAGGACGCGTGGACGCGCGGCCAGGACGTCTCCGTCCACGGCTGGGTGTATTCGCTGTCCAACGGCCTGGTGAACGATCTCAAGGTGACGGTCAGCCGGTCATAGCGGCTGGACGCAGGCGCGCTCTCAAAGGCCGCTGAACCAGTTGTAGCCCTGATCTTCCCAGTAGCCGCCCGTGTAGTTGTTCAGCACGGCCATGCCGATCACGAACTTGGGGTTCTTGAACCCGAGCTTGGTCGGGATGCGGATGCGCAGCGGGAAACCGAGCCGCGTCGGCAGGATCTGATCGTCGAACTTGAACGTCATCTGCGTCTGCGGATGCAGCGCGGTCGCCATGTCGATCGAGCTCGAATAGCCCTCCGAGCACGTGAAGTGCACATACTTGGCGCGCGTGTCCGCGCCGATGCGGGTCAGAAATTCGCGCAGCGGCGTGCCCGTCCATTTGCCGACTGCGCTCCAGCCTTCGACGCAGATGAGGCGCGTAATCTGCGTCTCCTGCGGCAGCGCATAGAGCTGCTCCAGTGTCCACGGCTGCTTGTTCTCGATCAGGCCGTCGACGATCAGCCGGTACATCTCCTCGTCGATGTCGGGCGCGGCGGCTTCCGGATAGAAGCCGTTGAACGGGAATGGGCGCGTGATGGCGCTTTCGGGATAGGTCTGCGCCCGGCGATTAGGGTTGAACAGACGCGCCTGCACCCAATCGTTGAACTCGGATACCTTGCGCAGCGCGGTTTCGGCCGACAGGCCGTCGGTGATGGTGCATCCGGTCAGTAACGCCAATCCACCCACGCTCGCCGCATTACGCAGAAACAGCCGGCGTGACGGATCGGGCAGCAGCCTGGCCGCCTCTTTGACGAGGAGCTTGGGATCGACGCCCTCGATTGGTGCTCGCGATCGGCGCATGAGCTTCCTTCAGCGCCCGCGGATCATAGCGCGCAGACTCTTGGGCACCAGAAAAGCCATCACCACATGCACAACCACGAACGCAACGATGGCAGCCATGGCCAAGAAATGCACCAGCCGGGTTGCTTCGTAGCCGCCGAACAGCGCCGTCAACTCCCTGAGCTGCACCGGCTTCCAGAGCGCAAAACCAGATGCGACGATCACCACGCCTGCAAGCAGCACGCCTGTATAGAGCGCTTTCTGCACGGCATTGTAGAGGCCGAGATCATCGTAATTGAGTCGCCCCGTCATCGCCGCGCGCAGGTCGCGCAAAATCTCACTCGCGCGGATCGGTAGCAACTTGTGGCGGAATCTGCCGGTGGCGAGCCCCAGCGTCACGTAGACGAGACCGTTAATGATCAGCAGCCACATGGCGGCAAAGTGCCAGAGCAGTGCTCCGGCCAGCCAGCCGCCGATGGTCATGCTTTGCGGAAACGTGAACCCGAACAGCGGTGATGCATTATAGATCTGCCAGCCCGAGCCGATCATGACCAGCATGGCCACGGCATTGATCCAATGCGTGATGCGCACATAGAGCGGATGAATGACGGAGCGCCCAACCGTCCCAAACTCCTCGTTTGTCTCGGCAACGCTCATCATTCCTCGCGGATCGACCCGAAGGTATAGAAGAACGGGACTAAACGGGGCTGCCAGAGCGTTTACTGGGCATCACACTTTCGGGAGGTCGCCATGTCGCGTGCATTGGTCCAGCGCTTGCTCGGAATATTCGCTGTCGGTTTCGTTATCGCCACGCCCTTGGCGTGGGCGCAAGATACGGTACGGGTGCGCGGCACCATTGATCGGGTCGATGGCGACACGTATGTCGTCAAGGCCCGCGACGGCGCGGAGCTCAAGCTGAAGCTGGCGCCCAATGCTCAGGTGGTGTCGCTCATCCAGGCTTCTCTTGCCGACATCAAGCAAGGCTCCTACGTGGGCGTCGCCGGCATGCCGCTGGCGGACGGCAGCCAGAAGGCGCTGGAAGTGCACATTTTCCCCGAGGCCATGCGCGGCGTCGGCGACGGCCACCGCGGGTGGGATCTGCAGCCGTCGAGCACCATGACCAACGGCAACGTCGAGCAGACGTCGACTTCGAGCGACGGCCAAGTGCTAACGCTCAAATACAAGGACGGCGAGAGGAAGATCGTGGTGCCGCCCGGCATTCCCATCGTCGCCTACGTGCCGGGTGAGGTGGGCGAGTTGAAGGCGGGAGCCCGCATCTTCATCAGCGCAGCTAACAAGCAACCGGACGGCACATTGCAGGCAGCGCGGGTGAATGTCGGCCGCGGTGTCGCTCCACCGATGTAAGCAACTCCTGCCCATCGGAATTCTGTGCGACGTGCCCGGTCGGGGCTGTCTGGAGAATCGCTTCTGAATTCGCAGCCGCATGCAAGACTGCGCGCGGCCGGGCAAATCGCTTACCCACTGTGCGTGGACTTGCAGTGGGGGAAGAATGACGCAGTTCCTTGCCGTATCGAACAGAAAAGGCGGTGTCGGCAAATCGACCATCTCCATCATGCTGGCGCATGCCGCGGCGTCCTGGGGCCGGCAGAAGGTGCTGGTGATGGACCTCGATACGCAATGCAATGCCTCCCTTATGCTGGTCGGCGGCGAAGGCTGGGAGAAGGCGTCACGGGCCGGCCACACCATCGCCGACTATTTCTACGACCGCTTCGAGAAGGTGGCCGAGGATGAATCCGCCTACGTGCTGAACAACGTCGGCGACGTCGCGCACGGACGGTTCTTCGCCGGTCGCGTGTCCCTTCTGCCGGGATCGCAGCGGCTCGAGGACATCCAGAGCGAGTTGTTCGTGATGCAGTCCTCCAAGCGGGAACTGCACGCCGATGCGGTGGCGGTGCAGGTGCGCGGCCGCATGAAGCGGCTGATGAAGCACTTCGGCATGGACTTCGATCTCGTCATCCTCGATTGCCCGCCCGGCCTATCCTTCGCGGCGCTGGCGGCGCTCGACCTGGCCGACCACATCGTCGTGCCGTTCCGGCCCGATTTCGTCTCGCAGTTCGCCCTGGACCGAGTCGCCCAGTTGATCGAGAAGGTGGAGACAGCCGAGCAGCTGGCTTCCATTCCCTTCGGTGAGCGGCGCTATTCCTGCCTGCCCAACTACCTCAAGGGCGACGGCCACGAGCGGCTGCTGATCGACCAGCTCGCCCTCGATCATCCCCTGTTGACGACGCGACTGCCGGTCCTGGACAGCATTGCGCGGTCCTTCGATTGGGACGAGACTAAGAAGAGCATGGAGCAGAAGTTCGCGGATGCGCTGCCGCATCTGCGCAAGCTGCACGGTGAGGTGTTCGGCGTGCCCCAGCTGCGCGCCAAATCAGCCTAGCGGGAGAGATGCGCAAGAAGACCAAAGCGCTGTCGGGGGCTTCCCAGGACGCCTATTTTCGGCGTGTCCTGAAGGCGAACCCCAGCCTGTCCGCAGACGAGCGCGACCAGCTCGTGCGCAGGCTGCGGCAGGAAGTGGCCCAGCTGCGCGTGCGCATGGAGCCGCGCAGGGAAAGCGATCCGCCGTCGGTCATTGCCGCACCTGGGGAATCGGCGGCAGCGGTCACACCGCAGTCATCTGCGGGGATCCCCGTAGAACAGGCCGCGATCCGTGACGAACCGCCACCGCCGATCCCCGAGGTGCCCGTTGCTGTCGCGTCGGTCGCCGAGCCGGCCCTGGCCGCTGAGCCCTTCGATCCCTTCTCGCCCAACATCGTCGTCGTTGTGCGTAAGTCCGGCCGTGCCGCGGCGCTCGCAGCGCTTGATGCCGTCGATAGCCTCGAAAACCTGCGCCTGCTGGCGCGCGAGCAGCGGCTCAGCGTCAGTGCCGACCTCGCCTCGGTCGCCGAGTTGCGCGCAGCCATCGTCACCGCTGCCGAGCGCCGCATCGCCAACCGCATGGCGGCCGCAAGCTGACGTGCCGGCTCAGGCCGGCTCCATCTCCCGGTCCTTCTTCGGGATGAGATCGTAGGGCAGCGCGAAGCCTGGCATTGCCTTCAGGCGCTGCGACCAGGCCTCCACGTTGGGCCAGCCGGCGATGTCCATGCCGCCTTCGGCCATGAACACCATGCGGCCCCAGCAGCCGATGTCGGCCAGCGTGCACGCGTCGCCGACCAGCCAGTGGCGCCCCTCCAGCGCCTTGTCCATGAACGTCAGAGAGGCTTCCGCGAGCGGCCGGAAGTGCGCCATCACCGCGGGATCGACGGTGCGGAAGCGGCTGAAGTGGCGCACCTTGGCGATGTTGGAGATGGCGTCGGTTTCCCATGACAGCCATTCGCGCGCCCGCCAACGGTCCTGCTCGGTCGCGCCTTCGAACTTGCCTGTGGACCGCGCCAGGTAGTCGAGGATCACGTTGGACTGCACGATCGTGAGGCCCCGATGGCGCAGCGCCGGGACCTGGCCGTAGCGGTTGACGGACAAGTAGTCGGCTGTCTTCTGCACCCCGGTCTTGAGGTTCACGGTCCGGAACGAGAACGGCACGCGCGCCAGCGCCAGGAACAATATCGGCTTGTAGGACGAGCTCGACGTGAAGCTGCCGTAGAGCGTGAAGCGATCATCCATGATGTGGGCTCGTGTGTTGGTCCGTCGTCAATCCGCACTTCGCCTCAGAAGTCCAATTGATGCAAGATGGTTGGAGCAGCCGATCGAGGAGGCGCAGATGCTGTCCGGTTCTAGGCCGAGCTTGCGCATTGGGGTTGTTTTGGCGCTTGCACTCGCCCTGTACGTGGTTGTGATCCCGACCATGCACGCGCAGACCGCTGTCAGGGTTGTCGCCCTCGGCGCCAGCAACACCGAGGGCTGGGGGCTTTCCCCTGAGCACGCTTATCCCGTTCGGCTGCAGGCCCTGCTCAGAGCCGCAGGCGTCGACGCTGCCGTCGCCAACGCCGGCATCGCCGGCGACACCACGGGCGGCATGTTGGCGCGGCTCGACAGCGCGGCGCCGGCGGGCACGCACATCGTGATCCTGCAGCCAGGGACCAATGACGAGCGCATGGGGCTCGGTGCCGAGCGGGCCGCGAATATCGAGAAGATGCGCAGCCGGCTTGCCGCCCGCAACACCAAGCTCATCGTCATCGAGAATAGCGTGCTGGATGCACTGCCCCGCAGCGAGCTGCGCGACGACGGCGTGCATTTCACGCCCGCGGGCTATGCCATCCTGGCCGAACGCATCCTCCCCGCCGTGCTCACAGCGCTGGGCAAGCAGTAAGCGCCTCCGGCAGTTGCGCTCATCCGCCTGTGTTGGCAGCCTGCCGCTTCCGGCGCGCACGGCGGGCGAGGATGTTCAATCCCTCGACTGCCACCGAGAACGCCATCGCTGCGTAGATGTAGCCCTTGGGCACATGGGCGCCGAAACCTTCCGCCAGCAGCACCATGCCGATCATCAGCAGGAAGCCCAGCGCCAGCATCACCACGGTCGGATTGGCGCTGATGAAGTTCGATAGCGGCGTGGCAGCGAACATCATGGCGATGACCGCGACTACCACCGCGATCACCATGATTTCCACGTGCTGTGTCATGCCCACCGCGGTGATGATGCTGTCGATGGAGAATACGAGATCGAGCAGAATGATCTGGCCGAGCGCTGCAGCCAATCCCAATGTCGCAGTTTTTCGGTTGAAGAAGTCGGGTTCAGGATCGGGGTCGACCCGATGGTGAATCTCCTTGGTCGCCTTCCACACCAGGAACAGCCCGCCGGCGATCAAGATGAGGTCGCGCCACGAGAAGCCGTGACCGAACATGCTGAAGATCGGCGAGGTCAGCTGCACGATGATCGCAATCGTGCCAAGCAACGCCAACCGCATCACCAGCGCCAGACCGAGCCCGATACGGCGTGCAAGGGGGCGCTGGGCCTCAGGCAATTTGTTCGTCAGAATGGCAATAAAAATGAGGTTGTCGATGCCGAGGATGACCTCCATTGCGATCAACGTCACCAGTGCGGCCCAGGCAGCGGGATCGGCGGCAAGCGTCAGCAGGTCACCCATGGCAGTGTGAGTCCTCCTCGTGCATCAATCGATGGCGTGCGGGAAACAGATTATCCGAAATCTCATGGCGATGTCGCGACGTCTGGCTGTATAGATCCGCACGCTGGCGCACCAGCCAACCACCGCAGCGCACAGCTTCACCCTCGACAGCGCGCGCATTGCCTCCATATTGGGCTGCCACCTGCATCGTTCCGGCGGGTATGAGGGAGGAGCCTATGACACCCGAGCTGATGTATCTCGTATGGTCAGCCGCCTTGACGTTGGTGCTGGCCGCGATTGCGGCGTCCGGAGCCACGTTGGAGGTTGGGCTGCCTCGGTTGGCCGGCAACCGCGAAGACATGCCCGAGATGCGCGACTGGGCCGGTCGAGCGGCGCGCGCCCACCGCAATATGCTGGAGAACCTGATTCTGTTCGCGATCCTGGTTCTGGTCGCTCGCGCAGTCAATGTCGGCAACGGCATGACATTGCTTGGGGCGCAGCTGTTCTTCTGGGGCCGCGTGGCCCACGCGATCCTCTACATCGTCGGCATTCCGTGGCTGCGCACGGGAGCATGGACGGTATCGGTGATCGGCTTGATCCTGATTTTCCTGCAGCTGATCTAGCTCCAAACAAGACAACCCCCGCGGAGACCGCGGGGGTTGCGACTTCAGATTGCCGAGGCATCACTCGTTGATGACGAGCGCCACCGCCTGATCATTGGGATCGACGATGATCACCTCGCCGTCAGCAACGATATAGCGATATCGCCTGACGTCGGGTACGCGCTCGACGATCTCGACGGGAAATTCATACAGCTCGATGTCACGCGGCACCTCCGCGCCCAGCGCTAGCCGGATCCGCACGTTCGCAGTACGATCCTTCGGCACCGACCTGTAGATGTAGCGCATGTCGTCAGAGCTCAGAGTGAGGTGCGCACGGCCTGGACCGTCGGCGCGCTGCGAGCCAGCCGGAATGACATCAACGATGACATAAGTCCGCTCATCGACGATGCACGATGGTCTCGTCCTCGAGCACGATGTAGCTGTACCCGCGATAAGCCGGTTCAAAGGAAACGATCGTAACGGGCAGCGCGTGCAGGCGCACTGAACGCGGAAGGCGTGCGCCAACATTGATGGATACGTTGATCCGCGACCTTTGCACGCGATCGACGCGCCGCTCCTTCACGAGCCGCTCGCGAACACCGCTGCGCTTTTCTTCCGTTACCTGGACGCGGCCAGCCTGGGGTTGATTTGAGTCTTTTGCGGCCTTCTGCTTGTCGTTGTCGCCCTTGCGCTGGTCGGCGGCCTTCTGCTTGTCGTTGTCGCCCTTGCGCTGGTCGGTGGCCTTCTGCTTGTCGTTATCGCCCTTGCGCTGGTCGGCGGCCTTCTGCTTGTCGTTATCGCCCTTGCGCTGGTCGGTGGACTTCTGTTTGTCGTTGTCGTCCTTGCGTTGATCGGCAGACTTCTGCTTTTCGGTGTCCCGATTGCGCTGTTCGGAAGACTTCTGCTTGTCGTTGTCGCGCTGCGGCTGAGTCGCCGACTTCGAACGATCCTTGTCGTTCTGCTGGACCGCCCGCGGCTGACCCTGGTTGGTGTCGCCTGCCGCGCCCTTGCGGGGTTCGGACTTCTGTTCGGTGCGATTTGGCGCTGACTGCTGCGTCTGGCCGCCTCCGCCTGGTGCGCGCTCCGCGCCTCCTGAGCCGGGAGCTTTTCCTTCCGCGGCGGGCCCCCTGTTCTTTTCGTTATCTTGCCCTTGTGCGTTTCCGAGCGTCGCTGCGCCGGCGAGTGCCATCGCTGCAGCGGCGCTGATCAATATGTATCTCATCGCCAGTCTCCTGTTGCTCGCCACAGTGCGTGCGCTGCCGCGAGAATCGTGGTTGGATTTCAACCCATGCGCTGCAAACGCCCGGTGCAGCTGTCCGTTCCCGTCCTAGACTGGTTTGCTTTTCGGTCGCAGACGTTTGCGCCCTCATTTCAAGCTTGGGCTCGGGCAGCAGTGGCACCCTGTTCGGTTCTGGATTTGCGGGCGCGGCGCGCATATAAGGCGTTTCTCGCACCCACTTCTCCACGAGACTTCGCATCATGGCCGGTCATTCGCAGTTCAAGAACATCATGCACCGCAAGGGGCGCCAGGATGCGGCGCGCTCCAAGCTGTTTGCCAAGTTCGCGCGCGAAATCACCGTCGCGGCCAGGACGGGCCTGCCCGACCCCGACATGAATTCACGCCTGCGTCTCGCCATTCAGGCTGCGCGCGCTGAAAACATGCCGAAGGACAACATCGAGCGCGCCATCAAGAAGGCGACAGGGGGCGATACCGAGAACTACGAAGCCATCCGCTACGAGGGATACGGGCCGGGTGGTGTCGCTGTGATCGTTGAAGCGCTTTCGAACAATCGCAACCGGACTGGCGGAGCCATCCGGGCAGTCTTCACCAAGTACGGCGGGAACCTCGGCGCCACTGGCGCGGTGTCGCACATGTTCGCCCGTGTGGGCGAGATCGCCTACCCGGCAGGCGCAGGGTCCGCCGATGCCGTGTTGGACGCCGCCATCGACGCCGGCGCCGACGACGTAAAATCGGATGCCGCAGGGCACCTCATCACGTGCGCGTTCGAAGATTTGGGGAGCGTATCGGCAGCATTGGAAGGAAAGCTCGGCGAGGCCGCTTCCGTGAAAGCGCTGTGGAAGCCCATGCAGACCACCGCCGTGGACGAGGAGAAGGCTGCCTCGGTGCTCAAGCTGATCGCGGCGCTCGAGGATGACGATGACGTGCAGAACGTCTATTCCAACTTCGAGGTCTCCGACGCGGTGCTGGCCAAGCTGACCGCAGCATGACGCCTCCAAGCGGGAGCCGGCAGCCGTGAGCGAGCGTCAAGACAAGATCAAGACGGTTCTGGTCACCTTCTTCCCGATGTTCATTGCCACTCTGTCGCTCGTGACGGCGATCTACAACGGCTACCTCAACGGGAAGTTCGTCGACATCATCCAGCGCAACGTCGGTCGCACCGAATACATGCGCACCTGCAAGGAAACCATCGACGCCTATTTCCAGGTCAAGTTTCGCGCTGGCGTCGTGGCGCAGTCCGGCGGTGTGCCGAGTGCGCCAGGTGCAGCGCCGCCTTCTGCAGCCGACGTGGACGCGGCCAACGCGGTCGCCAAGTTTGCCGCGCTCGGGACCTATCTCGCCAACCTGCGCGATGAAACCATCCGGCGCCACTACACCGATCTGGCGCAGCACCTTGAGCAAGCGGTGCACGAAGCCAAGCGTACCCCGCCGGCCGACTTGCCCAAGTTGTTCGAGCCGACCGACCGGAAGTTCGCCGGGCTCAATGACGATTGCGTAAAATCGGCACAGACCGCGCCGATGTAGATCACGCGCCGCTGGTCAGCAGCGGATGGCTCGGCTTCAGCGGCAGGTCGAATTTCACGCCCGCCCGGGTTCCCTTGCTCCACACCACCAGGCCGGCAATGCAGTGCCCGCTTTCGAATTCCATCAGCACCACCGTCTGCGGCACCAGCGCCGGCGCCTGTTCCAAACCCACGCCGCCGGTCGAGATATCCTTGGCGGCGGCCTGATACGTTCTGCCATGATACTCGAGGACGCAGGGCAGGTGCACGTTGGGTCGCACGGAAGCCCTCCGCTGCGGCAGGTCCGGAAGCTTGACGGTCGCGTTGTCGTCCACGCATGGACGTCCGCCGTCGATAACGCTGCGCAGCAGCTTCTTGAGGAGGGGGGTGTTGTGGCTGTAACGGCCCGGCAGGCAGCGCGCGACGTCCTTTTCGACGGACACCACGGCGGTGAGTGCGCGCAGACTCAAGCACCGCCATCTGTCGGCGACACTGGGCAGGTCCAGGAAAGCCGCCTCTTCGGTTCCGAACTCGTCGGCGTCCGCGCAAAATTGCTCTACGTCCTGCTGCGCCGTCTTCAGCTCACCGAAGAAATCGCGTACGGCTGCAAGGCTCTTGAAGGCGATGCCGAGTTCTTCGCGGCAATGCCGCGGCAGAGTTATTTTTTCCGAGCTTGGCACTTGCGGCCCAAGGTCTTGCAGCGCCAGCGGGTTCTTGAGCCGGACGCCCTCGCTGAGCGCATTCACGCCGCTGGTCACGACAGCAACCTGCATGGCTGCTAGATGCAACTCGCCGACAAGCTGCTCGAAACGAACGACTGCATCCATGTCCTCGCCGGGTGCGATGTCGCTACTTGCGACAGCTAAATTGAGCCATCCGGGCCACGAAAGCTTTGAAATCAGGGCCTGGAGCATGGTGTGTCCTCCTCCTGGCCCAAGCCTACGCCTCCGGGCTTGAGGGCCTGTTAAACCAAGCCTTAAAACTGCGCGCAATCGATTGGCCTCTTTGGGCTTTGTCGGGTCGTAGAAATGCGGAGGTGACCCACGCGCCTCGCGCCGTTGTGAGGCATTGAGGCTTCTCTTTTCGTCGCTGCGCCCTATGTTGCGCCCATGACAGCATTACCGACCACTGCCAGCCGCCGGTGCAGGCACCCCGGCGCAAGCGGCGCTTTGGCGCGTCGAATTCCTTGAAACGTTGAAGCTGGCGTTTCCGCTGGCTGTGACCCAGCTTGGCCAGATCGCCATGATGACGACCGATCTGGCGCTCCTCGGCCGTCTCGGCGACCAAGTCGTGGCCGCGGCCGCCCTCAGCCATACCGTATTGTTTGCCGCCTTCACGCTTGGCATGGGGCTGATGTCGGCGGTTGCACCATTGGCCTCGCAGGCCTTCGGCGCGCGCAATCCCCGCTTCGTGCGACGCTCGGTGCGTGTCGGCCTCTGGGCGGCGGTCCTGGCGGGAGTGCCCCTGACGGCGCTGCAATTCTGGGGCGAGGAGATTCTGCTGGCGCTCGGGCAGTCACCGGAGTCCGCCGAACTGGCCGGACGCTATCTCTTGGGCCTGAGCTGGTGTCTCATCCCTGCCTGGATCTTCATGGCGCTGCGTAACTTCATGAGTGCGGTGAACCGGCCCGAGCCCGCGCTGTGGATCACGCTCGCGGCCATTCCGATCAACGGCGTTCTCGCCTACGCTCTGATCTACGGCGCGTTCGGCGCGCCGCGGCTCGACGTGCTGGGTGCGGGTCTGGCAACCACTCTGGTCAACGTGTTCATGTGCGTGGTCGCGATCTGGATCGCCTACACGCGCCACCCCTTCAAGAAGTACCGCGTCCTCGGCCGCTTCTGGCGCTTCGACTGGCAGCTCTTCCGGCAGCTCCTTGTCATCGGCCTGCCGATCTCGGGTTCCTTTCTGTTGGAATACGGTCTGTTTGCTGCCGCGGCGCTCTTGATGGGCAGCATCTCTACCAGCGCCATTGCTGCGCATCAGATCGCGCTGCAGACAGCGGCCGTGCTCTACATGGTGCCGTTCGGCATCTCCATGGCCGCGACTGTACGTGTGGGGCAGGCCGTTGGCCGCCGCGACGGCGGGGCCACGCGACGCGCCGGTTTCACGGCCATGATCCTGGCGGTTGCGTTCATGGTCGTCATGACCGTCATCGTTGCGTTCTCGCGTCACTCCATCCCGCTGCTATTCCTCGGCGATGCCGCCTCAGCGGGAGAAACGATTGCCTTGGCTGCAACGCTGCTGGTTCTGGGCGCAACGTTTTTCATCACCGATGGGGCGCAATCCGTTGCCGCCGGTGCCTTGCGAGGATTGAACGATACGCAAGTGCCTCTTCTGATCGCGGCCTTCAGTTTTTGGATCGTCGGTTTTGCAAGCAGCTACGGTTTGGCCTTTTCGGCGGGGCTTGGCGCCATCGGCGTCTGGATTGGCCTGTCGCTGGGCACCGGCGTCTTTGCCGTGCTGCTGCTCTGGCGCTTTCACGTGCTGACGCGTGCACAGTACATGCCGGCGGTGCCGGGTGCGGCGGCATAGGCGTATGAAAAAAGCCGGCGCCACGAGAGTGAGGCCGGCTGGATGAACGTCGAGGTAAGGGCGCGGCTTGTTTGCGCGCTCAATGCCAATGGCAGCTCCGGTGCCAATGGCCGTGGCAAACCCTGTGGCCATGGCGCCAGTGCAGATGGCCGTGGCAGACCAGGCGGCAATGGCGGTGGTGATGCCAATGGCGGTAGCGGCGATGCACCTGAACCAGCAGGTTGCCTTCGGTAGCGGCTTCCGGAATGGCGGATTGCGGTGCTACGGGCGCCGCCGAGACCGGTGTGAACAAGGCAGCCATCCCAATGGCAGTTGCTGCCAAGGTCATCTTCGTCAGCATGGTTTTTACTCTCCTCGGTTTGAGTCGTCCGGCGTCCTCGATCCGCGCCCATTTGTGCATGTCGACCCTGAACTTGGCCGCAACGGATGGTTCATCCGGTATTCACCCCAGCAACACTTGCCCGGCAAAATGTCGGTGATGCCTATGCGCTGCTCACAGGTATTTCTGCGGGCCCAACAAAGCGGCACCACGGTGCGGGGTCTTCCGCCTTGACACCCCCACCGAACAGCAGCATCTGAACAAACCATGACCGACGCCGACCGCCTCGTTACCGGCGCCAAGCGCGAAGCCGACGACGCAGAGCAATCTCTGCGGCCGCAATACCTCCGCGAGTTCATTGGCCAGGAACAGGCACGCTCCAATCTGAAGGTTTTCATCGAAGCGGCGAAATCCCGCGGCGATGCGCTGGATCACGTGCTTGTTCGCCGGACCGCCGGGGCTCGGCAAGACCACACTGGCACAAATCATGGCGCGCGAGCTGGGCGTGGGATTCCGTTCCACGTCGGGGCCGGTCATCGCCAAGGCTGGAGACCTAGCCGCGCTGTTGACCAACCTGGAAGACCGCGACGTCCTGTTCATCGACGAGATCCACCGGCTCAACCCGGCGGTCGAGGAAATCCTCTACCCCGCCATGGAGGACTACCAGCTCGATCTCATCATCGGCGAAGGGCCGGCCGCACGCTCGGTCAAGATCGACCTCGCCAAGTTCACACTGGTCGGCGCTACCACCCGCACGGGACTGCTGACCACGCCGCTGCGTGACCGCTTCGGCATTCCCGTACGCCTGAACTTCTATACCCACGCCGAACTCACCACGATCGTCACGCGCGGCGCCGGTGTGCTCAAGATGGCCGTGAGCCCGGATGGGGCATCCGAGATCGCACGCCGTTCGCGGGGTACGCCTCGTATCGCCGGCCGCCTTTTGCGCCGGGTGCGCGACTTCGCGGCCGTGGAAGGCGCAAAACTGGTGTCGGCACCCGTGGCCGATCGCGCCCTGCAGCAGCTCGAGGTCGACAGCGAGGGCCTCGATGCTCTTGATCGCCGCTATCTCTCGTGCATTGCACGGAATTACGAAGGCGGCCCGGTCGGTATCGAGACGCTGTCGGCAGCCCTTTCAGAGCCGCGCGATGCGCTGGAGGAGATCGTCGAGCCCTTCCTGCTGCAGCAGGGCTTCATCGGCCGCACCCCACGCGGACGCGTGCTGACGCTCCGGGCCTACAAGCATCTCGGTCTCTCGGGACCCGCCCGTTCCGCCGCTCCGCAGATTGGCCTCTTTGACGAATCCGACGAGGCGGCGCCAGCTGGCGGCAAGGCCGAGACAGGCTGAATATCTGGATGCTGGGCGCGGTTTGGCCACAGCTACGTGGGGAACGCGGTTGCTGCCCCAACTTCTCCATGCTTTGTCGTCACAGGAGCGGGCCGCCCAGGCGGTAAGGGGAATGAGGCCTGCAAGGCCGTGCACGAGGGTTAGAGGCAATTGAACAAGATATCTCGCCGCCGGTTCCTCAAGACCGTCGGACTCTCAGGCGCCGGCGTCATGGGGCTGACCGCCTACGGCATAGCCGGTGAGGCCGGATACCGCCTTAGTGTGACGCGCTACCACGTATCGCCGGCGCGATGGACGCCCGGCCTCAGTCTGAGCATCGGGGTCATTGCCGACGTGCATGCCGGCGGTCCGCTCATGCCGGCCGAACGCATCCGCGCTATCGCGGAGCGGACCAACCAGCTCAACCCTGACGTCATCGTCCTGCTGGGCGACTTCACCGCCAGCCACAAGCTCAAGACGCGCACGGTTGCTCCCGAGGAGTGGGCCGATGCGCTGAGCATCCTCAAGGCGCCGCTCGGTGTGCATGCCATTCTCGGCAATCATGACTGGTGGGATGACTTGCACGCCCAGCGCACCGGTGAGGGCCCGGTGCTCGGCAGGCGCGTGCTGGAAGCCGTCGGCATCCCCGTGTACGAGAACGATGTGGTGCGCCTCGGCAAGAACGGCCGTCCGTTCTGGCTGGCAGGACTTGGCGACCAGATGGCCTTCATCCGCGGCCGCCGCAAGCGGGCGTGGCGCCGGTTCGAAGGCGTCGATGATCTGCCGGGCACGCTCTCCAAGATCACAGATGAGGCGCCCGTGGTTCTCCTGGCGCACGAGCCGGATATTTTTACGCGCGTACCCGAGCGCGTGTCGCTCACGCTTTCGGGACATACGCACGGTGGCCAGGTGCGCATGTTCGGCTATTCGCCGATGGTTCCCTCGCGCTTCGGCAATCGCTTCGCCTACGGGCACATTGTCGAAGGCAATCGCAATCTGATCGTGTCGGGAGGGCTTGGGTGCTCTATATTGCCGGTGCGCATCGGCGTGCCGCCCGAAATCGTCATGGTTCATGTCTCCGCCCGATCACTCACATCCTGAGGGCTGGCCCGACCTTGCCGGCCGCATCGCAGTTGATGCGGGGGGGCGGCGACATATCCTGCCGGTCCGCGTTTATTTCGAGGACACCGATTTTTCCGGCCTCGTCTATCACGGCAGTTACATCCGCTGGTGCGAGCGCGGCCGCTCGGATTTCCTCCGCCTCATCGGTAACGACCACCGTACCCTGATCGACGGCTCGGATGGCCGTGAGCCGTCAGCGTTCGTTGTCCGGCGCATGACGATAGAATTTATCAAGCCCGCGCGCATCGACGAGGTCCTGGAAGTGACCACGCGCGTCAAGGAGACGACAGCTGCGACTCTCATCCTGGATCAACGTATCAGCCGCGACGGCGTCGAACTCTTTACCGCCGAAGTCATGGTTGTGCTGGTTTCACGCTCCGGCAAGCCATTGCGCCTCTCGAGCGCACTGCGTGGCGCTTTGCAGGATAAGCTCGGCTGAGCATATTGGACGCATTCCCTCTCCCCATGCCTCTTCCGGCATGGGAGAGGGTTAGGGTGAGGGGCGGCAACAAACGCCGGAGCAAGCTTCGGCCCCTCACCTCATGCCGGAGGCATGGCTCCGCCATGACCCTCTCCCCGTAAGGACGGAGAGAGGGAGAGTAGAACTCATCAGGAGAACCGCATGTCGATGGCCGCCGAGATTCAAAAACGCATCCAGCCCCTTTTTCCTGGTCTCATGGGTGTCACGATCAAGGAAGCGACACAGGACAAGATCGTCGCGACCATGCTGGTACGGCCCGACCTGTGCACGGCGGGTGGTGTCTGCCACGGTGGAGCGTATATGGCTTTCGCCGATACCGTGGGCGCCATCGGTACCGTTGTGAATCTCCCGCCCAACACGCGCACCACGACGATCGAATCGAAGACCAACTTCATGGGTGCCGCGCCGGTGAACACGCAAATCACCGCCGAATCGATCCCGCTGCATCGAGGCAAGTCCACTCAGGTGTGGCAGACAACCATCAAGTCGGAAGCCGGAAAGCTGTGCGCCATTGTCACACAGACGCAGATGGTGTTGCCCGTCTCCTAGTTTCCGAGACTTGAATCCACCAACAGCAACGCTTTCGCTTGGCAGTCCTCCAGGAGCCGCGCTGCTCTCTCCACAGAAAGCCCAAGTCTAGCCACATTACGCGGCAGTATGGCCCTGGTCCGGAGGGCCGGAAACGGGTACGCACTTGACATCGGGCCGAGGCGTCGGTTGCCAGAACGGCGGCCGGCTTTTTTGTGCTGCCTCGCTATTCAGGGGCCCAACGGCGCGACAACCGGCAAGGACACGGACATCTAGCGATGCTTGAAAAGTTGGCGCCCGCCGCCACCGGCGGCTTTTCATTCCTCGATATGTTTCTCACGGCGCATCCGGTCGTCAAATTCGTGATGATCGGATTGCTGCTCGCCTCGGTCTGGGCCTGGGCCATCATCATCGAAAAGCTGTTCGCTTTCAGGCGCGCGCGCCGCGAGGCGGATCGCTTCGAGCAGATGTTCTGGTCGGGCCAATCGCTCGACGAACTCTACACCGGCCTGTCGCATGGGCGCACGCTGGCCATGGCTTCCCTGTTCGTGGCGGCGATGCGCGAGTGGAAGCGCTCGGTCGAAGGCAACATCCGCGCCATGGGCGGCATCCAGATGCGGGTCGAGAAGGTGATGGACGTCACCATCAGCCGCGAGATGGAACAGCTCGACCGGCGGCTGCTGTTTCTCGCCACCGTTGGCTCCATTGCCCCGTTCGTCGGCCTGTTCGGCACGGTTTGGGGCATCATGACGAGCTTCCAGGCGATCGCGATCTCCAAGAACACGAACTTGGCGGTCGTCGCCCCCGGCATCGCCGAAGCGCTGTTTGCGACGGCCCTCGGCCTGCTGGCCGCCATACCGGCAGTCGTTTTCTACAATAAGTTTGCGGCCGATTCGTCTCGGCTGTCGCAGCGTCTGGAGACGTTTGCCGACGAATTCTCGGCCATCGTGTCGCGCCAGATTGACGTTCGAACCTAACGGAGCCGGGCCATGGGCGTCAGTATGAATCAAGGCAGGCCAAGCGGTGGCCGCCGCAGCCGCGCGAAGCGTCACACGCCTATGCACGAAATCAACGTCACACCGTTCGTGGACGTCATGCTGGTGCTGCTGATCATCTTCATGGTGTCCGCCCCGCTGCTTACGGTCGGCGTGCCGCTCGAGCTGCCGGAAACGAAAGGGCAGCAGCTCCAATCCAACAAGGAGCCGCTCACCATCAGCGTGCAGCGTGACGGCAAGGTTTATATCCAGGAGACGGCGGTTACGTTCGATGAGATCGCCGGCAGGCTCAAGGCGATTGCCAAAGGTGGCTACGACGAACCGATTTTCGTTCGCGGTGACAAGGGGATCGACTACGGCACGGTCATGCGCGTCATGGGCCGTATCAAGCAAGGCGGCTTCAACAAAGTGTCGCTGGTCACCGAGGCGGAGGGCTGAGGCACGGAGGCCCAGTGCAGTTCGGACTGGTCATATCCGTCATTCTGCATGCGGCGATCCTGGGGTGGGCGTTGATCACCATCCAGTCGCAGCGCGAATTGCGCATGTCCGAGCCTGATCCGATCATCACCGATCTGGTGACGGAGAGCGAACTCACCAAGTTGAGGCAAGGCGCGCGCACAGCCAAGCAACTCGAGGCCATGGCCAAGGAATCGCCCAAGGCCGATGTCGCCAAGAAGGAAGCGGCCAAACCCAAGCCCGTCGCCGCCGCACCCGCCCCGCCACCGCCGCCCGAGCCGCCAGCCCCGAAGTCCGACCCGATTGCCGAGAAGCTGGCGTCTGCTGAGCCTCCGCCACCCCCGCCTCCCGCAGTCGAGGAGAAGAAGAAAATCGAGGAGGCACTGGAGAAGCAGAAGGCTGCGGAGAAGCAGCGAGCCGCCGAGGAGGAGCTTGCGCTCGAAGGACTGCGCAAGGCCGAAGAAAAACGCAAGGCGGAGGAAGAACACCAAACTAAAGTCGAGCAGGAGCGCAAAGCGGACGAACAGCGCCAGGCTGAAGAGCAGCGCCGCGCCGAGGAGCAGCGTCAGGCCGAGGAAAAAAAGCGCTTGGACGATCAGCGCAAGCAGGCCGAGCTGAAGAAGAAGGCCGACGAGGAGAAGAAGCGCAAGGAAGCGGCGGCAAAGAAGAAGCGCGATGATGAGAAAAAGCGCCAGGAGGCCGAGGCCAAGCAAAAGCAGTTCGATGCGGAAAAGATTGCGGCCCTGCTCAACAAAGTGCCGAACAGCAGCGCACCACCGCCCTCCTCCGCCCCGAACGAGCCAACCAAGACGAAAGGGCCTGCGCTCGGCGCCCCCGAAGGCAAGGACCAACAGATATCCACCAGCGAAATTGCGATGCTGAACGGTATTATCGGCGCGCGCCTGAAGATGTGCTGGAGCATACCTTCCGGTGGTGGCGGCAGCGATACGCCTGTGGTCACGCTGCGCTGGAACATGAAACTGGATGGCAGCCTGGACGGTGAGCCTCGCGTGGAGCAGCCACGCGGCGATACGTTGTTTCGCATTGCTGCCGAGGCGGCGATACGTGCTGTACAGGAGTGCTCACCCTTTCCATTGCCACGCGACAAGTACGTGCATTGGAAGACGGTTATCCGGGAATTCGATCCGAGTGGGCTCAAGTGAGTGTGCATTGAAAGCGAGTGTGATGGCATCAAGTCCACGAAAGCATCTTGAGACGGCCCCGGATCTAGGGCGGCGCAGGGTGGCGCTGGGACTGGGCGCTGCCGCACTGGCACCGTTTGCGACTTTGGCGCAGGTGCCCAGAGGTGTAGCGCAGGATGGCCTGCGTGGCACGCAGCGGGAAGGCACCATCGCGCCCATCCCGATCGCAATTCCTGAATTCCTGGGCGACGACCAGCGGTTCGCCGCCGAAATCACCAGTGTGATCACCGCCGATCTCGAGCGGTCGGGCCTGTTCCAACCGCTCGATCAGGCCTCTTTCATCGAGCGCATTCGCGACATCAACGCTCCGCCTCGCTTTCAGGACTGGCGCGTCATCAACGCACAAGCCTTGGTGGTGGGCCGCACCGGACGCGCCCCCGATGGTCGCTTGTTTGTGGAATTCCGCCTCTACGACGTACTTTCCCAGCGTGCTCTCGATGGCAAGCGCTTTGCTGTCGATGCGAACGCTTGGCGCCGCATTGCCCACCGCGCCGCCGATCAGGTCTACGAGCGCCTCACCGGCGAACGCGGCTACTTCGACACCCTGGTTGCATTTATCGATGAGACCGGTCCCAAGGACCGGCGCAGGAAGCGTCTTGCGATCATGGACCAGGATGGCGCCAACGTCCGGCTCCTGAGCCAGGGCGGGGAATTGGTGCTCACTCCCCGCTTCAGCCCCACGGCGCAGGAAATCACCTATCTGCAGTACACCGGGGAACAGCCCCGGGTGTTCCTCATGAGTTTGGATACCGGCCAGAAGGAGATGGTTGGCAATTTCCCGGGTATGACATTCGCTCCACGGTTCGCCCCTGACGGCCAGCGCCTCGTCATGAGCATCGGGGAGGGGGGCGCCACCGGCATCGCCGACATGGACCTGCGGTCCCGTCAGACGCGGCGCCTGACCAATTCGAGCGGCATCGATACCGGCCCCTGCTACAGCCCCGACGGGCGGCGCATCGTGTTTGAATCCGACCGGGAAGGCGGCCAGCAACTGCATGTCATGAACGCTGACGGGTCGGGGGCGAAGCGGATCAGTTACGGCGACGGGCGCTATGCGACCCCAGTATGGTCCCCCCGCGGAGACCTGATCGCCTTCACCAAGCAGACAAGCGGCAGCTTCCTGATCGGTGTGATGCGGCCTGACGGTGCAGGCGAGCGGATCCTCACCGAGGGATATCACAATGAGGGACCAACCTGGTCCCCCAATGGCCGCGTGATTCTGTTCTTCCGCGAGAGCCAGGGCGCAAGCGGTGGTCCGAGGCTCTTTTCGATTGACCTGACCGGCTACAACGAGCGGCAGGTGCAGACGCCGTCCTTCGGGTCCGATCCGGCGTGGGGTCCGTTGCGAAACTGAACGCTGCTTTACCGCGTTTTAACCCGTCTGGTGTGTCTTGGATGGTGAGCGAGGCCCGGCTGCATCGGCGGGCCTGCACGCAGCCTCTGTATCGCGTTCTGGCTTGCCGATGCGCACTAAATGGAAGTGGCATTTCCGCACCAACTGCCGTGCAAAACCCTCAGATCAGCAGCTGCGTCCTTGATCTGAGCGTTACACATCGGTAGCCACATAGGTGCGATTGCCGAACACGTGTCAGGAGAGAAGACTATGAAGGTCAAGAACGTGATCGTTATCTCGGCGCTGGTCGCCGCTGTTGCTTTGGCTGCGTGCCGTCGCGAAGTCGTCCATGAGCCCATGAAGCTCGGCGCTGACGTGCCTGTCGAGACCGTAGCTCGCTAAGTTAGGGGCAGCGGGTACAGCTTCAGAAAATTCTGTTCCCAGCCCTTAGGGGCTGGGTTCGTTTCTGAGGGTTTACCGGTGCTATTTTAATCTGGGTCGTATTGCCGGTAGCTCTGCTGCCGCGATACGGCCCTGATTTTTTGTGAATCTATTCATAATTCGTGTGCATTGTGGGGAAAATCCGGAGCGCCGGGTTGCCCAAATCCGCTGACTAAGCGTTTCAGTGTAGCGGTCATATTTTGGCGCAAAGTGTGGGCTAAGAGGCCTGCCGCGCGGAAAATCTCGAATCTGGAGGCAGCACGCCGAGCTGGCGGTGCCGAAGAGGGACCAGACATGGAGCATTCGACTTGGCGTAGAGGTGTCGTGGGTCTTTGCGCGGCGCTGGTCCTCGGCTTCGGTGTTACCGCCTGCGCCAACAATCCCAGGCCCGAAGATCTGGCAGCCAACAAGAACGGCGCGGCACCTCCAGGTTCACCCCGGGATTTCGCCGTGAATGCCGGCGACTTGGTCTATTTCTCGACAGATAGCGTGGACCTGTCGCCTGAGGCCCAGCAGACAGTCGCGAACCAAGCACGCTGGCTGAAGCAGTACTCCCAGTACACGATTACCATAGAGGGCCACGCCGACGAGCGGGGAACGCGGGAATACAACATCGCGCTGGGAGCGAAGCGGGCGCAGGCCGTCCGCGATTTCCTGGCCCGCAACGGAATCAACGCGGCGCGCATTCGGACTGTATCGTATGGCAAGGAACGGCCGGTGGCGGTCTGCAACGACATTTCCTGCTGGTCGCAGAATAGGCGTGCTCAGACGGTGCTGAACAGTCGCGAAGCCCGCTCTTAATCTCTCGTCTGTTCATAGTTCCTGCCCGGCGGCCAAGATGCGCGGGAGCATCGGTGGGTGTGGCGAATCGGCACGCAGGCCGTAGCCAGCCCGCGCGCAGGTAGCCCCCGGTCAGTCCTTGAACCATCAGACCGATCAGATGGCGGGCGTGCAATCCCGCCTTGCTCGCGTCGCGAAGTCGTGTTGAAGAGGGCGCCATAACGTGCGCCCGAAAGGCGCAATAGGAACAAGCGTACAAACATGTCCTCCAAGGCAACAGTCTGGGCTCGGGCGGGTGTGCTGGTGCTCGCTGTCGGCTTCTTGGTTTCCGTATCCCAGGCTCAGCAACCCCCTGCTCCTCCGAGGCCACAAGCCAAGGCGGCGCCGCCGGCGGCTCGAGATCTGCCGCCGGGGTCCGATGCGGGCCTGCAGCGGCGCGTTGAGCAGCTCGAAGAGCAGCTGGTCGACCTCCAAGTGGTGATCGGTACGCTCGAAGTCGCTTGCCAGGGGTGGCTCTGCTCCTGCGGGCGGGCCTCGCAGCGGGCCGGGTCAGTCGGCCGCAGTAAATGCAGCTGATGCCGGACGCATGGACGCCATCGAAACACAAATCAGGGCGCTGGCGTCTCAACTGGAAAGCTTGCAGGATCAGGTTCGGGGTCTAGGAGGCCGTAGTGGCCTGAATGTCCCCAACAGCGATGGCCCGCCGGGTTTCGGCTCGGTAACCGTCGCCCCCGAAGCACAGCAGGACGAGATCGACCGGGTCCTAACCTCGCCGCGGGGCGGTGGGCCGCCTCCCAGGGTTGCGGCCTCTCCTCCGGTGGGTAACCAGGGCGAACCCGAGGTGCAGCCCCAGCAGCTTTACGAGCAGGCTTACGGCTCCCTCTTGCAGAAGGACTACGGCGGGGCCGAAGCGGGCTTCGAGGATTTTCTCAAGCGCCACCCCAACCACCAACTCGCCGGCAATGCGCAATACTGGTTGGGCGAAACCTTCTATGTGCGTGGTCAGTTCAGAGCTGCCGCGGCGGCCTTCCTGAAGGGCTATCAAACCTACTCCCGAAGCCCGAAAGCACCTGAATGCCTGTTGAAGCTGGCGATGTCGCTGTCTCGTCTGGGCCAGAAGGATGCCGCCTGTTCCTCCTATAGCGAACTGGCGACGAAATACCCAAACCCGCCCGCGCATGTGAAAAGCATCGCTCAGGCGGAGCGCCAACGCAGCGGCTGCGGCGCCTGATTCAGCCAGCCTTGGGTGGCCGTGCTTGTTTCATGACGAACGACCGTGACCCGATCAGGCCGGATGATCTTGCAGCCTTGTTCGGACGCTGCGGGCTCAGGCCGTCCATGCGCTGTGTGCTGGCCGTTTCCGGGGGCAGCGACAGCACCGCTCTGATGGTCCTGTATGCCGATTGGCTGTGCCAGCAAGGCGCCGATATGGGCCTGCATATGGTGCTGACCGTTGACCATGGCCTACGCCCAGAGTCGGCCGCCGAGGCGCGGACCGTGGCCGCCCATGCCGAAAGGCTGGGGTTTCCCCATGCCACTCTGCTCTGGGAAGGACCCAAGCCGCAGACCGGTATCCAGGCCGCGGCACGGCACGCACGCTACCGCCTGATGGGCAAAGCCATGCGGGCCAACCGCATCGCGCTGCTGTTGACGGGCCATACGCAAGACGATCGGGCCGAGACCTTGTTGATGCGGCTCGCGCGCGGCAGCGGTCTCGACGGGCTGGCCGGAATGGCTCCACGCCTGCATTTCAGCGATATCGGTTTGGCTGATGCAGCGCCGGACGAGCAAGAAATCGCCCGACCCTTTCTCGATGTTTCAAGAACCCGGCTGCGCGCAACGCTGCAGGCGCGAGGAATTGCCTGGATCGACGATCCCAGCAATCTGTCGCCAGAGTTCGAACGGCCGCGCTTGCGTGCTGCGCGCGCGCATCTCGATGATCTGGGACTGACGGATGCCGCGCTGGCCCTCAGCGCAACACGGCTGCTGCGCGCACGTCGCGCACTCGACCGCGTCGTCGGGGAGTTTTGCAGCGCTGGCGCAGTCGTTGTCGATCCTTGCGGATACGTCACGATTGATCGGGCCAAATTGCAGGCGGCCGAGGAGGAAATTGTGCTGCGGGTAGTGGGGCGCGTCATTGCCGCAGCGGGCGGCAGCGACGAACAGGTCTCGCTCGCCAAGCTCGAGTCGATTGTCGCATCGCTGCTCAGTAAGGGGCCCGGAACGACCAGGTGGACCTTGGCGCGGGCGATGATCACGGCAAACGACCAGATGGTCACCATCGAGAGGGAACCGGGCCGCGAGCCACTGCCCCGGCTGGAACTCTCTGCGGGTGCGCAGGCGTGCTGGGACGGGCGCTTCTGGGTCAGTGTCGGGGCGGATGTAGAAACAGGTGCCATTGAGGTTCGCCCGCTGGGCGAGGGCGCCGCGCGCGAATTGCAACAGCAGGGGGCCGTCACGGCGCGCGCGCCCGTGCGGGCCGCCGGCATGGTTCCTTCATTCTGGCGCGGGGACCGGCTCCTTGCGGTTCCCTCGCTCGAATTCTGGTCCGATCCGAATTGCCGCAGCACCCTGGGAGCACGATTTATCTGGAAAGAAATCGTGAACAGATACAGGCCTTAAAGCCAGGAAAAGCCCCGGAATGGTGCGGCAACTCGGGCCGTCCTGAAAATAGCCCGTCCTGTATGCGCAAAATGCGCCTTCGGGCCTCAAACTTGGCAAAGATCTTCTACACTCCTATGTTACGTGCACGACGATCCCACGCTTGAGGCGGCGTGGGGCATCGCCAGCGCCCTGGGGCAGCGGCGGCTTAAGACGTCCCATGGGCATAAAGGAACCCCCATGAATTCGAACTTTCGCAATCTCGCCATCTGGGTGGTGATTGCCCTGTTGCTGGTCGCGCTCTTCAATTTATTCCAGAATCCGGGCCAGAGCCGGCGTGGGAATGAGATCAGCTACTCGGAGTTTCTGGCCGGCATCGAGTCCGGCAACGTGGCGGAAGTGACCATCGCCAAACATCGTATTTCGGGCCTCTATCGTGACAGAACCGGCAATTTCAGCACGGTTGCTCCCGAAGATCCCAATCTTGTCGAACGGCTCAACAAGAAGGGCGTGAAGATCACCGCCCGGCCGCCGGAAGACGACGTGCCCTCCATCCTGGGCGTGCTGGTCAACTGGTTCCCGATGCTGCTCCTGATCGGCGTGTGGATCTTCTTCATGCGCCAGATGCAGTCGGGCGGCGGACGGGCGATGGGCTTTGGCAAGTCCAAGGCCAAACTTCTGACTGAGCGCCAGGGCCGTGTCACGTTCGAGGATGTGGCGGGCGTTGACGAAGCCAAATCCGATCTCCAGGAGATCGTCGAGTTCCTGCGCGATCCGCAGAAGTTCCAGAGGCTGGGAGGTCGGATCCCGCGCGGCTGTCTGCTGGTCGGCCCGCCCGGCACCGGCAAGACGCTGATCGCGCGCGCAGTGGCCGGCGAGGCCAATGTGCCCTTCTTCACGATTTCGGGCTCCGACTTCGTCGAGATGTTCGTCGGCGTCGGCGCCTCCCGCGTGCGTGACATGTTCGAGCAGGCCAAGAAGAACGCGCCGTGCATCATCTTCATCGACGAGATCGACGCGGTCGGCCGTCACCGCGGCGCCGGCCTGGGCGGTGGCAACGACGAGCGCGAGCAGACCTTGAACCAGCTGCTCGTTGAGATGGACGGTTTCGAGGCCAACGAAGGCATCATCATCATCGCCGCGACCAACCGGCCCGATGTGCTCGATCCCGCCCTGCTGCGTCCTGGCCGTTTCGACCGTCAGATCATGGTGCCCAACCCCGATGTCGGGGGACGCGAGAAGATCTTGAAAGTGCACATGCGCAAGGTGCCGCTGGCGCCCGACGTGGATCCTAAGGTGATCGCGCGCGGCACGCCCGGTTTCTCCGGTGCAGATCTCGCCAACCTCGTCAACGAAGCGGCGCTGCTTGCAGCGCGACGCAACAAGCGCCTTGTCACGCAGGCCGAGTTCGAGGACTCCAAGGACAAGGTGATGATGGGTGCCGAGCGGCGCTCCATGATCATGACCGAGGAGGAAAAGCTGGCGACGGCCTATCACGAGACGGGACATGCGCTGGTAAACGTTCTGGTGCCGGGCAATGACCCGCTGCACAAGGTCACCATCATTCCCCGCGGCCGGGCACTCGGCGTAACCATGAGCCTGCCCGAGCGCGACAAGCTCAGCTACTCCAAGCAGTGGTGTGAAGCCCGTGTCGCCACCATGTTCGGCGGCCGTGTGGCCGAGCAGCTCATCTACGGCGAGGACCACCTGAACACCGGCGCCTCCAGCGACATCATGCAGGCAACCGATCTTGCGCGCCGGATGGTGACCGAGTGGGGCATGAGCGAGAAGCTCGGGCCGCTGCGCTACAACGACAATCAGCAGGAAGTCTTCCTGGGCCACGCTATCACCCAGCGGCAGAACATGTCGGAGGAGACGGCGAAACTGATCGACGAGGAAGTCCGCCGCATCGTCACCGCCGGCGAGCGCAAGGCGCGTGAGGTGCTGGCGGCCAACCGCGACAAGCTCGAGATCATCACGCAGGCGCTGATGGAATACGAGACTGTCAGCGGCGAAGAGGTCCAGGCCTTGATGCGCGGAGAAAAGATCGTGCGCACCGCCGACGACGAGGAGACCAAAGGACCTGCCGGCCCTGCCGTCCCGGCCGCGGGCAAGAGCCGTCCGCCGCGCCCCGAGCCTGGAACCGGCGGCCTCGAGCCCTATCCGCAAACGTGACGGTCGTTTCGGACCCAACGGCGTCCGACGCGATGAGAATTGCCCCACGGACGGACCATAATGGTCCGTCCGTTTCGTTTGGTGCGCCGCACCCCGAGTGCTAGGGTCCCACCCTCAAATTGGGGCAAAAGCGATAGCAGGGAGATCGACATGAGGGGGTGCACCGCTGCGGCCGTTTTGGCTGCTGTACTCGTGGCCGGGAGTGCGGCCGCCGCCTACGCGCAACTCGCAGTCTCCGCCAACGACGCCAAGGTCAAGCTCGTCAACGGCAAGACCGAAGTCGTTGCAAACCCGCCGCTGGACACGATCTCCATCATCGATTTGCGTGCGTCTCCACCGAAAGTGCTGGCTGAGGTGGAGGTGCCAAACAGTGTCGTTGGTCCTCCCAGCAATGTGGCGGTCTCGCCCAAGGAGGAGTTCGTGCTGGTCGCTGGTGCGATGCAGATCGATCCTTCCGATCCGACAAAGACCATCCCCGATGACAAACTGACTGTCATCGATATCGCGCCCCTGAAACCCGGTATCCTGAAGCGGCTTGGCATCTCCAAGGGGACGCCGCCGGCACCCAAGGTGATTGCCACGCTGCAGGCGGGCAAAGGCGCGGCCGGCGTTGCCATCAACAAAGCCGGCACGCTCGCTCTGGTCGCCAATCGCAGCGAAGGAACGGTTTCCACCTTTGCCATCGCCGGCACCAAGCTGACCGCGGCAGGCAAGGTAACGGTCGGCGGCGACAAGTCCGGCCCCAGCGCGATCGCCTTTACACCGGATGGCAAGAGCGCACTCGTTACGCTCGACGGCGACAACAAGATCGTGGTGCTCGCCATCGATGGCGCCAAGGTGGAGCTGACAAAGCGCGTGATATCGGCCGGCTTGCGTCCCTATGGTCTCGACATCGCGGCGAAGGGCGAGGTCGCGGTGGTGGCCAACATCGGCGTGGGCGGCGGCGATGCAGACACCATCAGCGTGATCGATCTCAAGGTGGATCCTCCGCGCGTCGTCAATACCTACACGGTTGGCCAGACTCCGGAGGGCATCAAGATGTCGCCCGATGGGAAATACGTGGCCGTCACCGTCGTGAACGGCACCAACAAGCCGTCGGATTCGCCATTCTTCAACCAGAACGGCACCCTTCAGATCTGGACGCGCAACGGCACCCAGCTCAGCAAGTCGGGCGAACTGCCGATCGGGAAATGGTGCCAGGGCATCGCGTGGTCCAACAACAGCCGCACGCTGCTGGTGCAGTGCATGGTGGAGGAGGAGATCGCCGTGATGCGTTTCTCCGGGCTGACCGGGCGGTCTTTGCAAAAGGTCGGGACCATCAAGACCAAGGGCGGTCCGGCCGGTATCGGCACTGCGCAGCCCTGATCTCGGCAGGGTGAAGGGCAGAACAAGGACGCTGTGACGTCACGCCTTTACATTCGACCGATCGGACGACTGGGACCATCGACGCCGGTGCCCCCCCAGTCGGCGACGCTCATGGTCGCCAGCCGCACGGATCTTCGGTTTGCGGCGGCGGAATTGATCGGGCGCGTCCATGGGATAGCCGATCGCCGCGTGGTTGCCACCAACGAGCTGCTGGGAGACGATGCGGGGCATGCAGCGCAGCTCCTGCATCGACTGCAGAGCGCGCGTTCCGACATTGCTGGTCTCGCGCTCGACCGGCCGCGCCTCATGGGCGTGGTCAACGTCACGCCCGGACAGCTTCTCCGACGGCGGCCGTTATCTCGCAACCGATGCCGCCATCGCGCACGGGCTTCAGCTCGAGGCGGAGGGTGCGGACATCCTGGACATCGGCGGGGAATCCACCCGTCCCGGGGCCGAGCCTCTCGGTATCGAGGACGAATGCCGGCGCGTGCTGCCCGTCATCGAGGGTTTGGCGCGGCGCGCCCGTGTCCCTTTGTCTATCGACACGCGCAACGCCGAGGTTATGCGCAGAGCCGCGCAGTCCGGCGCGCGCATCATCAACGACGTCTCCGCCCTTGCGCACGACCCGCAAAGTCTCGAGGTTGCCGCCGCAAGTGGTCTGCCGGTCGTGCTCATGCATGCGCAGGGCGATCCGCGCACCATGCAGCGCAATCCGGTGTACGACGACGTCGTGCTGGATGTTTACGACGCACTCGAAGTCCGCATCGAGGCCTGCGAAAAGGCCGGCATTCAGCGCGAGCGCCTGATCGTCGATCCGGGCATCGGCTTCGGCAAGACGTTGGCCCATAATCTGGCTCTCCTCGGCGCCTTGTCCATCTTTCATGGTCTGGGCTGCGCCATACTGCTGGGGGCGTCGCGCAAGAGTTTCATCGGCAAGCTTACGGGGGCGGCGGCGGATGATCGTTTGCCAGGCTCGCTTGCTGCCGCGCTGCTCGGGGCGGCCCAGGGCGTTCAAATTCTTCGGGTGCATGACGTTGCCGCCACCCGCCAGGCCCTTGCTGTGTGGGAGGGATCTTGCGGGGCGGGATAGGGAAGTGTACCGCATGGATTGGCTTGGCATTTTGCCGAGGGCCATCGCACTGTTGACCAGTCTTCCGCAAGCCTGAGGCGATAGAGGCAGAAACAGGCTAGTGTAATCTTTGCTCACGGCTTTTGATGACGGTCCGTCTGCCCGGCCGGGCATAAATGAGTGAGCGCATATCAATTCTTGTTTTTGCGGCCGGCCATCCGCATTTTGGCAATGTCGCAACCTGCAACGAGGCCCACGAGGCTTTTCATGGCGCGCAAGTATTTCGGGACGGATGGCATACGCGGCCTTGCCAACAAGGTGCCGATGACATCGGAGGTTGCGCTGAGGGTCGGGATGGCGGCCGGCAAGCTCTATTCCAACGGCGGCGGCCGCCCGCACCGCGTCGTGATTGGCAAGGACACGCGTCTGTCGGGCTACATGATCGAGTCGGCGTTGATGTCGGGGTTCACGGCCGTCGGCATGGATGTGTTCCTGCTTGGACCTATGCCGACACCGGCTGTCGCCATGCTGACGCGGTCGTTGCGCGCCGACCTCGGGGTCATGATCTCGGCCTCTCACAATCCCTTCCAGGACAACGGCATCAAGCTGTTCGATCCCGACGGCTACAAATTGTCGGATGAGGCCGAGGCGCGCATCGAAGCCCTGATCGACTCCGATACCGGCAATCTGCTGGTCGCTCCCGAGCGTATCGGCCGGGCCAAGCGCATCGACAGTGCGCAGGAGCGCTACATCGAGTACGCCAAGCGCACGCTGCCGCGCGACAGTCGCCTCAACGGCCTGCGTGTTGTGATCGATTGTGCAAACGGGGCGGGATATCAGGTGGCGCCGGACGTGCTCTGGGAACTCGGGGCCGAGGTGATCAAAATCGGCGTTGAGCCCAACGGATTGAATATCAATGAGAAGTGCGGCTCTACCGACCCCGAGGCGTTGTGCGCCAAGGTCCGCGAAATGCGCGCCGATATTGGCATCGGCCTCGATGGTGATGCCGACCGCGTTGCCATTGTCGACGAGAAAGGCAGCATCGTAGACGGCGACCAGATCATGGCGGTGATCGCCGAGACCTGGCATCGCCGCGGCCAGCTGGCAGGTGGTGGTGTCGTGGCCACGGTGATGTCCAACCTCGGGCTCGAGCGCTACTTCAAGGATCTGGGGCTTTCGTTTGCACGCACGCCGGTCGGCGATCGCCATGTCGTCGAGTACATGCGCAAGCATGGCTTCAACGTCGGTGGCGAGCAGTCGGGCCACATCGTTCTCTCCGATTTCACCACGACCGGGGACGGTCTTGTTACCGCGCTGCAGGTGCTCTCCGTCGTGGTTGGCACGGGCCGGCCCGTCAGCGAAGTGTGCAAGCGTTTCGAGACCGTGCCGCAGCTCCTGCAGAACGTGCGCTATGTGAATGGGTCGCCGCTCGAGCATGCCGCGGTCAAGAGCGCCATCGACCTCGGCAAGGAGCGCCTGGGCAAGAGTGGCCGTCTCGTCATCCGCCCGTCGGGCACGGAGCTGGTGATCCGCGTGATGGCCGAGGGGGACGACGAGCCCCTCGTGCGGCAGGTCGTTGGCGATATTGCCGAGGCAGTGCGCAAGGCCGCACAACCGGCGTAGAAGCCGTTTACGCTAGAACAGCTGGGCGCCAAGGTTCGCGAAGTTCTGGGGGCCTGACCGGTGGGCCGCAGTGTCTGCCGGTTGCGCTTCGGCACGGCGCTTAATCCATTCTTAAAACTTCCGTGCCATCCTGCACATGGAA
The DNA here is from genome assembly GCA_963814055.1 of uncultured Alphaproteobacteria bacterium. Lineage (GTDB taxonomy): Bacteria > Pseudomonadota > Alphaproteobacteria > Rhizobiales > Hyphomicrobiaceae > AWTP1-13. The sequence continues at coordinate 262,378 of CAWFBJ010000002.1, forward strand.
CAAATGCCTGTAACCAGAGCAGGCTCGCTTTGCGAGCTTCGCTAAGTCAGGCTCACAGACATGGGATAGGGCCGGGGTGGGGCAACTCGCCTCAGAGCCCGTGAGACGAAGAAGACCGGCTGGCGGATGGGGACCGCCGACCGGTCTTTCTGCTTTTGGGCATCCCTCGTTGGCTGCCATGCGCACGATGAACGCACAGTGATTTGACACCTTCCAGCTTTGCCATTAGACGCGCCGGCGGGCCACCTCTCCCCACCGAGGGGCAGCTATCTGGAAGGGTAGGCAAATGACCACCGCCACGAAACCGGCCAGGCGGCCGGCGAATCCGCATTTTTCCTCCGGCCCCTGCGCAAAGCGGCCCGGCTGGTCCCTCCAAAAACTCGAAAACGCGTTCCTCGGCCGCTCGCATCGCGCCAAGGAAGGCAAGGCGCGCCTCAAGCTCGCCATCGACAAGACCAAGGCGCTGCTCGGCCTGCCGCCCGGCTATCTGTGCGCCATCGTTCCCGCCTCCGACACCGGGGCCTTCGAGATGGCCATGTGGACCATGCTCGGTCAGCGCGGCGTCGACGTGCTGGCCTGGGAAAGTTTCGGCGAGGGCTGGGTGACGGATGCCACCAAGCAGCTCAAGCTGAAAGACCTGCGCACCATCAAGGCGGATTACGGCAAGCTGCCCGACCTGGCCCAGGTCGATTTCAGCCGCGACGTGCTTTTCACCTGGAACGGCACCACGTCGGGCGTGCGCGTGCCCAACGGCGATTGGATTGCCGCGAACCGCGAAGGCCTTACTTTCGTCGATGCGACCTCGGCCGTGTTCGCGCAGCACATTCCCTGGGACAAGGTGGATGTGCTCACCTTCTCCTGGCAGAAGGTGCTGGGCGGTGAAGCTGCGCACGGCATGCTGATCCTCTCGCCGCGAGCCGTCGCACGCCTGGAGAGCTACACGCCCGTCCTGGCCGATACCGAAAGTTTTCCGCCTCACCAAGGGCGGCAAGCTGATCGCCGGCGTGTTCGAGGGCGAGACCATCAACACGCCGTCGATGCTGTGCACCGAGGACTACCTGGACGCGCTCGGTTGGGCCGAGAGCATCGGCGGACTGTCCGCGCTGCAGGCCCGCGCCGATGCCAATGCCAAGGTCCTCTACGATTGGGCAGGCAAGACGCCGTGGCTCGAAAGCCTGGCGGCCGATCCGGCGACGCGCTCCAACACCTCCGTGTGCCTGAAGATCGTCGATCCGGCGGTTGCCGCCTTGCCCATCGACGCGCAGCGCGCATTCGTCAAGCAGATCGAGTCGATCCTGGACAAGGAGAATGCCGCGCGCGACATCGCCGGCCATCGCGATGCGCCGCCGCATTTGCGCATCTGGTGCGGATGCACGGTGGAGAAGGCCGATCTGGAGGCGCTCACGGCTTGGCTCGACTGGGCCTTCGCCGAAGCCAAGGCCGGTCTCGCCAAGGCTGCCTGACACACGTCATCCCCGCGAAAGCGGGGACCCAACACCAAACTCAGCCCGAACTCTGGCTGGATTTCCCGCTTTCGCGGGAATGACGAAGGACACCACATGACCGCCCCCCGCGTTCTCATCGCCGACCAGCTTTCGCCCGCCGCCGTGGACATCTTCAAGCAGCGCGGCGTCGCCACCGACGTGAAAGTCGGTTTGTCGAAGGAGGAGCTGGAGAAGATCATTGCCGGCTACGACGGCCTTGCCGTCCGATCCGCCACCAAGGCCACCGAGAAAATCATCGCCGCGGCCGCTAATCTCAAGGTCATCGGCCGCGCCGGCATCGGCGTCGACAACATCGACGTGAAGGCGGCCACCGCCAAGGGCATCATCGTGATGAACACGCCCTTCGGCAATTCCATCACCACGGCCGAGCATGCGATCTCGCTGCATGATGGCGCTCGCCCGCCAGATCCCGGAGGCCGACCGCTCCACGCAGGCCGGCAAGTGGGAGAAATCGAAGTTTGTGGGCGTCCGAGCTGTACGCCAAGACGCTCGGCGTGATCGGCTGCGGCAATATCGGCTCCATCGTTGCCGACCGGGCCGTCGGCCTCAAGATGAAGGTCGTCGCCTTCGATCCGTTCCTGTCGCCGGAGCGTGCGATGGAGCTGGGCGTGGAGAAGGTCGAGCTCGATGACCTGCTGCGGCGCGTCCGACTTCATCACGCTGCACACGCCGCTCACGGACGAAGACCCGGAACATCATCGATGCGGCCGCGCTGACCAAGACCAAGAAGGGCGTGCGCATCATCAACTGCGCGCGTGGTGGTCTGGTCGACGAGCGCGCGCTCGCGGCTGCGCTCAAATCCGGGCATGTGGGCGGCGCCGCATTCGACGTGTTCGAGGTGGAGCCGGCCAAGGAGAGCGTGCTGTTCGGCCTGCCCAACGTCATCTGCACGCCGCATCTGGGCGCCTCCACCAGCGAGGCGCAGGAGAACGTCGCCCTGCAGGTCGCCGAGCAGATGTCCGACTACCTGCTCAAGGGCGCGATCTCGAATGCGGTCAACTTCCCCAACATCACGGCCGAGGAAGCGCCGCGGCTCAGGCCCTGGGTGAAGCTCGCCGAGCAGCTGGGCTCGTTCGCCGGCCAGCTCACCGAGACCAGCATCAAGGGCATCCGCATCGAGTACTCGGGCGAGGTGGCGACGCTCAACACCAAGCCGCTGACGGCTGCCGCGCTTGCCGGCGTGCTGCGCCCGCTGCTCTCCGACGTCAACATGGTCTCGGCCGCGATCAACGCCAAGGAGCGCGGCATCATGATGGAGGAAGTGACGCGCAGCCAGGATGGCGCCTTCGAGAGCTATATCCGCCTGACGGTGAAGACCGACGAGTACGAGCGCTCGGTTGCCGGCACCGTGTTCTCCGACGGGCGCCCGCGCATCATCCAGGTGCGCAACATCGACATGGAGTTCGAGGTTGCGCCGCGCATGCTGTTCATCCGCAACGCCGACAAGCCGGGCTTCATCGGCAGATTCGGCATGCTGATGGGCGAGGCGGGCCTCAACATCGCCACCTTGAACCTCGGTCGCGACAAGCCGGGCGGCGACGCCATCTGCATGGTGGCGATCGACGAGCCGGTGTCGGAAGAGGTGCTGGCCAAGATCCGGGCCCTGCCGCAGGTGGTGCGCGTGAACCGGCTGGAGTTCTAGGGCGGCGCGGCTGGTTCCTCCGGTCGAAAGTGATCCGATTACAATGCTGTAACGTCACGGATCCGCGCGCCCAGCGTCACACTGGCGACACGAACGCCGCTACGCTTACGGTTGATAAGGTGCGTGCGTTGGGATCTTGCGGCGCTCCGGTAGCGGAGGAAATATCATGCGTTTGCTGATTGCTCTATGTCTTCTGCCCGCAATTGCGGCGGGCGCACGTGCCGCTGAAGTCAAGGGCGCTTCGCGCATCGATGCCGTGACGGTCTATCCGTCGGGCGCCGAAGTCACCCGCATCGGCAAGGTCAAGGTGGAGCGCGGCGAGCACACGCTGCTGTTCGCCGACCTGCCGGCAAATGCTGTCTCCTCCTCCATCCGCGTCGAGGGCAAGGCCACGGGCAAGCTGGAGATCGGCTCGGTCGACACCCGCAGCGTGTCCGTGCCGCGTGCCGACGATGCCGTCGCCGCCACGGAAAGACGGCGCGTCGAGGATGCCATCGAGAAGCTCAAGGACGAAAAGGCGGCGCTGCAGGCCTCGGTCGTTGCGGCCGAGACGCAGAAGAGGCTGATCGACAACCTGACGCAGCTGCCCGACCAGGCCGACGCCCGCGGCATGACGCCTTCATCGGCGCAGCCCGACTGGGGACAGCTCTTCGGCCTGATCGGCGAGCGGGCGGCGCGAGGCGCAGAAGAGCCATCCTCGACACGCAGATCAAGATCCGCGAGCGTCGAGCGGCAGATCAAGGATCTGGAAGGCAAGCTCGCATCGCTCGCGCCGACACAGCAGGCGCGCACCGAGGTCAAGGTGTCCGTGAATGCGGGCGGTCCGCTGGAGGCCGACATCGTCATCCGCTATCAGGTGAGAAACGCTTCATGGACGCCGTTCTACGATGCGCGCCTGACGACCGGCACCAAGGCGCAGGCGCCCAAGCTGCCGCTGGTGCGGCGCGCTTCCATCCAGCAGCGCACCGGCGAAGCTGGGACAACGTGGCGCTTGCGCTGTCGACGGCGCGTCCTGCTGCCGGCACGGCCGCTCCTCTGCTCACCGCCATGATCGTGGACTACGAATCAGACACTCCGCCACCGCCCCCCGCCCCACGCGCCGCGCCCATGTCGGGCGGGCTGAGAAACGCGCCGTCGCAGGCCACGCGCGGTCTCAACGACGACGAGCGGGCAGACAGGGTCGCGGCTGAAGTCGTGGCAGCAGAAGAATCTCGCGCCCGTATCGAGGTGCAGGCCTTCCAGGCCATCTACGCCATTGCCGGCCGCGTCACCGTGCCTGAGACGGGCGAAACCAAGCGCGTCCAGATCGACGAGATGGAGCTCGATCCGGCGCTTGCCGTGCGCGCCGTGCCCAAGCGCGATCAGAAGGCCTACCTCTACGCCAGGATCACCGTCGCGCGCGGCACGCCCTTGCTGCCGGGCCAGGTTTCGCTCTTCCGCGATACCACGTTCGTCGGCAACGGCCGTCTGCCGCTGCTGGCGCCCGGCGAGGAGCACGAGCTGGGCTTCGGCATCGACGACGCGATCCGCGTGCGCTACGCGATCGCGGAGGAGAAACGCGGCGAGACCGGCATCATCACCACCTCGAAAACGGATTCGCGCAGCTATCGCATCACGGTGAAGAACCTGCATGAGCGCGCCATTCCCTTGACGGTGCTGGATCAGATCCCGGTGTCGCAGAATGCCGACATCAAGGTCGAGCTGACGGGCAAGACAGCGCCGTCGCGGCGCGATGTCGACGACAAGCGCGGCGTGCTGGCGTGGGACATGAAGCTCGGGCCCGACGAGGAGCGTGTGATCGAATTCGGCTATCGCACGACCTGGCCGGCGGCCAAGAAGGTCACCTACGGCCAAGGCTCGTAGGCGTCGCATCCCGGAATTTGCTTGGGCGGAATATCCGGGTCCAAGGAGCGCCTGTCGCCGATGGGATGGCATGGCTCAGTCTAGGAACGGCAGCCGCCGGGCTATAGGCCAAGCTGCAGCTTGTTTCGAAGTGGCTGCCCTCGTTTGCCAGGATGCTGCGGCAGATAGCCCGGCACACGAGGCAGCGCTCACGCGCCGCTTTCGCTGTTCGGCGCGCCTGAGCAAGGCTATACCTCGCCGGTAGAGGACTGGCGGGTTCTCGAGGCAGGCATGGCAAACGTCGTCGTAATCGGCGCCCAATGGGGCGACGAGGGCAAAGGCAAGATCGTCGACTGGCTGTCGGAGCGGGCCGACGTCGTGGTGCGCTTCCAGGGCGGCCACAACGCCGGCCACACGCTGGTCATCGGCAACCAGACCTACAAGCTTTCGCTGCTGCCTTCGGGCGTGGTGCGTGAAGGCAAGCTCGGCGTGATCGGCAACGGCGTGGTGGTCGATCCGTGGGCGCTGACCGACGAGATCGAGCGGTTGCGGAAGCAGGGCGTGACGGTCAGCCCGCAGAACCTGCGCATCGCCGAGAACGCGACCCTGATCCTGCCGCTGCACAGCGAACTCGACGTCATGCGCGAAGCTGCGGCGGGCGAGGGCAAGATCGGCACGACCGGGCGGGGCATCGGCCCGGCCTACGAGGACAAGGTGGGCCGACGCGCCATCCGCGTGCAGGATCTCAAGAACCTCGACACGCTGGGCCCGAAGGTCGACCGCATTCTCGTGCATCACAACGCGTTGCGCCGCGGTCTGGGGCAGCCGGAGCTCGAGCAAGGAGGCGCTGATGGCCGAGCTCACGAAGATCGCGCCCAAGATCCTCCCCTATATGGATGTCACCTGGGACCTGCTCGACCGCGAGCGCCGCGCCGGCAAGCGCATCCTGTTCGAGGGCGCGCAAGGCGCGCTGCTCGACATCGATCACGGTACGTATCCGTTCGTCACGTCATCGAATACGGTGGCGGCGCAGGCCGCGATCGGCTCGGGCGTGGGCCCCGGCGCGATCGGCTACGTGCTGGGTATCGCCAAGGCCTACACGACGCGCGTCGGCGCGGGCCCTTTCCCCACCGAGCTGACGGATGCCATCGGCGAACGCATCGGCGAGCGCGGCCATGAGTTCGGCGTGGTCACGGGCCGCAAGCGCCGCTGCGGCTGGTTCGATGCGTGCCTCGTGCGGCAGACGATCAAGGTGACAGGCATCAACGGCATCGCGCTCACCAAGCTCGATGTTCTCGACGGTTTCGACACGCTGCAGGTGTGCGTGGGCTATCACCTCGACGGCGAGCGGATCGGCCGCCTGCCGGCCGGTCACAACGCGCAGGCGCGGCTGAAGCCGATCTACCAGAGCTTCGAAGGCTGGACGCAATCGACGCGCGGCGCGCGCAGCTGGACCGAGCTTCCGGCGCAGGCGGTGAAATACGTGCGCGCCATCGAGGAGCTGATCGAGTGTCCGGTGACGCTGCTGTCGACCAGCCCCGAGCGCGATGACACGATCCTGATGCGCGATCCGTTCCAGGATTGAGCAAGCCGGGTGCGAACATCTATAGGCGCTGGGCCGGGTCGGCCGCCACAGCGCCCGTGTAAGTGACCATGGCGTCCGGCGCAAGCTCGGCCGCCAGCAGCCGGTTGGGGTCGGCCGGGCCCGGCAGCGTGATCTGCCCGAACGGAATGCGGCGGAAGCCGAGCTTCCCGTAGTAGGGCTCATCGCCCACCAGCACGACCAGGGCAATTCCGGCAGCCCGTGCGTCCTCCAGCGCCGTTGCGACAAGGCCACGGCCGTAGCCCCGGTTTGCGAAGGCTGGGTCGACAGCTAGCGGACCCAGAAGCAGCGCTTTTTCCTTGCCACCAATGACAATCGGCGTGAAGCGCACCGCCGCCACCAGGCGGCCGTCGATCAGGCAAACGCGGCAGAACGGCGAGAACTCGCCGGTTCCCTCGCGGATGCGATGGGCAGTGCGTGCAAAGCGGCCCGGGCTGAAAGCGCGTGCGTGCAGGTCGCGGATGGCTGCGAGGTCGCCAGGCACGACCGGACGCATGACGATCTCGCTCGGCTGCGCGTCACTCACCACCTGTCGCTCCTCGTGGAATCTCCCGAACACCTCGGCAATGCGGCGGCGCACGCCTCCGGTAATATCCTCGGGCAAGGCGCCGGTTGTGCAGAAGCGCTGCTCGAGGATTTCCATGTTGGACGCGGGAATAGCAGGCTGGGTCCACGCGCGCACTACGAACAGTGCAACGTGGTCACCGGGAAAGGCCTCGAAATTCGCGTAGATGCCGAAAAGCTGCGGCGGACCTGTGAGGATCACTCCGGTTTCCTCGTTGAGCTCACGCGCCAGGGCCTGCAAGACCGTCTCGCCTTTTTCGACGCCGCCACCCGGGAAATGCCAGCCTGGGCGGTAGCCGTGGCGAACCAGCAGCAGGCGATTCTCGCCGTCCACGACGATGCCCTGGGCACCCAGGGTCAGTCCACGTCGGAGGCGCCAATAGCGTTGCACGGCTTTGGTGACAAGAATATTGGCCATGTGCCGCTCCGGGTTGCCCTCACGGGGCGCCCCGTCTTCATCCTGATCGGGCGATTTGGCAAGCCTGCGCAAAGCCGCTAGTCAATCGCGAGACATGGCGACCTCCACGACCATCGCGCACCTGACCGATGTGCACCTGGGACCGATTGCCGGGTTCAGCCCGCGCTATTGGAACTTGAAGCGGGCCGCGGGTTACTACAATTGGACGCGTCGTCGGCGGTTGGCGTACCGGCGGGACGTGCTCGACCGCGTCGTGGCCGACATGTCGGCCCAGCAGCCCGACCACGTCGTTGTCACAGGCGACCTGGCCAACATCGGTCTCCCCCAGGAACATATCAATGCATTGGCGTGGCTGGAGACACTCGGCCCGCCCGAACGCGTCACCGTCATTCCCGGCAACCACGACATCTACTCGCGCATCGGCCGCGACCTGGGCACACGGCGCTGGGCGCCCTACATGGCCTCGAACGTGCAGGGCGCTGATTTTGTCCACCATGGAGCTGAATTTCCGTTTGTGCGGGTGCTGGGACACGTGGCTCTCGTCGGGGTCAACTCCGCAGTGCCAACGCCGCCTCTCATGGCCTGGGGACGCATCGGACGCGATCAGCTCGCGGCGCTGGCCGAGACGCTCGCGAATCTTGGTGGTGCCGGTCTGTTCCGCGTCGTGCTCATTCACCACCCGCCGCTGCCTGGTCAGGCTTCGCGTGCACGCGGCCTGCTGGACGCAACCGCACTGGAAGCCGTCCTGTCCGGGCACGGCGCTGAGCTGGTCGTCCATGGCCACAATCACATCAACATGCAGGCTTGGGGCATGGGGCCCTCGGGCCAGTTCCCGATCATCGGCGCGCCTTCCGCGTCTTTGGGCGCAAGGCACCGGCACGAGCCGCTGGGCCGCTACAACCTATATCGCATCGAACCCGCAGAACGCAGTATCACGGTGATCGGCCGCGGATTGGCAGAGCCCGGCGGGCCGGTGGTCGAACTGGAGCGGCGCGCGCTGGTGCCAAGCGTCCAGGCATAAGAAGAGAAAGTTTTGCCCGCCATCCCTGCGCAGGCCGCTCGCGTCATGAGACCGACGCTGGCGTTGGTCTGATCTGTTCGCCGTGCCGCGCATGATGACACGCCACGAGAGCCGCTCCTACGGCGAGTACACAAATTGTACTGCGCAGGTCTTCTCTCGGAACCAACGGCGGTTCTGAAATGGCGATCAGTACAGATTGTGAAGTTGATGGAAGCGATGCGAACCCTGAGAATTGGCGCACAGCAGGCTGCTGCCGCTCGGTGGATGCAGCCCGCGATTCTCGAGAGATGGAGGACAGCCATGCAGTCATATTCGTTCACGCTCGGCGCCTTGGCTCTTGCGCTCGGCGTGCTTGTGGCGGCGCCCTCGGGGCAAGGGCACGAGCATCTGATGATAATGCCGGCCGATCTCAAGTGGGCCGACGTGCCCTCCCTTCCCCAAGGGGCCAAGATCGCAGTCATCGAAGGCAAGATGAGCGAGGCACAGGCGTTCACCGTGCGCCTCAGTTTCCCGGCGAACTACAAGCTGCCGGCCCACTGGCACCCGGCGGTCGAGCGTGTGACCGTGCTCTCGGGCACCTTCTACATGGGCACGGGCGACAAGCTGGATCCAGCCAGGACGATGCCGCTAACGGCCGGGTCCATCGCCATCATGCAGCCCAAGACCAATCACTTTGCCTGGACCAAGGAAGAGACGGTGGTCCAGCTGCACGGCACCGGTCCATGGGGCATTACCTATGTAAACGAGGCTGATGATCCCAGGAAGAAGCAGTAAGCCTGAGCAGGCCGAGAGGGTCGACGCATGAGCAGGGCTCATAGGAGCTCTGAGAAATCCTCGCCCAGATTGTGATCTTACGGATTGGGAAAATCCAAGCGGCGCGTGCTATATGCGGCGAAACCCAAAGCTAGAGAGCCGTGACATGCAGAAGCCTGTATCTGCCGCGCCTGCGCCCACGCGGCCCCTGTGGGTCGTCGTGCTTTCGGCGGGTCTGATCGTCGGCATCGCTATGGGCCTGCGGCAGGTCATGGGCCTCTACCTGCAGCCGATGACGACGGAGCTGGGGATCGGACGCGAGCCGTTTTCCACGTCGATGGCTGTCGCCAATCTGATCTGGGGCATCGGCGCGGTGGCGGCCGGCATGGTGGCCGATCGCTATGGTGCTGGCCGCGTCGTGGTTGGCGGCACGCTGGCGACGATGGCGGGCCTCTATGTCATGTACACCGCCAGTACCGCTTTCGACCTGATGGTCAGCGGCGTGTTGCTCGGCATCGGCGTGAGCGGCACCGGCATTACCGCACTCGTGGGTGCTGCGGGGCGGGCCGCGCCGCCCGACAAGCGGACGGCTGCCATCGCCTCGCTGGGAATGGCCAGCGGTATCGGCAGCTTCATCGCATTTCCATACACCCATGTGCTGATGAGCACGGTGGGATGGCAGGCAAGCCTTCTGTACCTGTCGCTAACCATGGCCCTCGTGCTGCCGCTCGCCTGGCCGCTGAGCGGGAAGCCCACATCGTCGAACCTCATTGACCATCAGTCGATGGGCGATGCGGTCAAGGAAGCCTTCACCCATCGCAGCTATCAGCTGCTCGTTACCGGCTTTTTTGTGTGCGGCTTTCACGTCGCGTTCTATGGCGTCCATCTGCCGGCATTCGTCGCCGACAAGGGCCTCGACGCCAGCGTGGGCGTGGCGGCGCTGACAACCGTCGGATTGGCTAATCTGGTGGGCACCTATATCGCGGGGCAATCTGGCCGGTTCATCGAGAAGCGGCGGGGGCTGAGTCTTATCTACTTCGGGCGTTGCTTCGTGTTCCTCGGGCTGTTGTTCCTGCCGATCACGCCGTTCACCATCATCGCGATGAGCGCTGTTCTGGGCCTGCTATGGCTCTCCACCGTGCCTTTGACATCGAGCCTGGTGGCCACCTTCTTCGGCACCCGGTGGATGTCCATGCTGTTCGGGGTGGTATTCCTGTCGCACCAGGTGGGCTCGTTCACGGGCCTGTGGCTGGCCGGGACCCTTTACGATCTCACCAAGTCCTATGATATGATGTGGTGGATATCGATCGCTTTGGGACTGTCCGCGGCCGCCGTCCATTGGCCGATCCAGGAGCGTCCGGTGTCACGGCTGGCAGCAGCCAACGCAGCGTGAGGATGATGGCAAGCCAAAGCCAAATGCACGAAGCTGATACGGCCCCGCGGGATAAGATGCCCGCTGCCGTCCGGTTAGCCGTGTTCGGCGTTGTCGGCCTGTTGTTCGCCAGTGCGCTTTATCTCATCGCCGTCCGCGGGCAGGCGCTGCTGGTCGACCTGTCGGCCTTGTCCCAGCGCATCTTCTGCTTCTAGGTCGCGTGGCGCCCGAGCCCACCGGCTGTGTGCCGAAACCGCGTGCGTCCGCGTCAATGCAAATAAAACACTACGGCTTGTGGCGAGGACCGCGTGTTCTCGCCGCCGCGCTGAAAGCCGCTGCCGGCGTTTGCGCCATTGCGGTTGTTGCCGCCGCGCCCGTGCAAGCTCAAGATCAGGGCAGCCCGCGCCGCATCGTGTCGCTCGACTTGTGCACCGACCAGATCCTGGTTGAGCTCGTGGGGCGCGAGCGGATCGCGGCGGTCACGCATCTGGCGGCCGATCCTGCGGTGTCGGCGATCCCGGCGAAGGCCAAGGGCATCCCCTTCACGCATGGTGCAGCCGAGGATGTGCTCCGCTACGATCCCGACCTCATCCTTGCCGGACCCTTCGGGGTCTCGGCCACAGTCAATCTATTGCGCCGGCTGCAGCGCAATGTTGTCGTGGTCCCGCAGCCGCCGGATCTCGAGGGCGTGCGTGCCGCCGTGCGCATCGTTGCGGCGGCCGTCGGCGAGAAGTCGAAAGGCGAGGCGATGATCGCCGCGTTCGACAGGCGGCTGGCAGGTCTCGTGCCCCCGGCCGGCGCGGTGCAACCCACGGCAATCATCTACCAGGTCGGCGGGTCGGTCTCAGGCCCCGGCAGTCTGGCCGAGGCGGCGCTCGTGGCGGCCGGGTTTCGCAACAAGGCCGCCGAATACCGCCTCACGCGCAACGGACAGGTGCCGCTCGAACTGCTGGTGGCTGCGCCGCCGGATCTCCTCGTGCTGTCGAGTGCCATGGACGAGTACCGCACCGCCCTTGCCGACAATTTGCGTCATCCGGTGCTGCGGCGCCTGCGACAGCACCATGCCTCGCTGGAACTGCCCTGGCAGTTGTGGCTGTGCGGCACGCCACATATTGCCGACGCGATCGAGCGTTTGGCAGAAGCACGAAACAAGCTCGGGGCGGCCGCGCGATGAGCCTGATGCCGGCACGCGCCAGCGCGGAGATCGCACCGCCCTATTTGCTTGGGGTATTGGGAGCGGCGACCGTCGTGGCGTTTTTGATCTCGCTGGCGGTGGGCCCGTCGGGGTTTGGATTCGGCCCGACAGGCGAAGCCGGCTCGCTCATCTTCTGGGAGATCCGTCTGCCGCGCGCGATCCTCGGTGCGCTTGTCGGCGCGACGCTGGGGTTGTCAGGCGCGGCGCTGCAGGGCTACCTGCGCAACCCGCTGGCCGAGCCGAGCCTGGTCGGCGTTTCGGGCGGCGCGGCTCTGGGGGCGGTGCTGGCAATCCATCTCGGATGGTCGCAGGCGCTCGCCCTGGCGCTGCCGGCCGGCGGATTGATCGGCGCGGCCGTCGCGATGCTGGCCGTGGTCGCGCTGGCTGGCGCGCATGGCGGGCCGGTGACGCTCATCCTTGCGGGCCTTGCGGTGTCGGGTATCGCAACGGCGCTCATCTCACTCGCTCTCAACCTGTCGCAGAATCCGTTTGCTTCCGTCGAGATGGTGTTCTGGCTGATGGGGTCGCTGGCCGATCGCAGTCTGACTCAGGTATGGCTAGCGGCGCCATTGATGTTGATTGGCATGGGCGGGTTGCTTCTGGTGGGGCGCGCGCTGGATGCGCTGACGCTGGGGGAGGATGCGGCGCGCAGCATGGGGATCGATCTCGCGCGGACGCGCTGGATCATCGTCGCAAGCACCGCGCTCAGCGTCGGTGCGGCCACCGCCGTGACGGGTGTCATAGGCTTCGTTGGCTTGCTGGTGCCGCATGTGCTGCGTCCGTTCGCCGGTCACAGGCCGGGACTATTGCTGCCAGCCAGTGCACTCGCCGGTGCCGTGTTCCTACTCGTGGCCGATACCGGATTGCGCCTGGTGCAGCCCTGGATGGAGCTCAGGATCGGCGTGCTTACGGCGCTCATCGGAGCTCCGTTCTTTGTCTGGCTCGTGCTCAAGACTCGCGCGGAGCTGGCACCATGAAGGTAGAGGCGCGAGGTTTGCGGGTCCGCCTGAAAACCCGCGACGTGCTGCAGGGCATCGATGCGGTTGCGCATCCGGGCCAACTTACCGCCATCATCGGTCCTAACGGCGCCGGCAAGACCACGCTGTTGAAGGCGTTTGCGGGTCTGTTGACACCAGCCGGCGGCGCGGCGCTGCTCGATGGCCGTTCCCTCGCCGATTGGGATCGGCAAGCGCTGGCGCGTGCCCTTGCCTATCTGCCGCAAGAGCGAATTGTGCATTGGGCGCTCACCGTGCGCGCCGTGGTGGCGCTCGGGCGTCTGCCGTACCGGCCGCTCGGCGCCGGTGAGAGCGTGGCGGATGCTGCGGCTATCGACACCGCGCTGGCCGCGATGGATGCCGGGCACCTGGCGCCGCGTCCGGTGCTCGAACTGTCTGGGGGCGAACGTGCGCGGGTGCTGGTGGCGCGCGCGCTTGCCCAGGAGCCTCGCGTTCTGCTGGCTGACGAGCCGGCTGCCGGTCTCGATCCCGCGCATCAGCTTTCTCTTTTCCGTCACCTCGCAGCGCTTGCGGCGTCCGGACGCACGGTGGTTGTCGCCCTGCACGATCTGTCGCTTGCTGCGCGTTTCTGCCACAGCGTCATCCTTGTGCACGGTGGACGGGCAATTGCCGCTGGAGCGCCATCGGATGTTCTAACGCCTGAGCATCTTGCCACCGCGTACGGCATTACCGCCCGTTATCACCTGCTCGACGGCGTGCCCGTTGTGCTGCCCCTCGACGTGCTGCCATGATGCGGCCCTGTTGGTTGCCTTGATGCGCGTCGGCAACGAATGGGGGCACGTGTCGTGAGCATGTTCCGGCGGCAGCAGCGCCTCAATCTGGCGCTCGAGGGGGGTGGGGCGCATGGCGCCTTCACCTGGGGCGTGCTCGATCGCCTGCTCGAAGACGAGACGCTCGACATCGCGTGGATCAGCGCCACCAGCGCCGGCGCCGTCAACGCCGTGGCGCTGGCTGCCGGATTGGTAGAGGACGGTCGGACGGGCGCTCGCGCCAGGCTAAGGGCGGTATGGGAAGCCGTGGCCAAGGCCGGCGTGTCCGATCTCTTGCGTCTGAACCCATGGCTGGCGAGCATCAGCCGCTCCAATGCGCTGGCTCAGGTCGCCTCGCTGTTCTCGCCCTATGACTTCAATCCGCTGGGCCTGGATCCCTTCCGCAAGCTGCTGGAAGCCCATATCGATTTCGCCGCCCTGCGTGCGTCAGGCGGTCCCGAGCTGCTGATTGCCGCCACGGACGTGACGACCGGGCGCCCGCGCCTGTTCCGGCGCCACGAAATCTCGGTGGAAGCAGTTTTGGCTTCGGCCTGTCTGCCCACCATTCACCACGCGGTGTCCATCGGCGGTCAGGCGTACTGGGACGGCGGCTTTTCCGCCAATCCCGACTTGGTGACGCTCGGCCGCGAGAGCCCTGTCGGCGACACGCTGATCGTCAAGCTCACCGCGCTCGACAGGGACGGCGTGCCGATGAGTGCCAGGGAGATTGCAGCGCGTGCCAACCAGATCACCTTCAGCCAGCCGATGCTGCGCGACGTCGAACTGATCGAGACCGTGCGGCGGTTGAGCAGCCGCTGGACCCGCCGCAGCAGTCCTGGCGATGCGCGGCTCGCGCGCCATCGCTTTCACATGATTGAGGCCGGCCGGTTCACGGGCGCGCTGGCGCCCGAGAGCAAGGGCAAGCCCGACATCGAGCTGCTGACCTATCTGCACGGCGCCGCGCGGAGCGAAACCGAAAAATGGCTCGCCCGCCACCGTGGTAGCATCGGGCGCCGGAGCAGCGTCGATCTCGCGCGGCAATTCCTGACGCCGCGCTCGGCGGCTGGATTGTCCTCAGCGCCGTCGTCACCTTCCGACAGCCGCTCCCCGACAGAGGCCGCCTGAGGGTCAGTTGGGTTGTTGCTCTGATCCTTTGACGCTACGTCTCAACTTCACATACTGCGTTGTGCAAATTTACCGGCGTCCCTGGCATACCTTGCACCACCGGCACCGAAGAATTGAGGTGCACGTCGCAATCGTGCTAAGGCGAGATTCTGGACAGGTGCGGGAAACCTGTTTGCGGGGTTAGTCCAAGGGAAGCGCCTTAGCTGTGAACGAGAATCCGTCTGCGCAATCGGCTCATGCCGCTGCGCCTGCACCCCCTGTTGCGTGGAAAGCTGCCGCTGTCCTGCTGACGATGCTGGCGGCGACGACCATCCTGTCGCAGTTTTTCCGCGCCTCCACGTCGGTCATTGCGCCGGAGCTTATTCACGACCTGTCTCTTTCGCCCGAGGCGCTGGGGTTTGCCAGCGGCAGTTTCTTCCTTGCGTTGCTGCTTCCGCAGATCTTCGTCGGCGTCCTGTTCGACAGGATCGGCCCGCGCATCACGGTCTCGGCACTGTCCGTGCTGATGGTGGCCGGTGCGCTGTTGCACTCCGTGGCGGAGTCGGGTGCCGGGCTGGCGTCGGCGCGCTTCGTCGTGGGGCTCGGTTGTGCCGGCAGCTTCATGTCGGCGGTGGTGCTCATCTCGCGCTGGTACCCCCGCCAGTCCTGGAGTATCGCGTTGAGCTGGGTATTTGCGCTCAGTCAGATCGGGTTTCTCCTTGCCGGATTGCCTCTGGCCGTTGCCAGCGAATGGATTGGCTGGCGCACGGCCTTTGTCGGCATGGCGGTTATCGCGGCGCTCGCGGGGCTGCTGTTTTATCATTTGGTGCGCGATTATCCGCCGGGACCGCGTATCGAGGAGGCGCAGGAGGAACTCGGCGCCATCGCCGGCTTGCGCCGGGTGCTTGCCACGCCCGGGCTGCTGCGTGTGCTGGCCCTGTTCCTCGTGGCCTATGCCGCGTTTGCCTCCGTCATGCTGGTGTGGGCTGGACCCTATCTGCACGACGTGCATGGGCTCGATACCTTTGACAGAGGGCGGGTGCTGCTGGGCATGGCCCTGGTGCAGACGACCGCAGGGCTGGTCATCGGCCCGTTGGACCGGGTGTTCAACACGCGCAAGTGGGTGGCCGTCGCCAATGCCACGGTTGCGCTCGGCACGCTCATGACCTTCGCGTTGGTTCCCAACCTCTCGCTCGCGGCCGCGGTCGGCTTGTTGCTGCTGCTCAGCAGCGTGTCGGCCTACGCCAGCGTGCTGCTCGCGCATATCCGCAGTCATTTTCCCGACCATCTGGCCGGCCGGGGCGCGACCACGGGCAACATGGCCCAGCTGATCGGGGCCGCGCTGCTGCCGATCATCACCGGTTTCATCCCGCCGCTCTTTCCACATGCCGGTCCTGGCTATTCGCTGCTGGCGTATCAATGGATCTTCGCCACGCTGGCGATTGCGCTGGCCATGGGTCTTGCCGTCTACCTGACAGCGAAGGACTCCAAGCCGCATGCAGCGCAAACGATGCCGCCCGAATCTTGAGCCGTTCGAAAGAATGGCCGGAGGCTTGACCCCCGCCGTCCTGCTGGCTCACCATGCGGGCTCAAGAACCAAACGGACGGGGAGGACTACGCATGGCCGATCGGTTGAAGGGCAAGGTCGCATTCTGCACGGCGTCGAGCGCGGGCATCGGCCGGGCCACGGCCATGGCCTTTGCGCGCGAGGGCGCAAGTGTGATCGCCAGCGACATCAACGACGCGGCATTCGACGAACTGAAGAAGGCCGGCATGGCCGAGTGCGTGAAGCTCGACGCGCGTGATGCCAAAGCCATCGAGGCGCAGGCCAAGCGGCTGGGCGCGGTCGACGTGCTGTTCAATGCTGCGGGCTTCGTCCATCACGGCAGCGTGCTCGACTGCACGGATGAGGAGTGGGACTTCGCCTTCGATCTCAACGTGAAGTCCATGCACCGCACCATCAAGGCGTTCCTGCCGGGCATGCTGGCGAAGGGCGGCGGTTCCATCATCAACATCGCCTCCACGGTGGGTGCCTGCAAGGCGGCGCCGAACCGATATGTCTATGGCGCAACCAAGGCCGCGGTGGTCGGGCTCACCAAGGCGGTGGCGATGGACTTCATCGGCAAGGGCATGCGCTGCAACTGCATCTGCCCGGGCACCATCCAGACGCCGTCGCTGACTGAGCGCATCAAGGCGCTCGGCAAGCAGGTGGGCGGCGAGGAGAAGGCGCGGGCGATGTTCATCGAGCGCCAGCCCATGGGCCGGCTCGGGACGGCCGAGGAGATGGCGCACGTGGCGGTCTATCTGGCGTCTGACGAGTTCGCGTACATGACAGGCTCGTCCATCACGCCGGATGGCGGGTTCACGCTGTAAGGGCACGTCCTCCCAAGCGCCGCCAAAGTATGTGCGCTTCTCGCGACGCCTTCGCGGCCTGGCGCTCGACTTCATCCTGTTCCTCGTGCTCATGGTCTGCGCACTGCAGATTGCGGTGGCATTCAATCAGAACGACCTCGCGCGCGTCTTGGGTTTCGGCTTCGTGATAGGCTTCCTCCTCTATGAGCCACTGCTAGTATCGCTCTTCGGCGGCACGATCGGGCACTACCTCAGCAACATTAAGGTTGTCGACGACCGGACCAACGGGAATGTCAGCTTCCTCAAGGCGGTCGGACGCGTTGTCATCAAGACAATCCTAGGGTGGTATTCGTTCATCTCGATGGTGGCCACGCGCCGTCATCAGGCGCTGTATGACCTGCTGACGCGATCGACCGTGCAGATTGCGATCCCGCCATCGCAAGGGGCGGCGATTTTGCGACCGAGCGCATGGAGCTCTCGAGCCCCGGCATGCCGTCGTTTTCTCGACGCATCACGATAATCGTACTCTATCTCCTGCTAGTGTTCGCGGCTTGGATGGTCCTGTTTCATGGGCTTGTCCTTGCCGGGCTCATCTCAAACCAATGCCTTGCGCGGGAGCTGTGGTGCTCCAGAACGGACAACCTGATGATGAGCGGCCTCGGCTTGTGCATGCTTATCGTCATGGTCGTGTGCCTTGGCTTGGGGTGGCGGGGGCGTCTTGGGGCGCGCGCATGTCTGCGTTGGACAGGCAGGCATAGGCGCTTTGATCGCAACCTGAGTTCGAACTGCATGCCCCGTTTCTCCGCCAACCTGAATTTCCTGTTCACCGAGCTGCCGTTCCTCGACCGCTTCGAGGCGGCGGCGAAGGCGGGCTTCAAGGCCGTGGAGATCGGCAACCCCTATGAGGCGCCTGCCGCCGAGGTCGCGGCCCGCCTCAAGGCCAACGGCCTGACGCTGGCCCTGTTCAACACCCCCGCCGGCGACGCAGCCGCGGGGGAGCGCGGGCGCTCGGCGCTTGCCGGCCGTGAAAAGGATTTCGATGCCGATCTGGCATGGCACTGAGCTACGCGGAAGCCACCGGCTGCAAGCTGATCCACGTCATGGCGGGTCTGGTGCATCAGGGTGCGCGGCGCGAGACGTTCGTCGCCAACCTCAGGAGGGCGGCGCGCAAGGCCGCCGGTGCCGGCGTGAGCCTCGTGATCGAGCCGATCAACCGCCGCGATATTCCCGGCTACTTCCTCAACAAGCTCGCCGAAGGCGCGCGCCATCATCCACGAGGTGGGCGAGCCCAACCTCGGCCTGCAGTTCGACATCTATCACCGCCAGGTCGAGGAGGGCGACGTGGCCGTAGCGCTCAAGGAGTACGCGGCCCTCACCCGCCACTACCAGATCGCCAGTCCGCCCGACCGCGGCGAGCCGGATGCCGGCGAACTCAACTACGCTGGCTGTTCAAGGAGATCGACGCCAGCGGCTACAACGGCTGGGTCGGCTGCGAATACCGGCCGCGGCGCGGCACGGTCGAAGGCCTGAAATGGGCGGCGGCGTGCGGAGTGTCGCTGGGATAACGTCATGAACCGCTGTCCGCGGCCTATCCTCGTCCTGAGCTTGTCGAGGGCCGGCCAAGCGCGCCAGCCGTGGTTCGACAGGTTCACCACGGGGACAGGGCGGTTGCAGGAACAAACTAGGGAAACATCCATGAAAGTTCTCATCATCGGCGGCGCGGGCATGATCGGCCGCAAGCTCGCGAGCGGCTGGCCAGGGACGGCGAGCTCGGCGGCGCCATTTCAGCCTCGCCCTGTACGACGTGGTGCCGGCGAGCGTCCCCGCGGCGCGAAGATGCCGGTGAAAGTTGTAACCGGCGATCTACCTGCCCCGGGCGAAGCGGGCAAGCTGGTTGCCGACAAGCCCGATACGATCTTCCACCTCGCGGCCATCGTCTCAGGCGAGGCGGAGCAGGACTTCGACAAGGGCTATCGCATCAACATGGACGGCACGCGCAGCCTGCTGGAAGCGGTGCGCCATGCCGGCCGCACAAGCCGCGCCTGGTGTTTGCCAGCTCGATTGCCGTGTTCGGGGCGCCGTTCCCCGAGGCCATCGGCGACGAGTTCTTCAACACGCCGCTCACCTCCTACGGCACGCAGAAGAACATCTGCGAGCTGCTGGTCTCCGACTACAGCCGCAAGGGGTTCCTCGACGGGATCAGCCTGCGGCTGCCCACCATCTGCGTGCGCCCCGGCAAGCCCAACAAGGCGGCGTCCGGCTTCTTCTCCAACATCATGCGCGAGCCGCTGGCGGGCCAGGAGGCCGTGCTGCCGGTCTCCGAGAGCGTGATGCACTGGCACGCTTCGCCGCGCGCGGCGGTGGAGTTCATGCGCCATGCGGCGACCATCGACACGGCCAAGGTCGGTCCGCGGCGGGCGCTGACCATGCCGGGCTGGCCGTCACGGTGGGCGAGCAGATCGCGGCGCTGAAGAAGGTGGCCGGCGACAAGGTCGCGGCCCGCATCCGCCGCGAGCCCGATCCGTTCATCGAGCAGATCGTCGCCGGCTGGCCGCGCAAGTTCGCCGCCAAGCGCGCGCTGGAGCTCGGCTTCAAGCCGGATCCGAGCTTCGAGGACATCATTCGCATCCACATCGAGGACGAACTCGGCGGACGCGTCGCCTAGCGGTACGCGCTTCGGTGGGCCGGCCGGCTAGTTTGGCTCGCCTGTCTGCTCGAAACGCGTGATGGCATCGACCGGGCTGTCGAGGTCGCGGCCCGAGCGCTCGAACCCGGCCTTCCAGTCGCGCAGGTGCCGGTCGACCCACAGCCGCCCCTTCTCGCGGTCGCGCCGGCGCAGGGCGTCGACGATGTGCGTGTGCGCCTCGATCAGCCGGGGGATGCCGCCGGGATTGTTGGTGATGATGTGCGCCGTGGTCGGCCGGACCAGGATGCTCACGGGCTCCTTGGCGAGCTGCAGCACGCGATTGTGGGTGGCGGCATCCAGCAGCTTGTGAAACTCGGCATCGAGCTCGGCCACGGCAGGCGCATCGTGCTGCATCTCGCGCGTGCGGGCGAGGTTGGCCTCCAGCGCCTCCAGATCGGCCTCGGTCCGGTTGTCCATGGCCTGATCGATCGACCCCGGCCCCAGCGCGCGGGAGGTGTGATAGAGCTCGCGGAACGTCACCTGCTGCAGGATGAGCGCGCGGCTCATGCGCGTGGCGAGCCCGTGGTAGTGCGGCACGGCGACCGAGAGGCGGCGGCTGGCCTCCCGCGCGACCAGGCCCGACTGCTCCAGCAGCCGGATGCCCTCGCGCACGGTCGAGCGGTTGACGCCGAACTGCTTGACCAGCTCGGATTCGGTGCCGATCGGGTCGCCGGGGCGCAGAGCGCCGGTGAGGATCTTCTGCTCGATCTCGTCGGCGACCAGCTCGTAGGCCGGCCGCGCCTTGATCCGCTCGAACCTGGCGGTTACCTGGGTCATTTCAGTTCCTACGCCTACCTACGCCCATGAGCCCGCAGCTTGCCGCGCGCTAGTTGGTATATTGTGCACATGGGTCGATCGTCTGACAATCGGACAATAAATTGACGTTGCGCGACGGCGGTGCGACTGTCGGCGCAAGAAAAACGGCAGGTCGGAGGAATGCATGGCTCAAGGGGGTTGCCTCGCGGGCAAGGTCATGGTCGTGACCGGCGCCGGGCGCGGCATCGGCAAGGAGATCGCGACGCTGGCCGCCAGCGAGGGCGGCAAGGTCGTGGTCAACGACCTGGGCGGCTCGGCCGAGGGCGAGGGTGCCGATCTCAGCGTCGCCGAGCAGGTGGTGGCCGAGATCAAGAAGGCCGGCGGCACGGCGGTCCCCAACGGCGACAGCGTGGCCGACCCGCAGGGCGCCGAGCGCATCATCAAGACGGCGATCGACAACTTCGGCCGCATCGACTGCGTGGTGAACAACGCCGGCATCCTGCGCGACCGCATCTTCCACCGCATGAGCGCGGTGGACTGGGATGCGGTCATCAAGGTGCACCTCTACGGCGCCTTCTACATGTCGAAGGCCGCCGCGCCCTACTTCAAGGAGCAGGAGTCGGGCTCCTTCGTCCACTTCACGTCGACCTCGGGGCTGGTCGGCAACTTCGGCCAGGCCAACTATGCCGCCGCCAAGCTCGGCATCGTCGGGCTGTCCAAGTCGATCGCGCTCGACATGGCGCGGTTCAACGTGCGCTCCAACTGCGTGTCGCCGTTCGCCTGGTCGCGGCTGATCGGCACCATTCCGACCACCACGCCGGAGGAAAAGGCGCGCGTCGAGCGCATCCAGAACACCATGACGGCCTCCAAGATCGCGCCGATCTGCGTGTTTCTGGCCAGCGACCTCTCCAAGGACGTGACGGGGCAGATCTTCGCCGTGCGCAAGGACGAGATCTTCCTGATGAGCCAGTCGCGGCCCCTGCGCGTGGCGCACAAGGATGGCGGCTGGACGCCGCAGAGCATCGCCGAGACCATGCTGCCGGCGTTCAAGAGCGCGCTCTATCCGCTCGACCGCTCGGCGGACGTGTTCAACTGGGAGCCGCTGTAGTGACGCTGTCATCCCGGCTTGCGCGTCGAAGCGACTGATCGCGGGAGCCCAGGGCCGATCATGGTCGACAGGCTACCACGATGTTGCGCTCTGGGCCATGGCTGCTCCGCTCGACCCAAGGCCGGGATGACAATGGAGAAGGTTCGATCGATGGCTGAAAAGAACGAAGTCGGCATCCTCGCATTCGGCGCGTACCTGCCGCGGCTGCGGCTGTCGCGCAAGGCGGTGGCGGAGGCCAACGCCTGGTTCAATCCCGGCCTCAAGGGCCTCGCCAAGGGCGAGCGCACCATGTGCAACTGGGACGAGGACTCCGTCACCATGGCCGTGGAGGCCGCGCGCGACTGCCTCACCGGCCAGGATCGCGGCGCCGTGCGTCGCTCGTCGTTCGCCTCGACGACCCTGCCGTTCGAGGACCGGCTGAACGCCGGCATCATCGTCGAGGCGCTGAACCTGAAGCCGAACGTCAATGCGCAGGACCTCACCGCCTCGCAGCGCGCCGGCACCTCGGGGCTGATCACCGCGCTGCAGATGGCGCGCGGCGGCGCCGGGCCGGTGCTGGTGGTGGCCGCCGAGAAGCGGCGCACCAGGACCGCGAGCCCGCTGGAGCTGCAGGCCGGCGACGGCGCGGCCGCCCTGCTGGTCGGCACCGGGCCGGTGGTGGCGAAGCTCGTCGCCCACGCCAGCCGCACGGTCGATTTCGTCGACCACTTCCGCGGCGAGGGCTTCGAGTTCGACTACACCTGGGAGGAGCGCTGGATCCGCGACGAGGGCTACAACAAGATCGTGCCGGCGGCGCTGGCCGACCTGTTCAAGGCGACCGACGTGAAGCCCGCCGACATCGCCCACTTCGCCATGCCGTGCGTGCTGCCGCGGGTGGCGGCGGGCATCGCCAAGAAGGCCGGCATGCCCGACACGGCCGTGCGCGACAACCTGCACACCGTGTGCGGCGAGACCGGTGCGGCGCATCCGCTCGTGATGCTGGCGCACGCGCTGGAGGAGGCCAAGCCCGGCGACAAGATCCTGGTCGTCGGCTTCGGCCAGGGCTGCGACGCCCTGCTGTTCGAGGCGACCGAGAACCTGGCCAAGCTCGCGCCCCGGCGCGGCGTCAAGGGCCATCTGGCGCGGCGCAAGGAAGAGACCAACTACGGCAAGTTCCTGTCCTTCAACGATCTCGTCGCCATCGAGCGCGGCATGCGCGCCGACGTCGACAAGGCGACGCCGCTGTCCTCGCTCTACCGCAACCGGCGCATGCTGACGGGCTTCATCGGCGGCGCAGTGCAAGAAATGCGGCACGCTGCAGTTCCCCAAGTCGAAGGTGTGCGTGAACCCCAACTGCAACGCGTTCCACACGCAGGAGGACCATCCGTTCGCCGACACGCCCTCCAAGGTGCAGTCCTACACGGCCGACCGCCTCACCTACTCGCCCGACCCGCCGCACTACTACGGCATGGTGGTGTTCGAGCAGGGCGGGCGCGTGATGATCGACTTCACCGACGCGGATGCGGCGACCGTGGACGTGGCGGCGCCCATGCGCATGATGTTCCGCATCAAGGAATACGACCCCCAGCGCGGCTTCACGCGCTACTATTGGAAAGCTGCGCCGGCCGATCAGCCGGCAAAGCCTGAGTATCGGATCGTGGAATATCGCGGCAGCGATATGCAGCGTGAATCGAACTGCCTGAAGGAGAAACGCATGGCCACCGGAATCAGAGACAAGGTCGCGATCCTCGGCATGGGCTGCTCCAAGTTCGGCGAGCGCTGGGACAAGGAGGCCGACGACCTGATGGTGGAGGCCTTCGAGGAGGCCATCGCCGACGCCGGCATCGAGAAGAACCAGATCGAGGCGGCGTGGCTGGCCACCGCCATCGAGGAGCAGCACGTCGGCAAGTCGGGCGTGCCGCTGGCCGTGGCGCTGCGGCTGCCCTACATCCCGGTGACGCGCGTGGAGAACTACTGCGCCAGCGGCACCGAAGCCTTCCGCGGCGCGGTCTATGCCGTGGCCTCGGGCGCGGCCGACATCGCGCTGGCGCTCGGCGTGGAGAAGCTCAAGGACACCGGCTACGGCGGCCTGCCGCAGCGCGGCCGCGGCGCGCTCAACTCCATGTACTGGCCGAACCTGTCGGCGCCGGGCTCGTTCGCCCAGCTCGCCGCCGCCTATCGCGCCAAGCACAACAAGAAGCCCGAAGACCTCAAGCGCGCGATGGCGCACATCTCGGTCAAGAGCCACGACAACGGCAACCGCAACGCCAAGGCGCATCTCACCAACAAGATCACCATGGAGAACGTGCTGCGAGGCGCCGATGATCGCCGAGCCGCTGGGCCTGTTCGACTGCTGCGGCGTCAGCGACGGCTCGGCCTGCGCCATCGTCACCACGCCCGAGATCGCCAGGAGCCTCGGCAAGAAGGACCTCATCTCGGTGAAGGCGCTGCAGCTCTCGGTGTCGAACGGCACGGAGGCCTCGCACAACTCCTGGGACGGCAGCTATTTCGCCACCACGCGCATCGCCTCCAAGCGCGCCTACAAGGAGGCCGGCATCGAGAAGCCGCGCGAGGAGATCGACCTGATCGAGGTGCACGACTGCTTCTCCGTCACCGAGCTGGTGACGATGGAGGACCTCTACGTGTCGCCCGAGGGCGGCGCCATCAAGGACGTGCTCGACGGCTTCTACGATGCCGACGGCAAGATGCCCTGCCAGATCGACGGCGGCCTGAAGTGCTTCGGCCATCCGATCGGCGCGTCGGGCATGCGCATGATCTACGAGATCTACCTGCAGATGCAGGGCAAGGCCGGCCCGCGCCAGCGCCAGAAGATGCCGCGCTACGGCCTCACCCACAACCTCGGCGGCTTCCCGCACCAGAACGTGTGCTCGATCTCGGTGATCGGGCGGCATGGGGAGTAGCCTGTCATCCCGGCATGCGCGCGTGAGCCCGTGTCCGGGAACATCGCAGGTGCCCTACGCGTCGGGCTACGCGACTGCCGCGCTGACGGCCTGCTTGTGGCTCCCGGCACCCCGAGTGCCGGGAGGCCAGAGTGCCGGGATGACGCAACCGTCAAATCGCCCGCCCCGCATTCGCCCAGTAGGGGTCGCGCAGGCGGCGCTTGAAGATCTTGCCGCTGTCCTCGCGCGGCAGGTCGCGGCCGAACTCGATGCGCTTGGGCACCTTGTAGCCGGCGAGGTGCTGCGCCAGGTAGGCGCGCACGTCCGCGATCGAGGGCGGCGGGACGCCGGGCTGCGGCTCGATCACCGCCATCAGCGCCTCGCCGAACTCGCCGTCGGGGATGCCGAACACGGCGCAGTCCTTCACGCCCGGGCAGTTGATCAGCACCGCCTCGATCTCGGCGGGATAGATGTTGACGCCGCCCGAGATCACCATGTCGCGCTTGCGGTCGCACAGGAACAGGTAGCCGGCCTCGTCGAGGTAGCCGACGTCGCCGCTGGTGATGAAGCCCTCGCGGTCGATCTCGGCGCGCTTCTCGGGCAGCTGGTGGTAGGTGAACTCGGGCAGGAACTCGAGCCGCGTGTAGACCTCGCCGACCTCGCCCGGCGCCCAGCCGCTTGCCGGCGTCGTCGTAGATGCGCACCGCGCCGCCCTGCACCGGCCGGCCCACCGTGCCCGGCCGCTCCAGCCACTCTGGCTGTCGACCACGGTGACGGCGCCCGACTCGGTGCTGCCGTAGAACTCGTGGATCACCGGCCCCAGCCAGTCGATCATCGCCCGCTTGATCTCCATCGGGCAGGGCGCGGCCGCGTGCATGACGAACTTCAGCGACGAGAGGTCGTAGCGGCCGCGCACTTCGGCGGGCAGCTTGAGCAGCCGCACGAACATGGTCGGCACCATGAACATGGCCTCGATGCGGTGCTGCTCCACCAGCGCCAGGAAGGCCTCCGGATCGAAGCGCGGCATCAGCGCGATCAGGCTCGCGACGCGGGCGGCGCGCAGCGCGAACGCGTTGGGCGCGGAGTGGTAGAGCGGGCCCGGGATCATGGTGCGCACGCCGGGCTTGAGGCCGTAGACGCGCTCGCGGTAGTCGGCCATGCGCGCTTCGAGCTCGGCGGTGAGCGGCTGGCGGCGCACGCCCTTGGGCCGGCCGGTGGTGCCGGACGTGTAGATCATGCTCGAGGTCTGCGGCAGCGGCGGCGCCCTGCCAGAGATCCTGGCCCGCGAGCCAGGTGTCCCACTCGGTGGCGCCCGGCAGCGGCGCCGCCTGTCCGGCGGCGATGCCGTAGGCGCGCGGCGATCTCCGGCGGCGTCTCGACCACCAGCACCTTCACGCCGGCGGGAATGGCGTCCGCGACGCCGGCCAGCAGGTCGGCGTGCGCCACCAGCACCTTGGCGCCGCAGTCGGCCAGCACGTAGGCGACTTCGTCGGCCTTGAAGTGCCAGTTGATCGGCACGGCGTAGGCGCCGAGCCGCACGGCGGCGAGCGAGGCCTCCAGGAATGCGAAATCGTTGCGCAGCAGCAGCGCGGCGCAGTCGCCGCGGCTCCAGGCCCAGCGCCGCGAAGCCCGAGGCGGCGCGCGCAACGCGCTCGTCGAAGGCGGCGGCGGCGAGCGCGCGCTCGCCGCTGACGAGGCTGGCCGAGAACGGCGACGCGGTGGCGGTGTCATTGCGCTGCGCAGTCTCCACCTCAATGCGCAAAAGCCCACCGGGCAAGGTATGCCCGATGGGCGGTTTGTAAAGGGCGCATGGCTGCACGCGGCTGCCGGCCAGCGGCGGCCGGCAGCGCGACTGGCTATCTCGGCACTCGCCGGAGAGGATGTCGCCGAACAGCTCGAAGGTCTCGCCCTTGAAGCGCGGCAGCTGCACCGACTGGATCGGATAGAAGTCGGTCGCGCTGGTGTTGATCTTGATGCCGGGCAGCAGCAGCGGCATCTCGACGTCCTTCAGGCTGGCGGCCTGCTTCATGACGTTCTCGCGCGTGAGATTGTCGCCGGCACTGCTTGAGCACCTGGACCAGCGGTCGTGCGTCACCGCATAGCCGTAGGCGTGGAACGTGCTCGTCTTGTCGCCGCCGGGATAGTACTTATCCATGAAGGCGTTCCAGGCGAGCATGTCGGCGTCCTTGTGCCCACTGCGGGTCGGTGGGATCCTTGATGTAGGCGGCCGTCAGGATGCCCTGGCCGTGCTCGAAGCCGGCAGGCTTCATGACCGCGCCGACCGAGGCCGACACGTTGTTGAGGTAGTGCGCCGGCTTCCAGCCGATCTCGGCGGCCTTCTTGATCGCCTGCGCCGCGAACTTCGGGCGTGGTGATGTTGAAGAAGGCGTTGGCGCCGGAGTTCTTGAGCGCGATGATCTGGCTGTCGACCGTCGGGTCGGCCACCTCGTAGGTCGCAACCTGCACGATCTTGTCGGCGTCCTTGCCGAGACCCTGCCTTGAAGCCGTTGAAGTAGTCCTTGCCGTAGTCGTCGTTCTGCATAAGGACGGCGATCTTGGCGTCCTTCACGTTGGCCAGGATGTGCTTGGCGTAGATGGCGCCTTCGGTCTGGTAGTCGGGCTGCCAGCCCATGGTCCACGGGAAGTCCTTGGGCTTGCCCCACTGAGGCGCCGGTGGCCACGAACAGCTGCGGCACCTTCTTGCCGTTCAGGTACTTGTGGATGGCCGTGTTGGACGGCGTGCCGAGCGTCTGGAAGACGAACAGCACCTTGTCCTCTTCCACCAGCTTGCGCACCATCTCCACCGTCTTGGGCGGCGCGTAGCCGTCGTCGTAGGAGATGAAGTTGATCTTGCGGCCGTTGATGCCGCCCTTGTCGTTGACCATCTTGAAGTAGGCCTCGATGGCCTTGCCGATCGTGCCGTAGGCCGAGGCAGGGCCCGAATAGGGGTTGGTGTTGCCGATCTTGATCTCGGTGTCGGACGCGCCGTCGTCGTACTTCTTCTGCGCGCTGGCCGGAGCTGGCCGTCAGGGCCAGCGCGAGTGCGCCGCTCCCGCCAGCAGCAGCTTCGTGACATTCATCATGTGCGTTCCTCCATGTTGCCAGTTCAATGCACCGTGAGCGGCTGGGCGCCGTCACGATCTCTTGAAGCGCCTCGCACAGCGCGCGCCATGCCGCCGGCAATGCCCATCGGCATGGTGTACATGAGGACGATCAGGGCGATGCCGTAGATCAGCCAGGGCTCCAGCTCGAGCGGCAGGTGCACCGCCGCCGAGATCTTCTGCGTAAGCGCATCGGCGTACTTCTCGATGACCTGGACGAACACGCCGCCGATGACCGCGCCGGGCAGCGAGGCGATGCCGCCGACCACGGCGCCGACCAGGATGGCGATCGACAGCTCGAAGCGGAAGCTGTCGGGCGACGACGAACTCGAAGATGATGCCGTGCAGCGCGCCGGCGATGCCGGTGTAGAGCGCGCTGATGCCGAACATCACCGACTTGTAGTGCGCGATGTTGATGCCCATCGTGCTCGCCGCCATCGGGTGGTCGCGGATGGCGATCAGCGCGCGGCCGGTGCGGCTGTCGAGCAGGTTGCGCGCGATCCAGAACATCAGCGACGGCGACGCGCCAGCACCACCAGGAACATCCACTGGTCGGTGCTGAGCGGCAGCCCGAACGGCGGATCGGACTTGAAGACGTTGATGCCCATCACGCCGCCGGTGAGCGGCTCGATGTGCTTGTACTTGAGCATCTGCGGCATGGCCACGGCGAGCGCGAAGGTGGCGAGCGCCAGGTAGTGGCCTTCGAGCCGCAGCGCGGGCAGCCCGAACAGGTAGCCGACGACGAAGCACATGAGCGCCGGCGACCGGCAGCGTCGCCCAGTACGGCCAGCCGGCCTGGTCGATCAGGATCGCCGCGGTGTAGGCGCCGATGGCGAAGAACGCGCCGTGCCCGAGCGAGATCTGGCCGTTGAAGCCGGTGAGCAGGATGAGGCCCAGCACCGCGATCGCGTAGACGAGCATCAGGGTGAGCTGCAGGAACTGGAAGTTGCTGACCAGGCCGGCCTTGCCGCCGGCGATCAGCAGCAGCGGCAACGACGACCAGCAGCAGCCAGTAGCGGTAGCGCCAGAGCGAGGCCGGTCGCGAGCCGCGCGACGGCAGCCGGGGTGGATGCGGTGGTCGGCCATGGCTCAGACCCGCTTCACGGTGACATGGCCGAACAGGCCGCTCGGCTTGCAGCGTCAGCACGGTGATGACGATGATCAGCGCCACGGTCAGCTTCTCGCCGTTGCCGACGAGATAGACGCCCGTCGCTCGCTCGAGCACGTTGCCGAAGTAGGCGAGCACGTTCTCGAGCACGCCGACGATGAAGCCGCCGACCACCGCGCCGCCCGGGCTGGCGATGCCGCCGACCAGCGCGCCGGCAAAGCCGTAGAGCAGGATGCCCGCCATCATGTTGGGGTCGAGATAGACGGCCGGCGCGACCATCATGCCGGCCACCGCGCCGATCGCCGCGGCAAGGCCCCAGCCCAGCGCCAGCATCCAGTCGACGCGGATGCCGGCGAGGCGCGCCGAGTCGGGGTTCTGCGCCGCGGCGCGCATGGCGAGGCCCGAGCGGCGTGAAGCGGAAGAACGCGAACAGCGCCAGCAGCATGCACGAGCGTCACCACGATCATGCCGAGCTGGTGCGGCGCCGATGTAGCCCGAGCCGGCGAACGGGACCCTGCGGGAACGGGCGAGGGAACGGCCTTGATCGTGTGGGTCCAGATGCCGCCCGCGAGCGCGTGGAAGATGGTGAGCAGGCCGATGAACACGACCACCACGGACAGCACCGGCGCGTTGTGCAGCGGGCGCAGGATCGATGCGCTCGATGCCGACGCCGAGCACGAACGAGACAGCGCCATCGTCAGCGGCAGCGCGATCCAGAAGTTCATGCCCCATTGCAGCAGCTGCCAGCAGATGTAGGCGCTGAACATCGCCATCTCGCCCTGCGCGAAATTGATGTGGTCGGTGGAGACGAAGATCATCACCAGCGCCAGCGCGAGGCAGGCGTAGATGGCGCCGTTGGCGAGGCCGGCGGCGACCTGCTGGATGAGCTGCTCCATGCGGTCCTGCCTCAGTAGCCGAGATAGGATTTGCGGATCGCCTCGTCGCTCTTGATGTCGGCGGCCTTGCCCGACATCACCACGCGGCCGGTCTCGAGCACGTAGGCGTGGTCGGCGAGCTCGAGCGCCAGCGCCGCGTTCTGCTCCACCAGCAGCATGCTCACCTTCGCCTCGGTGTTGATGCGGCGCATGATGCGGAAGATCTCCTGCACGATCAGCGGCGCCAGGCCGAACGAGGGCTCGTCGAGCAGCATCAGGCGCGGCCCCAGCATCAGCGCGCGGCTGATCGCCAGCATCTGCTGCTCGCCGCCCGAGAGCGTGCCGGCCTGCTGGCCGACGCGCGCCTTGAGGATGCGGGAAGTACTCGAACACCATCTCGAGGTCGCGCTGCGACGGCGCGCCTTGTCGCTGCCGCGTGTAGGCGGCGACGCGCAGGTTCTCGTCGACGGTGAGGTTGGTGAAGGTGCCGCGGCCCTCGGGCACGTGGCCGACGCCGAGGCGCACGATGTCTTCGGTGGCCCTGCCGGCGATCGGCTCGGCCGTCGAAGCGGATGGCGCCTTCGGTGCGCACCATGCCGCAGAGCGAGCGCAGCGTGGTGGTCTTGCCGGCGCCGTTGGCGCCGAGCAGCGTGGTGATGCCGCCCTGCTCGAGCGCGAAGCTGACGCCGTGCAGCGCCTGCGTCTGCCCGTAGTACGCCTTGAGACCCTCGACCTCGAGCAGCGCCATGCGCGTTCAGGCCCCCGTGCCCAGATAGGCCCGGATCACGTCCGGGATGCTTCTGCACCTCGGCCGGCGTGCCTTCGGCGATCTTCTGCCGAAGTCGATGGCGACGACCTTGTCGGAGACCGACATCACCAGGCTCATGTGGTGCTCGACCAGCAGCACCGTGACGTTCTGCGTGTCGCGGATGCGGCGGATCTGGCCGCGCAGCGCGTCGACCTCGTCGTGGTTGAGGCCGGCGGCCGGCTCGTCGAGCAGCAGCAGCTTCGGGCTGCCGGCGAGCGCGCGCGCGAGCTCGACGCGCTTCTTCACCGGGAACGGCAGGCCGCCGGCCGGCAGATGCGCGAACGGCTTCAGGTCCATGAAGGCGATCAGCTCGCGCGCGCGCTCGGTGATGCGCCGCTCCTCGGCCTCGCCGCTGCGGCAGGCGCAGCGCGTTGGTGAGGAAGCCGGTCGACGGTGCGGCTGTGGCAGCCGACCTTGACGTTGTCGAGCACGCTCATGCGGTCGAACAGCGCCACGTTCTGGAAGGTGCGGCCGATGCCGAGCTCGGGGATGGCGTGGCGCGGCTCGGCGAGGATCGAGCGGCCGTCGAACAGGATGTCGCCCTCGTTGGGGACGTAGAGCCGCGACAGGCAATTGAAGAGCGTGGTCTTGCCGGCGCCGTTGGGGCCGATCAGCCCGGCGATCTGGCCCGGCGCGACGTCGAAGCGAGACGCCGTCGAGCGCGACGATGCCGCCGAAGCGGACCGAGACGTTCCGCACGCTCAGCAGCGCGTTCCCGCTCGTGCCGGGGGCGGCGCGCATAGCGACTGCCGCAACCATGGACGACGGATTCTCTCCCTGTGGTCTTATTGTTGGGCGCGTTGTCGCGCCGCGTGTCGGATTGTCGGACCGACACGGCGGCGATATTGGAGTGTCTTGTGGCGACGGTCCAGTGACAATTTCGTCTTGCCTCGACGCGCGGCTCTACCAGCCGACACTCATGCGCGAACTGGTTTCATCCGATCCGCGACACCGCGTGCCTACGGATGCAGCACGGGCCAACGCCGGTACGAAGTTCGCGTGCTCGATTTGCAAGGCGAGCAATACATC
>CAWFBJ010000003.1:0-19448 GCA_963814055.1 uncultured Alphaproteobacteria bacterium
CGGCCGAGATGACGAGTCGCCCGGAGGCGCGCGCGTGGTTGGGTGCTATCGGATGCGCCTTATCCGGTGGTCAACCGCCGGCAGCGCTTGGCTCTTGCTGTTCGACCTACAACCAAGGCGAGCAAGCCTAGGCTCGGCAGCATCAGAAGGTAGGTCTCCGGCTCCGGAACGACGAGAACTCCGGGAGCTAGCTCCACGCCCATGTCTTGCATCATCGCGAGGTCAAGGGGCGAGATGGAGTAGCGCGTGCCCCGAAAGAGCCCCACTCCATTCATGAGATCAGGCACCAGGTCGGAGCCAGGATCAGCAGCATTACCGATATGGAAATTGTTGCCCGTGGTGATCGGTACGAGGCCCACCATACGCTTGAATCGCTGCCGGACCCTGAAAGAAAAGCCTGCTCCCATCAAAGACAGTCAGCATGTCCCACGTTGACTCGTAATCTGCTGGGAGCGCGCCTGTTGTCAGATCACCCCAGCCGTTGAACGCGAATGCGTGGCCCAACTCATGAAGAAAGACCGACACCGCGTCAGTCCTATCTGGCGCAATGGCGGCTGTACGTGAGAGAGGGTCTGGATCGAACCAGAGTTCGTCAGACAAATAGCCAGGGTTGAGCTGGATCCGCACGTCCGGCGCTGAGCCATTGGGGTCTATTCCAGTTCGGATCTCGAACGCTGCACCCTGCTCGAAAACGTTGAAGCCTCCCCTGCTTTCCACGAAGCCGCTGGTGACGGAGCCGCTCGCAGCCCGAGGAACGCTGCTGGTGATTTCGACTTCGATCGAAAGAGCAGCTGACCCTGAGAGGTAGGAGCTCCAACTGCCCAGGGACGCGTCTATCGCAGACGATATGCTCGAGTAGTAGGGCGTGGCTTGGGCGGCAGGATCCGAGATGGCTGTGGAGAAACTGACAACAGCGCGCGCGTCGCCTAACGCGAAAAGTCCAGCCGTAATGAGTGCCAGGGAAGAGGCCGCTTGCCCACACGTACTCGAACCGCCCCGCAACTCACCCGTCGTCGCTGAAACATCGCCGCTGCTCCCGCTCAACTGCTGATGATCGAGAGCACGACCGCGCTCCTCCCCATCGCTCTACTACACGCTGCCTGCGTGTTTGGAAACAGACTACACGACCCCGCCTTCTGCGTCTTGCGGTACGCACGCGCCACACCGAGCAGACCCGCCCCTATGAACAGATGCAGCAACGCGGAGGTTCGACCGGGAGCTGACACCGGCGGGCGGTGCCGAGGCCACCC
Organism: uncultured Alphaproteobacteria bacterium; assembly: GCA_963814055.1. Taxonomy (GTDB): domain Bacteria; phylum Pseudomonadota; class Alphaproteobacteria; order Rhizobiales; family Hyphomicrobiaceae; genus AWTP1-13. The sequence continues at coordinate 1,251 of CAWFBJ010000003.1, forward strand.
CGGACGTGCCCACCGGCTCCCATGACCCGATGCTCTACCCGCGTCACTGGACATGTTTGTCGCCCGCACCGGCTAGCCCGCACCGTAGCTCAACGCGAGCCTGCTCGAGCGGGAGCTCGATGCTGGTGGTCCGCCGGAACGGCGCTTGAGCCAGCTCACTGGTTCAGCGGCAGCGCGAGATCGACCACGCGCGTGTTGAACTCGCCCAGGAGCCTGGCTTGGCCGGTGAGCAGGTTCACGATGTACAGCCCGCTCTGGCCACTGGCCGTCAGCGTCGCGAAGCCCGTGTTGCGCACCGCCAAGCCATCGCGCACGGTCGAATAAATGTCGAAGCCGACCGGCGCGTCGGCATCGACGCCGAGTGCACCGGCAGTCACCAGCACGCCACCTGCGGGCGGCGACTGAATCGCGACCACATTGTTGACAGGGTCGATGTCGAACAGCGTCGTGGCGGTTGAGACGTCGAGATCGTTGTTCACGTACGCGGCGCCGGTCACGGCGAAGGCGGTGCGGCCCGGGAAGGTCAGCGCCGTTTGTGCCGTGGTCGTGTTGGCGTCGATGCTGTGCGACAGGTTCTGGCCCGCATCGCTGACGATGCGCAGTGCGTTGGCCGCGGGGTTGAAGTCGACACCGAACGGCGCGCCGTTCAGCGGCACGGTCAACTGGGAGACGCGGGCGGCGATCGCGGACTCCGTGTCGATGGTGTAGATGCCGCCGGCGTTTCCGACCCCGTAGAGCTTGCCGTCCTGCACGCGAAAGTCGATGCCGACGATCGCCGTGTCCGCATTCAGCCCTGAGATCGTCCCGACCACGCGATGGTGCGCCGGATTGGCTACCCGAAAGCGCACGAGTTGTTGATCCGCCGTGAGCCCGAACGCAGTCAGACGCTGGCTGGTGGCGATCTCCACGATGCTGACGGGGTCGAGCGCCCCGCCGACATGGGCGGCGCGGGCAGGTAGCGATTGCACGGCCAAGGCAGCCGCGGCGCCGGCAGCGGCGAAGAGCAGGCGCATCGGGCGGCGCTGTTGCATGGGGGATCCGCAACGGGTGGTGACAAAGAGGCATTTGCAACTCCTGAAGCAGTGGTATGGCAGGGGCCGCCGAGGCTCGGCGGTCGAAGGTGATGACCCGCCGGTGGCGGTGGTCGTCGACGGCGCTCGCGCGCGCCGTCCCGTCCTCATACGCAGCAGTCGCGCTCGTGGATGCGTGTGCGTCAGGCGCGCTCTGCGTGGGGCTCTTCCATTGGCTATCGACCTCGGCTCGACGCCGATGGGTTGCCACTTGCCATGGTCGTCAAGAGCTATTGCCGGGGTGAGATTACGGACGCCGGATTCGAACCGGTGGATGACCGTACATGGGACGCCCCCCGGCTTGCCAGGTCTTCAGTTCATGACGCCCGTGAGCTAGTGTCCTGTCCCGCTGATACGTGAGCAAAGTCGTTGAAGCTTTGCGAGGATGGAGTCAGCGGTGGCGGTCCAATGAAGGGCTGCGGCTCGGTTGTAGTGGGCGACGAACTGGTCGATGCGCTGCACCAGCTGCTTGACGCTGGTGAAGGAGCCGCGGCGGATGGCCTTGTCGGTGATCAGCGCGAAGAAGCGCTCGACCTGATTGAGCCAGGAGCTGTAGGTCGGGATGAAGTGCATGTGCCAGCGCGGCCGGGCTCGCCAGCCAGGCCTTGACCTTGGGATGCTTGTGGCGTGCGTAGTTGTCGAGGATGCAGTGGATGTCCAGATCGGCCGGCACGGCCTTGTCGATCTCGCGCAGGAACGACAGAAACTCCTGGTGGCGGTGCCGCGGCTTGCAGGTGGCCAGCACCGCGCCGTTGAGCACGTTGAGCGCGGCAAACAGCGTGGTCGTGCCATGGCGCACGTAGTCGTGGGTGACGCCTTCGACGTAGCCCAGGCCCATCGGCAGCATCGGCTGGGTGCGCTCGAGCGCCTGGCACTGGCTCTTCTCGTCCACGCACAGCACCAGCGCGTTGTCGGGCGGGCTCAGATACAGCCCCACGACATCGCGCAGCTTCTCGATGAAGAACGGATCGGTGGAGAGCTTGAAGCTGCTCGGTGCGGTGCGGCTGCAGGCCCAAGAGCTTGAAGTAGCGGTGCACGCTGGTCTTGGAGATCGCCGGTCTCGGCGGCGACCGTGCGCACGCTCCAGTGCGTGGCGCCGTCCGCGGGCTTGGTATGCAAGGTCTTGTTGATCAACTCGGCCACGCGCTCGTCATCGATCGAGCGCGGCTTGCCGGGCCGCACGTTCGTCGTAGAGCCCATCGAGCGGCGCTCGAGGAAGCGCTGGCGCCACTTGCCCACCGTGCGCCTTGGTCAGCTGCAGCCGCTGCGGCGATCGCGCTGTTGGCCTCGCCCTCGGCGCTGCCAGCACGATGCGCGCTCGCTCGCTCAGCGCGGCCGGCAGCGAGCGGGAGCGCGCAATCGACGTCAACTGCATCCGCTCGTCTCGCTCAACACCAAATCCGCCTTCGGTCTGCCCCTGTCGCCATCGCGGTATCTCCCTCCCAAAGATACCGCAAGGGCATGCAATATTTATGCCAGTTAATTCACGGGACAGCACACTAGCAGCGCCCAGACGGTGCGCACGTTCTTGTTGGCCAGCGCCACCGCTGCGATGTTCGGATGGCGTCGGTTCAGCCGAACAGCCGACGCTCGCGTACATGCGGACCCGGCAATGAGCCGCCGTCACCCGTTCTCGAACCAGAACATGGGTTTCTGGAATGTGTTCGTTACGACGACCCTGAAGCTGACGGGGACCAACTATTACGTCCTTGGGAGCTGCCCTTGACCGGAGGAGAGCTATCCCGCGCGTTTGCGATCCGACACCCGGTCGCTGCGCTTCATTTGAGCTTCGGCTTTCCGGTGTCCTCGGGTCGACGCAAGTGAGGCGAGGGCGCTTCGTTCGTGGGCTGCGGGAGCGGCGCCTTCGTGGCCCAAACCTTCTTTTCTTCCTGCGACGAGCTGACAGCACAGCCGGTTTGCTGGACGGTCACCGCCCCCTTGGCGTCAACGCACTTGAAGTACGTGTTCGCAACGGCGTCGCTCCCGGCCAGCAATAGCAGAAGCGGAAGCATCGATTGCATCGATCGCCGCATCGACGGGACCTTCGACCATTCGTGGTTCATCGTGGATTCAGCTCCGTTTTCTGGTTGAAGGCGGCCTGGCGCCCAGATCAGGACTGAACAAGGCGTCGAACATGCGTGGCGGAATCTTGTCCGTCACGTCATGGACACGCAGACCGTGAAGCAGGTCGTACGACGAAGCCCGCCAGCTGGAAACGGGTGCAGGATCCAGCGTCACCGCCCGAGGCGTGCACGGGGATTCGGCGCCATTCGATGCGCTGCTCGTCGGCGGGCTGGGACTGGAAGAGAAGCGACCGACGCGCCCGCCGAAGCTCTTGCGGCTTGTGAACGACCGCCTTTGTCGCCAGGACCGGGCGCCGGAGCCAGCTCGAGGATCTCCCCCAGTTGGTTCTCCGCCGTCATTCGCCAAACGCGTCGGGGCGCACCTGCAACCTTTGCTCTCATCACCACCCCCGGAATCGACACTCAAGCCCCCGCCCGCCACCAAAAAAAGTATGCGCGCAAAAACCGGACGAACGAAAACTGAAGGACTTTTTTCGCCGCCGCTTGTGAAGAATTGAATGAATGGCGCGTCTGCGTCACCCGGTGTCAGCTCGTTGCGGACGATGAAAATGGCGGGAAGGAAGGGACATGCACATGGACAAATCGATGATCAAGGGGATCGCCGTGGGCGGCATCGCCATGGTGGTGCTCGGCGCCGGCGCCGTCACGGGCTTCAAGACGATGATGAAGCCGGAATTTGCCGAGGTCGTCGCGGTCAAGGAGATGACCCAGACCGTGGTGACTCCACGCGAGACATGCGAAGACGTTCAGGTGCAGCATCGGGCGCCTGTAAAGGACGAGCATCGCGTCACCGGCACCGTCGTCGGCGGAGTGGCCGGCGGTCTCTTGGGAAGTACCGTCGGTGGCGGCAAGGGCAAGACACTGGCCACCGTCGCCGGGGCCGCGGCCGGCGGCTATGCCGGCAACCAGGTTCAGAAGAACATGCAGGAGAAGGATGTCGTCACGACGACCGAGCGCCGCTGCAAGACCGTGAACGAAAAATCGCAGAAGGTGGTCGGCTACAGCGTCACGTACCGGCTCGACGGCAAGGATGGCGTGGTCCGGACGTCCTTCAAGCCAGGCCCGAAGCTCCCGGTCAAGGACGGGCAAGTCGTAACGACGCCGCCGGCCGACAGCAAAGCGTAGGAGCGCGCAACTGCAGCTGTGGATCTCAATCGCTAACAGGCTCGCGGCGACTCTCATCCGGTCGATTCCCGCAGCGTCCGCGTTTGGCAATCTCCCGAGAACGGCCGATCTCATAGCGAAAGCTCATCGAGGAAGTTGGCACCCGCAACGATTCAGTGGGTCGCGGGCATGCGCGCCGTTCTTGCGCCATTGGGGCCGAACTCAGAGCAGGCGGATGTCTGTGCCGGCACGCGGTCCCAGCGGTTCGTGGACTCGCCACCTGCGTACCCAGACGTCCGAAGGCGCCAATGCGGCAAGCGGTGCGTCGGGATCGATGACGACGAAGGGGCTACGCCGTCCGACTGAACCCCTTGAATTCTTGGCTCCGCGGACATGAGCTCCGAACCAGTGACCTACGGGGAGCGCTCGCCGCCCTCGGTCTCATCCGCAAGCACGGACCTTCCATAGACGGACGGCGCCCGCCGGCTTCACCGCTTTCACCGTCTCTCGCGGTCGAGCGTTGGCAACATGCCGCAGCTAACCTTGCCGTGCCAAGACGGACTTGAAATTCCTGCTGCTGAAGCATGCGCGGCAGACGAACCGGGCCCCGCAGATCACTCCGCCGCTTCTCTCTTGCGGCCGCTTGCACTTGACGCAGAGTAGAAGCGGGAAGTGGTCGGAGCGGCTGCCAGGCAGCATGGCGGGCGCGCTCACGGGCTCTGTTGTGACTCGGGGGTGACTCGATGGACTTCGGGACCGGTGTCCGGGAAGTCGTCGGCTTCGACCTCTCGCAGCAACATCGAGCCCTCGATTCGCTCCGCTTCTGGCAACTTCGCGGCTTCTCTTTCGGAGAGCTGGAACAGGGTCCGACACATGCGGCCAGTCTTCGGGTCACGGTAGCGCCACCGCCAGTACTCGACGAACTTCCGAGGCCTTGCATGCTTCGTATTCGACCAAGCCGGCTTAGACCTGAGGCAAGGAGACAGGGACTCCGCGACTTTCCTCCCAAGTTGGGCAATGCCTTTGCCGTTGCAGGCCGAATCGCGTCCCGGTGGGCTGAGGATCCGCCGCGACTTCTCGAAAGTGGCGTTGACCCGGTGAACACGGTAGAGAGTCCGTCCGTGTAAAACGGCGCGCGGCGTTCTCCATTCGATCGCGCGAGAGCTTGAAGGGCAACGACGTCTGACGTAACCGACCTAGGCGGAGCGACCAGCGGCACCCCGCACCCTTGTTCGAGGGATATGAGACCGAGAGGCGGTTACCTATTCTCACAACTCAAGCTGATTCCCAGGCACGTGGCCCCGGTGGGATGACGTCTATTCGGAATCAAGAGAAAGTTGGTGAGTCGATGAATTTCACCGTGGTACGAGCGGTACGTGGCTCTGACTTGAGCCCACCTAGACCCACCGAAGGATTGCGGCGGGTCAGTCTGCTCCCACCGCCCCCCGGGTCACCCGCAGCCATGGACCTTCCATACGTCGAAGAAGTCCTTCACCTGAGATCAGCGACTTCGCCGAGACAATCCCGGGTGCTCTGGAATAGCCATTGATAGTCGAGTGGGAGTGCGTCAATGAGCCTCGAGGCCCTGTGGTACGAAGTCTCTCCCTACGTGTACTTTGTTGTCGGTCTGGCGTCAGCCTCGTTCAGCAACTCCGACTTCGGCCTCGTTTCCAGTGCACTTCTTCTAACCGCATCGTTCACCATTTTTCGCCTGCGTCGCATCTATAGAAGCCCAGACAGACTGGAGTTCCGCAAGTATTCACGGCCGCGCTAGCCACAGCACTTCCCTTACCGAGACGGTGGGGTTGGCTCCTAACGCCGGCTTACGGGCACGTCTTGATCTCACTTGCCGGGTAGGGTCGTCAACTGAGAAAACCGCGCGTTGTTCTTTGACAGCCTTCCGCTTGAAGCGCATACCACGCGCATCCTCGGTTCGCATATCAACCAAGAGGAGGTGAACTCATGATCACGGCATTGACGGGCCGCCTTGCCGCGGCCGCTTCGCTGGTTCTTCTCCTGGTGCTTTCGCCGGCTCTCGCGGCCGACCCGCCCGGCGTCTTGTGGGAAACGACTTCGCAGATGGCGATGGCGGGCATGCCGATGCAGATGCCGGCGCAGACACATGAAGGTTTGCTCGGCGAAGACGTGGACGAAGCCTCCGCCGGGCGGCGACAAGTCCTGCGTTGCTTCGGACTACAAGATGGTCGGCAACAAGGCGACTTGGAAGATGCAGTGCAGCGGGCAAATGCCGATGCAGGGCACGGGCGAGCTGACCTTCGAAGGCTCGGATTCCTACACGGGCGCGATCCAAGCCACGACCCAGGGCATGAACATGACGATCAAGCTTTCCGGCAAGAAGGTCGGCACCTGCGATAACCCGCAGTAAACGCCCGCGTCCCTGGGGGCTTCGCATGACGAGCCAACTTTTCCGGACGCAGCTACTTGCGGCCGTGCTCGGTGCATTCTTGTGTGCGCCCGCCGTGTTTGTCAAAACCCACAGCCACCGACCCATGGGCCAAAGTGCCGGTTTTCGCAACCGCCAAGCCAACGATGTGTGCAATGCAACGCCGCTGGGCAAAGTCGTGTTGAAGCTGAAGACACCCTGGCGCGACGGCACTACCCACCTGGTGATGTCGCCGCTGGAGTTCATGCAGGCGCCGGGCGGCGTTGGTGCCCCGACCACCGCTGCATCTGATCCGCTTCCACGGCGTGCTGGCACCCAACGCCAAGCTGCGCAGGTGGTGCCACAAGAGTCGGACGAGGGTGCTGAGGCGGCGCAGACACGGCGGACCGACTTCGATTCCGACCGCAGCGGGCTTCCAGGCTCGTCTCGACCGGTTCACGATGGAGAGCCAGAAGCGGTGATAGCCGGCAATACCGGCGAACGCGCGCTCGGCTATAGAAACGACAAAGGGCTACGCCTCTCGACGCAACCCCTTGAATTCTTGGCTCCCCGACCTGGGCTCGAACCAGGGACCTGGTGTTAACAGGCCGGTAGACACTCAACCTAGAGGATTCATGCGCTACGGCAGCTTGGCCAGAATCTTGTCCATCTCGTCGGCCGAGTATGCGCGCAGCGAATGTGATCGCAAGTTGCCTTGCATCGCCGTGGCTAGATTGAAAGCCGCCAAGGCTTGCTCGTCTTCGGCCTCCAGCACGCAAACGAGGTCGTACTTGCCCATCGTCCACCGGCTGGCGTATCAGCCCCAGGGCGCTTTCGACAATCCGAAAGACGATGCCGGTGTTCCGCACTGTGTCTGGCGACGGTGCCGGCACGAGTCACTGCCGAGCTGCTTGGCTAGGGTGCTTTGCGTTCGCCTGCCACCGTCGAGTCCAAAATATATGGGGCCGCGGTGCAGCGCACACCCCTTCAAACGGGTGGTGCTCCGCAACGGGTCCAGTGAAAGGCCGCTTTCGGAAAGCCCGCGCTGCTCCACCGCAAGTCGGCTAGGCGGACTCGTCGTCGGAGTTGCGGCTCGGCTTCATCTCGCTGAGCGAATCGTACGAAGGTAACGGGCCTGCTGCCTCGACGTCGCCACCAGAGACTGGTTTTCCCGTGACGTTGCGGCCAGGTCGTGCGAACGACTCAACCAGCCCTTGCTCTACGGCGCATGGCATGGATTGGGAGAACACGATCGGGATCTTGGTGGTCACTCTGGCGGCGGCAAGGGTCGTGATGTGGCCTCCGGCGACGATCAGGTCGACCCGGCTGCGAACCAGCTGTTCGGCTAGCACCGGCAGTCGCTCGTCCTTCTCTCGGGAGTAGACGCGCACCACAATAAGACTCTTGTCTTCCATCCAGCCCTTGTCGCGAAGGGATTCGAGAATGGCTCGGTCGTACTCAATGAACTCTTCGTCCTGCGGGCTGCCGCGCCACAGGATGCCCATGCGCTTAGGCGGGTTCGAGATTGCCGCGTGCGCATGAAAGGCTGATGCAGCGCACTGAAGCGCGTTCCGATCAGGGCGTCACGTCGTGTGAACATAGACGATCTGCTCGAATGCAGGTACGACGGCGGCCAGCGGAACGGCTCATCTTACAGATCACGAGCGGTTCTAGGCGAATGCTGATGCGACCTGTAAGAGAGGTGGCCTCGGAAATCAGAACACGGCGATAAGTGGAAACTCTGCGACATAACCTCGGGCTCGAGGCCCGAGAAAGCAGAAGGACCATGAGCAAGAGACCCCGCCGGAACCACTCGCCGATCTTCAAGGCCAAGGTGGCGTTGGACGCCATTCGAGGGCGAGAAGACGCTGGCCGAATTGGCCAAGCTGCACGATGTGCACCCCAACCAGATCAACGACTGGAAGAACCAGTTGCTCGAGCGCGCGGCCAGCGTGTTCGGTGCGGAATCGGCGGCGCCGCCGCCGGTGGACCTGAAGGAGCTGCACGCCAAGATCGGCCAGCTCGCCTTGGAGAATGATTTTTTGTCCGGCGCGCTCACCAAGGCCGGCATGCTGAGCGCAAAGCGATGATCGACCGCAACCACGCACTGCCGATCACGCGCCAGGCCGAGCTGGTGGGCATCAGCCGAGGCAACGTGTACTACCTGCCGCGCGCCGCGTCCGAGGCCGACCTGCGGCTGATGAAGCGCATCGACGCGCTCAACCTGGCGCATCCCTTCGCCGGCAGCCGCATGCTGCGCGACATGCTCAACCGCGAGGGCTTCGACGTCGGGCGCCGGCACGTGGCCACGCTGATGCAGCGCATGGGCATCGAGGCGCTGTACCGCAAGCCCAACACGAGCAAGAAGCACCCGACCCACAAGGTCTATCCGTACCTGCTGCGCGGGCTCAAGATCGATCGCGCCAACCAGGTCTGGGCCACCGACATCACGTACATCCCGATGGCCTGCGGCTGGGTCTATCTGTGCGCCATCGTCGACTGGGCCAGCCGGCGAGTGCTGTCGCACCGGGTGTCGATCAGCATGGACGCCTCGTTCTGCGTGGAGGCGCTCGAGGAGGCCTTCGCGCAAGTACGGCAAGCCCGAGATCTTCAACTCCGACCAGGGCAGCCAACTTGGGTTCAAGGAGTCGTCGCAACAGGTTCGAATAGTAAGTCCTCAAGTACCTCGGCAGGCGTGCGCCATCCCAAGGTCTTGCGGGGTCTCCCATTGAGCGCTGCTGCCACGGCATCGAGTTCACGTTCACCATATCTATTCATATCGGTGCCCTTGGGGAAGTATTGGCGGAGCAAGCCGTTTGTGTTCTCGTTGGAGCCTCGCTGCCACGGACTCCTCGGATCGCAGAAGTAAATTGCCAGTCCTGTTTCAATTCGCAGTTGCGCATGCTGGGCCATCTCCGCACCCTGGTCCCATGTCAACGACTTTCCCAAGTGATCGGGCAGTGTCGCAATCTTCTCTGCAATGGCCTCACGCACCGCCTCGGCACCATGACCGGACAGGGCGGGTCCATTCTTGACGCGGGCACCTGCTGCATGCCCGACCATTGGCGGCAGGTGCAGCAGCATCGTGAATCGTGTTGTGCGCTCGACTAATGTGCCGATCGCTGAACTGTTCAGTCCAATGATCAGGTCACCTTCCCAATGGCCAGGGACGGCACGATCACTGACTTCAGGGGGTCGCTCACTGATCATTAGTTCGGGCGTGATGAACTGCTTGCCCCGCTGTCTTGTTCTGGCGCGCGGAACTCGCAGCGCACGGCCAGTGCGCAGGCACGCCGCCAACTCGCGTCGTAGTGCACCTCGACCTTGGACGTACAGGGCCTGGTAGATGGCTTCATGAGAGACCCGCATGGATGCATCTTCGGGGAAGTCGAGCGGTAATCGGCGGCTGATTTGCTCAGGGCTCCAGCTGTTGCCCCAGCGTCGATCGGCGCGGCGGCCATGACGCCGTCCTTTCCACGGCACATTAGGTCCAGCGATTCGCTTGCCGCGGACGTCCGCTATGGCCCCGGCAAGCCGTTCCTGCACGTAGGCTTGCAGTCGATCGTTGTGAGCAAGCTTGGCCACCTTGGGCCGCTGTGCCGCTCTCTCGGCCTTCCACTGGGCAACTGTCGCTCGATACTGCAGCGTGCCGCCGCGGGTCGCGGCGTTACGACGCAGCTCGCGCGAGATCGTCGATGGCGAGCGCTCGAGGCGTCGGGCGATCTCCCGGACGCCGCACTGCTGAGCTCGTAACAGGGCGACTTCTTCACGCTCGGAGAATGATAAGTACCGCCCCGACGGGGGCGCTAAGGTCATTGGTGGCATCCCGCCAGCTTTGCGGAACCAGCGCGTTCCTAACGGCTGAGAAACCCCACAGGCTCGTGCCGCGTCCTCGCTCTGTAAGCCCTGTGCAATGCATTGCCAGAATGCCTGCTTGGCAGGCCGTTGATTGATTTGGGGGCGCCCCGGCGAGGGCATCGGCGCTCTCCCTGTCCGCTCGGCTACCCATCCGTTGGATCGTCCCATTGAACATCTCCTTTTTGAGATGTTGCAACGACCGGTTGAATCTACCCAGTTCACGAGCGAGGCGTTCACCGAGGCGCTCAAAGCCCGTGGCGTGGCCATCAGCATGGATGGTAAGCAATGGGATGGACGCCCCCACCCGATAACGGCATCGATGTGCCAGAGTGGAAGTGTCATCAACCACTTGAACCGGAAGGAGCGTCCACCATGAAGATTACGACAATCGGCCTCGATTTGGCAAAGAACGTGTTCCAGGTGCACGGCGTGGACGAGCACGGCAAGGCCGTGCTTGCGCAAGCAGCTGCGGCGCGACCAGGTCGCCGCGTTCTTCGCGAATCTGCCGCCGTGCTTGGTCGGCATGGAGGCGTGCGGCAGCGCCCATCACTGGGCCCGCAAGCTGCAGGCGCTGGGCCACACGGTCAGGCTGATGGCGCCGCAGTTCGTCAAGCCCTATGTGAAGACCAACAAGAACGACGCGGCCGATGCCGAGGCGATCTGCGAGGCCGTGGCCCGGCCGAACATGCGGTTCGTGCCGATCAAGAACGTCGAGCAGCAGGCGGTGCTGGCACTGCACCGCGTGCGCCAGGGCTTCGTCAAGGCGCGGACCGCGCAGGCCAACCAGATCCGCGGCTTGCTCGGCGAGTTCGGGCTCGTCATGCCGCAGGGCATCGCCCACATCGCCAAGCGCGTACCGGACGCTGATCGAGGATGCGGCAATCGAGCTGCCGGCTCGTTCCGCCTGCTGGTCGAGCGGCTGATGGAGCATCTGAAGGAGCTGGACCAGCAGGTCGACGAGATCGAGGTGCAGATCAAGGCCTGGCACCGGACAAGCGATGCGAGCCGCAGCGTCTGGAGAAGATGCCCGGCATCGGGCCGATCACGGCCAGTGCGTTGGTCGCCACCATCGGCGACGCGAAGAACTTCGACAACGGCCGACAGCTCGCCGCGTGGCTCGGTCTGGTGCCGCGGCAGCACTCCAGCGGCGGCAAGCCGACGTTGCTGGGCATCAGCAAGCGCGGCGACGCGTATCTGCGCACGCTGCTGATCCACGGCGCCAGGTCGGTGATCTATCGCGCGACGCAGAAGTGCCGACGGCAAGCTGGTTGGTCAAGCTCACCGACGCGGCGCAACAAGAACGTGGCGGCCGTGGCGCTGGCCAACAAGACGCGCCAGGATCGTCTGGGCGCTGCTGGCCCACGAACGGGAGTTCAGGACCGACTACGCCGCCGAGCGGACCGCGGCGTATCAAGCGAGACCAGCATCACGCAAGCCGAACGACCCGACAGCAAGGAGATTCCTACCACCGATTGCTCAGGCGATCAGCAAGTGATGGCAAGACAGGTCAGACCGTGGTCGGCAAAGCCCGCGCCAGACGAGGCACCCAGAGTGCGTGTAAGCGATCGAGGCGCCGACCAGCAGAACCCATCAGGGACAGCGAGCTCGACTCGCAGCAAAAGTCCGAATGTACGGGTGCAATCTTTTCCTTCGAGCAGTCACGAACTGAGAGCTTGGCAAACCGGGGGCGTCCATGTACGTCCGGCGAACCCGTCTTGAACTGAGCGGCTGTGGCGACAACGATCGTGTCCACGTAGGACTTAAGTAATTGGACACGATGGCAAGCGAGCGGACGGCGAGGCGGCGTAGGCGCGCACGACCCCCGACGCAGGGCGTCGTACAGCGCAGTCAGGAACTCCGCGAACACCCAGCTAAGTTGCCCGCTGTCACCATGTCCGGACAGAGAAGCTGTGAACCAGCGGTCCGCTCGAACGTGGGTTAGGCCTCACGCGCTTGGCAGAATCACAAGAGACGTCGGCAGCATTCATTGGATGACATCGGCCAGCTGCAACAGCGATTGCGGAACTGCAAGACCGAGAGCCTTCACCGTTTTCGCGTTGACGACAAACTCGAACGTCCTAGGCTGCTCAACTGGAAGATCCGCAGGTGTTGCGCCTTTGAGAATCTTGTCGACGTAGGTGGCTGCCCGCCGCCACATGTCCACGATGCTTGGTCCATAAGACATCAGGCCGCCGGCCTCGACGAACAATCTCTGCTCATAGATGGCCGGTATCAGATACTGCAGCGCCAGCTCGGTGATTAGAGCCCGATTGGAGAAAAAGAACGCGCTGGCCGGTACCAGAAAGCCTTCGACCCGCTGCTTCTGCATCGTGGCGAATGCTGCGGCGAATCCATTGGCGTCTGGCACCTCGATCGGTCGGAGTCGAATTCCCAAGGTCGCCGCCGCGGATTGCGCCTCGTCCCATTCGATCGCATAGCGAACTCGCTCGGCGGGATACTGGAGCACTGCTATCTGCACGGCTTTGGCTGCGGTTTGCTTGAGCAACTCGAGTCGCTTGCGAGTGAGCGTCGATGACAGAACGGTGAATCCGGTGACATTGCCTCCCGGGCGGGCCAAGCTCGCGACGAGCCCCGTCTCCACAGGATCGGCGCTGACTGCCATGACTATTGGAATGGTGCTGGTTGCTTCCTTCGCCGCGCGGATCGCCAATTCGCCGGCCGTCACGATGACATCCACCTTGCGCTTGACCAACTCGGCCGCATGCGCCGGGAGCCGCTGGGGCATCCCTTCCGCCGATTGAAATTCGATTGCAACGGTTGAGCCCTCTATGTAGCCGAGCTCTCGTAGTGCTTGTCGGAACGCCGCATGAAGCGGTGACGGCGGGGATCGCCGCGCTTCGGACGAAAGAATGCCGACGAGCGGCATCTTCGCCTTCTGCCCGTAAACGGCGTTCGGCACAACGGCGAAGCCAAAGGCGACACTGCTGTTGAAGGTACGCCGATCCATGACGCGATGCCTTAGTGCGTGGACCCGACATGAGCGGCTGGAGCTGGCATGGCACCTTCGGCGCGCCATGCTGGTGGAGGTCCGCTGCTGGGAGCGTCAGGTTCGCAGTTCACTGGCAGGAGGACGCCTCTATGCGAAAGCATCCCGTGACCACCGGATGTTCTTCTTCGTGCGGTCAAAGTAGGGCGCGAATATCGAGAGCAGTGCAACTCGCCCACTATCGATGATCGGCCCATGCACCGTATCGCGCGGAATGAACATCAGATCACCCGCCTCGACTCGCCGGGTCTCTTCGCCCACTCGGAATCCACACCTGCCTTCGATTACGAGCACAAGCTCGTCGTGATCCGGCTGGATGTGAATGACATCCGCTCCGTCTTCCAGAACATTGACGTTGCAGGAGACGTCCTGGCCATCGCACAAGAAGGTTCGCTTGATGGGGTCCGCCGCTGTCGCGGGGTCGGTCCCGAGACCGCGAACGGCGTCAGCCAGTCGAAAGAAGTACTCAGGCTTCATCGCGTCGTCCTATCCCCAAATGGTGTTCCCAAGCCCTCGCGATATAGGGCGCCTACCTGCGCCATACCTCAGCGCGATTGTGCGCTCTAACAAGTTCGCTGCGCCCTAACAAGCGGCACCATTCAGGAGCCCCCGGGGCGTTGAGCCCTCTAGGCTAGGCCAGCGCAACTGGAGCGCGCCGAAGCGGCCACTCGTGACCGTCAGGTATTGGCCGGACCCGGGCGTACGCGAACGTCGGCTATCCGGTGGGCCAATGTGAACGGCGGGTTTCAGGCAAGACGATCGGAAGCGGGAGGACCCGCAGTCGACCCACAGCCGCCGGTCATTTTCTCGAAATCATGACCGCAAAGCCGACGTAGTTGAGCTGTGTGCCAACTCGCGGCTCTGTGGCCGTGCCACGAGCAGTACGCACCTGAAACGAGTGCCATTGCAGGAGACCACTGCCCACGCTGAGCTGGTCTGCGGAGCCGACGCGGCCGCCCTAGCAACGCGCATAGCGGCGGTCCAGTCCAATCGGCAGCCTCGGCGACCCCCTTGTGTTCGCCGATCTACTCGACAAGGTGCCTGGCGCGAGCGCACCGTCGGGCAGCGCGCCCGCGTCGAGCGTCGTGGCGCGCGCGTGGAGGGGACGCAGGTGAGCCTGCCGCAGTCGCGCGAAATTCAGGCGCGGGCGGGGCGCAGGCGGCCGCCGGCGGCGGCCTGCGCGAGGCCGCGCGGCCGTAGCGCGCGAGGCCCAGACCCTCGAGGCTGATCTCCGGCTCGCGGCCGCTGATCAGGTCGGCGATCACGCGGCCGGTGCCGGCGGCCATGGTCCAGCCCAGCGTGCCGTGGCCGGTGGCCAGCAGCAGGTTGCGGTAGGGCGTGGCGCCGACGATCGGCGTGCCGTCGGGCGTCATCGGCCGCAGGCCGCACCAGAACTCGGCGCGCGCGACATCGCCGCCGCCGGGAACAGGTCGGTCACCACATGCTCCAGCGTCGCGCCGGCGCGCCTCGCGCAGCGCCAGGTTGTAGCCGGCCAGCTCGGCGGTGCCGCCGACGCGGATGCGGTCGCCCAGCCGCGTGACCGCGACCTTGTGCGTCTCGTCCATGATCGTCGACTCGGGCGCGTGCGCGGCGTCGGTGATCGGCACGCGTGATCGAGTAGCCCTTGACCGGATAGACCGGAATGCGCAGACCGAGCGGCTCGCAGCAGCAGCGGCGAATAGCTGCCGAGCGCCAGCACGTACGCGATCGGCCCTCAGCAGTCGCCGGCGTCGGTGTGCACGCCGGCGATGCGGTCGCCGCTCGACCTCGAGCCGCTCGATCGTGGTGTCGAAGCGGAAGCGCACGCCCAGCGTCCGCGCCATCGCCGCCAGGCGCTGCGTGAACTTGTAGCAGTCGCCGGTTTCGTCGTCCGGCAGCCGCAGCGCGCCGACGAACTTGTGCTGCGTCGGCGCGAGCGCCGGCTCCACCGCGACGAAGCCTGCGCGGTCGAGCACCTCGATACGGCACGCCGTACTGCTTCAGCATCTCGATGTCCTTGGCCGATGCCGTCGAGCTGCTTTTGCGTGCGGAACAGCTGCAGCGTGCCCTGCGCGCGCTCGTCGTAGCGCGATGCCGGTTTCGGCGCGCAGCGCCTTCAGGCAGTCGCGGCTGTATTCGGCGATCGGCACCATGCGGCTCTTGTTGATCGCGTAGCGCCTTCGGCGTGCAGTTGCGCAGCATCGCCACGCCCCAGCGCCACATCGCGCGGGTCGAGCATCGGCCAGATGACCAGCGGGCTGTGCTGCATCAGCATCCACTTGATCGCCTTGAGCGGCACGCCCGGCCCGGCCCATGGCGCCGAATAGCCGGGCGAGACCTCGCCGGCGTTGGCGAAGCTGGTTTCCAGCGCCGGGCCGCGCCTGGCGGTCGACCACCGTCGACCTCGTGGCCGGCGCGCGGCCAGGTAGTAGGCACGGTGACACCGATGACGCCGCTGCCGAGAACGATGATCCTCACAGCAACCCACCCTGGCACAGGTACTTGATGTGCATGTAGTCGTCGAGGCCGTAGCGCGAGCCCTCGCGGCCGTAGCCCGATTCCTTCACGCCGCCGAAGGGCGCGGCCTCGGCGGCGATCGCGCCTTCGTTGATGCCGACGATGCCGGTCTCCAGCGCCTCGGCCACGCGCCAGATGCGCGCGACGTCCTGCGAGTAGAAATACGCCGCCAGGCCGAACGGCGTGTCGTTGGCCGGCGCGATCACCTCGGCTTCGCTCGTCGAAGCGGAACACCGGCACCACCGGCCCGAAGGTTTCCTCGCACGCGCAGCTCCATCGTCGGCGTGGCGCCGGTCAGCACCGTGGGCGCGTAGTAGTTCGGGCCGCAGCGATCGTGCGCACGCGCTGGCCGCCGACGACGCACCTTGGCGCCCTTGGCCACCGCGTCGCTGCACATGGCGCTCGATCTTCTCGACCGCGCGCGCGTTGATCATCGGGCCGATCTGCGAGCCTCGGGTCGCTCGCCGGGCCCGACCTGCAGCGCGCCGACGCGCGCGGCCAGCTTGTCGACGAAGCGGTCGTGCACGCGCGGCGTGCACGAACACGCGGTTCGGGCACACGCAGGTCTGGCCGCCGTTGCGGAACTTGGCCGCCATCAGGCCTTCGACCGCGGCATCGAGGTCGGCGTCCTCGAACACGATGAAGGGCGCGTTGCCGCCCAGCTCGAGCGACAGCTTCTTCAGCGTGTCGGCCGATGCGCGCGCCAGGTGCTTGCCCACCGGCGTGGAGCCGGTGAAGGTGATCTTGCGCACGCGCGCATCGGCCAGCCAGACGTCGACCACCTCGCGGCGTGCGCTCGCGCGAAGCGGTGACGATGTTGAGCACGCCCGGCGGCACGCCGGCCTCCTCGGCCAGCTTGACCAGCGCCAGCGAGGTGAGCGGCGTGTCCTCGGCCGGCTTGCAGACCACCGTGCAGCCGGCGGCCAGCGCCGGCGCGATCTTGCGCGCGATCATCGCGGCCGGGAAGTTCCACGGCGTGATCGCGGCGACCACGCCGACCGGCTCCTTCAGCGCGAACATGCGCCGGCCGCGCACCGGCGCGGGGATCATGTCGCCGTTGGCGCGCGTCGCCTCCTCGGCGAACCACTCGACGTAGCTCGCGGCATAGGCCACCTCGCCGCGGCCCTCGGCCAGCGGCTTGCCCTGCTCGCGCGAGATCAGGCGGCCGAGGTCTTCCTGGTGCGCACGATCAGGTCGTTCCAGCGCTTGAGGATCTGCGCGCGCTGCTTGGCCGGCGTGGCGCGCCAGGCCGGGAACGCGGCGTGCGCGGCATCGACGCGCGGCGCGCGCGTCGGCGGCGCCGCTGTCGGGCACCTGCGCGAAACGGCGTCCGTCGGCGGGGTCGGTGACGTCGAAGCGGCGGCCGTCCTGCGGCCGCGCACCAGTCGCGCCGATGAAGTTGCGGCCGGGCATCAGGTCGTCGCGTCGGATGCGTCAGATGGCATGTCAGGGTGTATCCAGTTCAGTGTTCACGGAGATGCTCGGCAATCGCGCGCCCGCATCTCGGTGTGGGCCTGCCCGCCCAGGTCGGGTGTGTGCGGGCCCTCGGGCCAGGACAGCTCGATCGCCGCGACGATCGCATCGTGCGCGGCGCGGCCGGCGCCGCTGCCGCGCCAGGAAGTCGAACATCAGCGCGCCGGACCAGATCATCGCGACCGGGTTGGCGATATTCCGCCCGTAGATCTCGGGCGCCGAGCCGTGCACCGGCTCGAACAGCGACGGAAACTTGCGTTCGGGGTTGAGATTCGCGGACGGCGCCAGACCGATGGTGCCGGTGCACGCGGGCCCCAGGTCCGGGAGGATGTCGCCGAACAGGTTGGTCGCGACCACCACGTCGAAGCGGCGCGGCTGCAGTACGAAGCGTGCGCACAGGATATCGATGTGCTGCTTGTCCCACGCCACCTCGGGATAGTTTCGCGCGCGATCTCGGCGGCGCGCTCGTCCCACCACGGCATGGCTGATCGCGATGCCGTTGCTCTTGGTCGCGACGGTGACGTGCCTGCGCGCGCGCGAGGGCGGGCAAGATCGAAGGCAAAGCGCAGCACACGCTCGCTGCCGTAGCGCGAGAACACCGCCTGCTGCATCACGATCTCGCGCGGCGTGCCGGCGTACATGATGCCGCCCACGGTCGAGTACTCGCCCTCGGTGTTCTCGCGCACGATCAGGAAATCGATATCGCCCGGCTTGCGGCCGGCC
>CAWFBJ010000004.1:0-22137 GCA_963814055.1 uncultured Alphaproteobacteria bacterium
GCAATGCGGGCCGTGCGGGTCGATCCCGTCGACCGCAGGGCCTGGGTGCAGGGTGGTGCACTGTGGGGTGACGTCGACCACGAGACGCAGGCGCACGGTCTGGCCACTACCGGCGGAATTGTGAGCCACACCGGAGTCGCCGGACTGACCCTCGGCGGTGGCGTCGGCTGGCTGATGCGCAAGCACGGCCTTACGGTCGACAACCTCCTCGCCGTCGACGTCGTAACGGCTGACGGCGAGCTGCTGCGGGCGTCCGAGGACGAGCACCCCGACCTGTTCTGGGCGCTGCGAGGCGGCGGCGGCAACTTCGGCGTGGTCACCTCGTTCGAGTTCCACCTCCACTCCATCGGGCCCACCGTTCTGGCCGGGCCCATCCTCTGGGACGCGACCGACACAGGGGAGGTCCTCCGCTTCTACCGCGACTTCGTCCGCGACGCTCCCGACGAGCTCGGCACGGTCGTGAGGTTCGGCACCGCGCCGCCGCTGGCGATCATCCCCGAGGATCTGCACTGGCGCCCGGTGGTGATGGTCGGTACCTGCTACGCCGGGCCGATGGAGGAGGGTCAGAAGGTGCTCCGCCCGCTCCGCGCATCCCGGACTCCCCTCCTCGACCTGGTCGGGCCTGCGCCGTACGTGAGATTCCAGAGCGCACTCAACTCGACCGTCGCCCACGGTTGGAACTACTACTGGAAGTCCACCCACCTCCCCGAACTCCGCGACGACCTCATCGACGTGATCGCCGAGCACGCGTTCTCCTGTTCGTCGCCGCGGTCGTACGCGGCGATGTTCCATCTGAAGGGGGCGGTGAGCCGAGTGGCCGAGGGCGGGACGGCGTTCGGGAACCGGCAGGCCACGCACGCAATCACCCTCGATGGTGTGTGGGGGCCCGGCGAGGACTTCGGCGACCGGGACACCGCCTGGACGAGGAAGTTCTTCGCCGCCCTCGGCCGCTTCCGCGAAGGCGTCTACGTCAACTTCCTCGGCGGCGACGAAGACCCGAACCGGGTCCGCGAGGCGTACGGCGACTTCGTCTACGACCGGCTGGTGGACGTGAAGACCAGGTACGACCCCGACAACGTCTTCCACCACAACCAGAACATCCGCCCGAGGTTGAGTGATCAAGACCTGCTGCAAAGGGATCGCCGACCGAAATGATCACAATTGGGATCGAGTGGTCGCCCCTTGGCTGCCAACGCACAGGGCGTGAAGGCGGCTGCCGTGACGTCGACATCGAAGCGACCCAACTCTGCCGCCGACGCAGGAAAGTCGGCTGGCATCTCCGCCGACCGGATCTCGAAACCGTAGTTGCTAGGCCCTCAATTTAGTTGAGCTCCCGTAAGCCTTCGCGAAGCTCGTGGGCAAGGGACTGCTCAACTGACTTCGTCAGCGTGAGCACGCCGATGAGAGGCGGCGTTCTTGCGCGGCCCGGTCAGGAATTGCTGCGCTGCAATGGGCGTGCCGCAGTGCGGGAACGGAATGGGTCAGAAGCAGACGTCGGCGAGCCTTGTCCGGCGCGTCTGATTTGACCCTGAAAGCAGACATTCCGAACCAGCCCAGCAATGTCAACTTTGTGCCAGGAGCTGAACAATGGTGGATCGTCAACCGTCAAGCGTTCGTTGCCTTCGACGCATTGGTCGGGGCACGCTGTGAAAGTATCCCCCTGAGTGGGTCAATCGCCTTCAGCGTCCACCATTGCCGGTGAGGGGCGGTATGCCCGACGGACGTGCGGCCACCGGGGCCGTCAGCCCAACTCCGAGGATTGGATCCTCGACATTCGGGGCAGAAACCCCGGAGGTGCGGGCTTCCAGCCAGTCCGTTCGAGGGCTTTGGAAATGTGGTGGTAGAGCCGTACAGCCGACGTGGTGGTCCCGAGCTGTAGTTCATAGGGCCCGCGCGAGCGCGAGATGAAAGCGAAGAGACGATCATCCAAGGGAATGCGCGAGCGTGAGGTGAAAGCCAAGGGACCATCATCAATAGGCAAAGCGAACTCCGCATCGTGTGGCACGCGATGCACCCAGTATGGAATGACCAAAAAGAAGCGGACGAGGCGAACTTCCTCGCCTGAAACCCACAAAACAGCGGTCAGGACGAATGGGGACGCCAACACGGCGGGCACCAGCAATGGGACGAGGTAGAACCAGAAGAATGAAGCTCGCTGCTGCCCCACCAACATCGATATGGGTAGTGATGCCATGATGGGTGAAGCCACGAGGAGGGATACCAAGCAGACAACAAAGATCGCGGTCGAGTCGGGAAGTAGGACAGCCTCGCCGAAGCGACCAAGTCTGAATGGACGCCACCAGGAGAACTGGCTAAGGACCGGCCGTAGGATACGGCCCAAGCCCGCATAGAAAGGGATCAAGTCCACACGGGCCCGCTTCTCTCCCGGCCGTCTCCTGGACCACTCGTGAGAGTCGAATATCTCCGTCCACACGAGTGGAACAAACACCAATGTGAACAACACGAGGAAAATCACTGCCGGCAACGAGGCTAGAAAGGTGACCTTGCCCGAAAGGATTATTGGCAAGGCCATCACGGCAGAACCCGCCATGAGAATGACTGACTGTATGATTTCGGCAAGGTGATCGCGATTTGCGGAGGTCAGGGCGGAAGTCGGTTTTGGCTCGTCCATGATGGGGACACCGGAACCAGCACGCAGAGACTACCGGACGACCGCAGTATAAACCTTGAGGGAGCCTATAGCCACAGCGGGCTTCCCAATCCTCCGCGATAGCATTCTTCCGGATCGGGTCAAAAACGGGAGTGAGATCAATGCGCTGGGCGCGTCTCAAGCGCCCCCGAAACCTGCCGATCGAACAACGGAGGTGGAACGATGTCTGTTCTCCACCCAACTTTGCGCGTGAATTCCTCCGTAGGCGTCCGGAGCGAGCGTGCCATAAGGAGAAGTGCTGCATTCGGCATGTCCAGCGGGACGGCGAGGTTTGATGGCATGGCAGCGACCCACTCTGTGCGCTCTGGCACGTTTCTTTCGATCGATCACAGGCAGCATGCTACGGTTGTCTTCGCTGGAGCGTTCTTCAGTTTGGGCAGTACGGTAGATGTACACGACTAACCTTCCGCGTGCGGCGCTGGCCATCCTCGTTGGGACTATCGCTGGGGCCATTCTGGTAACGCTTTGGTCATTCTGGGGTAACACCGATTTTCAGTACCTTCGCGAATATTGGCAGCGCGATGCGCTGATCGTTTTCACTTACGCAGCTTTCGTCTGGGCCGCAGGCCTCTTCGTGGTTGCACCCGGGCCTTGGGCGATGCTTCATCGCAACGGCATACGGGATTGGTGGGCTGCAGTCGGCCTCGGAGCCACACTGTCCTTTGTAGTCACCCTGGGTCTGCTGACAGATTGCTTCGGCTTGGTCATTTTTCAAACATCAGTTCGGCCGCAGACAGCGGCGGGCCGACAAGGGTCGAGGGGCGCCTCACGCGTCACGGCTGGGTTGAGGCATCCAAATTTGCTCTCGTTTGCAGCGCGCTTGGCGGGCTGGTGGGGCTCGTTGTGTGGCGAACCGCTTATCGTTGGGTGCCACCGCGGATTAGCGAACGCTGACCCGTTGACTGCTTCAGGTCAAAATTCGCCGTCATCCCAACCCGATTGGCACGTCTGTTCTTGTCCCAAAAGCAGACGAACTCGCAGCACCGCAAACTTGCGGATGATGAGAGGGAGTTGGCCCCATCGATAGCAGACGCGTGACGAGTACACGCGTCATTGGCCTTCGACGGATTTCCATCCTATTGGGCGAGGTCACTGTCTCTCGCGCATCCATAGTTCCACTGCGCCTGGTGACTGTGGCGCTCCCCCCGCGCCCCGTCCAGCCACAACCCACCATTCCCACCCGAACGGTTCAGAGGATAGGGAGAGGATAGCGGACCGGGTCTTACTGTTAAGTCATTGATTTATTGGCGCACCGGGCAGGATTCGAACCCACGACCCCCAGATTTGTAGAGTCCGGGTCCCGCACCTTTGAGATGCTGTGCGATCTCAAGCTGTTAGATAAAGCGTTCAGAGGATAGTTTTCCGCCCGCCGGAAGCGGACGAAGCCGCTCTGCAATTGCAACGGGCGTCTTGTGCCATCAGCCGACTTAATGGCTGGCGGGTCACACGACGCGAGCCCGTTAACGATCGACGCCTGGCAGCTTGGGCGGCGCCTCGGCTTCCGGCATGCCGGTCAACGTCTCCATCAAAGCAATGAGATCCAGCCGTTCCTGGTCCGCGAGAATTATGGCCTTCATGAGCGGCGAACGGCTTGGCCGGTCGATACCGCCCTTCTCGTAGTGCTTCATGACCTCATGGAGGTCCCGCGCCGATCCGTTGTGCATAAAGGGCGGACGCAATGCCACCGAGCGCAGTGTCGGCGTCTTGAAGGCGTATTGCATCAGCTCCTCGGTTTTGAGCTCGCGGCCGCGGCCCTTATCGGTCGTCGTGGTGCCGATATCGTGGAAGCTGTCGTTGGTGAACCGCCAGCCGCTGTGGCAGAGGAAGCATTCGGCTTTGCCGTTGAACAGCACGAACCCGCGCTTGGCCGATTCCGAAATCGCACCCTCGTCGCCCTCGATCCATCGGTCGAACGGCGCAATGCCGGGTTCGATCGCGCGCTCGTAGGCGGCGATCGCCTTCGCCATTGTGTCGATCGTGATCGGCTCCCCCGGCAAGGCAATGTTGAACTTCGCCACGTAGTCGGCAACTACGCGAATTCGCTCTTCGATGATCTCGACCTTCACCGGCGTATCGGTCTCCCGCATGGACATCGACCCGGTCGAGATCGACGCTTTGGCCTGCGCCTCGAGCGTCGCACTGCGTCCATCCCACCCGATAAGAGCACCCTGCGCGTGGCCAATTCCAATGAGCGGCTGCGATCTGCGCGACGTGAGTTTGCCCGAATCGTTGCGATTCTTTGGCTCGGTCATCGCCCAGCCCAGATAGGTGAAGTGACAGCTGACACAGGCTGTCTTGCCGGACGCAGATGCCCGCGGATCCCAGAACAGGCTTCGGCCTAGATCCACCAGCGCTGAATTTTCAATCCGACGCGGCGGAGGACGCTTGTAGTCTGCTTTCATGGACGCAAGCCGGCGTGCCGACGGCATTGTAGTCTGCGCGTCGGCGAACATCGCGCATCCCCAAGCGGTCAAGCATCCGACGGCCACTACGACAATAGACCGCGTTTGCTTCTCACTGATAGGCACCTGAAGCCCCCGTGCTGGACAGTCACGAAACGCACTCAAACGAGCCGTCCCGAGAAACGACGCATCTCGCCATATGCATGCTTGCGCATGAATTCAGGGCGCAGCTGCGCTTGCTGTGCTGTCGTCTTAATTCTCCGTGCTGACGTCGCGCTCGAGGCGAATTCGACCGCATTTGGTGCAGAAAAAACTCCCCGAAGTGGACCGACTCTGAACGCTTACATCCACCCTGGCATTTGGCATCAACATCGTGTTTGAATTCGATGAAGCACTCACCAATTCCGGCGGCCATCGAGAGGTTGTCAACATCGAATGCGATCCGGAAACCTTGGTTCGGGCGCATCGAGCGTTGAAAAGAAAGGCGGCCCCGTGTCGATAAGACAAGAGGCCATTGTGGACTGGCCTGCATCATTTCTTCCGTGGATCATCAGCGGCATTCACGTAAGTAATGCCCTGCGGCCCCATGCCATGAAGCTGGAGTATGGTTTCTTCGGTGAACCACGCGTAGTGCGTCATACCTTTGGCGACATAGGAATAGCCGCCAGCTTTAATCAGCATCCCTTTCTTCTCATCCAGCTTGTCGCCGGTACCAATGTTGAAACTTCCTGATAGGACCGTCACGTTCTCATCATTAGGATGAGTGTGAGCGGGGATCTGAAAGCCGGCCGGCACCTTCAGGCGAACCACATACATGCCCTCTTTCGTGGGGTCGCCCTTGACCACCGCGATCTGGGCGCCCTTCCCGTAGGCAGCAGGAGCTGACCATTTCAAGCCATCAGCTTGAACTGTCGCGTGGTGTGCATCTTGGGCGATCGCAAACATAGGAATTGAAGCTAACGCCAGACAACTGGCGAGAAGGAGCGGCTTTCTCATGGTATTTCTCCAAACATATGTTGGTCACGGATCATTCCACTACGCTGTTCCCGTTCGGCGGGCGGACGGATACGCTTCCGAACGCCGGGCGGGCCCGTCTAACCCTTCGTCTTTGCAATCATGTGATTGATGACATGGCTGTGTTCATGTTGCGGGCTAAACATGATGATTTCTGCGTCAGCATCGACCTTCACATTGTGCCCAGGAGGCCAGTAGAACAGATCGTCGGCCTTCACGGTCTCCTGCTTGCCGTTCACGTCGGTCGTGGTGAGTTGGCCGCCTAGCACGAAGCCCCAGTGCGGGCACTGACAGAGGTTTCCTTCCAGACCCTGAAAAAGCGGGGTGGTATCCACCCCCGCCGCGAGAGTGAAGTACTCCCCGCTGATCTTTCCGTATCCAGTGGCGTCGCCAAAATCCGTGCGCTGGCGGATAACGGCACCCGGAATACTCATCTTGACGTCCACCTGTTCCTTTGCAACGCGCATGATCGGCGCTCCTTTCATGTTGGAGAGAGCAAGTCAGCCCCGCACCGTAGAGACAGCGGGGCCGTATTCTTCATCGAGTGCCTTGCAATTTGGCAGCCCTGACGCCTGGGGCGAGGGCAGAGGGGCCACGATCACGATTTTCGATAATGGCCCCTATCTCGCTTTGTCTTGGTGATAGGGGCTGCGAGTTGATCAGGTTGACGATCGCCTGCGCAGCAAGCTCGACGCTGCGATTTTGCGTGCTAGACATTGTTTGAGGTCCTCCGGCTGCAAGTGAATGTCTGACGCATCTCACGTCGGTTGGTAGGATCGCTAGTCCAGAAACTGTACCTGCGGTTTTTTGGTTAAATCTCCCCTCGCTGCGCCGCAGCATTCGCGGATGCCCGAAGAGATGAGGCTCGGCAGGCCAGACGTGCATCCGAACGATAGACCTTGCTCACGCTCGCTGCCGCTGACATGGGCGACGCTGTGATTAGAGACAGCCTATGATCGAGGCGCTTTTTTTCCCTGCGTTGATACAGTTCGCTGCAGGCCGCATGGTGCGATTGAGCATCTCGGTGCACCGTGGACGTAATGAATGTCGGCGCACAGGGATCACATACCGGCTCGCCGCAGGAAGGTTAGCTAAGGGATCAACGCATCATGGCCACGAAAGTCGCCGTCATTCAGAAGCCCCCAGTCTTGCTCAATCGGGAAAAGACCATCGCGCGAACGCTTGAGAGCATCGATGAGGCAGCACGTGAAGGGGCGTCGCTGATGGTTTTTCCCGAGGCCTATATCCCCGGCTATCCGACCTGGATCTGGCGACTCAAGCCTGGCGGCGACATGGCGCTATCTAGCGAGATCCACGCCCGGCTGCGCCAGAATGCCGTTGACCTCAGCGCGAATGACATGAAGCCAGTGCAGGACGCTGCCCGCAAACATGGCGCCACGGTTGTGATCGGACTTCATGAGATCGACAGCGGTTTTTCCGGAACAACTCTGTTCAACACTGTGGTGGTCGTCGGTCCCGATGGCACAATCCTCAACCGGCATCGCAAGCTGATGCCAACCAATCCTGAGCGCATGGTCTGGGGTATGGGTGATGCAACAGGCCTCAAGGTGGTTGATACCCCGGCAGGGCGACTTGGATCTCTCATCTGCTGGGAAAGCTATATGCCGCTCGCGCGCTACGCGCTCTATGCCCAGGGCATGGAGATTTTTGTCAATCCAACTTGGGACAATGGAGAGACCTGCCTGGCTACCCTGCGGCACATCGCAAAGGAGGCAGGTGCATGGGTGATCGGCACCGCCACTGCCTTTCAAGGCAGTGATATTCCCGACGACTTTCCTGAGCGCGACCGACTTTTCACACCAGAGGAATGGATCAACGTTGGCGACGCTGTGGTGATCAAGCCGAATGGAGGTGTGGCTGCAGGCCCGCTCAACCGTGAGAAGGGCATCTTGTATGCAGAAATCGATGCGGAGGAAGCGCGACGGGCGCGTCGCTCACTCGACGTCTGCGGCCACTACGCACGGCCCGATATTTTCTCTTTATCCGTGAACCGCAGACCGCTCGACCCCGTTGCGTTCTCTGACTGATCATCAGCCTGAGCATTTGGACGGCAGATGAACCCCCGAAGCTGCCGAATTTGTGCAGAGCCGTGAACGGGGAGTGTGTGCCAGAAGCTGAACTTTCGCTGATTGGCCTGCTTTTGTGAAGTCCTGCGACACTTCCCAACTTTAAAATTACGCTTCTGCCGCGTAGCGTGACAAGTTCCGGCGGAGAGT
This sequence comes from uncultured Alphaproteobacteria bacterium, assembly GCA_963814055.1. Classification (GTDB taxonomy): domain Bacteria; phylum Pseudomonadota; class Alphaproteobacteria; order Rhizobiales; family Hyphomicrobiaceae; genus AWTP1-13. The sequence goes on from CAWFBJ010000004.1 coordinate 8,325, forward strand.
AGACAGCAGAACATCGCGCGCCGGATCGCGTGAGCCGCGCACCCAGGCGGCGGCGAGGGGAAGGATGCTCTGCTCGCGTGGGCCAGTCAGTTTGACGTAGCGGACCTCGGAAATGGCTAGGCGCGAGGCCCAGCGTGGCACGATGGCTAGACCAATGTTTGCGGCAACAAGATTGACGATAGTCTGCTTCTCCTCCGCGACCTGTCCGATGGTCGGCGGCAGGCCGGCGGCTCCGAACAGCTTGATGGTTAGGTCGTGGCTGTGTGGCCGCGATCGCCGGTCCGGCACGATGAGCGGCTGGCCGACGAGGGCGCGGATCGACAGCGCCTTGCGGCGGCTGAGCGGATGCGCAGTCGGCACGGCAACGACGGCGCTCTCATGGAACAGGTCGTAGAACACGATCCGCTGGTCGCGTCGTTCTGGTGGTCGGACGAATGCAATATCGATCGCACCAGACACAAGCTTCGGTAGAAGCCGGATGGTTTTGTCTTCGCGCAACCTTACGGTGACCTCCGGATGATCGTCAGGGTTCGATGTTCCTCTTGCCTAGGGTAGCAGCGAGGTTGCCGTTCATTCGGCCATGCCGTGCCTAGGCGACAGCAGAGGGGATGACTTTCGGAGTTCGGGCTCTACAAGGGCGTGATACTTGGGCGGATCGGCATTCTCTTCGATCGCGCGAATATCCGGCGCGCTACCCTTGCGCCAGTCAGCATATGCGTCGCTTGCGCTGATTCCCATGCCCTCGGCGACCAGCTGGACCCAGTTCCTGACGCGGACATCATCTTTGCCATCAAGAGCCGATAACTCGCGGTGGCAGGAATGAAAGATGGTGCAAACTGTGTCGCCACGGTTCGTGACGACGGCCGTCCACCTGATCACGAGCAGCCGCTGCCAGGGCGCCTGGAACTGGGGCGAGGGCGCTGCACATGTGCCCGGGATGAAGAGGGTCCCTCGATCAGTTCCAAACTCTGTAACACCCCGCTAGAAGACCAATGATGCGATCGTTGACCTGTACGTGCGAGGCAAACCCAACGTGTCGGTGCAGAAGCACACGCCGCTTCACGGGGACCGTCAGTAGCGGCGCAAGGCGATCGACGCGAGCGGCAAGGAGCTCGGTAATATGAGTAACGCCAAATGTTGTCGCGTTGCCGGGCGCCATGATGTCGGACATGTGCATGTGACAGGAAGGGCACCAGGTCACAACGGTGCTGCGTCCGTCTTTTTCTGCGGCTTCGTTGCTCCTGTTTGCGGCCGCGGCCGAGACGCTGACCACGATCGCCGCCGATCCAAAGCACCTGGGCGCCGACATCGGCGTCACCGCGGTGCTGCATACCTGGGGCCAGAACCTCGATCACCATCCGCATGTGCATTGCATCGTACCCGGCGGCGGTATCTCCCCTGCCGGCGATCGCTGGGTGCGATGCCGACCCAACTTCTTCCTATCGGTGCGCGTGCTCTCACGGCTGTTCCGGCGATTGTTCCTATCCCGCCTGGCTGAGCTGCACGCTGCCGGAGAGCTGCAGTTCTTCGGCGATCTTGCCGAGCTCGCCGATAAGACGACGTTCGATAGCTACCTCGCTCCCCTGCTGGCGGTGGAATGGGTCGTCTATGCCAAGCGGCCGTTCGCAGGGCCCGAACAGGTTCTTGCCTATCTCGCGCGCTACACCCATCGCGTCGCCATCAGCAATCACCGGCTGGTCGCGATCGATGACACGCACGTCAGCTTCCGCTGGAAGGATTATCGCGAGAACGGCCGCTCCAAATCGAAAGTGATGCGCCTAGCACCGGGCGAGTTCATGCGCCGGTTCCTCCTGCACGTCTTGCCCGACGGCTTCCATCGCATTCGGCACTACGGGCTGTTCGCCAACGGCCATCGGGCGGAGAAGCTTGCGCTATGTCGAAAGCTGCTCGACGTGCCCTCCGCTGTGAACGATGAGCATGCGGGCGACGGCGTTCACGACGACGATCCACCGCCCTGCCCATGTTGCGGCGGCCGCATGAAGGTGATCGAGACCTTCGAGCGTGGAGAAGCGCCGCGGACGCAGGTCACCGGCCCAAGGTACGACACGTCATGATCAGGCAGCGGGCATTTGCGAAAAGTCGATTCTGCCACAACGTCGGTCGCCGGCCGGCGATGGCTCCTTGCGTCCCCTGCGCTGCTATCGAACCTGTTCCATGCATTGCTGCCGGCTATAAACTCCGGCAGAACCGCGGCCGAATGCTCGCACTTGGCGCCACCCAGTGCCGGTGTGATCAGCCGACGCTTCCCTATCGGGGTTGCAAGCGTCTTCAAATCCCCATAGGTCACAACCCGCGGCCCGCGGTTTCGTGCAACAGAGTTTCTGCAACGCCGCCAGATAGGTCGGCGCCAGCATCAACGTCTATTCACGGCATCGCAGAAACCTCATAATTGTGCGACGTTGGCGGCATCGAACCATCACGGACAGTTCACCCTACTTTCGTTCCTTCTTGGCGCTAACGATTACCGCATCTACGCGAGCAGTCAGCTTCGTCAGGTCCTCCACCTGCGGCGCACCTCCGGTAAATTCCTCGCTATGAGAGTGCCCCTCCATATGGCGAGTACAACCGACCAAAGAGTGCGTCTATCTCGTCGGCTACAGCATTGTCCCAATCTATGCGGCGCAACTTCGTTATCATCAAATTCTCGCGCCACCGGCCAATTACTTCCTTGAACAAATGCTGCTGGACGACTTCCTCAAGCGTCCGACGCAACTGACCCGCGGCATGGCGAAGCATTTGCAAGCGTTCTTCACCGCCGGCACCCTTTGCCTTCTCAATCCCGGACGTCGCCGAGCTTTCTCCGGAATGTCTGCTTTACCCCTGAAAGCAGACATTCGGAGGAGAGCCGGAGCAATGTCCGATTTGTGCCAAATCCAGACATTGGCTTTGACCTAACAGCCAGCCGCTCAGTGAACGCTCGTATACAGAAGCGGACGGGCGCAGATCGTACGTCGATCATTCATTGCCAGCATCATCATGTCCGTTAGTTGGTGACCACGGACCGCGGCTAACGACCTGCCGCAAGTGATCCACTGGAGGCATTGACATGCTCGATAGGGTTAACCAGTGAGCTTCCAGTCTCCTCGTGCCTCAGCTCATCGTGCTGAGCTAGCAAGTGGATGTGCGGGCGACGCCGCCGACCGCAAGGAAACACCCGCGTCGAGCTAGGTCGCCGACGCGCGGAGGCGGCCGGGAACCTGACACGCCTAGTTCGGCGCCTCGAAAGCGCGCAGATACGTGATTACCTCGGAAACTGGCAAGACGTCGGCATACTTGATCGCCATATCATAGAGATTGGCGAAATGCGGGCTCTCGTGCTTGTCGGCGACGCATTCCTCAGGGACGACTGTGCGATAGCTGTGCGAGAGGCTGTCGACGACGGTGGCGCGCACGCAGCCCGACGTGGAGCCGCCGGTAACGATCAGGGTGTCGCAGCGATGAAACGTGAGCAGCGAGGCGAGGTTCGTCTCGTGGAAAGCGGAGGCCATGCGCTTGTTAATGATGATGTCTCGGCGCGGGTCCATGACGAGCCGGTCATCGAACTCGGAGCGGCGCGAGCCGACCTTTATGTTCTGCAGTGAATCCGGCGTGTTGGAGCGCGTGCCCCAAACTCCGCAATCCTCCCCCGAGTCCATGTAGGCGACGTAGGTCCACACCACCGGCAGCCCCTTTGCCCGCGCCAGCTCGGCAAGCTCGTTGACATAGGCAAGCTGCTTGGGGTCGGTCTCGTAGGCCGTCGCGAACTCGCCGACGGCCGTGTAAGCTTTCTGCAGGTCGATATTGACGAGTGCCGGCTTGCGCCCGAAGCCGAAGCGCGCCCGGGTGGGCTTCGCCTTGATCTCCGCATACAGCTGCCGCGCACTCTTGTCGGAGAGCTCCATGGCGTGAATACCTCATTGTCGAGCCGGCAGCGCACACTACCTGAAGCTGCGCAATCGCGTCACGTGCGATATGACTATGGAGCGGTCGCGGCTGCCGGACGGGAACTTCGATATGCGCGCAGAAGATCCAGGGCTCTACGACTACCTGCCCTACTACGACAGGCCCAAGATTGCATGGCCCAATGGAGCGCGGCTTGCGTTCTGGTGTGCGCCCAACATCGAGCACTACGAGCTCGACCCGCCGCCCAACCCGTCGCGGACGCCATGGCCGCGGCCCGTGCCCGATGTGCTGCACTACGCCTGGCGCGATTACGGCAATCGTGCCGGGATCTGGCGCATGATGGCCGCGATGGACCGCTACGGCGTGCGCGGCAGCATCTCGCTCAACGTCGCGGTCTGCGATCATTTTCCCGACATCGCCGCCGCCTGCAGGGAACGCGGTTGGGAGTTCTTCTCCCACGGCGTCTACAACACCCGCTACACCTACAACATGACCGAGGACCAGGAGCGCGCCTTCATCGAGGACGTGAAGGTGTCGATCCGCAAGTGGTCGGGACAGGAGCTTTCGGGGTGGCTCGCGCCAGCTTTGACGCTGACCGAGCGCACCATGGACCTGCTGGCCGAGGCCGGTGTCACCTACACGCTCGACCTCTTCCACGACGACCAGCCGCTGCCGGTGAACGTCCGCAAGGGGCGCCTCGATAAGCGTGCCCTACTCGCTGGAGATCAACGACTTTACCACCCTCTTCCAGGGCAACTGCACGCCCCGCGACTACACCGATGCGATCAAGGCGCAGTTCGATCGCCTCTACATGGAAGGCGCCGAGAGCGGACAGGTGATGTGCCTGCCGCTGCATCCCTTCCTGGTCGGGCAACCGCACCGCATGAAGCAGTTCGAGGAGGCGCTCGACTACATCACCTCCCACGACGCGGTCTGGCTCGCCACTGGCCGCGAGATCGCCAGCCACTATCTCACGCACTGCTACGATGCCTTCGCCGCGGCAATCGAAGCCCGCAAGAAAGGGTAAGCCGTGCACCCTCCCATCGACCTACTTCGAGTATCCGTTCCGGCGCCCGGGCATGGACCATGCACGCTACGCCTACTCGAACCTCTTCAAGCGCAAGCCGGTGCGATGGCCCGAATGGCGCGCGCATCGCGCTTTGGATCGTCCCCACGCTCGAGTTCTTTCCCCTCGACATGGCGCCCAAGGGCGTCAAGCCGCCCGGCGGTCTCGAACGCCCCTACCCGGACTATTGGAACTACACGCTGCGCGACTATGGCAATCGCGTGGGCTTCGCCCGCATCTTCCGTGCCCTCGAGGAACGCGGGCTCAAGGCCTCGGTCGCGATGTCCTCGCGACTCGCCGAGCGCTATCCCCACGTCGCTGCAGGAGGTGAACCGGCTGGGCTTCGAGCTCGTTGGCCACGGCATCGACATGAACCATATCCACGCGACCGGCATTCCCCGGGAGACCGAGCAGGAGTGGGTTCACCGCTCACTCTCGACCCTGCGGCAACTCTCGGGCCAGCCGGTCAAGGGATGGTACTCACCCGCCTATTCGGAAAGCCACGACACGCTCGATCTCGTCGCAGCCGAGGGCTGCGAGTACGTCTGCGACTGGGTCAACGACGACATGCCCTACCGGCTCGAGACCAAGGCCGGGCCCATCCACGCCATGCCCCATGCCTATGAGATCAGCGACCTGCAGATCTTCCAGTTCTACAAATACAAGCCGGCGCAGTTCGTCGAGCAGGTGATGGATCACTTCGAGCTGCTGTATCGGGAGGCGGCGGCGAGCGGCGGCCGCATCGTCGCCCTTTCGCTCAGGCCTTGGATCAGCGGCGTGCCGCATCGCATCGCGGCCGTCGAGCAGGTGCTGGACGGCATGCTGCGCCGCGGCGGCGTGTGGTCGGCGACCGGCAGCGACATCCTCGCTGCCTGGAAGGCCCAGCAATAGCGGCGCCCGCTCAAACGCCGAGATAGGAGCGCTTCAGGCTGAGGATTGTCGGCAAGCTCGGCCGCGGCGCCCGCAAGCGCGATCACACCGTTCTCGAGCACGTAGCCGCGATGGGCAATGGCAAGCGACTGCACGACATTCTGCTCGACCAGCAGAATCGCCAGCCCGTCGCTGTTGATGCGCTGGATCAGGGCGAACATCGTCTCGACCAGGAGGGGCGACAGCCCGAGCGACGGCTCGTCGAGGATAAGCAGCTTGGGTTCCGACATCAGCCCGCGGCCGATGGCAAGCATTTGCTGCTCGCCGCCTGAAAGGGAGCCCGCGAGCTGCTGCCAGCGCTCCGCCAGGCGCGGAAAAATTGCGGTCACGCGTTCAAGATTGTGAGTGCGCCGCGCGCGTCCGCGCCGAAAGCTGCCGAGCTCGAGATTCTCCCGCACCGTGAGGTTGGGGAAGATGCGCCGGCCCTCGGGCACCTGGATGAGCCCCAGCTCGACCACGCGTGGCGGGCTTGCAGACCCGAATATCCTCGCCATCGAAGCGTATGCTGCCGGACAGGAGCGGGATGATCCTCGACAAGACGTTGTTGAGGGTCGATTTCCCGGCGCCGTTGCTGCCGAGCAGGGCCACGATCTCACCTGGTGCGACGTCGAGGCTCACGCCCCTGAGAATCTGGATGACGCCGTAACCTGCGGAGACGTCGCGAACCTCAAGCATGCGCACGCCCCTGTTTCAAGCGCGCAGCTGCGCCATGGCCCAAATAGGCCTCGATGACGCCCGGGTCGCCGGCGATCGCGGCCGGGGAGCCGCTGGCAATGATGCGGCCATTGCTCAACACATAGACGCGCTCTGCAAGGCTGACCACTGCCTGCATGACGTGCTCGATCAGCAGGATGACCACGCCCGCGTCTCTGATCGCGCGCACGATGCCGACGATTTCCTCGACTTCGATTGGATTGAGCCCGGCCATGACCTCGTCGAGCAGCAGCAGCTTCGGCCGGGTTGCCAGGGCGCGCGCAAGCTCGAGCCGCTTGCGCCCGGCCAGTGTGAGCGCGTCGGCGCGCATGTCGAGCTGGCGGCCCAAACCTACCCGGCGTCCCACATCGTCTGCCTGGGCAGCCGCCTCGCGCCGGAGGCGCGTGGTGTGGTAGGCGCCGACCATGATGTTCTCGAGCACGCTGAGGCGGGCAAAGGGCTGCGTGATCTGGAATGTACGCGCGATGCCGCACGCGCAGATGCGATGCGGCGGCAGGCCCATCAATTCGCGCCCGAGAAATCGCACGCTGCCGCCATCGGGCCTGGTGAAGCCGGCAATGCACGCAAACAGCGTGGTCTTGCCCGCGCCATTTGGACCGATCAGGGCCACGATCTCTTGCGCTCCGACATCAAGCGACACCTGGTCCACGGCCGCCAGGCCCCCAAAAGCCTTCGAGAGCCCTTTGACCTCAAGCACGGCGCTCTTCCTTGCTCCGTCTCCGAAACAGCCCTGTCAGGCCGTCGGGCAGCCAGGCGACAATGGCGATCAGAACCGCACCGTAGACGATGATGCTCAGCGGCTGAGCGTTTCTGACCCCCGGCAGCATATTGCCGAGATCACGCGTCAGCTCACCAATGACGTGCAGCACGCCTGATCCGATCAGCGGCCCCAGAACGGTGCCGGCGCCACCGATCATGGTGACCAGCAGCATCTCGACCGATTTGTCGACGCCGAAGGCGATGGACGGGTCGATGTAGAGATACTTCTGCACGTAGACTGTGCCGCCGGCGCCGCACAGACCGCCGGAGAGCGTCAGGCATTTGACCTTCTCGCGGAAGGAATTGATCCCGAGCGCCTGCGCGGCATCCTCGTTCTCGCGGATGGCCGCGAGGCGCGCGCCAAAGCGGGTGCGTGTCAGCCGCCAGGCGATGACCATGGCGAGCAGGCAGAGCGCCAGCGCGATGTAGTAGAACCAGACCGTATCTCTGAATTGGAAATTCGCCGCGCGCGGGTCGGCCCGCACCAGAATGCCCAGTCCGCCCTTGGTGATCGGCACCGAATTGGCAACGATGCGCCCGACCTCGGCGACGGCGAGCGTGATGAGCGCGAAGTAGGAACCCTTGAGGCCCGCGCGGTAGCTGAGCACGCCGATCAGCCATCCGGTGAACGCGCCGGCAAGCGCAGAGAACGGCCAGGCGATCCAGGCATTCACGCCATAGGTTGTCTGCAGGATGGTCGAGACGTAGGCGCCGACGCCGAAGAACACGACATGGCCGAAGGAGGTTTGGCCGGCAAAGCCGCCGGCGATGTTCCACGCCTGGCCCAGATACGCGGCAAACAGGATGAGAAATCCGACATTGATGGCGTAGTTCGACCTGAAGACCCAGGGATAGGAGACGAGAGCGATCACCCCCAGACCGGTAAAGATCAGGCCCTGCCGGGTCACCGCGCGGCTCCGAACAAGCCGGTCGGGCGCAGCAGCAGGATCAGGATGAATACGAGCGGGATGCCGATCTGCCCCAGCTGCTCGCCGAGCCACAGCCCGCAAATCGATTCGACGACGCCGATGATGAGGCCGCCGAACAGGGCACCCTTGAAGCTGCCCATGCCGCCCAGGGCGACAATAGTGAACGCGATCAGCACGAACGCGTGGCCCGAGGTCGGCGAGACGTAGAAGGTCGGCATCAGCAGGCAGGCGGCGGCGCCGAGGCAGGCAATGCCGATGCCATACGAGATCGCCATCACGCCCTCCACGTCGATGCCGACGAGGCGTGCGCCCTGCCGCTCCTTGGCGACGGCGCGAATGGCCTTGCCCATATCGGTGCGGGTCATGAAGAGGCCGAGCAGGAGGCAGATCACGAGCGCTGCCGCGAACGAGACGAGCTTTGGAAGCGCCACCAACGCGGGCCCCAGCGAAAGCATGCGCCCGGCATAGGCGACATCGATGGTCTGCGTGTCGCCGGTAAAGAAGAACAGCGCGGCATTGTCGATGATGATCGACAGGCCGAGCGTGATGAGCAGGATGTTCTCGTCCTTGCCGTGGCTGAAATGCCCGATGAGGGCGCGATAGATGAGGTATCCGAAAGCAAAGGCGCCCACGCTGACGATGGGCAGTGCCAGATAGGGGTCGAGCCCCAGCGGCTTTCGCCACAAGAAAAAGACCGCGTACATCGCCAGCATGAGCAGGCTGCCGTGCGCGAAATTGATGATGTGCAAGACCCCGTAGATCAGCGTAAGCCCGACCGCGACAAGCACGTAGATGCCGCCAGCCATAAGGCCGTTGATCAGGCCGGCGAAAAGAATCTCAGGGGTCAGCATGCAAGCGTGGGGCGCACTCTGGTCCGGCTGGTCCGCTCAACGGCGCTCAATTGTATTGCGGCTTTGGAAACACCGCCGACGCCGAGGCGAATTGCGCCGGATGCACGACCTGGATGTCGCCCTTCTGCACCTGCAATCCCGCGGCCTTGCCTCCCTCGTTCTGGCCATTGACGAACTTCGTCGGCCCATACGGTACGACATCGGTCGACCAGGTGGAAGTCGTGAGGGCCTCTATCAGCTTGTCCTTGTCGGCGGCCTTGGCGCGCTCGAGCGCGTCTGCCAGCAGCATCACCGAGTTGTAGGTCAGGTACACCTCGAAGGTGAACAGTCCGCCCGCGGTTTCGACGCGCTTCTTGAGATCCTGCGCCTTGCTGCTCTTGGGGTTGAACCAATGATTGTAGTCCATCATGTTCTCGGCCACGTCGGGGAGGTCCTTGACCAGCTTGTAGTTGAAGCCGCCGCCAAGCACCGAGAACATGCCGACGAGGTTGACCTTCTGCTGGTGCAGCGTGCGCGCCAGCAGCGTGTACTCGTTGACGTAGTTGGACATGATCAGGATGTCCGGCTGAAGCCCTCTGATGCGCAGGGCGATGTTGTCCATGCTGCGCGTCGGGTTGTCGTGCGGGATCAGCTCCTTGGCCTCGATGCCGATGCTGGGCAGCTTGCCGGCAAGAAGTTTCGCTGTGCCGGTGCCGAACTCGCCGCTCTCGTGCACGAGCACTGCGCTCTTGGCCGGTGAACCGGCCGCCTTGTTGATCTCGCCGAGCGCAACGATGGCGTCGTCGGCGCACCTGCCGAAGCCGGGCTTCAGCCGGAAGACGTTCTTCAGCCCGCGGTTGACGATTAGGTCGGACGCGCCGACATCAATAATGAAGGGTGTGTTGTACTTGGCGGCGGCCTGGCTCGCTGCAATGCCGACCGGGCTTTGGAAGCAGCCGATGTAGGCGGCCACGCCCGCCTCGTTCATCTTCTCGACCTCGCTTACGCCCACCTCTACCCGGGATTGGCTGTCCCCCAGGACCGCCTCCAGCGTGGCGCCGCCCATGCCCTTGATGCCGCCGGCGTTGTTAATGTCCTCGATGGCCATTGCAGCGCCGATGCGCGACTGTTGTCCGCTGTAGGCGACAAAGCCGGTGACTGGGTGGATGAGGCCGATTTTGACTGGCTTTGCTTGCGCACGCAGGACCCCGGGTAAACCGAGTGCGCTGGCTGCAGCGCTGCCGGCGACGAAGCGGCGGCGCGTCATCGGGTGCCGGCGAGCTTTCCCGTGCAACATGATGGGTCTCTCCCTTGCGTCTATGGCGGCTGAGCGAACCGAGGAGCCTGCTAACTCGGGCATGGGCAAGCTACAGCCTTGCAGGGGGGGTCACAATGGGGGCGCGTGGCGCTTGCATCGCAACATCACAGTCGCGCTGTGCAATACGGCAACTGTGCTCAATCGTTTTGCAACGACCCCCGGGCCTCTCTATCATGGTGCAGGGATTGCCGATGGAGACGCACATGAATGCACCAGCCAGGCTTCGTCAGCTGCTGCGCGGCGACGGCATGCTCGTCGCCCCCGGGGCTTATGACTGCATCACGGCCAGGACGATCGCCCAAGCCGGTTTCGACGCGGTCTATATGACGGGAGCGGGCACGGCGGCCACGCTCGGCTATCCCGACTATGGCCTCGTCACCATGTCCGAGATGGCGGATAACGCCGGCCGGCTGGCATCGGCCGTCGACCAGCCGGTGATCGCCGATGCCGATACCGGGTATGGCAACGAACTCAACACGACGCGCACCGTGCGCGAGTACGAGCGGCGCGGCGTCGCCGGCTTGCACATCGAGGACCAGGGCTTCCCGAAGAAATGCGGACACCTCGACAACAAGGTGATCGTGTCCCTGGAGGAATATCTAGCGAAGGTTCGGGCTGCCGTCGCAGCGAGGCAGAACCCGGATTTCGTCATTATCGCGCGCACGGACTCGCGGGCCGTCATGGGCTTCGACGAGGCGATCAGGCGCGCCAACGCCGCGCTGGTCGCCGGTGCGGATGTGGCATTCGTCGAGGCTCCGCAGACCCTGGAGGAGATCGCGGCGGTGCCGCTTCTCGTAAAGGGGCCATGTCTGCTCAATGTGGTGTGGCGCGGGAAGACGCCCGACATCACCTTCGATGACGCGCAGAAGGCTGGCTACAAGCTCGCCATCGTGCCGGGCATGCTGTTCAAAGCCGTGATCGGCGTCTGCGACAGGCTGCTGGCGGAGTTGAGATCGCAAAGGCGGCATCCCCAGATCGACACCGGGATGACGGTGCGGGACGCTTTCCGTCGCGTCGGAGCCGACGAGTGGGACGCGGTGAGCGAGCGCTTTCGCGCCGACGCACTCATCTCGCAACGATCCCAGGCCGCCGAATAGCAAACGGGGAGAATGATGTCCGGACCGCAGACGCTATTCGACAAGATTTGGTCGTCGCATGCCATCCAGACGCGCCAGGATGGCGCGACGCTGCTGCACATCGATCGCCACTTCGTCCATGATGGGTCCAGCAATGCGTTTCGCATGCTCGGGCAACGTAGCCTGCCCGTGCGCCGTCCGGATCGAACATTTGCAACCCCCGACCACTACGTGGCAACTTCGGGCCGCGGCCTGTCGGCGATCAATGAGCCCAACCGCCGCTCCATGGTCGAGGACCTGGAGGTTCACGCGCGCAAGGCCGGCGTGACACTGTTTGGCCTCAATGATCGCCGTCAGGGCATCGTGCATGTGGTTGGCCCCGAGCAGGGCTTGAGCCAGCCCGGCATGATCATCGTGTGCGGCGACAGCCACACCGCGACGCACGGAGCGGTAGGCGCGCTCGCCTTCGGCGTCGGCGCCTCCGAGGTCACCCACGTGCTGGCAACGCAGACACTATGGCAGAGCAAACCCAGGAACATGCGCGTGACGGTCGACGGCACCCTGGCCCCTGGCGTGCATGCCAAAGACGTCATCCTGGCTATCATCGCCAAGATCGGCGCCGCCGGCGGTACCGGTCATGTCATCGAATATGCCGGCTCCACCATTCGCGGCCTCAGCATCGAAGGGCGATTGACCGTGTGCAACATGTCGATCGAGGCTGGTGCCCGCGCCGGCATGATCGCACCCGACGACACGACCTTAGAGTATCTGCAGGGCCGGCCGTATGCTCCCAAAGGTGCGGATTGGGACAAGGCTCTTGCGACCTGGCGGGGGCTGCCGTCCGATCCTGATTCGCGCTTCGACCGCGAGGCGCATCTCGATGCCGCCGACATCGCACCAATGGTAACCTGGGGCACGAGCCCCGAAGCCGCCGCCCCGATTACCGGGGAGGTTCCCGACCCTGCGACGGCGCCCGACGCGGCCGGCCGCGAGTCCATGCAGCAGGCGCTTGACTACATGGGGCTGATGCCGGGCAGCCGGCTGTCGGAGATCCCCATCGACCGCGTGTTCATCGGCTCGTGCACCAACAGTCGCATCGAGGATCTGCGTGCGGCCAGCAAGGTTGCCGGCGGTCGGCGGGTCGTCGTGCCGGCCATGGTGGTGCCGGGCTCAGGGCTTGTGAAAGCGCAGGCGGAGGCCGAAGGCCTCGACGTCATCTTCAAGCGCGCGGGCTTCGAATGGCGCGAGCCCGGCTGCTCGATGTGCGTCGGCATGAACGGCGACCTGGTGCCGCCGGGCGATCGCTGCGCGTCGACCTCCAATCGCAATTTCGTTGGGCGCCAGGGCAAGGGCGCGCGCACCCATCTCTTGAGCCCCGTGATGGCAGTGGCCGCCGCCGTGACCGGCAAGCTCACTGACGTGCGCCAGCTGATAACGGCAGCGTAGCATGGATCCGTTCAAGCCCCTGAACGTGGTCGCCGCGCCTATGCCGGTGCCCAACATCGATACCGATCAGATAATCCCCGCGCGCTTCCTGTGGCGCAAGCGCGGCGACGGCTGGGGCCACTTGCTCTTCAACGACCTGCGCTTCAACGACGACGGCTCTGTCAGGCCTCAGTTCGTGTTGAACAAGCCCGAGTTTCGCGACGCGCGCATTCTGGTGGCGGATCGCAACTTCGGTTGCGGCTCTTCGCGTGAGCATGCGGTGTGGTCGCTCTATGACTATGGCATCCGAGCCGTGATCGCGCCGAGCTTCGGCGACATCTTCTTCAACAACAGCCTCCAGAACGGGCTGCTGCCGGTCGTATTGCCGGCCGCGACGGTGGGGGCCTTCATTGCCGCGCTGGAGCAAACACCCGGAGTGCATATCGAGATCGATCTAGAGGCTCAGTACGTCTCGGGGCCTGATGGAGCGATGCATGGTTTCGAGATCGATAGCTTCCGCAAGGAATGCCTCCTTGCGGGAGCGGACGAAGTCGCGTTCACACTCAACCTCGAGAAGCAGATCGATGCGTTCGAGGAAACATACGAGCGCAAGGTATCGTGGCTCTGAGTGCCCACCAGGCGCGGCGGTGAACAACGGTCGAGCGCCAACGTGGCTTTTGGTCAATCCAGTGCGGGAAGGCAGGAGCGTCGTCGCGAGCCCAAGTACGTTTTCAGCCGCCTCTGACAGCGACCTCTGGTTGGCACCTGTCCGCCGAACACCGATTGTCCGCGTTCGGCGGGATTTCGGACTGGTTCAGCGTTACGGGAGGTGACGCCCCGGCGCCCCGCTCGATGTCCGCCTA
>CAWFBJ010000005.1:0-268515 GCA_963814055.1 uncultured Alphaproteobacteria bacterium
AGGTCCAAGACGTGCCCGTGTCACTATGACCCGCTCGCGCTAGAGCGTTGAGCTGCGCATGAAGGGCTGGCCCGCGCGGATAGCGGTAACGGGCGGCCAGCCGCTCGCCCGATACTAAGTAAACACGGGCTGCTGATTGCCTCGGTAAGGCGGCTTTGCAGGTAGCCGGCCCAGTTGCCATCTCCCGGCATTGGTGCGCAATTGCGAGGATACCCTGCACTAATCCTACTTGCAGTAGCTAGCGCTCTTGCGACCGCGCATACAATCGTTGAAGCTTTTGTACTTGCCGCCGCGTGTGCCGACACTGGTTTTAGTGAGGATTATGAAGCTTTGGCCGTTGGAATGGGGATGCAGGCCGATTGCGCTATCGGCGCAAGCTAGGCTGCTAAAGCGAGCGTAGTCGCGGCGAAAACTGCCAAACGCATTCGGTTTCCATTAAATTAGGGCACGAACAGAGGGGTCGTGACTATAGGACAGGGATTTACGCGACTGCAAGTGGATAGGAGTCGCCGTTCGGATTTACGCCGAGAAGATGCCGCTCGCCTTAAGCACGACCTAGGATCACGTTCGCAGAGCGCTGGCGCACAGTGCCGGCCTCACTACCGCTGAACATGAAGTCCCAAATGCTTGAAGTCCGCCCCGGCGAGAACCGCTGCAAAAACTCTAGGCCGCCTGCATAGAGGGTAACGCCAACGCGAGCCGCGAGAGGCCTCGCTCGCAAATGCCATTGCCGTGATGAACGCCGTCCCTGAGTAGGCCATTACGTGCTCGACGTACCCACTATGACAAGGAACGCTTCCTGCTGTGAACAACAGAATCACTCCCTCCGTCTCAGAGCGCCGAACCACCTAGGAGACGCCTCCCGAATCGCCACCTCGGTGCGGGCGTTGGCAGCACACGATACTCCATCACGCATAGGGTCGGTCGCCCGTCACTTACTCTTGGCGGGCGGAACAGTACCAGCCTTGGCATCGGGCTTGGCTTCCGGCGGGGGCGTTTTCGGCGCCGCCGACGCTTCGGGTCGGGCTGCCGGGGGCGCCGCCAGCCTGACGTTCAGGCCAAATAGCTTCCATTGTCCGCTGACTGGTTGATAAACGATGTGAAACTCGATCGGTCGCGGTTGCGTCGGAAAGACCCCGACCAGTAGGAGCATGCCTTCGGGCGACACCGACGGCGTCTGGGTGAGCTGCGGGGTCGCGATGGCCACTGGCAGGAGATCGACGTTCTGCGTGCGCAGACTGGCAAAAGCATTGCTCAGCTGCGCGGAGGAGTTCTGCTGCAAGCCTGGTCCGCCCAGCTCACGAAGCACTGTGTAGTTGCCGGTTCTGTTGGCGTGATCGAGGGCAATCAGCGCCGAGCGGACCAGAACAAGGAGGACCTCCGGCTGCGGCACTGCAATGGTCGGCTGCGGTGACTTGTTGAGCGCCGGCACAGCATGCTTGGCAGCGGCCGGCGGCGGGGCGGGCCCCTTTTGCTGCGGTTGTTGTGCCGATACAGGACCACCCAACGACAGGATGATGGTAATCGCAATGCAGGCGACGCGGGCCGTCATCATTCCCTCCCGGACCGATGATAGCCGCCTCCAGGGCGGACTCGGGCAATCTACAACAACCGCCTGCGAAGCGCTCCCCACCCCGTGCCTAATTCCGTGTCGGACCGCGTGTGCTTCACCACGCGACCTGCGCGCCGACCCGCCCGCCGACGGTCGAGGCGTCGTCAAACCCGAAGCCAATGCCGCCGTTGACCATGACATACGGCGTGAGGCGCATGGCACCCTGTATCGCAATTGCCTGCTTGTTGTCGAAGAAGCCGAGGTTGGCACCAAGGGCGAAATTCTTGCCATCGGGCATGACCAGGCCGCTCATGGCCATGGCGATGGCGATACCCTGAGTGTTCTTGTCGATGTCCTTGAAGGCTGCTGACAGCCCGGAATCCACATAGGCCTTGTTCGCGGCGTCGGTGGGGGCGATCGGGGCGGCGACATTCTGCACCCGGTTGCTGCCCATGTCGACGAACGTAGCCGGCGCCACCGTCAGGTGGTTGGAGATGTTGGCGCCGCCATTGAGGTTCGACTGCCCGGTCACTGTCAGGTTCCCGCCGACGTTGGTATTGCCCGTTGTGGTCAACGTCGTAAAGTTGCCGTTCGTGCCGTTGACATTGGTAGCGTTCACGTTGGTCGCGTTGACGGTCGTGAAGTTGCCGTTGGCGCCATTGACGTTGGTGGCGTTGACGTCGGTGGCGTTGACCGTGGCGATGTTGCCCGTCGTCGCGTTCAGCGTTGTGAAGTTGCCGTTGGTGCCATTGACGTTGGTGGCGTTGACGTCGGTGGCGTTGACCGTAGCGATGTTGCCCGTCGTCGCGTTCAGGGTTGTGAAGTTGCCATTGGTGCCATTGACGTTGGTGGCGTTGACGTCGGTGGCGTTGACCGTAGCGATGTTGCCCGTCGTCGCGTTCGTTGTGAAGTTCCGGTGCCATTGACGTTGGTGGCGTTGACGTCGGTGGCGTTGACCGTGGCGATGTTGCCCGTTGTCGTGTTCAGCGTGCCGATATTGCCCGTAGCGCGTCGACCGTCGTCGCGCCGAGGGTTGCTACATTGCTGATGTTGCCGCCAGTCATGTCAAGGGCGCCGCCGATGCTGGCATTGGAGTTCGTGGTCAGTGTGTCCGTAGTGATGCCGGTGTTGTTGAAGATGCCGTTTGTGAAGGTGCCGCCAGTGACGTTCAGGATGCCGCCGACTGCGGCATTGGAGTTCGTGGTCAGTGTGTCCGTAGTGATGCCGGTGTTGTTGAAGATGCCGTTTGTGAAGGTGCCGCCAGTGACGTTCAGGATGCCGCCGACTGCGGCATTAGAGTTCGTGGTCAGTGTGTCCGTAGTGATGCCGGTGTTGTTGAAGATGCCGTTTGTGAAGGTGCCGCCAGTGACGTTCAGGATGCCGCCGACTGCGGCATTGGAGTTCGCGGTCAGTGTGCCCCCGATGGTGGCATTTTTGCCGACGGTCAGGTTATCAGGGACGTTCAAGTCTTGGGCACTAACCTCAGTTGCCAGAAGGCAGAACGTTGCTCCCGCGACCGCGGACTTGAACGCGCGCCGCACGCTCCTCCCAACGCAAACGACTTTCATCGAGATACCCCCGTACGCCAACCACTAAACAATCTTCTTCAGCAAGAATTTCCTTAAGCGTCGCTCAAAAATGATCTGTGCAGTGCCTCGCACCATAGCGTTCCACTTTCCAAAGCACGAGGGGGTCGCTCCATCCCAATTCTAGTCCTCGGAGAACCCAACCACGTCAGGCCCAGGTAAAATTCCAAAGTGTTTCAACAGAGTGGGCCCGGATGTCCGCCGGGACCGAGTGTGGCTAGACCATCACATAGTGGCAAAAAAAATTGTTGAAAGCGAAAATCTAACCTTGTGTCGGCAAATCAAGTCTGTGGACCAGAAGCGGCCGAACGAAGAACATACTCAAGAAGCGCTTCGATCCGGCCATTATTCTTTTCCGGCCATGACGACTGCCAAATCTGCGGACTCGCGCCACTCATGATTCGATGGCGCGCCGACACAATGCGGGACTACCATAACCACACGCACAGTCACCATCGACCAAATACCGCGCGTTGGCTCGTTGACGCCCGCTAAGCCGTGGAGCACCACGCGCCGCTGGGAAGTGTGCAGAGTGAAGAGATGGTGGAGGCGCCGTTTGTGAAGGAAGCAGAAGTGCCGGTGAAGGGCATTCTGGCGATTGTCGCGGCGGCAGCAAAATGAGCATGCAAGTCGCGGAATAAGATCGGCTGCCGTCCGTTACCACCCTGACCTGCTCAGCCCCGCACTGTGCAGGTCACAGGCGAAAGCGTCTCACCCCGCACGAGGCGCCTTTTGCTTTGTGGGTCGCCATCGGCATCGTTGGCCGCTAGGGGAATCCAATGTAGTGGCTGCAGCGACCACCTAGTGTTGTCGCCGGTTTTGCCTGCGAGGCTCAACAATAGCTGTGTCGCTTCAGGTAGAAGCACCCGACATCTTAGGTGCGCGGACGGCCATGTCATGATCCTGACAGGCGACATTGTGAAATTGCTGACGCTGCCTGACTCGCAGGTTCCAGCTTCGTTCGAGAGTTCGGCAAAGGTGGTTGCGGGGACCCGGATGTCTATCGAGAGATCAGCGGTGAAAGTCAGCACCTAGCGCATTCCATCGTGCCGGCAAACCTGGCTGAAATGGTAGGTCACAGCGCCTGTTTGTGGCCGCTAGTGCGAGCCCTGCGTTCGGTGATAAGGCGTTCCCGATAGCGCGTGAGCTGCAGGATTTTGATAGACTGATCTAGCGCGTCTACTTCCCACTTCCGGCGAGACGGGTGGGAGGTAGCCATATCTTGGCGCTGTTCTTCGATCCGAGCTTCGGCGAGACCCGCTACTTCACGCGTGCATACCCCCCCTTGCCGATCCGAGCACCCCGCAAGTCCTCCGCCGCAAGCCACATACCCGTGCACGCGGCATCTATTCTACAGACGCGTTGGTCCCACTCGGCGCGCGTTAATTGCAAAGGAAATTTTCTGAGACAATCCGCGCAAAATACCGTTATCCTGTAGCAAATATCACCTTCGTCGGGTTGAACTTTTTATTGCAACCCGAAACCTCGACGCGCCCATTTTTTTGAGTGATGCCGGTGAATCGCTTGTTGTTTTGCTTTCTCGTCATATTGACTACAGCATCCAGCGTCGCTGCCGAGTCGATGGCGCTCAGTGTGAACGGTCAAGCGCGCACATTCGTGCTACATCGGCCCGCCGGGCAGGGGCCGCAGCCCACCATCATCATGCTGCACAGTGGCGGCGGTGGAGCCGAACAAGAAATACAGAATTCGGGGCTCGCTCAGCTCGGGCCGCAAGAAGGGTTCCTGGCAGTGTTTCCGGAAGCGGCGCGTGGCCTCTGGAACTTTTTCCCGCCTGGCAAGGAGACCGTGCAGTACTCAGAGTACTTTCAACGCCATGGAGGGCTTCCTAACGATGTCGCGTTTCTCAGGGCGCTGGTTGCAGAACTCGTGCGGGATGGACTGTCCGACCCGAAACGGATTTACCTCGCGGGCCGATCTCTGGGTGGCGCAATGGTACTGCGGTTGGCATGTATCGATGCCGGGAATTTCGCAGCCATTGGCTTGCTCATCTCGGCGATGCCGGAAGTGGTTGGCTCCGACTGCCATCCGCACAAGCCCCTGCCGGTCCTGATGATCAATGGAACGGACGATCGCGTCCTCCCCTTCAGGGGAGAGCGTACTGTGCGGGGCGACATCTTGTGGCCGACAGAGCGTTTGGTCGCCTTCTTCAACGACCTCAACGGCTGCGCCGAGCCCGCCCAGCTATCCGCCCAAGCGAGTACGCAAAACGTCGTGATCGAGCGTTCGACAAGATGCGCGGGTGGAGCGGTTACCTTTTATCGTCTCGTGGGTGGCGGACACAACATTCCGGCAGCATTGAAAGCGAGCCAGACACTGTTGGACTTCTTTCGCGACAAGACGCGATAACCACAAAAGAGGAGCCTCCCCGCTTGGTCGTCCAGAGGGCTTCTTGAAGCGAGCGGAAATAGTCCGTCTTCGTCCTGCGTGCCGCTGGGCTTGATTCATCGAATCGGATGCCGCCTTGGGCTCGCTACTCATCAGCACCACAAGACATCGCATCAAACGATCTAGTATCGCACCTTCTGTGGCATCCAGGAGCATCACTGGCCGGAATTGTCTGTAGGCAAGGGGAACGAGACCCGCTCTGGACCTCAAATTACTAAGGCGGATGGCTCGCGCCGAGGAGCTATAGAGCCAGTTGGAGGCCCGCCTCGAGTTCAAGTTCGCCCCGGCGGCCGCGAACAATAATTTGTGCTGTTAGGCAGCTGGCCCCGCGCGAATAGCCGGTAACGGGCGGCCAAAACCGCCGCCGAGACTAAGAAAAAACCGGCTGCTGACTTGGTAATCTAGGCGGCAATCTGCGTCTCTGCACGTTCAGCAAGCCGCTCCCAGATGCCATCTCCTGGCTGCCGTATGTCGATCAATGGCGACACGGCGCTGCGGAGCCTTGAGCAGAATGCGGCGCTGCTGTTGGCCGGCAGCCTTGGTGCGTACTGCATGGACTGTGCATCGCCCACACACCCGGCGGCGTCCTCGGGCCAGTTATCGAACGCGCGCCTGCAGCCAACCAACAGGGTTTCGGTAGGAGCGCCCTCAGTGAAAATGACGTCGTGGGCCTCGAGTTCGACATGGAAGTAGTCGACGGTGTCGAAATCGACCGAGCTGCAGTGCGTAATGCTGCGTCCGTTCACGAGATTCCTGGCCGGAACCAGAATTCCGTCGATGTAGAGTGCATGCAGCGGCGAGACGTATAGGTCCGCTCGCGGAATCAGATGTCCGAGCGCGGAGCGCGCGATCTTGATGGGCAGCATCTCCATAGAAACATGACCGTAGCTCCTGCGCCCGATCCACTTGATGGGCTTGGCAGTGCCGTCGATCGTGTTGACAAGATCGCCGATTGTTAGCTCCTCGACCTTGATCTCACCCCTGGGTGTCAGGACATGAGTGCCGCGCACAAGGCACTGGGCGCCGCCACCCCGCGGTCGCTCCCAAGGGGGCCGCGCAAACGCATGCGCCTTGCGTGTGGACACCATTCCAGCAAAAACCGCTGCGGCCGCAAACAATCCCCTGCGCGATGTCTTGAAATTCGCTCTATGGCCTCGAAAATTAGGCGTTTTGTCGGTCGACACGATTGCCTCTCGCTTGCACACTGAAACCAAGGAAACGTAGTGCACTTATCATCAGTTGATCAAGCACCATAAAGCTGATTGAGAAAGTGGTTTATCCCGTTGGTAAATTCGCGCGACGTGTGCGGAGGGCCCTCCTGTCAGCCTTCAGGATGGAGCGAAGAGCAGTGCATCGTCACTGCGCGGTTTCATTATCGCCCATCCCGGCATCGGCTTGGCGGTCACCTGCAACCAAGGGAAGATCGGTTATTGGCCAGGATCGAGCAGTGGCGGTGGCACTAGAATGCCACCAGGCCGCATTTATCGCTCGGTTATCGCCCACCGGTGCCGGAGACGGCTTGTCGCCAGCGTGTGCTCTGCCCTACACTGCGTTCCGGCCAGCCCAAACGTCGCCGACGAGCAGCCGGCAATCCTCGGTGTTCGCGACAAGGGTCGGGACAGCGCCCCGTCGCTCACGTAACCGACTGGTCCTGCCATCTTCTTGCTGCTTTCACACTTCAAATCTTATCTACAACAAAGAGAACGAGTCTCAATTGCGCAGATTGCTGCTAGCGCATCGGAAGTCTGCCGCGCGCACGCATGTGTTGCGGAGCGCCGGCTTGGCTGTGACTTCAGTCCGATCGAACCCTGTGCTGATGATGGCTGGCCAGATGGGCAAGGCGGCAAGCGTGGCCGCTAAGCGCTACATGTTGGCCGTGGTGGGCGGCTGGAAAAGGTTTCCGCATTTGTTGAGGTCGATCAGACAACCACGCAATGTTGCTCGCGGCTGGATAGGCGTCGATCTCGACGGGACGCTCGCGCAATATCATGGATGGAAGGGCCTGGACCAAATCGGCCCCCCTGTGCCGGTCATGCTTGAGCGTGTGAAGACCTGGCTCGACGAAGGCGTGGACGTTCGCATCTTTACCGCGCGGGTATGTCGCCGTACCAAACGTAGAGTTGCGACCCGTGCGATTGGTGACTGGTGTGAGCGAAACGGCCTGCCACGTCTGCCAGTTACCAACACCAAAGACTTTCACATGATCGAGCTTTGGGACGATCGCGCAGTTCGTGTCGAGACCAACGTCGGTAGGCGGGCTGACGAGCGCGTGCAAACAGGACGGCGTCGCCGTGGCGCTAAGACGCCGCCAAGCCTTTTGATCCCTGCTGCCGGTTTGCTTACTTCAACCATCAAGGCGAAACAAAAAATGCCCCGCGCCACGTGGAGGCCAGGCGTCTCATAGGGGCGAGGTTCTATGCCAGATCGTTCGGTCGTTGTCGTTGGCGGGGCCAAACTAATCACGGCAGTGGATCGCCCTACAAAACGCACACGCCCAGAAGCTGATGGTCAGAAGCCCTTATTGTAACCAGTAGTAGTGGCGGCAGACGCGGCTCGCTCACTCCTTGTCCAATTGCGCGAGCCTAGCTTTGGCGTCCTCTGCGCCGAGCTCGGCTGCTCGCGCATACCACCTCTTCGCCTCAGCCAAATCTAAATTCACATTGAGACGATCGTGAACGTAGGGATCGTACGTTTCGGCAAGCTTGAACGCAGCGCGGGCGTGGCCCATCTGTGCGGCGCGCAAGAAATACTGGCGAGCAACAACGATGTTACCCTCCATGCGGTAGCGGTCGCCACGGTCGAATAGCCTTTCGGGCTGCGTCGGTTGCGCCGTAACCGCAGCGGGAGCGGAGTCCGACGACGTTGGATCTGCGTCATGCCGTTGCTCAGGCAGAGCAGAAACGGCGGGGCTGGGCGCCGGAGTTCAGCGGCCTTGAGTTCGCCATCGGTGGTTCTTGCCCCTTCAACCGTGGCTGCGGCAAGCCTACGCGCCTTCCATGCCTCCTCGGCCGCGGCTTCGGCGAGCTTGCGCGCCTCCTCCGCCTGTATCCTGGCCTGCTTAGCTTCAGCAGTCCTACGCGCGTCTTCGACCTTCTTGGCTTCCGCAATGTTTCGCGCTTCTTCCGCCCGCGCCAGCCTCTCAGCCTCTGCGGCGAGCTTGCGCGCCTCTTCCTCCGCCATCCTGGCCTGCTTATCTTCAGCGGCCTTGCGGGCGTCTTCGACCTTCTTGGCTTGCGCAACCTTGCGCGCTTCCTCCGCTTGCGCCAGCCTCTGAGCTTGCTCGACCTTCCATGCCTCCTCGGCCGCGGCTTCGGCAAGCTTGCGCGCCTCCTCCGCCTGTATCCTGGCCTGCTTAGCTTCAGCAGTCTTTCGCGCGTCTTCGACCTTCTTGGCTTCCGCAATCTTTCGCGCTTCCTCCGCCCGCGCCAGCTTCTCAGCCTCTGCGGCGAGCTTGCGCGCCTCTTCCTCCGCCATCCTGGCCTGCTTATCTTCAGCGGCCTTGCGGGCGTCTTCGACCTTCTTGGCTTGCGCAACCTTGCGCGCTTCCTCCGCTTGCGCCAGCCTCTCAGCTTCCGCGGCCTTCCTTACCTCTTCGGCCGCGACTTTGGCGAGCTTGCGCGCCTCCTCAGCTTTCAACTCGGCTTCTATCTTTTCAACCTCGAGCCTCATTTCTTCGGCCCTTCTGAGCACCGCAGCCAAGCGAATTTCGTCCG
This sequence comes from uncultured Alphaproteobacteria bacterium, assembly GCA_963814055.1. Classification (GTDB taxonomy): domain Bacteria; phylum Pseudomonadota; class Alphaproteobacteria; order Rhizobiales; family Hyphomicrobiaceae; genus AWTP1-13. Next base: position 9,258 of record CAWFBJ010000005.1, read on the forward strand.
TCTTGCTTCTTTCAGCTTGCCTCGCCTCGTCCGCACGGCGAACGTCGTCAAGCTGGGCTTGCTCCATGGCCTTGACCGCGTCTGCCGATCTGCTGGCTACAACCTCCATGACCAGTGCTGAGGGACTTTCTGCCAACACGGTGCCCTTGGCGTCGACGAGTGACACGACAAAGTCCAGGCGTCCGCGGAGACCCTCCGGTACATTCAATTTGAGGCGAGGGGCGGCCGATAGGGGCACATCCCATGATCCGGCAGGCCCGGGGTGACTCTCGGACGGCGTAACACCCTGTGGTAGTCCCCGGAACCGAATGAGGCTGTTGGACGGCAATGCTTGCGGGGGGCCTGCGATAACGACGAAGGGAATTTGTCCGAACGATTTCACCTGAACGAGTGGTATGACCACAAGCGTGGGCGGAGGCGATTGAGCTCTGGCGTCGGCCGAGTAAGCTGTTGCGGCCAGACACAGCAGCAATACGACAATCAAACTGCCAATTTGATCGGATCGCGCGCGCTGACGAGGCCTAAAGGCAGGTAGCGTCCTCACCCTTACTTGTGCGCATTGTTCCCGCATTGCTCTCCTCCCCGGGAATCGCGGGCTATTGCTAAGCTGCGTCACCTGTCGCGGTTCCGGTAGTCGATTTACAGCCATTAAGCTGGCCTCGCGTTCCTAACTGCTAGAGTAAGCCTCAATTGTCTGTTCGCGATCGCATCGATTTTCTCGCACCCTTCCCCGATCGAGGAACAAGCTTGGCAGCTTCGCCATCGGTCTTGGCGGCTGCGTCCAATTTTGCCTGCATGGCAGAAAACCGCCGCCAGCCCGGTACGTTCCCGGCGAGACTGAGTTCCCGCCACTTGGGATGGTATCCGGGGTCTTCTTGCAATCTGGGCAAGCGCTCGAACAAATAGTCGATGAAGCGCACGATGCGATCGTGGCGATCACTACCGTGCGGCCAGGCGTACACGGCCAGTACGGCCGGGACGGCAATCGTCTCGATCGACGTGCCCTCGGCAATGAGGCCAGGATAGTCGCCGGCCTCGAGCTGGGCTGGCAGATAATACTCCTCAAGCTTCTCGGTAAGTGGAACAGGCAGAAACCGAAAACCCTCCGGCCATTTGCGCCGCACGAACGGATCGAGCGGTTTGGCCGAGACGAAGACCACGGCCGCGAACTTGTCACTCTTGGCCATCTCGGCAAGGGCGACCGGGTGTGGCACGAACTGCGCAGCGGGCTTGATTCCCAGTCGCTCGAAAATGAGCGGGCCCGAGTAGGCCGCCGCCGTACCGTGGGTGTTGAAATTGACCGGCTTGCCGGCCAGCTCCTCGAGGTTCTTGATCTCCGGACGAACGAAAACGTGCACCTCCGAGGGGAACAAGTGGGTGAGGTAATGGATGCGTTTGTCGATGCCGGCGATCTTGGGATCTTTCTTGAAGTGTTCCAATACGTCGCCATTGACGATCGCCGCATCGACGCCACGTAGGTAGAGCAGATCGTTGACGTTCTCGAACGGTCCGCGCGTCACAATCGGCAGAACGCGCATTTTTGTGCCGTCGTCGACGATGCGGGCAAGTTCAGTGGCAAACCGCAGCGGCGCGCCCTCCGGCAGTCCCGCGGCAAGCCCGATGGTGGCGCTATTGATCTCGCGCATCAGTTCCGTCTCATACCGCCCGAGTGATACCGCCGGCTGCGCCAGCACTTGCGTAGCTGGCAAGAAGGAGCCGTGCAGAAGCACGCAGAACGAGATGAGCGCGGAACGCATCGATCGAACTCTTCTTGGATGATATGTAGGAATCTCGGGGATGTAGCATTTGCATGGAGCGCGATTTACCGGCCGGAAGGATGGATGTAGGCGTAACCCTGCTTCTGCAACTCCATAAGCCGCACCACGCCAGACGGCACAACGCGCGCTTCGCTCAGCAGTGGAACATCCTTGGCTTCCTGTTTGGCCATGTTGGCCCGCGTGTTGCCGCAGGCCGCAAATGAGATTTGCGGCGCCATCGACATCTCGCCGACGCGTTGCTTGACCGGGCTCGTATCGGACCGCAGCATATGCAGGCCGGGACCGTAGGCGACAATCTCGATTGCGACCGTCTCCTTCTTCGCCGTGTAGTATTCGAGGACATTCTTGGCGTTGTTGAGCGCCAAGTTCATGACCTTGGGGTCGTTGTCATCGACATGGATGGCGACCCTGTGGGTTGCCTTATTCGTATTCTTGCCAGTCTGCGCGGGCGCACCCTGGCCTACCTGCGCCAGTGCGGGTACGGATACGGAGGTGGTCAGCAAGAGCAGCGCCGCCAGGGCCGTTCGGTTGAGGACCACAAGATGTGCGGGCATAACGCTTTCCTCCTACGTAGCATTGATGGTTTTCGCTGCCTTCAAATCATAAGTTAGTTTGATCCAGCTGTGCCGTTCCTGGTGTCTCGATTCTTCCGCCAGCGGGCCTGGTCTAGCAAAGCAGCTTCGTCAGAGCCACTGGTCGTGTGGCCTGGCCACCGCAAACTCTTCCCGGCATCTCAAAAACGCTGTGACGCCAAAGCCTTCTAGGACGCGTCCATTTCCCGGAACGGTCGAACATTGACATATGCGTTACTCAACTACAAATCGCATTGGAAAACAGTCTACCAAAAACTTTCGGCAAACTACTGGCCTTACACAACGCGTCAGCAAAACCTTAGCAGCATCTAATCTAACGTATATTAGGCGTATACATAATGCTTAATCCAGTCAATTATCCGGCTCGATCGGACTTAAATTGGTGCGCGTCGTTTTCAAACGACCGGAACTTCCATCGGTCTATTTTGCGACGCGGGCAGCCAGGTCTGGAGCAATACGCCGGCCTCGTCGAACGACTGTTTCGGCCCCGAAACCCCAGCGAACGACTTTTCATCCGGAGGTTAATCTGTGGTGGGCTTGGTGCCGCAGGTATGCGCCTTGCGTGAGTTGAGCCGTCAGGCCTTGCTTGGCAAGCCAATAGCCAGCGTCCGAAGCGTGCAAAGGCTGTTGCATTTTTTCAGTCATTTTTTTTGGCGCGATTGTTGCAGTTGGGCGACTCGACGGGCTGTCTTGGAGATACTTGGATGCCTGCTATGGACATAGGCGTGTTAGGGCGTTGGTTATCCTCGAAGGATGCTTGTACGAGGGGACCAGCCAGAGCGAGCGGCGAGGCGCACACTAAGGTGCAAATCGATGGCTTTCGGTTGGTTAACAGCTTCTGGAAGCTGAAACGGGGCCCGCCGTGGCAGCAAGCATTCTCCACATCGCACGACGATGAATTCGGGACGACCGCGTGTGGCCGGTGACAGGAGGTGCGGGAGATCGGCAATGGGTGGGCGTCAGCTTCCGATCGATGTGCACTTGAGAATGGGGTTAGCAAGTGTATAGTACCGCCGTCGGGGATCGCGTCGCAGTGCGGTAAGTTTCTCGCCAGTGCTGCATGCCTCGGTGGATTTCTGCATTCTGGAGATCCAATTCGTAGTGCGATTATTTTAGTAACTGAGTTCTTGTTTGTGTGCGTGGGTCCATGCGTCCGTCAGGACATAAAGAATTCCCGATAGGGAGCTTCTGCAGGAAGCCGCTGGTCGTTGCAGCGGATTCTGCTCACCGTCGCGATTGGTTCGCTCGATCTCTCATTGACGACCGCGCGGCTTCCAGCGAACAGCGAACTGCATTGTTCGGCAGTTCCCTCGCTTGCCCTGAAATCCTGACGAACGCTATGAGCACGCAACCTGGAAACTTGCCGTGACCAGTCCGCAAAGAATTGAAGACATTACCAGTCAGTTGGCAGGTGCCACGTTTACCGGCGACTGCCGTATTCCGCTTTGGAAGCGAGCGCTGGATATTGCGCTCGTTCTGATCGCCATCCCCACTCTCCTGCCGACGCTGTTGATCATCAGCTTCTTGATCAAAGTCACTTCGAGGGGCCCCGTGCTCTTCAAGCAGGAGAGAGTTGGCTTTCTCGGCAAGCGGTTCATGATCTACAAGTTCCGCACCATGGATCAGGGTGCTGATACGAGCACTCACGAAAAGCACGTGGGGAATCTCATCGCAGCCAACGGCCCGATGACCAAACTGGATGCGCGTGGAGACAAGCGGCTCATTCCTGTCGGGCGGCTGCTTCGCGCGGTGGGCCTGGATGAGCTGCCGCAACTCTTCAACGTGCTTCGGGGCGAAATGAGTATTGTCGGCCCTCGCCCCTGTCTGCCCAGTGAATACGCCCTGTATCTTCCCTGGCAAAGGGAACGGTTCAGAGCCTTGCCTGGATTGACGGGGCTTTGGCAGGTGTCGGGTAAGAATCGCACCACATTCAACGAAATGATCGAGTTCGACATTCAGTATGCGCGCACGCAGTCCCTCTGGGGTGACTTGAAGATCATGCTCAGGACCGTTCCCATCCTGCTGATCGAGCTCAAGAGTCTCTGGAGGCCGGCCCCGGCCAGTGCCACCCGTTCGGTTGAGACCCCATAATAGGCAGCCTGTTCCCGGGGTTCGGGCGAGTTGGCGAGAACAGGGTCCTGGCACCTGGACCCTGGGCATGGCCGCTGGAGCTACCGGCGCTCGATCAGCTGTCTCTGCAGCAACTCGAGGGTGAGGGCGCGGTGAATCTCCAGCGTCCAGTTCTGTCTGCCCTCGGTGTGGGCTTGGACCATGTCCTTTAGGACGCGTCCTTGAAAGTAGGGTCTTTCAACCGTACGCGGATCCAGCAAGACCTCCTTCACGTAGCGGGCGAGCTGGTCGCGGTACCACACTCGGAAATGATAGAACTTGTGCCGTCCCAGGAACAGTCGCTCGAGATGCAGCGGTGCCAGAGCGTGGTCGATCCGTGCAAGCCGCTGCGGCATGCCGTAGTCGTAGGCGTACTCGGCCTTGACCGTGAACTCGATCCACCGCTTGCGGAGGTCTCCGGCTAAAGAAGTATCACCGTGAACCAGCCCGCGATCCGTCGCCAGACTGCCCAGCAAAGGATTGCCCTGGTGGATGAGGCGGAGGGAGGGCTCGCTGCTGGACACCAGCTCGCGCGGAGCCCGATACATGAGGGCAACCAGATCGTTGTCCAAGAAGGGCGAGCGAACCGTCAGCAGGGATTGCTCGACAGCGAGCCGGGAATAGTGATGCCAAGGTACCTGTTTGAACGCGATGAATGACACGGGGTGGCAATCGCGCTCTGCGTTGTAGGTCGCATCGGAGTCGCGCACGTGTTGCGCGAACTCAGGCTCCAGCAGGCTTTCGGTGAACTTTCGCGGTCTGAAGGCAACGTTGCCCCTGACAATTTCGGAGCCATAGTTGCCCGTCAGGCGCACCGGCGCGATCTCGCTGGCGGCGCGATTGACGTAGAGCTCGATGGCGCCCGTTACGTCCATCGTACCGTCAGAAACAAACACCGCTTTCTCGGCCAGGCTCGGAAACGCCGCCAGGGCGTCCGCGCCGACGTCGATGGTTTGATGCGATTGGCCGCAGATTTGCGCGATGCGGCGCCCTATGGTCAGGTCGGCACAGGTGCGATAGGGGCCGCCGAACGTGTAGCAGGGAAGCGTACCCGGCGATGCGTTGGCCCAGGCCATGATCATGCGGCCGTCCAAGCCGCCTGTGATCGACATGGCCACCGAGCTGGACCGCCCGAGGTATTTCGGGGTGATACGCTTGAAGGTCGCTGTCAGCTCATCGCAGAACGCGGCCTTGTCCAGCAGCGGCTGGTCTTCCCACGATTGGCGACTGAAGTACGCCTGTTTGCTGATCTGCCCGTTTGGCGCAAAGGACCATCTGGAGGCGCCTGGAAGCAGGGAAACGCCATCAAAGAGCGTCCGGTTCTGAAGAACGCTGCCACAGGAAAAGGTTTCCGCCACCCCGCGCATGTCGAGTTTGCGCAGGCCTGGCAGGATCTCGAGGAGCGCCTTGGCTTCTGATGCGAAATAGAAGCGGTCCGGTGCTTCATGAAAATAGATCCGGCTGAGGCCGTAGCGATCGTTGAACAGTACAACCAAATTTTTGCGCAGATCGATGAGCAGTCCGCTGAACCATCCGTTCAGCTTCTCGATGAACTGCAGTCCGACAGCCTCGTAGAGCACCAGCAGGTAGCTCGCGTTTGCCCCCTTGAGGTCGATCTGCCGGCCGCACAGCTGCCGCACGTCGTCCGCGTCGGTGAAATCCTCGCCCGAGAACACCAGGCAGACATCGCGACGCTCGTTCCACAGGGGCATGCGGTCGGCAAAGGAGCCACGGTGACCGACCCAGCCGACGTGGACACCGAGATCCGAGTTGGCGTACGTGCCGGACACATAGGATGACTCGTGCACCATACATCGAGTCATACGTGCGATGTCTGTTTGCGCGACGCCTGCTTTGGCGATGATGCCCGCTATGCCTGGCATGCCGATGACTCTGGGGGCTAGGGTAACGTACGAGGTGGGATATCTTCCTGCCGTGATAGTAATGCAAACGGCCCGTTAGGGTCTAAGAATACCTTCCGCAAATAGGTTAACCCTGCCGTGAGAACTCATTGACCACATCGGCGTCGCGAACGCATGCAGATGTCTGGTTGTGCATGCAGCGCGGCGGGCGCGCTGTATCGCCTGTGGCCCGGACATCCCGTCGGCTAACCCAAAGCGCATGCGAGCCGGCAGAATAATCAATCAGGCCAGATTTTTTTGCTTGAGCTGGCATATAAGGTATTCTCCGGTGGCGCTAATTAATCAATGATCGTTATCGGGATATTGTCGAAAGCGGAGAAGAGCTTGTGACGAGTGCGGCGTTTATAGGTATTGGCGTTATCAGGCCCGATTGGTGGGCGCCGCGGGCGATCGCAGACTGCTGACAGACCGGATCGACGTCATCGCAATCACTCCGGTGAACGGCAATGATGCCCTGCCAGTCTGTTTCGTAATTGGCCGCGGCCGAGGCGCGAGCAACAGCATGCCAGCAGTCCCGACATACGTCGTCATTACGCCGGCCCGGAACGAAGCTGAGTTCATCGAGCTGACGATCCAGTCAATGGTGGCTCAGTCGGTGCTTCCTATTCGCTGGATCATCGTTAGCGACGGTTCGACCGACGGCACAGACGACATCGTGCGCAAATACGCTGCACAGCATGCATGGATCGAATTGCTGCGGACGCCGGAGCGAAAAGAGCGTCATTTCGCCGGCAAGGTGAATGCGTTCAATGCCGGCTATGCGCGCGTGAACGATTTGGAGTATGACGCCATCGCCAGCATGGACGGCGACATTTCCATGGACCCGGACTACTTCCCGTTCCTCCTGCGCAAGCTCGCCGAGGACTCCAGCCTGGGCCTGGTGGGCACCCCGTTCGAGGAAGGTGCAAATCAGGTTTACGATTATCGTTTCGTGAACATCGAGCACGTATCGGGTGCCTGCCAGTTGTTTAGACGCACGTGTTTCGAGGAAATCGGCGGTTATGTCCCGGTGAGAGGCGGCGGCATCGACTACATTGCCGTCATCGCGGCGCGCATGCAGGGATGGAAGACGAGAACTTTTCCCGAGAAGGTGTGTCAACACCACCGGAGAATGGGCACGGCGGAACAGGGCGCGTTCCAGGCCAAGATGAAGCTGGGCGCGAAGGACTACGCGCTCGGCAATCATCCCCTGTGGGAGCTGTTCCGAGCGGCCTATCAGATGACGAAGCAGCCGGTGGTGGTCGGCGGGGTGGCCATTCTTGCCGGCTATGTGGGGGCCTGGCTTCGGCGGGCCGAAAAGTCGGTATCGGCCGACATGCAGGCATTCGTCCGCCACGAACAGATGGACCGGCTGAAGCGCTTCATCACCGGCGGCAGAAGCACTGCAAATCACGCTTTGCATCGTCCCGAGAACCGCGCGTGAGTGGAATGGCGAGTTGGATGCCCGTGAAAAGGAACGCACCTTGAGAGTCAGCATCTTTGGATTGGGCTATGTGGGGACGGTCTCGGCGGGATGTCTTGCGAAGGACGGGCACGAGGTCGTCGGTGCGGACCCGGTTCGCACCAAAGTGGATCTGATCAACAGTGGCCAGTCCCCCATCATCGAGACCGCCATCGGAGAGATCATCACATCTGCCGTGCAGTCGGGCGCGCTGCGCGCCACGGAGGACGTAGGCGCGGCCATACGCGACACCGACCTCTCGTTCGTTTGCGTCGGCACTCCCAGCCAGAACAACGGCAACCTCGATCTGAACTTTGTCCGCCGCGTCTGCGAGCAGATCGGGCGGGCGCTTGGGCAGAAGGCGGAGCGTCACGTGGTTGTCATCCGCAGCACCATATTGCCAGGGACCATGCATACGCTTGTCATCCCCACCCTGGAAGAGTTCTCGGGAAAAAGGGCCGGCGTGGACTTCGGCGTCTGCCACAATCCTGAATTTCTGCGAGAGGGGTCGGCAGTAGAGGACTTTTATCATCCACCGAAGACCGTGATCGGGGAGCTGGATGCGGCGAGCGGCGACATGCTCGTCACGCTGTACGAAAAGGTCGAGGCGCCGCTCATTCGAACCGATCTCGGAACTGCCGAGATGGTCAAGTATGTGGACAATAGCTGGCATGCGCTCAAGATCGGATTTGCCAACGAGGTCGGCAATCTCTGCAAATCCCTGGATATCGACGCTCATGCCGTCATGAACATTTTCTGCCAGGACAGGAAGCTCAACATCTCTCCCGCTTATCTTCTGCCCGGCTTCGCATTCGGCGGCTCGTGTCTGCCCAAGGATCTGCGCGCTCTTGCCTACAAGGCCAAGACGCAGGATCTGCAACTGCCAATTCTAAGCTCTGTTCTCCCCAGCAACGACATCCAGATCAGCCGGGGCTTTCAAATGGTCCAGGACAAGGGGAATAAGCGCGTGGGCGTCCTCGGATTCAGCTTCAAGGCGGGCACCGACGACCTCCGGGAGAGCCCCATGGTCGAGGTCATCGAGCGCCTGCTGGGAAAGGGCTATGACCTGCGCATCTATGACAGGAACGTCAAGATCGCCAGTCTGGTGGGAGCCAACCGCGATTTCATTCTCAACCGCATCCCCCACATCTCCAGGCTCATGGTGGACAGCATCGACCAGATTCTCGAGCATGCTGAGACCGTGGTGATCGGCAATCGGGACCCGGATTTCCGCTCGGTCCCGGAACTTATGCGGGCCAATCAGGTCTTGGTGGACTTTGTGCGCATTGATGGACGCCGGAGTAACAATGGCAACTACGATGGCATCTGCTGGTAGGCATCAATCCGCAGATCGAGACCAGAATGCGCTGCTCAAGGCAGAATTGTACGCCTCGATTGCCCGCCTCTGCGATTGGATCGAAGCGAACGACTATCGGGGCTATGACACCTTCGATGGCCTGAACGCGCGCTTTGTGCGGCCCCTGACCTTTGAGATTGGAGCGCTACGCATGCTTCTGCAGCAGGGAATCCGGCGCTTCCCTGTCAACTTGCGCCCGTTGCTCGGGGTTCGCCGGAGCCATTCCACGAAGGCGATGGGCTTCTTCGCCCGCGGCTTTATCCGGTTGTATGACGCCACCGGCGAGCACGTTTGGCGAGAGAAGGCGGAGAAGGTTCTTGATTGGCTTGTCGACAATCAGTGCCAGGGCTACAGCGGCGCTGGATGGGGCAATCACTTCGACTACCAGTCACGCAACATATTCGTGAAAAAGAACGTCCCCTCGATCGTGTGGACCTCTCTTATCGGTCACGCCTTCCTCGATGCGTACGAGCATTTCAAGCAGGACCGCTATCTGCAGGTTGCGGTCAGTTCCTGCGAGCACATCGTGCATGACATCAGCCGGCATGTCGAAGGCGACGCCGCATGCCTTGGCTATTTCCCTGGCTTTGATCATCAGGTGCATAACGCCAGCACGCTTGGCGCCAGCCTCCTGATCCGCACCTACGCGATAACCGGCAACGACACTTACCGCGACGTCGCCGAGAAAGCGTTCTTGTACACGGCCAAGTACCAGCGGCCCGACGGCTCCTGGTACTACGGCGAAGCATCGAACCTGCGATGGATCGACAACTTCCACACCGCCTACGTGCTGGACTGCTTCAAGCACTATAGCGACGCAACAGGCGATAACCGCTTCGAGACCACGATCGCGGCCGGATACGACTACTGGAAGAACACCTTCTTCCTGGAAGATGGCACCCCACGCTACTACAGCCACAAGACGGAGCCGATCGACATCCAGTGCTCGGCGCAGGCCATCGACACGCTGGTGTTCTATCGCGACCGTGATCCGCAGAGCTTGCAGCTGGCGACGAAAGTCGCGAACTGGACTATCAAGAACATGCAGGATCGCACCGGATACTTATATTATCGGCGCTATGGCTGGGGGATCGTCAACAAGACGCCAACCCTGCATTGGGGACAGGCGACCATGCTTGCGGGGCTCGCGGGCCTCTATCGGGCGCTATAGATCGGGATCGTACGGCGTGAAAAAAAAAGTCCTGATCATCGTCGAGAACCTGCCGGTTCCTTTCGACACGCGAGTCTGGAAGGAAGCGTCTTCGCTGCGCCAGAACGGCTACGAGGTGAGCGTGGTTTGCCCGCGCGGCAAGGGTTACGAAAAGGGCTACGAGCTGCTTGATGGGATCCACATTTATCGTCACCCCATGGTCAAGGAAGGCGACAGCGCGTTTGGATACATCCGCGAGTACAGCGTCGCCCTCTTCTGGGAAACCATATACGCGTGGTGGGTCTACCTGCGCCGGGGGTTCCACATCATTCAGGGCTGCAATCCGCCGGATGATATTTGCCTGGTGGCGCTCCCGTTCAAACTGTTCGGGGTGAAGTACATCTTCGATCACCACGACGCCATTCCCGAGCTCTACCTTTCCAAGTACGGCAAGAAAAACCTGCTCTACACGGTGCAGGTCTGGCTGGAGAAGCTCACCTATTTCTTCAGCGACGTCGTCATGGCGACCAACCGTAGCTACGCCGAACTCGCCGTCACGAGAGGCGGCAAGCAGCGCGAGGACGTCTTTGTCGTGCGCAACGGGCCGGATCTCGAGACCTTCCGTGCCGTTCCTCCCATTCCGGCGTTGAAGCACGGCAAGCCCTATCTTGTGGGCTACGTCGGCACCATGAGCGTTCAAGAAGGCCTGGACATCCTTCTGGATGTGGTCCTGCACATCAAGACTATGGGCCGCAGCGACATCCACTTTACCTGTGTCGGTGGTGGGCCGGGTTTGGCGACTCTGCGGGAAATGGTCGTCGAGAAGGGTCTCGGCGACATCGTCAACTTTACCGGCAGAGTTCCCGACCAGCAGTTGCTTGAAGTGCTGTCCACTGCGGACGTTTGCGTGAACCCGGACAAGCCGTGTGAGATGAACGACATCTCCACCATGATCAAGATCATGGAGTACATGGCGCTGGGCAAACCCGTCGTTCAGTTCGACCTGAAGGAAGGCAGGTTCAGTGCGCAGGAAGCGTCTCTCTATGCCAGCCCGGAGGGGGGCATCGCGGACTTCGCAGCTAAAATTCTTTGGCTGCTCGACAACCCCGAAGAGAGGCGGCGCATGGGCGAGTTCGGGCGCAATAGAGTTCAGAAGGAGCTGGCCTGGCAGTACTCCGTGGACCACCTGCTCGCGGCCTATGAGCGGGTGGCCAACCGCAAACGCGCATCTGCGCCCGACCTCGGCCCTACGGCGCGCATCAGCGGCCGCACCGACAGTCCGCTGCCTTAGGCGTGGGCGCGGAGTCGACTTCGCCTGCCGGCTAGGATTGCTACTTTCTGTTGTCGTTCCCGGTGACCTTCATCCTCGTTGCCAATGCGGTCGCGACCGTCATCAGGCGGGGATATCTCGTCAATGTATTGTCTCGGAACTCTGAAAGCGCCCGGCGCAGCGAAACGTTGACAGTATGGGTCACGTCCGGTCGCTTGTGTGCTACGGGGTGGGCTGGGCTGTCCACGACCCTCACATCAACCGTTTGGCCTGGCTCGACCTGATGCTTGAAGGTCAGCAGGCCATTTTCGATCGAGAAGGCGAGGCTCACACCGTCGACCAGCACGTCTGAGACGGTCGATGCGCTCGGCTCCTCTTTGGAAAACGTGAAGGTGGTCCGGCCTGTTTGGACGTTCTTGAACCTGAACTGCCTTGTAAAGAACCGAACCTCCATCGAGCTTTCTGAAATGGACCTGACCATGCAGCTCTCAATGAGCTGTTCCGAGAGTGGCCCCCACGACAGTACCGGCTCGAGTTTGTGCAGGCCGGCCACGAATTCCTCGAATGGTCGATATCCGTCCCGGAAATCATCGTGGTGCTGCACGATCAGCATCGGCTTGCCGAGAAAGATATCGAAGGCGAAATCGATCAGGCGGCGAGGGTAACGCCTCTGGAAAACAGGAAAGCCGTCAAATTTCATGATCGCGGGGCGTAAGAAGTCCGCGATGGTGAGTGGCTCAGCTTCCCCGTGGGTCGGGAAGCACGTTGTATTCACGGCCGCGAGATAGCCGCTGGCGCGAAGTGCCGAGATCGAGGGGCGGCTGAACCTGCCCTGCGGGAACACCATGACAAACTCGAACGCCACGCCGGTGCGAGTTTTGTGACGCTCCATCCTTTGCAACGCTGTGTCGGTCTTCCATTGGAGGGAGCCCGGGTCGACGTCCTCGAACTCCTTGTTGGTGTGGTCACAGCCATGAACACAGACGGAGAGGTCGGGGCTGCCGTCGAAGATTCTCGCCGCTCCGGTTTTGGAGCTGCGCCAATGGTTCCACGGGATGAAGGCCACGGTGGCTCCATAGCCTGCCGAGCGCATCGACCTCCTGAGTGCAGCGAAGTTCAGATACCCGTAGGCTTGGGTCAGAAGCGGGTCATCGATGATCAGCCGGCCCGTCCTCTGGATGCCATGCCAACACATCTCACCGAAGCAGTGGCGGAGGAAGATCAGCAGTGGAGCGAGCAGGTCATAATATTCTTCAAGACCCTGACTCGGAGATAACCGTTCGCCGATATCTGGCACCTGCGCAAGGCTGAGCAGGAAAAGCTCGCAGGAACCCCGCTCCATGCGAAGGAATACGGAGCGATCATCCGCAAGCAGGATCCTGTCCAGGCCACGGCCACCTGGCTGCCTCACCTCGAAACTGGATACAACCCGCAGCCGCTTCAGGGCGAAGCTTTGGCCAGCAAATGCGCCACTGAACTTTCGTCCAGGTTCTGGAAAATGAAAATGCTGCTTTCTGTTGGGTGGAGCTAGGCCGGTCACTGCGCCGCCAGTGAGCCAGTCAAGCAGATCTGCGTGTCCTTGTGAGCCGTCAACGCTAAAGACCAGCAGCTGGGCAAATTGATCCTGCACAAAGTCCTTCAGAACGTCCGGCGGCCAGAGCGTGCGCAGGAACTCCAGCGTCTCCGCACCCATTGCCACGCATTGCTTCTGTCCAAGCGCAGTGCTGAGCTGGTCAGGTGTAGGCCGGCCTTCGAGCGCAATCTGGCGCGCTGCCGCGCCCATCCATTCGGCGAGTTCCAGGAGCCGCTTGCCCTGATCGTCCGCTCCCTGGCGTGAGATGAGAACGAGGCTCTTCATGGCGATGCGGCCGCTGTTGCCTTCCGCACCACGACAAACAGGTTGTCGAAATTCAATCGGCCACCGCTGCACACGGCAAGCGCCCGCAATGCCTGGAAGGACAAATTCTTGGCGCCATTGACAAGCGGGCGTCGCCAACCCTCGCCGGTTTCGATGGGGTGCAAGTGGATGAACGACACATCCGCGAAACCGTTGCGATGCAGGAGCTCTTCAATGCTGCGCACCGAGTAGTGATGGGCATGATCCGCGCCTTGCAGGTATTTCGTCCCCGAGCGGATACCGCCGACGGCCTTCAGAAGCCGGACGCGAAGAAGCTGGACCGAGATGTTGGGCGTGCGAATGAACAGCACTCCATCCTGCTTCAGCAGCGCGTGGGCGCAACTCAGCAAGGGGGCGGGATGCAGAATATGATCGAGTACATCCCAGATCGTGATGATGTCGAACGAAGCTCGCGGCAAATCCACATCCTGAAGCGGGCTGCAGACGACATTCGTGAGGCCCAGCTGCTCGCGCGCGAACCTGACAGCGGCCGGAGAGATTTCGCAACCGTGTGCATCCCAGCCCGGATGCGACGCCGCGGCTTTCACGAAGAACCCGAGCCCGCTTCCCATATCGAGCAGGCGCCCCGAACGCCCCACGATAAAGCGTTGGAAGAAGTCGCGGTGCATTTTGGTGCGCGCCTTGCTCCAGTAGTAGTGCTCACCGGGCGCTACGTCGGCTCCCCAGTAGCCTGAGTAATGAGGGTCAGCGCGAAAAGACGAGAAGACATGGCCGCAGTCTTCGCAGCGGAGGATGTCGATGCCGGCTTCCCTGAAAACGGCGCGATGCCGCAAACTGCTGCATATCAGGCAAAGCAGCGGTGCCAGCGGGGGGGTGCCGGTGTCTGCTGTTTGGGCAGAGCTTCCGGTCAAGCCAGCGCTGTCGGATGGGCCAGCCAAAGGATCAGTCCTTGATTGGCTTGAGCTGGCGCAGGAACTGTTCATACGGCACGCCGCCTCCCAACGACACGCCACAGCGGGCAACCGGCTTGGCGGGATTGCCCTGCACAAGGGTCTTCGGCGGGACCGAGTGCGTGACCACGCTGCCCGCGCTGACCACGGCCCCGTGCCCTATCGTCACGTTCGGCAGCACGATTACACCTGGCCCAAGATAGACGTTGTCTTCAAGACGCACGGTCGGGCGGTCGAGCATTCGGGATTGAACAGTGGAATCGCGGAAATGCGCAATGATGATCGCGCGCATGCCGATCGTCACGTTGTCGCCGATCGAGACCAGCCGGGGGTAGGCGGTTTCGATCAACGCCGACGTGCCGATCGAAACATTCCGGCCTATGGCAACGCCCCGCTTCCGGTGCAGCCAAATGCGGTTGGTCTTGTTGCCCGGAATATAGAGGGCGATGCATTGAAACAGTCGGTTCCTCAGTCCGCCCCAGAATGTATCCGTGACAGGCCTGGACGGGCGCGGTGTGCCTGCTTGTGCCTGCGGAGCACTACTCTCCTCCGGTCGGACAAGCCGGACCAGCGTTTGCACGGTTGTCGATTTGAGGAAGTCGTCGATCGGCACTGTCACTTTGAAGCGATCCTCGATCTGGAGGATCATGCTTGCCATGGAGAGCGAGTCTCCGCCCAGCGCGTTGAAATCGTCGCGCAGTCCGACACGCTCAGCGTTCAGCAGCTGCCGCCAGATTTCGGCCACCTCCTTCTCGACAGCGGTCGCCGGCGCAACAAAGTTCCCTTGCCGCCGCTCGGCCAGCAGGGGGGCAAGCTTGTCCGCCAGCCCGATCCGCTGCACCTTGCCGGTCGGGCCCTTCGGTATCTCGTCCACGACCAGAATCTGCTGCGGCACCTTGAACTCCGCCAGCCGGGCGGCTGCAAAGTCGCGCAGCTCGCGCTCGGTTGCCTGAGCCCCATTCTTCAGTACGACGGCAGCAGCCACAGCTTCTCCGAGCGTGGGATGCGGCAAGGAAAAGGTCACGGCTTGCGCCACGGCGGAGTGCCGGATGAGAACTTCGTCGACTTCGCCCGGAGCGACCTTTTCGCCGCCTTGATTGATGATTTCCTTGAGACGTCCGGTCAGGAACAGGTACCCGTCGGAATCGAACTTTCCCTGGTCACCGGTGCGAAACCAGCCGTTGGAAAAGGCGGTCGCATTTGCCTGCGAGTTGTTCTCATACCCTGCGGTGACATTTGCGCCGCGGATCACCACTTCACCGATGGCACCGGTCGCGAGCAGGTCGCCAGCCTCATCCATGATCCCGACTTCGGGGCCGGCCGGAATGCCGACTGAGCCAGGCTTCCTCGGCTGCGGGGCCAGCGGATTGCTCGCCATCTGGTGAGAGGCCTCGGTCATTCCGTAGGCCTCGATGACCTGGGTCTGAAAAGCCTCTTCAAGGTCGCGCAAGACCTGTGTCGGTAGGGCCGCCGAGGAGGATCGGATCAGCCGCAAGGGCCGGCGGGCGATCAGCTCGCGGTGTGCTGCTGCGCTTGCGAGAACAGCTTGATGTATGGTCGGGGCGGCGGTGTACCAGGTGGGCTGAAAGGTATCCAGCCATCGAAAGAAATCCTCCGGGGCGAAACGCGTTGTGCAGACGATGCGCGCGCCGGCTGAGAGGGACGACAGGACTGCAGCAATCAGGCCGTGGATATGGAAGAGCGGCATCACATTCAAACAGCGGTCCTGCGGGGTCAGAGCCAGCGAGGTGGCGATGTTGGAGGCGGACTGGCAAACGTTTGCGTGTGTCAGGGGGACAATCTTAGGCCTGGATGTCGTGCCGGAGGTATGAAGAACCAGGGCCGTGTCGGATGATGTCGCGAAGCGGGCTTCATCGGCAACCGCGGGGTCGGCAACATCGAGCGTGAAAACGCCTGCTTCGGCTTCGACAGTCGGCACCAGTTCGATGATCGGCACCTGGCGTTTCCGCGCGACCTTCCTTGCCGGCGAATCCAGGCCGGATACCACGATCAGAGCACGCGCATTCAGATCGGAAATATAGAAGTCGAACTCGTCCTCAGTGTATGCCGGATTGAGAGGTGCGCATGTGGCGCCGGCAGCAACTCCCAGAAAGGCGACAGCCATTTCAGGGCCATTCGACAACACAAGGGCCACGCGGTCATTGCGCTTCAGGCCGGCAGCAGACAAGGCCCGCACCGTGGCTTCCACCTGCTGCAGCAGCCGCAGATAGGAAAGAGGCTGACGACCGGGAGCAGCAATCGCCATCGCCGCCGCGTTCCGTGCGACCGACGCCTTGAGGAGGTCGTGGATGGTGCCCGAGACTGTCTGCAGAGGCGGCCTTTCGTCGAGTTGAGTTATCATTTTTCCAATCTGACGGTTTGCGGAACTTCATGCGGCGCGTTGGTCATTCTCGCATGCCGTTGGGTGTGAACGGTGAGCGCTAATTGGTAGCGAGCACGCAGGCCATCGCCGTTGGAGTGGCCTTCTTGATTGTCAGATCGCAGTGGGAGAATCCGGCTTCCTTCAGCTTGGCGGCGATCTCTTCCCCCAAGATAGCCGTGGTTTCATCGGTCGTTGAGCGCGTGCGCGCTTGCAGCGTGACCGCCATGACCCCGCTCGGTCGCAGAAGCTTTCTGAGGTTTCTGAGGCACTCGACAGGATCATTCCAGAAATGGATCGAGTTTATGGTGAGGATCTTGTCGAAGGGCGCGTCGAATGCCGGAGGCGCAGAGGCGGATGCGCAACTCAAGGAGACGCGGCCAGCGTGCACGGCTTCGGCATTGCGCTTGGTTGCCTGATTGATCATTTCGTCCGAGTGATCGATGCCGGCCACGAAGCCTGCTGTCGCAATTTTGCTCAACTGCTCGATCGCAACGCCCGGCCCGGTGCCGACTTCCAGCACCCGATCATGCGGCTGCACTTTCAGCAGCGACAGCGTCCAGTGAATGCGGTCGATGTTGGATTGCCGGCGCGCCATGATGAGGCCCGCCGCCTTTCCCAGGAGGCCCGTCGGCCGGCCGAACTGCGTACGAAGGATGCGGCAAATCTGCTGCACCCACAGCTTTTGCTTCTCGCCGCTGTCGGGCTGATGCTCAAGGCCGGGGTATTTCAGGGAGGTCACGTTTCTCTCCTTTTGACTGCGCCTGATCCGCATTGGCGCCGAACTGTTACCTGTCGCGAATTGGATTGAGCCGAAGCAACGTCAGAAGCCGGCCCGCGTGGTCACAAAACCTGATGCAGTATTTCATGAAAACATGCTGTCCCAGCAACAAAGTGAACGGCATCATCACCAGGTAGACCGGCACGGCGACAACAGATTTGCTCGCCAATTCCAGCCGCCTGAGCGGCAGCGTGACGCTATGTCGTCCGCGCAGCATGGCGCGCCGGAGCATGTAGCTTCTCGTGCACCGTTCCGCCGGCACGGTCTCGTATACGACCCCCTCGTTGCACCAGCGGAAGACGTGCCCCTGCTTTATCAAGCGCCTGAAGAAATCGACGTCCTCGCCTCCGGTCCGAAACTTCGGATTGAAGGCTTCCTGCATGCCGTTGAGAAGATGACGCCGAAACAGCGCATTGCCTGTTCGGCACTCCGGCCAGTCCATGATCCAACCCGTGGGATGCTCCGGCCTGTCCCAGAAGCGCCCGTCGATAATCCAGCGCGGCGGTGGCTCCTCGTACAGAGGTCGCACCGGGCCGAGCACTCCTGCTGCCTGATACGTTTCGCAGGCTGCGAGCATGACGGCCAGCCAATCATTCTCGGGATACTCATCGTCGTCGATGAACGCCACAAAATCGCCGGTGGCGTGGTTAAGGGACTCGTTTCGCGCCAAAGCAATGTTCTGCCGCGGCTCACAGCTGTATTTCACCGCGATCCGGCTCGAAGCCGCAAAGTCGGCCACCACGCTCTGAGAGCTTCGCCCAGAGTCGTTGTCGGTCACGACGATCGAGAAGGAAAACTGGCCATTGCTGTTCTGATGCTCCAAGCGGTCGAGCAGCTTGCGCAACAGGCTCGGCCGCCGGAACGTGCAAATGCAGACGCTTATGTGTTTCGGTGTGGTCATGTAATCGATCGGATTGTGTTCCGTCGCTGCGCCGCAATCCCGGCTTCGCCTTGCTTGCAATAAAAAGTCACCCCGGAGAACCGCTCAAACTCGTCGCAACAAATCGTTCTTGGCCAGCAGCGCCGCGAGGCCGGCCACCGCTCTGAAAGGCAAGTCCGCGCGCTCGGCGATATCGAGAAGGGAATGTCGGCCGTCGGAAAGGTTGAGCACCCACAACATTGTCATGATGCTTGCAGCCGCGTTCTTGGCGCCTCCGGTCGCTCCATAGAGACCACGCTTGCCAAGATGCGGCTCTCCCTTGGGGGAGGTGTTCTCATATGTGAAATTGCCTTCCAGAATCTCCACGGCCTCGCTGATGATGCGGTACGAAGCCTCAAGGTGGGTTGGCTGGATGAAATCAAGATTGTCGGCGGATGTGTGGTACTCCGGAAAAGTCCCGAACAAACCGCGCTGAAAAAGCCCGACCGGGAGGTCGAAGCCCGGAGAGCAGTATTGCCGCTCGTCGTAGCCGTAGGGCGAGAAGTCGAGGATCGTTGGCTGGTGACCTGAGTGCTTCAGCACATACACCATTGCGCGATCGATGTCGGCACTGCCTCGACGGCTCTTCTTGTAGGTAGGGCCGCCGCCATCCCCGACGCATGACACGACAAGGCCATGCTTGATGCGCGAGACGTTGTCTTCGTTGCGCGACAGCCATGTGAGGGCACCGATCGACCCGGGAGCGAACAGAAAGCGGTAGCTGTAGCGGGTCTTGGTTCGACTGATCCGCTGGGCCAGATGTGCAAGCAGGGCGAGCCCGGAACAGTTGTCGTTGGCCAGTGAGGGGTGGCAGATGTGGGCCGAGAGCAGAACTTCATCCTCGATCTCGCCCCGGTGGAAGAACTCCCCGTAGGTGAGGAAGCCGTCTTCCAGACGCGAGTCGATGACGACCTCGTAAGTTTCGTCTTTCAGGCTCTCGAGCTGGCGATGCGGCAGGCAGAAGCCCCAGTTCTCGGCGTAGTATGATGTGCGATAGGGAATCAAGTCAGGCTGCTGCGGCAACGAGTGGAGATGCTTCCTGAGCTCTTCCAGGGGGAGATGTTTGCGTACAGGTATGCTGTAGCTCATGACGTGCAGGTTGGACTTGGCAAAATCAACGATCTTGCTGTCGGCGCTGTCCTTGATGTAGGCGTCGCGAATGTACCACTCGCGCGGAACGGTCCAATCGAATGCCTGGGTGCCCGTCGGAACCTCGTGCACCTCGAGGTCGACAAATGCGGCGAGCTTCCCGAGAGTTGCGCGCACGCCATCGCCCGTAATGCTTCGGCAGATGGGAAAGAGCTCCGCGGCCAGCGAATAGATTTGCTCGCCTATGCCTTCATAGGCGAGCGCCTCGCTCACGTTCGCCTGGTGCTCCATGTCATCCGTCGCAGCGACCGGGCGCCTCACATGCTGTCCGGCGCGGCCGCCTGCAACGAATGCGAAGGCTGGGAACGCGCCACCGCCGTCGTGAGGCGCAGGTCGGTGCCGAGAGCACCTTGCTCCATCAGCTTCCTGATGTGGGCGATGCGCTGGTAGCGCGGACCTTCGAACTCCTCGAGGGTGACCTTGGATGTCCGATAGGCCGCATAGAGCTGCTCGGCGCCCTTGCGTGCATCCCATTGCGGCGTGAAAGCCGGCAACCTCTGTTTGATCTTCTCGAAGCTTACGCGATAGGAACGCTTATCGGGCCCAGCATCGGGTGCAAACTTCACCTCGCAATTGGGAACGACCGACGCGACGATCTCGGCGAGGTCGCGTATGCGATAGTTGTGGGCCGTCTGGCCGACGTTGAAGGCTTGATTGAGTACGCTGTCCTCTGGCGCCTCGAGCGCGGCAACGAATGCGCGCGATATGTCCTCGATGTGTACGATGGGACGCCAGGGCGAGCCGTCGGACTTGAGATAGATCCGGCCCGTTGTAACTGCATGCGCAACAAGATTGTTGAGTACGATGTCGAACCGAAGTCGCGGTGACACGCCGTACGCCGTGGCCGGACGCAGGAATACGGGACAGAAGCCGTCGCCAGCAAGGCGCGTGATATCCCGCTCGGAGAGGACCTTGGACTCGCCGTAGGCGGTCACAGGGTTGAGCGGGGCGGTCTCGTCGATCATGCCATCGCCGGCCTGCCCGTAGTTGCTGCACGATGAGGCGAACACGAAGCGCTTAACGCCGGCCTGCTTGGCAAGGGCAGCCAGGCGGACGCTGGACCGATGATTGATGGCGTAAGTCGTCTCCGGATCGAGATCGCCCAAGGGGTCGTTGGAGAGAGCTGCCAGATGCAGAACCGCGTCGATGCCTTCGAAATCAGTGACTTCGGCGTCCCGCACGTCCTTGCAGATGGCGGGGACCAAATGGATTTCTCCCCCAGCTGAGTATGTGCAACTTCTGAAGAGGTCGCTGTCGTAGCCAGTCACGCTGTGACCCGCTCTCGACACCATCGGTGCCAGCACTGTGCCGATGTACCCGAAATGCCCCGTCACCATCACACGCATTGGAACTACTCTCCCCAAACAACGCCTTCCTCGACTGCGTAAATCACGTCCAGGAAGCGAAATGAACGACCAGGTTACCCAACCAAACCACGCACAGCCCATTGTGCTTATGAACGGCCTTGGCGCCGAGCCACGCCTGTCGCACGAAGCCTACTCGAAACGCAGATCGAGTGATAGGACGCTGGCTTCGCGTGGTTTCCAGCGGCTAGCTGCGCAGGTCTCGATCCGGGGCCGCTGGCATCTGTTGTGTCTCGGGAGGGCAACGGCAGCCTCAAGAATCGGGCCGTCAGCGGCCCAAGTGTTCCGTCAACCGCAACATGGTCCCTGCCGGAGTAAGTGGCCGATGGTGTGGCGCAGTTGCATGTACGCACATGCAAGCGGATCGGGGAGCGCTAGGGCAGACAGTCGCGACCAGAGCGAGACCCATATCTACGGCTTGTTGCATTTTATTGTTAGTATACATAGAGCTAGATGGGTCGACGATTTCGCATCCATAAACCGCCACAACGCTTGAACTTTGGCGCAAGGCTTGGCGGATGCATATTGTGGCTGAAGGGCTACATCGCCTCTGAAACCCCGATCCACAAAGGCGAATTCACTGTGTTTGATGGCTGAGCATCAGTAGATTGCAGAAGGTATTGCCGAGTCTAAGTCAGTTGGTCAGTAGAATACCTATGGAATCGAATGGCTTAGATCGGTGCCCTATAGCTTGAAGCGGCAAGCGATATTGGGCAGCGGCGGGAGATTGCGCTGCATGAGGGTTATTGGGTGGATAGTCGGTCTGGTGGTCGGCACGCTGGTAGCAGCGTGTACGCAGCTGCCTGTCGACGGCCCACACCATAGAGACATCACGACCAACGCATCGGCGTCGCTCATCTCGGATCGCCATGAGGTTGTGCTCGACTATGCACTGGTGGACATCAGTAAGTCTGTGCTCGAGTACGCTGTTGATGTCGGTCCTGGGTCTTTCTTCAGAACATTTGGCGCTGCTTCCGGGCCTGCCCCCATCATCCGCGTCGGTGTTGGCGACGTGGTGCAGGTTTCCGTCTTCGAGTCGTCGGCAGGAGGGTTGTTTATCCCCGCCGAAGCGGGCGTGCGTCCCGGCAACTTCGTAACAATCCCACCTCAGCAGGTTGACCGCACGGGTACGATAAATGTTCCCTATGCGGGCGCGATCCAGGCCTCTGGGCGGACGCCGACCGAAATTCAGCGCGACATCGAGAGCAAGCTGGCTAACCGTGCGATCGAACCGCAGGTCGTTGTCACTCTCACAGAACAAAACGCAACTGAGGTTTCGGTTGTCGGCGATGTTCTCGGCGCCGCGAACAGGTTCCGCGTCCGGCTGGGCGGTGAGCGCGTTCTCGACATGATCTCCAAGGCTGGCGGGCTCAAGTTCCCCGGCCACGAATTGTTCGTGACGCTTCAGCGCAACAAGAAGCGATCCACGGTGTACTTCCCGACTCTCGTCAATAGTCCGAACGAGAACATCTACGTGGCCCCGGGTGACACGCTCTACGTCTTCCGTGAGCAGCAGAAGTTCGTTGCCCTTGGCGCGTTGGGGACCGTGGGTCAAACGCAGGGGCTCACGGCTCAGTTCGCATTCGAACAAGAGAGACTATCGCTCAACGAAGCTGTCGCGAAAGCGGGCGGGCTGCTGGATGCTCGGGCCAATCCCGGTCAGGTGTTCCTGTACCGGGTGGAGTATCGTGAGGCCCTTGAAAAGATGGGCGTTGGTCTCGGCAAGTTTCCAGCGAGCCAGAAGCTGATACCGACGGTTTACCGGGCAAACTTCCGCGATCCATCGAGCTTCTTCTTTGCGCAGGGCTTCATGATGCGCAACAAGGACGTGATCTACGTGTCCAACGCCGACTCGGTGGAAGTGGTCAAGTTCCTGGATTACCTGCGCGCGATCACCTCGACGGTATCGGGTGTGGCTGGAGACGCAGTCCTGACAAAGGATGCGGTCAGGGGACGGCACGTACTTGGCCAGTGACGCGCCGTAGTGCGCGGACGGTTCTGATGTGACCCGACGTGTCGTCGGGTCCATCGGGGGGCACGAGGTCCGAGCGGATGCTATTTCACGCCACACGGCTGCAGGATGTCTGGCTGATCGAGATCGAGCGGGCAAGCGACGAGCGTGGATATTTCGCTCGCACCTTCTGTATTCGCGAGTTCGCAGCTGCCGGCTTGGCGACTGTGTTTGTGCAGCACAGTGTCTCGCACACGGCCCGCGTCGGCACCGTTCGCGGCATGCATTTCCAGCGGTCACCGCACGAGGAAGTGAAGATCGTCCGCTGTGTGGCAGGCGCGATCTACGACGTGCTTATCGACATCAGGCCCGGATCGCCGACCTATATGCAATGGGAGGCTTACGAACTCAATGCGGCCCACGGCCGTCACCTCTACGTTCCAACCGGCTTCGCCCATGGATTTCAGACGCTCGCTCCGGCGACGGAGGTGGGCTACATGATGACGGCCTTCTATGCCCCGGACGCCAGCGACGGCATCCGCCATGATGATGCAGCTTTCAGCATCTCCTGGCCGCTGCCGGTGAGTGAAATGTCGGTGAAGGACCGCAACTGGCCGAATTATCCGGCGAATACCCCTCTGGCCTGATCTCAGCTCGCCCACGCCAATCCACGCCCATGCACGCAGGCCGTCAGACCTCGCAGGTCGCCGCGCTGACAGATGAAAACCCGGCGTGCAGGGTCTAGATGTTGGCAGCACTTTCCAGCTGCGATACAACCTCCGCAATCTGCTCCGGCCGAAGCTCGGAATAGATCGGCAGCGACAGAAAGCGGCTGGCCATTCCCTCCGTGATTGGCAAGTCGCCAGGGCCGCAACCGAGGTTTGCATACGCTTTTTGCAAATGCACCGGAATGGGATAGTGAATGCCGGTCGCGATACCGGCTGCCTGGAGCGCCTTCTGAACGTTGTCGCGCTCGGGCACCTCGATCGCATACACATGATAGACATGCCGGCAATGTGCAGGCGGCGCCGGCCTTCCGCAGCGCTTGCCTTCCAGCAGCCGATCGTAGTGAGACGCAACAGCCCTGCGCCCCTCTGTCCAGGCCTCGATGTAGTTCATTTTTACCTTGAGGACGGCGCCCTGGATTCCGTCCATCCGGTAGTTATAGCCAGGCACGACGTGGTTGTATTTCGACTCTTGTCCCCAGTCGCGCAGCAGACGCATGCGTTGCGCCAAGTCGGGATCGTTGGTCACGGACGCGCCGCCCTCGCCAAACGCGCCGAGGTTCTTGCCGGGGTAATAACTGAAACAGCCGATGGAACCCATGGAGCCTGCGCGGCGACCTCTGTACTCTGCGCCATGCGCTTGGGCCGCGTCTTCAATGACGATGAGTGCACGGCGGCGGGCGATGTCGGTGATCGGATCCATATCCGCCATGAGCCCGTGCAAGTGGACAGGCAGGATGGCCTTGGTCCGCGGCGTTATCGCGGCCTCGATCAGATTTGGATCCATCGTCCACGTGCGCGGGTCCACATCGACAAAAACGGGCTTGGCGCCGCAGTAGAGAACCGCCGCCGTAGTCGCCACGAATGTCATGGAGACGGTGATCACCTCGTCGCCGGGGCCAACGCCCGCTGCGAGAAGGGCCAAATGAAGTGCCGAAGTTCCGGTGTTGAGCGCTACGCAGTGCTCGACGTTGCAGTAGGCAGCGAAGCGATCCTCGAATGCGGCCACGTCCGGACCGAGGACGAATTGTCCGCTCTCCATGGCGCGGGATACTTCGACGTCGACCTCGCGCTTTATCTGCTGATATTGAGCTTTCAGATCGAGAAACGGTATCACTAGATTAATCCTTCGAATGTGATGATCGGCAAAATACCCAAGATGAAGGGAAGGCGCAGCGCCCAATTTCTGGCGCTTGTACTTAAACACGAGCCAACGGGCCAGCCTACTGCTCGTCTATCACTAACATCCCGTCTCCGCGGCTCCGCTCCGTCCGGTGGGCGTCGGGCTTCAGCCTTATCGGCTATGGCGGGGGCCCTCTACAACCTAGATCGCATGATAACCAAACCGAGAAAGAGACGGCGCGTTGCCGCGCCCTTCCCGGGTCAGAGAGGCACTCTTGCGCAAGAGACAGACCTCGCTACCGGCATGCAGAGGGCGAGCGCGGCAATCACGTTGGCGGCTGACGAGTAAGGACAACCGGCAAAGATGGTGGGCGCGACAGGGATCGAACCTGTGACCCCTACCATGTCAAGGTAGTGCTCTACCGCTGAGCTACGCGCCCGCCTTTGCGGTTCTGCCCGCGTGGGGATCGTGTGCCTATATCGGCTATCCTGGCGAGTGACAAGCGACCTCGGGATCGCGTTTTGTTTTACAAGCCCAGCAGCCGGTCGATTTCCCGCACCAAGTCCTTCAGATGAAAAGGCTTGGAGAGAACGCGCGCATCCTTCACGGCCTTGGAGTCGGTGTTCAGCGTGACCGCTGCAAACCCCGTGATGAACATGATTTTCAGGTCGGGGTGGATCTCACTCGCACGCCGGGCGAGCTCGATGCCATCCATTTGCGGCATCACGATATCGGTCAGGAGCAGCGTGAAGGACTCTTCCTTCAGGCACTCGTGTGCTTCCTTGCCGTTGGCGAAGCTGATTACTTCGTAGCCGGCCTTGATGAGCGCCCGCTCGATGAAGGCGCGCATAGATTCGTCGTCTTCTGCCAGCAGAATGCGTCGTACTGGCAGGCATGATGGCTTGGCGGTCATGACGGTCGCGGGCCCGGTTTGACAGCGGCAAAAAGATCGATCGGCGCCGCCACACTAGCGGAAGCGCCGATGCCAGGAAAATCTGGCGCTAATTTGGTAAACGAGCAATGAACTTGGAGGGCTTGTCCTGATATTTATCAACAGCCCTTCCAGACAGCCCGTCCACCATATGCTCGTTTCGACTCGTAGACATCGGTCTTCCTGCTTGGCAGAGTAAAAGTGTTGCAGTACTCCTTGTTGCAGCGCACATGCGGGGTCGGCCAAGCTCATACGGAAGTCCAGTCAATCACATGCCCGACAGCGAAGGCGCCTCGATTCTTGCCGAGCTCACGCCCCCCTATACCCTACGCATGCCGGTCGAGCAGCTCACGCCTGTCGTATTTTGCTCGCCGCACTCGGGCAGCATCTATCCCAAGGCCTTTCTGGAGGCGTCACGGCTCGATCCCCACACACTGCGCAAATCCGAGGACTGCTACGTAGATGAGCTGTTCGAGCCAGTTGTGGCTCTCGGGGCGCCGTTGATCGCCGCCCGCTTTCCACGCGCCTATTTGGACGTCAATCGCGAGCCTTATGAGCTTGATCCCGAGCTGTTTCAGGGACGGCTACCGGCTTTCGCCAATACGCAGTCAGCCAGGGTTGTAGGGGGCCTGGGCACCATCGCCCGCATTGTAGCCGACACCGAAGAAATCTACCGGGATCGGTTGCCCATCGGTGCTGCCTTCGAGCGCATCGAGAAACTTTACCGACCCTTCCATGGGGCCCTGGCCGGGGTGCTGGAAGGAACACGCAAGCGCTTTGGCATGGCAGTGCTCATAGATTGTCATTCCATGCCATCGGCCTCTATGGGGCAGCCGCCCGGCGGCCGACCGCACTTTGTACTGGGCGACCGCTTCGGAGCCTCTTGCGACGCAAAGTTGACCCGCTTCATACGCGATACGCTGCAGCGCGCAGGGTTCGAGGTGCAGGTCAACCGGCCTTACGCGGGCGGCTTTATCACGGAGCACTACGGCAGCCCGGTGCGCGGCGTGCATGCCCTGCAACTGGAAATCAACCGTGCGCTCTATCTCGACGAGGCGAC
This sequence comes from uncultured Alphaproteobacteria bacterium, assembly GCA_963814055.1. GTDB lineage: Bacteria > Pseudomonadota > Alphaproteobacteria > Rhizobiales > Hyphomicrobiaceae > AWTP1-13. The sequence continues at coordinate 36,069 of CAWFBJ010000005.1, forward strand.
CCTCACGAAGAGCAAGGACTTTCCTAAACTGGTGCGTACGCTCGCCGAGATGGCTGCGCGCGTTTTCGACGCTTTGCCTGTGCTGCTCGAACGGCGGGCAGCCGCGGAATAGCAGTTATATTGCGTCGCAATATTTTCCTTCCCTGTTCTCGGCAACGCTTAGCGTGGCATCCGAAGCGTGGCCAGGGTCAGATTCTTGCGAGGCAATGGCAACTAGCCCGCGAGTGCGTCTTCCGAGATTCAATGGAAATCATTGTTTCTTATTATGAAAAGAAAAGGGGCCGCTCGGTGAACCGAACGGCCCAAGTCTAGGGAGGAAACGCCCAAGGAGGGCAACGAAACCAACGACATAGTCGCCAGCCTCGTGTAGCTAATTTAACTGTGCGGCGCACAATAGGCAAGGGTTTCTTTCTGCATTGCAGAAGCCACACGCTCGCATAGGTCAGGCATGCTGACCCATTAAAGGCTTGCGCTGTGCTGCGCCGCCTACGATGCAAGGTATGTGAAGGGGGCGAAGAAAGGGGCCGCCCGAGGTACGAACGGCCCAAGTCTAGGGAGGAAACGCCCAAGGTGGGCACGACACCGTAAGACACGCCTACCGTGTCGCTGCACTGCATATGGGCTTATTCGGTATGCTGCGCAATGGTGCGGCAGACGTCATGGACTGCTTTCAACAGGAATGTGGCCCGCTAGCCACGAAAAGCTTAGATTCTATGTTTAGTAAGATGTGGAGCGAATATAGAGCGGCCTGTTGGCTTTGGTTCGCCTACTTTCAGGTTCTTCGCTGTTTACTATTGGAACGTTGCTGTGCCGCTTGCGCGTAAAGCTTCACCCGAAGGCTATTTGGACTTTGCTCACAGGCTAGCTGAGCTTTCCGGTGCGACCATACTTCCATATTTCCGGCATGCCCTTGTTGTGAAGAACAAGGCTGGCGGTGCGGGGTACGACCCGGTAACGGCCGCCGACCGGGCTGCTGAGCGCGCCATACGTGCCGCCATCGCGAAAAGTTTCCCGGATCACGGCATTCTTGGCGAGGAATTCGCCACCGTGCCGGGCGCCGGCCGCTACCAGTGGGTCTTGGATCCCATCGACGGTACGCGCGCCTTTATCATGGGCAGTCCGCTCTGGGGAACGCTGATCGGCCTCGTCGACGGTGGCAAGCCCGTGCTCGGCCTCATGGATCAGCCTTTTACCCGCGAACGGTTCTGGGCATACCGGGGGGCTGCGCGCATGCGCACGCCCGACGGCAGAACGCGCAGGCTGAAAACGCGAGGCTGCAGCAAGCTGGCGGAAGCCGTGCTGACCAGCACCCACCCCGACTTGTTCAACTCACCCAAGGATCAGGCAGCCTTCGGGCGCCTCAAGGCGCGCGCGCGCATGACGCGCTATGGCGGCGACTGCTACGGCTATTGCCTGCTTGCAGCCGGATTTGTCGATGTTGTCGTCGAAGCTGGCCTGAAGGCGCATGACGTGGCCGCGCTGATCCCGATCATCGAGAGCGCAGGCGGACGGATCACGACCTGGGATAACAAGCCCGCGCTGCACGGCGGCCGGATTCTCGCGGCGGGGGACGCACGCGTGCACGAAGAGGCGTTGGCGCTGCTCAGCGGTTAGCTGACGGGCTCGTCAACACCCATGTAAGCATCAAACGCTGCCCAGAAATCTTTCCGCACTTCCGCTGTTTCCTGAAGGATCTCGTGACGAGATTGCGGCAGCAGAACGTGCGTGCCGACCTTCAGTCGCAGACCGAATTCCTCGATTGCAGTCGTCGAGACGATCGTATCCATGCCTGCCGCAAACAGCAGCAGCGGCACCTGGATCTTCAACGGGTAGTCAGGTGCAGTGAGCCTGGCGATGGAACGGAATGCCGCTCTCAGCCAGCCAATGGTGGGGGAGCCGAGCCCGAGCGCGGGCACCGCCTCGAGGACGGTGCGGTTGCGCAGATAGCGTTCGCGATCCGTCGTGAGGGGATTGTCTTCGAACGCGCCCATTTCGATTGGCTCGTTGCTTCCGCCCGCGGCATAGAGCGCGCCAAACCCCGATGCACCGAGCACCTCCGCGTACACGCGTGAAAAGGGTGCCGCATTCCCAAGGCGCTCCTGGGCGATTTCGATCATTGGTGCCGAAAGCACCATGCGCGAGAACCACGAGCTCGGCAGGATGGCGTTGCGCAGGAGAATGTGGCCGCCCATCGAGTGAGCCATGGCGATGTACGGCGGCTTGCAATCCGGCAGCACGATCTCTTTCATGAAGGCGGCAAGGTCGCGATCGTAGTCGGCGAACGAGCGCACGTGGCCCTTCCGCGGATTGGAAAGCAGCCGCTGCGATCCTCCTTGCCCGCGCCAGTCCATGGTAGCGACCGCAAAGCCCCGCCGGCGCAGATCCGCGATCACCTCGAAATACTTCTCGATGAATTCCCCGCGGCCCTGGAACAGGCAAACGGTCCCGCGCGAGGGCCCGCGCGTAGGCTCCCATCGTGCGAAGCGCAACCTCAACTTGTCGCTTCTGAATGCCCCTGCGATGGCCCCGCTGGGAACCGGATTCTTGGCCAATGCGACCAGTTCCATGCCGCCTCCGCCGCTGTGCCTCGCCCTCGTTGGGAGGCTCTATAGCAGGCAACGGGTGGAAATACAGCGATGCGAGTGAGCCTTCGCGTGAACAGATGGTGAAACGCAAAACCCCGGCGTTTCGGCCGGGGTCCTACGTGTTTCAATAATTGTGGTGCGACTGAAGGACGTCAGTACCCCCGGTTCCACCAGCGCGGGCTGCGGTACGCGTACGTGTCGTCCTCGCGCCACCGGTCGCCGTACAGGCCGCGGCGTGGCACGCGATAGTCATAGGCGTCCGGAGCAGGCACGGGACGATTGAAGGCATACGGCCCGAAGGGGCGGGGTTCCAGCGGGCGCGCTTCGACGATCTGCCCGGTGCAGCGCTGCATGGTCAGCTCGAACAGCCGGCCGTTCGGTCGCCGGGCACGCAGCGTCACAATCTCGCCCTGGGACTGGCCGCCATGGAAATCCCGCCAGCCCATGTCGGTGAGCTGCGCGCGCACCTGCTCGCTCTTGGCGCAGGCTTGGCCATAGGGCGCGGGACCGGAATATTTTCTACCTGCTGGAGGCTGCCTATCGTCGTCGTCATCGTCATCGCGATCATTGTATGCCGGTGGCGTCCGGTAGCGCGGATCACTATAGCTTTCCCTGTCGTCACCCACGTCGGCGGCGTTCGCCGCCGGCACGAAAGCGGCGGCCAGCAGGCCCACCGCCAAGACCCAGCTCTTCATCTGCGCTCTCCTATTGCAGGTCCCGCCCCGCCCAATGGCAACGGCAGAGTGGCGGCAGCCACATGAACCCGGCATGAAGGCGAAGTGTTGGCGGACGCCTAGGCGTTTCTGTGACGCCAATATTTCCGGAGGAGACGGGCTTTGCACAACAACCCCGTCCTGCACAAAAAGCCGGAGGAGACGTACGAGTCGGTCCGCTGGCACTCCTCTTGAACCTCTGCCAGGGCTTCCTAAATATCCGGAAGCGCACGCCGCTCACCGGGTGCGCACGAGAGCTGCCTGGCCCGTTGGGCAGGTGAGTTTCTTGCCTTCGGGCAGGCAGAGAACGCATGTCGCTTCTAAAGGAGGACTTGTGATGCGACCTATCGATTTTACCCCCCTCTATCGCTCCACTGTCGGTTTCGACCGTCTGTTCAATCTGCTGGATTCGGCATCCGGCGTGGATCAGGGTCCGACCGCCTATCCGCCCTACAACATCGAGCGGCTCGGCGAGAACGAGTACCAGATCACCATGGCGGTCGCAGGCTTCGGCCAGGATGAAATCCGGGTCGACGTCAAGGAGCAGACGCTGACCGTCGCTGGCGAGAAGAAGGCCGAGGAGAAGGAACGCGAGTTCCTGCATCGCGGCATCGCGGCCCGCACATTCGAGCGCCGCTTCCAGCTTGCCGACCACGTGGAGGTCAAGGGCGCCGACATCAAGGACGGCTTGCTGCACATCGATCTCGTGCGCAACGTTCCCGAGCGCTTGAAGCCGCGCACCATTGCGATCGGCAACGGCAACGCAACCAAGCAGGTCGAAGCGGCGGCCTAACGGCCGCTCACGCGGCTTGCACACGTCACGATGCGGGCGCTGCGCTTTGCAGCGCCCGTTATTGTTAGCGCTCAGCCCCTGCCGATCAGCTTCAGCCATTCGTCCTCGGTGAGGACGGTGACGCCGGCCTCGCGCGCCTTGGCCAGCTTCGAGCCGGCATCGCTGCCTGCGACCACGTAGTCGGTCTTCTTGGAGACCGAGCCCGCGACTTTGGCGCCCAGCCGCTCGGCCAGCGCCTTGGCCTCGGGGCGCGTCATCTTCTCAAGCGAGCCGGTGAACACAACGGTCTTGTCCGTGACCGGCGAGTTGGTGGCGGCCTGCCGCACGAAGCGCTCGACATCGACCTCTTTTTCAAGGTCGTCGAGCACGGCCACGTTGTGCGGCTCGCCGAAGAAATCGGCGAGCGCATCCACCACCGTCTCGCCGATACCTTCGATGTTGTCGAGGTCGCGGTAGGCCTCACTGTCCTTGCCGTCCCGCGCGGCGGCGATTGACGCCGTGCGGAACGCGTCCAGCGTGCCCAGCGCCTTGGCGAGATCGCGGGCCGTGGTCTCGCCTACGTGGCGGATGCCGAGCGCATAAATGAAGCGGTCGAGGCCGATCTTGCGGCGCGCCTCGATGGCCTTGAACAGGTTCTCGGTGGACTTGGCGCCGAAGCCTTTTTTCTCGGCCAGGCGCTGGTCCTCAGGCAACTTTGCGTCGCGCGTCTGCAGCGTGAAGATGTCGGCCGGCTGCATGATGCGGCCTTCGTCGTAGAACAGCTCGATCTGTTTCTCGCCCAACCCCTCGATGTCGAAGGCATTGCGTGAGACGAAATGCTTCAACCGCTCCTTGGCCTGGGCGGGGCATATCAGCCCGCCGGTGCAGCGCCGCACCACATCCGCACGTCCGGTGCGTTCGTCGGTCTCGCGCACGGCCTTGCTGCCGCACGCCGGACAAACCTCGGGCATCTTGTAGGGCTTGGCGCCCTTGGGCCGCTTCTCGAGAACGACGCCCATCACCTGAGGGATCACGTCGCCGGCGCGGCGGACCATCACCGTGTCGCCGATGCGGATGTCCTTGCGCGCGATCTCGTCCTCGTTGTGCAGCGTGGCGTTGGAGACGACGACGCCGCCGACCGTGACGGGCTCAAGCTTGGCGGCAGGCGTCAGCGCTCCGGTGCGGCCGACCTGGATCTCGATGCCGAGCAATTCGGTGGTGACTTCTTCTGCTGCGAACTTGTGAGCGATAGCCCAGCGCGGCGCGCGGGAAACGAAACCCAGGCGTTCCTGCCAGTCGAGGCTGTTGACCTTGTAGACGACGCCGTCGATGTCATAGCCAAGCGTCGCTCGTTTGTCCCCGATATCGCGATAGTACGCCAGCACCTCATCAACGCTTTTGCAAACACGCATGAGCGGATTGGTCGGCAGTCTCCAGCGCGCAAAGGCCTCCACGACGCCTGACTGTGTCTTGGCCGGCAGGGCGGAGGCCATTCCCCAGGCGTAGGCGAAGAAGCGCAAGGGCCGGCGCGCTGTGATCGAGGAATCGAGTTGCCGCAGGGAGCCGGCGGCGGCGTTTCGCGGATTGGCGAAGACCTTGCCCCCCGTTGCCGCCTGCTCCGCGTTGAGCGCCTTGAAATCGGCGTGCGGAAGATAGATCTCGCCCCGTATCTCGATGCGGTCCGGGACGCCGCGCCCGGCAAGCCGGTGCGGAATCTGCTTGATCGTCATGACGTTGGCGGTGACGTTCTCGCCCTCGACACCGTCGCCCCGCGTGGCGCCTTGCACCAGCTGGCCGCCCTCGTAGGTCAGCGAGATGGAAAGCCCGTCGATCTTCGGTTCCGCGACCACCTCGATGGAGGCCTCGGGCTCAAGACCCAGGAAGCGCCGGACGCGGGCGATGAAATCCGACACTTCCTCATCGTCGAAGGCATTTCCGAGCGAGAGCATTGGCACGGCGTGGCGCACCTTGCCGAACGCCTCCACGGGCTTGGCTCCGACCCGCTGCGAAGGGCTGTCGGCGCGCCGCAGCGCCGGGAACCGCGCCTCTAGGGCCGCATTGCGCGCGCGCAGCGCATCGTATTCGGCGTCGCTGATCTCGGGAGCGTCCTGCCGGTAGTAGAGCGCATCGTGGCGCGCGATCTCGGTAGCCAGGCGCTTGAGTTCTGCCTTCGCTTCCGATTGGGTGAGCGTGCCGACTGCCTTGGGGGACGAGCTAGCTTTCATACCGGCAAGACTGCCTCTGCGGAGGCGAGAATACCATCCCCTCGCAAAGGAGCGCGCCTACTGCAGGCTCTGCGCGAAGCCGAGCGGGGGCCTGCCCTTGGTGCTCGCCGTCGGCACGTCCTGCCTGGTTGGCGCAGGCATGTCGTCAGGCGACGGCTGGCCGGGTCCGGGGGCTTTCGGCTGGACGGCCGGTTCCTGGTTCTGCTTGCTTCCCGGCGTCAGCGACTTCAGCGTCTTTGTGAACCAGGAATCGCCGCCGATCTGAGGGCTTACGCCGCCCGATTTGAGCAACGCATAGGAGCGCTTGTACCATTCCGAGTTCGGGAAGTTGTGCCCCAGCACTGCCGCCGCCGACTGGGCCTCGGGAACGATGCCGAGCGTCATGTTGGCCTCGCAGATGCGATACAGTGCTTCCTCGACATGCACGGTCGTCTGGTACTCGGCAACGACCACCTTGAAGCGGTTGATGGCACCGACATAGTTCTGCCGGTTGAGATAGTAGCGACCGACGTTCATCTCCGAAGCCGCGAGCACGTCATCGGCGATGCGGATCCGGTTGATCGCCTGCTTCGTGTAGGGGCTGTCGGGATAGCGCTGCACCAGCAGCTTGAGCTCCGTGAGGGCCTTGCGGGTCGCAGTCTGATCGCGCTGAGGCTCCTTGATCTCGTCGAAGTTCGAGGACGCGACGATATGGTGCGCCAGAGGCGCGTCCTTGGTGCCGGGATGCATGGTCGTGTAGCGTTTGCCGGCAGCCTGCGCTTCCGGGTATTTGCCCGCCTTGTAGTAGGCATAGGCCGCCATCACCATGGCGCGGCGCGCCTCCGGAGCATACGGATGGTCGCGATCGAGATCCTCGAATTTCTTGGCTGCCTGCGAATACGAGCCGCTGTTGAGGTACTTGTCGGCGTCGGCGTACATCTTGGCCGGCGGGTCCGGGTTGAGCGCTTTCTTGGCGGCGTCGCTCGTCGAGGAACAGCCCGCCGCTGCAAGGGCGGCAGCGACGATGAGCCCCTGTGCAATCGCCCGCACGCTCCGCGCGTGCCTGCTAGCCCAACATGCCATACGCCCGTATCCCTGCCTCATGCCGGTTCTTGTGCCGGTCGTAATCTCTTTTCCAGTGCAAGGGCGCCCTCTCCGCCCCTGTCGGCTATACAAGCCCTACCATACGAGTTGGCCTGCAACCAACCGCCGATGAGTTCAGCCGCTGAGTCTCAGCCGCGCGTACGGTCGGCCCACTTTGCCGCAGAATTATGGTGTTGCGAGGGGTCGTGAGGAACCCCAGTCGATCAGGATCGGTCTAGTGTGCGCGCTAGGTCCGGTCAGCCGCATAGTTGACGGCGGCCACGCCTGCGGACACGTCCACCGCTCCAGCCTCGCGCACCCAAGGCGTGCGGACCGTCGTCCAGGCATCGGCGTCAGCGAACAGCTTCTGCAGCACGTAGGCGTTGAGCCTGTGACCGCCCTTCACGGACCGGTAGGAGCCCAGGATCGGGGAGCCGGCCAGCGCCAGGTCGCCAACAGCATCGAGCATCTTGTGCCGCACGAATTCCTGCGGATGGCGCAAGCCCTCGGGGTTCATCACCCGGTCTTCGGCCAGAGCAACCGTGTTGTCGAGCGAGGCACCAAGGGCAAGCCCTGCCTTCCAGAGGTTCTCCACATCGCGCATGAAGCCGAACGTGCGGGCGCGGGACACCTCATTGCGGAACGCGCCCGAATTCATCTCCAGGGCGTAGCGCTGCCGGCCGATCAGAGGCGTGGGGAAATCGATCTCGACGTCCAGGTGGAAGCTGGAATGCGGCCTCAGCTCGCCCCAGCAATCGCCTTCGTCAACCCGAACCGGCTTCAGGACTTTGATGAATTTGCGCGGCTGGTGCAACTCGCGGATGCCGACGCCATCGATCGCCGCGACGAAGACCGCAGAGCTGCCGTCCATGATCGGAACTTCGCGGGCGTCGACCTCGATGTAGCAGTTGTCGATGCTCAGGCCGCGCAGCGCCGCCAGCAGGTGCTCGACGGTGCCGATCGTTACGCCGGAATCGTCGCCCAGGACGGTGCACAGCGTGAGATTCTTTACGAAATCGATGTGGGCCGGGATTTCAGCGACGATGCGGCCGCGCTTGCTCACCAGGAAACGGTAGCCGACGTCGGCCTCCGCCGGGTGCAGAACCATCGATACGTTAGCGCCGCTGTGGACGCCCGTGCCGGATAGTTCGATTTCGCGGCCAATCGTCGTCTGTCGCGAGCCAATAAATCGCTTCGACATCGTGCGACGTCCCTCGATCCCCTATCGGCCAGGATGCCGGCCCGTCCCCGGTATCCCCTGCCCCCGTACACCGCCTTGAAATCAACCGATCTTCTTGATTTGCCTACGCAAACAGTGTCTGCGCGGTTGATTTCTCGACTGTGTGAATCAAAAGATACTGCTTCGTCCCGAATGGGGACAAATCACGGTTTCTTACACTGTGTTACCGTTTCGCCGCAGTTGCGCCACCGTCTTGCCATCACGACCGCTTGTCGCGTCCGAAAAAGACCGGCAGATCAACCTGTTCGTCGGAACCATGCGAACCTGCGCCATTGCCGTCGTGGGCGGAGTTTTTATCGCGCCGATTTGACTCCGGACGCCTGTCGCGGCCCGCACCGGTGAGTCTTTGCAGAAGTCCCGGCCGACGCTGCGGTGTATCTGATTCGTGATGCGCGTTATGGCGGGATCTGCCCGCCGGCGCTCCGGTGTCACTGGCTTTGGCCCAGTATTCGCGTTGCGCAACGGGCGGAAAATCCTCTACGGCGGGCATGGATCGGCCATTGCCGGTGAGCGGACGGTCGTCCGGGCGGTGCGCGCGCGCGTTGGCTTCCCGGCCAGCATTGTCATCCCTGATGACGACATTGCCGGGGCCCTGCCAGGTGTCGCGCCGCCCCGGATTGTGGGCCGGTGCGGCGTCCTGCTGGCCGTAGCCACCGATGGCCTCTGAAAGGCGATCACGAAAGTCCTGGCCGCCGCGCGCATCGGCGGAAGGTGAGCGTTCGGTCCGGGCGTGGACCGCAAGTGTGTCCGAGCGTGCCATGCCCGAGGCGACGATCGACACGCGGATGCGGCCCACCAGGCTCTCGTCCAGGGTGGCTCCGAATATGATGTTGGCATCCATATCCAGCTGCTCGCGCACATAGTCGACGGCGTCATGGACCTCAAACAGCGTGAGGTCGCTGCCGCCGCTGATGGACAGCAGCAGGCTCTTGGCCCCCCGGAGGGTAATATCGTCCAGAAGCGGGTTGACCACCGCGGCCCGTGCGGCATCCACCGCGCGTTGTTCGCCGGACGCCTCGCCGGTTCCCATCATGGCCGTTCCCATGCCGCTCAGGACCGATTTCACGTCCGCCAGATCGAGGTTGATGAGCCCCTCCTTGACGACCAGGTCGACGATGCAGGCAACGCCCGAGTACAGCACCCGGTCGGCCAGCAGAAAGGCCTCCGCAGAACGCCGTGCGATCGTTGGCGATCTTGAACAGATTCTGATTGGGAATGACGAGCAGCGTGTCCACATGCCGCTTGAGCTCGGCAATGCCGGCCTCGGCCACGCGCATGCGCCGCTTGCCTTCGAACGTGAACGGCTTGGTGACGACCGCCACGGCGAGAATGCCGAATTCCTTGGCCACGCGGGCGATCACCGAGGCCGCGCCCGTGCCGGTTCCGCCGCCCATGCCCGCCGCGATGAACACCATGTGGGCGCCGGCCAGCGCGGCGCGAATCTCCTCGAGCGCCTCCTCCGCCGCAGCCTCGCCGATTTCGGGTTTGGCGCCGGCGCCGATGCCTTCCGTGAGGCGCGCACCAAGCTGGATGCGATGTTCCGCGCCCGAAACGGACAGTGCCTGGGCATCCGTGTTGGCAACGATGAACTTGGCGCCGGTGAGACCGGTGGCGAGCATGTTGTTGACGGCGTTGCCGCCGCCGCCGCCGACGCCGATGACGACGATCCGCGGCTTCAGGTCCGCATACTTAGACGCTTGCATCTTCGTATCCATGACTGGTCCTCAGAAGCCTTTCCGCAGCCAGTGTCCGACGCGCTCCAGATAGCCGGGCGGCTCGGATGCGCTGGAGCCCCGCTCCTTGTGGATTCCAGCGCTGGCGTCGAACACGACCTGGGTGAGGCCGACTGCCGTCGAAAACACCGGATTGCACCAGTCCGGCGACAGGCCGGCCAGTGGCTGCAGTCGAGCAATCCGAACCGGCCGAGCCAGAATGCCCTCAGCCATTTTGCTCAAGCCCGGCAATTGGCTTCCTCCGCCAGTGAGCACAACGCCGTGCGCTGCAAGCTGGCCGACGCCAGAACGCTCGACGCGCTCGGCAACGTGGGCCAGCAGATCCGTCACGCGGTTGCGGACGATGTCCTGAATGCGTGCCTTGGTGGTCTGGTACAGGACCGGCTCCTCCTCCCCAGTCAGGGTATAAGCAACCATCCCATCATCTTCCGATGCAGCACCGTCCAGTGTGCCATAAAGCGTTTTGATTCGCTCGGCCTGGTCGAACGGTGTCGACAACGCGCGGGCAATGTCGAAGGTGACGTGCTGGCCGCCGACAGCCACGGTATCGACCAGACGCAGCCTGTCGGCCGCAAACACCGACAGGGTGGTGGCGCCGGCCCCCATGTCGATGCAGACGACGCCGAGGCGGCGCTCCTCTTCAGTGGTGGAGGCTAGGCCGCTGGCATAAGGCGCAGGTGCAACTCCGGCCGGGATGAACCCTGCCCGCTCGATCACGTTGACCAGGCTGCGCAGCGGCGCATCGTCGACGGTGATCGCATGCAGGTCCGCGGCCAGCGTCGTGCCGGTCATGCCGAGCGGATTTGCGATCGTTGCCGCACCGTCGAGCCGGTAGCCGACGTGATTGATATGCAGGAGCGTGCCGCCATCGCGTTCGGCATACTTGCGCCCTGCCGCCATCAGGCGTTCGACGTGGGCATTGCCGATGGCCTTGCTTTCGATGCGCGTGTCGGCCGCGAACGTGCGCGACATCAACCGTCCGCACGTCACGGCGAGGAACACCTCGTCGATGGTCACGCCGGCCATCTGCTCGGCCTGCATGATGGTTGCGCGCGTGGCCTGCTCGGCGCCGTCGTGATCGATGACCACGCCCGCCTTGAGGCCGCGCGAAGGTTTGCAGCCGTAGCCCAGGATGCGCATGCTCTCGCGCCGCCGGCGGCCGGACTTGGGGCCTGGGGCAGAGACGATGATGCAGGCGGTCTTGCTCGTGCCGATGTCCAGCACGCCTATGGCGTTGATATGCTTGGCGGCATTGGGGCGTGTCAGCACGTGAAGCCGCTCCTCGCCTGTGCGTCCTGCGTCACGGGACAAGCGGGGCTTGGGTAAGATGCGAGCCAGCGGTGGGAACCTCAATGGCCGGGCGGGGCGCTGGCGGACGAGCCGCCCGCCACCGAATGTCCGGCCGCGGTCCTACCTGCTGCAACTCGCCTCCTCCACCATCCAGCTCACCAGCTCGGCAAACGAGAGCCCGGCGTGTGCCGCGAGCTCCGGCACCAGCGAGGTCTGCGTCATGCCGGGCTGCGTATTGACCTCCAGGCAGTAGAGCTGGCCCGAGCCGCCCGGCGTGTCGTCGAAGCGGAAGTCCGCCCGGGAAACCCCGCGACAGCCCAATGCTTTATGAGCCGTTAAGGTTAACTTCTGCACCAATTCGTAAACATTTGATGAAACCGGCGCCGGCAACAGGTGGCGCGAGCCGCCGGCTGCGTATTTGGCTTCATAGTTGTAGAAGCCAAGCGCCTCGGCCGGCACGATCTCGGTGACGCCGAGCGCGCGGTCGCCCATGACGGCGCAGGTCAGCTCGCGACCGGGAATGAAGCGCTCCGCCAGCAGGTCTTCGCCGAACGCCCAGCCCGGATCGTTGAGCTCCTGCGGCGGGTGCTGCGTGGTCCTCGCGCACGATGAACACGCCGACGCTGGAGCCTTCCGAGACGGGCTTCAGCACGTAGGGGCGCGGCAGCACGTGGCTCTTGGCGGCCTCGGCCCTGCGCCACGACCTTGCCCTCGGCCACCGGAATGCCGGCGGCGCGCATCACCTCCTTGGCGCGCTCCTTGTGCATGGCCAGCGCCGAGGCCAGCACGCCCGAATGCGTGTAGGGGATGCCGAGCAGCTCGAGCACGCCCTGCACGCAGCCGTCCTCGCCCCAGCGGCCGTGCAGCGCATTGAAGCAGACCTCGGGCTTGATGGGGCGCAGCTGGTCGGCGAGGTCGCGGCCGGCATCGACACGCGTCACTTTATATCCCGCGCTTTCCAGCGCATCCGCGCAGGCCTTGCCCGAATTGAGGCTGACCTCGCGCTCGGCGGACAGCCCGCCCATCAGCACGGCGACATGATTGAAACGACGCGAACCTGATGATGCGCTCATTGCGCCAACGCCTCCGCGAGTGCCTCGCCCGTGGGCCGGCCGTCGACCGGCAACCCGAGCCGAATGATTTCCCACTGCAACGTCACGCCGCGACTTATCCTTGACCCGGGCGCGCACCGTCTCGCCCAGGCGCTCGATGTCCTCGCCCGAGGCGTTGCGATCATTGATCAGGAAGTTGCAGTGCATGTCGGACACCTTGGCGCCGCCGACGCGAAAGCCGCGGCAGCCCGCGGCGTCGATCAGCTTCCAGGCGCTGGAGCCCGGCGGGTTCTTGAAGGTGGAGCCGCCGGTGCGTTCCTTGATCGGCTGGTTGGCCTCGCGATACTCGGCGACCTCGCCCATCTGCTTGAGGATCTCCGCCGTGTCGCCGGGGGTGCCCTGATAGACGGCCTCGGTGAAGATCCAGTCGTGCGGCACGCCGCAGTGGCGATAGCTGAACTTCATGTCGGCCAGCGACAGCACATGCGTGTTGCCCTGCCGGTCGACGGCGTGCGCCTCGACCAGCACGTCCTTGGTCTCGCGGCCGTGCGCACCTGCGTTCATGCGCAGCGCCCCGCCGATCGAGCCCGGGATGCCGCGATAGAAGGCGAGCCCCGACAACGCCGGCATCCGCCGCCGCGCGCGCCAGCTTGACGTCGGGCACGGCCGTGCCGGCGCGCAGGCGATGGCCCGGCTCGACTTTGATCTCGCAGAAGCCGCGTCCCAGGCGGATCACGACGCCCGGCACGCCGCCGTCGCGCACCAGCAGGTTGGAGCCGAGGCCGATGACGAACACGGGAAGCTCCGCCGGGATGCCGCGCAGGAAATAGGCGAGATCGGCGGCATCGGCCGGCGTGAACAGCACCTGCGCCGGGCCTCCGACGCGGAACCACGTGATGTCCGCGAGCGCCTGGTTGGCAATCAGCCGGCCGCGCAAATCGGGAAGTGCCGCCGCCAGCTCCGATGCCAGATCGGGAAAACTCACAGCGCTCCTCCCACCCGCATCGGCTCGGCGGCGAGCCAGTCGGGCAGCGCGTACGCCCACTCGGTGCTGTTGCCGGCGCCCAGGCAGACGACCATGTCGCCGGAAGCTGCAAAGCGCCTCAGCATCGGGGCGAGATCGCGCTCGCTGTCGACGGTCGCAACGCTGCGATGTCCGGTGGTGCGGATGGCCTCGGCGAGCGACACGTGGTCGACGCCCTCGATCGGCAGTTCGCCCGCCGAGTACAGCGGCGTGACGACCACGCGTGTCGGCATCCTTGAAGCAGGCGGCGAACTCGTCGAACAGGTCGCGCACGCGCGTGTAGCGATGCGGCTCCACCACGGCGATGACGCGGCCGCGCGCGCCGGCGCGGGCGGCTTTCAGCACCGCCGCGATCTCCACGGGATGGTGGCCATAGTCGTCGTAGATGGCGACGCCGTTCCAGGTGCCGGTGAGCTGGAAGCGGCGCTTCACGCCGGAGAAGCTCGCCATGGCCTTGCGGATCACGTCGTCGGCGATGCCGGCCTCGCTCGCCGCGGCGATCGCCGCCAGCGCGTTGAGCGCATTGTGATGACCGGGCAGCGGCACGCGTCCAGCCGCGCAAGGTGCGCGGTCCGCCCGGTCACGCGCTGGCTGAGGTCGGCATCGAACACGGTCTTGCCGCCATCGACGCGCGCGGATTTCAGCACGAGATCGGCGCTCTTGTCGGCGCCGTAGGTCAGGAGCCTGCGTCCGTCGCGCCTCAGCGCGAGGCGGTCGATCATGTCGCTGACGACGGGATGATCGATGCAGGCGACAGCAAGCCCATAGAAGGGAATGTTGCGGAAGAAGGCCTCGAACTCCCGGTGCATGTTGTCGACGGTCTTGAAGTGGTCGAGGTGCTCGGGGTCGATGTTGGTGACGACGCCGATCTGGGTCGGGATCTTGATGAAGGTGCCGTCGGATTCGTCGGCCTCCACGATCATCCACGGGCCTTCGCCGCGCCGCGCGTTGGAGCCCCAGTCGTTGATGATGCCGCCGGTGATGACGGTCGGGTCGAGGCCGCTGGCATTGAACACGTGGGCGATCAGCGACGTGGTGGTGGTCTTGCCGTGCGTGCCGGTGACCGACACCGTCGCGTAGAGGCGCATCAGCTCGGCCAGCATTTCGGCGCGGCGGATGATCGGCAGGCCCTTGGCGCGCGCCGCTTCCAGCTCGGGGTTGCCCTTCTTCACGGCGGTGGAGATGACGACGTAGCGGGCGCCCACCAGGTTGATCGGATCGTGCCCGACGAACACGCGGATGCCCTTGGCGCGCAGGCGCTTGACGTTGGCGCTTTCCTTCTGGTCGCTGCCCTGCACCGTGTAGCCCTTGGCATGCATGATCTCGGCGATGGCGCTCATGCCGATGCCGCCGATGCCGAGGATGTGCACGGGGCCGATGTTCAGGGGCATCTGCATGCGTCGTCGTCTTCCCTCGTTGGCAGTGCGTACCTGCCCGATCGCCAAACTTTACGCGCTTCGCTGCCGCCGGCCTATCAGCTCCTCGACGAGATCGGCAAGGCGGCTGACCGCGTCGGGCCGGCCCTGGGCCTTGGCGGCCGTTGCCGCCTGCATCAGGGTCTCGGGCGACGCCAGCAGGTGGGCGATGGCCTGGCCCAGGATCTCGGGCGTCAGCTCCTTCTGCTCCATGCACCAGGCGCCCCCCGATTCGGCAAGCCGGCGCGCGTTCTGCAGCTGATCGTTGTCGATGGCGTGTGGCAGCGGAACCAGTATCGCCGGTCGGCCCATGACGGCAAGCTCCGCGACGGTGGAGGCGCCGGACCGGCCGATGACCAGATGGGCCTTCGCCATCTCATCGGGCAGGTTGGTGAAAAACGTGGCAAGGTGCGCGCGTACGTTCGCTGCCTCGTAGGCCGCTTCCACGCGTTTCAGGTCCTCTTCGCGGCACTGCTGCACTACGAACAGGCTGGCCTTGATCTCGTCGGGCAGCAACGCGACCGCGGGGGGCACCGCATCGGCGAAGTAGCGCGCGCCCTGGCTGCCGCCGAACACCAGCAGCGAGAACGGTCCGCCGCGATGCGGCGGCTGGTAGCTCTGCGTGGCCCAGTCGACCACCTGATCGCGCACCGGATTGCCGGTGACGCGGGACTTGGCCAGCGCGCGCCCGTCGAGGAGCTTGGTGTTCTCGAACGATGTGGCAACTGCCGTTACGTGTTTGGCGAGTGCGCGATTGGCGCGGCCGAGCACGGCGTTCTGCTCGTGCAGCGCCGTCGGGATGTTGCGCAGCCGCGCTGCGACAAGGGGCGGAAAAGCCGGATAGCCGCCGAAACCAACCACGGCGCCCGGCTTGACCGCGCCCAGCAGGCTGAACGAGGCGGCGACGCCGCGCGTGAGCATCCACGCCGTCCGTGCGGCCCCCAGGATCGCCCGCCCGGCGAAGGTGGCGGATGGAACGCGATAGATCGCGCGTGCCGGAAAGCTCGTGCCGTAGCGGTCGCCGCGCATGTCCGTGACAAGATCGACCGGAATGGAACGCCGGCCGAGTTCCTGCGCCAGCGCGAAGGCCGGAAACAGATGGCCGCCGGTTCCTCCGGCGGCGAGCATGACGGATGGGGCTGTCACAGGTGCCATATCGCGTATTTTTTCATCGCGGCCGTGTAGGGCCGAATGCTGGCTTTTTCACGCGCGCGTATGCGCTGCCAATCTGAGGAGCGGTTGTTGGATTCCTTCTCCCCTTGGGGAGAAGGTGCCCGTCGTGTCGGAGACGCGCCTTCGGCACGAAGGGCGGATGAGGGGGCCTCCCTGCTAAGCAAACAGTCGCCCCTCACCAGTTCGGCTAGATGACTTACGGCCGCCCTTGGAGGGGGTTCCAGTCGTTGTCCAGTTTGGAGCCAGCGACCGTAAGTCATGGCCTCACGTCCTCTCCCCCGAGGGGAGAGGTAAAAAGTGCGCAGGCGGTCCTCGCGGGAAGGGCGCATCGGCGTCATGCTTTGCTCTGCCGCAGTTCAATGCCGGGCAGCTTCTCCACCAGCGCGCGGAAGGCGTCGCCGCGCACCTCGAAATTGCGGTACTGGTCGAAGGAGGCGCAGGCGGGCGACAGCAGGACCACGGGCTGAATGGCGCTGCTGGCCGTCGCATCGCGAGCCGCCGCCGCGACCGCGCGCTCCAGCGTGCCGCAGCGCTCGAACTCCACCTGGCCCTGCAGCGTGGCGGCAAATTCTTCGGTCGCCTCGCCGATCAGATAGGCTTTGGCCACGCGCGGGAAAAACGAGGCGAGCGATGTGATCCCGCCCTGCTTCGGCTTGCCGCCCAGGATCCAGTAGACATCGCTTTCGAATGCGGCGAGCGCCGTAGCGGCGCTGTCGGCATTGGTTGCCTTGCTGTCGTTGATGAAGAGCGCGGCGCCCAGGCTGCCCAGTTCCTCCAGGCGATGCGGCAGACCGGGGAAGGTCGCGAGCGCGGCGGCCACCTGCTCGGGCGCGACGTCGAGAAGCATGGCGGCCGCGCTGGCCGCGAGTGCGTTCTGGACATTGTGCTGCCCGCGCAGGGACGCGATGCCGGCGAGGTCGGCGAAGGGGCCGAGCGGGCCTGTCCACGGCGCGTTGCTGATCAGCGCAGTGCCGCTGCCGTACCAGCCGTGCGCGACGCGCGAGTCGGCCGAGACGATATCGACCCAGGTCCGGTTGGCCAGCCGCAGGCGATCGGAAATATCGCGGCACCACTCGTCGTCTTCGCCGACGATCGGGTGCTTGGCCTCCTGCACCAGCCTGGCCTTCAGGTTGGCGTAGTTCTCCATGGTGCCGTGGCGGTCGAGGTGGTCGGGCGAGACATTGAGCAGGATGCCGATGGTGGGTTCGAGCGTCGGCGTCAGCTCGATCTGGAAGGAGGACATTTCGATCACGTGCGTGCGGTCGCTGGCCGGCGGCTGCAGCGCCAGGATGGCGGTGCCGATGTTGCCGCCCATCTGCGCATCCCTGCCGGCCTGCCCGAGGATGTGCGCGATCAGGGCCGTCGTCGTCGATTTGCCGTTGGTGCCCGTGATGGCGATGAACGGCGCATCCGGCGCGCTCTTGGCGCGCTCGCGCGCGAACAATTCGATATCGCCGATGATCTCCACGCCGGCGGCGCGGGCTTTCAGCACCGTCCAGTGCGGCTCTGGGTGCGTGAGCGGCACGCCGGGCGCCAGGACCAGTGCTGCGAAGCGGCGCCAGTCTGCAGCGGAGAGATCCTCGACCTGTATTCCGGCGTCTTCCGCAGCCTGCCGGCCGGCGGCACTATCGTCTGCCGCAACGACGGTGGCACCGCCGGCCATCAGGGCGCAGCAGCTCGCCACTCCGGACATCCCGAGGCCGAAGACCGCAACAGTTCGTCCGGCAAATGTTGTGACCGGTGTCATCGAGGTACTTTAGCGCGAGTCGTGGAACCGGGCAGAACTGGCACTGATGGTTGCATCACTGCAGTTTGCCGGGCTCGAGGCGGAAAATCACGGGAAAGAACGTGGACCAGCCCAGCCATCGTTTGGAGCCAGCCTCGCCCACGGCCCAGAGACCCCCTTCCGGATCGAAGCTGATGTCCTCGATGCCGGCGGCCATGGCGAATTTCTGCAGCACCGCACCTGTGACCGGATCGATTTGGACGAGCTCGCCGAGTTCTGCGCCGCTGCGCGTCACCCACAATCGGCCAGCGGCATCATACGCTGCGCCTTGTGCCTTGGTCGGCAGAGCAATGGTGGCTGTTGCGTTCTCTTCGCTGAGCGCGTCTATGCCGGCCGCAAGCTTATCGAACGGAAACTTGTAAAGCCTGGCGCCAGGCTCCTTGCTGTAGGTACCGAGCCAAAGGGCGTCGGCAGTGCTGGTGGCAAAGGAACCTTTGAGCGCGCCGGTCAGGCGCATCGACCTCAGGACCGTGCCGATAGCACCATCACCCGATCCCAGACCGACCTCGAATATGGCGCGCGTGTCCGCCACCCACAGCCGCCCCGCCTGGCCTCTGGCCAGACCGCCGGCGTGGCCGCATGACGGCGGGAGGTCGAGTGCGCCCCAGATCGCACCGCTGCGTGGATCGATCCGATACAACCGGCACATCCCGCGGCCCTGGGCGGGATCCTCGCTCTTGTAGGCGCCGACATAAATCGCACCGGCGAAGTGCGTCAGGCCTTGCGGCACGAAGCCTTGGTCGAGGTCCGGCGCCCAGATGCGGACGGTCATGGCGGCAGCATTGGGTACGGTGCTGAGGGCGCGATCGGTATAGGACGGCTTGCGGCCGAGCACTTCAGTATTGGCGGGAGGAACTATCGCCAGCGCCGCAATAAGCGCTCCGGCAGCCGCGCTCGCCGCAAGCCGCCTCATCTGAGCTTCAGCGTGGCCAGCCCGACCAGGGCCAGCACCACCGAGATAATCCAGAAGCGCACCACCACCGTCAATTCATGCCAGCCCTTTTGTTCGAAATGGTGGTGCAGCGGCGCCATGCGGAACACCCGTTTTCCCGTGAGCTTGAAGGATGTCACCTGGATGATCACCGAAAGCGTCTCCAGCACGAACAGGCCGCCGACAATGGCCAGCACGATCTCGTGCTTGGTGGCGACCGCGATGGCACCCAGCGCTCCACCCAGCGCAAGAGAACCGGTATCGCCCATGAAGATCATGGCTGGCGGCGCGTTGAACCACAGGAAGCCGAGGCCCGCGCCGATGATCGCCCCGCAGATGATGGCGAGCTCGCCGGCGCCTTGCACGTAGTGGATCTGGAGGTAGGTGGCGAAGCGCGTGTTGCCGGTCAGGTAGGCGATCAATCCGAAGGTGGCGGCGGCGATCATCACCGGCACGATGGCAAGGCCGTCCAGACCGTCTGTGAGGTTCACTGCGTTGCCGGCGCCGACGATCACAAAGATGCCGAGCAGAACGAACAGCACGCCCAGCGGGATGATGACGGTCTTGAAGAACGGCACGGTCAGGGACGAGGAGAAACCCGAGGTGCCGATGCTCATCACGGCGACGGCCGCGAGACCGGCGACGGCCGCCTCGGCCAGCAGGCGCCAGCGGCCCGCGAACCCGGAAGACTTGCCATTGGTTACCTTGAGATAGTCGTCGTAGAAGCCGATCGCACCGAAGCTCAGCGTGACGAACAGTACGATCCAGACGTACCAGTTGGACAGGTTGGCCCACAGCAGCGTCGCCACCGTGATGCCGGACAGGATCATGAGCCCGCCCATGGTCGGCGTGCCGCGCTTGGCGAAATGCGTCTGCGGCCCGTCCTCGCGGATGGGCTGGCCCTTGCCCTGCTTGATGCGCAGCACGTCGATGATGGCCGGGCCGAACAGGAACACGAACAGCAGCGCCGTCATGATCGCGCCGCCGGTGCGGAAGGTGATGTAGCGAAAGACATTGAGCGCATTGATCTGATCGCTCAAGCTCACCAGCTCAAACAGCATTCCGTTGCCTCCACAGGGCCGGGCCCTGCATCTAACCGCCAGCTTTCGGGAACCGCGCAAGCAGCGCCTCGGCCAGAGGCGCCATTCCGCTCGCGAGCGAGCCCTTGATCATCACCGCATCGCCGGGGCGAACGGTGTCGAGAAATATCGGGGCGAGTTGCGCTGCGTCGGGCGCCCACGATCCCTGCTGCGCCAGCTTGAGGTCGTCGAACAGCAGCCGCATCATCGGACCGCAGGCAAGAACCAGATCGACACCGGCGGCGTCAACCGCTTCTTTCAGTCCGCGATGTAGGTCTGCGGAGGCCTCGCCCAGCTCCAGCATGTCACCCAGCACGGCGACGCGGCGCGGAAAATCCGTGCGCGGCGTGGTGGCCATGGCGGCCAGAGCGGCCCGCACCGAGGCCGGATTGGCGTTGTAGCTTTCGTCGATGAGCACAATGCGCCCATCTGGTGCATCGAGCACCGTGCGCGCGCCCCGGCCAGTTGGAGCGGTAACGCGTGCAAGGGCGGGCAGCCGGCGCATGGCGTCCGCGCCCAGCGTCAGCAGCACCGCCAGGACGGCGAGCGAATTCTTGACGTAGTGCTCACCGGGTGCGCCGACGCGATAGGGAAAGCGCTGTGAGCCCTGACCGGCGATTACCGATGAACCCCTGGCCTCGAGGTTGGCCTGGATGCAGCGGATGTCGGATGCGTCCGCGTAGCCGAAGCTGACGATCTTGGCGCCAATGCCGTCGGCGCGTTCCTTCAGCAGCGCAAAGTGCTCATTGTCGCGCGGCAGCACCGCCGTGCCGCCGGGCACCAGCCCTTGCAGGATCTCGGCCTTGGCCTCGGCGATGGCCTCGACCGAGGAGAAGTACTGCAGGTGCACGGGCTCGACCGTGGTGATCACCGCCACGTGCGGCCGCACCATGTTGGCGAGCGGCGTGATTTCGCCCGCATGGTTCATGCCGATCTCGAATACGCCGAACTTCGTTGCCTGCGGCATGCGTGCCAGCGTCAGCGGCACGCCCCAATGATTGTTGTAGGACTTTTCGGAGGCGTGCGTGGGGCCGGCGTCCGACAGGCACAGCCGCAACATCTCCTTGGTGCCGGTTTTGCCGGCGCTGCCGGTGACGGCGACGATCCGGGCATTGGTGCGCACACGCGCCGCACGACCGATGGCTTGCAGGGCGGCCAGTGAATCTTCCGTGCGAAGCAATGCACCGTCGTCCTTGCCGCGGCGGTAGCCCTTGGAGACCAATGCTGCCGCGGCGCCCGCCTTGAAGGCGTCGCCGACGAAATCGTGGCCGTCCCGCTCGGCCTTCAGCGCCACGAACACGTCGCCGGGCGCCAGCGTGCGGGTGTCGATCGAGAAGCCGGTGATGGGTGCATCCGGCGCGCCATCGCCGCGGCCCTCGGCAGCCGCCACCAGCTCGTCCCATTGCCAAAGAGGCTCTGTCATTGGATTTTTTTCTCTGTCAGTACATCGCGGACGGCGTCGTGGTCCGAGAATGGGATGATCGTGGAGCCGATGATCTGGCCCGTTTCATGGCCCTTGCCCGCAACCAGCAGTACATCGCCGGCGCCCAGCAGCCGGGCTCCCGCGCGGATGGCCTCGGCGCGGTCGCCGATTTCGCGCGCACCGGGTGCGCCCGCAAGAATCTCGGCCCTGATCGTTCTCGGGGTCCTCGCTTCGCGGATTGTCGTCCGTGACGATGACCGAATTGGCGAGCGAAGCAGCGATCTTGCCCATGATGGGCCGCTTGCCCTTGTCGCGATCGCCGCCGCAGCCGAACACGCACACGAGCCGGCCCGGTGCGAACGGCCGCAGGGCCTTCAGCGCGGCGGTCAGCGCGTCGGGCTTGTGCGCGTAGTCGATGACGACGAGGCCGCCGCGCGCCAGACCCATGATCTCGAGCCTTCCCTTGACGCCTTCCAGATTTGGCAGCGTGGACAGCACGCGATCGGCCGGCGCGCCCGTTGCCATGACGAGACCTGCGGCCAGCAAAGCGTTGGACGCCTGGTAGGCGCCCAGCAAGGGAAGGCGGATATCGGTCGTCTTGCCAGCGTGGCGCACGCGCATGCTCTGGGCGAATCCATCGGGAGCGAGGCTTTCCAGGGTCAACATCTCGCCGGTCTTGCCGACGGTCGCGACGGTGCGACCGGCCCGGCGCGTCGCAGCGATGACCTCGCCGGCATGTTCGGCGTCCGTATTGACGACGGCTGACGCCGTCGGGCGGCAGCAACTCGGTGAACAGGCGCAGCTTGGCGGCCAGATAGGCCTCCATCGTGGGATGGTAGTCGAGGTGATCGCGGCCGAGGTTGGTGAACGCCGCCGCTTTCAGGCGCACCCCGTCCAGCCGGAACTGATCGAGCCCGTGCGAGGACGCCTCGAAGGCCAGGTGGGTGACGCCCTCGCCCGCCAGATCCGCCAGCGTCCGGTGCAATGCCACTGGATCGGGCGTCGTCAATCCGCCGTAGACGCTGCCGTTGGGTTTCACCAGGCCAATGGTACCGAGCGACGCAGCTTTGTGTCCGAGATGGGTGAAGATCTGGCGTGTGAAGTCTGCCACCGAGGTCTTGCCGCTGGTGCCGGTCACCGCAACGGTGGTGGCGGGCTGGGCTGGATAAAGCCGGGCTGCCATCAGCGCCAGCGCGCGGCGCGGTTCGGGCGATGTCAGAAGCGGTACGCCGTTGGCAATCCCGTCCCTTCGCGAGGATCGCGGTTGCGCCCTTGCCGATCGCGTCGGAAATGAACTGCGCGCCGTCTGCTTTCGCGCCAGGCAACGCGGCAAACAGCCAACCCGGCCGCGCCTCGCGGCTGTCAGCCGTGATGCCGGTGATCTCGACCTCGCCGAACCCTGGCGGGACGGCGATCTCCGGGCCGGCCAGCTCCTGCAGCTTCATTGTGCCTCGACGGGGGCTATCCGAGCGATTCGATCGCCCTGGCCTGCATGCTGGGTTGATATTGTGCTCCACGTGGGGCGTCAAACGGCACCTCGTGTTGGATGTTGAACCGGCACATTGGCGGCGGAAGCACCGTGCGCATCAGAGGCTGGGGATTGCCGGATCGGTGCTGTCTTCCGGCCAAGCTTCAGCTTGCGTACGTATGGCCGATCTTAGCTTGGCGGAACGGGCGCGGGGATTGGCGGCAAGCTCGTCGTATCCTGCTGTTACCGGGCGCTGGCTGGTGATTCGGAAGCTCGGTGCGAACTTGGGTGATTCGCCGGGCGGCAGATGGCGCGAGCCTTGGCTTTCTTTCTCGGCGCGCCGCCTGAGGAAGCGCTTGACGATGCCATCCTCCAGCGAATGGAACGTAACGACGGCGAGCCGGCCGCCCGGCTTCAACACATTCTCGGCGGCGGCGAGGCCGCGCACCAGTTGGCCCAGCTCGTCGTTGACGTAGATTCGCAGGGCCTGGAAGATGCGCGTGGCCGCATGCCGCCCGGCAATCTTCGGCCGTCCCAGGATTCGCTCGGCCAGTTCAGCCAGCTCGGACGTGCGCGTGAACGGTTTTTCGCTGCGACGCGCGACGATGGCGCGGGCGACCGCGCGGGAGCGGCGCTCGTCGCCCAGGTAGAAGAAGATGTCGGCGAGGTCCGAATCGTCTTCCCGGTTGACGATGTCGGCGGCGGTGGGTCCGTCCTTCCCCATGCGCATGTCGAGCGGCCCGTCGCCCTGGAACGAGAAGCCGCGCTCGGGGTTGTCGAGCTGCATCGATGAGACGCCGATGTCGAGCACGACGCCGTCCACGGGCGCAAAGCCGGCGTCGGTTGCGATTCGTTCCAGCTCGCCGAAGGTGCCTTCAACGAGCGTCAGGCGTCCGCCGGCTGCGCTGACGAGGCTCTGTCCGGCGGCGACAGCGGTGGGATCGCGATCGATGGCGAGGACGCGCGCGCCGGGGGCCGCATTCAAGATGGCGGTAGCGTAGCCGCCAGCGCCGAAAGTGCCGTCAATGTAGGTGCCGTCCTGCGGTGCGAGTGCGCTGAGCACTTCGGGAAGTAGCACGGGAATGTGGCGCTGGGTCCCTCTGCGGTCGCCCTTGGCCGAGGGCGGTCCGCTCCGCGCCGTCATTCCCGTGCTCCTCCCTCGCCGCCCTCCCCCGAGAGACGGCGCCCCGCGCTGAACAATTTGCGATGGTCCCTGACCTTTTCGCGGGCACTCGCGCGGCGGGCATCGAAGCGCGCGGGCTCCCACATCTGGAATTTCTGTCCGAGACCCACGAAAGCGATGTGGGTCGATAGACCGGCGTGCGCGCGAAGCGCTTCAGGAAGCACGATGCGTCCGTCCTGGTCGATGGTGAGCGTGTGCACGTCACCATAGAGCGCGACAGAGAGCTCGTCGCGCTCGTCCGAATAATCCGGCAGGCCGTCGAGAATCCGGTCGATGTTTTCCGCAAGTCTCTTGCCGCCTGCATCGAGCGCTGGAGCATCGAGCGAGGGGTAGCAGTAGATGCCGCCGGCGTAGCCGTCGCGTTCGAGGATGCCGCGGAAAGGCGCGGGCACGGAAACACGGCCCTTGGCGTCGATCTTGTTGATGTACGTCGAGACAAAGCGGTCCATCCCCGTTGCCCGAGCCTCACCTGACGCCGGCCACACGCTCGCCCGAGGCGAGCCGATTGGCCCAGTCCAACGCCTCGCGCTTGCGATTGCCCCCCAAAGGGCGCGGGACGACGTGGACTGGGCATGCATGGGATTACATGGGTATCAATGGGTGTCAATGGTCGAGCGCCCCCTTTGCACCCGCCGCGGCGCGCAGTTGTGCATCGTGGCCCGTACGCCACAGCCGAGCGCACCTGGTTCAGTGATGGCCAGCGTTTCGCTGCCCACGCAGCCCTCGGTTGCGCAGCCGCGGCGGGCGTGCAGAGTGTGCGGATGCAACGATGGGGGAAGAAATGCTGCACCGTATCGGCGTAGTCGTCGGCCTGCTGATTCTGGCCCTTGCACCCGCCCAAGCCCAGGATCTGATCATCAAGAAGCAAGTGTTCGAGCTGGCATCGTTCACGACTCAGTCGGGGCGCGCGCTCAAGAACGTCAAGGTCGGGTGGGAAAGCTACGGCACGCTCAACGCCGACAAGTCCAACGCCATCCTGATCTGCCACTTCTTCTCGGGGTCCGGACACGCGGCCGGCAAATACGCCGAAGCGGACAAGGTTGCCGGCTACTGGGACGCCATCATCGGCCCGGGCAAGGCGATCGATACGACCAAGTATTTCGTGGTTCTCGAGCGATACGCTGGTGAACCTCAGCCCGGCCGATCCCAACGTGACGACGACAGGTCCGGCGTCGATCGACCCCGACACCGGCAAGCCCTACGGCTATCTCAGCGACAAGAACGACAAGGGCTTCCCCATCGTCTCCATTCGCGACTTCATCGAGGTGCAGAAGAAGCTGGTCGACAGCCTCGGCATCAAGAAGCTGCACATGGTTGGCGGCGCCTCCATGGGTGGCATCCAGACCTACGAGTGGGCGGCCGTCTATCCCGAAATGGTGAGCCGGATCATGCCGGTGATTTCGTCCGCCGAGCCCGACGCCGGCCTGATCGACTGGCTCGACATCTGGGCCATGCCGATCCGCCTCGATCCCAAATGGAACGGCGGCGACTATGGCAGCGAACCGCCGCTCGCCGGCTTTGCGCAGGCGCTGAAGATCGTCACCCTGCATGCGCAGACCAATGCCTGGGCCACGGGTGCGTTCGGCTCCAAGTGGGCAAAGGAAGGCGAGAGCCCGCTCAAGTCCTTCTCCAACCGCTACCTGGTCGAGACCGCACTCGACAACGCCGGCATGGCCCGCGCCAAGACGTCGGACGCCAACAGCTTCCTGTATCTCGTCAGGGCCAATCAGCTGTTTGCCGAAGGTGCCGCCGAGCGCATCAAGGCCATCAAGGCCCCGGCGCTCCTGATCTACAGCCCCGGCGATCTGGTGTTTCCCGCCGACGGCGTGCGGCGCACCGGCGAAGCTCTCAAGGCCAACGGCGCGGCAGTGGAACTCGTCGAGCTGAAGGGCAACCGCGGCCATCTCGACGGCGTGCTCAACATCAAGCAGGCGGAACAAGCGATCTCCGGGTTCCTGGCGAAGTAGCCAAGCTGTCATCTATCATTCCCGCGAGCGCGCCAGCGCGATCTGCGGGAATCCAGACATAAGCTCCGTGCTGCGGCTGGATTCCCGCTCTGCACTTCGCTTGGCGGGAATGACGCAGCCACCCTTCCAGCCTAGCCGCATGTCGCCACCCCGGGGATAGCGACGGGCACGCAGAAGCTTGTCGGAAAACACCTGTAGCCTCGCAGGCAACTGTTGCCCCGAGGGTTTCGCTTGAGAGGGAGGAGGAGCAGGGCGTGGGTGTCGAGCCCAAGGACCTGATGACCTTCTCGCCGGCTGATGGGCGTAACGTACGCCCTGCTCGGTCGTCTCCGGGTCTCGTCCTGACGCTCGGCCGGTCAAGACCGCCATGCCAGGCAAGAACACCGTCTTCGACTTCGCCGCACCCGGGCCCCGGACCCTGACGCTTGGATGGTCTGTCCACCATGCCAGGGGAGGTTTTCTCCGGACTGCGGCCCCCGGCTCCTGTGCTGAGCGGCGGCTCTAGGATCACCGTCCGCTCATCTCCGAGGTACGCGCATGAGAGCACGATACGCACCGCGCGTCATCATCCGTGTGCATACATTATGAAACGAGATCGCTATCCCCGCCACGAAAGGCTGTGGTTGCGCGTGAACTTCTCGCCAACGTCATCCCCGCGCCGCTCGCACGCTTCACGTGCGAGCGGGAATCGGCGGGGATCCAGGCACCTCAATGCCTGGGTGCGCTTGCAGTCCTGATCGATGCGTCTCCGCGCCCCTGTAGCCACGCTGCTTTCACCCGATCCCGCGCAGCGCCGTGCCCTGGGCTCCCGCCGTCATGCCGAAGGCGTGTCTCCGACACGACGGGAGTGACGCCAATTGAAAAAGCCACCCCGCGCCAACAAACGTCATCTCCGCGTCATGTCGAAGACTTGCCTCCGGCAGGAGCGGGGAAATCGGATTCAACTCCGCGACACCTGCTGCGTGGGACGCACACGAAACGGGTCGTATCCTGCACGCGCCAGGCCGATACTCAGGTCAACCAAGGAGGTTCGACCATGAGTTTTCGCATCAAGGGTCTTCCCGCTGAAACTTTCGCTCACCTGTTCGCGCTGTCGGACGAGGAGCTGGCAAAGCTGGGCGCCGTGCGCCGCATCGCCGACGACCGCCGGCCAGGCTATCCGTGCCGCGTCGGCCTCACCAACTCCAAGCCCGGCGACGAACTGCTGCTGGTGAACTACGAGCATCTGCCCGTCAACTCGCCCTATCGCATGCGCTTTGCGATCTACGTGCGCAAGGGCGACGAGACCTACGACAAGGTCGGCGAAATCCCCGAACAGTTGCGCGGCCGAATGCTGGCCGTGCGCGCCTTCGACGGCAAAGGCATGATGGTCGGTGTCGAGCTGGTCGACGGCCGCGAACTGGAAGGCGCCATCGCCAAGCTCCTCGCGCAGCCCGGCGCCGACTACCTGCACATCCACTACGCGGCGCCTGGTTGCTACGCCGCGCGGGTGGATCGCGTGTAGGCAATCCACCCCTACCGTCATTCCCGCGGAGCGCAGCGAACAGCGGGAATCCAGCCGCACGCGCCTGCCCTGAAACTGGATTCCCGCTCAGCGCTTCGCTTGGCGGGAATGACGGTGGAGTCCGCCCTCAGAATCCGACCTTGTCTCCGCCCTTGAGCTTGAGCATCTCACGCGCGTCGTCGCTTGAGGCAATCTCCAGCCCCAGGCCCTCGATGATCTGGCGCGCCTTGGTCACCTGCTCGGCATTGCTCTTGGCGAGCTGGCCGGGGCCGATCCACAGCGAGTCTTCCAGACCGACGCGCACGTTGCCGCCCATCGCCGCGGACTGCGCCGCAATGGCCATCTGGTTGCGCCCGGCGCCCAGCACGCTCCAGTGATACTCGTCCCCGAACAGCCGATCGGCCGTGCGCTTCATGTGCAGCACGTCCTCGGGGTGCGGGCCGATACCGCCCAGGATGCCGAACACCGACTGGATGAAGAACGGCGGCTTGATCACGCCGCGGTCGGCGAAATGGCGCAACGTGTAGAGATGGCCGATGTCGTAGCACTCGATCTCGAAGCGCGTGCCGTTGTTGGCGCAGGTGGTGAGGATGTACTCGATGTCGGCGAATGTGTTCTTGAACACGCGCTCGCGCGAGCCTTCCAGATAGGGCTTCTCCCAGTCGTATTTGAACTCCTTCTGCCGCGCGAGCATGGGGTAGAGCCCGAAGTTCATGGTCCCCATGTTGAGGCTGGCCACCTCCGGCTTGAAGTGCGCGGCAGGCCCCACGCGCTCCTCCACCAGCATGGTCGGCGCGCCGCCGGTGGTGATGTTGATCACGGCGCTGGTGCGCTGCTTGATGACCTTGAGGAACGGCGCGAACGCCTCCGGCGACTGATCCGGCCGGCCGTCTTGCGGGTTGCGCGCGTGCAGATGCACTACTGCCGCCCCCGCCTCCGCCGCCCCGATGGCTGCGTCCGCGATCTCGCTCGCCGTGATGGGGATGTGCGGCGACATCGACGGCGTATGGATCGCGCCCGTGACGGCGCAGGTAATAATGACTTTGCGGCCCTTGGCCATATGCGTCTCCTCGATGCGTCTTCGCTGTTCGCCATCGCGGCTTGCCTAAGTCATACCGGGGCTCGCCTCCGGTATCCAGCCTGGACACCACCTTTCGAGCGCCAGCCATGCGCATGCCGTTGCGGTGGTCTGCGGCCAAGCCTATCGTTCGTTGGCGGCCGTCTGGCCGTCAAAGGAGCCTGCGGCACGTCCGGCGCACGCAGGACCGAAAGGGGAGGATTGCCGATGATGCCGTCCTGGTTCGTCAGACTTGCGCTTGCCTGCGTGCTGGCCCTGATCGGTTCGCGCGCCCCTGCGCTGGCACAGGACTTCCCGTCGCGAAACGTCCACATCGTCGTGCCGCTCGCTGCCGGCAGCGGAATGGACGTGGTCGTTCGCATCTACGCGGAGGAACTTGGCAAATCGCTCGGCAAGCCCGTCGTGGTCGAAAACCAGCCTGGCGCGGCCCTCATGCTGGCGGCGCAGAACGTGGCGCGCGCCGCGCCCGACGGGCACACGCTCGTCGTCGCCTCGTCGCCGGTGATGGCGGTCAATCCCACGCTCTACAAGAAGGTCAACTACGACGCCGAGAAGGACTTCGTGCCGCTGGCGCTCTATGCGCAGTCGCCGTTCGTGCTGATTACCAATCCGGCCTTCGGTGCGGACACGGCGAAGGACTTCATCAGGAAGGCGCAGGACAGCGCCAACCCCATCACCTACGCCACCACCGGCGCCGGCACGCTGCAGTTCCTCACCATGGAGACGCTGAAGCGCGACCACAACTTCAAGGCCGCGCACGTCCCCTATCGCAGCCCGCCGCAGATCGTGACCGACATCGTCGGCGGCCACGTCGTGTCCTCCATCTCCGAGACCGGTGCGGCGCTCACCCTGGTCCAGGACGGCAAGCTCAAGGCGCTCGGCATCACCGCCTCCACGCGCCATCCCCAGTTGCCGCAGGTGCCGACCATGGCCGAGGCGCTGGGGCTACCGGGCTTCGAGGCGGTCTCCTGGCACGTGCTGATGGCGCCGTCCGCCACGCCGCGACCCGTCGTGGAGCGCCTGCATGCCGAGATGACGCGCATCACCGGCGATGCCGCCTTCCAGAAACGCGTGAGCGAGGTCGGCCTGATGCCGCTCGCCCCGCGCTCGATCGCAGACATCGAAAAGTACATCAAGGGCGAACGCGACCGCTGGAGCGCCGTCGTGACCCAGCTCGGGCTGGCAGGGACGCTTTAGTCAGCTCCTCCTGCCCGCCTGCAGGCTCAGCCCGCCTTGGGCTGCCCTCTCTTGTGCGCGACAAGGGCCGCAATGCGGTCGTCGCGCCAGCGCTGCTTTTTCAGGATGGCTTCGCTCGACGGCGACTTGCCCCAACTCTCCACCGCTCGGCCGACATTCTCCTTGCCCCACACATCCGGCGTAACCGGCCGCGCGGAGGTGCGATAGAGCGTCTCGCCGTAGCGTGCGCAGTAGTCGGGAATGCCGCCCGGCGCATTGAGCTCGATGGTCTCGAACGGCCCCATGAAGGCCCACCTGAGGCCCAGTCCGTCGCGAATGGTCTTGTCCAGGTCCTCCGCCGACACGTAGCCTTCGCCGACCAGCCGCATGGCCTCCGACAGCAACACCGCTTGCATGCGGTTCAGGATGAACCCGTCGATCTCCTTCTTCACCACGATCGGCACCTGGCCGACGCTGTCGTAGATCGAGCGAGCCTTGGCGATCGTGTCGGGCGCCGTGAAGGGCGCACCGGAAAGCTCCACGATCGGCACAACGTGCGGCGGGTTCACCGGATGGGCGACGAGGCAGCGGTGGCGTCCTTTCAGGCCGTCGGCGAACCGCGATGTGACGATGAACGACGACGACGTGGCGAGAATTGCTTCCGGCGCCGCGGCGGCATCGAGCCGCGCAAACACGTCGCGCTTGACGTCGAGGTGCTCCGGACCGCTTTCCTGCACCAGCTCGGCGCCGGCTACAGCGTCTTCCAGCGACGCTGCCACCTTCAGCCGTTTGACCGCTGCTGCGGGATCGCTAGCCAGGCCGTGCTTGGCCACGTCAGCGAGCGCCTCCTCGATCAGCCCCGGCGCCGCCTTGAGCGCCTTGGCATCGGGGTCCCACAGCCGCACGTCCCAACCCGCGCGCGCGAACACGTTGGCCCAGGCGCGGCCGATCAATCCCGCTCCGACAATTCCGACTGTCGACATGCGCGTCCTCCACCCATCTTTGAGCTCAGCCTAGCACGCGGCGCGCGTGATGGTAGGCTGGTGCCGCATGCGCGGCGCGAGGTGGTGGGCTGCATGAAAAACGCCAACCCTAGTGCTGAGCTTGTCGAAGCACGGGCTTGCGTTTGCGGCCCATCCTTCGACAAGCTCAGGATGAGGCTGGAATGCATGGCTCGGAGAGGGGGAGGACACTATGGATCTCGGCATCAAGGATCTGCGTGTGCTGGTGACAGCCGGCGCTGGCGGCATCGGGCTGGAAATCGCCCGCGCCTTCGTGCGCGAGGGCGCGAAGGTTCACATTTGCGATGTCGATGCGGCAGCGCTGGCGGCGGCGAAGAAAAGTGATCCGCAACTCACGCAAAGTGTGTGCGACGTGGCCGACCGCGGCCAGGTCGCCACCCTGTTCGACGATGCGCTCAAGTCGCTGGGCGGCCTCGACTGCCTCGTCAACAACGCCGGCATCGCCGGCCCGACGGGCAAGGTCGAGGAGATCAATCCGGAGGACTGGGACCGGTGCCTGGCCATCGACATCACGGGCCAGTTCAACTGTGTGCGCCTCGCCGTACCGCACCTCAAGCAATCCAAGAACCCCAGCATCATGAATTTGTCCTCGCAGGCCGGCAAACACGGCTTCCCCCTGCGCTCGGCCTATGCGGCGGCCAAGTGGGGCGTGATCGGCTTCACCAAGTCGATCGCCATCGAGCTCGGCCCCTTCGGCATCCGCGTCAACGCACTGCTGCCCGGCCTCGTGGCCGGCGACCGCATCCGCCGCGTGATCGAGGCCAAGGCCCAGCAGGCCGGGGTCTCGTTCAAGGAGAAGGAGGCGGCGCTGTTTGGCAACGTCTCCATCAAGGACTACGTGACGCCGCAGCAGCTCGCCGACATGGTCGTCTACACATCGAGCCCGCGCGCCAAGACCATCTCCGGCCAGGCCATCTCCGTGTGCGGTGATACCAATATGCTGGGTTAGGCGAGCGATTTGCTCGCGTATGCCATGCGCTTTATCGAACGAACCACGACAGGAGACGAGCCATGCCCTTCCGCATCAACCACATCCACATCAAGTCGCCCGATCCGCGCAAGGCGGCGGAATGGTGGGTGGCCGCCTTCGCCTTCAAGATCGTCAGCGACGAGACGCGCCCTTTCGGCGACCACTTCGTGCGCTGTCAGGCCGATGGCGGCATGCTGCTCTCCATCTCCAACGCGCGAACCGGCGAGACGCTGGCGCCGGCCGGCAGCGACGGAGCCCGCTGGGGCCTCGAGCACTTCGCCATCGAGAGCGACGACATCGAGGCGGACATTGTGCGGCTGCAGAAGCTCGGCGCCAGCCTTCAGGAGGGGCCGCTCAAGGCCCCGAACGGCGTGCGCTTTGCGTTCCTGGGCGTGCCCGACGCCGTGCGTGTCGAACTCGTCGAGCTGCCCAAGAGTGCCGGCGCCTAGGCCGCGTCCCGACGCCGGGCGGCTTATTGCCAATACTGGTGCTGAGGTGCTCCAAGCCGGCACAATTGTGGTGAAATCCTGTTTTTGTGATCGCCTCCACCAATTGACAGTGGACGTCTGTTTCGCACAGCGTCTGCGTGTACGTTTAAGTCGCTCCTTTTTGAACGAGGCAATATCCATGAAGGCTGTTCTGCTTGCCATTGCGGCGGCGATAGCGGTTGCCGGCTGCTCAGCCGGCGCTGCTCCGAGTATTTCGAGTTCCAGCGCGACAAGCATCGGCAATCTCGATAAGCAGAGTCGGGCAGGCCACGAGAACTAGGCGATCGACGGCGCGGGGCGCTGAGCGTTCCGCGCCCGAGATTCTGCATTGTGGCGGAAGGCTGCAGGCACAACTTGGCCGGCGCGCCCCCTAGCTTCCGCGGTTCGACTGGGGCAGCCGTCCGCAGTCGCTGCCAAAGCGCTCCAGGCTGCCGTCGGGCTGCTCGGCAAAGCGGCAGTCCTTGCCGCGGCCGGGGCATTGATACAGGTCGAGTTCGGAATCATAGGCCAGGCGCCGCCCGCGATTCCTGGTCTGGCAAAACAGCACCGATTGACCACGCCCCGCCATGAGGTCCCTGTCCCTTCTTGCTTTGAGATGATTTGCGCACGCGCTGAGGCACCTTGCCCCGCGGCGGCGGCGGCGTCCAAGACAATCTAGACACCTGGCGGTCTCCGAGGTCGATGGAGAGAACGATTGTTCTCCCAGCGTGGCCGCTCGGCAAGGATTCACGGTGTCCCGGTCATTGTGCCAACGCCGATGCGGTCTCAGTTTGCGCGCATCCGTCGCAGATCAATTCACAAAGGGTTCCAAGTCATGAGCGCCGCAGTCTCTCATCCCGACTTTGCCGCCATCAAGCAGCGCCAGCAGGCCACCTGGGCCGCCGGCGACTACAGCGTCGTCGGCACCACGCTGCAACTCGTCGGCGAGCGCCTGTGCGAAGCCGTCGACGTGCGGTCCAGCGAGCGCGTGCTCGATGTCGCCGCGGGCAATGGCAACGCTTCGCTGGCGGCGGCCCGGCACTGGGCCGATGTCACCTCGACCGACTACGTCGGCGCGCTGCTCGATCGCGCCAGGGAGCGCGCCGCCGCCGAACGGCTGGCCATCAAATTCCAGGAAGCCGATGCCGAGGCGCTACCGTTTGCCGACGGCAGTTTCGATGTCGTCATGTCGACGTTCGGCGTCATGTTCGCGCCCAACCAGGACAAGGCTGCAAGCGAGCTGGCCAGGGTCTGCCGCACGGGCGGGCGCGTTGGGCTCGCAAACTGGACGCCTGCAGGATTCATCGGCCAGCTTTTCAAGATTATCGGCAAGCATGTGCCGCCGCCCGCTGGAGTGCAGTCGCCTGCGCTCTGGGGCACCGAGGCACGACTTGAAGAATTGTTTGCGGGCCACCGCGTCACGACAACCCGCCAGATCTTCAATTTCCGATACAAGTCGGCCGGACATTGGCTGGAGATCTTCAAGACCTACTACGGTCCGACCAATCGCGCCTTTGCAGCACTCGATGCCGGCAAGCAGGGTGCGTTGCAAAGTGATCTGATGGAATTGCTCGGGCGCATGAACCGGGGCGGCAAGGACACGCTCATCGTGCCGAGCGAGTATCTCGAGGTCGTGGTCACGAAGCGCTGATGGCGCTCGAGCGTGTCAAAGAATGCGGGGCCGTCCGACAAGGACGGCCCCTGCATGCGTTGCGCTCAAGGGTTACGGCCGTGGCCGCCGCGCCCCTCTTCGTCCATGGCACGCCACCACGCCGTTGAGCCGGTCCGGAACTCTTCGGGCCGCGGACGTCCGTAGTAGGGATAGTACTCTCGTGGCCGGACGTAGCTTGCCCGGCTGCAGTGTCGTTCGCCGTTTCTCCACCAGCAGCGCCGGGCTGCGATCATTTCCACCGCCGATGTCTCCTGAACGGTGGCCCTGATTTCGGCGGCATTACCCAGCGGTGCGGCGTGGGCGGCCGCTACGGTTGCGATGGAGAGCAGAGCCGACGCTGTGCCTCCAATGATCCAAGACCTGAGCATTACCTTTGTCCTCTTGCGTGCGCCGCGTTTGTGGCCGTGCGGGTCGAACGTGACATTAGCGGGAGTGGTTCCCGGGGTGAATACCAGGTTGATCACTGTTCATCACACGCTCGCGATCACGCCTTTCGCTTCGGCTTGCCCTTCCTATCTCTAGGACACGGAGCGCACTGCTCCGCAGTAAAAAAAAATCGAACCCTTCGGAGATTGATCATGAAGACCATCCTTTCCGCGCTGGTAGCGCTGTCGTTCGTTGCTGGCGTTGTTGCACCGGCCAGCGCCGCAGAGTTCTCCATCAAGACGCTCGACCAGGACAGCCGCGGCGGACACGCCAACTAAGCTTGTCCTATCGCTGACAACAAAGACCCGCTGGCAGAGATGCCGGCGGGTCTTTGGTTTGTGGCAACACGTCGGTGCGTCGGAAGCCGCTAGCTCAACTGCAAAAGGGGCCCCCACAAAACGGCTGAAGCGACGCCGAAAAGGGCAATGATGACGCCCCACGCCCAAAGATCGTTTTCGTCCTGCATATTCTGCATGCGCCTCAAACTGCGAATGTCCCTTTGGCGTTCCTCATCTTGGTCGCTTCTGGCAAATTTGTTCGGGGCCGGAACCGTTATGCCCACGCTTGCGTTATCTCGCGGCATCGCCTCGGAATAGGCGGCGTTCAAGTCTTGTCGTTAGCTCCGAAGCGAGTTGCGGGGAAGTCCATGCGGCCACGTTTTCTGTTTCGCAACGAGGCGTTGCAGCTTTTCGCCATCTCCCTGCACAAGAGCGGATCCAATCTTCCAGAGCTTAATCCGTTTCACCCCTGGCGGCTGGTGGAAGACGCCGATCGTCTCGACGTCATCTACGACTGGGGACCCGACAAATTCGGCGCGCTGTCGCGTGAACTCGAGCGCGCCGGGTGTTTTGTCTTTGGCGCAAGACGAACCGGCGGCTGGTCAAGAGTGTCGGCGCCAAAGTAGTCCCTGGCGCGCTTGCCGCACCCACCTCGAGCGACTTGTGCCGGAACCGTGAACTGAGCGGCGCGTTTCTCCTGGGCTCGGGCGCTTGAACGCGTGCGCGGCGCGCTGGTCGGCGCTATTCAATTTACGGAGATGATCATGGGCAATCTGCTGCACTATGCAATCGTGTTTCTCATCGTCGCCCTGGTTGCGGCCGCTGTCGGATTCGGCGGCGTCGCGGGCTTCGCGATGGAAGCAGCCCGGCTGCTGTTCTGGGTGTTCATCGTCCTGTTCGTCATATCGCTGGTTGCCGGCCTCGCGCGGCGCGCCTGAAGCTGCGGCGACACGAGCACAACCCTCGCTCACGCCTCTCGAAGGAGGGTGAGCGAGGGGCGTCCGCGCAAAGCCCGACGCGGCGTGCCATGCAACCCACCAACGTGCACGAGCCCGGAAAAGACCTCGCAAGCCCCCTTCGTAGGTTTTTCTGGGCCAATTGTTATGCGTCGCGGGCGTCGTCGGCCCGCTACCTGTCGAAAGTCCCGCATCACTTGGAGGGTCCATGACGGTTTCCCCTGATAGTCTCCTAATAATCTTGATCGTCGGCTTGATCGCAGGCTGGCTGGCAGGCCGGATCGTGAAAGGGGCGGGTTTCGGGATAGTCGGTGACATCATCGTCGGCATTATCGGTGCGTTCATCGGATCGTGGCTGTTAACCGAGCTTGGCGTCAGCATCGGCGGCGACATTGTCAGCGAAATCATCGCCGCGACGATCGGCGCGATACTCCTCTTGCTCTTGCTGAGAGCCCTCCGCAGGCGGCGGCGGTGGTGATGCTTGGCGCAAGGTTCTGTGGGCTACTCGCTCGTGTCCAACATAGGGGGGCAAGGGAGCCCGCCCTTGAGCAAACGCTGGTTGTGCTAGGGAGATCTGGTGCTGCCGGAGGGGATTGAACTCTCGACCTCTCCCTTACCAAGGGAGTGCTCTACCACTGAGCTACGGCAGCAATGCTAGTCCCTGAGCCCGCCAGGCGTTCGCCGGCCAATGCCGGCGCGGGCGGTGCGGCAAGGGTCTAACGCATCGTCCTCAGCCGCGCAACATGGGGCGACCCGCCGGTCGTGTTTCAGGGGAGCTGTGTGCTGGCAAGCCGCGCGAGCCCGCGCGCACCCATCCTACAGGTCCTTGGGAAGGCCGTTCCTGGCGAGATTGCCCCCTGTGAAGCGGGGATCGTCCGTCACCTCGCGCACGGCGAAATCCGGCATCGGGAAAGCGGCCAGCTGGTCCGGCGTCTCGAATTCGGCCTCGGCCAGGATCAGCCCATCGAGTCCGCCCTGGAACTCGTCAACCGACACAGCGACGCCCGCAAGGCGCTGCAATCGATGCCGAAGCTTGCGGATGCGAACTCCCGCCAGCGAGGCGGCCAGAACAGCAAACTCCTCCTCCGGCAGGTAGATCGACGTGATCAGCCGGGTATGCGCGTCGACGTCGGCCTTGCGGCTGAGCCGCAGCCTGGGCGCGCCGCCGTCGGTGGGACGCGCTTCTCTCAGCCGCAGCCGCGCCCCCGTGACGTACAGGTCTGTGATGGCTTCGGTCTGAACCACTAGCCGGC
Organism: uncultured Alphaproteobacteria bacterium; assembly: GCA_963814055.1. Taxonomy (GTDB): domain Bacteria; phylum Pseudomonadota; class Alphaproteobacteria; order Rhizobiales; family Hyphomicrobiaceae; genus AWTP1-13. Next base: position 72,992 of record CAWFBJ010000005.1, read on the forward strand.
CCGGCACGTCGCGACACAGCCAGCGGCGCTCCCGTTCAACCGCGGTGTATTCCGGCTTGGGAAAGCCCAGCGCCGCAGCGGTCTGCTGGTCGATGGTCATAATGCCTGCGGCCTCGATCGCGTCGGAGCAGTGCCCGCCTAGAACAGCGCGTAGCCGCCGTCGATCAGGAAGGTGTCGCCCGTGTGGTAGCTCGAGGCGGAACTCATCAGATAGACGGCAATGCCGCCGAAATCCTCGCCGCTGCCCCAGCGGCGCGTCGGGATGCGCGGCAGCACGTTCTTGGCGAACTTCTCGTTGCCGATGGCATTGGCCGTCATGTCGGTTTCGATCCATCCCGGCAGAATGGCGTTGGCCCGCACGCCGTAGCGGGCGAACTCCACCGCCAGTGCCCGGATCATCGAGATGAGCCCGCCCTTGGTGGCAGCGTAGTGTTCGCTGCGGGCCGCACCCTCGATAGCCGCCAGCGACGCCGTTCCAACCAGTACGCCGCCGCCGCCGCGCTCCATCATATGGCGCGCCGCCGCCCTGAACGTGAAGAAGGCGCCGTCGAGATTGACCTTCAGCACGCGCTGCCATTCCTCTGTGGCCATCTCGACGAACGATGCCGATCGCCGCGGCCGGCCACGCCGGCGTTGGCAAAGCAGCCATCGACGCGTCCAAGCTGGCGCAGGGTTTCCGCGAAGGCCGCCTCGACCGCCTTTTCATCGGAGACGTCGCATTGCAGAGCCAGCACTTTGCGGCCGGTTTTTGCCAGCTCTGCTTTCGCGGCCGCATTCTTGGTCGCGTTGGTGCCCCAGATGGCCACGTCGGCGCCGGCTTCCGCCACGGCCTTGGCCATGCCGAGGCCGATGCCGCTGTTGCCGCCGGTGATCAGTGCGACCTTGCCGGTGAGATCGAAGGGTTTGAACATTGCGGTTTGCTCGCCGATCGAGAGGAAGGAGCGCAGACTGTGCGCAGCTTCATCGTCCCGGGCAACAAAAAAGGCAGCGGCCAAGCGGCCGCTGCCTTTTCAATTCGGTTGGCGCTGGTTTCTACAGCTTGTGCGCCATGCGCTCCTTCTTGGTCGCCAGGTAGCGCGTGTTGTGCGGCGACGGCTTGATGATCACGGGGATCTGCTCGACGACGTCGACACCTTCGGTCCGCAAGGCTTCCACCTTGGCGGGATTGTTCGTCAGCAGCTTGATCTCGGGAAACCCGAGATCGAACAGGATGTGTGCCGCGAGGTCGTAGTCGCGAGCCTCGATCGGGGCACCGATGGCGACGTTGGCGTCGACCGTGTCGTAGCCCTGATCCTGCAGGGCGTAGGCCCTGATCTTGTTGACGAGCCCGATGCCGCGACCCTCCTGGTAGGGCAGGTACACGAGAACACCGAGGGGGCTCTTCAGTATCCGGTCCATCGCAGCCTGGAGCTGCGGGTAGCAGTCGCAGCGCAGCGAATGGAAGATGTCGCCGGTTACGCACCCGCTGTGGACGCGCACCAACGGAACCTCGGTGGCCTCTGCCCCTTCGCCGCGGTGCACGAGCACCATGGCCTGGCAGGTTGGGTCGGCTCCTTGATAGGCCCGGGCCTCTACCTTCATCTCCCGGCCACGAAACTCGATCGGAAGAATGGTCTGAGCGGACCAATCCAATTCCAGGTCGATAGACTTAACCGCATTCGATTTCATCGAACTCTCCAAAGGCGTGCCGGCGCGCATATGTGGGAACGATTTGGTCCTTGTAAAGGCGACGTGCCAGCGGCGCCCCGTCACAAGTTGTTACGACAGATTATCGATCCCTTCCCTGAAGAACGCCACCCTTTCGCTTTGCAGCGGCGGCATCTCCCATGGCGATTGACGGATGAAAGAAGTGCCGTCCTTCCATGCACGCCGCCCCAGCGTGCACAGTTGTGGGGTGCTTCTACCATTACTCGCCGGAACATGAACGCCGGCTGTATGCATCCGGTTCCTCACCCTGCGGGTGGTGCGGCAACTTGGGGTCGATTGCCCTGATTAATCAATTGGGTCAGCGGTTGTGGCGGGCTTCCGATACCCCCAAGGCGGAGGTCTGGGAGGTCCGAGCACGCCGTCCGGGAAGCCATGCCGTGCGTTCTTCATTGCCGGTTCATCGGCGTTGTGATGGTCTATGACAGGTGGATGACGGCTGAGCGTCAAGAACATGACGGACCAAACCATTGGCTTGCCGGGCATCCCGGCCAAGCGGGGGCGCCTGCGCGCTCTTGCCGCGCGTCTGAGGCGGCCCGGCGAGCTGCGACCGGCGACCGCCTGGATTGCCGTCACAGTGCTGGCGGCGCTCATCGGACGTCATTTCTGGCGGGATGAGGGGGAGTTCTCCAATATTCTGTTTGCGGCAGCGGTGACCGCGGCACTCGTTGCGATTGTCATGCTGATCGCGCGACGCGCCCTGTTCTCGACCGTCGTGGTCGCGTCGCTTGTCGCCGTCATCGTGTGGGCTGCGTCGGCAAAGCGCGCGATGATGAACATGGTGGTGCACGCCTACGATCTCTTCTTCTATCTGAGCTCGTGGTCGACCGTCAGCTACATGTGGAGCGATCAGCGCCGCTACGTCGTGGGATTGATTGCCGCCTGCTTTGCAATGTTGCTTGTGAGCTGGCTCGCCTATCGCGTTGACAGCACGCGCATACCGCGCCGCTGGGCCGTACTGCTGCTGGTCGCGTTCGTATCGCTGGCCTGGTACGGCGCCTACAGCAAGGGCGAGCGGCGCCACATGCAATTCTACTACTCGAACCTGTATGTGTCCTCGTTCTATGCGTCGTGGGGCGAGACCATGGAAGCCCTGTGGCGGGGTGCCCTGCTCGAGGCCGCGCCGCGCGCGGTGGTTCGACATCTCTCTTCACCATTCCATCGCGATGCGACGTGGCGGCCAAGCCACCGCACATCATACTGATCCATCAGGAATCGGTGGTGCAGCCGTCGCTGTTCCCGGCGCTGCGTTACGATCAGTCGGTCGACCCGTTCTTCAAGTCCGACGATCGGAGTCTGCACAAGCTGCGGGTGGAAACCTATGGCGGGGCGTCGTGGCTGACGGAGTTCTCGCTGCTCGCGGGGGTTTCGACCCACTCGTTCGGCGGCATGCGCCAGTTCGTCCAGACCTTCACCCAGAACAAGCTGAAGGATACGCTTCCGCAGGTGCTGAACCGGTGCGGCTATCGCAACGTCGTGTTCTATCCGCTGCTCAAGAACTTCGTCTCCAACGACCGCTTCTACAATTCGATCGGCCTGACGGAGATTTTCGATCTGAAGGCCCAAGGCGCCAAGACCGCGCAGGAGCGCGACCGGTTCTATTTCGAGAACGCCATGGCTGAGATGGGTCGCCACTTCGAGGCGTCGCGGCAGCCGCTCTTCACCTACATCCAGACCATGTCGGCCCATTGGCCCTACGACTTCAAGTACGAGCCCGAGGTCGACGTGCCCGGCGGTGGTCCCGGCACCGATCCGGAGATGCACGAGTATCTGCGCCGCGTCTCCATGGCCAAGATGGACTACGACTATCTGGTCGCCGAGCTGCGCCAGCCGCTTCCCGCAGGAGCGCTTCCTCATCGTGCACTACGGCGACCACCATCCGATGGCGACCCGCACCCTGCTCGGCTACAAGGATGAGACGGAAGCGGAAGATGTCATCCTCGATCAGGATTCGATCGGATTTATCACCTACTACGCAGCCCAGGGCGTCAACTATCGCGTGCCGGCGCTGCCGCAGTACGAGCCGCTCGACGTCGCCTATCTCGGCACTGTCATGCTCGACCTCGCCGGCCTGCCGTTGTCGGACTCGCACCGCGACCGCAAGCGGCTGATGACCTTGTGCCGCGGGCGCTACTACACCTGCTCCAAGCGGGACGAGATCCTGCTTTTCCACCGGCGTCTGATCAACTCCGGTGTCATGGCGGCTCGCTGATCCCAGGGAGCGGAGCGGTGCATCATCGATTGACTGCTGCTGCGGCCTTGCTAAGCCGCTTCCTGCGTGGCACAGCGGCGCTGCTACGTACCCACATGGAGTGCGTTGACGCCGTGAGATCAGCAGGTTGCCTATGGCCGGGCCGGACCCGATTGCGGTGACCAACGGACAGGGCGCGCCGCGTCGCGGACGCAAACTCTCTGTGGTCGTACCCGGATTGAACGAGGAGCGCAGCATCCCCGCGCTCGTCGAGAGGCTGCAGCCTGTGCTCGACGGGCTCGGCCTCGAGTGGGAGGTGATTTTTGTCGACGACGGCTCCAGCGACGGCACCTTGGCGTTGCTGAAGGGCGCTGCACGGCCAGGACCCCCGCTTCAAGGCGCTCTCGCTCAGCCGCAACTTCGGCAAGGAGATTGCCGCAGCGGCCGGGCTCACCTACGCGACGGGCGATGCGGCCGTGCTGATGGATGCGGACCTGCAGCATCCCCCGGAGCTCATCAAGGAATTCGTCGCGCGCTGGAACGACGGCTTCGACATCGTCTATGGCCAGCGGATGCGACCGCGACGCCGACAGTGTGTTGCATCGCCTGTCGGCGCGCGTGTTCTACGCCGCCTTCGAGAAGCTCAGCGGCACGGCGCTGCCCCCGGGCGCCGGGGATTTCCGCCTGCTGGATCGCAAGGCGATCGATGCCATGAACCGCATGCATGAGCGGGTTCGCTTCAACAAGGGGCTGTATGCGTGGATGGGGTTTCGCGCGGTCGGCGTGCCTTTCCAGGTGCCGCCACGCAGCAGCGGCGTCTCGCGCTGGCGGCCGCGCCAGCTGCTGCGCTTCGCACTGGATGGCATAACGACCTTCACGACGATCCCGCTGCGCGTGTGGTCCTATCTCGGGCTTGATCGTGTCGGTGTTCGCGTTCGTTTACGCCGTGGCCATGCTTCTGGAGGCACTCATCTACGGCGTCAGTGTGCCGGGCTTCCCGACCCTGATCATTTCGGTGCTGTTTTTCGCCGGCGTGCAGCTGATCTCGCTGGGCGTTATCGGAGAGTACCTCGGACGCGTTTATGAGGAGGTCAAGGGCCGTCCGCTTTTCCTCGTCGCCGAAGAGCTTGGGCCTGGAACGCGATTCCCCTCGCGCCGATGCGCGCGAAGCCCGCGGGCAGCGCCGGGAATGATGGCTCGATGCTCATACTTTGCGCCGACGACTATGCCTTGACCGAGGGCGTCTCGCGCGCCGTCGGGGAACTGGCGGCGGCACGGCGGCTGTCGGCAACGAGCGTGATGGTCACCACGCCGCATTGGCCGGCAACGGCCGCGCGCCTGCGCGTGCATCGCAGCCACCTGGCTATCGGCCTGCACCTCAATCTCACTCTCGGCAATCCGCTTGCAGCCATGCCGCGGCTTGCGCCGGATGGCCGGTTTCCCGGACGCAGCGCACTTATCCCCCTGGCGTTGCTCGGCATCGTCAACTCGCGACGAGATCGCCGCTGAGATCGAGCGCCAGCTCGAGGCATTCGAAAAGGGTCTCGGCTTTCCTCCCGATCACATCGACGGGCACGAGCACATGCATGTGCTGCCCGGTATCCGTCAGCCGCTGCTCGATGTCGTGTCGCGCCGGTATCCCCGGTACCAAGCCTCTGATCCGCGATCCTTCCGACCGCTGGCAGGCGACGGCAGCGCGTCGCGGCAGCCCGCGAGCAAAAGCCGCCGTCGTGGGCGCTCTGGCGCTGGGCTTCGCCGCGGCTGCGCGGCGCAAGGGCTTGCCGACCAACGAAGGATTTTCCGGCTTCTCGCGCTTCGACCCCGCGACGCCCTACGCCCAGGAGTTGGCGGACGCCATGGTTGCACCCGGCCCTTGTCACATCGTCATGTGCCACCCCGGGCATCCAGATGCAGAGCTTGCGAAGCTCGACGCGGTAGTCGACCGGCGACGCATGGAGTATGACGCGCTCATGCGGGACGTGACGCTGCCCGAGCGGCTTTGGCGGCCCTGCGCGCAGCGCCGACGGCCCGCCGGTGGACTGGTCGCGTCTACGAGGATGACGAGCATGAGCAACTGGAGCGGCATTGCCCCCGGCGGCCAGCATCCGGTCAAGCATGGGTTGGGGTTTCTGTTTTCGGGCGGCCTTGCGTTCCTGATCGACGCTTTCGTCCTGACCGTGCTGACCTTGCTCGGCATGCACCCGATCACAGCGCGCTTCTTTGCCATATCGATCGCGATGGTCGTGGGCTGGCTCGCGCACCGCCGCTTCACCTTCCGCCTTACGACGCCGCCGCGCGTTGGGAGAGTTCTTGCGCTATGCCGCGGTCGGCTGGATGGTTGCGGCCATCAACTACGGCATCTTCGTGCTGATCGTTCTGCTGCGGCCTTCCATCAATCCGCTGTATGCGCTGTTCGCCTCGTCGCTCGTAGCCATGGTCTTTGCCTATCTCGGCATGCGCTTCGCCGCATTCCGCAAGCTCGGCGGCCCGCATGAGTGAAGCGCTTCCCCCGCCGCGCTTTCTTGCCTGCGGCGATGCGGCCGTGACAATCGAGTTCGGCACGGCGATCGATCCCGCGATCAGCTGCGCGCGTGCTGGCGCTCGATGCCGCGCTCAACGCCCACGGCGTGCCGGGTCTCGTCGAGACGGTGCCGACATACCGCTCGCTCATGGTGCAGTTCGATCCGTTGACTTTCGACTACGAGCGCTTCCAGCAGCAGGTGCGCTCTCTGGCTGAGACGCTGGAAACCGCGCCGGTGTCCGGGCGGCGCTGGAAGGTGCCGGTCGTCTACGGCGGCAAGTTCGGCATCGACCTCGATGCGACGGCCGAGCGGCACGGGTTGACGCCTGCGCAACTCATCGACAAGCACGCAGCGCCCGTCTACCGCGTCTACATGATCGGGTTCATGCCGGGCTTTACCTATCTCGGCGGGCTCGATCCTTCGATTGCCACCTCGCGCCGCACCGATCCGCGCCCGATGACGCCCGCCGGCTGCATTTCCATCGGCGGCATCCAGGCGCTGATTGCCGGCCAGGCCATGCCATCGGGCTGGCACATCCTGGGGCTCACGCCGGTGCGCACGTTCATGGCCGGTCGCGAGCCGGCGTTTCTGACGGCACCCGGCGACGAGGTGGTGTTCGAGCCGGTGGATGCCGCCCGCTGGGATGCGCTGGACCGAGCGGCGGCGGCCGGCGAGCCAGTGGCGGAGCTGATCGCGTCATGACCGAGCTCGTCGTCCTGAGCGCCGGCCCTGCCACCTCGCTGCAGGATGCCGGCCGGTTCGGCTGGCAGCGCTTCGGCGTCGGCCCGGCCGGCGCCATGGATCGCCTGTCGCTGGCGCTGGCAAACGTGCTCGTCGGCAATCAGCCCGGGCAGGCAGCAATCGAATTCGCCCTGGCCGGAGGGCGCCTGCAGGTTTCCGGCGGCAGCGCGCGGATCGCGCTTGCCGGCGCCGACAGTCTTCTCAAAGTCGACGGCCGGTCGGTTACGCCCTTGACCAGCGTCACCGTGCATGACGGCCAGACGATCGAGCTGGCCTCGGCCCGCTCCGGCATCTTCTTCTATCTGGCCGTGGCTGGTGGGTTCACCATTGCACCCACCCTCGGCTCCTTGTCGCTGCACCATCGCACCGGCATCGGCGGCCTGGAAGGCCGCACGCTGCGCGCCGGCGACCGCCTGCCGCTTGCCATGTCCGAGACCTCCGGTCCCGACCTTGCCCTGCCTGAGCCCCCGCCGATCCAGCAGGCGCCTATCCGCGTGGTGCTCGGGCCGCAGGACGACCATTTCACGGCCGCCGGCATCGCCACCTTGATGAACAGCGAGTACGTGATCTCCGAGCAGGCCGACCGCATGGGCATGCGGCTGGCCGGCCCGGTGATCGAGCACGGAGCCAAGGGGTTCAACATCGTATCCGACGGCATTCCCACGGGCGGCATGCAGGTGCCAGGCAACGGGCTGCCCCTGATCCTGCTGGCCGACAGGCAAACCACCGGTGGCTATCCCAAGATCGCCACCGTCATCAGCTGGGACCTGCCGCGTCTGGTGCAATGCCGTCCGGGCACGCCGTTGCGCTTCACCGCGGTGGAGCGTGCGGAGGCCGTGCGCATCGCCAGGGCTGCCGATGCGGAGTTTCGTGCGCTGGTCGCCAAGATGCGCCCGGCCGGCCTCGCCGGCCTGGAGAGCAGCGAGCTTCTGTCGGTCAATCTTGTCGATGGCGTCGTCGACGCACGCGGCTAGCTTGGAGAGTAACCAAGCGAGGCCTCGTACCGGAATCAGCGCCGGCCCAGCACGCGGTCCACGATCCTGCTGACGCCCAGGAAAATATTCAGCCGCGTTCGCATGAAGTTCGACTGCACCGTGATGGATTCGCCAAGGACGAGGGTTTTGTCCAGCCTGGCGCGATGGCTTGGCCACGCGGGACTGTCGCCGGCAGCAGGCTTGCCCGTACGCGCAAACTCGAACACGTAGTCGCTGGCGCGGCGCGCGAACTCCCGATCCTCGGCTGTGACGATGTCCTTGGTGCCCTCGAAGATGCCGACGGTGTTCAGGAAGTAGGGGATCTCGGCGCCATGCGGCACGCCGTTGGAGAATTTGCTGCGCTCCTTGATGGCGGTGTAGTCGAAATAGTAGCGCCAGGTCGGGGCGCGCTTGGCGTGACGGTCGGCCACCCAGCGCACAGGCATGGTGAACACGAGATCGCGCGTCGCCTGCCGCGCCAGCTCGGTGTCGTCCTTCACGCCTGGATAAAGGATGCGCACGAGAAAGCCTGCGGCGCCCAGGCGCTTCAGCACGGCTACGGGATCGATGCCGAAGGCCAGAACCACACTGGTGTCGTCGCTGGTGTTGCCGACGACGAGCGGCAGGGCTGCTTCCTTGCCCGCGGCAAAAGTTGCCTGGATGGATTGCGGCAGCACCTTGTCGCCGCTGATCGGAACTGGAGCGGTGGACAATCCCTGCCCTTTGATCTCGCTGAATTTTTCTGCCGGCACTGCGCGCAGTTGCTCGGTGGTGGTGTCGGCGCCGTTCAAGCCCAGGGCGACGGCAACCTTCGATCCGATCTCGATGGCCTTTGCGCGCGTGGCATCCGGCACTACGTATGAGCTCAGGGCGATGCCCTTGTGAAACAATCCGCGCGCCAGCGGCGATGCAACCAGCGCCAGCACGCTCTTGCCCCCGGCCGATTGACCAAAGACGGTGACGTTGCCGGGATCGCCGCCGAACTGCGCGATATTCTGCTGCACCCACCTGAGCGCGGCGATCTGATCGAGCAGGCCAAAGTTTACCGGCCCGCCGGGACTTTCCTTTTCCAGCGCGGGATGCGCAAAGAAGCCCAGTTGCGCGAGGCGGTAGTTGATGGTGACGACGACAGCGCCTTTGTTTGCCAGCGGCGCGCCATTGTAGAGGTTCACTGCACCCGAACCGAAGACGTACGCGCCGCCGTGAATCCACACCATCACGGGAAGCTTGGCGGCAGGGTCCGGCTTCGGCGTCCACACGTTGAGGTAGAGGCAATCCTCGCTGAGCGATCCGGGAGAGCCGCCGTTGGCTTCCGAAAGCCCCGGCACCTGAATGCAGGCACTTCCAAACGCAACAGCCTTGCGCACGTCCTGCCAGGGTGCGGCCGGCCGAGGCTCGCGCCAGCGCAGCTCGCCGACCGGAGGCGCCGCGAACGGTATGCCCTTGAAGGCAAGAACGCTGTGCTCGGAGACGCCTTGGACATCGCCGGCCTGCGTTTTTATGATCGGAGCGCTCTGCGCGCGCGCGTGAGAGGAATGGCACAGCAGAGCGACGATCGACAGCATCGCGGCAATCGGAAGCCTTCCGCGAGCAATGGACGAGATGGACAAGATACTCTCCGAGCCGGCCTAATGGATTGCGCGACCCGCTAGGCCCGCCGATACGGGTAGCAGCGGGCGGGATCGAGCGTGAGATTGAAATGTTGTCCGAGCGCGGCGATGGCGTCGCCGTACTCGAGATAGGGGTCGGTGTTCTCGCAGCCGACGATGATCGGCTTGAATGCGCGCTCGTCTTGCCCCTCGGGCGGCAGCATGGCCGTCACAAGCGCCTTTCCCTCGCCGTCGCGCAGCGTCAGAAATCGCGGCATCGCACGCTGGATGTGCGCCTTCAGGCCAATGTTCTGCTCGACGTAGTGGGCTGATTTGGGCGGCACATAAGTGTTCGCGGCTTGCCCGCGCGCCTGCTGGAAGTATTTTTCCACGGCGTGGTTCATGGCCCGCGACTCGAACGCGGCTTCCGCTTCGGTTTCGAAGCGGAACCAGGTGTTGGGCGGGGCATCGCACACGTACTGCATCATCCGCTCCTGCAAGACGCCTTGCGTCAGACGACGCAAGCTGGGCTCGGCGGAAAGTCGAACTTTCAAATTCTAGACGTGGATGCCACACGAATGCGACTTCGAATTGACGTAGCGGCCGCGGCTTGGCTTGCGGCGTGGCGCCGGTGCGACATGCCGGGCGCTGCGCCGAGGTGCAGGCGATGCGAGGCTTGGCGTGCAGGTAGTCATGGACGCATCGGGAAGGCCCGTGGACCAGGCGTGCGCAGCGGTTCGGCCAAATTCGCAAACTCGCAAAGCAGCCTGCGGGTGTCGCGCGGGTCGATGATTTCTTCGACCCAGAAAGTTTCCGCCGTCCGGAATGGCGAACGCAGGGCATTGAGCCGCGCCTCGATCTCGGCGAGCTTGGCCTTGGGGTCCGCCGCCGCATCGATTTCCGCCCGGTAGGCCGCTTCGATGCCGCCTTCGAGCGGCAACGAGCCCCACCATGCCGACAGCCACGCGTAGCGGATCGCAAGCCGCCCCGCCGGCACGTGCGCGGCGCCGGCCACCCCGAACGAGTTGCGCACGATCACCGTGCACCAGGGCACGCTGGACTGGTTGATGGCCGCCATGGCGCGAACGCCGTGCCGGATGGTGGCCGATTTCTCCGCGTCGAGGCCGATCAGGAACCCGGGACAGTCGCAGAGATAGACGATGGGGAGATGAAACGTCTCGGCCAGGTCGACGAAGCGCACGACCTTGGCGCAGGCGTCGGCCGTCCAGGCGCCGCCGTAGTGGTAGGGGTCGCTCGCCAGGATCGCCACCGGCAACCCGTCGAGCCTGGCCAGGCCGGTGATGATGGAGCGGCCGAACATCTGGCCCGTCTCGAAGAATGAGCCTTTGTCGACCAGGGCATCGATGATCGGCCGCATCTTGTAGACCTTGCGGCGGTCGCGCGGGATGACCGTGAACAGGTTTTCCTCGCGCCGGTCGGCGGGATCAATGCGCTCGCCCCGCACCGGGACACTGTGGACCGAAGAGGGCAGGTACGACAGGAAGCGGCGCGCGCACTGGAACGCCTCTGCTTCCGTTTCCACCGCGTGATCGACTGCGCCGGCCCGGCATTGCACCTCCCAGCCGCCGAGTTCCTTCTTTTCAAGCGTCGGTCCGACGCGCGCGACCACGGGCGGTCCCGCCACGAACATGGCGGAGGTGGACTTGGTCATGATCGAGTAATGGCTGGCCGCAAGCCGCGCCGCGCCGAGACCCGCCACCGAACCCAGCCCCAGGGCGACAACGGGAACGGTGCCGAGGTTGTCGGCGAGATACTGGTAGCCGAACTGGGAAATGCCGAGCTGGCCCGGCAGATTGGAGCGCCCCGACGTCTCGATGGTCTTGACCGAGCCCCCGCCGCCGGAGCCTTCGATGATGCGGATGATGGGCAGCCGCAGCTCATTGGCCATGCGCTCGGCCAGGATCGGCTTCATCGGGATGGTCGCGTCGGCCGAACCGCCGCGCACCGTGAAATCGTCGCCGAGAACGATGACCGGGCGGCCGTCCACCTTCGCGCGTCCCATGACGCAGTTGGAGGGCGTGAGCTTCTTGAGTTCATTGGCCTCGTCGTATTCGGCCTTGCCGGCGATGGCGCCGACCTCGTGAAAGGTGTCGGGATCGATCAACCCGTCGATACGCTCGCGGATCGTGAGCCGGCCACCGTCGTGCTGGCGCTGGACCTTGTCGGCCCCGCCCATCTCGCGCGCCATGCGCTCGCGCGCCCTCAGTTCGTCCAGCTCGCGTTGCCAGCTCATATGTCGGTCCTCGATTGCTTTGCCTGCGGTGTCGGCGGGCTCTAGGCCGCAGTGTATGGCTTCAGCGCCACGCCCGCAGCGAGCAGCCGCTGCCGAAGCTGCCGCGCCATCTCCACGGCCGTCGGCGTGTCGCCATGCACGCAGATGCTGTCGATCTTGACCGGTACCTTGTTGCCCGTGACGGAGATCATCACGTTGTCCTGCAAAGCCCGCAGAATACGCTCGGCCGCTGCGCCCGCGTCATGGATGACGGCGCCGGGTTGGCCGCGCATGACGAGCTGGCCGTTGTCCTGATAGGCGCGGTCGGCAAAAATCTCCTGCAGCATCGGCAATCCCAGCTTCTCGGCGGCGGCCACGCTGGGCCGGCCCGGCATCACGATATAGACCAGCTTGGGATCGACGGCCTTGATGGCCCGGCCCAGGGCCATGGCGAACTCGTCCTCGTCGTTGGCGAGGTTGCCGAGCGCGCCGTGCGCCTTCACGTGGGTGACCTTGTGGCCGACGGTCGTGGCGATCGCCTGCAGCGCGCCGATCTGGTAGGCGATCATTTTCTCCAGGTCCGACATGCTGGTGCCGCGGATGACGCGGCGGCCGAAGCCCCACAGGTCGTTGAAGCTCGGGTGGGCGCCGATGGCGACCCCGTTCTGCTTGGCGAGCTCCGCCGCGCGGTGCATGACGACAGGATCGCCCGCGTGCCAGCCGCAGGCCACGCTGGCCGACGTGATGATGCCGAGCATGGCCTCGTCGTCGCCCATCTTCCAGGCCCCGAAGCTCTCGCCCAGGTCGGAGTTCAGATCGACGCGCATCGACGTTCCCTTGCCTTGTTCCACGGACCCCCGCCCTGAGCCTGTCGAAGGGCGCTTGCGGACGCAGTAAACAGGCCCGCTCGTGGTTCGACAAGCTCACCGCGAGGTTCCCTGCCTCGCGGGGCTCGGACCAAGTGGCAGCAAAGACGATCACCTGCTAAATCAGATGCCCAGCCACGGTTCGGTAAAGCCATGCCCCATCTGATCGTCGAATATTCGGCCAACCTGGAGCGGGATCTCGACATCCCGCGCCTGGTCGCGGCTATCCATGCGGCCGCGCTGGAGACCGGGGTATTCCCCATTGGCGGCATCCGCACCAGGGCCGAGCGGCGCGACGTCTACGCCGTCGCCGACAGCCATCCTGACAACGGATTCATCCACGTGCAGGCGCGCATCGGCACGGGTCGTACGCCGGAGGTGCGGCAGAAGGCGGCCGAGCACATCTTCGCGGCCGTGAAGGCCGAGACGGCCAAGGTGTTCGCCAGCCGGCCGCTGGGGCTGACGCTGGAGATCGTCGAGATCGATCCGGTCGGCAGCCTCAAGCACAACAACCTGCACGAGATCGTCGAGGCCCGGCGGAAAGGAAGCGCGGCATGAGCGAACAGAAGGGCGCATCGAGCCTCGCCGCCAACATCGAAAAGGCCGAGCAGTATCTCGCGCAGTTCAAGCGCGGCTCGGTCCGGCATTTCATTGCCAGCGAGCCGATGGAGGGCCGTTCCGGCAAGACCTTCGAGACGCTGTGCCCGGTCGACAACGCGGTGCTGGCGAAGGTTGCCGCCGGCGAATGCTGCCGACATCGATGCGGCAGCCAAGGCTGCGGCCGCGGCGTTCCCGGCTTGGCGCGCGGTGCCGGGCGCCAAGCGCCGCGCCATCCTGCACGCGATCGCCGACGCCATCGAGGCGCGCGCCGAGGAGATCGCGCTGGTCGAGAGCATGGATACCGGCCAGCCGATCCGCTACATGGCCAAGGCCGCGCTGCGCGGGGCCGAGAACTATCGCTTCTTCGCCGATCGCGCGCCGGGTGCTGGCGACGGCCTGTCGCTGCCCGACACGGACCACATCAACTACACGATCCGCCAGCCCATCGGCCCCGTCGGCATCATCACGCCGTGGAACACGCCGTTCATGCTGTCGACGTGGAAGATCGCGCCGGCGCTGGCGGCCGGTTGCACGGTGGTGCACAAGCCGGCCGAGTGGAGCCCGCTGTCGGCCACGCTGCTCAACCAGATCATGGACGGCGTCATCCGCAAGCACGGACTGCCGGCGGGCGTCGTCAACATGGTGCACGGCATGGGCGAGGAGGCCGGCAAGGCGCTGACCGAACATCCGCTGATCAAGGCGGTCGGCTTCGTCGGCGACAGCAAGACGGGATCGCTGATCATGGCGCAGGGCGCGCCGACCCTGAAGCGCGTGCATTTCGAACTCGGCGGCAAGAACCCGGTCATCGTGTTCGACGATGCCGATCTCGACCGCGCGCTCGATGCCGTGCTGTTCATGATCTACAGCCTCAACGGCGAGCGCTGCACGTCATCGAGCCGCGCGCTGGTGCAGCGGTCGATCTATGACGGCTTCACGGCCAAGCTGGCCGAGCGGGTGAAGCGCATCAAAGTCGGCCATCCGCTCGATCCCGCGACCGAGATCGGGCCGCTGATCCATGCCGCGCATGTCGACAAGGTGCTGAGCTTTCCCGATTCAGCCGAAAAGGAAGGCGCGAGGATCGCCTGCGGCGGCGGGCGCGCGATGGGCGGCAAGGGCAACTACGTCGAGCCGACGCTCTATCTCGACGCCAAGCAAAGCATGCGCATCGCCCAGGACGAGATCTTCGGGCCGGTGCTCACCGTTGTGCCGTTCGACGACGAGGCGGATGCGGTGAAGATCGCCAACGACGTGCGCTACGGCCTCACCGGCTACATCTGGACCCGCGACGTGGGCCGCGCGCATCGCGTCGCCCGCGACCTGGAGGCCGGCATGATCTGGATCAACTCGGAGAACGTGCGCCACCTGCCGACGCCCTTCGGCGGCACGAAGGCGTCGGGCATCGGCCGCGACGGCGGCGACTATTCCTTCGACTTCTACATGGAAACCAAGAACGTGGCCGTGGCCTACGACAGCCACAAAGTGCCGAAGATCGGCGGCTGAGCCGCAGCGAGGCTGAACCACGATGCCCGTCCCCACCCACATCTTCAACCCGCCGTTCAATGTCGTGCGCTGCAGCCACGCTGTGCTGACCGTGCGCGACCTTGGCGCCAGCCGAGCCTTCTACGAGGGCGTCATCGGCCTGCAAGTGGAGGATGCGGGCAAGGACGCGCATCTATTTCCGCGGCATGGAGGAGCGCAACCACCACTCGCTCGTGCTGAAGCGGGGGCCGGAGCCGGTGGCCGAGCGGCTCGGCTTCAAGGTCGGCAGCGAGGAGGATCTCGACCGCGCGCACGCCTTCTTCAAGGAGCGGCAGCTGCCGGCCGCGTTCGTGGAGGTGCCGTTCCAGGGGCGCACGCTGCACGCCGTCGACCCCCAGGGCAATCCGCTCGAGCTGACCTTCAAGATCGACCAGGCCGAGCGCATCCTGCAGCAGTACGGCCGCTATGCCGGCTGCCACCCGCAACGCATCGATCATTTCAACGTGCTGTCACGCGACGTGCAGGCTTCCATCGAGTTCTATGCCGCGCTCGGCTTCCGGCTGACCGAGTACACCGAGAGCGACGATGCCGAGCCGAGGATCGCGGCCGCCTGGATGCACCGGAAGGGCGGCGTGCACGACGTGGCATTTACAAACGGGCGCGGGCCGCGCCTGCACCATTTCGCCTACTGGGTGCCGGGCGTGCTCAACGTCATCCACCTGTGCGACGTGATGGCGACCACCGGTTATCTCGCCAACATGGAGCGCGGGCCGGGGCGGCACGGGTTGGCCAACGCCTTCTTCCTGTACGTGCGCGACCCGGACGGCCACCGCCTCGAGCTCTATGCCTCGGACTATCTCACCGTCGATCCCGACTTCGAGCCGATCCGCTGGTCATTGCGCGATCCACGGCGTCAGACGCTGTGGGGCACGCCCGCGCCGAAGAGCTGGTTCGAGGAAGGAAGCGTATTTCCCGGCACGCCGGTGCTGCCCCCCGTGCACGAGCTCAAGCCGATTGTCGCGGACTGATCCACCTGCCTGGCAAGGCAATGCCGCTACGGCCGCCGCACCGGCGTGCTGCTGGTGCTGAAGCCTGGCGGTAAACTTGGCTCCGGCTGCTCGAACAGCCTGTCGGCCACCTCGGCGATGGCGCCGGCAACGGGCTTGAACTCGAACGTCAGCACGTGATGACCCGCTGGAACCTGCACGGCCCTGAACAGAACATTGGCCCGAAGAATAGGGACGTCCAGGCCGTCGAGGTCGGCGACCCACCAGGGATGCCAGACGTCGTGGAGCACAACGAAGCCCGACCGCGAAGAATTGACGTCGATCACCACCTTGGTGTTTTCGTAGTGTCGGATGCGCGCGCCCGCGTCGACGTTGGAGTGCTTCGCCATCCTGACGATTTCCTCATCGAACTCAGGCGGCTCCTCCAGCAGAACCGTTTCCCTCGGGTTGAATTGCGGCCACTGGCCGGAGGCCATCAGAGCCTCGAAATCCGCTGATTTCCAGTCGTTGACCAGGATGACGCGAGGCAACGCGTGTGGATTTTCGTAGATGTAGGCGTCGGACGTGCGCGCGACCAACTTCAACACGCCCGGCTTCAGCTTGAGATCGATCTGCTCGATCGGATCGCTCACGGCGATAAAGCGCAAGCCCAGCAGGTCTGCCATGGGCGATGTGTAGGAGGAAAAGAGCGGAGAGAACGATTTCTGGTCGGCGCCTGCTATGTAGTCACGCGCTCCGGTCGCTTGAGAGATCTCGCCGAGACGGAATGGATTGTAGCCCAGCGTGCCTTCGAAACCGTGCACGAGCGCGGCATTCTGCCATTCGAAGCCCAGCCCCACAATTTCGACCCTGTCACGCCAAGGCGATCCGGGTGTCCGGCGCACCTTCTCTTTCAAAAACCGCACTGTTTCATTGTTGCAGTTCGGTTTGAGAATCTCGTAGTTCGCCGGGGGCAGCGCCGTCGACGCATTGGGCCCGTTGTTGATCGCGAGATCGCAGGCCAGAATCAGCGCCGGCGCGATTACTGCGAACTGCCGGCTGCGCTGCAACCAGACTTTCGGGACGGCCAGAACCAGCAGCGTTGCCGCAATCCAGACGAGCGTCGCTGAGATCGGCTTCAATGCCTCCGCCGCCTTGCCGGCGGTTGCCGCGGTTGCGAGCGCGGAAGCCAGGATCACGACGATCAGTCCGGCTTCGAGAAGTTGTCTTCGACGGGACGCAACAGGCAGTGCTGCTGTTGCCCACAGATGAACGAGGTATCCAGCGACGATTGCGAGCAGAGCACCAATCAGGAAGGTCGCGTCGATGGGGCGCCTGAAGAAGGCAACTCCGGGCACGTAGTCGAAGAAAATCCGGAAAATCGGCGTATTGCTGCCGAGTGCGTAAAGCAGGAGGCACGCGCCTGCTGCCGTCAACGTCCTGACTTCTCGCGCCCAGAGTGCGCCGCGGACCAGGCCGACCGTCAAGATGAGCAGCATCGGCAGTATCCCGAAATACAACTGGCTCATGTTGTACGACAGCGTGAGCTCGTTCTTGTTCCACCACTCGCTGTAGGGCCCCCAGTAGTCGACGGCCGGATCCTGGACACCGAAAAGGTCGCCAACGATGGCTGTCAGCAAGGACGCGGGATGCAGGGAGCCGCGCGCGGCTTCGCCAAAGGTCATCTCGGGGCGATTGGAGATTTCCAGGAAAAGGTAGGTCGACAGGAGCGGGAGCACCGCAATGATGCTGGCCACGAGCGCACCCCACCCCAGCGGATAGAGGCTGCGGCGAACGGCGCCGAGCGGATTATCGCTCAAGAGCCAATGTCCCGCGCAGGCTCCCGCCAATACGTAGCAGCCCAGCAATGCGACCTGATTAGGCTCGATCAACATCAGTCCCGCGGCCACTCCCGCGAGCGCGCCGTAGACAGCGGACGATCGGACCAGCGCCCGCGTCAGCAGCCACAGGGTTACGGCAAAGAAAGCGAGACTTTGGATCTGCGCGATGTGCTGGATGCGCCAGGCGGACGATGCGCCAAAGGCGAACACGATTGCCGCAACGGCGCAGCCGGCGGGATGCCATCCCCGGTCCTGGCAGAATTTCAGCGTTGCCAAGCCGCCCATCGCGAGCAGCAACAGCACAAATACATCGAGCTCCCGGAAGCTTGGTACCTTCTCGAAGTAGGCAAGGAGAATCGCCGGCGAGAAGATCAACGACTGCGGGTCGGCGATCTGCGGCACGCCGCCGAAGCTGCTGGGGTTCCAAAGCGGCGATTGGCCCGAGTGCAGCGCGTTGGCGAGAAACTGCAATTGGGCCTGGAACAGTGCCTTGGCGTCATAGGGAATGGTTGCTGCGCCGCTGAGCCACGGCGCCGACAGGAGCAACCAAACTCCTACGAACACGCAGGCTGCGAGGCGGTAGTCTTTTGCCCTAAACGTCTGCATCAGCCGAACGCATTCTCCGACTTCAACTCAGGCACACCCGCAACCACATGCCGGCACACTATTGTGGCGTCACGGCTGCATGCCGCCCGCCCAGTCGGATGCTTCGCGTTGGTTTGCAGAAAAGACAGTTTCCTCGAATCGCTGACTTGTCGCCGCTTGTCCTTGATCTGAATGCCTATCAGATGGGCAGCCGCCTCAGCAAGTCATGCTCATTGTTAGGTTGTTGCCCGCGCGCTGGACATTCTACGTTGCATGTCGTCTCAATCCGCGGTCTCATCAGGACTGCAAGCACGCGCCATATTCTCTGCGGCAGGCGTCCGGAACGAGCAGTGGAAATGCCTGACGCCGCTCGCCCTGGACCCGACGCGGCAACTGTTGCTGGTCGGCGAGCATTTGGCGGGGGACCGTGACCTGGACTGAGTACTGGAACGGCGCAACGACGATCTACGTCAATGCGCGCCACAAGAGCGTGCACTACGAAGGCATTGCACGCGACATTGTGGCCTGCCTGCCCGGGCCGGATTGCAAGGTCGTCGACTACGGCTGCGGCGATGCGCTCTCGGCCCATCTGGTCGCCGATGCGTGTGCCCACCTGTTCCTGTGCGAGAGTTCGGAAAGCACGCGGCAGCGGCTGGTGGCGCGCACTATGGACCGGCCCAATATCGCCGTCATTTCTCCGCAGCAGTTCGAGCAGCTGCCGCCCGGGTCGGTCGACGTGATCGTCGCGAACTCGGTCATTCAATATCTCTCAGCGTCCGAGCTTGAGCGTCTGCTGGCTGTCTCGCGTGAGAAGTTGAGCCGTGAGGGTCGTCTCGTGCTCGCCGATGTCATCCCGCGCCATGTCGGCATGCTGCGTGATGTGGCGGAGCTTCTGAAGTTTGCCGTTGCCAATGGCTTCCTGCTTGCGGCCGGCGCAGGATTGGTGCGGTCCTACTTCTCCAACTATCGCCAGGTCCGGCACCAGCTGGGCTTGTTGCAGTTCGACGAGGCTGAGATGCTGAGCCTGCTGGCGCAATCGGGATTCGTCGCGCATCGCCGCACGCCCAACATAGGTCACAACGCCCAGCGGATGACGTTCCTGGCGTCGGTGCGCGATCCCAGGCCGGTTGCGTGAGAGTTGCCGGAGGAGCATTCGAGCAAAAGCTCCAAGAATTCGAGGCCACTGCGTACTTTGACGAGGCAAATCGGCCGCGAACGTCCTAGAACTCCCCATGCGCCGGAGAGCGATGTTTGCCGACCGCGACGAGGCTGGACGGCTGCTGGCCGAACGGCTGGCGGAAGTGGAACTGGCCGCGCCGCTCGTTCTGGCACTTCCCCGAGGCGGCGTGCCGGTGGCCGCGCAAATCGCCAGGCGGCTCGACGCGCCGCTGGATGTTGCGTTCGTGCGCAAACTGGGTGCACCCGGCGAGCCGGAACTGGCCATCGGTGCCGTCGGTGATGGGGACGCACCCGAGATCGTGCTCAATGCGCTCCTGGTCGAGGAACGGGGGGTGAGCGCAGAGTTCATAACGTCTGCGGCCGCGCGCGAACTTGCGACCATCGAGCAGCGCCGCCGGGACTATGCGGACGTGCGGCCGGAAGTGGCGCGGTCTGGCCGCACGGTCATCGTCGTGGATGACGGAGTCGCGACCGGCATGACCATGCAAGCGGCGTTGCGGAGTGTCAGGCGCCAGCATCCGGCGCGGCTGCTTGTGGCCGTGCCGGTTGCCTCACGGGATGCCCTGGCCATGCTGCGGCAGGAGGCGGATGACGTGGTCTGTCTCAGCGCGCCGCGTTGTTTCGGGTCTGTCGGCTCGTTCTACCTCACCTTCGAACAGGTGAGTGACGCCGATGTGGTGATGCTGCTGAAGGACGCGGCTGCGCGCTGCCGGGGCTGATCACGAGCCTTCGCGCTTGTCATCGCCACCGTCCGGCTCGGCCGCATCGCCGTCCTCGCTCTCCGCTTCGTCCGGTATCGCGTAGGTGCCGCGCAGCCAGCGCGACAGGTCGACATCGGCGCAGCGGCGCGAGCAGAAAGGGCGATACTGCGTATCGGTTGGCCGATTGCAGATCGGACAGATGCCGCTTGCCGCGTGCGGCGGCTTCATTGACGCCATTCTCGGACTTCCATGCGCTGCCGGCTGCGACCGGCTATTCGGGGTCGGACTCGCCGAGTTTCACCCAGTTGAAGTGGATGGGAAAGCGTTCGGCGACGAGCATATTGGCCACTTCGGTCAGCGGCAGCCCGACCACGTTCGTATAAGAACCGGAGAGCTTCTGCACAAAGCATCCCGCCAGCCCCTGAATGGCGTAGCCGCCGGCCTTGCCGCGCCACTCGCGCGAGGCAATGTAGGCCTCGATCTCTTCCTTCGACAGGCGTTTGAAGCGCACCCGCGTGTCGACGATTTTCAAGCGCACACGATCGTCCGGCGCAATCAGGCAGAGTGCGGTGAGCACGCGATGGGAGCGCCCCGACAGGAGCTGCAGCGCGGCCACTGCTTCTTCGATGAACCGGGGCTTCACCAGAATGCGCCGCCCGACGGCGACGATGGTGTCGGCCGCCAGCACATAAGCGTCGGCGATGTCCTTGTCGTTGGCGATGCCGTCGCGGGCATCTTCGGCCTTGGCTCGGGCGAGCCTCGTGACCAGCGAACGCGGCATCTCGCCCTTCTTGGGCAATTCGTCGATGCTCGACGGCCGCAGGGCATCCGGTTCTATGCCCACCTGCGCCAGCAGGGTGAGGCGGCGTGGCGAGGCGCTTGCAAGCACGAGCTTTGGCTTCAAGCCCGCCCTGCGGCCAGCCGGCTTGGTGCGCGCCAGCTCTGCGCGCAGTGTTTCCCGGCGCGGATTGTCCGTGCGGCTAAGGACGCTGAGCAATCCGCCCCGTGTCGTCGTCATGCGGGTTTAGGCTCCAAGATTGCAACTGCGTGGCGACATTGGCCACGGGCAGCGGCGAAAATCAAGCTGTGCCGGAGGCATACGAGCACGCGCAGCGGACCGCCGATCCGCCGCCGCCGTCTGCAGCGCCATCATCGTTGTACCTCATTGGCACGGTAGGCGTCGTCCAGCGGGCCGAAGGGGCGGGCGATGAGCCCGTTTCGCAGCATTCGTTGTCCAAGATTGCGTCTAGGGGGCCAACCGATGACCGTGATTTACCAACCCATTCTGGTGCTTCTCTCGATCGGCATTGCAATTCTGGGATCGCTGACGGCGCTTGCGCTTACATCGGTTGCCAATAGAAGAGATTCCGACGCCGGGCAGCGCAGCTTCGCCCTTGCCAACGGCGCTCTCATCATGGGCGCTACGATCTGGTCGATGCATTTCATCGCCATGATGGCGGCCGAGTTCCCGGTGCCGGTGAACTACAATCCGCTGGAGACCGTCGCATCAATATGCATCGCGATCGTTGCCACAGGGGCAGGCCTCCATCTTGCGAGTTTGCGCGAACGGAGAGCGCTGGGCATTCCCTTGGGCGGTTTGCTGATGGGGCTCGGTATTGCGAGCATGCACTATCTCGGCATGAGCGCCATCCGCGGCTGCGGCCTTGCCTACGATTTTCGCCTGGTCGGGGCATCGCTGGCCATCGCCATCGGCGCTTCCACGGCTGCCTTGTGGTTTACCTTCTTCAAGCGGGGCATGCTCATGACTATGGCGGGTGGCGTCGTGCAAGGACTGGCGATTGCATCGATGCACTACACCGCGATGGCCGCGACCTATTTCGTTCCGCTCGGTGTCAGCGTCGAGCTCAGCACGCCCCTCTTCAGCCAAAGCTTCCTCGCGTACATGATCGCTTGCGGCATCGGCATCATATCAGTGGGCAATTTGGCGATGGCCGCGATGATTTCGCGAGACATCATAACGCGCGAGCAGATTCGCCTGGTCCAGGCAACATTCAGAAGATTGGAGCCGAGTGCATCGCAAGTGTCGGACCTGTTCTACAATCGGCTATTCGAAACTGCACCTCACTTGCGCGGCCTTTTTCCGGCCGATCTGACGGACCAGAAGTTCAAGATCATGGCAATGCTCGGCTTGGCTGTCGGTCACCTGCATCGTATCGATGACATCGTTCCGGCCATCGAGGATCTCGGCCGGCGGCATGTGAGCTACGGCGCTACCGAGGACGACTACAAGCCCGTCGGCGGGGCCTTGATCTGGGCCTTGGAGCAGGCTCTGCGCGATGAGTTCACGCCAGAGGTCAGGGCGGCGTGGCTCGCGGCCTACAGACTTCTCACCGACGTCATGATCGAGGCAGCCCGCGAGTTGGCGCCGGCCAAGAGGAGCCTGCTGCGTCGCCAATCCCTCACACCGTCGGCCCGCCTTCGAAGCCGAAGCGCCGCTTGACGCGCTGAAACAGCTGGTCGCGCACGCCGCGATAAGCCTGCAGGATCTGCTCGCGACTGCCGTGTCCAACCATCATCGTGGCGTCAAAGGTCGCCCAGTATTCAACCTCTACGGCCATGGTCCGCGTCAACTCCAGAGCCTGGTGGTGGGCCTCCGGCGACAGCGTGACGATGATGTCGAACGAGGTGTCGTTGAGTTCGCGCAGCGTATGCGGCTTGTGATCGGAGATGCTGATGCCGATCTCGTCCATCACCGTCTCGGCGAAGTGATCCGAGCCGCCGGCCCGCACTCCAGCCGACTCGACATACGATCGCCGGCCGGCCAGATGGCGCAGGATGGCGGCCGCCATGGGCGAGCGCACGGAGTTCATGGTGCAGGCAAAAAGCACTGCGGCCGGCAGGTCGCGTGCCGGCGGGTGTTCGGCCGGCAAGTCCTGGACCGGCACGTCTGGGGCCCCCTCCTGCGCCACCCCTCACCCTTTCCAGTGCAGCGCGCAAATAAGCGTGAACAGCCTCCGCGCCGTGTCGCTGTCCACGGTGATTTTGCCCTTGAGGCGTTCCGACAGGACCTGGCTGCCTTCGTTGTGAAGTGCGCGCCGTCCCATATCGATCGACTGGATTCGCGACGGCGCCGAGGCGCGAATGGCCTGGTAGTAGCTCTCGCAAACGATGAAGTAGTCCTTCATGATCCGCTTCAGCGGCGTGAGCGAAAGCACGACCGTGAAGGATTCACCGCCTGCCTCCTGGGCCACGGCAAACACGAGGCGATCTTCTACAATCGACAGGTTGAGTGCATAGGGGCCGTCGTCGCGGCCTTCCAGCTCGAACTTGTTGCTCTCCAGGATGTCGAAGATCGCCACCTCGCGCTCGTGCTTGATGTTGGCGTTGGCGCGGCCGATGGAGGCTTCGTCGAGGTTGATGGCAACGAGCTTGGCCTTGGAGTTGGGATCGACCGGAGGCTCGAACATGGGCGCGCCTCAGGTCTCGCTGTTCGGAGGCAGGCGGATCGCAACCGATCGGCGGTGCGCTTCCAGCCCCTCTGCGCGTGCAAGCGTCATGGCCGCCGGACCTAGTGCTGCAAGGGACCTCTGGTCGAGCTTGAGTATCGACGTCCGCTTCATGAAGTCGAGCACGCCGAGGCCCGAGGAAAACCGGGCGCTGCGCGCGGTCGGCAGCACGTGGTTCGAGCCAGCCACATAGTCGCCGATCACCTCGGGCGTGTAGGGTTCCCAGGAATATGGCGCCGGCATTGCGGATGCGTGCGGCCAGCGCTGCCGGATCGGCGGTGGCGATTTCGACGTGCTCGGCGGCGATACGGTCGGCCAGCGCGGGCGCCTCGTCGAGCGAGCGGAGCACGATCACGGCGCCGAACGTCTCCCAGCTGGCGGCAGCGATGTTGCCGCGCGGCAATTGCCGGAGCTGGCGCTCGACGGCCGCGGCGACGGAGCGGCCGAAGGCCGCGTCGTCCGTCATCAGGATGGCCTGGGCCGCGGTGTCGTGCTCGGCCTGTGCGAGCAGATCGGCGGCGAGCCACTCGGGATCGTTGTGCCGGTCGGCGATCACCAGGACTTCGGAAGGTCCCGCAATCGAGTCGATGCCGACCGTGCCGAACACCTGCCGCTTGGCAGCGGCGACGTAGGCGTTGCCGGGACCGACGATCTTGACCACCGGCTGGATCGTTTGCGTTCCGTAGGCCAGCGCCGCCACGGCCTGTGCGCCGCCGATGCGGTAGATCTCCGATACGCCCGCCAGATGCGCGGCGGCCAGCACCAGCGGGTTCATGTCGCCGCCGGGCGAGGGTACGGCCATGGCCACGCGCGGCACCCCCGCCACCTTGGCCGGCACCGCATTCATCAGCACGGAACTCGGATAGCTGGCGAGACCGCCCGGCACGTAGAGCCCGACCGATTCCACGGCCGTCCAGCGCGAGCCCAGTTCGGCGCCGAGTGCGTCGGTGTAGCTGTCGTCGCGTGGCATCTGGCGCAGGTGATGGCTCTCGATACGGCCGCGTGCGAGGTTCAGCGCATCGAGCGTGTCGGCGTCGCATGCCGCCACTGCCGCCGCGATTTCCGCCTCGCTCACGCGGATACCGGCCTTGGCCGAGATCGAGGCGGTCGAACTTCTGCGTCAAGGCCGTCAGTGCGGCATCACCGTCGCGCCGGACCTGTGCGATGATTTCGCGGACCGCTGCGTCCACGTCCTCCGACGTCTCCCGCTTGGTGGCGAGGAACGCTGCAAATGCGCTGTCGAAGTCACGATCTTCAGTGTCGAGCTGGACCGGCATGGGTGCGCCTGGAGGTGCCTTGCGTCTGTAATCCTAGGTCTTGGCCGGATCGTCGGGATGCTTTGGCCTGGACGTCGCCTGCCATATCGCTCCCAGGTCCTGCAGTTCGGCCTCGATGCATTCCACGCGCAGCCTGATGGCGCGCCCCTCGGAGAACAGGAGGATGACGTCGCCTTCCGGTGCTTCGGCCGGTTCGAAGCCGATCGCGAGCAGGGAAAGCACCGTGCTCTTGTTCTTGAGGTCGATGCCCTGCACCTGCGCGCTCAGGACGCGCTCGAAACGGAGCGCCGCGCGCCGGCGCGCGAACTCTGCCTTCTCGCTCTTGCCGTCCTGCAGGGCGTTGAACCAGTCGAAGCGGTTGGCAATCGCCGCAAACCGCTTGTCCCTGGGCAGGTAGGCAATATCGCCGACCTGCAACACGGCATCCTGCAAGTGGGCGGAGATGACCGCAAGGTCATCGGCGTCCAGGGCGATCAGCTTCAGGTCGGCCATGGCGAGGTGCAGCCTCTTCGGGCGGCAAGCGATGCAAGAAGCCCGCCAGCCGGGGGTCGATCAGCCGAGTGATAGCGAACGCACCGCCCGCACACAATATGATCGCGGTCCCGGCCAACAGGCGTCAGGACTCAACGCCCTCGCTGCGCGTTTGGATGGCGCCGGTCGGCTCCAGGCCCGTCATTGCGCCGGCCTGCCTGATGAGGACGCGGCTGGCGTTTCTGCTCCCCGCCGTCTTGACGGGGGGTGGAGCGGTTGCCGTGCTCGTGGCGCCCGGGACGACCGGACGCTGCCAGAAAAGCTACGTTCTCGATCGGCCGCGGTTCACCGTGCTGCCGGTCCTGGGCGCCAGGTCCGTTTCCGTTGCGGCGTTCATGGTTGTTGCCATTGGCGCCGCGGTGCGGCCGGGGGCGATTACCGCCGGCATCCGGACGACCATTGACGGGTTTCGGCGCACCGTTATGCCGGGCCTGGGCGCCGGCTCCGTTGCGGTGGTCGGGGTTGGCGGCGCGGTGCGGCTGATCACGGCTGTCCCAACGTCCGGCGGCAGGCCTCGGTTCGCCGGTGCGCCTGTCCTGGGCCTCGGCGCCATTGCGGTTTGCGTTGCCACCACCGCGATGCGGCCGGCCGCGCGTGTCGGGGCGAGCATGCCGTTCACCGTTGTGCGCTTTGGGTTTGCCGGATCCGTGCGGCTGTCCGCGTGAATGCCGGCGTCCGCTGCCTTCGCGGGCGGCTTCGGCTGCCAGCTCGAGAGTCGGATCGCGACGCCGGTCGGTCGTTTCGATCGATTGCCGCGTCAGGCGCTCGATGTCGCGCAGGTAGTCGCGCTCCTCCGCATCGCAGAGCGAAATGGCAATGCCTTCCGCGCCGGCGCGCGCCGTGCGGCCGATGCGATGCACGTAGCTCTCGGGAACGTTCGGCAGCTCGTAGTTGACGACGTGCGTGACGAGATCGATGTCGATCCCGCGCGCGGCCACGTCGGTCGCGACCAGGGTCCGGATCTTCGACGCCTTGAACTGGGCCAGTGCGGCCTCGCGCTGGTTCTGGCTCTTGTTGCCGTGGATGGCGGCGACGGTGATGCCGGCGGCCGCCAGATGCTGCGCGACCTTGTCGGCCCCGCGCTTGGTGCGGGTGAAAACCAGGGTGCGGGAGAGTTCCGGGTTGGCCAGCAGCTCCACGAGCAGCGAGCGCTTGGCCCTGGCGTCGACCAGATACACGTGCTGGCGCACGCGCTCCACCGTCGTCGCAGACGGCGTAACGGAGACCTTGACGGGATCGCGCAGCAGCTCGCCGGCGAGGTGGCCGATCTCCTTGGGCATCGTGGCCGAGAAGAACAGGCTCTGGCGCCGGCCCGACAATTTGGCGACGATCTGCCGGATGGGGCGGATGAAGCCCATGTCCAGCATCTGGTCGGCCTCGTCGAGCACGAAAATTTCCACGCCGTCGAGCACGACGTTGCGCTCGCCGATGTGGTCGAGCAGGCGGCCGGGTGTTGCTACCAGAACGTCGACGCCGCGCGTCATTGCCTCCCTTTGCGGGGCATGGCCGACGCCGCCGAAGATGACGGCAACCCTGATGCCGAGGTAGCGGCCGTAGGTGCGGAAGCTGTCGGCGATCTGGCTTGCGAGCTCGCGCGTCGGGCTCAGCACGAGGACGCGGCAGCCGCGCCGCATGGGCTCACGCTTGTCGGCCGCCAGGCGGTGCAGGATGGGAAGGGCGAAGGCCGCGGTCTTGCCGGTGCCGGTCTGGGCGATGCCGAGCAGGTCCTTGCCCAAAAGCACGCTCGGGATGGCCTGGGTCTGGATCGGCGTGGGGATGGTGTAGCCTTCCTCGCCCAGGGATTTGACAAGGGCGGGGTTGAGCTGGAAGTCGGAAAAAGTGGTCACTAGGAGGTGATCTTTCATTGCAAGCCGGAACGCTGTCGGTGCCCCGAACAAAGTTCGGGCGGGCACGCATACAGCGTACGGCGGGTCGGGTGTGACGCCCCGCGTGGCCTGGGCTGTCTGTGGAAGTCTTCTGAAGGCGCTCAACAGGAGGACGAACGTTGGGCAAGTAGAGCCCGCACAAGTCCTTTCACGCGGCTGGAGCGCCGGAAATCGCGTCTAAGCGATGCCGGCTTATGTCATGTTGCAGTGCACAAGTCAAGAACATACGAGCCTACCCCTGTGGCAACGATGCAGCAGCCGGATAGTTCACGCCCGTCTGCGCCTTGCCGGAGCGAAATCCTCATCCGCTCACAATGCGCTCGATGTTGGCGCCGCAGCCTGAGAGCTTCTGCTCCAGCCGCTCGAAGCCGCGATCGAGGTGGTACACGCGGTTGATCGTGGTCTGGCCCTCGGCCATCAGGCCGGCAATGACCAGAGACACGGAGGCGCGCAAATCGGTCGCCATCACCTGCGCGCCGCGCAGGGCCTTGACGCCCTTCACGGTGGCCGTGTCGCCCTGGAGCTGAATATCGGCGCCGAGACGCGCCAGCTCCTGCACGTGCATGAAGCGGTTCTCGAAGATCGTTTCGCGGATGGTGCTGGTGCCGTTCGCCTTGGTCATCAGCGCCATCAATTGCGCCTGCAGGTCGGTGGGAAAGCCCGGAAACGGCTGCGTCTCGATGGTGATGGGCTCGAGCGTTCCGCCGTTGCGGGCAACGCGCACGCCCGTGTCCGTCTCCGTCACCGACACGCCGGTCTTCTCGAGTGCCGCGAACGCCGTCTCGAGCAGGCTCTTACGTGCGCCCCTGAGCTCGACATCGCCGCCGGCGGCGGCAACGGCGAACGCGTACGTGCCGGTCTCGATGCGATCCGGTAGAACGGTGTGCACCGTGCCTTCGAGGCGGGATGCACCCTGGATGTGCAGCGTGCCGGTACCGATGCCCTCGATCTTGGCGCCCATCTTGGTGAGGCACTCGGCAACGTCGCCGATCTCCGGTTCGCGCGCGGCGTTCTCGATGACCGTTTCGCCCTTGGCCAGCGCAGCCGCCATCATGACATTGTGCGTGGCGCCGACCGATACCTTGGGAAACGTGACGCGCGCGCCATGCAAGCCCTTGGGTGCCTTGGCGACCACGTAGCCGCCATCGATGTCGATCTCGGCACCCAGCGCCTTCATGCCCATCAGATGCAGATCGACGGGCCGCGTGCCGATGGCGCACCCGCCGGGCATCGAGACGCGCGCCTGGCCGCACCGCGCCAGGAGCGGTCCGAGCACCCAGAAGCTCGCGCGCATGCGGCTCACCAATTCATAGGGTGCCGTGGTGTCGACGATGTCGCGGGCGGAGAGATGGATCGTCTCGCCCAGGTACGGCGAGGGGTCCGCGCGCTTGCCGTCGATGGTGAGGTCGAGCCCATGGTTGCGCAGGATGCGCGTGAGCAGATTGACGTCGGCCAGGTTCGGGACGTTCTTGAGGGTGAGCCGATCGGATGTAAGCAGGCTGGCGATGATCAACGGCAGGGCGGCATTTTTTGCGCCCGAGATCGGGATCGTTCCGTTGAGGCGCCGGCCGCCGGAGATGCTGATGCGATCCATGTGAGACCCCGTCTGGAACTGGCTCTTCTTGCAGGCATGCACGCCAATACGTTACCGGACCCCTTCCGTCCGGCCCTTCGGCCGCTCCACCTCGTCCATCCCCCCGGACTTTGTCGCCGGATTCCCGGCTTCTGTACGCTCACGAGCCTGTTGTTTGCGCTTTTTCAGGTTCGAGCGAAGTTGTGTTGCCAACCGCGCCTGGCGCTGGTCTGCCCGCAACGCTTTTCCTGTTTTGGTGTCTTGCGTCATCGGGCGATCCGACATGGCCGCACACTACGTGCGTTGCCCTGCACACACAAGTTCGAGCCTGAAAGCCGCCATTGCCAGCCTTGATCTCGTCACGCCGACATACCATCATAGTCAGGTCGTCCTTGGGAGCAGTGTGTGCGACCGTTTGGTTTATTTGTGGCTGTGATGGTGCTGGCGCTCGCCAGCCTTGTGGGCACCGCGTCGGCATGCTCCGGCACCGGCTCTGCCAGCGCTTCGGCTGCGCCAGCGCGGACCCAAACCCAGGTCCAGACCCAAGTCGCGAAGAGTGCCGAGGCTGTACCGGTTGCCGTCGTCCTGCATCAGTGGGCGGCAGCGGCCGGCCATCATCACAATGGCCCGCAGCAGCATGACCATGGCGCGGCAACTGGATGCTGCATGTTCTGTTGCAGCGCTACGGCCCCCCATATTCTTCTGCAGGACTCCGAGGTTTTCCTCGATCGTCCTCCCGCGCGGGCATTTTTTGTGGCCGCCCCCGCCGCAGTTGCCAAGGTTGTGGCTGGCCTCCCGTTCCGCCCCCCTCGGACAGCCTGAGCGTCCGGCCGCGTGCGTTGAGCGTCTGCGCTTAAACACCGCTCCTGCGTGTGCGACCGATGAGACCGGCGGGCAAAGCATGTTGCTTCGCATGGCCCGCAAACCTCCATCCCAGCCGTAAACCACACTCGTCCACCCCGTACCAGGGCGGCGACACTCCCTCAGGCTTTGAAGATGATGCTCATTGCTCGGCTCATGCCGCTCCTTGCCATCCTGACCTGCTGGCCCGCGCTGGCGCACGAGGGCCACGATCATGGTGATGCCTCAACGGCTGTGGCGCAGGCGCTGCCGCGTGTCCAATCGCGGTCGGACGTCTTCGAACTCGTGGCGGTGGCCAGCGGTCACAAACTCACGATCTATCTGTCCGACTTCAAGACCAACGCGCCTGTGCCCGAAGCAACCGTTGAAGTTGCGTTCGAGGGCAAGAGCGTCCCCGCCGTACGGAGGGGAGAGGGCGTCTACCAGATCATGGCTGGCTGGCTCGATGTGCCCGGCGCCAAGCCACTCGTGTTCACCGTCGTGACCCCGGCAGTTTCGGACCTGCTCGATGGCGTGCTGGAGATTGCGCAACCGCTGGCCGCCGCCCCGGCATCAAACATGTCACTCGGAGCTCTCCTTGGCAGTCGTATCTGGTGGATCTGGACCGCTCTGGTCGCCGCTACCGGCTTCATTGTCGCGCTCGCCTTCACGAAGCGGGGCCCCGCGCCGAGGTTGGGGGAGAACGCGGCCGAGACAGACGTCGCAGCACCCAGGCGGCAGGCCGCATCGATCCTCTCGATTGCGATAGCGTTGGCCGCTGTCCTGGCGCTCGCGCCGGGCGCGATGGCGGCCTCTCCCAATCACGAGCACGGCTCGGAAGGCGAGGCCTTGATCGGCATAGACGTAGCACGGCGCCTGCCCGACGGCTCGGTGTTCATGCCCAAGCCCGCACAATGGCTGCTCGGCGTGCGTACAACCATGACCGAGATATCCGAGGCGGCGCGCACCGTCGAAATGCTCGGCACCGTTATGCCCGATCCGTCGGCATCGGGGCGCGTGCAGGCCAGCGTCGCCGGCCGCGTCGAGGTAGCAAATGGCTACCTGCCGCACGTTGGCCAAACCGTCGCCCAGGGCGAGGTCTTGGCCATCCTGTCGCCCACGGTGCCCGTGTTCGACCGCGGCACCACCGATGCTCAGATTGCTGAGATTGCGGGCGCCATCGAGATTGCCGAGCAGAAGGTCAAGCGTCACGCCGGCCTCACCGGTATCGTGCCGCAGAAGGAAATCGATCAAGTCAACGCGGAACTGTCGGCGCTGAAGGCGCGCCGCGCCGCGCTCAGGCCTGTTGGCGGCCCCGAGACACTGAAAGCTCCCGTCTCCGGCATCGTTTCTGCCGCCAACGTTCAACCCGGACAGGTTGTGGATGCGCGTGAGACCCTGTTCGAGATCGTCAATCCGGACCGGCTCTGGATCGAGGCGATCGGCACCGAGCTGCAGAACGGCCACAACATCCATGCGGCAATGGCGGTGGTCGGCGGCGAGTCGGTGCCGCTGGCTTTCATTGGTCGCGGCCCGGCGCTTCGTCAGCAGGCGCAGCAGGTGCTGTTTCGTATCGAGCGACCGAGTTCGGTGTTCGCCATCGGGCGGCCCGTCACCGTCATCGTGCAGTTGAAGCAGCAGCAGAGCGGCGTCGTGGTGCCCGGTTCCGCCGTCGTGCGCGCCGGCAACGGCCTGCCGCAGGTGTGGGAGCTCGTCTCGGCCGAGCGCTTCGAGGCGATCGCGGTGCGCACCGCCCCGTTGGACGGCAAGAACGTACTGATCACGGCCGGCGTGAAGGAAGGCACCCGCCTTGTGGTCGAGGGCGCCGAGTTCGTCAATCAGGTGCGGTGAGGGCGCGATGTTCAACAGGATCGTCCGGGCCAGTCTGAGCAACCGCCTGTTCGTGCTGATCGGCGCGCTGGCCATTGCCTTCTACGGTGCTTACGCCGCATCGCGGCTGGCCGTCGACGTGTTCCCCGACCTCAACCGCCCGACCGTCACCCTCTTGACGGAGGCGGAAGGCCTGGCGCCGGAAGAGGTGGAGCAGCTGGTCAGCATCCCGATCGAGAGCGCCATGAACGGCATGCCGGGCGTCACCCGCGTGCGCTCGGTATCCGGCGTCGGCCTCTCCATCACCTATGTGGAGTTCGACTGGGCCACCGACATCTACCGTGCACGCCAGCAGGTGGCCGAGCGCCTCGCCCTCGTGCGCGAGCAGATCCCGCGCAACATTGCCCCGCAGATGGGCCCGATCTCCTCGATCATGGGTGAGATCATGCTGATCGCCATGGTCAGTGAATCGGAAACGCCCATGAAGTTGCGCGAACTCGCCGACTTCGTGATGCGTCCGCGCCTGCTGACGATTCCCGGTGTCGCCCAGGTCATCCCGATCGGTGGCGAGGTGCGCCAGTACCGCGTCGTGCCCGACCCGCGCAAGATGGCGACGCTCGATGTCGGGCTCGAGGTGATCGAGAAGGCTGTGAAGTCGTTCGGCGCTAACACCAGCGGCGGCTTCGTCGACCTCCACGCCAGCGAATTCCTGATCCGCAACATCGCGCGCACGATCAAGATCGAAGACCTCGCCGACTTGGTGGTGCTCTACCGGCACGGCCAGCCCATCCGGCTCAAGCAGGTGGCCACCGTCGAGTTCGCCGCGCGCACCAAGCGCGGTGAGGCCGGCTATCGCGGCAAGCCGGCCGTGGTGCTGGGCATCCAGATGCAGCCCGGCGCCGACACCATCACCCTTACCCGGGAGATCGAGCGCGCCCTGCCGGAGCTGCAGAAAGTAATGCCGAAGGGCGTGCAGGTCGAGAACGTGCAGTTCCGGCAGGCCACTTTCATCGAGCGCTCGATCGCCAATGTTAATCGCGTGCTGCTGGAGGCGCTGGCGGTCGTCGCCATCGTCCTGTTTCTGTTCCTACTCAACTGGCAGACGACCTTCATCTCGATCACGGCCATCCCGATCTCGATCGCCGTCACGGTGGTCGTGTTCCAGTTGCTCGGGCTGTCGATCAACACCATGACGCTGGGGGGGCTTGCCATCGCCATCGGCGCACTGGTTGACGATGCAGTGGTGGGTCTGGAGAACATCCTGCGGCGTCTACGCCTCAACCGCGCTGCACCGAACCCGAAGCCTGCAGTCGAGGTTGTTGCTGCGGCGACCGAGGAGGTGCGTTCCGGCATCCTCTACGCCACCGTCATCATCATCCTGGTGTTCCTGCCGCTGTTCGCGCTGTCGGGCATCGAGGGCCGCCTGTTCGCGCCGCTCGGCATCGCCTTCATCGTCTCGATCCTGGCGAGCCTCGCGGTGGCCATTACCGTCACGCCGGTGCTCGCCTATTGGCTTCTCCCGCGCATGCGCCGGCTTGGCCACAATGAGAGCCCGCTCGTTCGCTTCTTGAAGCGCATCCAGGAGCGCGGCCTGCGCTGGTGCTTTGCCCGGCCAGCGTTCACCATCGGGCTGCCGGCCGTCGCGGTGCTGTGGGCCGCCTTTGCGGCCGCCCAGCTTCCCCGCGCATTCCTGCCGCCTTTCAACGAGGGCACGGCCCTGATCAACGTGGTACTCCAGCCGGGGATCAGCCTCAAGGAATCGAGTCGGCTCGGGGCCATTGCCGAACGCCTGGTCATGGAGGTGCCCGAGGTCCATTCCGTCGGCCGCCGCACGGGCCGGGCCGAGCTTGACGAGCATGCCGAGGGCGTGCACGTGAGCGAACTCGACGTCGACCTGAGGCCCTCCCGCCGCAGCCGCGAGGAAGTGCTCGCCGACATCCGCGCGCGCCTCTCGGCGCTGCCCGTGAGCGTAATCGTCGGTCAGCCCATCGCCCACCGGCTCGATCATATGCTCTCTGGCGTGCGCGCGCAGCTGGCGCTCAAGATCTACGGTGAAGATCTCGACACACTGCGCGGCCTCGCGGCGGACCTGGAGAAGAAGCTCGCCCCGATCAAGGGCATCGTCGACCTGCAGACCGAGAAGCAGGTGCGCATCCCGCAGCTGCAGATTCGCGTCGACTACGATCGCGCCGTCAAGTTCGGGCTGACGCCGGCCGCCGCCGTCGAGGCACTCGAGGCTCTCTCCAACGGCCGCGTCGTGTCGCAGGTCGTCGACGAGCGCAAGCGCTTCGATGTGGTGCTGAGACTGGCGGACGCCGACCGCAGCACGGCTGCGCTGTTCGATATGCTGGTGGAGACGCCGGCGGGACGGGTTCCACTCGGCGCTTTTGCGACCGTGCTTGAAACTGACGGCCCCAACCAGATCCTGCGCGAGGACGGCCGTCGACGTATCGCGGTTCTCGCCAACACCGATGGCTCGGATATGGCCCGCATCGTTGAGTCAATCCGGACTGTGCTGGCGGAGAAAGCTCTGCCGCTGGGCTACTTCACCCAGCTCGGCGGCCAGTTCCAGGCGCAGGAAAGTGCCACCCGTCTGATCGGCATGCTCTCGCTCCTATCGCTCGCCATGATCTTCGTGGTGCTCTACTCACGCTACAAGTCGGCGGTGCTGGCGCTCATCATCATGGGCAACGTGCCGCTGGCGCTGATCGGCGGGGTTATCGCGCTGTGGGTTGCCGGCCAGCCGCTTTCCGTGGCGAGTGCGGTCGGCTTCATAACTCTGGCCGGCATCGCCACGCGCAACGGCATCCTCAAGGTCAGTCACTACATTAACCTGGTGTTGCACGAGGGCGAGCGGTTCGGGCCTGCCATGGTCATCCGCGGCACGCTGGAGCGCCTCACGCCCGTGCTGATGACGGCACTCGCGGCCGGCATCGCGCTGGTGCCGTTGATGATTGGCATGGACGAGCCGGGCAAGGAGATCCTGTCGCCGGTCGCCGTCACCATTTTCGGCGGCCTTGTGAGTGCGACGCTGCTGGACGCGTTCCTCACCCCGACGCTGTTCCTTCTCTTCGGCGAGAAGCCGCTGGAGCGTCTCGCCGCGGACCGGACCGGCCTGCAAACGGCCGAAGCGTTCTAGCGATCAACACCTCAAGGAGAGGACCATGATCAAAGCGTTCGTTGTTGCAGTGGCGCTGGCCGCGGGAGCTGCGTTGGCGATGGCCCACGGCACGGGAAAAGAGAAGGCCCAGCACGGCGGCCAGGTCGTCGCCGCCGGACACGATCATCTGGAACTCGTTGCCAAGGATGGCGAGCTGACGCTCTATGTTCGCGGCGAAGACGACAAGCCGGAATCCGTGAAGGGCGCGGTTGCCTCCGCCACCGTTCTTGCGGCCGGCAAGCAGGTGACCGTCAAGCTCGAGCCGCAGGGGGACAATGTCATGAAAGGCAAGGGTACGTTCGTCGTTGCCAAGGGCATGCGGGTCGTGGTGTCGCTCACGCTACCCGAGCACAAGCCTGTGACGGCGCGGTTCACGCCGGCGGACTAGGCAGCGGCACTGGCTATCTCGTAAGGCCGATTGTTCGTGGACTCAGGAAGCGACGATCTCGACCTCGGCCGCTTCCTCGCCGGGAATTGTAAAGCCGCCCTCGGTGACCAGGCGGGCAAACAGGCCGTTTAGCGCTACCAACTCGCGGTACGTGCCGCGCTCGATGATGCGGCCGCCATCGAGCACCAGGATGGTGTCGGCATTGGCGACGGTGGAGAGGCGGTGCGCGATGATGAGCGTGGTGCGGCCGCTTCTGAGACGGTCGAGCGCCCGCTTGATGCGGGCTTCAGTTTCGACATCCAGCGCGCTGGTGGCTTCGTCGAGAATGAGGATCGGCGCATTTTTCAGGACGGCGCGGGCGATGGCGATGCGCTGACGCTCGCCGCCCGAGAGCGAGGTGCCCCGCTCGCCAATGACGAACTGATAGGTGTCGGGTTTCTTTGCAATGAAATCGTGGGCCTCGGCGAGCCTGGCCGCTTCCTCGACCTCGGCGTCGGTGGCATCGGGCCGGCCGACACGGATGTTCTCGGCAATCGACCGGTTGAACAGGCCTGCGTCCTGGAACACCACCGCGATGTTGTGGCGCAGCGAATTGAGGGTCACGTCGCTGATGTCATGTCCGTCCACCAGGATGCGGCCGGACTCGGGCGAGCGCAGGCGTTGCAGCAGGGCCAGGGTCGTCGTCTTGCCGGCGCCGGTGGGACCTACCAGCGCAACGGTCTTGCCGGCCGCCGCCTCGAAGCTGGCGTCGAACACGCCCTGGTCGCTGTTCTTGAAGCGGAAGGTGACGTTCTCGTAGCGCACGTTGCCGGCAACCCTGTCGAGCGGCTTGGCATTCGGCTTCTCGCGCACGCCGTCGGTGGCATCGAGCAGGTCGAAGAAGGTGCGCAGCGTGGGCGCATACTGGAAGATGCGCACGGCGAACCCCGACAGCAGGTCGAGCTTGCCGATCATCAATGTGGCGAACGTCACGAACGTCACGATCTCGCCGACCGAGGTCTGCCCGCGTTCGACCAGCAAGGCGCCCACGGCATAGATGGCGACGAAGGCGATGGTGGCTGCCGTGCGCGTGAGCACGGTCAGCAGGCCCCACCAGGTCAGTACCGGATACTGGGCGTTCAGCAGCTCGCCCATGATCGAGCGCATGGCCTGCACTTCGGAATTGAAGCGTGCATAGCTTTGCACGACCGTGACGTTGCCGAGCACGTCGCCGACGCGGCCATAGACATTGTTGTGGTACTGCTCGACATCCGCCTGTCCGGTGCTCGTCCTCTGGGCCACCAGCACGTTGGCGAGCACGTAGATGACGGCGAGCACCGCCAGGATCGCGGCCAACGTTGGGTTCATGTAGATCGCGGTCGGCACCAGCACCATGATGCCGACGAGAGCCACGAACTGCTCGCGCAGGAACGACAGCCAGTTCCAGAACAGCGCATCGGTTCCAGCAAGGATCGTGCGCACCACCGCACCCGAGCCTTTCTCGGCGTGATAGCTGATGGGCAGGATGATGGCATGCTCGAAGGCCTGGCCCAGCGCGGCGAGACGGCGCCGGTGCGCCAGCCGGTCGGCCATGACCGCGACCACGACGCCCGCCAGGATGCCGACCAGGCCGAACAGCGCCCACAAGCCGATGATGGGGAAGGCGCCCTGCCCGAGCGCCAGGGCATTCACCACGCGCCCGAGCAGAACGCCCTCGGCGATCGGCACGATGCCAAGCGCAATGCCAGCCAGCACGACGGCTAAGGTTTGCCGGCGCTCGATGACGAGCATCGACAAGGCGCGCTTGTAAACCTCCCAGATCGACATGGTTGCTGTCAGCCAGTTCGCTTCTTGAAAATCTTGAGAGACTTGTAGTCGGGAGCCGGATCGAACAGCCGTGCGTTGACCAGCTCCTTGCCCACGGCCTCTGCCTTATCGTACGCGAACGAGCCTGTGTAGAACTGGATTTCGCCGCCGGGATTGACCTTGTCGGCGAGCAGCAGCGTCATCTCGAGATCCGTGAGCGCGCCGTAGCTGTCGTTGGCAGGCGTGCGGAACTCGCCCAGGTGATAGAGCGTGACGTAGTCGAACTGCGGCAGCAGCCGGGCGTCGAGCTGGTAGATGTCGCCGAAGTAGGCCTTGTATGTGTGGCCGAGCCGCGGGTTCTTGATCAGCAATTCCACGTAGTCGTCGTACTCCTGCGGCGAGGCGGTGATGCCCAGCACGGCGTTGTTGACGCCGTCTTCGGCGCCCTTCAGCCCCACGATGTGGTGGTTGCCGGTGCCGAAGTGGAAGATGGTTGCGTTCGTGGCCTTCTTCTCTTCGAGGTACTGCACGAAGTGCAGGTCGCACGGGCACTGCGCCTCGTCGAGGCTCCAGGTCTGGTTCCAGTAGTTCAGCTTGGTCATGGCGTTGCCTCCTCGGAGGACCCTCCGTTGTCCGTCTTTTATGTCGCGTTGGCCAGGGCCGGCGCGCCAGCCGGCACGAGAACGGCGCCCTGTGCGTTACGTTCCAACGCGAACTGCCGATCGTACTGTCCCACGGCGGACGGCCGCTGCCCGAGGCTGATAATGGTGGCGCCGGGCAGGTCGGTCTTGAGCCGCGCGAGCAGCATTTTCTGTGCGGGCTCCTCGAGTGCGGAAAGCGCGTCGTCCAGAATGACGACCTGCGGCTTGTGAATGAGCAGGCGCGCGATGGCAATACGCTGGCGCTCGCCATTGGCCAGCACCTGATCCCAGCGTGCGACCTCGTCGAGACGCGGGATGAGCGCTCCCAGGCCCACCTGCTCCAGGGCGGCAGACAGCCTGTCGGTGCCGATTGCGAGATCGGGCTGAGGATACAGAAGTGCGCCCTTGAGAGAACCGAGCGGCAGGTAGCTCTTCTGCGGCGTGATCATGATGCGGGCGCCGTCGGGCACGCGCAGGCTGCCGCGTGCCCGCGGCCACAAGCCGGCAAACGCGCGCACCAGGACCGACTTTCCAGTGCTCAATTCGCCGCTGATGTGTACCGCCTCGCCGGACGCAACCGAGAGGTTGGCGTGTGAGATCAAAGGTCTGCCGCTGTCGTCGGCAATGGCGAGATCGACGAGGGCAACGCCCGCTCCGGCGCCATCCATGGGCTCGACGCCTGCCTGTACAGGGATTTCGCCGTCGATGGCGTCGCAGGCAGTGACGATATCCATCACGCGCCGGGCAGACGCGTACCACTCGGCGACGCGATTGTAATTGTCGACGACCCAGGATATGGCGATCTGCACCTGTATGAAGGCGGCGGCGAGCTGCGTGACCTGGCCTAGGCTGAGATCGCCTGCGAGATATTTCGGGGCAGCAAACAGCAGCGGGATCACGGGAATCATCGGCCCCGACGAATTGGTGATCCAGGTCAGATGCCCGTGCTGCCAGACCATGGCCATCCAGCGCGCCACCACCGTCTCGTAGAAGCGGCCGAGAATGGCCTGCTCGTAGCGCGCGCCGTTCATCAGCGCCACGCTTTCGGCGTTGTCGCGGATGCGCATCATGCCGAAGCGGAAATAGCCTTCTGCCTCGTTCTTGCGGCCGACATAGCCGACCAGCGGCGCGCCGACCCAGAGCATCAGCCCGGAAGCGAGGATGCCGTAGGCTAGCGCCACCCACACCATGTAGGCCGGAATGGTGATCGGACCCCAGCTACCCAGGTCGAAGGTGATGGAACCGCCGACCGTCCACAGGATGCTGATGAAGGCTGTCGCTCCCACCACCGCAAGCACGAGGCCGATGCCGAGATCGACCAGCGGTTCGGTGGCCCAGCGCGTGTCGTCGGAGATGCGGTACTCGGGATTGGGCGGCTCCTTGCCCGTGACATTAAGATGATAGAAGCGCTGGTTGCCCAGCCAGCGGGCGACGAGACGCTCCACCAACCAGGCGCGCCAGCGCACCTGCAGCGTCTCGCGCGTCAGCACGATGCCGACGCCGACCGCCGCCATGGCGGCTACGATCAGCGCGAACACAAGCGCGGAACTGGTGACGGCCTCCACGTCGCGTGCCTCGAGGCTGTCGAAGAACCAGCGGTTCCAGTGGTTCAGGGCCACCGTCGCGGCCGTAGACAGGATCAGGAAGGCGGCGAGGCCCAGCGTCAGGGCCCAGGCGTTGGACTTCGTCGCGCCCTGCCAGAAATCCGCCGGCGAACTTGCCGAAGGCGCCGATCACGCGAGGATCCAGCTTGAAGCCGGGGGCGTCGGGGGCCTGAAAGTGATCAGCGCTCATGGGAGGTCACGGAGATGACGGGGTTGGAGACCGGGGTAGCAATCGCACGCGCCAGCCGGCGCTCTGACATGGCGGGGCTGAAGCCAGCATGAACGGAGAGCATGACATGCCTCGGATGGCGGGCGCGACCGCTAATCTCGGCCCACGCACCGGCGATGGGGCGGAAGGTAAAGCGCACGACATGGCGGCCTGGCGGTACGGCGACGGCCCGGAACAGAACGTTGGCTCTCAGCATTTCCGCCGCTTTGCCGTCGATGTCGGCAAACCACCAGGGGTGCCAGAGATCGTTGAGCACGACCCAGCCGCCGCCGGGGCTGTCCGCCTCCACGACCACCTCGGTGTTGCGGTAGCTGGTGATGCGCGCGCGTCCAGGCGGAAGCGGAGCCGAAGCGGCAGGCGCATTTTCGAGCAGGACCGTCGAGCGCAGGTCCGCATCGGGCCAGATGCCGTCCTGCAGCATACGATCGAAATCCGCGCTCCTGGCCTGGGTCGCGAACAGGACGCGATCCATGGCGGCGGGGTTCTCATAGACGAAGCCATCGGTGGTGCGGGCGACCAAACGCAGGCTATCGGGCATCAGGAACCCTGAAGTCTTCACGCTCTTGTCCATGGTCTCGATGGGCGCGCCGGTGGCGATGAAGCGCAGGCCCAGCAGGTTGGCGAGGGTCGAGCGATAGGACGGAAACAGCGGCGCAAATTTGCGCTGATCGGGCAGGCTGACGGTGTCTTCCGCTCCGGTCGCCGCGCTGTAGAGGCCGAGGCGTACGGGATTGTAGCCCAGCGTGTTCTCCAGCCCGTGCGTGAGGCTGGCGTTGGGCCAATGAAAGCCAAGTCCCGCCAACTCGATGCGATCGCGGCGCGTGTCGCTGCGCACGACCTTGTTTTTCAGGAGGGCGATGGTGTCGTTGGCGGTCTTGGGCTGCAGGACGTCGTAGGTTTGCGGCGGCAGGGCGGTGGAGCCGTTCGGGCCGTTGTTGATGGCAAGGTCGGCGGTCATCACAACACAGATGATGGCGGCTGCGAGCACAGGCTGGAGCGGGACGCGCCGGCGTGCCACCGCGAGCGCGCCAGCGCCGGCGGCGAGCGAGATCGCGGCCGTGGCGAGCGGCGCCCCCACGTCCGACAGGCGGCCGAGCCACCAGCCGAGGCCGAAAGCGATTTCGAACGCGGTGGCGATGAGGCCGAGCACGAACAGCACATGCCGGCGGTTCAATTCGGCCAGCGGTTCGCCGAAAAGACGATGCGTGCTGTAGCCGGCGAGGATGGCGGCAAGCGCACCGATCAGGAACGTCGCATCCGCCGGACGGCGATAGAGGCTGACGCCGGGAACCAACTCGTAGAACACGCGAAAGACGGGTGTGTACCAGCCGAGCGCGTAGAGCAGGGCGACGCCCGCGGCAACGGTGAAGAAGCGGATCTCAGGCGCCCACAGCCTGCCGCGCAGCGTTGCCAGGACCAGCAGGATCACTGGAATAGCGCCGATGTAGAGCTGGCCCATGTTCTGGGCGAGGAAGATTCCGGTAGCCTGCCAGGCAAAGCTCGGCGGGCCCCAATAGTCCTCCATGCGCCCCGAAGCACCGAATACCTCCGGCGCGAGGAACGTCAGCAGCAAGGCCGGGTGCAGCGAACCCCGTCCAGCGCCGACGTAGTCGATGGAGGGCCGGTTGGAGTCCACCGCCAGAAGGGCTGTCAGTATCACGGGCACCGCGATCAGCGCGGCAGCGACGATTACGCCCGCCGACAGCGGCAGGAGGCCTGCGCGTACCGCATCCGCCGGCCGGCCGGTCGAGAGCAGGCGCCAGAGCACGAACGCGATGAGCAGATAAACGACGAGCAGCGCCACCTGATCGCGGCCGAGCACGATGCAGGCTGCGACAACGCCCGCAGCGGCACCATAGACGATCGACCTTCGCGCCAGCGCCCGCTCCAGGCACACCATGGCGATCGGCAAGTAGGCGAGGCTGAGCACCTGGCCGATGTGCTGGATGCGCCAGGCCATGGAGGCGCCGTAACAGAACGCGAGCGCGGCGACGAGACCGCCGGCCCAATGCCAGCGCTGGTCGCGGAACCACAGCATGAGGGCGGCGCCACCCGCAAACACCATGGCCAGAACCGTCGCATCGACGGCCCACAGGCTGGGGGCGGAGGTGAGCAGAGACAGCAGGAGGAAGGGGGGAGAGAAAATCATCGCCTGGGGGTCGGCGATTTGAGGATGACCGCTGAAGGCGAAGGGCAACCAGAACGGCGATTGGCCGCCGGCAAGGCTCTGGGCCAGAAATTGGATCTGCGGCTGGAATGTCGCCTTGGCGTCCCACGGGATGGTGACCTTGCCGGACAGCCATGGCCACCCGACCACCAGGGCTGCGGCAGCAAAGGACACCAGAGGCCAGAGCATCGGCCATGCCGGAACACCGGCTAGAATTCGTTCCGAGCCAGGAGCATAGCCATCTGCTCCCGCCTTCCGCACGGCGTCGCTACTGGAAGTCTTGAACGCCATGGGCAGGCCGTCTCACCTCGCCGACTGATCCGGCACGTGGTGAAGTGCCGTAACTATGCGAACCGTGTATAACGCTCGACTGCGGCAAAGGGCAGGCCCATCGACCGGGAGCCTGAACGTAAGGGGGAAAAGCCATGGCCGGACCGGGGGCAGCAGGCAGGGAAACGACCTACTCGACGGGCGCGCGGCACTTTCACTGGTGGACCGTCGCCCTGCTGGCGATCCAGGTGCCGGTCGGCCTCTACATGGTCTACCGTGGCAGCGTCACGAATTTCGATGCCCTGACCAACACGCTCTACAGCTCCCACAAGCTGCTCGGCCTGGTCATTCTCATCTTGGTGCTTGCGCGCCTTTTCTATCGCTTTTCGCACGGCGCGCCGGCCGACGAGCCGACCATCGAGTGGTGGCAGAAAGCGGCCGCACACGCGACGCACTGGTCGCTCTATCTCTTGCTGATCCTGGTGCCCATCGTCGGCTGGCTCGGCATCTCGCTCTATGGCGCGCGCGACGTGTTCGGCCTGTTCAGCATTCCGCCGCTGGCGGGCCAGGACCAGGCGGCAGCCGAGGGCGTGCTTCTGCTGCACAAGTATCTGGCCTATCTGACCGTCGCGGTGATCGGGGCGCACGTCGGCGGCGCCCTGTTCCACTACGTCATCAGGAAAGACGGCGTGCTGATGCGCATGCTTCCCTGGGCCGGCCGGCGGGATTGAGTCTCGGTTGGGCCTAGCCGTCCGGTCTGGCTAGCTGGCCGCTGGCGGCAACGGGTCGGCTCAGGGCACGCAGATGATGCCAGCGTCGGGCCGCGCATCGCCTTGCAACACCGTGCGGTAAGCCGCAACGATCGCCTCGGGCCCGCGATGGGTCTCGAGCTTCAGCCAGCGCTGTGCATCCGCAACGAATGCCGCTGACGCGCCTCCAACCCGTGTGGCAAACTCCTTCGGCCCCCAATCCGCCAAGCGCTGCTTGACGCGATCCGGGGCGAAGAAGAAGACCGGCCGCACGCCAGGCAGATCCTTGATCACCGCCTTTGCGTCCTGCCACTGCGTGAACCCGACCCGGCACGAATATTTCAGCTCGTCGCCGAGCGCCACATGAACCGCGCGCAGCGTCGCCTCGCCTCCGGCCATGTCCACGACCACAGCGCCCGTTGGCGCACGCAGTCCGCCGATCGCGTCATAGGTCACGACGCTATCGTAGGTGCCGAGCCCGGCAACGAACGCGGCATTGGCCTTGGAGGTGAGCCCGACAATCTCCGGCCGCCCCGCACCTCGCTGCTTGAGGCAGTGGGCGAGCCCCATCGCCGTCTTGCTCGATGCGCTCGTGATCAGCACGGTCTTGGCGCCGAAGAAATCGTTGTCGGCCAGGAAATCATCGATCAGGAACGACGTCGTAAACAAAGGCCGGACGAGGGACACGTACGGCTCGCTGCCAGGCGGCATGCCCGGATCGGCCGCCACGCGCACATACGAATTGTAGACTGAGGCCAACTCCGCGCGGTTCGGGCTCGTCTCGGTCAGCACCGCGGGCGTTGCGCGCCCGATCGTCAGCACCACATCGCTCGACATGGGCCAGTAGCCATAGAGCCGCTCGCCCACCGCCACATCCGGCCGGCTGGACAGCACGACCCTCCCGAAACCCCAGACCGGAATCCGCCCCATACCCGCTGCCGCCGGATAGAAGTTCCAATACTTCATCGTCTCGCCGGCGACGCCATAGGTGATGTTGTTGGCCGTCAGCGCGTAGGACTCGATCACCACGTGCGCCTGGTCCGTCCCGACCACCACAGGCAATGCGGGGATCACCCGGACATTGGTGAGATCGTTGCGGCCCACCACGATGTCATAGGGTTCCGCAGCCATGACGCACCTCGCTTTGATCGCCAGGGCGATCCTGAAGCGTCCCGCTCCGCGAGGCAAGCGCGTTTCCCCGCACGCACTAAGGCGGCAGCGCCAGCGTGTCGGTGTGGCCGACAAGGGCGCCGGCGCGTGAGACTTTGAGCCACGCACCGATCTTCTCCTCGGGCACCAGCTCGGTCTCGCGCACGGCGCCGGCGAACCCCGGCACCAGCGCCGCGATCAAGGTTTCATCGCCGGCTTCCAGGCGCCAGGCGCTATCGCCCTCGCTTACCGAATAGCCGGCCGCGTCGAACGCCGCCGACAGCAGTGCCGGTGCCATCGGTCCGGCCGCATCGCCAAAACCCTTGTCGCGCGTCTGATGGGCGCGGAAGGCAGAGGCCATGGCCGCGTCGGCGTCATGCTTGGGGGTCCAGCGCTGCTGTCCGTTGTAGGTCAGGACGGTGTAGAAGGCCGCGCGGCAGCGCACGACCTCGGCTGCGACTTCGGAAATGAAATCGGCCGAGCCCAGGTCGAACAGCGCCGACGCCGTGACGAGATCGGGCTTCACGGTGAAAACGCGCTCGAGGTCGCGGGCGAGATCGGCGCGATGCAGGCGCACCGTGATCCGCTTGCCGCCTTTGCTCAGCACAAGCTGGTTGTTCTTGTGCTCTGCCCGGCCGGCCCACGCGGACAGGCGTTCGATGGCCGCGTCCAGCAGGCGCGGGTCGTAATCGACCAGTGTCCAGTGCTGCTCGGCGCCGAGCAGCGGTGCAGTCGCGCGCAGGTTGGAGCCGGTGCCGCAGCCCATATCCACGATGGAGGTTTGGCCGCGGTGCCCGAGGTGGCGCGTAAGCATCTTCGCCAGCTCCTCGCTGCGCGAGCGATGATCGGCCGGCTCGCGCAGGTCCAGCCAGCTGGCGTCGAATCCGCTCATGGCGAAACATTCCTGATGACGTCGGCAATCTTACGCGCCGTATC
Source organism: uncultured Alphaproteobacteria bacterium (assembly GCA_963814055.1). Taxonomy (GTDB): domain Bacteria; phylum Pseudomonadota; class Alphaproteobacteria; order Rhizobiales; family Hyphomicrobiaceae; genus AWTP1-13. The sequence continues at coordinate 117,665 of CAWFBJ010000005.1, forward strand.
GTCCCAGCGTGGCAATTTCTGGCCGGCAGCCCAGGCGGCGTCGCTCATTCTTCGGCGCAGCGGCGGATCATCGAGCACACGGCTGATCGCCGAACCGAGCGCCTGCACGTCGCCGGGCGGCACCTTGATGGCCGCGGCGTCGGGGACGGTGGCGGCAGCAGCCCCGCCGGTGGTGCATACGATCGGCAATCCGCGCGCCATCGCTTCCGCCAGCACCATGCCGTAGCCCTCGTAGAGCGACGGCATCACAAAGAGGTCGCAAGCGTCATAGAATTTGTCCAACTGCTCCTGGCCGACCGCGCCAGTGAGCGCGATGTGTGGCCCAAGTCCGGTGTCTTCGATGGCCGCCTGCAGCGCCGCGAAGGCCTGTTCGCTGCGATCGGTGGGTCCGACTATGGCAATCCGCCAGTCGCGGCTTTTTACGCAGGCCAGTGCGCGCACCAGCACGTCAAGGCCTTGCGCGGCACGATCGAACCCACCGCCAGCAACTGTAGCGGGTTGCCCGGTGCCGCGTGCGCGCTCTGCCGGATCGGTGCCCGGCTCGGCGACCGTGATTTTCCCGGCCGGCACGGCAAAGTCTGCGGCGAGCGTGTCCGCGGTGCTCGGGCTGGTGACGATGACGTGCCGGGCGCGCGCAAGAGCGGCCTTCTCCAGCGCGTAGAGTTCGTCCTGGCGCGGCCTTGTCGAGGCCGGCCTCCAGGCACAGCGGATGATGCACAAGCGCGACGATCGGGCTGCTGCAGCGACGAGATCAACTCGGCCGGCATGGCGCCGTAGGCGAGCCCGTCGGCAAGAATGATGGTTTCGGCAGGCACATCCGCCAACAGCCGCCGCGTTTCGGCGAGATCGGCCGCTGTCGGTGCCGGAAAGCCGCCTGGAAGAGCGAGATGGCGCATCGCCACGCCGAACGTCGGCAACAGCGCCATGACGCGGCGGTCATAGGCGTAGCCGCCGGTGGCCAGGGTGATGTCGCCGGGAATGGCGAAGGCGGCCGAGGTCATGACGCGCTGTCATCCCGGCCGCAGTGCGTCAGCACGAAGCGCCGGGACTCCAGCGGCCACGGATGCTGGCTGGGTCCCGGATATTCGCTGGCGCGAATTCCGGGATGACAGAGTTCCATCACACCGGTCCTTCAAACCACGCGCGCGCCAGGTCGGTCTCGTGCAGGGTCACGCGGATCTTGGCGAGGCCCTTGCCGTCGTCGCCCAGCGCGCCGTCCTTGGCGGCCTTGGCCATGGCGTCGAACACATGGCGGCAGAGGAACTCGGTGGTGGTGAGCTTGCCCTTGAACTGCGGCAGCTCGTCGAGGTTCTGGTAGGCCAGCGGCTTGAGCGTCTTGTTCAGCACGTCGAGCGCGGCGCCGATGTCGACCACCACGTTCTGCTTGGTGAGCGTCTCGCGGAAGAAGGCGACGTCGACCACGAAGGTGGCGCCATGCATGTTTGCGGCCGGCCCGAAGAACGGATCGGGCAGGCTGTGGGCAATCATGATCCGGTCACGGACCTCAACGGCGAACATGGGTGTCTCCAGATGTGTCAGGAGTTCGGGTAGCGGATAACTGGGGCAAGACCGTGCGCGCCCGGCGCAAAGATTTGCGGCAGGCGCCGCGGCGCATCGTCGAAGGCGATCTCCTCCGCCACCAGAGCATCGAGCGCCGGCTCGGCGAGCAGGCGCAGCGCCGCGTCCAGGCGTCGCCGGTAGTCCCAGCGCGCGCGCCGGCCTGGCGAGACCATGCCGACCTGGGAGGACACGAGCTTCAGACGGCGGCTGTGGAACGCGCCGCCGAGGTCCACCTGGACCGGCTTGCTGCCGTACCAGCTCATCTCCACGATGGTCGCTTCGAGCCCGGCGCAAGCGATGGCGGTGTTGAGGCCGGCGCTGGTGGCGCTGGCAGTGGAAGACGATGTCGGCATCGGCCGGTGCGTGCTCCGGCCGGGCAAACCCGGCGCCCAGGGCCTCCACCACGCGCGCGGCGGCTTTCGTCCGTGTCCACGGCCGTCACCGTCGCGCCCGGCAGCCGCGCGGCGAGGGATGCGACCAACAGCCCCACGATGCCGGCACCCACCACCACGATGCGGTCGCCGGGGCCCGCGCCGCTGTCCCAGACGGCGTTGAGGGCGGTTTCCATGTTGGCGGCCAAAGTGGCTCGTGCGCAGAGGCACATCGTCAGGGATCGGCGCCAGTGCGGTAATCGGCACCGTTGAAAAAATCCTGGTGCGGATGGAGGCAGAACACCTGCCGGCCCACGAGCTCCGCCGGCCCGTCCTCGACCACGCCTGTCGCGCAATAGCCGTATTTTACTGGGAACGGGAACGCGCCCTCCTGCATTGGGCAGCGCATGCGCTCCCACTCGCTCTGGCCGATGCCCCCCTCGAACACCAGCCTCTCGGTGCCGCGGCTGATGCCGCTGAACAGCGTGCGCACGCAGCGCTTCGCCCGGCGCGGGCGGAGCCAGGCGGGCGGTGCGCAGCTCCGCCACGCCCTTCCTGGCATACCAGAGGGACCGGGCGACGCGGACCTTGCCGGTGGACCGGCGCGTCATCATCTTACCGCCGCGGCCTGTCATGGGGTCCGCACACGCCACGATTCGGACACTGATTGCATGAGCGACAGCCTCGATACCTCTGCCCCGGGGCGCCTGCCTCCGGCTGCCTTGAGCCTTACGACACCGACGGGCCTCCAGTCCATCGACGAGCTGACGCGCCGGCGCCAGATCGTGTTCGGCCTTAACGTGGTGACCTATTTGGCCATGCTGTGGGTGGCTCGCCTGGTGCTGGGCGCCGGCGGCTGGACCTGGGTCGACGTGATCCTGTTCGTCTGCTTCGCATTCGGCACGCCCTGGACGGTGCTCGGCTTCTGGAACTCCCTGATCGGCCTGTGGCTGCTGCACTTCCGCAAGGATGCGATGGCCGAGGTGGCGCCCTATGCGGCGGCCGGCGATCAGCCGACGCCCATCGGCATCAAGACCGCCATCTTCATGACCGTGCGCAACGAGGACCCCGGCCGGGCCATCCTGCGCCTGAAGACCGTCAAGGCCAGCGTCGATGCCACGGGCGAGGGCGCTCAGCTTCAGCTATTTCGTGCTGAGCGACACCAACAATCCGGCCGTCGCCGCTGCCGAGGAGAAAGCCGTCGAGGCCTGGAAGGCCGCCGATCCGGATGGCGACCGCATCGTCTACCGCCGGCGCGAGCAGAACACCGCCTTCAAGGCCGGCAACGTGCACGACTTCTGCGAGCGCTGGGGCAGGGACTTCGCCCTGATGCTGCCGCTCGACGCCGACAGCCTGATGGCCGGGCCCGAGATCGTGCGCATGGTGCGCATGATGCAGGCCCATCCCAAGATCGGCATCCTGCAGAGCCTGGTCGTCGGCATGCCGTCGTCGAGCGGGTTTCGCGCGCATCTTCCAGTTCGGCATGCGCCACGGCATGCGCTCCTACACCATGGGGCAGGCCTGGTGGGTCGGCGACTGCGGCCCGTTCTGGGGCCACAACGCGCTGGTGCGCATCAAGCCGTTCCACGAGCAGTGCGGCCTGCCGATCCTGTCCGGCAAGCCGCCGCTCGGCGGCCACGTGCTCTCGCACGACCAGGTGGAGGCGACCCTGATGCGCCGCGCCGGCTACGAGGTGCGCGTGCTGCCGGAAGAGCGCGGCAGCTGGGAGGAGAACCCGCCGACCATGCTCGAGTTCGCCCAGCGCGACGTGCGCTGGTGCCAGGGCAACATGCAGTACATCAAGCTGCTCGACCTGCCGGGGCTCTATCCCATGAGCCGCTTCCAGCTCGTGTGGGCGATCCTGATGTTCATCGGCATCCCCGCCTGGACGCTGATGATCGCGCTGCTGCCGGTGGCGGCATGGCAGGCGCAGAGCATTGCGGACTTTCCGGTCAAGCTCGCCATCGGCCTCTACATCACGTTCTTCACCATGTACCTGATGCCGAAGATCGCCGGGCCTCATCGATGCGATGCTGACGCGCGGCGGCGTTGCGCGCTACGGCGGCTGGCTGCGCTTCATTGCCGGTGCGGCGATCGAGCTGGTGTTCTCGTTCCTGCAGGGCGCGGTGTCGACCATCCGCACGTCGATCTTCATGATCGGCCTGGCGTTCGGGAAGTCGGTGGTGTGGGGTGGGCAGTCGCGCGATGCGCAACGCCTGTCGTGGGAAGACGCGGCGCGCAACCTGTGGCCGCAGACGCTGTTCGGCGTGCTGGTGTGCGGCGCGCTGCTGCTGATCGAGCCGGCGGTGTTCTGGTGGAGCCTGCCGCTGACGGCGGGCTATCTGCTCGCCGTTCCGTTTGCGGTGCTGACGGCCGATCCGCGCTTCGGCCGCTTCCTGCAGTGGCTCGGCATTTGCGGCATCCCGGAGGACTTCAACACGCCGGCTGAGGTCAGCGCGGTGATGGGAAGCGGGCGGTGATGTTGCAGGCGAAGGCGAAGGATTGCCTAAGGCAGCGCAACTTTACTGTGCTGTTCGGATCCCGAGCGACTTGTCAATGCACCGGCACCTCTATCGCTTGGTGGACTAGGTTCCCGCCTTCGCGGGATGACGCCAATTGTAAGGTGCCCACTGAAGCAACGTCATCCCCGCAGAGGCGGATCCAGGCACCGCCCTGCGCACTTGAGCGCCATTTGGGTGCAACGCATCAGCCTGCGGACTGACGGTACCGGTAGGCGGCTTGAGGTGATGGCCACGCGATGACGACTGTCGACACCACACTCTCCAGCTGCGCGCCGACCCGGCCTTCGCACCGCTGCGCCGTTCGCTCGATGTCTACTACGGCGATCCGCCGCGCGATGCGGCGATGGATGCGCTCTATGCGCGCTTCGTCAGGCCGGGCGATCTCGCGTTCGACATCGGCTCCCACGTCGGCGACCGCATCGGCAGTTTTCGCCGCCTCGGCGCGCGCGTGGTGGCGCTGGAGCCGCAGCCGCTGTGCGCGCGTGGCGATCCGCGCGATCTATGCCGGCGATGGCGACGTGACGCTGGTTGAGTCGGCGTGCGGCGCCGAGCCCGGCAAGCTGACGCTGCGGATCAACTCGGCCAACCCGACCGTGTCGACCGCCTCGGCCGATTTCATCAGTGCGGCCGACGGCGCCGGCGGCTGGGAAGGCCAGGTGTGGGACCAGACCATCGAGGTGCCATGCACAACTCTCGATGCGCTGGTTGCCCAATACGGTGCGCCGGCGTTCGCCAAGATCGACGTGGAGGGCTTCGAGGACACGGTGCTGGCGGGGCTGAGCCGGCCGCTGCCCAAGCTTTCCTTCGAGTTCACCACGATCCAGCGCGACGTGGCGCAGCGCTGCCTCGATCGGCTAGCTTCGCTCGGGCCCTACGGCTTCGACATCGCGCTGGGCGAGAGCCAGGTGCTGACGTTCGACACGTGGATTTCCAAGGCCGACATGGCCGCCCACATCGCCGGCCTGCCGCACGAGGCCAATTCCGGGGACGTTTATTGTGTTCTGCAGAGCTAGCCAGCGGTCGCCGCCCGGATTCCCTCTCCCCCTCGTGGGGAGAGGGTTAGGGGTGGGGGGAATTCCTACGGCGGGCGTCCTGCAATCCCCCCCTCCCTCGCCCTCCCCCACAGGCGGGGAGGGAATGTCGCGCGGCGTTCGTGGCAACTCTCGTGCTTTCTGGTTGCTGCGATTGCTGCTCGCTCCAAGCCGTCGCCCAAACCCCCGCGCCCCTCGCCGTCGAAGTGACGAACGCCAGCGAGCCGGTGCTGTGCGCGGAGAAGGACAACGTCACGCTCAATCTCGCGTCGAAGGACGTGCGCCGCTTCCGCATCGAGGCGGCGCATCCGGCTTACATCGGCACCATCCAGCGCGACAGCTTCGAGGCCGACTGGACCGGCTGCACCGCGCTCCGGCGATCCCAAGGCCGGCACGCCGCAGCCGCCCAAGCGCACCACGCTCTATGAGCAGATCGATTTCTGGGTGGTCGGCCTGACGTTCGCCGACTTCTGGCGGCCGTCGACGGCGACCGTGCGCATCGGCGACCGCGTGGAGAAGAACATCCACCTGCTGCAGGTGTGGATGATCCGGCCCATGGGCGGCGAGGAGGTGCTGGTGCTCTATCCGCAGGACGGCTACTGGCGCCTGCGGCCGCTGGCGCCGCAGGGCCTCGCGCCGACCGCGTTCGGCTCGTCGTTCCTGATCGGGCCGGTGGAGGTCGACCAGCGGCCGATCGTGAAGATCAAGGAGGTCGCCTTCGAGCCGAAGACCAAGACCTTCACGCTCGTCATTCGAGCGCGGCGGCTCGGCAACCGTGGCGATGGCCAAGACCGATCAGAACCTGAATGCGCTGGACGTTGCCTTCGACAGGCCGGTCGACGGCCGCCCGTTCGCGGCGCTGCGCTCCATGTACGTCACCGAGTTCAACAACGACGTCGCCCGCATCGCCGTGCGCGAGAAGGGCGCCAAGGGCTGGCGCGAGGACGGCATCATGGCGTTCAAGCGCGCCACGGCGACGGACGTGTGGGCGGGACGCGTCTCGCCCTCGCGGCACAACACCGTCGTCGCCGGACATGGTGTTCAAGGATTTCCTCGGTTCGAGATAGTCACGGGTAGGCTTCGTCAGAGCGCCGCCGCTGCCTTCTCGGCTTCCGCTTGCGCATCGTAGTTCCAGATCCAGGCGCGCTCCTGAGCCTGGGCGGCGAGCGCTCGGTCGCGCGCGTGGCACCTGATCCCCTGATGCATCGTAGCGCGCGCCGTTCAAGCGCGAGCGCTGTTGCACGGCGGCGGTCCTGTCGCGACGCAGCTGCTCGTAGATCTGCAGCGCGCGCGGCGCCGATGCCCGCGTTGTGCGCGCCAGGACAGCCGCGACCGCGACGGCGTCCTCGATGGCCTGGTTGGCGCCCTGTCCTGCATGCGGCAGCATAGGATGCGCCGCATCGCCCAGCAGCGTCAGCCGACCCTTGGTCCAGGTCGCCAATGGTTCGCGGTCGTAGAGGCCCCAGCGGAAGGTGTGCTTCGCCTGCGCAAGGATGGCCTCCACCATCGGGTCCCAGCCTGCGAATTCCCGCGCGAGGGCGGCAGGGTCGCCGGGAGCCGACCAGGACTCGCGTGTCTGTTCCTCTGTCGTGACGAAACCGACGTAGTTGACGAGCTCGTTGGCGCGCACGGGAAAACGAGGAAATGCTTGCCCGCGCCCAGCCAGTTGCGCATCGCGCCGGGCCGCCATCCCACGCTGGCTGCGGAAATGATGCCCCGGTGCGCGACCTGTCCCGAAAACAGCGGCAGAGGACGGGGCAACCACGAACTGCTGTAGCGTCGAATGGATGCCGTCCGCCCCGATCACGACATCGGCGGTGGTGCGATTGCCGTTGGCGAACGTGAGGGTGGCCTGTGCGTCGTCCTGCTCGAAACCGATGCATCTGTGCCCGGTGTGCACGATGCCGGCAGGCAGCTTGCCGACGAACATGGCCAGCAAGTCGGCGCGGTGCATGCCGTAGAATTCGATCTTGCCGGCCAGCTCCGGTGGCCACATCGCCGCGGCGAAGGAGCCGTCCGCGTTCCGGAACTGAGGCTCGACGAACCGCGCGCCATAGCGGCGGAGCTCGTCGCCGAGGCCGAGGCGCTCCAGCATGCGCACGCCATTGGGCTGGATCGCGACGCCGGCCCCGACCTCGGTGAGCTCTGGCGCCTGCTCGTAAAGGTGCACGTCGATTTCCCGCCGGAGCAGCGCGGTGGCGGTCGCAACACCGCCGATGCCGCCGCCGACGACCGCAACTCGTAGCGGGTTTTGCCTCATGTCGACTCTCAGCAATACATTGAAGCATGGACCCAATGTCAGGGTCGCTGTGGAGCATCAGCTTGGCGTCCACAAGCCGACCTCGTCAAGCCGAGCCGCAACTTCGGCCTGGTGCCAGGAGCGGCCGTCAAATGCCCGTGGTTTGATCAATTTCCCAGCGACGCAGCCGCTCATACTTGTCTTTCCAGACACTCCGGTATTGCGGATTGCGTGCGACGCGCGCTACGGCTTTCTCCCCGGCCTCGTAGTTCGCAACATCGCCCGCGGACTTGAACAGGATGGTTTGATAGTACTTCTCGGGAAAACGCACTCCATCCGGTGGGCCAAACGCCTTCGCCAGCTCGTGATCGCTCGTCAACAGCGGCAACATCGCCGGGACGGCAGCCTCCACCAATGTGCTGACCTCGGCTGCAAGAGCGTTGGGGTCTGTCTCCGCCAGGATCTCCCACCACTGCTCGCGCAGATACCTGCGCCAGTGGCATCTGTAGACCGGTGGCTTCCTCTCGACCGCACCTTCGCAGCATGCGACCGAATATGAAAAGATCCCAACCTCGACGATAAATCGCGAGGTTGAAGGGCTGTTTTTCGGATTCTTCCACACATTGACGACGGCCCAGTTGCCATTGTGGCCAAAGTAGAAATTCACGCCCTTTCGAGAGAACCCGAAAGGCTCGAGGCGCGCCTCGATAACGGCCATCAATGCGCGATAGTATTCTTCATAGAGTATTTGGGGCATTGCAGCGGTCGATCGGTGCCTCCCAGCGTGACCACAGATCATACACGCCGATGCTGAGGTCCACTACGCGGCCGCTCCGGGTCACAACTTCCCACCAGCGCTGTGGCAAGGTTTGTCTGATCAGCGCTCAAGGCAGACTTGGGGCGATTCGCGGCACGCCCCGGCTACTCCGGTGCCTTCAGCTTCGCCTTTTCGATCACATCGCCCCACATGGCACGCTCCGCCTGCATGAAGGCTTCCGCATCCTTGCGCGAATTGCCGATCGGCTCGGCCCCGTGGGCCTGGAACTTGCTGCGGATATCATCGCTCTTGAGCACGGCCACGACATCCTTGTTGATCTTCTCGACGATGTCGTCGGGCGTGCCCGGCGGCGCCACCAATCCGAACCAGGCGACAGACGTGAAGCCCGGCAGCGCCGCCTCCGACATGGTGGGCACGTCGGGCAGGTGCGGCGAGCGCTGCGGCGTACACACGGCGAGGATCTTGAGCTTGCCGGCCTGATGCTGCGGCAGCGACGAGGCGAGGTTGTCGAACATGAAAAGGATATGGCCGCCGACGAGGTCGTTCATGGCGGGCGCCGTGCCGCGGTAGGGCACATGGTTGAATTTCACGCCGGCCATCGTTTCGAACAGGGCGGTGGTGAGATGCGACGTGGCGCCGATGCCCTGCGAGCCGTAGGCGATGGCGCCGGGCTCGGCCTTGGCCTTCGCGATCAACTCCTTGACCGTCGACACGCCGAGCTTCGGATTGACGATCAGCACGTTGGGCGAGCTGCCGATGATGGTGATCGCCTTGAACTTCGTCGGGTCGTAGTTGATCTTCTTGTAGAGCGCCTGGTTGATGGCCAGCGTCGTCGGCGGCGAGGCGAACAACGTATAGCCGTCGGGTTCTGCGCGCGAGAAGGACTCGGCACCGATGTTGCCGGCGGCACCCGCGCGGTTCTCGACCACCACTGCCTGGTTCCAGACTTTGCCGAGGGCGTCGCCGATAATGCGGGGCAGCGCATCGGCTGTTCCGCCGGCCGGATTGGGAACGATGATCTTGACCGTCTGGGACGGAAAATTCTGAGCGGCTGCCGGTCCGGAAGCTGCAAGGAATATCAGCGCCGCAACACCGGCAAGAAACCGACTGGTGCTGGTTCGTTGCATGATGTTTCCCCGGGGATTGGCAGCGAACGTTCACGCGTGGTTGCGCCGCCGCCTTGTGGCCGCAGCCTAGCAGCCGCCCGGCAACATGCGCAAACCGGTCGTGCTGCGCAGCTTGTCACTCGCGCGGGAGTGCCTACTCCACCTTGTGCGCTTTGATCGCCGGCGTGTAGTTGCCCATGCGGTCGACCAGGGCGATGCCCATGGCGGACAGGATGAACACGACGTGGATGATGGTCTGCCACATCACCGCCGCTTTCCGTGTAGCGCGCGCCGGGCTGGCCGATGTTGCCGGCCTCGATGAAGGTCCGCAGCAGATGGATCGACGAGATGCCGATGATGGCCATCGCCAGCTTGATCTTCAGCACGCTGGCGTTGACGTGGTCGAGCCATTCGGGCTGGTCGGGATGGCCCTGCAGGCGCAGGCGCGACACGAATGTCTCGTAGCCGCCGACGATCACCATCACCAGCAGGTTGGAGATCATCACCACGTCGATCAGCCCCAGCACGACCAGCATGATCTGCTGCTCGGTGAACGTCGTGGCGTGCGTGATGAGGTGCCACAGTTCCTTGAGGAACAGGACGACGTAGACGCCCTGGGCGACGATCAGGCCCAGGTAGAGCGGAAGCTGCAGCCAGCGCGAGCCGAAGATCAGCGCGGGCAGCGTGGCAAGATTGGACGTATCTACTGGTTTCGCCATGGGTCCTGTCTTGACGGATGTGACGGAAGCGGCTGGAGCGGGAGGGGTATGCTTGGTTATGATTTGCGGCTTGCCTTCCCGTGGCGCAATCTAGGGGCGCGTGAGGCTTAATTCCAGAGCACACATGGGCCGGAGGCGAATATGACGCCTCTCGGCTATTCGAGACGAGACGTGACTGTTCCGATTGGGAGAATCGTACATGAAGGCCGCAGTGCTGACGGGGGACGGGATCGAAGTTCGCGACGTGGACAAACCCAAGCCGTCGCCGCAACAGGTCCTGGTGCGGGTGCGGGCGGCCGGTCTCAACCGGGCCGATCTCCTCATGGCGTCCGGCCATATGCACGGCAGTGCGGGCGGACCTGGGCATCCGTACTGGGACTTGAGTTCGCAGGCGAGGTCGAGGCGGTCGGCAGCGAGGTCAAGAGCGTCAAGCCGGGCGACCGCGTCATGTGCTCGGGCGGCGGCGGCTACGCCGAGTATGCGCGTTGCCGACTGGGGGCGTGTGTCGCCGATCCCGGCCAACAACATGGGCTACGAGCAGGCGGCGACGCTGCCGATCGCCCTGCAGACCATGCACAACGCGCTCGTCACCGCCGGCCGGCTGAAGGCTGGAGATGCGGTGATGATCCAGGGCGCCAGCTCGGGCGTCGGCCTGATGGGCCTGCAGATCGCCAAGCTGAAGGGCGCACGCCTCGTCATCGGCACGTCGACCAATGCGGCACGGCGCGAGCGCCTGAAGGAGTTCGGCGCCGATCTCGCCATCGACACGACGCAGCCCAACTGGTCGGAGAAGGTGCTGGCGGCTACGGACGGCAAGGGCGTCGATCTCATCATCGACCAGGTATCGGCCAGCGTCGCCAACGAGAACATGAAGGCCACCGCCGTGCTCGGCCGCATCGTCAACGTCGGCCGGCTCGGGGGTTTCAAAGGCGAGTTCGACTTCGACCTGCATGCGCTCAAGCGCATCGATTACATCGGCGTCACCTTCCGCACGCGCTCGGTCGAGGAGGTGCGCGAGATCGTGCGGCGCATGCGCGCCGACCTGTGGGGCGACATCGAAGGCGGCAGGCTCAAGCTGCCGATCGACAAGACCTTCCCCCTCGACCAGGCCGCTGCTGCGCTCGCGCACATGCGGGCCAACAAGCATTTCGGCAAGATCGTGCTGGTGACCTGAAACGAGCGCCACTCACGTGGCGATGAGAATGCGTTAGTTTGCAACGATGCTGCGTGCGGCTTACGCCGTCGCCAACCGACCTGAGAGGAGAAAACGCGTGAACCTCGGCACAACCAAGATGATCGCCCGCAAGGATAACGGCATCGGCTGGATGATCTTCAACCAGCCGGAAAAGCACAACGCCATGTCGTACGAGATGTGGCGCGCCGTGCCCGACATCATCGCCGACTTCGAGGGCGACCCAGAGGTGCGCGTGATCGTTCTGACCGGCGCCGGCGAGCGGGCGTTTGTCTCCGGAGCCGACATCTCCGAGTTCGAGGCCAAGCGCAGCGCCGAGGAAAACATCAAGATCTATGACGCTGCGGGGGAAGCGGCGCACCGCGCCTTGATCGAAGCGACCAAGCCTACGGTCGCCATGATCCGCGGCATCTGCATCGGTGGCGGAGTAGCTATCGCGCTCAACACCGATGTGCGCATCTGCTCGGCGAACTCGGTGTTCTCGGTGCCGGCGGCCAAATTGGGCCTCGGCTACAAGTATCCCGGCATCAAGCGCCTGGTCGACATCGTCGGTCCGGCCTTCGCCAAGGAAATCTTCTTCTCGGCCAACAAGTTCACGGCCGAGGACGCGCGCATCATGGGTCTCGTCAACCGCGTGGTGCCCGAGCCGGAGCTGGAGAGCTACGTGCGCACCTTTGCCTCCACGATAGGGGGCAACGCGCCCCTTACCGTCAAGGCAGCCAAGATGGCGATCAATGCGGCCGTGGAGGATCCCGAGCGGCGCCCGATGGCTGAGATCGACGCGGCCATCAAGGCCTGCTTTGCCAGCGAGGACTACATCGAGGGCCGCCGCGCCTTCATGGAAAAGCGCAAGGCGAAGTTCAAGGGCCGTTGAGCGTCCGCGTGCATGTCTGCCAGGCCCGGCCGGGAACGGAGGCGAGCAGGGCCTGCGTATAGGCATGCTGGGGCCGCGCGAAAATATCGGCCGTGCTGCCTTGCTCGACGATGACGCCGTCCTTCATCACGGCGATCTCCTCGCAGACGTGGGCGGCGACGCGCAGGTCGTGCGTGATGAACAGCATGGAGAGGTCGAAGGTCTTGCGCAGTTCGTCCAGCAGCTCGAGCACCTGCTTCTGCACGGAGACGTCGAGGGCGGACACCGGCTCGTCGGCGATGATCAGCTTCGGCTTCACCGCGAGCGCGCGGGCGATGCCGATGCGCTGGCGCTGGCCGCCGGAGAACTCGTGCGGATAGCGCTCCGCCGCCTTGGGGTCGAGACCGACCAGCCGCAGCAGCTCGCGCGCTTCATCCAGGGCCACCTTGCGCGGCGTGCCATGAATGATGGGACCCTGGGCGATGATATCGCTGACGCGCCAGCGCGGGTTGAGCGAGGCGAACGGGTCCTGGAACACCATCTGCAGCGCCTTGCGATAGGGGCGCAGCCGGGCGCGCGACAGTCCCGCGATGTCGTTCGCCCTCGAGCACAATGGCGCCTTTGTCGGCGCGTTCCAGCCCGACGATGCAGCGGGCGAGCGTCGACTTGCCCGAACCGGATTCGCCGACCAGCGCCAGCGATCGGCCCTTCAGCACCTCGAGGCTGACGCCGGCGACCGCCTGCACGCGCTGCCGGCCGATCATGAAAGTGCCGCCTCGCCCGGCAAAGCTCTTCTCCACGCCTGAAACCGAGAGAAGAACACGTTTCGCCGGCTCCGACGCCCCGTCGCGCACGACGTGGCGTGGAACCAGGCTCGGCACGGCGGCGATCAAGGCGCGCGTGTAGTCGTGCTGCGGGCGCGTGAGGACATCTTCGGCGCGGCCATGCTCGACCAGTGTCCCATGCCGCATCACGGCCACCCGGTCGGCGATCTCGGCCACCACGCCGAAGTCGTGGGTGATGAACATGATGGCGGTGCCGTGCTTGGCCTGCAGCTCCTTGAGCAGCTTGAGGATTTGCGCCTGGGTGGTGACGTCGAGCGCGGTCGTGGGCTCATCGGCGATGATCAGCGCAGGCTCCAGCGCCAACGCCATGGCGATCATGACGCGCTGCCGCTGGCCACCCGACAGCTCGTGCGGGTAGCTGGAGAGAATGCGCTCGGGCTCCGGCAGGCGCACGTCGCCGAACACCTCGACCACGCGCTTGCGGCGTTCGGCGGGGCGCAGCCTGGTGTGCACCTCGATGATCTCGTCGGTCTGGCGGCCGACGGTCATCAGCGGGTTCAGCGCCACCATCGGCTCCTGGAAGATCATGGCGATGCGGCCGCCGCGCACGCTGCGGATGTCCTCGGGCGGCAAGCGTGAGCAGATCCTGGCCGTCGTAGAGCACGCGGCCACCGGTGACGCGCACATGCGGCTCGGGCAGCAGGCGCAGGATCGCCTTGGCCATCACCGACTTGCCGGAGCCGGATTCGCCGACCACGCACAGGATTTCGCGGCGCATCACCTCCAGCGAGACGCCGCTCGACGGCATGCGGCCGGTCGGCCCAGGACGGCAGGCTGACGGTGAGCTCTTCGATGCGAAGGACGGCGTCGCTCACAGGTCTCTCAGCCTCGGATTGAGCGCGTCGTTGAGACCTTCGCCGACCAGGTTGATCGACAGCACGGTGAGCAGGATGGCGATCGCCCGGCACGGTGACGAGCCACCAGGCATCGCGCAGGAACGGCGCGGCCGGCGCCGATCTGGAAGCCCCAGCTCATCAGGTTGGGTGCGCCGAGGCCGAGGAACGAGAGCGCGGATTCGATCAGGATGGCGTTGGCGACGAGCAGGGAGCCCGTGACGATCAGCGGCGACAGCGTGTTGGGCAGCACCTGCCCGAACAGGATGGCCATGTCGCGCTGGCCGGCCACGATGGCCGCCTGCACGAATTCGCGCGACTTGAGGGTGAGAACCTCGCCGCGCACGACGCGCGCGATCGGCGGCCAGCTCACGGTGGCGATGGCGATGACGAGGCTGGTGCCCGAAGGTGCCAGGATGGCGACCAGAACGATGGCGAAGATGAAGGAGGGGATGGTCTGGAAGAACTCGGTGATGCGCATCAGCACGTCGTCGACGAAGCCGCCATAGAAGCCGGCGATCGAGCCGACCAGCGTGCCGAAGGCCACGGCCGCGAGCGTGGCCAGGATGGCGATCAGCAGCGAGGTGCGCGCGCCGTGTACCAGGCCGGCAGCGAGATCGCGACCGAGCGAGTCGGTGCCGAACAGGAAGTCGCCGAGCGGCGGCGCGAAGGGCTTCGCCACGATGGCGAACGGGCTGCCGGGCGCGATGATCGGCGCGGCAACAGCAAGCAGCGACGACGAAGGCAAGCCACAGCGAGGCTGAGCGCGACGCGCGGATTGCCCAGGAAGCGGCGCCAGAAGCCGTGCATCAGCCGACCCTGATGCGCGGATCGAGGATGAGATAGACGATGTCGACGACGATATTCACCGCCACCACCAGGCACGACGAGATGAAGAAGATGCCGAGCAGGAGATTGAGGTCGCGGGCGAACAGCGATTGGAACGCGAGCTGGCCGAGTCCCGGCCAGGCGAACACCGACTCCACCACGACCGAGCCGCCCAGCAGTCCGCCGACCTGGACGCCGGCAACCGTCACCACCGGCAGCAACGCATTGCGCACCATGTGGCGCACGGTGATCTGCTGCTCGGTCAGGCCCTTGGCGCGCGCGGTGGTGACGTAGTCGAGGCCGCGCTGCTCGAGCATGGTGGCGCGCATCATGCGCGCATAGAGCGCGATGTAGAAGAGCGAGAGCGTGATGGAGGGCAGGACCAGATGCTTGGCGATGTCGACCACCCGCTCCCAGCCTTCATAGAAGGCGGCAGCGTCCTCCATGCCAGACGTCGGCAGCCAGTCGAGCTTGATGGAGAACACCAGGATCAGCATCAGGCCGATCCAGAACAGCGGCATGGCGTAGGCGATGATGGCGGCAACACGAGATGACGTGGTCCTTCCAGGTGCGCACCCAGATGGCGGCGAGCAGCCCGAGCAGCACGCCGCCCGCAACGGAGAGGATCAGCGTCGTGCCCATCAGCAGCAGCGTCGGCCACAGCCGGGCGAGGATCAGCGGCAGCACGGGGCTCTGGTTGCGAAACGAGTAGCCGAGGTCGAGGGCCAGGATGTTCTTGACGTAGAGCGCGAGCTGCACCAGCACCGGCTGGTCCAGGCCGAAGCGCTGCCGCAGCTGCTGGATGTACTCGAGCGGTGCGCCGCCGGCCTCGCCCGCGAGCACGGTCGCC
The DNA here is from genome assembly GCA_963814055.1 of uncultured Alphaproteobacteria bacterium. GTDB lineage: Bacteria > Pseudomonadota > Alphaproteobacteria > Rhizobiales > Hyphomicrobiaceae > AWTP1-13. Next base: position 133,392 of record CAWFBJ010000005.1, read on the forward strand.
GCATCGCCGGGCGCGAGCTGCAGCAGCAGGAAGTTCAGCACCACCACGCCCAGCACGACGGGCACCGCCTGCAGCAGGCGCCGCATCACATAGCGCAACAGCCGCGCACCACCCATAGGTTATTCCGTGCAAGACCTCCCGTCTCCCCTTGCGCGGGGAGCAGGGCGCAGCCTTCTTCATTCCCGCCAGACATCGGCGAAGTTGGTGTAGAGGCCGAGCGGGCTGGTGATCACATTCTTGTAGCGATTATTGACGACGGTGGGGAAGTTCAACTCGAACACCCAGACGATGGGCGCGCCATCCACCGCGATCTTCTGCACCTGCTGGTAGTACTCAGCGCGCTTCTTGGGATCGGGCTCGACGGTGGCCTTGTCCATCAGCTCGTCCGAGCGCGGGTCGCTCCACTGCGCGCCGTTCACGAACACGGTGCCCTGCTTGATCAGCTTGCCGTGGATGGCGCGGTGAACGCCGAGCACGGGATCGGGCAGATTGTAGAGGAAGTTCGAGGTGAGGAAGAAGTCGTAGTCGGTGTAGATGCGCTTGAGCCAGGTCGCCACGTCCTCGTAGCGCAGCGTCGCCTTGATGCCGACGAGCGCGAGGCGCTGCTGCACGACCTCGCCGAAGCGCTGCCATTCCGGCCCGTAGGGCGTGATGTCGTGCACGATCTCGAAGCGGATGCCGCCGTCCTTCTTGGGGAAGCCGGCTTCGTCGAGCAGTTTGTTGGCCCGCTCGATGCCGTCCGGCACCTGGTACTTGGTGACGTCGGCCGTGTAGATGCCGGAGGGCGCGAAGTTGGAGCTGATCGGGCCGGTCGCCGCCTTGCCGAAGCCGAACCAGATGTTGTCGATGATGAACTGGCGGTCGATCGCGTACGACACCGCCTGGCGCACCTTCTGATTATCGAACGGTGCCCTCTTGGTGTTCATGACGAGCTCGACCACCGGGCTGATCATCTCGTAGCCCTTGGTGGTGACTTCGATCGAGGGCAGGGTCGCCAGCTTCTTGGCGTCGTTGTAGGGCACGCCGCCGAAGCCTGCTACATGCGCCTCGCCCTTTTCGAGCGCGGCGGTTCGCGTCGCCTCGTCGTTGATGAAGCGCACCACGACGCGATCGAGATAGGGCAGTCCCTTGCGCCAGTAGTCGGGGTTCTTGTCGAGCCGCACCAGCTCGCCCCGGCGCCATTCGACGAACTTGAAGGGTCCGGTGCCGATCGGCTGGTTGGCGTTGGCGTGGGTGCGGATGTCACCCTGGCTGAAGACGTGCTTCGGCAGCATCGGGCTTTCGTAGCCCGACAGCGCGGCAAGCATGTACGGCGCGGCGTTGTTGAGCTTGAACACCGCCGTATATTCGTCCGGTGTCTCGACCGCGGTCACGTCGCGGAAGGTGTTGATGCCGCGCGGATGCACCTTCTTCAGCACGTCCATGATGGTGAACTGCACGTCGGCGGAGGTGAACGGTTTGCCGTCGTGGAATTTCACGTCCTTGCGCAGCTTGAAGGTGACGGTCTTGCCGTCGGGCGCGATCTCCCAGGATTCGGCCAGCGCAGGCTTGGGCTTGAGATCGAAGCCGTACTCGAGCAGGCCGTCGTAGACCTTGGCGGTGACCTGGCCGATCGGCGCCGAGGTGGAAATGTACGGTGCCAGGTTGGGCGGCTCGGGCTGGGTGATCTGGACCAGCGTGCCGCCGGCTTTCTGCGCCGACACGGGCGCCACCGCGAACGCAATGGCTCCCAGCACCAGTGCCGGAACCAAACTCATGGAAAAGCGACGCATTACCCACCTCCTTGCAAGCCCCGGCGAAGGATGCAGCCAAATCTCGGGCTAGTCGAGGGAAACGGTGGTTTTCACATGATGCGGCAAATGGATGGGCTTCCCGAGGGACCAAGGTCGATCCAGGCGGAGGACGTTGCTCAACATTGCGTCGGCGCAGACCACGACGCGGGCACTACCACCTGAGCTGCGTCATTGCGGCGACCGCGGGCGGAGTGCCGGCTGCGAACAGGGCCGCGAGCCTGTCCGGGTGCATCTTGCCATCGACCAGGACTTCGTCGTTGTGGATGCCCGACGCGATGAAGAGCGCGTCGATGCCCATTCCCTGTGCGGCGGCGAGATCGGTGCGTATGGCATCGCCGACGGCCAGAATGCGTGCCCGTTCCGGCTCGGCGCCGCGCAACGCGCTGGCGCGCTTGAGTGCCGCACGGTAGGCGGATGGGTGCGGCTTGCCTGCCCAGAACACGGTGCCGCCGCAGCGCTCGTATTCGGCGGCGATGCTGCCAGCGCACAGGTGGCGCTTGTCGCCCACGTCGACGACGAGATCGGGATTGGCGCACACGAACGGCAGTCCGCGGGCAATACCTTGCTCGATCAGGGGCCGGTAGGTTGCGACCGAATGATTGATCTCGTCCACCAGGCCGGTGCAGACGATGGCATCGGCCTCCGCGAGCGGCGTATCGGAACCCGGCAGGCGCGCAAACAGCCGGCTGTCGCGGCTGGCCGGACCTATACGGTGCAAGCGCCGATACCCTTTCTCCGCGATATGCGCGAGCGTAATGTCGCCGGAGCTCACGATCGCGTCCCAGGCGTCGCGCCGCACGCCCGTTTTCTCAAGTACACGTTCGACCCCTTCGGCGGGGACCGGCGCATTCGAGACCAGCACCACCGTGCCGCCCTGGGCGCGAAAGCGCGCCAGTGCCTCACCGGACTCGGCATAGGCTGTACGGCCATTGTGCATGACGCCCCAAACATCGCAGAAGATGACCTGGTAGCGCGCCAGCAGCGGGCCGGCGTGGGCAAGGATCGGCGGCGTCATGGAGCGGCCATTTGGTGGGATTTGGTTTCCGATGGACTGGATACGCGACTAAAACCCGACAGGACAACAACACAACAGGCGAAGTGATGCAGCTCTCTTATGCGCAGAACCTCGAGGATTATCATCTCGATCTGGTGTTTGGCGACCAGCAGACCGGGACATACGTGGATGTCGGCGGAGGACATCCGGTTGCCGACAATGTCTCCTTCTGGTTCTACCTCAAGGGCTGGCGTGGCCTGATCGTCGAGCCGCAGGAGGCGCTCGCCTCAATCTACGCGCATGTCCGTCCTCGCGATCACACCGTGAGCTGTCTTGCCGGCCGCAGCGAAGGCGAGGCGGAGTTCCATATCGTCGAAAAGCTGCACGGGTTCTCCACGACCGTGCGCGAGAACGCCGCCGGCGCCAATCAGTTCGGAGCGGATTTCACGACCGTCCGCAAGCCCGTGCGCACGCTGGCGGCCCTGTGCGCGGAGGCGGGGCTGACGAGCATCGATTTTCTGAAGATCGATGTGGAGGGTGCCGAGGCGGAGACCATCGCCGGCATGGATTTCAAGCGCTGGCGTCCGCGCGTCGTGCTGGTCGAGGCCATCGCGCCGGGTAGCATGAAGGAGAGCTGGCAGGACTGGGAACCGGCACTGCTCGCGGCGGGATACTCATTCGCATTCTTCGACCGGCTCAACCGCTTCTACGTGGCCCGGGAGGAGGCCGCACTGGCCGCGCGGTTTCCGCCCGAGCCGGCGCCGTGGGACCGCGTCCAGCATCTATGGGATTTCGGCCGCGCCCCAGACAGGCCCGATCATCCCGATCACACGCTCGCCAAGGTGCTGCTGTCGGGGTTCTTCGCCACCCTGCCGTTGCTCGAGCCCGCTTTGCTCGCGCGGCTGGTGGACAGAGGACTGGAGGCGACGAAGGCTGGGGCATTCGGCCCAGCCGTTGCAAAGGCACTGATCGGACTGGCGGAACTGCCACGCCCGCCCGCGATTGACGGCGATCTCGCTCGGTTGCTCGACACCGACGCACTGCGAGCCGCGCTCGGTCGCATCGCCTGCACCTATGACGGCGGGCACATCATGGAATGAAAGGCGCGGAGCCGCCTGTTCGCCCGCCTGTTGTCCAGGCAACATTCGGTTGCTGTCGCGGCTTGCCGGGAAGGGCGATAACGGCGATATTGCCGCCGCAATCGCGCCGGCCAGGGCTGCGGGTGCCAGTGCTGGAGAGCGGCAGAAGGAAACATTCATGGAAGTCGTTGTTCTTTGGTTGGGTGCTGGCGCCATCGTCGGCTGGCTGGCCAACCAAATCATGGTCAAAGACAGTTACGGCACACAGACCGATCTCATCATCGGTACCGTTGGCGGTTTGGTCGGCGGCGTGTTGTTTCCGCAGTTTGGTTTTCTCCTCGGTGGAGGATACCTCGGCCACATCGTCAATCCGGTGATCGGCGCGGTGATAGCCGTCTTTGCGAGCAGGTTCGTCAAGAAATAGCGGACGCGCTGGATCGAGGCCCCATAGGCCGAGGCCGCATTCCTAGTTTCCAGTTGCCGCGCTAGATGACGCGCTTCTCGCGCAGTGCGGCTATGGCCCCGGCGTCGTAGCCGAGTTCCGTCAGGATGCGGTCGGTATGTTCGCCGAGCGTGGGGGCGCGATGGCGGATCGAGCCCGGCGTTTCCGACAGCCACACCGGCACCTTGGCGAGCGGCGCCGGCCGGGGTGCGCCTGGAAACTCGGTTTCCTGGAAGAAGCCCATGGCCTTGATGTGCGGGTCGTCCAGCGTCTGCTGCGGCTTGAGCACGGGGCCGGCCGGAATCATCGCCGCGCCCAGGATCTCGAGGGCATCGGTGGTTGAGCGTTCCGCGCACCAGCGGCTCATGCGCTCCGAGATGATGGCGCCGTTGTCGCCGCGCGAGATGTCGTCCTTGAAGCGCGCATCGGTCAGCCAGTGCGCCTCTCCCATCAGCTTGGCCCAGCGCTTGAACAGCGGGTTGCCGACCACCTGGCACAGGATCCAGCCGTCCGTGGTGCGGTAGATGTCGACCGGTCCCGAGGTCTGCCCGCGATTGCCTGTCGGTACCCGGTTGGCCTGGATCACGGCCTGCTCGATGAGCAGCGCATTGCCGAAGGTGACGGCGGTGGCGAGCAGCGCGCCCTGCACCCATTGGCCCTTGCCGGTCGCCTTGCGTGCCATCAGCGCCGCCATGGTACCGAAGGCGCAGTGCAGGGCGGTGCCGAAATCCACCCACGGCACCTGGGCGCGGTAGGGTTGGTCCTCCGTGCCCGTCATGTAGACGGCGCCCGACATGACCTGGCCGATGCCGTCAAAGCCCACGCGTTCGCTGTAGGGCCCGCCGTTGCCGTAGGCCGAAACCGTGGTGAGGATAATTTCGGGCTTCACCGCTTTCAGGGAGTCGTAGTCGAGTTTCATGGCGCTGAGCGTTTGCAGCGGCAGGTTGGCGATCACGACATCGGCCGTCGCAACCAGCTTGCGCACGATCTCCTGGCCTTCGGGCACCATCGGGTTGAGGGTGAGGCCAAGCTTGTTGCGGTTGATCTGCAGGAACAGCGCGCCCTCGCCGGTGTCCGCCACCGGCGCCTGGAACCGGTCCTCGCTGCCCTCGCGCTTCTCGATGCGGATCACCTCGGCACCGTGCTCGGCGAGCAGGGTCGCGCAATAGGGCCCCGCGATGTAGCGCCCGAAGTCGAGCACGCGAATGCCTTCAAGAACTCCGGTCATTTCCCCTCCCCGTTCGTTCTTTGCCCGTTCGATTGTGACGCTGCCGTCACGATTGTCCGCAAACGCAGGCAACCTGTTGGCGCATATCACGGTTCTCACCGCAAGCTAGCACGGACCTCCGGTCTGCAAAGGACTTCGTGCATGCAAGCCAGGCTAGTCCGATTGTCCGCCTGCAATCGTTCCGCTAGCTGCTCATGGCGAAGCACGCTAACGTCGCACGCTGCTTGGCCCGGATCAAAGGCCGCCCGCGAGCCAGTGGTGAATGGACAGCGGCCTGCACATGGAGCGAAGTCATGGAGCTAGAAGCGCTGATCATCTTTCTCATCATCGGTGCAGTTGCCGGCTGGCTGGCCGGCCAGATCATGGCAGGCGGCGGCTTCGGCCTGATCGGCAATATCGTACTCGGTATTGTCGGCGCGTTCGTTGCAGGCTGGCTGCTGCCCCGCCTCGGTATCTATATCGGCGGTGGCTACATCGGCAACATCATCAATGCTGCGATCGGTGCGATCATCGTGCTGCTCGTGATCGGACTCGTCAAGCGCGCTTAGGCGCACGATGACGGCGGAGCGGCGCTGGCATCAGTCGCCGCTCCGGTTCAATTTTTGATCCTACCGACCATTGGCTTGCCGGCCTAACCAGGCCGCACCTGGCCCGTTCCCCGCACGATATACTTGAACGTGGTGAGCTGCTCGACGCCGACAGGGCCCGCGCGCGTGCAGGCGGCCGGTGGCGATGCCGATCTCCGCGCCCATGCCGAACTCGCCGCCATCGGCAAATTGCGTCGAGGCGTTGTGCAGCACGATCGCGCTGTCGAGGCGGGTGAGGAAGCGATCGGCGGCGGCCTGATCCTGCGCGACGATGCAGTCGGTGTGCTGCGAGCCGTAGTGCTGAATATGTGCGATCGCGCCATCGACGCCGTCGACGGTTTTCACCGCGATGATGGCGTCGAGATATTCGGTCGACCAGTCCTGCTCGGTGGCTGCCTTGACCCCGGCATCGGCAGCTTGCGCGGCGGCGTCGCCGCGCACCTCGCAGCCGGCCTCGATCAGGGCGGCGATCAGGGTCTTCAGGACGCCTTGGGGTGCGGCGCCATCGACAAGCAGTGTCTCGGTGGCCCCGCACACGCCGGTACGGCGCATCTTGGCGTTGACGACGAGCGCTTTTGCCATCGCCAGGTCGGCGCTGCGATCCACGTAGGTGTGGCAGATGCCTTCCAGGTGCGCGAACACCGGCACGCGCGCCTCGTCCTGCACGCGCGCGACGAGGCTTTTGCCGCCGCGCGGCACGATCACGTCGATGGCACCATCGAGCCCCTTCAGCATCAGGCCGACGGCGTCGCGGTCGACGGTCGGCACGAGCTGGATGGCGGTTTCGGGCAAACCCGCCTCGCGCAGGCCGCGGGCAAGGCAAACCTGGATGGCGCGGCTGGAATGATGGCTGTCGGAGCCGCCGCGCAGGATTGCCGCATTGCCGGCCTTGAGGCAGAGCGCGCCGGCGTCGGCCGTCACGTTCGGCCGGCTCTCGTAGATGATGCCGACGACGCCGAGCGGCACGCGCACGCGCTCGATCTCGAGGCCGTTGGGCCGCGTCCAGTGCGCCAGCACGGTGCCGACCGGATCGGGCAGATCGGCGATGTCCTCCAGCCCCTTGGCCATGCCTTCGATGCGCTTGGGATCGAGCATCAGGCGATCGAGATAGGAGGCGGGCCGTCGGGCCTCCGTCGCCGCGGCGAGATCCAGAGCGTTGGCCGCGACGATGGCCGAAGTCCGGGCGCGCAGCTCGCGCGCTGCGGCAACGAGCGCAGCGTTCTTGGCTTGCGCGGGCGCAAGCGCCATCGCCCGCGCGGCCTCGCGCGCCTGTGCGCCGAGCGCGCGCATGGCCTCGGCGACGTTCTCCAATGTTTCTGGCTTCTTCTGCACGGTTGCGTTCATGCCTTGCTCAGCACCATGTCGTCGCGATGCACCAGCTCAGCTGCGGCCTGCGTGGCCGAGAATGGCAGCGATTTCGCCGCTCTTCTTGCCGATGATACGTGCTGCATCGCCACGTGCATAGGCGACAAGGCCACGGCCAAGCTCACGGCCGTCGGCAGCGCGGATGATCACGGCAGTCGCCACGCTCGAACGAGCCTTCCACGCGCTGCACGCCGGCAGGCAGCAGGCTCTTGCCGGACAGCAGCGCCTTTTCCGCTCCCGCATCGATCTGCACGACGCCCTTGGGCTCGAGCTGCCCCGCGATCCAGCGCTTGCGGGCCGTGACCGGATCGGAGGGCGCCAGGAACCAGGTGCAGGCCACGCCCTGCGAGAGCGCGCGCAGGGGATGCATGACTTTGCCCGAGGTGATCACCATGTTGGTGCCGGAGGCGAGCGCGATGCGGCCCGCCTCGATCTTGGTCACCATGCCGCCGCGCGACAGCTCGGTGCCGGCGCTGCCGGCCATGGCCTCGATCTCGGGCGTGATGTGGCGCACCTCGTCGAGGCGCCGCGCGTCGACGCCGCTGCCGGGGGGGGCCGTATAGAGGCCGTCGATGTCGGAGAGCAGCACCAGGCAGTCGGCGCTCATCATGCTGGCGACGCGCGCGGACAGGCGGTCGTTGTCGCCGTAGCGGATTTCCGTGGTCGCCACCGTGTCGTTCTCGTTGACGACGGGAATGGCGCGCTGCGCCAGCAGGGTGGCGATGGTCTGGCGGGCATTGAGGTAGCGGCGGCGTTCCTCGGTGTCGCCGAGGGTGAGAAGGATCTGCGCTGCTGTCAGCCCATGCGCCTTGAGGATCGCCTGATAGGCGCTGGCGAGCGAGATCTGGCCGACGGCCGCCGCTGCCTGCGACTGTTCGAGCGGCAACTCGCCCCTGGGCAGGGCCAGGACATGGCGACCCAGTGCAATGGCGCCGGACGACACCACGATCACCTGCTTGCCGGCCTTGGTCAGGGCCGAGATGTCCGCTGCCAGTGACTCGAGCCAGGCGGCGTTGACCTCGCCGCGCGCGTGGTCGACGAGCAGGCTGGAGCCGATCTTGACCACGATGCGGCGGGCCTTCATCCACTCCGTGCGGGGCTTCATCTTCGATGTTTCGGCGGCGGACATATGGGAGAGGCGGCCTGCGGGTGCGTTGCGACGTCTATCTAGCAGGAATCGACGGTTGCGTCAGAGGCTCCCGGCAGGTGTGGCGGTAAGGTTGATTTTCGCCTGTTTGGGTCGATCGAGGTGCTGCAATGAAACTATTTGACGAGGTGCCAGAGCAGTCCGGTACGCTCTTCCTTTCGCCGAACTCGGCCTTTACATCTGGTGCCGGCAATAGCGCCGCGGAGTGCCGCCTTGGTTCCCATGCTGATCATCCTGGCTGCGGTGTTCGGCCTTGCCGTGCTGCCACAGATGTGGGTGCGCCGGGTGATCGCGGAGCATTCCCACGACCGGACGGATATTGTCGGCACGGGCGGCGAGTTCGCCCGGCATTTGCTGGATGAGATGAAGCTCAACCATGTGCAGGTGGAGGAGACCAATCTCGGCGACCACTACGATCCGGACGCCAAGGTCATCCGGCTGCTGCCGCAGCACATGAACGGACGATCGTTGGCCGCGATCGTGATCGCAGCACACGAGACCGGTCATGCCATGCAGGACGCGACCGGCTATCAGCCGCTACAGGCGCGCACGCGCCTGGCCAAGCAGGCGGTCAGGATGGAGAAGGTCGGCGCCATCGTGATGCTGGCGGCACCCATCGTCATGGCGCTCGCCAAGGCGCCGCATATCCTCGTCATCGAGGTGTTCGCCGGGGTGATGATCCTCGCCATGACGGTGCTGATGCACGCGACGACGCTGCCGGTGGAGTTCGATGCCAGCTTCCGCCGTGCGTTGCCCGTGCTCAAGGCCGGAGGCTACATCAGCGACGCGGACATGCCGGCAGCGCGCAAGATCCTCAAGGCCGCGGCCTATACCTACGTGGCCGCGGCCGCCATGAGCCTGCTAAACGTAGCGCGCTGGTTCCGCGTGCTGCGGATGTAGCGGGCGGTCTCCATTGCCGAACGCCGCTGCTCTCTCGAGGTCGGTTGACATCTTTCGGTCATAAAAATTCTCGCCATACGCAGCGCACAGAGCGAGCGGCCGATGCTACGCTTGGTGATGTTGCATTTTGAATTATTTCTTAGGGACCAACATGGCTGAATCTCATCACGACGACGAAGAGGATATGTATCCCGATCAGCCGGCGGTGCTCGATCCGAGGCTCAGCCGGTCGCTGATCACGCGCGCCTTTCGACGAGTCTTCGGCCTGTCGGCGGCTGAGGATCGGCTCATCTATCCGGGAGCGGTGCGAAAATTCCAGATGCCCACGCAAGGGCGGTACGTCAACGGGTTTCCGATCGGCGCGGTCGTGCATTCCACTGAGGGGCGCTGGAGGAACGGCGACCAGGATGCGGAGAACACCATCACCGGCACGGGAATCCCGGGTGATCATTGCTACTTCTGCATCTCGAACAGGGGGACGGTCTATCAATCGTTCCTGCTGGATCGGTGGGGGAACCACGCGGGATCGACTTGGCATCCGCGGCTGGGGACCGGCCTGTCGAACAAGCTGGTCGGGATCGAGATATGCGGTCCAGGTATCGTCAAGAAACACGGCAACGTCTACAAGACTTACTTCGGCGAGACGTGCACGGAGGAGGAAGTGCGCTTCAGTGAAAAGGTCGAAAACGTCACGGAGGCCGGGTACTACCTCAAATTCAACGCGGTGCAGGAGAAGGCTCTGATTGATTTGATCCTGTGGATGAGGAACAGCAATCCCGCGATCTTCAAGCTGGAGAATGTGTTCGGCCACGACGAGATTGCCGTGAAATCGGGTACGCACACGCTAGGCCGCAAGCAGGATCCCGGTGCCAGCCTGTCCGCCTACATGGGGGAGTTTCGCCGCAAGCTGATGACCGCCGTGCCGACGTCGTGATGGCACTACGCAGCGGTGCCCAAATTTCCCTGCCGCGAAGCCGGAGCCTGCGCGGCAGGGGGAGTGCTCGCGGGGACTAGTCCGCCCGGAGCCGCAGCTGCGCCACACCGGCCGCGATGTTGAGGCCTTCCTGGGCCTGCACGCTGATCGGCTGCAGCACGAAGGAGCGCTGCGAACCGCCGACCAAGGCGTTGGCGCCGACGCCCAGTCCTACAGTTGCTTCGGCGCTGACGCCGGCATAGGTGCCGTTGAGCGAGCGGGGCGGCACGTTCGACGTCGGCGCCAGCACGGCCCAGCTGATCTTGGCCTGCTTGGTGCTGCCGATGTCGATGCCGAATTTGTCGATCGTGCCCTGGTAGTATTCGTCGCGGCCCTGGCGCTTGAACTGGCAGCGCAATTCCCGTGAGGAGCCGATGATGAACCCCTGCGAGCCGCGGGCGCTGCACGTCAGCACGCCGACTTCTACGCGGGTTTGCGCCTCTGCAGCTGACACCATCGCCAGTGCCGCGAGCGCTGCGCCTGCAGCAACCATGGAACGTCGTGTCATGAATTCCTCCCTGAGCGTTGTTCGGAGCGGAGTTTACAGCAGCAGCAATTCGCGACGGTGGAATGTCCGTTCCAAGGTGAATACAGACTTGCACTGACGATCCCGGGGTGGCCTGTACCACCCTAAGGCCTCGAACAGCTGCGCTTTAGATAGAACGTCCCATGGTCCGAATTGGTTGCGTGGCCCGTTCAGAAGCGGGCCAAAGTTGCCTTGCCGCACGGTGGGCGCTACAAGCCGCGCCATGCCGCAACCGACCGCCAAAGCCGCGCCGAAAGCCCGTAGCGCCGCCGCCAAGCCTGCGCCGCGCGTGGGGCTTGTCTCGCTCGGCTGCCCGAAGGCGCTGGTGGATTCGGAGCGCATCATCACCAAACTGAGGTCGGAGGGCTACGAACTGTCGCCGGACTACGCCGGTGCCGACGTGGTGCTGGTGAACACCTGCGGGTTTCTCGACTCGGCCAAGAAGGAGAGCCTGGACGCCATCGGCGAGGCCATGGCCAAGAACGGGCGCGTCGTCGTCACCGGCTGCTTCGGCGTGGAGAAGGACCGCATCCTGGCCGAGCATCCCGGCGTGCTGGCGGTAACCGGGCCGCATCAGTACGAGCAGGTGGTGGCGGCCGTGCACGACGCGGTGCCGCCGCTGCACGATCCGTTCCTCGATCTCGTGCCGCCGGAGGGATTGCATCTCACGCCCCGGCACTACGCCTACTTGAAGATTTCCGAGGGCTGCAACAACCGGTGCTCGTTCTGCATCATCCCGAGCCTGCGCGGCAAGCTTGCGAGCCGTCCGGCCAATCAGGTGATGGCGGAGGCGGAACGGCTGGTGAAAGCCGGCGTGAAGGAGTTGCTGGTCATCAGCCAGGACACATCGGCTTACGGACTCGACATCAAGTATGCCGAGAGTCCGTACAAAGGCCGGATGCTCAAGGCGCGCTTCGTGGAGCTGTGCGAGGCGCTGGGCTCACTCGGTGCCTGGGTGCGGCTGCACTACGTCTATCCCTATCCGCATGTGGACGAGGTGCTGCCGCTGATGGCGGAGGGGAAGATCCTTCCCTACCTCGACATTCCGTTCCAGCACGCCTCGCCGCGCGTGCTCAAGGCCATGCGGCGGCCGGCGCATCAGGAGAAGACGCTCGAGCGACTGCGGCGCTGGCGCGAGATTTGCCCCGACCTGGCCATCCGCTCGACCTTCATCGTCGGGTTTCCGGGCGAAACCGAGGAGGATTTTCAGATTCTGCTCGACTGGCTCAAGGAGGCGAAGCTCGCGCGTGTCGGCTGTTTCAAGTACGAGCCGGTGGAGGGTGCCGCCGCCAACGGTATCGCCGAAGCGGTGCCCGATGAGGTGAAGGCCGACCGCTGGCATCGTTTCATGGCGGCCCAACAGGCGGTGAGCGCGGAGGTGACGGTCGCCAGGGTCGGCAAGACCGTCGACGTCATCATCGACGAAGTGGATGACGAAGGCGCCATCGGCCGCTCCAAGTGGGACGCGCCGGAGATCGACGGTTCGGTGTTCCTCAACGGTGCAACCGGCGTGCAGCCGGGCGACATCGTGCGGGCGCGCGTGACCAATGCGGATGAATATGACGTGTGGGCGGAGCTGGACGCTGCACGAATGCCGTCGCGCTAGGTCCTGCACTGGTCAGGACACGTCCAGTACCGGGATTGCTGACCAGAGAACCAAGCCGCGCCGGTCAGAAGCCGACCCCAATTGCCGGGGGCCGGCTCTTTGTGCACCGCTATCGAACCGTCCAGGACGATATCTGGCAAACATTCATTCCATACAATTCGACTTTGCGTCCGTTCGCCAGCACTGCCCTGAAGTCGAACATGCACGCGCCGGTCCCGTCGTTGATGTTGACCATGACACTCTGGCCGGGCGCCAGCACCGAGTTGCCCAGGATGTCTTCCTCCCAGGACTTGCGGTTGGTGTTGGACGCGTAGAAGCTGTTCACGGTGACATTGCCCGCGTTGATGATGCGAACACGGCGATCTTGCGCTGACGCAGCTTCTGGAAGCAGCGAAGCGAACGCGATGGTTGCGACCAATAGGCTGGCCGACAGCAAGCGATGGGCAATGGACATGATGAAACTCCCGCTGGAATAACAGTCACAGCGTAGCAGGCGGCCGTTTGCCGGTCTCGCTCAGCTTAAGCTCGCAAAGCTCTTTTGCTGTGGACGGTGCTCAGTAAGCGGCGGCTGGGATTGCAACCGGCGTCAAAGGTTTCATCGGACGCGGATAAGTATGACCTGTGGGATGAGGTCGTCTTGATGCCCTCTCCCCGCCCTTCCGCGGGGTGAGGGCGGCAATTGGCGCGAGGGCTGGTGCGGATCTCCGCCCCTCACCCCTGCCCTCTCGTCATGGCGAAGCCATGCTCCGCATGGACGTAAGAACGGGGAGAGCGGGAATAGGCCGCGCCGTTTCTTTGTTCCGGGCCATTACCTGCTCCAGCGCGTGCGCGACCTCCAAGATCCGGGCGTCGCTGCCGTTGGGGCCGATGACCTGGATGCCGAAGGGCATCCCCTTGTGATCGATGCCGCACGGTATCGCTGTGGCGCAGGCCAGTGCAACGGTTGGGGCGTAGGTGATGGCGAGCCAGCGCATGTAGGTCGGCATCTTCTCGCCGTTGATCTGCTCGACGAACAGCTGTGCATGGGGGAACGGCGAGACCGAAGCGGCCGGGCAGATCAACACGTCCACGTCCTTGAAGAAGGCCAGGAAGCGCCTGTAGATCTTGGTCTGTTCCACGTGGGCGCGGCTGACGTCGGCGAGGGAGAGCTTCAGTCCGCGCTCGGTGTTGTCGATGACGTTGCGGTCGAGCAGATCGCGCGATTTCTCCAGCCGCTCGCGGTGCGCTGCCACGAACTGCACGCAGCGGTGCACCTCGAAGACGTCGTGCACCGGGCCGAAATCCGGCGCGGCCTCCCGCACCTCCCTGAAGGCGTGGCGGAATGTCCCGACGCGCGCCTTGAACACTTCGGCGATTGCGTGGTCGATCGGTGCACAGCCGAGGTCGGTTGATACGGCGGCGCGGAGCGATCCGAGATCGGTGCCACCGAGCCGCTCCGGGATGCGCGCGTTGTCGGTGGAGGAGAACGGATCGCGCTTGTCCTGGCCCATCTGTGCCCGCAACAGCAGATGCGCGTCTTCCACCGAACGCGCCATGGGTCCCCTCACACTGAAGGGGTTGAGGCTCGTCGGCTGGTCGACGTATGGTACCACGCCCGGCGAGGGCCTGAAGCCGGCCACGCCGCAGAACGACGCCGGCGTGCGTAGGCTACCGCCGAGGTCGGAGCCGGTCGCGAGCGCCACCTGGCCCAGCGCCAGCGCGACAGCCGAGCCGCCAGACGAGCCCGCGCATGTCTTCGTTGGATCGAAGGGATTTCCGGTCGGGCCGTAGACGCGGTTGGTGGTGTTGGCGCCGGCGCCGAACTCGGGCGTGTTGGTTTTGCCCAGAATGATTCCGCCGGCCCGGCGGATGTTGGCGACGTTGAACTCGTCTTCGGCCGGCACGTTGTCCTTGAACAGCAGCGAGCCCCACGTGGTCCTGAGCCCGGCCGTTGCCTGCAGGTCCTTCACGCCGATCGGAAGTCCCGCCAACAGACCGGGATCTTCGCCGCGGCCTATGGCCTGCTCGATCTCCCTCGCCCGCTTGCGCGCCGCGTCGCAATCCATTGCCACGACCGAGTTGACGGCCTCGTTCGTCTTCTCGATTCGGCCGATGCAACTCTCCAGCAGCTCGACCGGCGAAAGCTTGCGCGCGCCGATGAGACGCCGCGCTTCGACAGCCGAAAGATCGCAAGGCTCGGTCATTGACTGGTCTCTCCGGATTGTTTCCCCATCCTGAACTTGTCGCAGGATGAGCTGCAAGCGCAAACAATCAGCAACGCCGTGGTTCGACAAGCCAACCACTGGGTTGGAGCAGGCTTGCTGCGCACTCGACCTCATCCTGTGCCTGTCGAAGGACAGTCACGCGCGCAACGGCGCAAGCTCACCACGAGGGCACGGGAGTAGAAAGACCGGCATTGCGCATGGCGGACATGCGGCTGCGCGTTGCATCCGTGCTTGCCTAGCGTCTCCGTGGCGAATAGCAACGCGTTCGAGCCAGAAGCGCGCCGGCGCCGGCGTTTGGGGGAAATCCACGCACCATGCCGCTGTTCTCGCCGCGGGACGTGACGGCCGAGACGCGCAGCGATCCCATCGCCGCGGTGATCTGGGTGACAGTTGCCATGGCCCTGTTCGCCGGGCTCGCCGTGTTTGCGCGCGTGGCGATGAATTCGGGGCTGCACCCGTTCGTTGTCGTGTTCCTGCGCAATCTCTTTGCCGTGGCCATGCTGCTTCCGCTCCTCACCTGGCGTGGCGCCGGTTTGTTGCAGTCGCCGCAGATCGGGCTCTACGGCTTCCGGGTCGCGATCTCGTTCCTGTCGATGCTGGCCTGGTTCTACGCCATCTCGCTCATTCCGATCGGCGAGGTGATGGCGATCGGCTTCCTGGCGCCGCTGTTCGGCACGCTGGGCGCCATCTTCCTGCTCGGCGAGAAGGTTCGCATGCGCCGCTGGGGCGCACTCCTGATCGGTTTCGCCGGCGCCATGATCATTCTGCGGCCTGGCGGCGCCCCGTTGGGACTCGGCCAGATCTGCGCCGTGCTGTCGGCCGTGCTGACGGGGGTCACCGCCGTTCTCATCAAGCAGCTGACGTCGCGGGACGATCCGGACAAGATCGTGTTCCTGACCAATCTCATGCTCATGCCCCTGTCGCTGGTGCCGGCATTGTTCGTGTGGAGCTGGCCGACACTGGCAATGCTGCCGCCGCTGCTCGGCATGGGTGTCTGCGCGGTGGTGGGGCACGTCGCGCTGGTGCGCGGCTACGCGGCCACCGATGCGTCGCTGGCGCAGACGTTCGAGTTCTCGAGGCTGCCTTTCACAGTCGCCATCGCCTATGTCGCCTTCGGCGAAACCATCGACATATGGACATGGATCGGTGCACTGATCATCTTTGCGTCGGCGGTCTACATCACGCGGCGCGAGGCCCAGTTGCGACGACAGGCCGCGCAGCAGGGGTTAATGCCGCGGCCCTGATACGCCGGTAACCATCGGCGGTCGCGGAACTCCCACCTAGCGCAAACGTTGAATCTCCAGCCGGGAAATTTGGCGTGCGGTGTCGTTGCTCGCACTGCGATGTGACGACTGCACGAGCTGAGCAAACTCTCGAGGAGAAAAACGATGAAACGCTTACATTGGCTGAGTGCGGCAGCGGGTGCTGTTGCCCTAGGCATGTTTTCCACCGGTGCCCAAGCGGCCCCGCTCGGCAACGCAGCAGGTGGACTGACGACGGCGACCGGTGAAAATTCGCTGGCGCAAGAGGTCCGGTGGGGCCGCCGCTGCTGGCGTCATCGCGGGCATCTGCACTGCCGCAGGGGCGTAAGGCACTATGGTTATGCCCCGTACTACTACGGCGGCTATGGCTACGGCCCCAGCGTCGGCCTGTATTTCGGCGGCCACAGGCACGGGCATCGCCACCATCGCCATCACCGCTAAAAAGTAACGCGGATTTTTGAACGGGCCGGCGGGTTGAGCCGGCCCGTTTTCGCGTGACCTGCGCCTTCAGGAATGTGCCTGGTCCCAAAGCACGGCGCGCCAGCGCAGCGCGATGGCCAGCGTGCACGCCAAGCCCACCGAGGCGTAAAGCGTGGCCGTTGCGCTGAAACCGATGCGCTCGATGAGGGCGCCGGCGGCGAGCAATCCCAGCGGCAGGCTGTAGATCGCCAGCATGCGCACGCCGATGACGCGCCCGCGCAATCGTTCATGGCTGGTGCGCAGCAGCAGGACGGTCAGCGACACGATGCAGAAGCTCTGAGCAAAGCCTGCGAGCATGAGGGTGAGGATGCCGCCGTACAGGCCGCGCATCTGGGCGAAGGCAAGCAGAAAGCCATGCCAGGCCACGGCGGAAACGAGCATGGTGCGCGCAGGCCGCGCACCCTCGCGCAGGCTCACCGTCATGGAGCCAAGCAAGGCGCCGAAGGCGAAGGCGGCAACCAGATAACCGAGTGCGGCCTGGTCGAGCCGGTAGACCTCCCTCACGACGTAGGGCAGCAATCCGTTGGAGAGGGGAAAGGCCGTGAGGTTGACCAGGAACACGAGCAGCATCGCGGCGAGCAGCTGCGGCGCCGACCATATGTGCGCAAGACCCTCGCGCAGGTCGCGCCATGCCGACGGGCGCGCAAGGCCGAGGTGGACGCCATCGGGATTGGCACTGCGCCTTGTGTTGGCGACGCCGAAGGTCAGAAGGAACCCCAGGGCGTAGAAGCACACCACCGCGATGTAAGCGGGGCCAATACCGAACAGCGCGAACACGCCTGCCCCCGTGAGCGCGCCCGCCACACGGGCGGAGTCCGAGGTGGTGCGCGAGATGCCCATGGCGGCAGTCATGCGCTCGGCAGGCATGGTATCGGCGACGAGCGCGACACGCACGCCGAGGTCCGAGGGACGGACAATACCCATCAGGCCCGTGATGACGAGCACCAGTTGCGGAGTCAAATGGCCGGCCAACGCGATGGCCAGCAGTGTCGTGGCCAGGATGACGTAGCAGGCGCGCATGCCGCAAAGCACGTTGCGGTGGCCGATCCGGTCGCCGGCCACACCGAAGATCGGCGATACGAGCGTGCCGGCAAACAACAGCGATCCGAAGACGGTGAGCATCAGCACCGAACCTGTTTCGACCAGCACGTACCAGCCGAGGATCAGCGTTTCCATTTCGAAGGCGCACGAGGTGAACAGGTCGGCCGGCCACTGGAAGCGGAAGCTGCGAACCCTGAACGGGGACATCGCCAGCGGCCGCAGCAGCGGACTCGTCCGGGACGGCTGAACGCCGTCGTCCCCACCGTTCCCCGCGCGCTCGAGCAGCGCCTCACTCCCGAGTTTATTTTTTGTTCTGTGCGCCTCAAGCTAGGGCAAATGCTGCACGCAGCCAACATGCGCGCGCGCCGTATTTGTGCATTGCTGCTGCGCGATGAGGGCCGCTACCGTGCTTATGCGATAGATACCTCGTGATGAGCTTGTCGAACCACGAGCGTGCAGAGGACGCGCGGCGCAGCGCCCTTCGACAGGCTCAGGGCGAGGGTTGGGTGGTATCAGGGCAGGGCCGATGGTACCTGCCGTGGCGACAAGGAGGAAACAGATGTCGGAGTTCTCTGCGCTTCATGAATCCGCCGACGATGGAGAAGCCGCCGGGCTACTCGCATATCGTCGAGATCAGGGGCGACGCCCGGATCATTTTCTTTGCGGGACAGCTTGGGGTGGATACGAGCGGGAAATTCGTCGGCGCTCAGGGAGATTTCAAGGCGCAGACCGAACAGGCGTTCGAGAACCTGAAGGCGGCACTGGAAGCCGTCGGCGCGAACTTCGGGCACCTCGTCAAGATCAACAACTACCTGGTCGACATCGAGCGCAACATGCTGGCGTTCCGCGACGTGCGTGACCGTTATCTGGTCGCGCCGCCGCCAGCCAGCACCACCATCGGCGTCCCGGCGTTGGCCCGGCCCGGCGGATTGTTCGAGATCGAAGCGGTTGCCGCGCTGCCGGGCGCTTGAGGACTGTTATCCCGGCGCTTGTCGCAGGGATAGACAAAGCCTCACTTGTGGGGCGAGCGTTGGAGGCCGCTAGCCGGCACCACCTTGTGCGGGTTCATGATGTTGTGGGGATCGAGGGCGGTCTTGACGGCACGCATCATGCCGATTTCCACGGGCGCCTTGTAATGCTCGAGCTCCGTCAGGCGCGAACGGCCGATGCCGTGCTCGGCGCTGATGGAGCCGCCGAGTTCGGCGACCAGGTCGTGCACGATGCGGTTGATCGGCGCCTTTTCCTGCACGTAGCGTTCGCGGGTCCAGTCGAGCGGTCGGGCCGGATTGTAATGCATGTTGCCGTCGCCCACGTGACCGAAGGCGCACAGCCGGATGCCGGGATAGGCGCGCGCCAGCGCGGCATCGGCCCGGGCGATGAACTCGGGGATGCGCGACACCGGCACCGACACGTCGTGCGCGATCGTGCCGCCGGCGGAGACCTGCGCTTCGGCCAGGCTTTCGCGCATTTTCCAGAGTTTGGCCGCCTGGGCGCCCGAAGCCGCGATCAGAGCATCGCCAATGAGGCCGGCTTCGTGCGCACCGGCGAGTGCCTCGCTCAAGGGGTCATGCAGCGAGCCGACGGGGCCCTGGCTGGTCACGTCCATCAGCACGTACCATGGATGGACTTCGCGCATCGGGTCTTCGTGCCCCGGCACGCCGGTGAGCAGGAAATCGACGACGGCGCGGCAGATCAGCTCGAAGGCCGAGACGGCGTCGCCCAATTGTGCGCGCATGTGCGAGAGCAGCTTGACGCCGGCTTCGGGACTATCGATGGCGATCCAGGCCGTCTCGCTGGCGGTGGGCTTGGGGAACAGGCGCAGCACGGCTGCCGTGATGATGCCCAACGTGCCTTCGGCGCCGATGAAAAGCTGCTTCATGTCATAGCCGGTGTTGTCCTTGCGCAGCGAGCGCAGGCCGTTCCAGATCTGGCCGTCCGGCAGAACCACCTCGAGGCCAAGCACGAGGTTGCGCGTATTGCCGTAGCGCAGCACCTGCACACCGCCGGCGTTGGTGGAGATGTTGCCGCCGATCTGGCAGGAGCCCTCGGCGCCGAGGCTGAGCGGGAACAGGCGGTTGGCGGTGTCGGCAGCGTTCTGGATTTCCTTCAGCACCACGCCGGCCTCGACCGTGATGGTGTCATCGGTGGTGTCGAGCGCGCGGATGCGTTTCATGCGCGAGGTGGACACGATCACCTCGCTCTTGTCGGCATGCGGTTGGCTGCCGCCGGTGAGCCCAGTGTTGCCGCCCTGGGGCACGATCGCAACGCGCGCCCGGGCGCACAGCGCTACGATCTCGGCCACCTCGGCGGTGGATTGGGGCCGCAGCACGAGTGGCACGTTGCCGACCCAATCGTCGCGCCAGCTCTTGCAGTAGGGCGCGACGTCGGCGGGGTCGTCCAGAAAACCCGCCGGCCCCACGACGGCTTTCAGCCGTTCGATGACGTCGTTGGGCACGGTGGTGGCGGCGCGGGTTTTCGCACTCATTTTCTGGTGTCTCGCATGCTAAAGCCTGGGCGGAGGGAGACTTTAGCAGGACCGTCATGCAGGACCAAAGCGACACGCAGCGCCGGCGCAGTGGCTACCGGCAGCTGATCGGCTACCGCACGAGAGCGTGGCGCGAGGGGCATGGCGAGGTCGAGCTCACGATCGGGCCGCAGCATCTGAACTCCATCGGCATCGTGCACGGCGGGGTCTATATGGCGCTGCTCGATGTGGCGCTTGGACATGCAGCGGCCTTCTGCACGGTGCCGGGCAACTTTCGGTTCAGCACCACGGTGTCGCTGACGACGAATTTTCTCAAGGGCGCCAAGGGCGGCGTGCTGACGGCGATCGGTCGCATCGACGGCGTGGAGGGCCGCATCGCCACTGGTTCGGGCGAAGTGCGCGACGCGACCGGCGAGCTTTGCGCCGTCGCCCAGGCGAGCTTCCTGTATTTTCCCGGCAGCGAGCGGCCAGAGGGCGTGCCGCGGCGCTAGCTCGCAAGCGGCATGCAGCCCATGTAGCTTGCACACATGCATCAGCGACCGCGCCGCATCCTGCCCGTCATCGTCGTGTCCCAGTTGGCCGCCACCTCGCTGTGGTTTGCCGGCAATGCCGTGCTGCCCGATCTGCAAAGCCGCCTGGGGTTGCCGGACAGCGCACTCGGCCACATGACGTCCGCAGTGCAGCTCGGCTTCATCGCGGGCACGCTGGTGTTTGCCCTGCTCGCCGTTTCCGACCGCTATTCGCCGCGCGCGACGTTCCTCGCCTGCGCGCTGCTCGGCGCGGCGTGCAACGCGTCGGCATTGCTGGCCGGCGAGCATATGGGTCTGCTGCTTGGGACGCGGTTTGCGACGGGGTTCTTTCTTGCCGGCATCTATCCAGTCGGCATGAAGATCGCATCCGGTTGGTATCGCCACGACCTGGGCCGGGCGCTCGGCTTCCTGGTCGGCGCGCTCGTGTTCGGAACCGCGCTCCCGCATCTCATTCGCGGCCTCGGGCAGTCCTTGCCCTGGGAGACGGTGATGCTGTGCGTTTCCGCGATTGCCGTGGCCGGCGGGATCGCCATGTTCGCGCTGGTGCCGGACGGGCCATACCTGGCAGGTGCCGCGAAGTTCGATCCACGCGCGCTGGCGACGGTGTTCCGGTCACGCGGGTTCCGTGCCTCCTCGTTCGGATACTTCGGGCACATGTGGGAGCTGTACGCGTTCTGGGCGTTCGTGCCGCCGCTCGTCGCCGCGCATGCGGCCCGTGCGGGCGGTTCGGCAATAGACATCTCGCTCATGGCGTTCGCCGTGATCGCCGCCGGCGCCGTAGGCTGTGTTGCGGGCGGCCACCTATCGCTACGCTTCGGCAGTGCGCGCGTCGCGCTCGCGCAACTTGCCGCGTCAGGACTGTGCTGCCTGCTGGCGCCCTTGGTTTTCTATGCCGGGCCGCTTCTGTTTCTTCCGTTCCTGCTGTTCTGGGGCGTGGTGGTGGTGGGCAACTCGCCGCAGTTTTCGGCGCTCAATGCCCGCTACGCGCCGGCGGACCAGGTGGGATCGGCGCTGACCATCGCCAACAGCATCGGCTTCGGCATTTCCGTGGTCAGCATTCAACTCCTGAACATGGCCGCGAGCGCGATGCCGACGCACACGCTGTTCCTGCTGCTGGTGCCCGGCCCGATCTTCGGCTTGTGGGCCCTGCGGCCGCTGCTATCCAAAGGCGGGCCGAGCTAGCGCGCGTCCGGGCCGGCGCGGCTGAGCATGATGCCGGCGATGGCAAGGCCGATACAGGAAAAGTACAGGCAGATGAAAAGCCAGCGCAGGAAGACGATGGGCGATTGCGAAGACCAGCCTTGTGAACACCTTGCGAAATACGTCAGCGCCAAATGCGACGCCAGCATCAACAGAAACTGCCACCAATATCCCCAAGGCCCGATCAGGGCCAATGCGCCCTGGCCACAGCTTTGCGGGTGATGACAACAGTGAGCCTGTTGGTTAGATGATGGATCGATGACGGCGTCCGGTGTGTGGCCGGACAGCATCTGGAGGTGGGGCGGCGCCGCGGCAGTCCCGCGGTTTGTCCAATGTCACGGATAGATCGCGTAGCCCAACGCCAACATCAGCACCAGAGCAACCACGACAACCGCAAGAAACCGTGTGTCCATAGGACCACGATTATCCATGGCGAGTCTCCCCGTTGTTTTTTGTTCCAAGAGGACAGTCTTGCAGCCTACGCCTGATCTGGCAACGGATAACGATACTCGTGCGCTGTCCCCAAAAAATTTGTGCGCTGCGTGGCAGTGTTCATTCAGAGTTCAGCAAGGTCGTCGCCAAATCTCGTAAGCTGTAATCTCAGGTCCAGAATCTAAAACGTCGGTAAGGCCTGAGACAATCACGCCGTGCACATCGAGGGGAATCGAGAATGGCTCGTTGTTTTGCGCTTGCATCAGGACTGATGCTTGGAGGTCTAATCTTCACGGGGAACTCGGCCGCGGCGCCGATGGCCCCGGCAGGTCAATCTCCGGCAGGAGAGACGGTCGTACACGAAGTGCAAACGGACTACTGCCTCCGCAGACATCGCCAATGTGGCGTCCGTTTTGGTTACAAGTTGCGCTATCGCCGCTGCATGCGCAGATACGGCTGCTGACGCACGTTGAATGCCGAGTGCGTAGTTTGGTCTGGCTGGCAGCCGGCGCTATCTGATGCCCCAGGTCTTGGCGGCAAAAGCCGGATAGGTGTCGGCGACGGTGCGGGCGATGTCGGAGCGGAGCAGCGCCAGTGTGGTGGCGTCAGGTGCGGGTGTCACGGGCACCGAGTCCGGCTCGTCGTAGTCGAAGCCCGTGGCCGCACGCACGGTTTCACGTGAAACGCCGGGGTGCGTGCTGGCCAGCGTGAACCGGGCGCGGATACGGTCGAAGCGGAAGACGCACAGGCTCGTGACCAGCGCATGCGGCCCGCCGGGGCGGTACAGCTCGGGCGGACTGGTGCCCGGCGCGCTGATGAAATCGACCTTGGGCACCAGGGTGCGCGGCGTGTGTTCCAGCACGAACAGGATGACGCGCGGCACCACGTAGTAGAGGTAGGCCGAGCCGAACGATCCGGGAAAGCGGGCCTGCGCCCGTGGGTAGTCCGCGACATCGCCGACGCCGACGAGATTGATGTTGGCTTGGCCGTCGATCTGGCCGCCCGACAGGAAGAATGCATCGATGCGGCCCTGGCCGGCGCAGTCGAACAACTCGCGTGCACCGTCCGTGAACGAGCTGTGCGTGCGGCTGCCGAGGATGGAAACGCGCAGCCGTCCATCCGAGCGCGCGCGGGCGAGATGTGCCGCGCTGCCTGGAATAGGCGAGCGCGCGCCCACCGCCACGTGCCCGAGTCCTTCGAGCAGCGCGGCGATGGCGGCGATCATGATTTCGGCGGTATTGGGTTCGCCCGGCGCGGGCTCGGTGGTGCTGGTCATGGCGCCGGAAGTTCTAGCGCATTTTGTGGATGCCGCGGAGTCCGGCCCCTCACCGAGCAGCGAATGCGGCGCGTCCTTCGACAAGCTCAGGACGGGGATTCAGATATAGCGCGCGTTGAACACCAACCCCGTGGTGAGCGTCGTCGAACCACGGCTTGGTGCGCAAAGGCCCTTAGCCTCAGCGGCTGTGGGTGACGACAGCGGCGCAGGCGTGCGCGCTGGCGATCGGTTCCAGCGCCTTGAGCGCCCTGAAGCGCGGTGCCTTCAAACCCTTGTTGCGCTGGCTGCACTCCGCTTCCGCCTGGTGCTGCGTCGCATGCTTGGACAGCAGCGTCACTTCGTTGGCACTCACCGGCTCGACGACCACCCACGTATCGAGCGGCAATTCTACGATCTTCATTCCCGCATCTCCTTGGTTCTCGTTCTTGACCCTCTCGGCGCGGAGGACGGAAGTGGCCAGCTTCCACGTGATCGCACCGATGCCCAAGACTTAGGCACGCTTTTGAGGCGACAAAGAGAACTGAGGCTTGAGCGGGGTGCAAGCGAGCCGCGCGTGTCCGCACAGCAATTTACGTTGCGCGCTGCACCATCACGCGTGCACTGCGTCGCGCGATTTCTCGGTAGTCCAGCGCGCGAAGCCATCTGCCGTTGCTGCAGCTGCTGTGTATTCGCCGAGTGCCTTCGCATCTGCGCTGTAGGCATTGTCGAGCCCGACCGGCCACGCGCCTTTTTTCGCTTCGGCGATGGCTGCGACATATAGCGCCGGAATGGTTCCGGCAGCGAGCGCCGGGTCGCGCAGGAAATCACCGTCCTCGATGTGCTCGACAGTGACCAGGGTTGTCTTCGAGGCGTGCGCCATCGTCATCAGCTCGCGCTGCACGCCGATCCACACGTTGCCTTGGCTGTCGGCCTTGAGTGCGTGGAACAGCGTCACGTCGGGCCGGATGGCGGGCAGGATCACGATCGGATCGCGCGTGCCGCTTTCGGCAAGCGGATTGTCGATCACCTTCCAGTCGGGCCGCACGCGCAGCAGATCGGACCCGACGATGCCGCGCAGGGGCATGAACGGCACGCCCTTCTCCGCCGCCTGCAGGCCCGCGTGGATCGCCGGGCAGGTGGCATCCCACATCTCGATTTCGCCGGACTTGATGGCGGCCGTGAAGCGCGGCGCCAATCCGTATTCGCCGAGCGTTACGGCGGCGGCCTCCACGCGGGCCACACAGCCGGCGCCGATCAGCATGTCGACCTGGAATCCGCCTTGCGGCACGGAGACGATATGCAGATCGCGCACGCCCCGGCGCATCAGTGCCCGCACCGCGGACATGGCGCAGCCGGAATAATCCGCCGGCAGCGCGATGCGTGCGCCGTTGGGGATGCGCGCGGCCAGCGCTTCGACGGTGACGAAATCCGCGGTGGAGTTGGTGGCAGGCATGGCTGCTCCGCTGACTGGTGCGGTCGCAGTCTACAGGAAGCCTCCGCCCGTGCGAAGCCGGAGCGTCAAGCGCACAGCCGCGTCAGGAGTATGGGCCGCTGCAACGGTCTCGCGACTGGCTACGACCTGTTCATGCAGGCTCCTCAGCGCCCCGAGAATCTCGGCTTTGTCGAATCCGAAGTCCCGATAATCCTGATCGCTCGTTGATCCCACGTCGGCGATGGCTCGCTTGAGCGTGTAGGCAGCCCAGACCCTCCACAGTGTGGTCAGTGCGCGATGTGCGATTACAGGACCCTGCGCAGGCTCGCGTCCCATGGTGAGAATGGCGCTCATGATCATCACTCCTTATGCAAAACCAGGTTGGACTGCGGGCCGAGGCCCGCAGCCGAGACAGTTGCTTCCACTCAGGCTGCCGCCGGCACCCAGTTGCCGTGCAGACCGAACGGCACGCGGTCGGCCAGTTCCACCGTTGCAACGGGTCCGCGGTCGACCTCGGTGGCGTTGAACACGGCCAGATCGCTGCGGTTCTCCGCGGCACGCCACACGGTGGCCAGCAGCCAGCCGTCGCCCTCGCCTGAGTCAGTCGAGCGCGGCACGAACACGGGCTCGGACGTGGCGTCGCCAGCGGGCAACTCGAACAACCTGCGTACGCCGGTCGTGTTGTTGACATGGGCGATGCTGTTGAAGGCGCCGCCCAGCCCGCGCGCTGTGGCAGCCGCAAACCAGCTGTGTTGGTTGACGAGACCGGCGCGGCGATCGTCGATGCGCGGGAACTCGGCCTGCAGGTCGTCGAGGTAGACGCGCGTGAAGGTGTCGCTGCCGTCGGCCATGTTGAAGGTCCAGCGTGCCAGCCGGGCGATCTGCTTCTCAGGATCGATCGGCTTGCCGTCGGCGGCGGGGAACAGCACCGGGGCTTCGCGCTGCATCACGTCGGCGACGATGGTGTCTCCTTCTTCCCAGGCGTTCATGGTGTGGAAGACGTAGCAGGCGTCACCGCGGAACCAGCGGATGTCCTTGGCCGAGCCGTTGCGCTTCATGACGCCGACGTAGGCGCCCTTGTCGGGTTCCCACATGTAGGCTGGGCGTCCGCTCATGGCGCGGTCCAGGCTGCCGGTCAGCGGCAGGATGGGGAACAGCACATAGTTCGCGGTGACGATGAAGTCGTGCACCATGCTGGAGTAGGGCGCCTCGAAGCGCTCGAACCGGTTGACGACGCCGGAGTCTCCGATCGCGCCGTAGGTCATGCCCTTCGAGAACGGGCCAGTGGCGTTGTAGCCGAAGAAGATCAGCTCGCCCGTGACGGGATCGATCTTGGGATGGGCGGTGACGGGCCCGGCGATGCGCCGCGCGTAGTCCACGTAGCCCTTGGTGTCGAGTGTCGTGGGATCGATCTCGGTCGGCAGATGCGCTTCCTCGAGTGCCAGCAGCTTGCCGCCGTGCCAGATGATGTTGGTGTTGGCGACGCCGGCGTCAGTGACGACGGTTGGCGGCGCATCGGGCAGCTTCTGGCCACCGAAGCCCGCGCCGGACCAGATGGCGCGACCGGCGTCGTGCTCGGCCAGGAACTTCGGCGTGCGGACCCAGCGGTTGCGGTAGCTGGCGCGGCCGTTGTCGAGCGTGAAGGCGTGCAGCATGCCGTCACCCACGAACCAGTGGGCGTTGGGCGTTTCGAACTGGGGGTTGGGGCCGTTGCGGAACAGGGTGCCGCTGAGCTCGCGCGGCAGCTCGCCCTTGATGGGCAGCGTGTAGTCGTCGCGCTCCTCGCGCACCGGCGCCCAGTTGCCCGTGTCCAGCGTTCCCGTATCCAGTGCCATGGTCCGTCTCCTCGGTGCTCAATATTGACAGTGTAAATATTACGTAGCGGCCGAGGCGAGCGGCGTCAAGCAAAATATTTACAGTGTCAATATGAGGTGATCAACAACCCGTGAAGGCGGCTGGTGCGTTTCCTAGTGAGACTGACACCGCAATCAACCCGCTGTCATCCGCGGGCTTGGGCATCCACCTGCACAAGCGACGGAGCGTGACGTCCGCGTGTCGGGTTCTGCTGCTGGAGTTGTGCAGTGCCGCGAAACGTCGGCCAGTGCCAGAAGCGGCCATGGTATCGCCGCCACGAGCTAGATAGGCGCGAGATCACCGGTGGAAGCCGTCGTGAACCGCGTGGCCGTCGTAGGTTTGGAACTCGTCGTCGGTGGGTGGTTCGTATTTGCGCGCCCATTCATCGAATTCGTGCCTCTGTATCGACCGCGAGCCCCAGCGACCTTCCAGATCGCGCTTCACAATCCGCTTCCAAAGCTCATCCGTCGTGGCGGTGAGATAGTGTAGTTCCACCTGCGCACCGATCTTCCGAGCAGCATTGCGAAGGGCATCCCGCTCTTCCCGGGCCCAAACACCCCATTCGATCACCACATTCTGTCCGGCGCGCAGGAGGCCGAGCGACAAGTCCGCCTGAAACGCTTCGATACGGGCTCGGGTAGCTTCATCCCAGAGGTCGATCCCCGACGCCATCATCCAGTCGTCAGGGCACATGCGACACGCCGGCAACGATGCGGCAAGTTGGATTGCGAGTGTCGTCTTGCCGCTGCCGGGCAGGCCCGTCAGCAACAAAAGCCGTCCAACACCTTCGGACACCGGTTCCCCCCAATTCGGACTGCAGAACTGACCCCGGTGTCGCCGCGCAGCAAACTGCCTCAAGCAAGACTTCGGATCAAGGGCGGTAGTCGCAATCGGCGCCTTCAACTTCCCGGTTATTGGCGTTGGCGCAATGTGCGCGACGCAGTCTCAGGCTGCAGCGAGTTTCTTGCGGTTCTTGCGGCGCGCCTGTTTGGACAGGAAAAGTCGCTCGACGTCATGAGCCGGTATAGGCTTGCTCAACAGAAAGCCTTGCATCTCGGCACAGCCCTCCGATCTGATCGCATCGAGTTGCGCCTGGGTTTCGACGCCTTCAGCGGTGGCAGTGACACCGAGCCCACATGCAAGCGCAGCGACAGCCCGAACAATGTTGAGCGAACTGGCATCGTCCACGATGTTCCTGATGAAGGAACGGTCAATCTTGATCTTATCGAACGGGAAGCGTTGCAAATGGCTCAGTGAAGAATAGCCGGTGCCGAAGTCATCCATGGCGATGCGCACGCCGAGTTCACGCAACTGGTAGAGTGTGGCCAGCGTTGCTTCGCTGTCGTGCAGCAGGACGGTCTCGGTGATCTCCAGCTCCAATCGGTCCGGCGCCAATCCCGATGCGGCAAGCGCGTTCACGATCACCTGAACCAGACCTGGGCTTCGCAACTGCGCCGGCGAAAGATTGACGGCAATCTTGATGTCGGCCGGCCATCGCGCGGCCGTCATGCAAGCCTGCCTGACAACCCATTCCCCAATCGGGACAATCAAGCCGGTCTCTTCGGCCAACGGTATGAACGACCCCGGCGGCACCATGCCCTTTTCGGGATGGTGCCAGCGGATAAGGGCTTCGCAGCCGTTGATCTTGTCACTGGCGAGATCGATGACGGGCTGGTAGTGGAGATCGAATTCGCTGGCCGTCAAAGCCTTGCGCAGGTCATGTTCGAGGGCGCGCCGCGCCTGCATCTGGGCATCCATGCCTAGTTCGAAGAAGCGGAAAGTGCCGCGTCCATCACCTTTTGCGCGATAGAGCGCCAGATCGGCATTCTTGATCAGCTGGTCGGCGCTTGTTCCATCCGTCGGCGCCACGGCAATGCCGATGCTCGTGCCGGTCACCACCTGAAGTCCTTCGATCTCATAGGGCTCGCTGATCGCCGCGATTACGCGTTGAGCATGGGCGGTCGCGTCGGCTGCCTGTGACAGGGTGACCTGCACGATCGCGAATTCATCGCCTCCCATGCGGGCAATCGTATCGGTGTCCCGCACCAGAGCCTTGAGCCGCTCACCCACCATTTGGAGCAGTTTGTCGCCGACTGAATGGCCGAGCGTATCGTTGATTTGCTTGAAATGATCGAGATCGAGAATGTGAGCGGCCACAATATCGCCGCGCTCAACTCGGCTCAGCGCATGCTCGAGGCGTTCATTGAGAAGTGCGCGGTTGGGGAGGCCGGTCAACGTGTCGTGCAGCGCCATATGCGCGATTTTCGCTTC
The DNA here is from genome assembly GCA_963814055.1 of uncultured Alphaproteobacteria bacterium. GTDB lineage: Bacteria > Pseudomonadota > Alphaproteobacteria > Rhizobiales > Hyphomicrobiaceae > AWTP1-13. The sequence goes on from CAWFBJ010000005.1 coordinate 162,478, forward strand.
CGAACGGCGTTGCTCGGTAACGTCGGTATGCGTTGCGACGTAACCGCCGCCCGCCATTGGCTGCCGCGTGATGCAGATCAGGCGGTCGTCTGACAACTCGTCCGTGCGGCTCGAGCTTGTGTCTACTGGCAGTTGACCCAAAGCCGCGGTCTTCTGCTCAACCGCGCCGCTGTTGGTGTCGCCCTTGAGAATTCCATGCGAGACGCGATGGGCGATTATTGCACTATGGGGTGTGCCCACCTGCAACAGGTCAGGGGGCAACTGATACATCTTGCCGTAGCGTTCGTTGCAGATGACCAGACGCTTGTCCGCATCGAACATGCACAGGCCCTCGCCCATATTGCCCAGGGCTGCCTTGAACCTCGTGTTCTGAGTATGGATTTCCGCCGCTGCGGCTTCCCGCTCCCTCGTATGCCGGAAATGGAAAATCGAAACTACTATTCCGACCGTGGCCAGCATTGCGAAGAGCAACAGGCCCACGCCGTAACTTTGGGTCCGGATTTCCTTCATGAAAGCCGCCACCGGCACATCGATCGCAAACGCACCCATGACATCGTTCAGCCGCCACTGCGTTTTTTCGGCCTGGAGCTGGTTGTGGCAACTCACGCAGCTTTGTTCGCGCGCCAGCGACGGATAGACCGTGCGCAGCACAAGTGTGCCCTCGATGGTCTTGAGCATGGTCTGGGGTTTCGGATCGGCCATTGAGGCGAAAGCCTCTATCGTTTTCGCCATCGCGGAGTCCGCCGGTGGCGTCGTGATGTGCCGTCCTTCGCGCCCGACCCAACGCAAGCGAAATTTGCTTTCCGAACCTACTTGCTTGTTGAAGCCTTCGATGGAGTGAGCCCGAAAGGTTGCGGGCACCGGCGCAGCCGGTCCCAGCTGAGATCGGAGGCTCGAGTATTCCGTAACGAACGCGTCTACCAGCCGCAGCGCAGTCGTTTTCTCGTCAGCCTTTTGCGCGCGGTATGTTTCGAGGCTGGCCTGGTAAAACTTATTTGCAACACCGGCGCTGAGCGCAGCAGCGAAGGTCAAGAACAAAAGCAAGGCCAGTCCGGATTTTGAGCGAATGAACAGATTGTAAATGCGCAACCAGCCTCGCGCACGGTGCAAGGAATAGTTAGGAACTCGATCGCCGTTGGCCACGGCTCACCCCCAGACGTCGGCACTTCCGCATCCAGACTAGGGGACGAGGTTGAAAGTTCTGTTACGGATCAGTTGTGACGCCCAATGGGAATTGCAGCCATCAATTCATGGAGCGTTTACGTTTTGCGACGGGCGGCAGGATGCAAGGACGCAAGATCAGGAGTTCGTGACGCTGCAAGGTTCGCCCGGCTGTTGATCAGCCGCCAAACACGACGCTGTGCATGATGCGGCCCGGGAGCAGAGTGAAGCCGCCGGCTATGATGAGCGCACCGGTAAACAGGGCGGTCATGGCCCAGCGATGCGTGTTCACGTGATGACGGTGGGCGGCAAGGACGGCCAGCGGGGTGAGAACCAGCACGATGACGGACAGGATGTGGATGGCACTGAAGCTGCCCCATGGGCGCTTGCCGTAGATGGCAAACGAACTTATCGCAATCACGAGCATCAATCCGACCCAGGTATAACCCAAGGTGCGGTGGGGCAGCGTTCCTTTGGCCGCCGCGAACTGCACGAGGCCGAGGACGAATGCGGCCATCGCTGCGAAGGCGTGGATCTGGACCACGACCGGAGCTGCAAAAAGCGGATCGAACGACATGCGGGTTCTCCCAAGTTCGCACCGGGCTGGCTGCGGCGCATCGGCAAACTCCACCGCGACCGAGCTTGCATTGAGCCGCCGCACGGTCTAATATTTACGGTGTCAATATAAACACGCATGCAGGTACCGCCGTCAAGCAAAATATTGACGGCGTCAATATATAGGAGTAGCGGGGCGTGAAGGCAGTCAAGGTGCGGGAAAGTGCGGCCATCGGCATGGCGCCGCGCAAAGTGCGCAAACCCAAGCGGCCGGAGACCTATCATCACGGCTCGCTGAAAGAGGCGCTGCTGCAGGCCGCGGAGCGCATCCTGGAGCGCGAAGGCATTCAGGGGCTGACGCTGCGCGCCGCGGCGCGGGAAGCGGGCGTGTCGCATGCGGCGCCCAAGAACCATTTCGGCGATCTCGCGGGCCTGCTGAGCGAACTGGCCGCGGTGGGGTTCAATCGGTTCGTGGCCACCATGCAGGCCGGTGCTCGCGAAAGCGGCTCGCCCGACCGGCGCATGGAAGCCATCGGCCGCGGCTATGTCGCCTTCGCGCGGGCGCATCCCGGGCTGTTCCTGCTGATGTTTCGCGGCGAGCGCCTGGATTTCACCCGCCCGTCCCTGCGGGCCGCGGTGGACGCATCGGCGGGCGCGCTGTCGGGCGCGGTTGCGGCGCGCAGCGGCGAGAAGGTAGAGGCGGGGCTGACGCTCGCACAGGCGGCGAGCATCATCGGCCCCTGGTCGCTGGTGCACGGGTTCGCCATGCTGCTGCTCGACGGGCGCCTGAAGCCGCTGATGGCCCGGCTGCCTGCGGGCACCGATGCCGACGCGCTGCTCGGTGCCGTGCTGCGTGGCGCGAAGCCGGCGCGGCCGCCCGAACCTGGCGGATCGCCCTGAGCGACGGCTGCATCCGCGAACGTGGGGTGGCTACTTCTCCGCCTGCTGCTGCCGCAGGTCCGTCTTCAGGATCTTGCCGTAGTTGTTCTTGGGCAGCGCGTCGACGAACTGGTAGTGCTTCGGGCGCTTGAAGCGGGCGATGTTGTCTAGGCAGAGTTTGTCGAGTTCGGACGCTTCGAGTTGCGTGCCGGCGCGCCTGACGACGAAGGCGATGACCTCCTCGCCCCAGTCGGCATGCGGCCTGCCGATGACGGCGGCTTCGAGCACGGCGGGATGCCGCAGAAGAACGTCCTCGATCTCGCGCGGATAGATGTTGGAGCCGCCGGAGATGATCAGATCCTTGGAGCGGTCCTTGAGGGTGACGAAGCCGTCGGCATCCATCGCGCCCAGATCGCCAGTCCATAGCCAGCCGTCGCGAATGGCCTTGGCGTTGGCCTCCGGATTGTTCCAGTAGCCCATCATCACGCAGTCGCTGCGGGTGACGATCTCGCCGATCTCGCCATGCGGCAGGTCGCGGCCGTCCTCGCCGACGATCTTCACAGCGACGCCGGTGCGCGCCACGCCGGCGCTGGCGAGGCGCTGCTCCCATTGGGGATGGCCGCTGTCGGCATGTGTGGCCTTGTCGAGGCCGGTGATGGTCATGGGGCTCTCGCCCTGGCCGTAGAGATTGTAGAGCTTGGGGCCCAGCAGCGTGAGCGCGCGCTCCAGATCGGCGAGGTACATCGGGGCGCCGCCGTAGATGATGGTCTTGAGGCCGCGCGTATCGGCAGAGCCGGCGCCGGGGTGATTGATGAGGCGCGACACCATGGTGGGCGCAGCGAACATGCTGACGTTTTCGGTTGTCGCCAGCGCGTCGAACACCTGGTCGGGCTCGAACGAACCTTCCAGGATGACGTTGTTGCCGCCGCGGGCAATGTGGGCGAGGCCGTAGAGGCCGGAGCCGTGCGTCAGCGGCGCGGCGTGCAGGATGGTGTCGCGCGTGTCGATGAAATCGATATCGGCGTAGTAGCAGTGGCAGGCGAACAGCAGGTTGCGGTGGCTGAGCATCGCGCCCTTGGGCCGGCCGGTGGTGCCGCTGGTGTAGAACAGCCAGGCCTCGGTATTGCCGTCGTTGGGATCACCGGCCACGTGCGCCAAGGCATCGCCACTCAGCAGGGCGCGATGATCGGAGGTGCCAATGGCAACGATCGGCGGCATGGCGCCGAGGCCGGGCGCAGACAAGCTGCCGGCCAGCTTGGAGCTGGCGATGCACAGCCGGGCTTCGGAGTTTGCCAGTATCCAGGCCATCTCCTTGGCATGCAGCTTGTTGTTCATGGGCACCGCGGACAGGCCGGCGCGCCAGATGCCGTAGAGCAGCGGGAAATACTCGGGGCAGTTTTCCATCGCCAGCGCGACGCGGTCGCCGGGCCTGAGGCCGTGACGCGCGATCAGCGCACCGGCGATGCACCGTACCTGTTCTTCGAAGGGGCCGTATCGCAGAAGACCGCTTTCCCATGAGATGGCGGGCTGTTCGGGATGTGCCCTGGCGATATTTTGCAGGGTGAGCGAGATGTTCATGCCGTGACCTTGCCATTGCGGATTTTCGGCCGCAAGGCGCGTCCGTGCCATCTCGTCATTCCCGCAAGCGCGAAGCGCGTCAGCGGGAATCCAGAAGCACGCGCCGCCCTTGCGGCTGGATCCCCGATAGCCTCGGCGCAAGGCCTCGGCTTCGGGGATGACGGGTGGAGTGAGCGACGCGCTTTGCAACGTCGTCATTCCCGCCAAGCGGTAGCGCAGAGCGGGAATCCAGAGGCACGCATCGGCCTTGCGGCTGGATCCCCGATAGCCTCGGCGGGGCCTCGGCTTCGAGGATGACGGGTCGTGGGATTCACCATGCGTGCAGTGTCGGTGCGGACACTTATCCCCGCACCCCTGGCGCTGTGGCAGCATAGGCGTGCCGTTGCCTGCGACGGGACGTGGGTGGGCCCATTCACCGTCCTCGTGGCAACGGGCGGCGCCCGGAAGGAGAGCGGAATGGCTCGAGATCCGGGAGGCCCGGACGCAACCGTTTCCGGTGAAGTGCCAGCAATGGCGCGGAGCCGGCGACCGCCCTAGCGGCTCAAGGTGGATCGCTGCGCTCCAGGCAACTGGTCGCAGCCGGGAAGCCAAAGTTTTGCTCCGGGACTTAAAATCGCCGGCGCGGGTGCCGCAAGGCAGCCCAGGGACCCGAGCAGGGTCTCAGGGAGCCCGACGGGGTTCCCAGGGAGGCGCAACCGAAGCCTCCCGGGCCGGGTGGTACCGGCCCAGGGTTGCCGACGAGGCACCCGCGTACCCGTCGCACCCTCGCGGGATTTCCCTGCGGGGCGGACGGCGCGTGGGCGTAGCGGATGACAAGTGGGGGACCCCGTCCTGAGCTTGTCGAAGGACGGCCGCGCACGCCAAGCGTGGTTCGACGGGCTCACCACGGGATCGGCCCAAAGCTCAAGAGTCAGCGAGAGGAGCGCTGAGACGCAAAGCTTGCACCGGCAGGCCGTTGCGTGATGATAGGGAAAGCGAAGGACGCCGCCGGAGATCCGATGAGCTACGAAACAATCAAGGTCGCGATTGGCGAGAACCGTGTCGGCATCGTCACGATGAACCGGCCGGACGCGCGCAACGCCATGAACACGCGCATGATGGAAGAGCTGCGGGATTGCTTCGCGGGTTTCTATGTCGATCCAAGCGTGGCGGCCTGCCTGATCCTTACGGGCGAAGGCGCGGGCTTCTGCTCGGGCGCGGACCTCAAGGAACGCAAGGGCATGACGGACGAGATCTGGCGCAAGCAGCACGCGGTGGTCGAGCAACTGATGCGGGCGCTCATGGAGTGCCCGATCCCGATCATCGCCGCGGTCAATGGCGCGGCCTATGCGGGCGGCATGGAGCTGGCGCTCGGGTTGCGACTTCGTCTACGCGGCGCAGTCGGCGCGGTTCGCGCTGACCGAGGTGACGCTCGGCATCATGCCGGGCGCGGCCGGCACGCAGAACTTGCCGCGCGCGGTGGGCGTGCGCCGGGCCAAGGAGATCATCCTGACAGGCACGCCGTTCACGGCCGAGCAGGCGCTGGCGTGGGGCATGGTCAACAAGGTCTGCGCCGACGGTGAACTCATGGGCGAGGTTCGGGCCGTGGCCGAGCGCATCGCCGCCAATGCGCCGGTGTCGGTGCGGCAGGCCAAGAAGGCGCTCGACAAGGCGACCGAGCTCGACCGCATGTCGGGCTATGCCTTCGAGATCGAGGCCTACAACCGGACGGTGGTGACCGAAGACCGCCAGGAAGGCATCAACGCCTTCAACGAGAAGCGCAAGCCGAAGTACAAGGGCAAATGAGTAAGAGCAGCGAACCCGTTTCCATCCCCATCGATCCCGGCTGGGAGGACATTCGCGAGGGGGTGGCGCGCATCTGCGAGCGGTTTCCCAACGAGTATTGGGTGAAGAACGATCACGAGGCGGCGTATCCGACCGAGTTCGTCACTGCGTTGACGCAGGCCGGCTATCTCGGCGCGCTGATCCCGGAGGAGTACGGCGGCTCCGGCCTGCCGATCAGCGCCGCCTGCGCGGTGCTCGAGACCATCCACGACAGCCCGTGCAACGCGGCGGCGTGCCACGCGCAGATGTACACCATGGGCACGGTGCTGCGGCACGGCAACGAGGCGCAGAAGCAGAAGTATCTGCCGGGCATCGCCTCGGGCGAGCTGCGCCTGCAGGCGTTCGGCGTGACCGAGCCGACCACGGGCTCGGATACGACGCAGCTCAAGACGCGGGCCGACAAGAAGGGCAACGACCGCTACGTCGTCAATGGCCAGAAGGTGTGGACGTCAGCCGCGTGCTGCACTCCGACCTGATGCTGCTGCTGGCGCGCACGACGCCGGCCGACAAGGTGCGCAAGCGGTCGGAGGGATTGTCGGTGTTCCTGGTCGACCTGCGCGAGGCCAAAGGGCAAGGGCGTCGAGATCAGCAAGATCGACGCCATGCTGAACCACAACACCTGCGAGGTGTTCTTCGACAATCTCGAAGTGCCGGCGGAGAACCTGATCGGCGTCGAGGGCCAGGGCTTCAAGTACATCGTCGACAGCATGAACGCCGAGCGCATCCTGATCGCCTCGGAGTCGCTGGGCGATGCGCGCTATTTCATCCGCCGCGCGGGCGACTATGCCAAGGAGCGCGTCGTGTTCGGGCGGCCGATCGGCCAGAACCAGGGCGTGCAGTTTCCGATCGCGCGGTCACATGCGCAGACGATCGCGGCCGAGCTGGTGGTGAAGAAGGCCGCCGCGCTGTTCGAAGCCGGGCGCGACTGCGGCGCGGAAGCCAACATGGGCAAGATGCTGGCGGCCGAGGCGGCGTGGGCGGCGGCCGAAGCCTGCATGCAGACATTCGGCGGCTTTGCCTACGCGCGCGAGTACGGCATCGAGCGCAAGTGGCGCGAGACGCGGCTGTACCAGACCGCGCCGATCTCCACCAACATGATCCTGGCCTACGTGGCGCAGCACGTGCTGGGGTTGCCGCGCTCGTATTGATGCTGTCATCCCGGCCGCATCGCCCGTGGCGTCATTCCCGCGCGCGGAGCGAATAGCGGGAATCCAGAAGCGCGCGCCGCCCGTGGGTCTGGTTCCCCGATAGCCTCGCTGAAGCTCGGCTTCGGGGATGGCGAGTGGGTTACTTCGGGAAAGACAGGCGCGTCATTACTTCGGCCGCGTTTCCTCGAAGGCCGGCACGGCGGCGGCGAATTTGTCGAGCCAGGCGATCAGCTTGGGATGCGCCGGGCGCCATTTGCCTTCGTGGCGGAAATCGAGGTAGCCGAGCGCGCAGGCGAGCGTCACGTGACCGTAGTCGGGACTTGCGCCCCAAGCCGGCGGCGCTTGTTCCAGATGATCCAGCGCCCGGTCGATCTTGCCTTGCTGGCGATCCTGCCAGGGTGCGTGCCATATCGCCTCGGGCCGGAAGCGCTTCTCGTACACCAGCAGCAGCGCCGCATCGAGGATGCCGTCGGCCAAGGAGCCGAGGGTGAGCGTCTTGATGCGCTCCACGCCGCTCTTGGGAAACAGGACCGGCGAGGGCGACAGGCTATCCAGATACTCGCAGATCACGTGGCTGTCGTAGATGGCCGTGTTGTCTTCGATCACGAGAGCTGGAATTTTGGCCAGCGGATTGGGCTTGTTGATGATCGGGTTGTCGGCGGGGTTGGTGTCGACCTGGACGATCTCGATCCTGTCCTTGAGCCCTTTCAGGCCCATGGCGATTTTTACCTTGCGGCCATAGGGCGACAGCGGATTGGACAGCAGCTTCATCATGGCAGCGCATCTCGCATTGGACGTTACTGGTCAAAGCGGAACGAGCGCCATGGTGCCCGCCAACACGGCGATGGGCAAGCACAGACATGGAACCGGAAGGGGCGAAAGAGCCAACCCGCACCATCGGACGATCGTTTCGACCGTCAGACTTTGCGCCCCCGCCGGGGTTGGCTCCTCGATCGCGAATTTACTCGCGCGGTTGGCCGAGATCACGCGTCTATTTGCGTCTGCAGCTACGCACCTGGGGAATTCATGTGCACAAAGTTTTAGGACTTGATTTTTGGACGATTAGGAAATCGACAGCGCTAGCGGCTCGTGATCGTTACCCACCATCCAACCCGTCATCCCCGAAGTCGAGGCCTTGCGCCGAGACTATCGGGGACCCAGCACCAAACGGTAGCGCGTGCAGCTGGATTCCTGCTGAACGCTCCGCTCGCGGGAATGACGCCGTGTGCGGCACTCAGCCGGCCACGACCGGACGCAAGGATTCCACCAGCAGCCGCATCTGCGCTTCCGGATCGCTCATAGAAAGCTGCGCCGCAAACCAATCGTGTACCATCTGGCACACCTTGTCGGGTGCCGCCTTGGCGAGCGCGCGCTCGTCGGAAAACAGCTTCATGTCGGCAGGACTCCAGCCGCGCTTGGCGAGGTCGGCAGCCAGCTTGTCGTAGTCGGTCTGGCGCGGCTGCGGGTAGACACGCGGCTGCTTGCGGCCTTCGGCTACAGCCTCGAATACGGAGGTCAGCTGCGCCTGCAAATGGGCGGTGTGCTCGGAGCCCTGCAGCAACGTGACAATGGTGGGGTTGGCTTCACCCTGCGATATGAACCCGTAACAGGCGTCCGTACTGTACCGGCGGAGCTGCACCAGGTTGTCGTAGAACGCCGTGGCAACGCTCTTGAGGCGCGGCAGCGTGGCCGACAGTGCGTTGGCAACCTGCTGCCTGCGCAGTTCGACCAGCTTGCGCGCCATCTGCTGGCCGATGGCCGCCTGGTCCTTGCTGGCGCGCGCCAGCGTCACGGATTCGTCGAGGCGCTGCGTGTACCAATCGGGAAACTCGCGCTTGAGGACACGCCACAGCGCCGTGGCTTGCAGTTTTGCATCGGTCACTTCCGGCGTATCGGTGAAGCCGGCCAGGGGCGGCACCTCCAAACTCTTGCGATCCGCAATCGCAAAGGCATCCGACGGCGCCAACGACGGGATCGCGCCCATGACGTCCTTCAACCGGTCGCGATAGGGATATGCAAACCAGGTCGCGGCGCCCAGCGCCGCGACGACCAGAAGAAGCATGGCCGCGCGGGTGCCACGGCCGCGCCGTGGCTCCGTCTCGGTCGGTTCTTCGCGCCGGCGAGCATGAGTGCGGGACGCATTGTCCGCAGGGTGCACTTCCAGTCTGTCGGAGGAGGAAGGCTGGCGGCCTGGGGAACTTCCCGCGGTGCGCGGTCCGGGCGCGGACCGCTGCGGTGGCTGCGTGCGGGGCGGGAACACAACCATGGCCGGACGCCAGTCGGGAAAACCTTCCCGCCAGAGCAGGTCGTTGGGCTGCAAATGGCCAAGCTCGATGAACTTGGCCAGCTCGGCTTCGGAAATCGGCCCGAACTGCTGGCCCTCGCGAGCGAGATACCATTGCGTCGACGAGGCTGGCGCTGACATGTCCGTCACTGGTGCAGGCCTGCTTCCGGCATTCGAGGTGGAATGCGCGGGTTGCGACTGCGCATTGGCGCGGCTAGAGATTCGAATTCTAATGCCCCTTGGCGTCAATCGTCCAGGAAGACAAAGACTTAAGCCGCCGGTTTGCGGCCAAGCAAAGGCGGTACGCGGGCCTTTTTACGCTCCCGGCGGCATCTCCAAGGGCCTTTCGCTCCGGTTGTGGGATCCGCAGCCGGCAAGCTATAAGGCGCCGAACCCAGAATATCCAAGCAAGGAGAGCCGGATGGCGATCGAGCGCACCTTATCCATCATCAAGCCCGATGCAACCGCCCGCAACCAGACGGGTGCGGTTAATGCGCTGATCGAGAATGCCGGTCTTCGGATCATCGCCCAGAAGCGCGTGCGCTGGACCCAGGCGCAGGCCGAAAAGTTCTACGAAGTGCACAGCGCGCGCCCGTTTTATGGCGACCTCGTCCGGTTCATGACCTCGGGTCCCATCGTGGTGCAGGTGCTGGAGGCCGAGGGCGCGGTCAAGAAATATCGGGACGTGATGGGAGCCACCGATCCGGCCAAGGCCGACAAGGGCACCATCCGCAAGGAATTGGCGGAAAGCATCGAGCGCAACTCGGTGCATGGTTCCGACAGCGCCGAGAGCGCCCAGATCGAGATTGGGCTCAATTTCAAGCCGGAGGAGATCGTCGGCTGAAGCCTGGCGGCCGAGATGCTGCGTTTCTCCGAGTGTTGCCATGATCACCTCCGATTACGTGCGCACCATGGCCAGCTACAACCGCTGGCAGAACGAGAGCCTCTACGGCGCAGCCGGTACGCTGACGGATGCGCAGCGCAAGGAGCAGCGCGGCGCCTTCTTCGGGTCGATCCACGGCACGCTCAATCACCTGCTGTGGGCCGATCAGATGTGGATGAGCCGTTTCGCCGGCACGCCCAAACCAAAGGCGCCGGGCATTCCAGGTTCAACGGAAATGTTCGAGAGTTGGGATGACCTCAAGCGCGAGCGGGTCGCCTTCGACCAGGTCATCATCGACTGGGCCGCACGCATCGGTCCCGAGTGGCTCGATGGTGACCTGACGTGGTTCTCGGGCGCGGCCGGCCGCGAGGTGACGAAGCCGAAAGGGCTGCTCGTCACCCACCTGTTCAACCATCAGACGCATCACCGCGGACAGGTGCACTGTATGCTGACGCAGTGCGGCCTCAAGCCGGGTGCCACGGATCTGCCGTTCCAGCGGGTGGTGTGATCCGTGGTGACATCAGCCGTTGGCCCGAGAGTTCCAGCATACGATGGCAGCTAGGCGCGAGAGACTTAGATGGAACCTGAAGGCGAGGAATTCAGGCTCGAGGCTGAAAACTCGGATCTGCGGCTATTGCTGGCGAAAGCGGGCATTGACGCCGCAGAGCAAGAGGTTGCCCGGAAGTTGCAGCGTGTCTTGCTGGAAGAACTGCATCATCGGGTGAAGAACATCCTGGCCACGGTGCAGGCCATAACGTCCTTCAGCCTTCGGGCCGCTCAAAGCGTTGAGGAGGGCCAGCGAGCGATAGAAAGCCGTCTCGGCGCGCTCGGGCGCGTTCATGATCTGCTTTTGCAGACGAACTGGACCACGGCCAAGATCGGCGCAATCCTGTCGGCAGCCATCGAGCCATTCAATGCGTCGGAAAATAGCCGGTTTCTGGTCCGCGCGTCTGATGTCGACGTGACGCCCAACGCTGTTCTTCCACTCGCCCTCGTGCTCAATGAGCTTTGCACGAATGCGGTGAAATACGGCGCTCTTTCAAGCCCGGCGGGGCGTGTCGAGATCGATGCGGCGATCGACGACAGCGGCGAGCACTTTTTGCTTACATGGGCCGAGAAGAACGGCCCGGTTGTAGAAAAGCCGAAACGCCGGAGTTTTGGGTCCACGTTGATTGAGCGCGCGTTCGTGGCGCAGCTTAGTGGCAAAGCCCGCTTGGACTTTGAACCGGCTGGCGTGCAGTATCGACTCGAAGTGCCCCTTGCGGCGTTGCGGGCCAAAATTCCCAACTGAGACATGACCACAGGACAGCGTTTCTTGGCGTTCGCCGAGATCTCGGCTAGCGTACTGCAATATGCCTCTCGCGACGGAAGCCGCATGAACGCTCACACCAAGGTCAAGATCGGCCATTCCGTCTGCCCGCACGATTGCCCGTCGACGTGTGCGCTCGACGTGGAGTTGCTGGGTGACAACCGCATCGGCCGCGTGCATGGCGCCAAGGACAACGCCTACACGGACGGCGTGATCTGCGCCAAGGTTGCGCGCTATGCCGAACGCATCCATCATCCCGACCGGCTGATGCACCCGTTGCGCCGCACGGGTCCGAAGGGCTCCGGGCAGTTCGAACGCATCTCCTGGGATGACGCCCTCGACATCACGGCCGAGGCCATGCTGGCGGTCGAGCGCAAGTACGGGCCGGAAGCGGTGTGGCCCTACTACTACGCCGGCACCATGGGCCTCGTCATGCGCGACGGCATCAACCGCTTGCGGCACGCCAAGCGCTACGCGGTGATGTACGCCACCATCTGCACGACGACGGCTTGGACCGGTTACATCGCCGGCACCGGCAAGCTGGCCGGACCCGATCCGCGCGAGATGGCCAAGTCGGACATGGTGGTGATCTGGGGGACGAACCCGGTCAACACGCAAGTCAACGTGATGACCCATGCCGCCCGCGCCCGCAAGGAGCGCGGCGCCAAGATCGTCGCGGTCGACATCTACCAGAACGGCACCATGCAGCAGGCCGACCTGGCGCTGTGCCTGCGGCCCGGTACGGACGGCGCGCTCGCCTGTGGCGTCATGCACGTGCTGTTCCGCGATGGTTACGCGAACTGGCCGTACATGGAGCAGTACACCGACTGCCCGCGCGAGTTGGAAGCGCACCTGCGCGACAAGACGCCGGAATGGGCGAGCGCCATCACCGGCCTGACGGTTGCCGAGATCGAGACCTTTGCCAGGATGGTCGGCACCACGCCCAAGACCTACTTCCGGCTGGGCTACGGCTTCTCGCGCCAGCGCAACGGCGCCCACAACATGCACGCGGCGCTGTGCATCCCGTCGGTGACGGGCGCGTGGCTGCATGAGGGCGGCGGCTGCTTCCACAACAACGGTGCCATCTACCACTGGAACAAGTCGTTGATCGAAGGCCTGGACGTGGCCGATCCGACGGTGCGCGTGCTGGATCAGTGCCGTATCGGCCCGATTCTGACGGGCGACCAGGATGACCTCAAGGGCGGCTCTCCTGTCGCAGCCTTGTTCATCCAGAACATGAACCCGGTGCAGGTCGCGCCCGAGCAGCGCAAGGTGAAGGCCGGGTTCGCGCGCGAGGACCTGTTCACCTGCGTGCACGAACAGTTCATGACTGCGACGGCGAAGATGGCCGACGTTGTGCTGCCGGCAACGATGTTCCTGGAGCACGACGACGTCTACCAGGGCGGCGGACACCAATACATCATGCTGGGGCCGAAGCTGCTCGAGCCGCCGGCCGAGTGCTGGTCCAACCACGACGTCATCTGTGCGCTGGCCAAGCGCGTCGGCGCCGAGCATCCGGGCTTCACCAAGACCTCGCGCGAGATCATCGACTGGACGCTGCAGAAGTCCGGCTGGGGCACGCTCGCCGAGCTGGAAGAGAACAAGTGGATCGACTGCCAGCCGGAGTTCGACAAGGCGCACTACATCAAGGGTTTCAACTATCCCGACAAGAAGTTCCGCTTCAAGCCCGACTGGCAGAATATTCCCGCGCCGCGCAGCAATGGCATCCGCATCGAGCGCGAGGTTCCGCGCCTGCCCGATCATTGGAACGTGATCGAGAATGCGGACGCCAAGCACCCGTTCCGGCTCTCGACCAGCCCATCGCGCGATTATCTCAACTCGTCCTTCAACGAGACGCCGACCAGCCAGGCGCGGCACGGCAAGCCGCGCGTCAAGATCCATCCCGACGATCTGGCGCAGCTCGGCATCGCCGACGGCGCACGTGTGCGCATGGGCAACGAGCGCGGCGAGATCGTGCTGGCCGCCGAGTCCTTTCCGGGCGTGCAGCGCGGCGTGGTCATCGTCGAGAGCATTGCTCCCAACGATCACTTCGAGGGCGGGGAGGGCATCAACACGCTCACCAGTTCCTACCAGGCGGCGCCCTACGGCGGTGCGGCGTTCCACGACAACCACGTGTGGATAAGGAAAGCGTAAGCGCAACGATGCGATGGGCGCGCCGCCTTGTGATGGCGGCATCACTGCTGGGATCTGGGCTGATGGCGTTCGGCGCCGCGGCGCAGCCGAGCCCGCCGGCCATTCCGGACGCAGTGGTGCGAAAAATGATCGAACTCGGCCTCAAGAATATTCATCGTGCGCTGTGCGACGGCTTCAACGAATGCAAGCCCGCGACGCCGGCTGAATTCGAACGGCCGCCCCTGTCCGTCGAGCAGGCGCGTGCCGCCATCCTGGTCGGTGGCCGGTCGGCGTTTGTCGCTTGGTGCGGATTAGACGCCAATCGCCGCAGCGTGCTGCCCTTCATGCAGCAGCTGCGCCGGAGCAAGCAATACAGCGAGCGGCAGCTGGCCCTTCTGGCCGTTGTTCACGGCATCCAGCAGAGCATCACCGCAGAGCAGCTCAAGGCAAAGGGTGAATGTGACGAGGCGAGCCGCAAGCGTCTCGATGCGCAACTGCCCAAATCCTGAAGGAGGAACCGATGTCCAAGTCCGGCGTCACCTACATCAATCCGCCGAGCGTGCCGCAGCCTGCTGGCATGTACAGCCACGTCGCGCGCATGGCGCCGGGCGAGCTTGCCTTCATCGCGGGGCAGGTCGCGGTCGATGCCAAGGGCAATCCGGTGGGCGATGGCGATCTGGCGGCGCAGGTCAAACAGGTGTTCGCCAACCTCGGCGGGATCCTCAAGGACCTCGGCACCGACTTCGAGTCGGTGGTGCAATTCACGACCTACCTGACCAAGGCGGAGAACATTCCAGCCTGGATGGCGGCGCGCGGCGAGGTGTATCCCAAGCTTTTCCCGGGCGGCAAATATCCGCCCAACACCTTGCTGGTGATCGACCGCCTGGTGAAGCCCGAGTTCCTGCTGGAGATCGAGGCGATCGCGCGGGTGCCGGGCTAGGTTGGGTCGAGTGCCAACGATGACCCAACGCAATCACGGTCGCAGCGTGGAAACGCCGGGTCTGCGCTTCGCTTGACCCGAACTATGAGAGTTCCCTGATCCGGAACGGCAGGCCGCCCTTGGGCGTCAGCGTCACCGTGGCGTTGATGCCGGGAGGCTCGGGGCCGACATACTCCGGCCGGAAGCGGCGCAGCAGGATCGACAGGGCCAGCGTGTTCTCGACCTGGCTCATGGCGCCGCCGATGCAGGCGCGCTTGCCGCCGCCGAACGGCAGGTAGGTATAGGGCTTGCGCTTCTTGGCGGCGTCGCCGATCCAGCGCTCTGGACTGAACTCCTCGGGCTTGTCCCAGTACTTGGGGTTGTGGTGCGCGCCATAGGCAAACAGCGCGACCTTGTCGCCGGCGCGGATCTCCTTGCCGTCGATGACGTCGGGCTTGGCGGCAACGCGCACCAGCATCCAGATCGGCGGATAGAGCCGCATCGTCTCCTGGATCACCGCGCGCGTGTAGGCCAGCGCCGAATAGTCGGCGGCGGTCGGCTCGCGGTCGCCGCACACTGCCTCGCCTTCCTTGCGGATGCGCTCGGCGGCCGCCGGGTTCTTGGCGGTCTCGTAGAGCGCCCAGGCGAGCGTCAGCGCCGTCGTCTCGGTGCCGGCCCACAGGTATTGCTTGAGCTCGTCGACGGCCTGCTGCTGGTCGAACTCGGGGATCGAGGGATCGGCCACTGCCGCCTCGATCATCTTCAGCAGCGTGCGCTCGCGCTGCTCGCGGGGATCGGCGGCGAACACCTCGGGCGGCACGCCGGCCCAGACCTCCATGGCCTTGGCGGCGTCCTCCTCGGTCATCTCGAACTCCTCGCCGGCCACCTTCTTGAGGCGGATCGACTTGTGGTTCATCACGTCGGTGTAGGTCTTCACGCACTTGAACACGAAGTGCGGGTTGAACGGCATGTCGCGATCGAACAGCGCCTTGCAGATCATGTCGGCGGCGAGCGTCCAGGTCTGCTCCACCATCTCGACCGTCTCGCCGCTCTGGGCGAGCTTGGCCCAGATGTCCATCTTGGTGCGGATGGCGGCCAGGAAGTAGGGGATGTACTCGGCGAACATGTCGGGGTGGAACGCCGGCTGCTGCGGCATGCGGATCTTCTGCCACAGCGCGCCATCGTGGGTGATCATCGACTTGCCGAAGATCGGCTTCAGGCCGTCGAAGTATTTGATGTAGTCGTCGGCCTTGGTGACCAGCACGCGCTTGAAGTGATCGGGCTCGGTCAGCAGCACGACGCGCTGGTTGCCCATGTTGACGGGGATGACGCCGCCGTAGCGATCCGCCATCTGCATCAGAACGTGCAATGGGTTGTTGGGCCCCTTGAGCAGGGGCGTCAGCTTGAACCAGACTGAGGATTCCTCGCCAAGCTGATCGATATGGGATGGGGCCGCAGTCATTTCATTGGCGCTCCGCGGGCGCTCGTTGCGGCACCCGCACATGCATAGACCCGCAGCGCGGAACGGCCCGGCTGCTCGCTCGTCCTCCCAAGGGTCCCTCTGGAACTGAAGGGTTATCTGGTCTGGTAGCACCGGGTTTGAAAGCCTGTCCAGCTTCGATCCTGCGGCGAATGCGCTTTTGGAGGCCGGGTGTGGCTACGTTAACCAATCGCTAGAGTTGTGGCGAGAACAGCCCGTCAGGCCTGCTGGCAGTTGATCCCGACCTCACGTGGCCTGCGTTCAGAGAGGCGCGGCCGGACGCCACGAGAGCAAGCGCGTGCGGATAAAGCTTGTGTTCGGCAACGAGAATCCGCGCAGCCAGGGTATCGGCGGTATCGCCATCCAATACCGGCACTGCCGCCTGGGCGACGATAGGGCCGCTGTCCATCTCCTCCGTCACGAAATGGACGCTGCAGCCCGAGATTTTGACCCCGGCGTCGAGCGCCTGCTTATGGGGATGCAGGCCCTTGAACAAGGGCAGGAGCGACGGGTGGATATTGAGCTGCCGCCCCTGCCATTTCTGCACGAAGGCCGCCGACTGGATGCGCATGAAACCGGCGAGCGCAATCAGGTCCACCCGCGCCTCGACGAGCGCCGCGTGCACGGTCTCATCGAAGGCCTCGCGCGTGGCATAGGATTTGTGGTCGATGGCAACGGTCGGCAATCCTTGTGCCTTGGCCCACGCCAGGCCGGCCGCATCAGGTTTGCTTGCAATGATCGACACGATCTCGGCCGGATAGTCGGGCGCCCGCGCTGCTTCGACCAGCGCCATCATGTTGGAGCCGCGGCCGGAAATGAGAATGGCGACGCGCTTTTTTGCGGTCATCCCGCGAACTCCAGCGCCCCCGAATACCGCACAGCCTCAGCTTCACCCTTGCCCTTGGCCTGGGATTTGACGCCGCGGCCGGGCTCGATCTCGCCGATGCGGACGGGGTTTTCGCCCTCCGCCGACAGAAGTCCGACGACAGCATCTGCGCTGTCCTTTGCCACGACGAGGATCATACCCATCCCGCAGTTGAACGTGCGCAGCATTTCCGCGTCGTCGAGGCGGCCCGCGTGCTGCAGCCAGCCAAACACCGCCGGCGCTTTCCAGGTGCCGAGATCGACATGCGCGGCGAAGCCGTTCGGCAGCACGCGCGGCAGGTTCTCGGAAAGTCCTCCGCCGGTGATATGCGCAAGCGCCTTGACGCCGCCCGTCTCGCGCACGGCCTTCAATACCGGTTTGACGTAGATGCGTGTCGGCACCAGCAGCGCTTGAGCCAGTGTCGCGGAGCCGTCGAATGGCGCCGGCGCATCCCATTTCAGCATCGCTTCGCTCACCAGGCGCCGCACGAGCGAATAGCCGTTGGAGTGCACGCCCGACGACGGCAGTCCGATCAGGACGTCGCCCGCCACCACATCGGCGCGTGGCAGGATCTGTCCGCGCTCCACGGCGCCGACGGCAAAGCCGGCGAGATCGTAGTCCTTGCCCGTATACATGCCCGGCATCTCGGCCGTCTCGCCGCCGATGAGGGCGCAGCCAGCCTGCTTGCAGCCGTCGGCAATGCCGGCGATCACCGAGCGCGCAACCTCGATGTCGAGCTTCCCGGTGGCATAGTAGTCGAGGAAGAACAGCGGCTCGGCGCCCTGTGCCAGCAGATCGTTGACGCACATGGCGACGAGATCGATGCCGATGGTATCGTGCACGCCCGTCTCGATGGCGATCTTGAGCTTGGTGCCGACGCCGTCGTTGGCCGCGACCAGGATCGGGTCTTTGAATCCTGCCCGCTTCAGATCGAACAGCGCGCCGAAGCCGCCGAGATCGGCGTCGGCGCCCGCGCGCCGCGTGGCCTTGGCCAGAGGCTTGATGGCCTCAACCAGGGCGTTGCCCGCATCGATGTCGACGCCGGAGTCGCGGTATGAAATGGCTGGACGGTTATGCCGGCGATCGGGCATGTCTCTGCCACCACTCCCCATTTCTGCCCTATTGCGCTCCAGGAGTGTCGGGGCATAGCAGACCCTGGGGTGAATCGGTAGGGTTGGCGGGTCGGCAGCCGCCATTTGTGGGGGATGATGAAAGAGCGCACAAACGCCTCGAATTTGCTGCGGGCACTGGCGTTCGCGGCTTTGACAGCGGCGCTCGACCTTCCTGCGCAGGCCGCCGACAGCGTCTACACCATCGGCAACTACCCGATCCAGGCGCAGGCTGAGGACGCGGTGACCGCCAAGGAAAGGGCCCTGGCCGAGGGCCAGCAGGCCGCATTCCGCTCGTTGTTGAAGCGCCTCATTCCCGTCACGGCCTATGCCCGCGGCAAGCGATTGGACTCGGTCAAGGCGGCCGACCTGATCGAGGGCGTCAGGGTGCGCTCGGAACGCAATTCATCGACCGAGTACATCGCCAGCTTCGATTTCTCGTTCAACGCGAAAGGTGTTCGCGATCTTCTGCGCCGTGAAGGCATTCCCTTCACGGACGACCAGGCGCCCAAGGTTACTCTGGTGCCTTTGTGGCGCTCGGCTGCGGCGCAGCCGCCCCGGGAAGAGGCTGCCTGGACGAATGTTTGGAAAGGCCTGGACCTGGAGAACTCGCTCACGCCTATCAAATTGCAGCCGCTGTCGAAGAGCATCCGCCCCGAATCGATCAATGCGCTCGCTGCCGGAGATGGCAACGCGCTGCGTGCGTTCGCCGCCCAGTACAACACGGAGTACGTGCTGGTGGCTCTGGCGGAACCCGACGCGACTGCAGGGCGCCTCAGTGTCACGCTCGCGGGCACTGATGCGGTGGGTGAAATCACGCTCAAACGTCCTTACCGGATCGATGCGGGCGATCCGGGGTACGCCAGCGAACTGGCGGCCGTCGTCGCTCTGCGCATCCTCGAGGGCCGATGGAAGGCCGTGAAAGTGCGGGGCGGGGCTGGGCCGTCCGCGCCAAGTGGTGGCGGCGGCGGGGATACGGACCTGCTGATCGCGGTTGAATTCCGCGGCATGGCGGAGTGGCAGGAAATCAGCCGCAAGCTCAGTGCCACCCAAGGGGTGCAGGAGCTGGACGTTGCAGGCCTCTCGGCGCGTGGCGCAAGGGTCACGTTGCGTTATGCGGATGGTGCTCAGCAGCTTGCAGATGAGCTGGCCCGCCAAGGCTTGAATATGCGCAATTCGGGCGGAAACTGGGTGCTTTCCCTGCCATAGCCCTCGACTGACGTCCGCGGGAGTGGGTAGAACAGGTAGCTCAACGCTCAGCTTGCGCCGGCTCTGCCGCCCATCGAGCCTCTTGCAGCACCGTAGTTTGCTCAATCAGCCGGTCCGATCTTGTACATCAACGTACCAAACTTCATCACGCTGGCGCGCGTCCTGTCCGTTCCCGTGATCTTCTGGCTGCTGGTGAACGGCAACAGCAGGATCGCCTTCTTCGTATTTCTCTGCGCCGGCATCAGCGATGCTGTCGACGGCTATCTGGCGAAGCGGTTCAATTGGACGACCGAACTCGGGGCCTATCTCGATCCCCTGGCCGACAAGCTGCTCATCGTCAGCATCTACATCGCTCTTGGCGTGAGCCAGGAGATTCCCCTTTGGCTGGTCATCGCGGTCGTCAGCCGCGACATTTTGATCCTGCTGGCGGTGCTGCTGTCGTGGCTGATGGACCACCCGGTCCGCATCAAGCCGCTGGTTGTGAGCAAGATCAATACGGCTGCCCAGCTCGTGCTCGCGGCAACCGTGCTTGCGGACGAAGGCTTTAGCCTGGGCCTGGAAACGACGCGCTTGGTTCTGGTGTGGATTACGGCGATCTCGACCATTGTTTCGCTCGTCGCCTATCTCAAGGCTTGGCTTCTGCACATGGCTGGCTATGAATCTGCAGGACGCGCCGCCCTGACCTTGCTGCGGCGCAGATGGGGGCGGAGTCATGCGGGCCGAAAAGCAGCTTTGGTTCTGGCTGACGGCGCTCGCGCTCTTCATCTGTGCGATTGCACTGCTGAAGGACATCCTGCTGCCGTTTGTCGCCGCTATCGTGATTGCCTACTTCCTCAGCCCTATCGCCGACAGGCTGCAGGCTCTCGGCCTCAATCGCGTCCTGTCGGCAGTCCTCATCGTCGGCATGGTCGCCGTCCTCGTCGCGCTGGCTCTGGTCCTGCTGGTTCCGGTCCTCGTCGATCAGCTCCGCCAGCTGGCGACGACGCTGCCTGACGAAATGCAGCGGGGCCGGCAGTCGGTAGAAGAGGTGGCCCGCAGCTGGCTCGGATCGAACTTTCCAGCGTTTCAAGGCGCATTGGACCGCCTGAACAACGAACTCGCGCAGAACTGGACGGCTTTCGCGGGCGCGGTCATGGCATCGATCTGGAACCGCGGCGTTGCGCTGATCAATTTTGCGGCGCTGCTGCTGATCACACCGGTTGTCGTTTTCTATCTGCTGATCGACTGGCACCCGATGCTCGCCCGTATCGACAAGGCGCTGCCGCGGGATCACGCGCCGACCATTCGCCGGCTTGCAGGCGAGATCAACGATGCGGTGGCGGCCTTCATCCGGGGGCAGGGTGCGATCTGCCTCATGCTTGGACTTTTCTACGGGCTCGGCCTGACCTGGGCAGGGCTCGACTACGGCTTGCTGATCGGCCTTACCACCGGCCTGCTGGCTTTCATTCCCATCGTGGGATGGACGATCGGACTGATCTGTGCGGCAAGCCTGGCCATCGTGCAGTTCTGGCCCGAGCTGACGCCGCTGGCCAAGGTCGTCGGGGTCCTGGTCGCGGGCATTGCCATCGATACTGCGTTTCTGTCCCCGCGGTTCGTGGGCGGCAAAATCGGGCTGCATCCGGTTTGGTTGATCTTCGCGCTGTTCGTGTTCAGCTATCTGTTCGGTCTGGTGGGTACGCTGGTGGCGGTGCCTCTGGCGGCTGCCATTGGCGTGCTTGTGCGCTTCGCTGTCGATATGTACCTGAGCAGTTCCGTCTACCAAGGCGCGTCCACGGCGCAGGGTGATACGCTTTCCTCCCGCGGTGATACGCCTTGAGCACAGGATCTGGTCAGCTTGTTCTCGATCTGCCGCACCGGCCGGCACTGGGTGCGGAGGATTTTCTCATCAGCCAATCGAACCGCGCGGCAGCAGACGTCATCGACCGCTGGCCGGACTGGCCCCAGGCTTCTGTCTTGGTCGTGGCTCCGCCGCGTGCCGGCAAGACGCACCTCGCCAACGTGTGGCGCCTGAAGTCGGGCGCGGCACGGCTAGAGGCTCGGGCGCTGCGCGAGGCCGATGTAGGCGCTGCGTCTGCCGGCAGCGGCGTGCTGGTCGAGGACCTTCAGGCCGGCATCGGTGACGAGCGCGCCCTGTTTCACCTGCTCAACCTGGTACGGGAGCACAAGCTGTCGATGCTGCTCACCTCCAGCGTGCCAGCCGGCGAGCTCAGTATCAGCCTGCCTGACCTCAGGTCCCGCCTGCGGGCGCTACCGCTCGTCACCATTGCGCCGCCCGATGAGGCTCTGCTGAAAGCGGTCCTGGTCAAGCATTTCATGGATCGGCAACTCGTGGTGGAGCCGCATGTGATCGGACATATTGCCCTGCACATGGAGAGGTCCATGGAGGCTGCTGCAACCATCGTCGCCGAGATCGACAGAGCGGCCATGGCCTCGCACCGCAAGGTTACGCGAGCTTTGGCCGCCGAAATCCTGGCTCGGCGGCAGCCTGGGTAGGGAACTGCGCAGACGCCACCGAACTTTCATCTTGCTGTTGCAGAGTTGTGCCCTCCTCGGCCGAGCCGGCGATATTGTGGTATAATTGCCACTTATGTTGTGCCCGGTCCCTGTCGGCACCTATAGGTCTTCCATGAGCGCCCCCAAGCCAAGGCTGAAGGAAAAGGAACGAGCAACCGAGGCCCCGGCGCCCGCGGCGCCGCCGGCGGGTCCGGCGCGCTTTTTCAACCGCGAGCTGTCCTGGCTGCAGTTCAATCGCCGCGTTCTGGAGGAGGCGAACAATCTCAGCCACCCGCTGCTCGAGCGCCTGCGGTTCCTGTCCATATCCGCGTCCAACCTCGATGAATTCTACATGGTCAGGGTCGCGGGCCTGTACGGCCAGGTCGATGCCGGGATCGTGCACGCGAGTCAGGATGGCCTGACGCCTGCCCAGCAGCTCGCCGAGATCAACCGTTTCGCAGGTGCCCTTGTCAGCGATCAGCAGGCCTGCTGGAGCGCCCTGAAGGCCGAAATGGGAGCGGCAGGTATCCTCATCGTCGAACCCAAGGAGCTGACCTCGCCTGAGCGCGCTTGGCTCGAGCAGGAGTTCCTCGCCCGCTACCTGCCGATCCTCACACCGATCGCCGTCGACCCGGCGCATCCCTTCCCGTTCATTCAGAATGGGGGCGTCACCGTCGGCCTCGAGCTGAGGCGCGAGCGTGACGCCAGTACCATGCATGCCCTGTTGCCGATCCCGAGCCAGCTGGCGCGCTTCATCCGGCTTCCCGCCGATGATGCATCCCCCAAAGAGGCAGACGCGCCGATCCGCTTTATCCGCATCGAGTCGGTCATCGGCATGTTCGTGACCCGTTTGTTTCCGGGTTTTCTTGCTCGCAGCCAGGGTGCGTTTCGTGTGCTGCGTGACAGTGACATCGAGGTCCAGGAGGAAGCCGAAGATCTCGTGGCCCAGTATGAGACGGCTTTGAAGCGCCGGCGGCGCGGCGATGTCATCAGGCTCGAGATCGACGGCCAGATGCCCTCCCGCCTGCAACGCTTCGTGGTGCAGGAACTCGATTTCCGCGACGAGGGCGTGTTCATCAGGGAGGGCATGCTGGGACTGGCCGACACCGCTCAACTCATTGTTCCGGAGCGCACCGATCTGGCTTTCCAGCCCCTCAAGATCCGCTTTCCCGAGCGCATCCGCGAGTTCAACGGCGACTGCTTCGCGGCCATCCGCAAGAAGGATATCGTGGTGCACCACCCCTACGAATCCTTCGACGTGGTGGTCCAATTGCTGCGCCAGGCCGTGGCTGATCCCAACGTCCTGGCCATCAAGTGGACGCTCTACCGCACATCCAACGACAGCCCGATCGTGCGTGCGCTCAAGGACGCGGCCGATCTCGGCAAGTCGGTAACGGCGGTCGTGGAACTCAAGGCGCGATTCGACGAGGCCGCCAACATTCGCTGGGCGCGAGATCTTGAAAGCGCCGGCGTGCACGTCGTCTACGGCTTCATCGAGCTCAAGACGCATGCCAAGCTGGGCTTGATTGTGCGTCGGGAAGGCGCCGATCTCACCACCTACTGCCATATAGGCACAGGCAACTATCATCCCGTCACTGCGAAGGTCTACACCGACCTGTCGTTCTTCAGCGCCGATCCTGTGATCGGCCGCGACGTGACACGTATCTTCAATTTCATCACCGGCTATGCCGAGCCGGCCGAGATCGAGGCGCTTGCGGCCAGCCCGCAAGGCATCCGCACCAAGCTTCTCTCGCACATTCGCGACGAGATCGGCCATGCCAACGCCGGGCGCAAGGCCGCCATCTGGATGAAGATGAACTCTCTCGTCGACATGCAGGTCATCGATGCGCTCTACGAGGCCAGCCAGGCCGGCGTGCAGGTGGATGTGATCGCGCGCGGCATCTGCTGCCTGCGGCCGGGAATTCCCGGCTTGTCTGAGAACATCCGGGTCAAAAGCATCATCGGCCGCTTTCTGGAGCATGGCCGCATCTACTGTTTCGGCGCCGGCCATGGCTTGCCGGCCCCCAAAGCGCTCGTCTATATCAGCTCCGCCGACATGATGCCGCGCAACCTCGACCGGCGTGTCGAGGTCATGGTGCCGATTATCAACCCGACGGTGCATGAGCAGATCCTGGACCAGATCATGGTTGCCAATCTGAAGGACAACCAGCAAAGCTGGCGCGTGCTGCCTGACGGCTCGTCTGAGCGCATTCGGCCGGCAAAAGGCGAAGAGCCGTTCAATGCGCACGAGTACTTCATGACCAATCCGAGCCTGTCAGGCCGCGGGCAGTCGCTGAAGGAAAACTTTCCGCGCCGTTTCAGCCTCGCCAAGGGTGCCCCGACGGAGATGTAAACCGCGTGATGCGAGAATACGCCTTGCTCGAGGGCAAGCGGGACCTCGAGCCGATGGGAGTCGTCGACATCGGCTCCAATTCGGTGCGTCTCGTCGTCTACGAGGGTGCAGTCAGGAGCCCGACGCCGATCTTCAACGAGAAGGTCCTGTGCGGCCTGGGGCGCGAGATCGCCTCGACCGGCCGGCTCGACGAGGAGAGCGTCAGGCGCGCGCTCGAAGCGCTGGTCCGTTTCAGGGCAGTGCTGAGGCTGCTCGAGGTCAAGCATGTGCGCGCCATCGCCACGGCCGCGTGCCGCGATGCCGCCAACGGGCCCGACTTCATCGTACGCGGCGAGAAGGCGCTGGGCGCCCGAATCCAGGTGCTGTCCGGCCAGCAGGAAGCCGAGCTTGCGGCCAATGGCATCCTGATGGGTTTTCGCTCGCCTGATGGCCTGGCAGGCGACCTCGGAGGAGGCAGCCTGGAGATTATCGACGTTGCCGGCAATGCGCTGCGCCAATCCGCAACGCTTCCGCTCGGCGGCCTGCGTCTGCTCGATGCCTCGGGGGGCCGGATCGACAAGGCAGTCGATATTGTCGACGAACAGATCGCCAGCGTCGCCTGGCGCGGCAAAGGTCGGGGACGCACGTTCTATGCGGTCGGAGGCACCTGGCGAGCCATCGCCCGGCTGCACATGAGCGAGAACAACTACCCGTTGCACGTGATGCACGGCTATTCCATGCAGGCCAAGGAGGCCATCGCCTTTTGCGAGGATATTCGCAAGGCCAAGAAACTGTCGGCGATGAAAGGCTCGTCCGAGATCGCCCGGCCGCGGCGCGAGGTGCTGCCGTTCGGCGCGCTGGTGCTCGAGCGGCTGTTGAAGCAACTCGATCCGAGCGAAGTGCTGTTCTCCGTTTTCGGCATCCGCGAGGGCCTGGTCTATGGCCTTCTGTCGGAGATGGAACGGAGCAAGGATCCCCTGCTCTCGTTTTGCGCCGACTACGCGCGCTTGCGGTCGCGGTCGCCCGAGCACGCGGCCGAGCTTTGCAAATGGACAGACGTCCTATTCGAGTCTCCGGGCCCATCCGAGAGTGAAGAGGAAAGGCGTCTCAGGTATGCGGCGTGCCTCCTGTCGGACATCAGCTGGCGGGCGCATCCGGACTATCGCGGTGAGCAGAGTCTCATCCTCATTGCCCAATCCGCCCTGGGCGGCATCGATCATCCGGGACGGGTTTTTCTGGCGCTTGCCATCTACTTTCGCCATGTGGGTGGCGGTCGGGAAGACGACGAGCAGACCGATAGCCTGTCGGAGCGGCTGAAGGAGATCGTGCCTAAAAAGCTCTACCGGCGTGCCCGCATCATCGGGGCTGCAATTCGGGCGGGTCACATGCTTTCGATCGGCCGCCCCGGTATCATCGACGAGATCCCGCTCGCCTACGAAAAGAACAAGCTGGTACTTTCCCTGCCCAAGGCCCATGCAGTGCTCGACGGCGAACGCGTCCGCCGCCGATTCGCGGCCCTGGCCCAGTTGCTGGAGCGGGAACTCGAGGTCCGCATCGGATGAAACCTCTATCCCCGTCTCCCTGGCGCACGGGCGCCACGATCGCCATTTAGCTGTATAGTAATCACGGATGGGCTGGGACGGGCGCAACGATGGCCGAAGATCCCTATCTGGTTTTGGGCGTGCCGCGCACCGCGAGCGAGGACGACGTCCGCCGCGCCTATCGCAAGCTCGCCAAGGAGCTGCACCCCGACCTCAATCCGGCCAATCGCGTTTCCGCAGAAGAGCGCTTCAAGAAGGTGTCGGCGGCCTACGAGATCGTCGGCGATGCGGAGAAGCGCAAGCAGTTCGACCGCGGCGAGATCGACGCGACCGGCGAACCGCGGCGGGGTTTTCACCGTACATACGCCGGCGGCAACTCATCGGCTGGCCGGGCAGGACAAGGAGGGGCTCGCCCGGGCGGCGACGACTTCAGTTTCGGCGACATCTTTTCCGACCTGTTCGGCACCATGCGGGGGCGCGGGGAGGCGGGCAGCCCGTTCGGTGTTCGCGGCCGGGATGCACGCTACAGCCTCGAGGTCGACTTCCTGGAGGCGGCCACGGGCGCGCGCAAGCGTGTGACGCTTCCCGACGGCGGCGTGCTCGACATTGCGGTTCCAGGCGGTGTCTCAGACGGCCAGACACTGCGTTTGCGGGGCAAAGGATCGCCTGGCGTGCGAGGAGCCGAGCCGGGTGACGCCCTGGTCGAAATCAGAGTGCGGACGCACCAGCACTTCAAGCGCGCAGACGACGATATCACTCTCGATCTGCCCATCACGATCGACGAGGCGGTGCTCGGCGCCAAGATCGAAGTGCCCACCATTTCCGGGCGCGTCCAGCTGAGCCTTCCCAAGGCCACGAGCTCGGGCCGGACCTTTCGCCTGAAGGGGAAGGGCGTGCACAACACGACGACCGGGCATACCGGCGATCAGCTGGTCACCGTGCGCATCGTCCTGCCCGAGACGATCGACGAAAAGCTGGCCTATTTCCTGTCCGAGTGGCGCCAGAAGAACCAGTACGATCCCGGCCGTCCCTGATTACCGCCAGCGCTCACGGCGGCTTGATTAAACGTGCTTCAAAACCGGTCACGGGGGTGTGACACGGCCTTTTGGCGCCCCCTGAGCACAATTACATCAAACCCAGCAAGATTGACCGCTCTGCGGAGATGGTAACCCAACCGTCGGAGCAAGGAACAAAGGTGGCGCAGATGGCAGAGGTGTGTGCCGCGAAGCTGATTACGACGGCTTAACTCGCGCACCGTAAACATGGGCTTCGGAGCTGACGCTTCGAAGCCGGGAGGATGACTGCCATGCGTATGATTGTCGTTGCAGGCCTGCTGATGATGGCGCTTCTCGGCGCGGTCCTCGGCTCCATCGGTGCCGAACGCCCCTCCTGGGTTTCAGCGCCCGACGAGTTCAATGGTCCGCCTGCGCGCGAAATCTCCGATCGCATCACGCCGGAATCGCGCGTGTTCGGCAATCGCGGCTAGTGCCGTTTGGCGGCGTCGGAGCCCGAAGCACCGGAACCAGCAGAGACGGCTATCGGGACGACTTCGCCGTTGGCCACTTTGAGAGCGACTTCTCCGCGCTTCAGCCGCTGTGCCTCGGCCCCGAACAGCTCGTAGCGCCATCCCTTGAGGGCCGGCACATCCGGCTCGTCCTCCATGGCCATGCGGTCCAGATCATCGGAGTCCGCGATCATGCGAGGCGCAACCTTGTTGCGTGCGGCGCACGCCTTCAGCAGAACGCGCAAGAGTTCGACCGTCGCGGTTTTCTCAGGCGGTAGCCCCGACCCCTCGCGTATCGGCGGAACCGTCTTGATGTCACGCGCCAGTCCGGCCTTGACGGCCTCCACGATTTCCTTGGCGCGGGACGAGCGGGCGAAGCCTTCGCTGAGCGACCTCAAGTGCGACAGCTGCGATGTTTCCGTCGGCTGCTGGCTGGCGATGTCGTAGAGCGCCTCGTCGCGCAGGATACGGTTGCGCGGCACGTCTTGCGCCTGGGCCGCGCGTTCACGCCAGGCTGCCAGCTCGATCAGCACCGCCAGTCCCTTGCGGTTCTTCACACGCAGTTTGAGTCGGCGCCACGCATCTTCGGGTCGAGCCTCGTAGATGCGGACATCGGTCAGGTCCGACATCTCCTCGTCGAGCCATCCGAGCCGGCCGGTTGCCTCGAGCTCCGCCTTGAGCCGCTTGTAGATGTCGCGCAGGTGGGTCACGTCGCCCAATGCGTAGGTGAGCTGCTTCTCGGTCAGCGGCCGCCGCGCCCAATCCGTGAAGCGGGAGCTCTTGTCGAGATCCCGGCCCGTGACTTGTTTCACCAGATTGACGTAGCTCACCGATTCGCCGAAGCCGCACACCATGGCGGCCACCTGCGTATCGAAGATCGGTTGCGGCATAAGGTGCGCCTGCGTCCAGACGATTTCCAGGTCCTGGCGCGCGGCATGGAAGACTTTGACGACCTTGTCGTTGGCCATCAGCGCGTAGAACGGGGCGAGATCAATGCCCGGTACCAGCGGATCGACGATGGCCTCGTCGGCGGGGCCCGCAAGCTGGATCAGGCACAGCTTGGGCCAGAAGGTCTGTTCGCGAATGAATTCGGTGTCGACGGTGACAAAGTCGTGTTGGGCCAGGCGCTCGCAAAACTGACTTAAGTCATTGGTGGTTTGGATGAGGCGCATGGGCGCGGGGTTATAGCTGCATCCGGCGGGCCGCACAATCTGTGCGATGTGAAACAGTGAAGAGCGCGGCGCAGGAGCGACAGTCTCATGGTGTGGCCTTGAATCGCCCGTCTAGGTTGCCGTACCGCCAGGCAAGGTTGCTTAAAGTTCACTATGTTGAAGTGCGTCGTTTCATCGCCGATATGTGCTGGGGAAATATCCGAGGCTCCCATCCCGGCGTGGCGCCAGCACGTTGGTCGGACCTCCCGTCCTTGACAACCTGCCGACCCGGGTGTTTTTCCGCACGCAATACCAAACGATAACCAAAAGAGGCACCGGCGCCATGGCGAGTTCGGCAGGAGGCGCTCCTGGGCAATCTCGTGCGTCGGCAGGGGGCATGCACCGCTACCGGTCGCACACATGCGGTGCGTTGCAGAAGCGCGACGTCGGCAAGGTCGTGCGCCTGTCGGGCTGGGTGCATCGGGTGCGCGACCATGGCGGGTTGCTGTTCATCGACCTGCGCGACCACTACGGCATCACCCAGGTTGTCGCCGATCCGGACAGCCCGGCGTTCAAGGCCGCCGAGACCGTGCGGTCCGAGTGGGTGATCCGCGTCGACGGCAAGGTGCGTGACCGGCCCGAGGGCACGGTAAACAGGGAGCTGCCGACCGGCGAGATGGAGCTGTTCGCCAGCGAGATCGAGGTGCTGTCGGCGGCCAAGGAATTGCCCATCCCGGTGTTCGGCGATGCGGAATATCCCGAGGACCTGCGTCTCAAGTACCGCTTTTTGGACCTGCGGCGCGAGGCGCTGCACAAGAATATCCTGCTGCGCAATGAGATCATCGGCTCGATCCGGCGCCGTATGCGTGACTCCGGCTTCTTCGAGTTCCAGACGCCGATCCTCACCGCGTCGTCGCCGGAGGGCGCGCGCGACTTCCTGGTGCCGTCGCGCATGCATCCGGGCAAGTTCTACGCCCTGCCGCAGGCGCCGCAGCAGTTCAAGCAGCTGATCATGATCGCGGGCTTCGACCGCTACTTCCAGATCGCGCCCTGCTTCCGCGACGAGGATGCGCGCGCCGACCGTTCGCCCGGTGAGTTCTACCAGCTCGACCTGGAGATGAGTTTCGTCGAGCAGGAGGACGTATTCCAGGCCGTCGAGCCTGTGATGCGCGGGCTGTTCGAGGAGTTTGCAGGCGCTGCCGGAGGCGGCCAAGGAAAGCCCAAAGCGGTGACGCCGACGTTTCCGCGTATCGCCTATGACGATGCGATCCAGAAATACGGTTCCGACAAGCCCGACCTGCGCAACCCCATCGAGATGCAGGACGTCACCGAGCATTTCCGCGGCTCGGGCTTCAAGGTGTTCGCGAGCATGATCGAGAAGGACCCCAAGGCGCGTGTGTGGGCGATCCCCGCGACCGGCGGCGGGTCGCGTGCGTTCTGCGACCGCATGAACGGTTGGGCGCAGAAGGAAGGCCAGCCGGGGCTCGGTTACATCTTCTGGCGCAACACAGCCTCGGGGCAGGAAGGGGCTACGAGGGACGTCACCAAGGCTGGCAAGAATCCCGCGGAGTACACGCCGACGCTGGAAATTCTCGAAGGTGCCGGCCCCATTGCGAAGAACATCGGGCCTGAACGCGCCGAGAAGCTACGCGCTCAACTCTCTTTGGGAGATGGCGATGCGGTGTTCTTTGCCGCCGGCAACCCGGACAAGTTCTACAAGTTCGCCGGCGAGGCCCGCACCACGATCGGTCGCGAGTTGAAGCTGATCGACGAGAACCGCTTCGAGTTCTGCTGGATCGTCGACTTTCCGATGTACGAGTGGAACGAGGAGGAGAAGAAGATCGACTTCTCCCACAACCCGTTCTCCATGCCGCAGGGCGGACTGGCGGCGCTGGAGGCGGCGAAGAGCGAACGAGGACCTGCTCAAGATCAAGGCCTACCAGTACGACATCGTCTGCAACGGCGTGGAGCTGAGCTCTGGTGCCATCAGAAATCATTTGCCCGAGGTGATGGAAAAGGCGTTCGCCATTGCCGGCTACGACAAGGCGGTGCTGGAAGCCAAGTTCGGCGGCATGCTCAAAGCCCTGCAGTATGGCGCTCCGCCGCACGGCGGCATCGCGCCCGGCATCGACCGCATCGTCATGCTGCTGGCCGGCGCCACCAACCTGCGCGACGTCATCATGTTCCCGATGAACCAGCAGGCGCAGGATTTGCTGATGGGAGCGCCGAGCGAGGTTGCGCCCAAGCAGCTGCGCGAGCTGCACATCCGGTTGGCGCTGCCGGACAAGAAGGCTTGAACTGTCATCCCGGCCGAGCGCCTTCGCGCTCGAGCCGGGACCCAGGGTTACGATTTCCGCGCTCGCATTTTGCTCCTGGGTCGCCGGTATTTCGCTGACGCGAAATTCCGGGATGACAGTTAGTGACTGCCCAGCATGCGATCGATCATGGCTGGCGCCGAGCCCAAGTAGTTGACCGGGTCGGTGAGCTGGGCGAGGCGCGCTTTGTCGAGATGGCGCGTCACTTCAGGCTGGTGCTCCAGCTCCGCCAGCAGCGTGGAGCCCTTGTCGAGCGCAGCGCGGCAGGCGCCGTAGACGATGTCGTGCGCGGCTTGCCGGCCTGTGTGCTGGGCCAGCGCCATCATCACCGCTTCGGCGACGATCAGCCCGCCGGTCAGGTCGAGGTTGCGGCGCATGCGCTGTGCATCGACGATCAGGCCTTCGAGCATGAACCGGGCCTGACGCAGGGCACCCCCCGTCGCAATGAACGCTTCGGGGATGGCAACCCACTCGAGCTGCCAGGGTCCGGTGGCGCGTTCGTGGTCCGCGGCCATGGCATCGAGCATCAGGCCGGCGTTCTGCCGCACCACCTTGGCTGCCGCCAGGATCAGCTCGCATGAGATCGGGTTGCGCTTTTGCGGCATGGTCGAGGACGAGCCGCGGCCGGCGACGAACGGCTCGAACGCTTCCGCCACCTCGGTCTGCATCATCAGCATCACGTCGGTGGCAATCTTGGCGATCGTGCCCGTCACGAGGCCGAGGAAGGCGACCGTCTCCGCAAAACCGTCGCGCGCCACGTGCCAGGGAATGGGCGGGCGGCCGAGGCCCAGCTCCTGCATCAGCGCGTCGTGCACGGCGAGCCCTTTGTCGCCCAGCGAGGCCAGCGTGCCGGCGGCGCCCGCGAACTGTCCGACGAGGACGCGCGGCGTCAACTCCTTCAGCCGCTGGTGGTGCCTGACGACCATGCCGAGCCAGACCGCGGCCTTGTAGCCGAAGGTCACCGGCAGGGCGTGCTGCAGATGCGTGCGGCCGGCCATCACGGTGGTGCGGTGCTTCTGCGCAAGTGCCCTGAGTGCGGCCTCGATTGCCGCCAGATCCGCCTCGACGAGCGCCAAGGCGTCGCGGATTTGCAGCACAGTGGCGGTGTCCATGATGTCCTGGGTGGTCGCGCCCCAGTGGACGTAGCGGCCGGCATCGCCGCATTGCTTGGCGAGCTGGTGCACGACACCCACGATCGGATAGCCGACGAGGTCCGTTTCCTGCTTGAGCTTGGCAAGGTCGATGGCATCCGCGCGTGCCGAGCGCTTGATCGCATCGGCCGCGTCCTGCGGGATCACGCCGGCTTTCGCTTCTGCGGTCGCCAGGGCGACTTCAACCTCGACATATTTCGCCACGACAGACTCGTCGGCAAACACCGCGCGCATGGCCGGTGACCCGAAGGCGTCGCGGAAGATGCCCGAGTCGAAGACGGTGGACGGCATGGGATGCGCTCGCAGGATGTTGCCGGGACTGGACCCAAACAATCAGGGCGCGCGTGCAAGCGCAAGACCTTCCAGGTTGGCGGCTGGAATTGACGCGTTGTCCGAAACCGCTGGAGCGTCGTATTGGCGACGCGAGCGTGTGTTTGAAAACGGCGGATGTCTGCAGGCCTGCAGCATCGCCAGAGGTCTGACCCTCCGCAGCACAGGCAACTTGCAATGAATTATTGCGTCTTTTCAGGGACATCGCAGGCTTGGCCGGTGCGCATTCTTCGCCTCCGGCGCACATGGCGGCCTGTCATGTTTTCCCGCGCGTGCCGGTCTGCAGCGGGCGTGGTGCTCATTGCGCTTGCGCTATCGGGGGATCTCAAAGCGCAGGATTTCCCGGCTCAGGAAGAGGCGCCGTCTGCCGCTCTCGTCCATCTTCGCGAGATCGACCCCAGCATTCTTCAGGACATCCGATACGCCGGCCCCAACAACTTCACGGGCCGGCCTGTGGCCGGTTACGCCGCGCCGGAATGCCTGTTGCTGCGAGATGTGGCACAGGCGCTCTCACGCGTGCAGGACCAGCTGCGGCAGCGCCAGCTGTCGCTGAAGGTCTATGACTGCTATCGGCCGCGGCGGGCGGTGCGCGCGTTCCGGGATTGGGTGCAGGATCCCGAGGCCGATCCCTTGCTCAAACGCTTCCATCCGAATCTGGAAAAGGGCCAGTTGATCAGTCTCGGCTATATTGCCGGCGTGTCGCGGCACTCGCGCGGCGATACCGTGGACCTGACCCTTGTCGCGCTGCCTGCCAAGCGCGTGCCGGCCTTCCAGCGAGACACCACCTACGGCCCCTGCGTCGGCCCGGCCGACGCGCGCGCTCCCGACAACAGCGTCGACATGGGCACAAGTTTCGATTGCTTCGATCCGCTCAGTCATACGAAAGCTGCTGAACTCGCGCCGGAACAGGCGCAGTGGCGCCGGGTGTTGGTGGATGCCATGGCGCAACAGGGGTTCCACAACTATCCCAAGGAGTGGTGGCATTTCACGCATATGCACGAGCGGGGCGGGCGGTCGTTCGATGTGCCGGTCACGAGACGCCAGCGGTGAACGCTTCATTCAGCTTCAATTCAGCCCGCGTGTGGCGCAATTGCCGTACCTGCGGGCCTCCCCCGATGCTGGCGCCACCCGGCGTCAGCGGCTAAGGTTCTGCCTGCTGGGAGCGAGCGGACGGAGTGCCCCATGGTCTTGCGTGTCCATATTCTGTCTGCGGCCGTTGCCGTTGCCGCAGCAATTGCGTTACCCGCGGCGAGCGTGGCGCAGGATCGATGCGCTTCCTCCGCTCAGCAGAGGACCTGCTCCATGCAGTGCTGTGGGCGCACATCGTGTGCACCGGCGTGCCAGGCTGATTGCGTGCGGGCCTGTGTCGAAGTCTGCAGGGCACCGCAGAAGCAGACGGGCTATCAGGGACAGCTGACGGAGATGAAGCAGCGATGCGGATACGTCGGTGGAGCCAAATGATAATCCATAGGTTCGGCGAGATGTTCCTGTGCGGCTCCCTGGAGGGTGGGGAAGGCTGAAGCCGGTTCAGTGTTGGGGGAATGACTGTGACTGAAGCAGCGTCGACCAAGAGTACGATCCAGGAGACGTGGTTCTCCGGATTGCGCGGTAGCCTTTATGTGCTGCGCGTACCGATCGTTATGGCGGTTGTCACGGTAGTCGCCTTGACGATCCCCGAGCAGGTGCAGGAAGTCTACGTTGTTCTCGCGCAGGATCGCGCCGGGACACCGGGATTCCAGTATCGCTGGATCCTCGCATTGCTTGCGCTGTTCGCCTTGGCGCTGGTGTTCTGGCAGGTTGCACGCGGCCTCAGCTACGATTTCTTCGCGCAGGCGATGGGACCACCGCATCCCTTGGCGCGCCTGGTGCTGCGGTGGCTGCCGCGGTTGCTGGCGACGACGCCTCTGTTCGGCGCCGCGTTGGGCTTGTGGCTGTCTCGAACAGAAACGCCCAGGCGTCAACATCCCTACTTGAAGGAGTACATCCAGGATCTCACGCAGTTGTCGGCCGACATCGAAAAAGGCATAGGCATCTGCATTGCCCTCGGCATCGTGATCTTCGTCATCACGCTCATTCTCGAGTACAGGATGCGCGAGACGGGACGGACACAGCGCGTCGCGACCATCAGCAACTGGGTGGTTTTCCCCATTATCGCCGTCGTATCTGTCGTGCTGCTGGCCCTGGATCCGATCCGCATTTCCCAGATTGTCGGGGTCGTGCCGATCTTTGCTCTGTGGATGGCAATTATTGCCTTGCTGGTGGGCCTGCTGGCCAGGCTCAGCATTTTCGCCATACCCGTTCTTGGCCTCGTGCTGATCTACGCCGGCGGCATCGAGGTCTTCAGGCTGGCGGACAACCATGCGTTCCGCCGGGAGGTTCGCCCGGTCGAGCGCAAGGCGATCGACGAAGCCTTCCAGGCCTGGCTGGCATCGCGCAAGGATCGTGCTGCCTACGACACGGCGCAGCGGCCGTATCCGGTCTACATCGTCGCGGCCGAAGGCGGCGGCCTCTACGCGGGCAATCTGGCCGCGCAGTTCCTGACCCGGATGCAGGACCTATGTCCGAGCTTCGCCCATCATCTGTTCGCCGTGAGTTCGGTGTCCGGCGGAAGCCTGGGCACGGCGGTTTTCGGCGGGCTGATGGCCGAGCAGGCCGGGGCGGCCATACCTGAACCGTGCAAGCGCAACGTATCCGGCCCAGGCCCCCTGGAGCTGCGTGCAAAGCAGATCCTGTCGTCGGATTTTCTCGCGCCCACGATATGGGGCCTTCTGTTCCCCGATTTCCTGCAGCGGTTCATTCCGCATCCGTTGCCGGAGCTCGATCGCGCGCGTGTGCTGGAGCATGCGTTCGAAAGGGCCTGGGTCGGCAATGGCCCCAATCCCATGGCGCGCGGGCTGTTCGATCTGTGCGGCGCCGGCATGGCAGGCTGCTCGGCTGGTGCGACGCCATACCTGGTGTTCAATGTGACCAACATCGAGACGGGGCTGCAGTTGGCGCTCAGCCCACTCGACCTTACGCCGGTGGGCCAGAACATCGATGCATCAACAAAGATTACAGGAAAGATCTACGATCTCTTCGGCGCCACCCGCGCGGAACCGTTTCAAATGCCCCTTAGTACGGCCGTCGGGCTCAGCGCGCGGTTCCCGTGGGTTTCGCCTCCGGGCTGGTTCGTCCAGAAGACGGAACTGCCGCCGGAGCGGCTGTGGAGGCGCGAGCGCGCGCCGCACGTCAAGAGCGGGCAAACGAGATACTCGTTTGTCGATGGCGGTTACGTCGACAACTCGGGCGTGGCAACGGCGCTCAACATTGCGCAATATCTCGACGCGCTCCAACCGCGGCCGAATATCGATCTGAGGGTGATCATGGTTTCGGCCCTGTGGGGTCCGCTGGACCGCCAGCTGTTCGATCCGCCGCCGGATCGCCCGCAGGGCGAGATCTTCCCGCCGATCAATGCCGCGGAGCAGTCGAGGATGGGTCGTGGATACAAGACCCAGTTCGACGCGGTGTTCGAAACCAGGCCGGGCCTGAACATCACCGAGACGGGCTTCTATTACTTCTTCGATATCCTGCCGTTGGGCTGGCAGCTTTCCGACGTGTCACGCAACTTCATGGCGCTGTTCAGAGGAGATCCCGAGCGCTGCCTCGCCAATAGCGGAGACGGTTTTGCCGGCCACGTCCGCAAGGACCCGCGAAGCGATGCGAGGCTGGCCGTGTCCTACATGAAGCGTGCCGACTGCGTGGTGGCGATGCTTCGCAACGAGCTGACGCCAACCGAACCGCGGCTCGGCATCCCGCCGATCAATCCACAGAACTGAATAGGGACAAACAGAAGGGGCGGACGGCTTGTGCCGCCCGCCCCCTTGGCTCGTCGCTTGCCTGTTGCTCAGTACCCCAGGTTTTCAGCAACCACCTTCCAGCGGCCGCCTTCGACCTTGGCCAGGAACGTCGCAACCGAGCCTTGATGCTGCTTCGGGGCTGAAGTTCAGCGTCGGGCCGGGGAAGATCGGCTGGTAGTTCTTGGTCGACTCCAGCGCGGCCAGGAACTTGGCGCGGGTGAGATCCTTGCCCGCCGCCTCGAGAGTCCTGACGACGATGTCGCCACTCACATAGCCGTACTGGGCGGCGCTGTTGGCGTCCTGCTTGGTCCGCTCCTTGTACTTGGCGGCCCAAGCCTTGATCGCGTCGGAGCTCGTGTCGGCATAGGCATAGGGTCCGCCGGTGCCGGAGTAGAAGCCTTCCATGATGCCGCCGGGCGCCGCCGCCACGATCGGATCATAGGAGGCGGCCTGGCCGACGAACGTCACGTCGGTCCAGCCGAGCTTCTTCGCGGTGCCGACCGACTGGATGCTGTCCCTGATGATCGATCCCATGATGACCAGATCGCAGCCAGCCGACTTGAGCTTGGTGACGGGGGCCACGAACTCGGTATCCGTCGGGCCGTAGGTCGCTTCTGCCAGCCACCTCGAGTCTTGCTGGCCTTGGCCTGCTCGCGCACGCCGTCACGGATCTCGTGCCCGAAATCCGTATCCTGGTACATGACGCAGACTTGGATTTCTTCTCCTTCTCGACGAAGTGCTTGGTGGAGGCGCGCACCTGGTCGTAGTAGCTGGAGAACAGCGTGAACTTCAGCGGATGCAGCGGCTCCGCCATCGAGCGCGCGGCGGTGCAGCGGGAAGAGGTTGGGCACGCCCTTCGCAAGCTGGTCGCCGAACACGGCATTGTTCATCGGCGTGCCCAGCGCGCCGACCATCAAGAAGATCTTGTCGTTGTTGATCAGCTTGTTGGCTGCCTGCACCGCGCGCGGCACCTGATAGCCGTGGTCCTCCACGATCAGCTTGATCTTGCGGCCGTGGATGCCCTTCTCGTTGGCCTCGTCGAAGCGCATGCGCGTGCCTTCGGTGACGCCGATGCCCCATGCGCTGACAGGTCCGCTGAGCGCGGTGTGGCTGCCGATCAGGATCTCGGTAGCGCGTGACGCCGTCTTCCGCCAGCGCCGGAGCGGCCAGCGCGCCGGCAAAGAGCGTACTCAAAGCCAGCCTGGACAGTTTCCTCATCTTCAACGCCTCCATTGCTTCTCTGCAAAACTGCTTCTCTACTCGAGCGGCCCGCCTCTTCGCGCTGCCGGGCGGCCGCACACCGGGTTCGCGGTGTCCTGTCAGGCGGCGTGCGCCGTACATGCCGTCGATCAGCCCGCGATATTTCTTCTCCACCAGGCTGCGCTTGAGCTTCATGGTCGGGGTGAGTTCCTCGTCCTCGGCGGTCAGCAGCTGGTCGATCAGCTTGAATTTCTTGATGGTCTCGACGCGGGCGAACTTCTTGTTGACCGCCTCGACCTCCTTGCCGATCAGCTCCACCACCTCGGGCGCCCGGCACAGGCTGGCATAGTTGGTGAACGGCACGTCGTGATCCTGCGCGAACTTCACGACGTTGTCGTGGTCGATCATGACCAGGCAGGTGAGGATAGCTGCGCTTGTCGCCGATCACGACGGCATCGGAGATGTAGGGCGAGAACTTGAGCTGGTTCTCGATCTCGCTCGGCGTGACGTTCTTGCCGCCGGCCGTGATGATGATGTCCTTCATGCGGTCGGTGATGCGCACGTAGCCCTGGTTGTCGATGAGCGCCGACGTCGCCCGTGTGCAGCCAGCCGTCGCGCAGGGCCTCTGCGGTCTTCTCGGGCTTGTTCAGGTAGCCCGTGAAGATGTGCGGGCCGCGCAGCAGGATCTCGCCATGCTCCGACAGCTTCAGCTCGGTGCCGGGCGCCGTCACGCCGATGGTGCCGATCTTGATGTGACCTGGATAGTTCGAGGTGGCGAGGCCCGCATTCTCGGTCTGCCCGTAGACCTCGTACATGCGGATGCCCAGCGCCCAGTACCAGCTGATGAGGTCGGGCGAGATCGGTGCCGCACCCGTTGCCGCATAGCGGATGCGGTTGAGGCCCATGATGACGCGGATGTTCTTCAGCACCAGCCAGTCGCCGACAGCGCGCGCCGCGCGCAGCAGCGCCGGCACCGGCTTGCCCTGCAGCTCGTAGGCGCTGGCCTTCGTGCCGAGGCCGATGGCGGCCTGGTAGGCGAGACGGCCGGGCACCGTGCCCTCCTTCAGAGCGATGGTGATGCCGGAGTAGAGCTTCTCCCAGACGCGCGGCACGGCGAGGAAGATGTGCGGCGCCACCTCGCGCAGGTTCTGCGGCACGGTGTCGGGCGCCTCGGCGAAATTGACGACGTGCATCGAGGCGATGTGATTGTAGCAGCCGCCGAACCGCTCGGCGACGTGGCACAGCGGCAGGAAATTGAGCGCCTCGTCGGTTTCGTGAGATCGCGAGATCGATGCGCTTGAAGGCGCCGCCCTGGAAGATGATGTTGCGATGCGTCAGCAGCGCGCCCTTCGACGGGCCCGTGGTGCCGGAGGTATAGACGATGATGGCCACGTCGCCGGATTTCGGGATGGCGATGCGCCGTTCCCATTCCTGCGGCGTTGTCGCGCGCGTAGGCCTCGCCGAGCGCGCTGAGCTCGCTGAGCGGCATGACCTGCGGGTCCTCGAACTCGCGCAGGCCTTCCATGTCGAACACGATGATCTTCTTCAGGTGCGGCGTGCGCTCGCGCACGGCCAGGATCTTGTCGAGCTGCTCCTCGTTCTCGACGAACAGGAACTTGGCCTTGCAGTCGTTGACCAGATATTCGACCTGCGCCGGCGAGTCGGTCGGATAGATGCCGGTGGAAATGCCGGCGGCGCACAGCACGGCGAGGTCGCAGAACAGCCATTCCTTGTTGTTGTCGGACAGGATGGCGACGCAATCGCCCGGCTCCAGCCCGAGCGAAATCAGCCCCATGCCGATGGCGCGGGCGTTGGCGCCGTACTCGCGCCAGGTATAGGCCTTCCAGATGCCGCGATCCTTCTCGCGCATGGCGACCTTGTCGGCGCGCGTCTTGACGCGATGCCAGAACAGGGCCGGCACTGTGCTGTGGCCATCGATGGCGATCGGTTGAGCGTCAAAAGCGTTCATGGGTCCGCTCCATTGCTCTAGCGCCAGCGCTTCGTGCGCTTCCAGCGCTTCTTGCCGCGCACGGCGGTTTCCTTCTGTCCCAGGTAGAACTCGCGCACGTCTTCGTTCTCGATCAGCTTGCTGCACTCGCCTTCGAGCACGATGCGGCCCAGTCTCCAGCACGTAGCCGTAGTGCGCGGTCTTGAGCGCCATGTTGGCGTTCTGCTCGACCAGCAGCATGGTCACGCCCTGCTCCTGGTTGAGGCGGCGGATGATGGCGAAGATTTCCTTGGTCAGCAGCGGGGAAAGGCCGAGCGAGGGCTCATCGAGCAGCATGAGCTTGGGGCGCGCCATCAGTCCGCGGCCGATCGCCAGCATCTGCTGCTGCCCGCCCGAGAGGTAGCCGGCCTGGGACGCTGAGCGCTCGCGCAGGATCGGGAAAGTAGTTATAGACGACCTCGATATCCCGCTCGATGCCGTCCTTGTCCTTGCGCGCATAGGCGCCCATCATAAGGTTGCCCTTGACCGTCATGAACGGGAAGATCTCGCGACCCTCGGGCACATGGGCGATGCCGTGGCGCGCCACCCAGTCGGGTTCGCGTCCCGTGATAGGGCGGCCTGCGAACGCGACCGAGCCCTTTTGCGGCTCCATGGCGCCGCAGACCGACTTCAGCACTGTGGTCTTGCCGGCGCCGTTGGCGCCGAGAATGGTGACGATCTGTCCGGGAGTGACGTCGAAGCTCACGCCACGGATGGCCGTGATGGGTCCGTAGTAGGTCTCGAGGTTGCGGACGGTGAGGAGCGGGTCGCTCATGGTGCCTCGCCGCCAAGGTAGGCCTCGATCACGGCCGGGTCCGCCTGCACCTGCGACGGCGTGCCGAGTGCGAGCATGCGCCCGTTGTTGAGAGCGAGCACGCGGTCCGACACGGCAGAAACCAGCGACATATCGTGCTCGATCATGATCACGGTGATGCCAAGGTCGTTCTTGATGTCGTCGATCCAGAACGCGACTTCCTCGGTCTCCTCGGTGTTGAGCCCCGAGGCGGGCTCATCGAGCAGCAGTAGCTTGGGCTTGGCGCACAAGGCGCGTGCCAGCTCGACGACCTTGCGCACGCCGTAGGGGAGCCCTGAGATGCGCTGGTCGCGATAGTTGGCGAGGTCGAGAAAATCGATGATTTCCTCTACCGCCTCGCGATGCGCCAGCTCCTGCCGCTGGACGCTGCGGGTGTAAAGCATCTCCGACAGGATATTGGGCTTGGCGCGGCAGTGCCGGCCGATCAGCAGGTTGTCGAGAACGGTGGCGTGCTCGAACAGCTCGATGTTCTGGAAGGTGCGGGCAATGCCCCGTCGAGCAATGGTGTGTGGCGGGACGTTGGTGATGTCCTGGCCCTGGAATGCCAGCCGGCCGCCGGTGGGCTCATAGATGCGGCTGATGAGATTGAAGATCGTACTCTTGCCGGCGCCGTTGGGGCCGACGATGGCGAAGATTTCGCCCTCCGCGACGTTGAACGTCACGCCGTCCACGGCCTTGATGCCGCCGAAGGCAATCGAGATGTTGTCGGCCTCGAACAGGGCCGGCGCGCGCGGGTTCGGTGCGGGGCGCTACTCCCGCCGCGTGGGCAACTGCTCCATTCCTGGTTTCGGTCAAGGTCACCGCACCCGCTCCGTCTTGAGATACGACCGCTGCCGCTTGAATGTCGCGCGCCGGTAGAGGGGGAAGTAGTCGAAGTAGGCCTTGATCTTGAGCCAGCGCCCGTAGATGCCGAGCGGTTCGAACAGCACGACGGAGACCATGACGATGCCGAACAGGCCCGGCTCCAGGCCAGGCGTTCGGGCGATTGCCGTCGGCAGGTAGTCGCGCATCAGCGCGATGGCCTGGGGCAGGCCGCCGACGAAGATGGCGCCCAGGATGGCGCCGTGAATCGAGCCTAGCCCGCCAACGACCACCATCAGCAGCAGCTGGATGGACAGCAGAATGTTGAAGGCGTCGGGCGAGATGTAGCGCATCTTGTGGCC
The DNA here is from genome assembly GCA_963814055.1 of uncultured Alphaproteobacteria bacterium. Classification (GTDB taxonomy): domain Bacteria; phylum Pseudomonadota; class Alphaproteobacteria; order Rhizobiales; family Hyphomicrobiaceae; genus AWTP1-13. Next base: position 203,631 of record CAWFBJ010000005.1, read on the forward strand.
GAGCAGCGCGCCGGCCAGGCCGGTGATGCCTGCGCTCAGCGCGAAGGCGATGGTCTTGTAGCGCACGAGATTGACGCCGAGGCTTTGCGCCGAGATCTCGGAGTCGCGGATCGCCACCATCGCGCGGCCCGTGGGCGATCGCGTCAGATTGATGGCGGCAAGCACCACCAGGACGAGTACGGCGAGGCAGAAGTAGTAGAACTCCGAGGGCTTGCCGAGCGCATGACCGAAGATCTCGGGCGCCGGCACCGGCATTCCCTGGAAGCCGCGGGTCACCAATTCCCAGCGGATCACGAGCTGCTCGACGATCTGGGAAAAGGCCAGCGTGGCGATCGCCAGGTAGATGCCCGTCATGCGGTTGGCCGGCACCGCAATGAGGACACCGGCCAGCAAGGCTGCGAGCCCGGCGGCGGGAAAGGCGATGAGGAACGGGACGCCCTTGGTGATGAGGTAGGTGTTGGTGTAGGCGCCGATCGCCATGAAGGCGCCGTGCCCGAGGCTGACCAAGCCCGTATAGCCGATCAGCAGCATCAGCCCGACGCCGGCGATCGCCAGGATGAAAACGTAGGAGAACTCACCGACGTAGAAATCCCCGAGCACGAACGGAACCAGCAGCAGGCAGAGGACAAGCAGGCCATACCAGAAGGTCTGCCCGCTGTGCTGGAACAGGCGGATGTCGTCGAGGTAGGAGGTTTTGAACAGGATGCGCACGCGTGGCGGCCCTCAAACCTTCTTGCGCTGCAGCGTGGAGAACAGCCCGTGCGGCCGCACGATCAGCACGCCGAGCATGATGAGATAGGCGACGATCTCCTTGAAGCCGGGCGGCAGGTAGCGGGCCGCCAGCGTCTCCGACACGCCGATGATCAGGCCGCCCAGCACCGTTCCGAGCAGGCTGCCGAAGCCGCCGATGACGGCTGCCGCGAACGCCTTGATGCCGTAGAAGCCGTTGCTGGGATCGACCAGGGACACCGGTGCGAACAGCACGCCGGCAACGGTGGCCACAATGGCGCTCAGGCCCCAGATCAGGGAGTTTATGTGCTTGACGGGCACGCCCATGTAGTAGGCTGCAAGCTGGTTCTGCGATGAGGCCTGCATGGCATTGCCGAGGCGGGTGTAGTTGAAGAACAGGTAGAGCAGCACTGCCAGGATGAGCGTGCCGCAGATGATCGACAGGTGCTCGAGCGAGAGGATGACGCCGCCGGCGTTGATGATCCTGTTGGTGAAGGGCGTCTCGGGGAAGTTCTGCGTCTCGTGGCCCCAGATGAAGCCTGCGAACGAGCGGAACAGGAAGCCGATGGATATGGTGAGGATCACCACGGCAAACTGCGGCTGCCCGATGATGCGTCGCAGCACGAGGGCATCGAGCAGATAGCCGAACACGGCCATGGCGAGCGCCGCCACCAGCACGCCGAGCCAGTAGTTCATGCCCATGGTGCCGATGAATGTGAGCGCCACGAACGACCCGAGCATCATGAGGTCGCCCTGCGCGAAGTTCACCATCTCGGTGGCTTTGTAGATCAGCACAAAGCCCAGTGCGATGAGGCCGTAGACACAGCCTTGAGCAACACCACCGACGATGAGCTGAAGAAGTTCCACCTCGTTTGCTTTCCTTCCCGTGTGCCTCTCGCCGCTTCTTGTCTGGCGGCGTAGCAACCAATGCTTAGACGTCCTGGTCGCGCGATGCTAGTTGGGACCTCTACGGGTCCCTATTGGTATGCCGTGTGCCAGCAGAGATCCTTGTTGCAGCGCTACGACTGTTCCTGGCTTTCGCTGCCTTCGCCTTTGCGAGCGCGGCAAACGCGCGGTCAGCTTTGATGGAGATTGATGCCCGTCTGCTGCGCCGTGCTGTCGCGTGCTCGAGCCCGAACGCGCGCAGATACGCTGCCGCCAGATCGCGCGCCATCTTCGGCACGTCGATGGCGTCCTCGCGGCGCTGCACCATGGCGGTCCAGACGATGTGTTCCAGGCTGCCGAATACGATGTCGCGCAGCAGCGGCAGGCTAAGGCCGAGGCGGGCATCCGGTGTGGCATTCCACTTGGCGAACAGGTGAATGAGGTGGGTGGAGAAGCGCCGCAAAGCGTTGCGCGCCTCCGAGTGAGCGTATCCGCTGGCGCTGCGCATTTCCCGCAGCCAGATCCTGAAGAGTTCCTTGGCGCCGATCAGAAGGCGCAATTCGACGGCAATGATGCCTTCAAGGCCATGGCGCAGGCTCTTCGACTCGGCGACGACGTTCTCCATTTCCAGCGTATAGGCCTCGAACACGCCGAGGCTGACGCGCAGCTGCAGGTCCTGCTTGTCGCGGAAATAGTTGTAAAGCGTGCCTTCCGAGAGGCCTGCCGCCGAAGCAACGGCGGCCATGGTGATGTTCTCGTAGCCGCCTTGCGCATAGAGCGCAGTGGCAACCTCCAGGATGCCCTGCTCGCGCTCGCCCCAGCGGCCCACCGGCGGCGGCATCGATGTCTTTGCTAGCCTCTGCACTGCGTTTTCCACCCGGGATCGGCACGTAGGTCGGCCGAATTGCCCGCCAATCTGAGGGATACTCAAATTTGAGGCAAGCTCAAAATGCCGACCGCCGCCGGCGCTGGTGCCGTTGGCGAAAGTCCAATTCCAAGCCACAATGCTGCAAAAGATACTTCCGGCGTCATGTCGGGTGACGCAGGGTGGAGGTGCAGATGGGTGAGGCATCAACCGGTGCGGACCGCTATCGCTCGGTGTTTCGGCCCGGACTGTTCGCCGGCCGAGTGATCGTTATCACGGGCGGCGGCAGCGGGATTGGCCGCTGCACCGCGCATGAGCTGGCGAGCCTGGGCGCAACCGTGGCGCTCGTCGGCCGCAAGCCGGAGAAGCTTGCCGCCATCGCCGCCGAAATTGTCGAAGATCGCGGCCAGGCTGCTGCTTATTCTTGCGACATTCGCCAGGAAGAGGCGGTAGCCGCGACGGTGGCGGCAATCCTGCAGGCGCACGGCCGCGTCGACGGCCTGGTGAACAATGCCGGCGGGCAGTTTGCAGCGCCACTGGCGAGCATTTCGCAAAAGGGCTGGGAGACGGTGGTGCGCACCAACCTGACCGGCGGCTTCCTGATGGCGCGCGAGTGCTACACCCAATGGATGCGCGGGCACGGCGGAGCGATCGTCAATATCGTCGCCGACATGTGGCAGGGCATGCCGACCATGGGCCACTCGGGCGCGGCGCGGGCCGGCATGGTCAACTTCACGGAGACGGCGGCGGGCGAATGGGCGGCTGCCGGCGTACGTGTCAATGCGGTGGCGCCGGGCTGGATTGCGTCGTCCGGCATGGATCACTATCCGCCTGAGATGGGCGAGCACATCCGCGCCATGAAGGACAAGGTGCCGCTCGGCCGGCTCGGCACGGAGAGCGAGGTGTCGGCAGCCATCGCGTTTCTGCTGTCGGAAGCGGCGCAATTCATTTCGGGTGCGACCCTGCGCGTCGACGGGGCGGTGCCAAACAACAAGGTCGGCTATCAGTTGCCGCCCAACGACAAGCCGGCGCCTGCCTACGATGGGTTCCACCGAGCAGTCCGGCCGAAGGTGTTGGGGGATGACGGCTGATGGCCATCATCCAATCCAAGGTCGACACCAACTCCGATGGATTTCGCGCCAACCGGCGGGACATGCTGGCGCTGGTCGAGAATTTCCGTGCGCTCGAGCAGCGCGTGCGCGACACGTCGAACCAGAAGCTGCCGATGTTTCAGAAGCGCGGGCAGTTGACGCCGCGTCAGCGGCTGGCCCAGGTGCTCGATCGCGGATCTCCGTTCCTGGAGGTCTCGACGCTCGCCGGCCTCAACATGCACGACGACGACGGAGCGGAGAACATCCAGGGCGGCGGCGTGATTGCCGGCATCGGCTACGTGAGCGGCGTGCGTTGCGTGATTACGGCGAGCGACTCCGGCATCAAGGGCGGCACCACCGCGCCCATGGGCCTGCGCAAGAACCTGCGCGTGCAGGAGATGGTGATCCGCAACAAGCTACCCTACCTGTCGCTGGTGGAATCGGGCGGCGCCAATCTCAACTATCAGGCCGAGATCTTCGTCGACGGCGGGCGCACGTTCGCCAACATGGCGCGCATGTCGGCCATGGGTATTCCTCATGTGACGGTGGTGCATGGGTCCTCGACGGCCGGCGGCGCCTATCACCCGGGCCTTTCCGATTACGTGGTGGTGGTGAAGGGGCGCTCGAAGATCTTCCTGGCCGGACCGCCGCTGCTGAAGGCCGCCACCGGCGAGATTGCGACGGACGAGGAACTGGGCGGCGCGGAGATGCACGCTACGGTCTCCGGTATTGCCGAGTATCTGGCGGAGGACGACGCAGACGGCTTGCGCATCGCGCGCGAGATCATGGCGGCGCTGCCCTGGAACGAGCGGCTGCCACCGATGCGGCGCAAGGCAGCAAGGGAGCCGCGCTACAACCCGGATGAACTTGCGGGCGTGGTGCCGGCCGATTACCGCAAGCCCTACGACGTGCGCGAGGTGATTGCGCGGCTCGTCGACGACTCGGATTTCCTTGATTTCAAGCCGCTCTATGGCGTTCACACAGTGTGTGGTCAGGCCGTCATCGATGGTGAGGCGGTCGGCATCATTGGCAACAATGGGCCGATCGATGCGGAAGGGGCGGTGAAGGCAGGCCAGTTCATACAACTGTGCGATCAGGCCGACACGCCCCTCGTTTTCCTGCAAAACACCACAGGTTACATGGTCGGGCGCGAGGCGGAGCGGGCGGGCATCGTCAAGCACGGCTCCAAGATGATCCAGGCCGTCGCCAACGCGCGTGTGCCCAAGCTCACCCTGCACATCGGCGCCAGTTTCGGCGCCGGCAACTATGGCATGTGCGGGCGTGCCTACGACCCGGCCTTCATCTTCGCCTGGCCCAACAACCGCATCGCCGTGATGGGGCCCGAACAGGCAGCCGGCGTGCTGGCCATCGTTACCGAGGAGAAGTTGAAGCGCGACGGCAAGCCCGTGGATCAGACAAAGCTGGACGCGATGAAGGCCGGCGTGACGTCACGCATGGAAAAGGAGAGCACGGCGCTGTTCGCCACCGCGCGGCTGTGGGATGACGGCCTGATCGATCCGCGCGACAGCCGCAAGGTGCTTGCCCTATGCCTGTCGATCTGCCGCGAGGCCGAAGTGCGCCCGCTGAAACCCAACACCTTCGGCGTGGCGCGGATGTAGGATGTCAGCATCATGCTCTTCATGATCATCGAGCGCTTCCGCGACAACGACATGGTGCCGATCTACCGGCACTTGCGCGACAAGGGGCGTATGCTGCCTGAAGGTTTGGAATATATAGACAGCTGGGTCGAGCCCAATTTCTCGCGCTGCTTCCAGATCATGCGCTGCGACGACGCCCGTCTCTTGCAGGAATGGACGCTGCAGTGGCGCGGGCTTGGCGTCACATTCGAAATCGTGCCTGTCGTCTCGAGCAAGGAGACACGCGAGATCGTTGCGCCTTATCTCGACGCGCCGGAGGCCGACAAGACGTAAAGGGAGAAGCGCCATGGAATTCACGCAGGAGCACGAGGGCATTCGCCGCGGCATGTGCCGTCATTCCCGCGCAGGCGGGAATCCATGCAACTGGCCATACCCGGTTGCTCGGTGTCCTGGGTCCCCGCCTTCATGCCGAAGGCATGTCTTCGACATGACGCGGGGATGACGTCTACTGGGCGGAAGCCGCAGCCAACAAGCCGAGGCAGGGAGAAGCGCCATGGAATTTACCCAGGAGCATGAGGGCATTCGCCGCGGCGTGAAGAAGTTCGTCGAGGCGGAGATCAATCCGTATATCGACGAGTGGGAGGAAGCCGGAATTTTTCCTGCCCACGACGTGTTCAAGAAGATGGGTGACCAGGGCTGGCTCGGCATCAACAAGCCGGCCAAGTACGGCGGCATGGGGCTCGACTATTCCTATCAGCTCGTGTTTCTCGAGGCGCTGGGACACATCCGAGCCGGCGGCGTGCCGATGGCCATCGGCGTGCAGACCGACATGGCGACGCCGGCGCTGTCGCGGTTCGGCTCGGAGGAATTGGCCCAGGAATTCCTGGTGCCGTCGATCAAGGGTGACTATGTGGCCTGCCTCGGGGTGTCCGAGGTGGGCGCCGGCTCGGACGTCGCGTCCATCAAGACGACGGCGAAGAAGGACGGCGGCGACTACGTCATCAACGGCGGCAAGATGTGGACCACCAGCGGTACGCAGGCCGACTGGATGTGCCTGCTGGCCAATACCTCCGATGGTTCCCCGCACAAGAACAAGTCGCTGATCTGCCTGCCGATGAAGACCAAAGGCGTCAATGTCGCGCGCAAGCTCGACAAGCTCGGCATGCGCTGCTCTGACACGGCGCAGATCTTCTTCGAGGACGTGCGCGTACCGCAGCGCTACCTGATCGGCAAGGAAGGTGAGGGCTTCACCTACCAGATGCTGCAGTTCCAGGAGGAGCGGCTGTATGCGGCTGCGGCCGGGCTCGTCGCCAAGGAGCGCATGATCGAGGAGACGATTGAATACACCGGCCAGCGCAAGGCGTTCGGCCAGTCGATCCTCGACAACCAGGTCGTGCACTTCCGCCTGGCGGAGCTCAAGACCGAGGTGGAGATGCTGCGCGCGATCACCTATCGCGCGGCCGAACTCATGCTGAAGGGCGAGGACGTGACGATGCTCGCTTCCATGGCCAAGCTGAAATCGGGGCGGCTGTCGCGCGAGATCTCGGACGCCTGCCTGCAGTACTACGGCGGCATGGGTTTCATGAACGAGACCGGTATTTCCCGCGCCTATCGCGACACGCGGCTGGGGTCCATCGGCGGCGGCGCGGACGAGATCATGCTGTCCATCATCTGCAAGCACATGGGAATTTTGCCGGGCAAGCGGAACAAGTGATCGTTCCCCTCTCCCCATTTTTCTTCAGAATGGGAGAGGGCTAGGGTGAGGGGCGGAAGTAAGCGCCGACGCTGGAGTGTGTTGCCGCCCCTCACCCCGACCCTCTCCCCGCGAAGAACGGGGAGAGGGAGATCTCCGCAGCGAGGACGAATGACCAATGACCCATGAAACGCTGATCGTGGAACGCGACGGACCGGTGACGAAGGTCACGCTCAACCGGCCCGATGTGCGCAATGCGCTGTCGCCGCAGATGCTGGCGGAGTTGGGACAGGTGTTCGCCCAGGCACGCGATGACGACGGCGTGCGCGTTCTGGTGCTGATGGGGGCGGGCGGCAACTTCTGCGCCGGCGGCGACTTCAAGGGCATGCAGAAATCCGAAGCCGCGCAGGGTGGCGGCACGGAATCTACGGCTGCCTCCAACCGGCGCTTCGGGGCGTTCCTGGAGATGGCCGACACGTTTCCCAAGGCGCTGATCGCGCTGGTCGAGGGTGCGTGCATGGGCGGCGGCGTGGGACTCGTGGCGGTGGCGGACTGGGTCATCGCCGAGAAAGCTGCGCAGATCGGCACGCCCGAGGTGACCGTCGGCATCGTGCCGGCACAGATCACGCCGTTCATCGTGCAGCGCATCGGCACGGCGCACGCGCGACGGCTGGCGGCATTCGGGCTCAGGCTCGGCGCCGAGGAAGCCCAGCGCATCGGCCTGGTGCACGAGGTGGCCGAAAACCACGGCGAGCTGATGGACAGGGGTGCGGCAGCGATCAACCAGTGCCTGCGCTGCGCGCCCGGCGCCGTGGCGGAAACAAAGAAGCTGGTGCGGACCTCGTCGCGCGAGGGGCTAGGTGCTGTTCTCGACGAAGCCTCGCACATGTTCGCGTCGGCGCTGGCCGGCGATGCCAAGGAAGGCATCCGTGCCTTTCTCGAGAAGCGCAAGCCGGCGTGGCTGAAGAAGATCGAGCGGATCTGATGCAATCGTTACAATCTCGCCTGGACTTCCCCTCCCCCTGTGGGGAGGGGTTAGGGGTGGGGGGAATCCCGGCGCCGGACGCTCTGCAATCCCCCCCTCCCTGTCCCTCCCCCACAAGGGGGGAGGGGACGTTGGGGCGGCCCCGGCATGACAGCTTTCCGCACCATACTTGTGGCCAACCGCGGTGAGATCGCGTGCCGGATCATGCGTACGGCCAAGGCGATGGGCTATCGAACGGCGGCGGTCTATTCCGAAGCCGATGCGGACGCGCGGCATGTACGCATGGCGGACGCCGCGGCGTGCATCGGGCCACCCGAAGCGCGCGCGAGCTACCTCGACATTGCGGCCATCATCGCGGCAGCGAAGCAACTGGGCGCCGATGCGGTGCATCCGGGCTACGGGTTCCTGTCCGAGAATGCCGCGTTCGCGCAAGCCTGCGCCGATGCAGGTCTGGTGTTCATCGGCCCGCCGCCGGCAGCCATCGCCGCCATGGGCAACAAGGCGGCGGCCAAGCGGCGCATGCTCGAAGCCGGCGTGCCGTGCGTGCCGGGCTATCAGGGCGGCGATCAAGCGGATGCCACGCTGGCGCGTGAGGCGGAGCGCATCGGGTTCCCGGTGATGGTCAAGGCGGCCGCGGGTGGCGGCGGGCGTGGCATGCGGCTGGTCGGAGCGAAGAAGGATCTGGCGGCGGCGCTGTCCGGAGCGCGCGCCGAAGCCGAGAATGCATTCGGTTCGGGTGAGCTGATCCTGGAAAAGGCCGTGGTGGACGGCCGGCATGTCGAGATTCAAGTGCTTGCCGACACGCACGGCAACGTCATTCACCTGGGCGAGCGCGACTGTTCGGTGCAGCGCCGGCATCAGAAGGTGCTGGAGGAGGCGCCCTCGCCCGCCGTCGATGCGGAGCTGCGTGCGCGCATGGGCGCCACGGCGGTCGCAGCCGCCAAGGCCATCGGCTACAGCAATGCCGGCACGGTCGAGTTTCTACTGGCGGCGGACGGGGCCTTCTATTTCCTGGAAATGAATACGCGACTGCAGGTGGAGTATCCGGTCACGGAAATGGTGACGGGCCTCGATCTGGTGGAGCTGCAGATCCGCGTCGCCGCCGGAGAGGCATTGCCGATCGGCCAGAACGATTCCCCTATTTTTGGACATGCCATCGAGGCGCGCCTTTATGCGGAGGCACCGCACAGGGGCTTCCTGCCGCAGCCGGGCCAACTCGTTGCCTGGCGTCCGCCCTGCGGCTTGGGCGTACGCGTGGATCACGGACTGAACCGGAGCCAGGCGATCACACCCTACTACGATCCCATGCTGGCCAAGATCATTGCGAGCGGCGCTTCACGAGATGAGGCACGCCGCCGGCTGGTGCAGGCGCTCGAGGACACGATCGCGTTTGGAATATCCACCAATCGCGCATTCCTGATCGACGCTCTGACCCATCCCGAATTTGTCGCCGGCCGCGCCACGACGCAGTTCATTCCTAACAACTTCGCCAAGATCGCAGCGCCTGCGGTCGATAGCGCACTGCTTGGACTCGCCGCCGTCCTCTGGTTCGAGGCGAGCGCGCAACAGCATGGCCATGATCCCGCGCAGGCGTGGTCTTCGAGCGGCGCGATCAGCTGGCCGCTGAAGCTGGAAACCGGCGGCAAGACAGTCGCGTGCGCGGCGATCGTGCGTGGCCCGCATCGTTACGGGATCGAGATCGAGGGCAGCGCTCTGGAGATCGGTACGACAGACGAGGGCGATGGCGCTGTGCGGTTCAGCGTGGACGGGCAGGAGCGAAGCGCTGCCTACGCGTTTGCCGGCGGCAGGCTGCATCTCAAATGCGACGCGGTCGACCTGGTAGTGCGCGAGACGCTGTATGGACCTCGCGCGGGCGCCGGGGGTGCGGGCAGCACCGAGACCGAGCTGCGTGCACCGATGAACGGCAAGGTCGTGGCCGTGCTTGTCAAGGCAGGCGACACCGTCGCCAAGGGGCAGCGGCTGGTGATCGTCGAGGCCATGAAGATGCAGCACGAAATGGCCGCGGGCAGCAACGGCACCGTCGCGCGCCTGACGGTCAAGCCGGGCGACCAGGTGGCGACGCGGCAGCTGCTGGTTGAGCTCAAGCCCGCGGGCTAGTTTCCGGCTTAGGTTGCCTCAGACGGCTTGCGCCGCCCCAGTGGTGAGCTTGTCGAACCACGGCATTGGTGCGCGCTGCCCGTCCTTCGACACGCTCAGGACGAGGTTGAGCCTGCGGCTTGGCGATTCCATCAGCGACGTGATTCCATCAAAGACGTAAGGAGACCACAGCACTGCGCCCGCGCCGGCGGAGGCCCGGCATCACGAGGCTAGGGTAGGCCAAGCTGCGTCAGCCCGCGGTCAGGTAGACGTAGAGAACGGCGCCGAACACCCACGACAGCGCAAAGCCGGCGAAGAAACTGCCGAGCGCGACGCCCCAACGGCGGCGCGGCGGCGCATCGTCCTCTTCAAAATACGAGAGCGCGGTCGCGGCAACAGGAGCGGCAATCATGGGTGGAGGTGTAACCGGCAACTGGACGGCCGGCCGATAGGCGGGAATCGGCGGCGGTTCGGTAAGCTCCGGACCGGCTTCCTGCCGGGTTGATGCGCCCGCGATGTAGGGCTCCGGGAGCCTGTGCATGAGCAGGCGCTTGAGGTTTTCAAGAGCTGCGGCGGTGGCGTTGGCTTCTGCCGCAATTCTGGCAGCGGCGTCATCCTCAAGCGCTTCGGCTGGAAGCGTCTCTACCTCCACGTCGGGCGGCACGATGACATCCTGCGGCGCCGCCTCTGGTGAGGCCACAATCTCGATCGTGACGCCGACATCCGGATTCGCGTCACCTTCAAACGGGAAGATTGCAGGCGGCTCGGGTGCCTGCAGCTCGGCTGCCGGCGCGACGTTTTCTTCTTCGCTGTCGGCGACATGTGAGCGTGGGAGCAGGATGCCCGTGTCGAACGCGTCCGGCTCCGCACCGGTTTCGCCTTGCGGCGCAGGTTGGGCGGCTCTTTCGGCAGCATCCAGCGCGCTGAAGATCGGCGAAATCTCCATGGTGATGTCGGCAGAAGCCATGGTGTCGGCGTCGCCGGTGGTGGCGTGCTGCTCCTGGCCGTGATGGTCATCAGAAGATGCAGTCGCGTGCGTGTCGTCGGCGAGCTGAGAGACGAGGGTCACCGTCTCGTCTGGCGGGGGCACCGTGGGCGAGGGATCGGGGGCGCGCAAGTCGAGCATCGGCTGAAAATCATCGGACGCAGGCTCGTTCGCCGGCGCGCGCGCATGTGCAACAGGAACATCGGGTGCGCTCGCGTTCGCTTCCCCCTCGATGACCTCCGGGAGGGAAATGGGCGCGTCTTGGGCAGCAGCGTCGTCCGATGCATCAAGGCGCACGGCAACGAGCACGCCGGCGTCATTGAGGTGCGTGCCCCACCGATGCGGCGGGGCGCTCTCCTCATCGCCAGTATCCGGCGGCAATTGCGCATCCGACATCGCAATACCTCACGGGCTGCATCTAGCCGTCGCCCACCGCGGTGGGCTTGTTCTCGCTCGCGCCCAACTCAGCTCTTGGCAAGGCTGGTGATTCGGTCGAGCAGGCGCGGCTTGCGCCGCGCCTCCGGTATCGCTGCTGTTTGGGGCATCTCTGCGGCCGGGGGTGCAACAACCGGTGCCACAGTTGCCGCTTTTTCAGGGGCCGCGCCGGTGTCGAGTTTTGCAACATGGCCGTTGCCAGCCGTCCTTTCGGCGCCGTTCGTCGCCTCGACCGTGCCTGTGAGGGCTGAGGGCGGCTTGGGCTTTTCCGTCGCGAGTGCCGGCCGCACCTGGGCGACGCGCTCGACGAGCTTGCGCCGCTCCATGCCCCGTGCCTGTCCCGAGGCCGGACCGGTGCCACCACCGATCTGGCGCATTTCATCCATGAAGTGCGCGGCTTGCCGGGCTAGGCGCTCGTTCGCAGCCGCCAGCTCGACCCTGAGCCTGTTGATGGTTGCCGCCTGACGTTCCGTCTGCGCTTCGGCGGAACCGGCGCGGGCCTTGAGCGCAATTTTGCTGTTCTTCAGGCCGCCGCTCGTGTCGGTCTGCTCGAAAGCGGCCAGCGCGGCCTTCAGTCGCGCGATCTCGCCTGCCTGGTCCTCCGTGCGCGCTTTGAGCGCCCTGATCTCGCGTTCCTGCTCGCGCCCGCCGGCGTCGGCAACAGAAGGGGCCGGCGGGGAGCGGACTGCCTTCAGCGCGCTTTCGGCCTCGGAGAGGTTTTCGCGCGCCTGGTCGATATCGCTGTCACTGGAGGCGGGCGTTGGCAGCATCGCCATCGGCCCAGGAACGACGTAGCCCTGGCCGAGCCTGCGCTGCAGCCTGTCGATGAGGGCTGCCTGCTCCCGCGCCTTGGTGCGCAAGGATTCGGCTTCGACGCGCAGCGCGACTTCACCCTCGGCCCCAGGCTCACCGCCTGTACGCCTGGTCCGCGCACCGCGGGTCGTAAGGGCGCTGCTGAGGCGATCGATTTGCGCGGCCTTCTGCGCATTGATCGAGGACGCCTCCTCGAGTGCGAGCTTGTGGCGCTTGGCACTTTGCGTGAGGTCGGAGATCTCGCGGTCGCGATTGAACAACAGGCGCTTGGCTTCAGCGAGCCTGGCTTCCACTTTCGGCAGCCGGTCGGCGACGGTCTGCTCGAGCACGCGCCGTGCGTTCTGGTTCTCTTCCAGGTCCGCCCGGATGGTCACGATGTCGGTCTCGAGCGCGGAGATGCTGGCGTCGCGCCGATTGATGTCGATCAACTGGCGTGCGCGGTCCAGTTTGGCTTGATCGAGGCGGGTTTCGAGCTTGTGGACCTTGATGGCTTGCTCGGCCCTGAGCCGGTCGCGGTCGGCCTTGATCTCGGCTTCGCTGACCGGCATCGACCGTTTGAGCCGCTGGGTTGTCAGCCGCACTGCCCTCGACCAGAACGCTGACGCAAGCAGAAGCCACACCAGGCTTGCAATGAAGAAGCCCAGGAGCACCAACATGCCGGTTTGGATCGAAATCAACAGCACATCCTCGGCTTCAGGGCTGGCCGCGCGAGCAAAGCCGTCGTGGCGCAGAAGAAACTTCTCGCCAATTCGGCGCGAGGGCCCCGCGACCGTGCCAGACTAGGGCTACAACCTGCTGCGGTCACGCGACAATGCTGCCTGTGTGCCGGCCGCCTGCCTAGAACGGATTCCAAGTCGGCGCACGCGTATACTTCAAATACCCGACATTGGCACCCAGTCGCAGACCGAGGCCTGTGCGAATCGGTGCTGTTACGAGCTCGCCGTTCTTCTGGATCGTCAGTCCCACGCCCCCGACCACATAGGCTGAGCCGTCGACGCCGCCAAAGCGCCGGTAGATGTCGCCGGGGTCACGAAGATTGTAGACCAGAACCATGACTTTGGAGCCGTCTCCGCCGGCGTCCCAGCCGATGGACGGGCCCTGCCAGTAGACCCGGTGGCTGCCGGCATCCTTGGTGTAGAGCGTACCTTCGCCGTAGCGCAGGCCGGCAACGAATGCGCCGCCGGCATCCTGGCCCAGAATGTAGCCGTTCGGGCGCCCCTGCTTCTGGAACGCGTATTCGATGACGCGCGCCAGGCCCTGGGTGACGGTGCCGAAAAACTGATGTCCGGCCGCGACGATCTCGTTCGAGGAATAGCTGTTGTCTCGTCTCGTCGCGATAGGGTGGCGGACCATTGGGGCCGTCGTAGCGTCCCTGCCGGCCGTAGTTGGGCTCGTTGAAGGAATCCGGCGGTGGGCCGTAAGGCTGCCCCGGCCCGCTGTAGGTTTGGGGTCCGGACCCTGGCGGATTGTAAGGCTGCTGCGGTCCTTGCGGATAATCGGTCGGTCCCGGTCCACGCGCGGGCGGGCGGTAAGCGTCGCTCTGCGGCGGTCCAGAATAGGGCGGTTGCTGCTGGGCCGGCGCGGGCACCGCCCACAGGACCATCGGCAGAAAGGCAAGCAAGCCTCTCGCCAGCGAGATGACAGGGTGTTGTGCGAGCATGGATCGACCCGGGGGCTGGTTAGTAGTCGGCGACGGTGGAACGCTCGGGAGCCGCAACTGGCGCTTATGCTTAAAGAATTCGCGCAAAGTATTACCAAAGTGTGGCCAAATCGCCGCTGCCCGCGGATTTGCAGAGCGTGAGCACGACTTATCCCCTCAACGCCGCTTCTCCAGGGGAGTGCGCCCCCAGGCCACGAATGAGGGATTGAGGAAGCCCCGCTTGTTGTAAAGCAGCGGCTGGCCGTCGAGTTCCGTCACCGTGCCGCCTGCAGCCGCAAGCACGGCGTGACCCGCGGCGGTGTCCCATTCGCTGGTGTCGCCGGTGCGCGGGTAGATATCGGCTTCTCCCCTGGCCATGAGCCCGAACTTGAGCGAGGACGACACCGCCCGGCTTTCGGCCACGTGATACTGCTGCAGGAAGCGCTGCGTCGCAGAATTGACGTGTGTCTGGCTGGTAAGCGCACCGAGGGCATTGGGATCAGGCACCCGGGTTCGGATGGGTTCCAGGCCGCAGTCCGCCAGGACCTTTGCTGTCGTCGACGGCGGCAGGCGCGCGGCCACGGCCTCGTTGGGGCCGACCGTGACATAGAAGTCGGGGATTGCGGGCGCATAGACGAGGCCGAATATGGGTCTGCGCATGGCAATCAGTGCGATGTTGATGGTGAACTGCGGGCTTCCCCGGATAAATGGCTTGGTGCCGTCCAGAGGATCGACCAGGAAGAACGAATCACCGGTGCTCGGAATACGCCCGACCGACGCGGCTTCCTCGGAAACGACCGGAACGCCCGGCGCCGCGCGCGCGAGTCCGGCGAGGATGATGTCCTCCGATTCGCGATCGGCGACGGTGACGGGGCTCTGGTCCGCCTTGGTCTCGACCGTCACGCCGGCCGCGAAATGGGCCATCTGCACGCGCGCGGCCGCAAGCGTGACGCCCAGGAGAGCTTCGGCAAGCTCTTTCATTTCGGCGGCTTGCATGATGCCAAGCTCTCCTGATTCGGCCGCCAATGCGCCAACTCGTGTCCCGATCGCGAAATTCGTCTCAATCTGTGGCCTGCCCGGACCGAATTTCGCGATCTGAATCACGCGAGCCGTGCCGCAGCACGGCCATTGCATGCAGGAATGGCCCGGTTGTGACGAAAAAACAATACTTCCTGTTGTCTCTGCCACGTTCGCTTGGCAGCAGAGGCACGAAGCGTGTACTAAGACTCGAAACATGCGCAAGCGGCCCGTTGGCTAGGCGTCAGATGTTCTCGCTTCTTTGAGCCGCCGCCTTCGTCGCACCGAACGCCAAGCGAGGGCTATTCGATGACAGAGCGCGTCCAGCCAACCGATCTCGAGCTTGCGGCTCTGATTTCCAGCAAGATCTGTCACGACGTGATCGGTCCCATCAGCGCCATCAACAACGGCCTGGAAATCTTCGACGAGGAAGAGGACGCGCAATCGAAGAACTACGCCCTCGATGTGATTCGCAACGTCACGGAAACGGCTTCGGCCCGGTTGCAATTCGCGCGCTTTGCGTTCGGTGCGTCGGGGTCCGCCGGGGCACAGATCGACCTCGGCAACGCCGAGAACCTGTGCCGCGGCTTCATCGGCGAAACCAAGGACACAACGGGCAGGCAGAAACCCAGCAAGCACAAGCTCATCTGGCGTGGCATTCCGGGGACCATGGCCAAGGACAAGGTCAAGCTGCTGTTGAACCTCATCGCACAGGCTCCTACAGCGATCCCGCGCGGTGGCGACATCGAGGTCAACATCACCGGCAGCCTCGAAACACCGAGCTTCGTGGTGCGGTGCCGTGGCGTCGGCGCCCGGCCGCCCCAGTATCTGGGCGATTTCGTCAACGGCCCCACGCCGCCGATCGATGCCATGTCGATCCAGGCCTACTACACGCTGCGGCTGGCGGCGTCCTCGCGCATGCGGCTTGCCGTGGTCAAGGACGGCGCCGACATGCTGCTGACGGCCAAGCCCGCGCTGTAGGGCCCGCGCTGTAGGGCATGTCGGTCAGCCGATGCGGCAAGGCAATCTTAACTCTTTTGACAGACCTTCCAGAAGCGGTGGCCAGCGGGCGTAACGCGGCCGGAGCGGCGAGATCTGCTCGGGGCGCAGTGCAGGATAAGCCAGCCGCTGTCGGGGCCACCATGAAGACGTGCCTGGTTGTCGATGACTCCTCCGTCGTTCGCAAAGTCGCGCGACGGATCCTCGAAAACCTGAAGCTCGTGACGGCGGAGGCCGAGAGCGGCCAGCAGGCGCTCGATCAGTGCCAGCAGGTCATGCCCGACGCCATCATCCTCGACTACCACATGCCGGGCATGGGCACGGTCGAGTTCCTCTCCAGCCTGCGCGGACTGCCCGACGGCAAAAAGCCGTTCGTCGTCTACTGCACGACGGAGAACGACACGGCCGACATCACGCGCACCATCGCGGCCGGAGCCGACGACTACGTGATCAAGCCCTTCGATCGCGAGACGCTGCGCGCAAGACTTGCTACGGTCGGCATCGTGTAGGCAACTCCGGTTGGTTGACGGCATCGGCAAGCGCAGCCCGTCCTTCGACGAGCTCAGGGCGAGCGTGAGGCTTGTGATTCGAGGACGGAGCAACTCTAGGGCGCGTTGTCGCGTGCCGCAGCCGTGACCTGCTTGGCGCTCGGACGTGCGGCCAGTGTGACGCCTCCGAGGATCAGGGCGAAGCCGATGAGATGATACGTCTCTATGGTCTCGCCCAGGATTGTGGTGGCAAGGATCGCGCTGAACACCGGGATGGTGTGCAGGAACGCGCTCGCCCTCGGCGCGCCGACGATGTCGATGCCGCGGTTCCAGGCAAAGTAGGCGAGCAGCGTGGTGATGAATGCAGAATAGAGCAGCGTGACCAGCGTCAGCGCGGTGTATTGCAGGCGATAGTCGAACGCGTGCTCCAGCAGGGCGAACGGCAGATTGCCGAGGCCGGCGATCACCGCCATGGCCAGCATGAATGTCATCGGATGGATGTCGGGCCGCAGCCGCAGGCACGCCGTATAGATCGCCCACAAGCACCATGTTGGCGATGATGATGAGATCGCCGCCGTTGAAGCTGAGGCTTGCCAGGCGTGCGACATCGAGCCGGCTGACGATGGCCAGCACGCCCGACAACGAGATCATGACGCCGAGCAGTTGCAGCCAGCTGAGGCGGTCGCGGAACAGCAGCCAACTCGCCGCCACGATGAAGGCGGGTGCCACCGAGCCGACGACGCCCATGTTGAGCGCGGTCGTGAAATGCAGCGCCACGAACTGCAGCGTGCCGAAGGCGCCGCCGCCGACGGCGGCGAGCAGCAGCATGAGGCCGGCGCTGCGCTTGAGCTTGGGCCAGTCTGCTGCCAGGTGCGGGAGTGCAAACGGCAGCACGACGAGCGACGATCAGAATCCAGCGCACCACGGCAAGGCTGGCCGGCGGCACATGGCCGCCCGCCGCCCGCGCGACCACGTGATTGCCGGCCCAGCAGGCGGCAGACAGGGGCAAGCAGGAAGTAGGCTGCGGCCTGCGAGCGGAGGAAGGGCGCCACCAGTCGTCTTTCGTGGGTTGAGGCCGGAAGTCGCGCGTGGAGACCCGCTGAATTGCACACGCACTGGGCAGCGGCAAGCCTGCAAGCCATGCAACGCCGGGTGAGCAGATGCGTGGACAGACCGTGGTGTTCCCAGCCGCGTGGCTCGCTCACTTCAGTATTGAAGTGGCCTGGGTCCCGCCATCATGCCGGAGGCATGTCTTCGAGGGCAAAAGTGCCTGCGAGGCTACAGGTGTTTTGCGCGCCGGTGCGCGCTATCCCCGGCGGTGATGGCGCGCATGTAGACTGGAAGGCATGAGACCTTGCGTGCGCTACAGATGCCCCTCCTTGCGCGCCCAGCTCTCGGTGCGGTCGAGGGCGCGGGTGACGCAATCGAACATGGCGTTGATCTCTGCCCCATCGATAATGAGCGGCGGGCACAGTGCGACCGTGTCGCCGCCAACGGCCCGGCACAGCACGCCCTTCCTCTTCGGCCAGGCGTGCAGCTTTCGCGCCCACGCCGAGCTTGGCATCGAAACTCTGTTTGGAGCGCTTGTCCTTGACGAGTTCCAGCCCTCCGATCAGGCCGACGCCACGCGCCTCGCCGACCAGCGGATGATCGGCCAGGGCTCTCAGCCGCAGCAGGAAGATGGGGGCGACGCGCCGCACGTGTTCCACGATCTTGATGCGCTCGTAAATTTCGATGGTCTTGAGGGCCACGGCACAGGCCAGCGGATGGCCCGAATAGGTGAAGCCGTGGGCGAATACGCCGTGCTTGCCGCTGGCCTCCACCAGCGTCTCATAGACGTGCTCGGGGACCGTCAGCGCGCCCATCGGCACGTAGGCCGAAGTCACGGCCTTGGCCATCGTGACGGTCGATGGCTGGATGCCGAAAGTCTGGGAACCCCACCAGTTGCCGGTGCGGGCAAAGCCGCAGATCACCTCGTCGGCGATGAAGGCGATGTCGTGCCTGGCCAGCACGGCCTGCACCTTCTCGAAGTAGGTGGCGGGCGGAATCAGCACGCCACCGGCGCCCATCACCGGCTCGGCGATGAAGGCGGCGATCGTCTCCGGCCCCTCGCGCTCGATCATGTCTTCCAGGTTGCGGGCCAGGCGTGTGGCGTAGGCCTCCTCGCTTTCGCCGGCTTCGCGCGTACTTCCAATGGTGCGGGCAGTCGGTGTGCAGCACGCCGGCGATCGGCAGGTCGAAATCGGCATGGAACACGCCGAGCCCCGACAGGCTCGCGCTGGCAACGGTGGTGCCGTGATAGCCGCGCTGGCGGGCGATGATCTTCTTGCGCTTGGGCTGGCCGCGCACGTTGTTGTAGTACCAGGCGAGCTTGACCTGCGTGTCGTTGGCTTCCGAGCCCGAGTTGGTGAAGAACACCTTGGAGGCCGGCACGGGGGAAATGGCCTTGATCTTCTCGGCCAGTGCGATCGCCGGTTCGTGACTGCGCCCGCCGAACAGGTGCGTGAAGGACAGCCGCGACATCTGCTCGCGGGCCGTTTCGACCAGTTCCTCGTTGCCGTAGCCGAGGCCTGTGCACCAAAGTCCTGCAAGGCCTTCGATGTAACGCTTGCCGCTGCTGTCGTAGATGTGCACGCCTTCCGCCCGCTCCAGCACCAGCGGCCCGGTGCCGCGATGGGCGAGAAGATTGGTCGTCGGATGCAGCAGGGCTTCGACATCGCGAGCAGCAAAATTGGAGATGGGGCGCATGGGTCACCGCAGGTTCGTCGCAATTGGCGTCAATCCTACGCCACGGGCGCTGGAAGTCATCCTGCAAGTCGCGATCGGGCTGGTTCGCCAAGCTGGCAGGGCCTGGCGAACACTGCTATGAGCGGGCAGCGAGGCCGCACGGTTGGCGCATGACGGATCATTCGACAGCGATTGTGGCCCCATTGGCGCGCTGGTCGTGCCGGATCGCCCTGTTTTCGGTGAGCCTGCTGCTCGTCACCCTGGTGCTGCACCGCGTCACGTCGTTCTCGACTGCGGTGGCGATGAATCTCTTCCTGGTCGGCTATGCCGGAGCCGCGATCGCCGTCCTGATCGGGGCGGTGGCGTTCGTGCAGATTTGGCGTACGGGCTTCGGCGGCGCCGCCAGCGTGGCGGTAGGGGTGCTGATGCCGCTTCTGGTGTTCGCGGGGCCGGTCGGCTATGCCGTCGCATTCCATAATCTGCCGCACATCAACGATGTGACGACCGATGTGGCGTCACCGCCGAAATTCGTGGCGCTGGCCAAGCGCAGCGACGGAGCCAATTCCAGCGCCTATCCGGGCCAGAAGTTCGCCGACCAGCAGGCGCAAGCCTATCCCGACCTGCGTACCCTGGTGATAGAGCGCTCTGTCGAGGAGGCATTCGACCTTGTCGAGGAGGCGGTGCGGAAATTGCGCTGGCGGGTCGCTGCCGCCGAGCCGCCGACAGGCCGGCCCGTGAAGGCGGGGATGCTCGAGGCCACCGACCAGACCATGCTCGTCGGTTTTACGGACGATATCGTCATCCGCGTCGAGGGCAGCGCCAATCGCGCGCGCATCGATGCGCGCTCCGCGTCGCGCTACGGCAGTTTCGATTTCGGACAGAACGCGACGCGCGTGCGCAGATTCCTCGCGGACGTCCAGGCGCGCGCAGAGGCGACTTCTACCGGCGTCGCCGGCCGTCGCGGGGCAGCGAGCGCGCGGGCGCGCGCACTGCTCAAACGGCAGAAAGCGGGCGATCCTGAGAAAGCGGGGAGTCGCACCGGACGAGGCCCCGCTCAATCAAATGTTCAACGTGCGCCTGCACAGAAAGAGCGGCAGCGTTGAGAAGCTTGGGGTTCAAGTCACGGTAGATGACGGGCACGATTGCCTTGATGACGTTGTTGCCGCCGCGGATGCAATCGAGGATCGCCTGCTCGCGCATGCGCCGGTGCAGGAGGAAAGCCTTGACCATGCGCTGCGGCTCGGCGATCTGGCCGCCGTGACCGGGGAAATAAACCTGGTCGTCACGAGCCTTCAGCACTTCCAGCGCGCGCATGTAGTCGCCCATGTTGCCTTCGGGCGGGGCGATCACGCTGGTGTTCCAGCCCATCACGTGGTCGCCGGAGAAAAGGACTTTGGTGCCCTCCAGCGCGAGACACAGATGGTCTGGAGCATGCCCCGGCGTGTGCACGGCCGTGAAAGCCCAACCGTCGCCCGCAAGCCGTCCGCCGTCGGCAAGCGGAACATCGGGCGCGAAATCCTGGTCGACGAACTCGCTGCCGGAGGGGCTGGTGCGCTTGGTGCCGCGCTCGCGGGCGCTGCGGCCGAAGCCCGCCGTCTTGGCGCCGGTGGCTGCAAGCAGCGCGGGCAGCCCGTCGGTGTGGTCGCGGTGCGTGTGGGTGATGAGCACGTGGCTGAGCCGGCGCTGCCCGATGGACTCGAGAATGGCTTTCAGGTGCGCGGGATCTTCGGGGCCGGGATCGATCAGCGCGAGATCGTCGCTGCCGACGATATAGGTGTTGGTGCCCTTGAAGGTGAACGGGCCCGGATTGTTGGCGACGATGCGGACGCACGCCTGGGGCGAGTTCGCGCGGCACTCCGTAGGCGAAGTGCATGGTCGTCCTGAATTCCGGTCCTTCGGCCATGCGGGCTCCTGCCTGGTTTGCAGCGGCAACGGTAACTCGGGTTGGGGAGGTAAAGCTCGATCGGGGCGGCCTGCAATAAGAGCATGCCGCCGTAGCGCCGTGCAACAATGTCTCTATCTAAGAGCACCGCAATCCAGGCCAGATTTAACCACAAAGACGTGTGAGGTACTGCAACGTCTTCTTGCGGGCCTAGTTTTCACGTGCGGCTCTGTGGACCGCCAAGTGTTTTTGACCATGTGCCCACCTGCGTTCCTTTCGCGCCTTGCGGCCCGTCGCATCACCGCACTTCTCGCGGGGCTGCTGCTTGCAGGATGCGCGGCGGCCGGCACCCAGGATCCCCCTTCGACGCCGAGCCTCCTGGACAAGCTGCTTGGAGCGACGACGCCTGCCCCGGAGCCCGTTGCCCCACCTCCTTCCCTTGAAAAAGAAAGTTGCGGCACGCCTGCGCAGTGCAAGTCTGCACTCAAGAAACTGGTCGAGAACCCGAAGCGCGGCTGGGTCGGCCAGCACCAATCCCCGGCCGCATATATCGATGGTACACGTCTGTTTGCCTATCGCGCGCTGCGCGCAAAACTCTCTTGCCGGGAATTGAACCTCGCGCTCACCGAAACACGGACCGTTTCCAAGTCGCTGGCCGGAGAGGTCCCGGGCGCCAGTGCGGATCAGATTTCGCGCACACGTGCCCTCAATAGCCAGGTCGAAGGCGAGCTTTCGCGGGAACGCGGCGTTCGCTGCAAAGGATGATCCGCGCAGACGCGGCACCAGTAGAATTTCTACATCCTTCAACGAAATTCGACCAGCGCCGGAAACTGGACAAGCGCGCTCGTGCGTGCGGTAGTTGCGTTGCGGCAAGGGAGAAACGAACAAGGAGCAAAAACCCAGATGATAATCCGCATTCAACACATGGCGCTGACGGCTGTCCTGGCCGTCGGCTTGCCTGTTTCGATGGCAGGCATAGGCGCGGCGCAGGAATTTCCGTCCAGGCCGATCGAGTTCGTCGTGCCATGGGGTGCCGGCGGCGGCGCCGACCAGGTGGCGCGCAAGCTCGCCAAGATCATGGAGCCGAAGCTCAAGGTCTCCATGCCGATCATCAACGTGCCGGGCGCCACAGGCCAGACCGGCCTCACCAAGATGCTGACCGCGCCGGCCGACGGCTACTCCATCTCGGTCTTCATCGGCGACACGTTCGCCCTGCAGGCCGGCACGCCGCTGCCAAAATGGACCATGCAGGACATCGAGCCGCTGGGCATCGTCATTCAGCAGCCGTCGGCATTTCTGGTCGCCGAGGGCGGCCGGTTCAAGAGCTGGGCGGACCTGAGAAGCCGCGGCGAAGACGGAGACGGCTGCGCGTCGGCGTTACCGGGTTCGGCTCCAACGACGATCTGACGGTGAACTACTTCGCCAAGAAGGGCTTGAAGTTCGCGAGCGTGCCGCTTCCCAAGCCGGGCGAGCGCTACACGGCGGTTCTCGGCGGCCATGCCGAGGTGCTGTTCGAGCAGATCGGCGACGTGCGCAGCTTCGTCGACGACAAGAAGATGAAGCCGCTGATCCTGTTTGCGGACAAGCGCGACCCCAATTTCCCCGACGTGCCGACATCGGTGGAGCTCGGCCACAAGGTGACGCTGCCGCAGTTCCGCGCCATCGTGGTCAAGAGCGGCACCGATCCCAAGATCGTCAAGACGCTCTCCGACGCGCTGGCCGAGGCCGCCAAGAGACCCCGAGTACGTCGCCTATCTCAAGGATCAGTACGCCGACGCCAACAGCTTCGTGCCCGGCGGCAAGACCGCGGCCTTCCTCGCCAACGAGCTCAAGGCCATGAAGCAGCTGATTGCCGATTCCGGGGTCAGCCAGGAAACCGCTGCGCCGGAAAAGAAGTAACAAAGGTCCGGCCGGCCAATGGTCCATCTGGCGCTCAATCCACCACCGTCATCCCGGAAGCCGACGCTTTCGCGGCGGCTATCCGGGATCTGGCGCCGATGGAGTTTGCCTCGATCCCGGCTCTGCGCGGGTCGCGCTCTCGCGCGACCGCTCCGGCCGGGATGACGGGTAGAATATGCCGATGCTGCAGGCCATCGCCAGATCGTTGCCGTTCGCCGTTCTGCTGGGCGCGGCCGCCTACCTTTTCGCGCTCACGCTGCAGTTCGATTTCCCGCGCGCGCCGGACCGGCTCGGGCCCGACGTCTGGCCGCAGGCGATCCTCGTGCTGCTGATGCTCACGTGCGCCGTCGGCGATCGGCCGGGCTCTGCTTGCGAAAGACCGGGCGCAGTCCGGGCCCGAAGCCGCGGAGCCGATGCAAGGCATTGCCCGGCGAATGCGGATGCGGCAGAGCCGGACGTGCCGTCCCGGTACTGGCTGGTGGCGGGCGGGCTTGCTGCTGTTCCTCGCCTATCCGGTTGCGCTCGAATATCTGGGCTTCCTGGTCGCCACGTTCCTTCTGATGGCGCTGTTCATGCTGATCGGGCAATGGCGCAACGTCCGTTGGCGTCGCTGGCGGTCAGCGCCGTCGGCACGCTCGTCCTGTTCTACATCTTCCGCGGCATCGTCTACGTGTCGCTGCCGCTGGGCAGCGGGACCGTTCCACGACTGCGACCGTGTGGGTCGCCAGTCTCCTCGGCATGCGCTGAACGGATCGGGACATGGTCGACGTCCTTCTGCATCTGGGCCAAGGGCTTCCTGACGATCCTCCAGCCCGTCAATCTGATGGTCCTGTGCATCGGCCTGGTGCTCGGACTGCTGGTCGCCGTGCTGCCGGGCCTGACGCTGGTGATGGGCGTCGTGCTGGCGCTGCCCTTCACCTACAAGCTCGGCATCACGCCGGCGGTCATCCTGCTCACCGCCATGTACGTGACCGGCACCTACGGCGGCGCCTTCACCGCCATCCTGTTCCGCATTCCGGGCGAGCCGATCGACGTGCCGCTGCTGTGGGACGGCTACGAGATGGCCAAGAACGGCGAGCCGGCCAAGGCGCTCGGCTGGACGCTGTTTGCGGCGCTGGCCGGCGGCCTGGTCGCGGCCATCGTGATGGTGGCGCTGTCGGAGCCGGTGGCGCGGCTCGCGCTGACGTTCTCGACGCCCGAGTATTTCGCGCTGGTCCTGTTCGGTCTGGCGAGCGTCGTCTGTCTGGGCGGCGGATCGCAGATCAATGCCTTCGTCTCGCTGCTCATCGGCCTGCTGATCGCCACCGTCGGCGTCGACGGCACCTACGGCACGGACCGCTTCTCGTTCGGCTTCGACACGCTGCGGGACGGCATCGAGTACCTCGGCGTCATGGTCGGTGCCTACGGGCTGGGCGAAGTGCTGTCGCGGCTCGAGAAGGGCTTCACCTCGCCGACGCTGCAGAAGCTCGGCAAGATCGAGACCAAGCTGCCGTCGGTAGCCGAGATTGCGCAGGTGAAGGGCACGTTCGTGCGCTCCTCGCTGCTCGGCATCATCGTCGGCATCGTGCCGGGCGCAGGCGCGACCATCGCCTCGTTCCTGTCCTACGGCGTCGAGGCGCAGTACGGCAGGCGGCGCAAGGAGATGGGCACCGGCATACCCGAAGGCATCGTCGCGCCGCAGGCGGCAGCCACCGCCTCGGTCGGCGGCGCCATGATCCCGCTGCTGACCATGGGCATTCCGGGCTCGGGCGCCACCGCCATCATTCTCGCGGCCTTCCTGCTGCAGGGCGTGCAGCCGGGCGCGCAGGTGTTCGTGAACCAGCCC
This sequence comes from uncultured Alphaproteobacteria bacterium, assembly GCA_963814055.1. Classification (GTDB taxonomy): domain Bacteria; phylum Pseudomonadota; class Alphaproteobacteria; order Rhizobiales; family Hyphomicrobiaceae; genus AWTP1-13. The sequence goes on from CAWFBJ010000005.1 coordinate 228,283, forward strand.
GCGCTGATCTACGCCATCTTCGCCGCGGTGTTCGCGTCGCTGATCGGCATGGTGCTGATCGGCTATTTCGCCATCAAGGCGCTGGTGAAGGTGCTCGAGCTCAAGGAGGCGCCCGTCTCGGCGTTCGTGGTGATGTTCTGCTTCATCGGCGCGCTGGCGCAGCGCAACAATCTCAACGACCTGTGGACCATCGTGGCGTTCGGTGCGCTCGGCTACCTGTTCGAGAAGTTCCGGTTTCCGATCGCGCCGATGGTGCTGGGCGCGATCCTGGGGCCGCTGGCGGAGAGCTACTTCCTGACCTCGATGATCAGCGCCGAGAACGACTGGACCGTGTTCTTCACGCGGCCGGTCTCTCTGGCGCTGATCATGCTTTCGGTGGCAACCGTCGTCTTCCCGCTCTTTCGCAGTTGGCGGGAGAAGCGCACGTAGTTGTCATCTCGGTGCACCAGGATCCAGCTAGCCGAGAGATGGATCCCGGGCACAAGGCCCGGGATGACCGGTCACGCCGCCTTCTTGGCAGTGGCAGCGCCATAGAAGGTCTCGCCCTTCTCGGCCATCTGCCGCAGCAGGGCGTTGGGCGCGAAGCGCGGGCCATAGGCCTGGGCCATGCGATCGCATTCCGCCACGAACGCCTTGAGCCCCACGGTATCGATCAGCGACAGCGGCCCGCCGCTCCACGGCGCGAAGCCCCAGCCGAGGATGGCGCCGACGTCGGCGTCCTCCGGCGCGGTGAGCACGTTCTCCTCGTAGCAGCGCGCGGTCTCCAGCGCCTGGATGTAGAGGAAGCGCTTCTTGAGTTCATCCACCGGCGGCTGCTCCGCCGCGCGCGGTGCCAGCTCGGCCAGTCCCGGCCACAGGTGCTTCTTGCCGTCGGCGGGATAGTCGTAGAAGCCCTTGCCGGCCTTCTTGCCGAGGCGGCCCAGCTGCACCACCAGTTTCTCGATCATCGGGTCGATCGGGCTCGGCTTGTAGGCCGCGCCCATGTCCTTCGCCGTCTGCTTGCCGATCTTGTAGATCAGATCCAGCGCCACCTCGTCGCTGAGCGCCAGCGGCGGCATCGGCATGCCGGTCATCTTGCCGGCGTTCTCGATCAGTGCCGGCGTGATGCCCTCGGCCAGCATGCGCATGCCCTCGCCGGTGTAGGTCGCGAACACGCGGCTGGTGTAGAAGCCGCGACTGTCGTTGACGACGATCGGCGTCTTCTTGATGCGCTGCACGTAGTCCATCGCCACGGCCAGCGTGGCGTCCGACGTCTTCTTGCCGCGAATGATCTCGACCAGCTGCATCTTGTCGACCGGCGAGAAGAAGTGCACGCCGATGAAGGCCGTCTCGTCGCGCCAGGCTTCGGCCAGCCCGGTGATCGGCAAGCGTCGAGGTGTTGGAGGCGAACGGCACGCCGGCCGGCAGCACCGCCGCCGTCTTCTTCGTCACGTCGGCCTTGATGGCGCGATCCTCGAACACCGCCTCGATGACGAAATCGGCGTCCTTCAGCCCGTCGTACTCTGTCGCCGGCGTGATGCGGGCCAGCACCGCATCGGCCGCCTCCTGCTTCATGCGTCCGCGCTCGACCTGCTTGGCCAGCAGCTTGGCGGAATAGCCCTTGCCCTTCTCGGCATCTTCGAGCGAGCGGTCGATCAGCACCACGTTGAGACCTGCCAAGGCCGACACATAGGCAATGCCGGCGCCCATCATGCCGGCGCCCAGCACGCCGATCTTGTCGAGCTTGGTCTTGGGCGCGTCCTTGGGCCGGCGCTCCAGCTTGTTGGCCTTCTGCATGTTGATGAAGAGCGAGCGGATCATGTTGCGCGAGGCGGGATGCATCATGACCTTGGTCATGTAGCGCGCCTCGATGCGCAAGCTGGCGTCGATCGGCACCAGCAGGCCCTCGTAGACCGCCGACATGATGGCCTCGGGCGCCGGGTAGTTGCCCATGGTCTTGGCGTGCAGCATGGCGTTGCCGGCGACGAACACCTGCGAGGCAGCGGGGTGGTAGGGATCGCCGCCGGGGATCTTGAAGCCCTTCTCGTCCCAGGGCTGCACGGCCTTGCCGCCGGCTTTGATGATCGGCCTTGGCTTCCTTGATGAGGTCCGCCGCCGGCACGACCTTGTGCACCAGCCCGCCCTTGAGCGCGGCGTCCGGGCCGATGGTCTTGCCTTCCAGCATCATTGGCAGCGCCGCCATGGCGCCCATCAGGCGCGGCATGCGCTGCGTGCCGCCGGCGCCGGGCATCAGGCCGACCTTGGATTCCACGAGGCCGAGCTGGATGCGCGGATCGTTGGCGACGATGCGATGGTGACAGGCGAGGCAAACCTCCAGCCCGCCGCCGAGCGCCAGCCCGTTGATCGCCGCGACGAACGGCTTGCCGCCCTTCTCGATGCGGCGCAAGGCGAGGTTGAACTGCATCAGGTTGTCGAAGATGGCCTTGGCGCGTTTGCTCCTTGGACGCGCTGGCCCCGGATGCCGCTCGTCTGCTTCTGCAGCATCGACAGGTCGGCGCCGGCGATGAACGCCGGCTTGGCCGACGTCACGACCACGCCCTTCACGGCTGGGTCGGCGATCGCCTTCTCGGCGGCCGCCACGTACTCGCTGATGCTGTCTTCCGACAGCACGTTCATGGACCGCCCCGGCATATCCCAGGTCAGCGTGACGATGCCGTCGGCGTCCTTGTCGACGCGAATGTTGGTCATGACTTGCAACTCCAGGGAGGCCGGATCAAACGCGTTCGATGATGGTGGCGGTGCCCATGCCGGCGCCGACGCACAGCGTGGCAAGGCCTGTTGCCACGTCGCGCCGCTCCATCTCGTCGAGCAGCGTGCCGAGGATCATGGCGCCCGTGGCGCCCAGCGGATGGCCCATGGCGATGGCGCCGCCGTTGACGTTGAGCTTGTCGTGCGGGATGTCGAGCAGCTTCATGAACAGCATCACGACCGAGGCGAAGGCTTCGTTCAGCTCATACAAGTCGATGTCGCTTGGGTTCATGCCCGCGCGCTTCAGCACCTTGCGCGTCACCTTCTCGGGGCCGGTCAGCATGATCGACGGCTCGGAGCCGATGGACGTGAAGGCGCGGATGCGCGCGCGCGGCTTGAGTCCGGCTTTCTGGCCCGCCTCCTTGCTGCCGATCAGAATGGCCGCCGCGCCATCGACGATGCCCGACGAGTTGCCGGCGTGATGCACATGCTCGATGCGCTCGATCTCCGGATAGCGCTGGTTGACGACCGCATCGAACCCGAAGTTCTCGCCCAGCTGCACGAACGCAGGCTTGAGGCTGCCCAGCGACTGCATGGTGGTGTCGGGGCGCATGTGCTCGTCGTGATCGAGCAGCGTCAGGCCGATCTGGTCCTTCACCGGCACCACCGACTTCTTGAAGCGGCCGTCCTTCCAGGCGGCGGCCGCCCGCTTCTGGCTCTCCACCGCGAAGCCATCCACATCGGCGCGCGAGAATCCCCACTTGGTGGCGATCATGTCGGCGCCGATGCCCTGCGGCGCGAAATAGCTCTTGAAGGCCACGGAAGGATCGCTTGCCCAGGCGCCGCCGTCGGAGCCCATGGCAACGCGCGACATGCTCTCCACGCCGCCGCCGATGGCGAAATCCGATTGTCCCGCCATCACCTGCGCGGCCGCCATGTTGGTGGCCTCCAGGCCCGAGGCGCAGAAGCGGTTGATCTGCACGCCGGCCACGGTCTCGGCGTAGTCGGCATTGATGACCGCCACACGGGCCAGATCCGAGCCTTGCTCCTTCACGGGCGAGACGATCCCCATGACCACGTCGTCGACGAGAGAGGTGTCGAGGTCGTTGCGGTCGCGGACAGCCCTCAGCACGGTGGTGGCGAGGTGCAAGGCGGTCGCCTCATGCAGCGCGCCGTCGGATTTGCCTTTGCCGCGCGGGGTGCGGACCGCGTCATAGATGTAGGCCTCGGCCATTGTCCTCTCCTTCGCTCCGGCGGGTGTCTTGAGACAGCTAACCTCCACTTGTCGTCAACGGCAAGCCCGGTGCGACGGATGCCCGGAAAACGCCTCCTGTGCCTGGGTTTGGCGTTGAGGCGGGGGCGCGAAGGTGTACTGGCCGCTCACGTCGGCATTCAAATTTGGAAACGGTCTGGAGTGTCGCCGTCTTGCAACGCGCTTTTCCGCGATGTGAACAAACCCGGCATAATACTTGACTATTGAAGTACACAATACCTACGGTCGCATATCTTTGCGGATAGCCAGGTCGTCCCCAGCCAGCCGACAGGATTTCGTTTGGTTCAATTGCGTTGCGCGCGTCCATCGTGCGTCGGGGGATAGAATGGGTTCAGTTCGCGTTCCTGCTTCACTGCGTCGTGTCGTCAGCCGTCACACTCAAGCCAAGCCCAGCGCCCCCAAGAAAGAGTGCAAAGCGGCAACGCTGTTCACCGCAGCGCTGCTTACGGCAGCCAGCCCGATCAGCATTGCCGTAGCGCAGGGCACTCTGCCCCCTCTCAGCGTCGAGACGACTGAGGCAAAGAAGAAAGCCAAGACCACGCCGACTGCAAAGGCCGGCAAGGCTGCCCCGGTTGTGGAGGCGCCGCCGCCTAGCCCCGTGGCGAAGGGTGCCAATCCCTATGCCAATCCGGATGCGCCCTACAATGTGGAACGCTCTGCCTCAGGCAAGCTCACCGAGCCGCTCATCAACACGCCCCGGTCGGTCACGGTGGTTCCCAAGGAGGTCATCGAGGACACCGGCGCAAAAGATCTGCGCGACCTCGCCCGTTCGGTTCCAGGGTTGACCATCGGCTCGGCCGAAGGGGGAAATGCCTATGGCGCCTTCGCGATCCGTGGCTTCAAGGCCAACAACGACATCTTCGTCGACAACATCCGCAATCCGGGCAATCTCGTCCCTGAGGTATTTTCCGTCCAGCAGATCGAAGTCTACAAGGGTCCGAGCGGCGGCATCGCCGGCCGCAACACGATCGGTGGTGCGGTCAATATCATTTCCAAGCAGCCGGATTTCACTTCGAATTTCTTCGAGGTCACGACCACGGTCGGCACCGACAACACGTTCCGCACGACGCTCGATGCCAACCAGATCGTGTCACCGGGTTTAGCGGTGCGCGCGAACGTCATGTACGACCAGCACGATGTGGCCGGTCGCGATTTTGCCGACAGCGAACGGTGGGGCGGTCTGTTTTCCTTTACCGCCAGGCCGTCGGACAATTTGAAGGTCACGCTGGATTATTATCGCTACCGCAACAACGCCACGCCCGACTGGGGCGTGCCGGTGCGCAACATCGACAACGTGCCGGTGACCGAACTCGGCTTTTCCCGGAATATGTGGGTCGGCATGGCTGGCCTCGACTTCTTCAAAGAGGATGCCGACATCCTCACCGGAACGATAGTCTACAAGATGACCGACGGCGTGACGCTCACCAACAGGTCGAGAGTCGGAGAGAGTCGCCTCAATTACGTTGCCACGTCGATGGAAGGCTATCCAGACGTGCACCATCCCAACCGCGATCAGACAGCGGAAATTTATGCCAACCAGACCGAGGCGAGATTCCAATTCAATACCGGAACTCTCCATCACAATCTTGTTGCCGGCGTGGAGGTCACGCGCGAGACGATCGATAGGAATGCCTATCTTGTGACTAACAACTTCGACCTGTTGCGGCCGTTCCCGCCCAATCCATACAAACAGATCGATACGATCATCGGCAAGGGCCGCACTTACGACGCAACGATCGACACCGTCGGGGCCTATCTGACGGATACCATCCAACTTTCGAAGCAGTGGAGCGTGAACGCTGGGGTCCGGTTCGACCAATTCGAGCGCGATCAAGTTGGCGGAAAGGGCGCCGACGGAAAAGCAGATCCAAAAGTCAACACCGCCAACGTTCAGGCTGATCTGTTCAGCTGGAACGTCGGTATCGTCTACAAGCCGATTCCCATTGCGAGTTTCTACGCCGCCTATGCGACGTCGGAGAGTCCGATCGGAAGCGAGCTCGACTCGACCGGTGCTCAATACAACGGCGTCAGCGCAAAACTGGTCAACGTGCCGCCGCAGGAGGCGCGCAGCGTGGAGGTGGGCACCAAGTGGGAACTGTTCGACAAGCGCCTGCTTGCGACGGCAGCATTCTTCCAAACGGATGTCGATCACGCGCGGACCAATGACGACATAGCGTCGCTTGCGGATCCCACCAAGGGCTTTGCCGGCAAGTATCGCGTGCGGGGCATCGAGCTCGGCGTGGCCGGCAACATCACCAGAGACTGGAGCATTTACGGTGGCCTTGTCGTCCTCGACACGGAGGTGCTGAAGTCGAGCACGGCCCAGGACGTCGGACGCAGACTGGCCAACATCCCGCTGACGCAGTTCTCGCTGTTGTCCCGGTATCAGCTGACAGAGAAGTTCGCGATCGCCGGCGCTGCGACCTATGGCGGCGAGGTCTACGGCGGCCACCTCGCGGCCAATGCCGCAAACAACCATACGGTCGATTGGTGGCGGTTCGACGCCTTCGCGGAGTACAAGCTCACCAACAACGTCGAGCTGAGAGTTTCCGGCATCAATCTCACCAACGAACTCTACTACGATGCCATTTACCAAGCCGCCAACTCCTTCGCCTTCGTGGCCCCCGGCCGCGCTGGATATCTCACTTTGAAAGTGAAATACTAGACGTTTTCGGTCTACAATCCCCCGATCGAAAACACGGGCCTCCGGGCAGCTTCCCGCTCGGAGGCCCGTACTACTGGAGAAGACGAGACGTGCTGCTGTGCATCCCCGAAGTCCTGACAAAGGAGCAGGTGGCTCATTGCCGCCGGACCATGGACAGGACCGAGTGGGTCGACGGCAGGGTCACCGCCGGTGCGCAGTCGGGTTCCGTCAAGCGCAACATGCAACTGCCCGAGGGATCGCCTGCGGCGCAGGAACTGGGCGACATGGTGCTGGGCGCCCTCGCGCGTAGCCCGCTTTTCATCTCGGCCGCCATCCCGCAGCGCATCTTTCCGCCGCTCTTCAACAGCTACGGCGTCGGCCATTCTTTCGGCACGCACGTGGACGGCGCGATTAGAGCCATTCCAGGAACGCCGATTAGAATCCGTACAGACTTGTCCGTCACGCTTTTCCTGGCCGAGCCGGAGGAGTATGACGGTGGCGAGTTGACGGTCGAGGACAAGTACGGAGCGCATGAGGTAAAATTGCCGGCCGGCGATCTGGTGCTCTACCCGGCGACCAGCCTGCACCATGTGAAGCCGGTAACACGGGGCACGCGGGTCGCCTCCTTCTTCTGGCTGCAGAGCATGGTGCGTGACGATGGCGCCCGCACGTTACTGTTCGACCTGGATCAGACCATCCAGGAACTGACCGCGGAGAGGGGCCTGGAAGATCCCGCGTGCGTCCGCTTGACGGGCATCTATCACAACCTCATCCGCTATTGGGCGGATGCATGAGGCCCCGTCGCATTTAGATTGTCGCCGAGAATTGCTTTTGATCCGGTGCGTCTTGGGCGCAAACATCTTGTCGACCAGAAGCCAGCGGGATGAGCGGTACTGATGACTGAGAGCAACGCGACCAGGCTGGCCGGCACGCGGTGCCGCGGAAGCGGCTTGCTTGCGTGTGTCGCCATGTGCGTCGTGCTGCTTCTTGCACTGAGCACTCAAGCCTCCGCTCAGGCTCCGCGGCCGGTACCTGAGTCACCGGCCACCAGCTCCACGCCTGCGCCGGCCGCGCCGCGCCCCGTCGAGACGCCGCAGGCACCGCCGTCGGTTGCCCCAACTCCTGCGGATCCATCGCCGGGCATCGTCGGCGTGGGCCACCTGCCGCGCGATCTTTCGCCCTGGTCGATGTTTGCCTCGGCCGACATCGTCGTGCAGACTGTGATGCTTGGTTTGGCCTTTGCATCGCTGGTGACCTGGACGGTGTGGCTGGCCAAGAGCATCGAGCTGTTCATGGCAAGGCGCAGGTTACGTATTGCGCTCTCCGCCATCAGCGAGGAGCGAACGCTCGCCGGCGCAGCCGCTCGAGTCGGCAACAGACGTGGCATTGCTGCCTCCTTCATCGCCGCAGCCGCGCATGAATTACAGCTCTCCTCCGATCTCAGCGAGCGCGATGGAATCAAGGAGCGCGTTGCGTCGCGACTGACCCGGCTGGAGGCCGCAGCAGCCCGCGACATGAACAAGGGTACAGGGCTGCTCGCCACCATCGGCTCGACGGCACCTTTCGTTGGCCTGTTCGGTACCGTGTGGGGCATCATGAACAGCTTCATCGGTATCTCGAAGGCCCAGACGACCAATCTCGCGGTGGTCGCGCCGGGCATTGCCGAAGCTCTGCTGGCCACGGCTATTGGATTGTTCGCGGCGATTCCTGCGGTCATAATTTACAACCAGTTTGCGCGCTGGATCGGTGGCTACAAAGGGCTCCTGGGCGACACTTCGGCCGAGGTTCTGCGTCTGGTGTCCCGCGACCTCGATAGAGGTGTTGTAACCGAGCGCAGGCGCACGCGAGCTGCGGAGTGAGTCATGGCAGGTGGCCTCGATAGCGGCGAAGACGATCTTGTCGAAAACCACGAGATCAACGTCACGCCTTTCATCGACGTGATGCTGGTGCTGCTCATCATCTTCATGGTGGCGGCGCCGCTTTCGACCGTGGACGTGGCCGTTGACCTCCCCGTTTCCTCTGCAAAGCCCCAGCAGCGACCTGAGCGGCCGCTGTTCCTGACGATCAAGGCGGATCGCACGTTGGCGCTCGGGAACGATCCGATAGGGCCGGCGGGTCTTGCCGGCGCGTTGGATGCGGCCACCAATATGGACAGGCAACAGCGCCTGTTCCTGCGCGCCGACAAGAGCGTGCCCTACGGCGAACTCATGCGAGTTATGAATATGTTGCGGGGCGCTGGATACTTGAAGGTTGCTCTTGTCGGACTTGAAGGCTTGGACGAAACCGGCAAGCCGATCCCTGCGCCGCCTCCGTCAAGCCCGCCCGCCCAGTAGCGCATCGATGAGCCCTGTTGCCCAACTCCTGGAATCGCGGCGAGCGCGCGTCAGCCGATGGGCCGGAGCAGCGTTTGTCGTTTGTGCGCTGCATGTCGGTGGCGCGGCGCTGGCGCTCATGCAGTGGCCTGAGGAACAGGATGCGGACGACGCTGCGGGCGCCTTGGTGGTGGAAATGGCGCCCGTGCTGGCGGCGACCCCGGTGGATTCGCCCGATGTCGCGCACGGGCCGCTCATGCAAGAGGCCGTGCTGACGCCTCAGGCCAGTCAGGAAACGGTAACGGACGTCGCCAAAGACATACCTCTCATCGAGCCTTCGCCGGCGCCCGAGCCCGAGGTGGCGTTGCCGACGCCACGACCGGAGGCAAAGGAGGAACCCAAGGAAGAGGAAGCCAAGGAGCCGGTCCCCGAGAAACAAAACCCCGAGCAGGCATCGGCTGCGCCGCTGACGATGGCGCCGCCGCGTGTCGAAGCGCAGCCGGCGCCCAGCGCGGCGCCGCCGTCACCGGGCAGGGCGCCCAGTCTCGAGCGCGTGCAGGCGAGTTGGCAGAAGAGACTGATCAACCATCTGAACCGCCACAAACGCTACCCGGATGCCGCGCGCAGCCGCCATGCGCAGGGAACAGTGGTTGTGGCGTTCAAGCTCGATCGTTCCGGTCAGCTCGTTGCCTCGCATGTCACGAAAAGCTCCGGATCGCCGGCCTTGGACGATGAAGCACTCGCCGTGCTCCAGCGTGCCAGCCCCCTGCCGGCTCCTCCAGACCAGATGCCCGGGCCGATGCTCGATCTGGTCTTGCCGATTCAGTTCCGCATCAAATAGCGGCAGCGCGCCGGCCACATCTGCAAGGTCCGGGTTCTCGATTATTCTCAGGTACATACTTCCCAATTATTACATAGCAAATTCAGACGCTTAGTTCGTCACATAGGTGTTGCACGCAACTGATACCAGGAGTGCGCCAGACGAGTTGTGTCGTCACGGCGAGCGGTCAGAGGGCCGCCACTCAATCAGGGAGAATGAGCGTGAACATTAGGTTCATAGCCCTTGCGGCGACCGCTGCTGCGGTCATCGCGGGAGGCACTACCATGGCTCTTGCGGCGGAAATTTCAGGTGCCGGCGCGAGCGTTCCCTTACCCGATCTACGCAAAATGGGCAGATGCCTACAAGAAAGAGACTGGCACCGGTCTGAACTACCAGTCGATCGGTTCCGGCGGCGGCATCAAGCAGATCCAGAACAAGACCGTGACCTTCGGCGCCAGTGATGCACCGTTGAAGGGTGCGGAACTTGAGAAATTCGGCCTCATCCAATTTCCCATGGTCATGGGCGGCATAGTGCCGGTCGTGAATTTGGATGGCATCAAGGGCGGCGAGCTTGTGATCGATGGTCCTACCCTCGCCAAGATTTTCATGGGCGAGATCACGAAGTGGGATGATGCTGCGATCAAATACCGACACCGGTTCTGCCAGTCCGACCCCAGCGTCCCGCACGACCATCCCTGGCACTTCCTGTCATTCGTGATCCGTGGCCGCTACCGCGAGATCACCGAAGCCCGCACCATCGTGCGCAGGCCCGGGTCCGTGGCGTTTCGCCGCGCAACCTCCCCACACCGCGTCGAGCTGCTCGGCCACCCGGTGACCACAGTGATCATCACCGGTCCCCACTGCCGCCCTTGGGGATTCTGGTGCCCGCGACCCGCGCAGCCACCCGCGTTCGTGCCCTGGCAGCAGTTCGGATCCGGCGGATGCGGCGAATTCCACACCCCGCCAACACCGAAAGGGACCCGCAGCAGATGACCACACTCCTCCGAGAGCCGCTCGCGCTCACCCGCGCGCCGAGCATGGGCCACCGACGTGCTTGTCCAGCGGGCAGCGATGTGGCGGTCACCACCTCTGATGGGGTGCGGCTGGCCGTGCGCGACTACCGGCCCCGCGCCGCCCGCCACACCGTTGTCTTCCTGCACGGCTTCTGCCTGTCTGGTGATTCATGGTCGGGTCAAATCGCCTATCTACGACGCCGTTACGGCGAGGACCTGCGGGTCATCACCTACGACCACCGTGGTCACGGAAGGTCCTCGACGGCGCCGATGAGCACCTACAGCGTCACCACCTTGGCCGACGACCTCGCCGAGGTGCTGACCGCCCTCGATGTCACCGGTCGGCTCACCCTCGTCGGGCACTCGATGGGCGGAATGGTGGCGCTGCAGTACTGCGCCCGTCCCGCCGCCGATCGCCCGGTCGAACCACGTGGACTCGTGCTGGCCGCGACAGCGGCCGGCAGGCTGGCCGAACGCGGCCTGGGCCGGCTGCTGGGCACTCCCGCCACGGCCGCGATGTTCGGGCTGATCAGCCACACCCCAGCGCAGGCGTTGAGAGCGTGCTCCGGGCCGGTGTGCGCAGCAGCCGGCCCATGGCGTGGCGCAGCGCGTGCACAGCGGGCAACACTGGCTGCTCTTGCGGCCGCGGCGCTGGCGACCACCCCGGTGTCCACCATCGTCGGATTCCTGCCCGCGCTGAGCAGCTACGACGCCTATGCGGCCCTTGACTCGATCCGCGCGCAGACCGTCGTTGTCAGCGGGGGAGCCGACCTGCTGACGCCGCCGGCGCATTCGCGCGATCTCGCCGCCGCCATTCCCGGCGCGACCCACGTCCACCTTCGCGACGCCGGACACATGCTGCCCCAGGAGGCATCGCACGTGGTCAACGAGGCCATCCGGCGGGTTCTGTCCATCGAAAACCGCTGCGGCACATACGACGACACCACCTGCAGTGAGGGGCCGAGATGCTGACGGCAAGACCATGGCCGCCGAGTCAGCTGCGTAGCGAGCAGCCGCACCGCCGCGCCGCAGCGCCGTCGAAGCCCCAAGTACGCGGAATCGTGCGTGTGCTGATTGCACCCCTGCCGCGCCAGCGGGCCGTATGCACGTGTGGCTGGCGCGGCGGCGGCGACTGCTGCGTTCCTTCGCCGTCGTTGACGCACTCCTTCACGCCGGCCGCGTCGGTTGTCATCCCGCGGGGCCGCTCGTCGACGTCGACGTCGACATCGGCCACCGGCCATGACGCCGGGGTTGCCGATGAGCCTTGCCGACCGGCGACTTCGCGCCTTCTTCGCCGTCCGCGGCTACCCCGACCCCGACACCCTGCGCACAGAGAGGAAAATATGGCCCGCAAGCGCAACGATCCGAACCAGCCGGATCTGTTCAGCATCCTCGACGGGGCAGGCGGTGACGGTGATCGATCCGGAGATCCTCACGGCGGTGCAGACGGTGTACTCGACCGATCTGGGCCTGCCCGAGGAGTGGACGGACCCTCAGCGCACGGAGTTCATCACAGCCGAAGCGGCCAAGATCAGCTCGATGGCGGCCAGCATGGCCGAGACGCTGTGGGAGCAGGCGATCACAGCGTGGAGCCGCCACCGCAACGGGCAGACGCCGAGCCACGCGACCAAGGTGGCGCTGCTGGAGGCGGCTCGCAAGCAGGCCGCCCAGACGGTGCTGAACAACGAACTCTACGAACTGATCGCGACCGACGAGACCCCGCCGCCGTGGGAGACCCCCGTCCAGATCCTGGACCGGGCACAGGTGGGCTGGGCGCAGCGCTGGACGAACCCCGCGTATCAGAGCGAGCCCACCGAGGACCTCGAAGCTCTGATCGACCGCCTGTGGCCGGCCCCGGACTTCTCGGGACCGTTTCGGATCAAGGCGGGCTACCTGCTGGCGGCCCGGGCCGAGGACGGCCTGATACCACCCGCCCACCACGAAGACCCGCTGACCGCAGAACTAGCGCAGATGATCTACAGCGATCTACGCACGGACGGGCTGCCCGAACGGTAGGCCCGCAGGCCTCACTGTTCGACGACTTCGACCCGGAAGAGACCGGCAAGTCCACCGCCACGGCGATCGTGACCGAGGATCACCTCGACGAAGTCACCGGTGCAGACGCCCGTCCAGATCCTGGACCCCCCGCCGCCACGACGATCGTGACCGAGGATCAGCTCAACCAGGTCAGCGGCGCGGACCCCCGTCTAGGTCCCGGACCCCCCTCCGACACGGTCATCACGACCGCCCCGGCGGAAGAGTTTCGTAGCGCCGCTGACTTCCCGGCCAGCACCGACGTCCTGGTCCCTTCTGGCGTCAAAGCGCGCGCCCGCGCCAACATCGCCGCCATCGAGCTCGTCCACACGCTGCACGACGCGCAGCGACCGGCGACATTGCCCGAACAGCGCATCTTGGCGGCCTGGTCCGGCTGGGGAGCGATACCCCACGTGTTCGACCCCCGCAACGAGGACTTCAACACCGAACGCGCCCACGTCGCCGGCCTTCTCACCCCCGAGCAATATCGTCGCGCCCAAGCCTCCATCCTCAACGCCCACTACACCGACCCCGCGGTCGTTTCGGTTATCTGGGATGCACTAGGGGCGGCGGGATTCTCCGGAGGCCGTGTACTCGAACCGGGCTGCGGCAGCGGCACATTCATCGGGCACGCACCCCAGACAGCAGACATGGTCGGCGTCGAAGCCGACGACATCACCGCGTCGATCGCCGCGCTGCTCTACCCTTCGGCCCAGGTCCGCCACGAAGGCTTCGAAACCACGCGCATACCTGACGGCAGCTTCACCGCAGCGGTCGGCAACGTGCCGTTCGGCCGGTACGCGTTGACCGATCCCGTGCACAACCCACGTCGGCACAGCATCCACAACCACTTCATCGCCAAATCACTGGCCCTGGTCACGCCCGGCGGCTACGTCGCCGTCCTGACCAGCCGCTACACCATGGACTCGGTGAAACCAGCTGCGCGCCAAGACATCGCGGCCCAAGCAGACCTCATCGGCGCCGTCCGGCTGCCCTCCCAAGCGTTCAGCAGAGTCGCCGGCACCGAAGTCGTCACCGACCTACTGATCTTCCGGCGTCGCGAGCCGACCGTGGCGGCCGATCTCGACACACTCGACTGGATCAACACCGAACCAGTCGAACTGGTCGACCCCAGCAGCGGCGCAGAAGACCAGCTGCCCATCAACACCTACTTCATCAACAACCCGCACCGGGTGCTCGGCGCCATGGAACTGGGCCGCGGCCTGCACGGCTCTGCCCAACTGACCGTCAGCGGCGCCACCGGCCACGACCTCGCCGCGCAGCTTGCCGACCAACTCCAGCCCATGATCGCCGCGGCCGTCGCCCGCGGACAAGGCCTCACCGCGCGCGGCGACGATCTCACCGCCTGCGCGCCAACGGTATTCGCCCCCGGCCTGCGCACCGCCGACACCGCGACAGACGATCCACCGCTGTACACCCTGCGCTACAACGCCGCCACCCGCAGCATCGACTACTGGGCCGGCCACAGCTGGGAGCCCAACAAGACCCCCAGAACCCTCGTCGACGAGACCAAAGAGCTGATCGCACTGCGCGACGTCGCCACCAAACTCATTGCCGCCCAACGCAACGGCGACCCCGAACCAGAACGCGACCAGCTGCGCGCGCACTTGGGCACCCTCTACGACAACTATGCGAGCAAGCGCGGTCCGCTCAACCGGTTCGAATGGATCACCCAAAACGTCAGCCAGACACGCCACGACAAACGCCTCGACGACGCCGAGCAGGCCTGGCGCGAACAAGAAGGCGAACCCGGCCGGCCCTACCGCGGGCCGGTGCCCGACGAGCTCGCCCAGCAGTGGGACAACGAAGCCTGGGAGCCGCCCGCCCCCTTCAAGAAGTACCGCCATCTCGACGGCGGCATGCGCTATGACCCCGGCTGGGCAGTCGTGTCGTCCCTGGAAATCTTCGACGACGACACCGGCACCGCCGTCAAAGCACCCATCTTCACCCGCGACCTGCTCACCGCCCACGTCGAACGCACCACCGCCGACACCCCCGAAGAAGCACTGGCGATCAGCCTGGACCGCACCCGCAGCGTGGACATCGACCTCATCTCCAACCTGCTGGGCGTCGGCGCCGAGGACACCCACGCCCTACTCGACGGCCTGATCTACCCCAGCCTGACCAACCCCCAGGAGTTCGTCCCGGCCACCACCGCACTGTCGGGCAACGTCCGCGCCAAACTGGCCGCCGCCATCGAGGCCGCCGACACCAACCCGGTCTACGAGTCCTACGCCCAAGCACTGCGCGAGGTTCAGCCCGAACAGCGCGAAGCCGAAGACATCAAGGTCCGCCCCGGCGCCCCCTGGATCCCGGCCGCCGTCATCGCCGCGTTCGCCGAGAAGACCTTCGGCGTCACCGACGTCCAAGCCGAACACCTCGGCGGGCGCTGGACGGTCGACGTGGCCAGCTACAAGCGCCACGGCCGCCTCATGACCGATGAATGGGGCCTGGAAAAGCGCGGCCACGACGCCGTGAGTCTGCTCGAAGCGGTCTGCAACTCCAAAGCCGTCGTCATCACCCTCGAAGAGGGCGACGTCGACGCCCAAGCCACCTTCGCCGCACAAGCCAAGTGCGCCAAGATCACCGAGGAGTTCGGCCGTTGGCTGTGGTCAGACGACGAACGCCGCGACACCCTCGTCGCCGAGTACAACCGGCGCTTCAACTCGTTGCGCGCGCCGGTCTACGACGGCAGCCATCTGCGCCTGCCCGGGCTCTCGGATCACTTCACCCCACACGCCTATCAACGCAACGCCGTCGCCCGGATCATCAACGAACCCGCCACCCTGCTCGACCACGTCGTCGGTGCGGGCAAGACCGGCACCATGCTGATGGCGGCAATGGAGCTTCGGCGCCTGGGGTTGGTGCGCCAACCGTGGATCGTGGTGCCTAACCACATCATCGAACAGGTTGGGCGCGAGGCCAAGCAGTGGTATCCCGCCGCCAACGTCCTACTCGGATCCTCAGCCACCACCGCCGAGGGACGCCGGCGGTTCATCGCCCAAAGCGCGGCCAGCGAGTGGGACATCGTGATCGTGCCGCAGTCGGCGTTCACCGCGATCAACGTCTCCACCGACGTGCGCACCTCCTACATGGAAAAGCAGCTCGACGATCTACGCGCCCAGCTCGACAACGCGACCATCGAGCGCAGTCAAAAAGCCATCATGCGGGCCATCAAGACCGCCCAAGCCCGGGTGGAAAAACTGTTGGCGCACAACGCCAAAGACACCGGACTGCGCTTCGAAGAATCCGGCTGCGACTACCTGCTGGTCGACGAAGCGCACATGTACAAGAACAAGCAGCGCGTCTGCAACATCGAGGAACTGTCCTGCACGACAGCCGCCCAGCGAGCCGAGGACCTCGGCCTCAAACTCGACGTGCTGCGCCAGCGTCGCCACGACGAGGCCCTGGCCCGCGGCATCCCCGAACACGCCGTCATCGAACGCGTCGCCACCTTCGCCACCGGCACTCCCATCGCCAACTCCCTCGGAGAGCTATGGGTGATGCAGACCTACCTGCGCCCCGATCTGCTCGAAGCCGCCGGCGTCGCCGAACTCGGCGACTGGGGCGCCGCGTTCACCGCCACCCACACCAGCATCGAAGTCAACGCCACCGGCACCAAGCTGCGCCCCGTCACCCGCGTCGCCAAATACACCAACCTGCCCGAACTACTGGCACTGTCCAACGCCTACACCGACGTCGTGACCCGCGAGCAGGTGCCCGTCGCACTACCCCAACTGCGCACCGGCGCCCGCCAAATCATCAGCCTGCAACCCGACGTCGAGCTCGTCGACTTCATCGCTGATCTGGGCTGGCGTGCAGACCACCTCGACGCCCGAAAACCCCAGCGCGACAACATCCTCAAGATCAGCAACGACGGCCGCAACGCCTCCCTGGACCCCCGCCTGGCCCACCTCGGCCAGCCCAGCCACAGCCGAGCCGCAGCCGTCGCCGAACAGGCCATGCAGGTCCACAACCGTCACATTCACCGCCTCTACCACGACCCCGACACCGGAGTGCAGCTACCGATGCGCGGCGGACTGCAACTGATGTTCTGCGATCGCGGCACACCATCGAAAGATCCGCGCCAGTTCACCATCTATCAGGCGATCAAGGACGAACTCGTCGCTCGAGGCATGCCGGCAGAAGCCGTGCGCTTCGTCCACGAGGCGCGCAACCCCGCACAACTGAAAGCCCTTTTCGCCCAATGCAATCGCGGCGAGGTATCCGTGCTGCTCGGCAGCACCGAAAAGATGGGCACCGGCACCAACGTGCAATCGCGCCTGGTGGCGCTGCATCACGTCGACGTGCCCTGGCGCCCAGCCGATCTTGAGCAACGCGAAGGCCGCATCCTGCGACAAGGCAACCAGAACGACGAGGTCGACATCTTCAACTACGTCACCGAGTCCAGCTACGACACCGTCATGTGGCAGAAGGTTCAGGCCAAAACCGTGTTCATCGAACAGATGCGCCGCAACGAGGTCCTCGACACCGAGATCGAAGACCTCAGCGGCGGCGACATCGGCGCCGCGGCAGCCGAGACGAAAGCCATCGCCACCGGCGACCCCCGCTACCTGCGACAAGTCGAACTCGACGACACCGTACGCCGTTTGACCGCGCTCGAACGCGCACACCAGCAATCCGTCCGCAACCGCGACTGGCAGGTCCGCGTGCTGGAACGCGCGATCCCCGCCAAACAGAACGACATCGACCAGATCGCACCGGTCGCCTTGGCCGCCGCAGGCGCGCGGCGAGGCCGCACACCGCCTCGCCGTAGGCGCGGACAGCTACACCGATCGGCCCGACGCCGCAGCAGCCCTTACCACCGCGTGCCGGCGCGCCTATATGGCCGGCAAGGACCGCGGCGCATCGCGCTTTGAACCGATCGGCGCGTCCATCAACGGAATCGAGATCCTCGGCGCCCGCGACCTCACCCACGACATGCTCCTGCTGCGCCTGGCCGTTCCCTCGCGCACCACCGAACTGGAAGCCACCGACCTGCTCGCCGCCGGCTCCGCGCTCGGACATGACGTCTCCGGCCCCAAACAGCTGGGCCTGCTCCGCCGAGTCGAGAACCTCTACACCGGGCTACCCGAACACCACGTGCGCCTGCAGCGCGAACAGCAGCGCCAGCACGCCGAGCTCGACGACCTCCTGGCCAACCCGCCCGGGCCGTTCGAGCACAGCAGCGCACTGGAAGCCCATCAAGCCGAGCTCGCCGCGCTCACCCTGGAGCTGCGGATGGCCGCCGAAAGCCCCGAAGCCAAAGCCAAAGCCGAAGCGGCCACCCAGCGCATGAAGATGCGCGGCCGCGAACCCGGCTGGAGCCTGCACCTCAACCCCACCCCTGCCCTCGTCGAAGAACTCGGCTACCCCAACGGCGACGCCGTGCGCCGCGCCGTGCGCATCCGCGAGCGCATCGCTCTCGAACAGCACCAGCGCGACATCGATCCCCGCGACCGCGACCGCACACGAGGACGGCCCCGGCCTGGACACCTAGCTCTAAGCCGAGATCGGCTAGATGGGTGCTGGTCCGCCGGAAACCCCCGACCCGGGGCCTGCGCCATCGCTGCCGCCGAGCACCGGAAGCTCCGTTACGGGCGTGCCCCACTCATCGACCGGACCTGAGTCGTTGTCTCCCCACGGGCGCCACGGGG
This sequence comes from uncultured Alphaproteobacteria bacterium, assembly GCA_963814055.1. Classification (GTDB taxonomy): domain Bacteria; phylum Pseudomonadota; class Alphaproteobacteria; order Rhizobiales; family Hyphomicrobiaceae; genus AWTP1-13. Next base: position 246,745 of record CAWFBJ010000005.1, read on the forward strand.
CAGACGCGGACTCGAACTGCAGGCCAACGGCCTGCATGTTGGCAGCCAGGCGAACCGATGCTTGCTGAGCGTCGCTGCTGACCTGCTTGGCCTCGGCTGCCTTCATCTGCAGGAAGTCGGCCAGCTGCTCACGCCCGGCAGCGGTTCCTAGACTCGGCTGCAGAGCAGCGATACCCGACCGGATCTCCTGATGAATGCGCTGCAGATGGGCCTTGGACTGCGCGTCCGCGGTGTGGGCGTCGCTGAGGTTCTTGTACAGCCCCTGATCAGCCTCGCTGAGGGTCGACCGTGTCTTCTGCAGCGACGCCTCCGCGTCGTCGGCGGCCTCGCCGCCCTTGCCTGACCAGGCCGCCGGCACCACAGAGCCCGGCGCGAGTGGCCGATGGTCGGGTACCCACACGCCTGATCCCGGCGGGGCTTCCTGGTAGTCACCCCAGCTGGGCGGCGGGCCCAGCTCGCCCGGCTTCTGAATGACGACGCCCGGTCGTCCGTGGATTCCGTCGAGGGTGGACCGCGGCATCCCGGAGGAGGTATTCATGTCCTGCTCGGGAATGTAGGGCGGGTACTGCGGAACCGGGGGAGCAACGCCATCCGGGCCGGGGATCTGTGGGGAATAGGTCGGCGCGGGGTAGGGCGGCAGCGTGGGATCCGGAGTCGGCGTGTCCAGCGGCGCGTCCATGCCGCCCAACGCACCGATACCCGTCAATAGGTCATCGACCTGCTGTTGCCAGAAACCCACGCCCCGAAGATATGCGCACCCCCGGTCGGCCCGCTACCAGCAGCACCCACATTGCCGCCATAATCGAACATTGTTGTCATGTTTGATCAATGGCGGCTATCGGACGAGTACCCGACCCTGTTCCTACTCAGTCGCCCGGTCTGGGTCGACACCGCGCGGGTGCTGCCGGCCAGCGGTATTCGCCAAGACGAGCTGCCGCTCTGGGTCCGTGCCAGTTCGGCCTGCGTCTGGAGCCGCGGATGTCCGGCACCCAGCGCGCGTGGGTGCGCAGATCGGACGGGGGCTGGATCTCGGTGGTCGACGTCGCGGCCGCCAGCGGCAACGGTCAATCTCGCGTGAACATGACCCTGTGGCTGCCGCCTGATGTGATCACCGTCGACGACGACGCCGCACGGTCGAGCCTAGATCTGTGGGCGGCGACGCGTCTCTTGATCGTGCTTCTTCAGCGCCGAAATCCGTGTCCGTGTCTTGCCGGCCCAGCTGGCATCGAGGGCGGTCATCAGCGTGAGCCACATCGGCGCCGCCAGCAGCCATTGCACGTCGTCATCGTTCATCGTGCGAGCCGCCGGCGTGCGCCGCGCCCACGTCCAGGCGACGGAACGTGCTACGTCGTCGACCATCCAATACAGCGCTTCACGGGGATCAGCGGTCGACTGCCATACAGGCCCTCGTCGCGGATCCACAGTGTGATAGCGCACCTCATTTGCCTGGAAGCTATAGGACGGGCACTCACCGCGAAATCGATCAGGGGAGTGCTTGCGCGCCTTGACTTCTCGCGGTCGAGGCATGTCGAGCGGAAAGCTTCCCGTGAGGGTGCCAAGCGTCGCGAGCGCGCCGTCGAGAGCGTGGCCGAACTGCTCGCGGGAAACCGAGGGGCCTTCCTCGGCCAGCTGCTCAATTGGCGCGGGTAACACCGGCTCGGCACGTCGCAGCGGCGCGGACGACGCGGACTCCGGCTGTGGTTCCGGTTCCGGAATTACCTCCGGCTCGGCACTGACCTCAGCGTTGGCGCCGTCAACGGTCGCGGTGGCCACCCAGTCAACCTTGTTCGAATCGAAGGTCGTGTCGTATCCCAGGCTCGGATCGATGACGTAGGCCAGGTCGACGACGACGCTGTGGGCGTCCGCGCTGAACGTGACAGCATCGTGCGTTTGCAAAGCGATGTAGTACGTCCACACGAACGGACCGAACTCGTCGCGGTCCAGGTAGTCAGCGTGATAGCGGCCAGTGTCAACCGTCTGATCGATCCGGTGTTTCACGGGCTGCTCCAGCTGCCCGCACCAGAACTGCCCCTCGCCATCAGATCCCGCCAAACAGGCCAGCGTCACTGCCTGTGCAGGCGCGACTTCCGCTAATTCCCGTGGACCGGAGATGACTTCGCGCACGACGAACCCGAAGCCGCCAGCACCCTGACCATCCATCCTGTTCTCCTCACTGCGGATGCCTTGAGCCCTCTCAGTTCGCAGCCGAGCCGTTCGCTGCTGCCCGCACCATAAGCCGCGATCCCTGAACCATCCCACCACCAGAGCCGGATCCGCGTTGTCCGCGCCACGTCGATCCGCGCGAGACCCGCGGATATCAGCGAGCTAGTGCCGTCCGGCGAGATCCCGTACCGCCGACCCAGCGCCCTGCGGGCACACTGGATGCATGCCACCAGCCGGCGCGCCTCCGCTCCCAGTGGGGCCGATGCTGGCCACGCCCGGCCCGCCGCCGGCGGGGGCCGGATTTTTCGCCGAGGCCAAGTGGGATGGCGCCAGAGGCATCGCCCGCGTCCACGGTGGGGGAGTGGACCTCATCAGCAGACCGGGAAACAACTTCTGCTCGCGATTTCCTGACCTGACCGAGAGCCTGGCGCAGAGCCTGGGCGGGCACAGCGCCATTCTCGATGGCGAAGTGATTGCTCGCGATGGCCACGGCCGCCCGAGCTTCGCGCGGCTGCAGCGTCGGCTGCGCGTGCAGCGTCCCTCGAGGACGCTGTTGTCCAGCGTCCCGGCCAGTTTTTGTCTATTCGACGTACTTCACCTGGATGGGCAAGACCTCACCAGCCGGCCCTACGCCCAGCGACGAGCCATTCTCGAAGATCTCGCCCTGTCGGGTGGGCCCATTGTTGTTCCGCCGGTGTGGCAGGACCTCCCCGGCGCGGTCCTGCTGGCCGCCGCGGCCGAGCTCGACCTCGAAGGAGCGGTGTTCAAACGATCCGACTCGACGTATCACGCTGGCCGTCGCTCGCGGTCCTGGATCAAATGCCCGATCCGCAAGCGCGCGATCGTTGCAGTCATCGGATGGACTCGCGGCCGCGCAGAGCCGGTCGGCGCATTAGCGATCGGTGCGCACGACTCACGGGGAAACCTTGTCTACTGCGGGACGGTGACCTCAGGACTCGGTCAGGCCAACCGTCGCGCGCTGCACCAGCTGCTATGCCAACACGAAACGAGCCGCTCGCCGCTCGCCGATCACCGCGATCACGCGTTGGGCAGTATCCGGTGGGTCAAGCCACGGCTCATCGGCGCTATCGACTACCGCGAGTACACAGGGCGCCGCTTTCGCCACCCTGCATGGAAGGGCTTGGTCACTGCTTCACTCGACGCCGCTGTGCTGCCGGCCATCCAGTAGGCCTCGCGGAGAAACTTGTTACTACGCGTCGGTGGGCAGCGGTTCGATGACGCCGCCCACGGCGGCCGCGTACGCCTCGGCTTCGGATTGTTCGGCGGCGGTGTAGGCGCGAATCGCGTCCGGCCGGCCGGTGACCTTCACGAGCAGATCCAGGTCCTCGATTGCGGCAGGCGGCCGTTTGGGTGCGTGGCGGCTGCTGGGCGCGCTGGGTTCGGTCACAACGCTCATTCTGGCCGCGACAGCTGACATACCCGGGACGCCGCGCAGTGTGTTATCGGCGCGCCTGGCAAGGCCGCTGCCTTAGCCGCGGTTCGCGGTCGGCTTCAGCTTGGCCGGCTCAACCGGCATTGCTTCTGTTTCCTGCCATTTGTTGTGCGTCACGGCATTTCCGAATCGTGCGGCAGGCCGGCCGCTAGCTCATGGTCCCCACGGGCGCGTAAGACCGCAGTCACCTCGCTGCGCCGGCATTGCAAGCTGGCGGCCAGCGCGGCGGCCGGGTTGCGCACCGTGTGCCCGAGGAGATGCCGCAGCCGACGCATCCCACCTTCGTCGGGACCGAGGCGCGTCACCTCCAGAGACGCGTCGTCGAGCCGGAAAGCGAGCACCAGTGTGTCGCGCACGGTCGCTTCGACCGCCACGGCTTGGGCCCGCAGCGAGCCGACGTTGGCGCCCGAGGTCGACGACAGCTTCCAAAACACAGTGACCTCACCGTGTGGGCTGGCGAACACTTGCCGAGCGCCCGGTGCTACCCCGAGCGCGGCGGCCACCGCAGGATGAATGGCTTGACCGGATCCGCGAAGCACTTCGGTCGTCACTGGCACCGCTAACCGTATCTCGTTGTGTCCGTTACGGAATGCTCCGCGGACCGTATTCAGCGGCGGGACCGATGGCCACTTGTCGGCGGCGGTGCGTCGTCGCACCATTCCTGCCTCGGTGATGAACTCCAGGGTGGACAGGTATGAGCTGATCGAGCGTTCTGCCACGTCCGGAAACGCCGCCAGCAGGTCGGCGACCAGCTCCTGGACGTTCGCCTTCCCGCCACCGGCGTCGATGCGTGCCCCGATCGCATGCGCGATTCCGGCGTACTCAGTGATTCCCCAGGCGCGCAGGGCCCAGGTGCGTCGGCTGGCGCGAATGAACCGATAGTCCTTTGACAGTGTCCCGTTGAGGGTCGCCAGGCTCATGCTGGCTCTGGAGCCGATCGCGGCGAGGATGGCCTCTGCGGTTGCGGGGGCGCCAAGGACGTGTAGGACGGCTTCGGCGATGTTGGCGGTGGTGTCGTCGGTCCAGCGCACCCAGACATCGCCGAAACGTCGCAGCGCCACCTGACTTTCGAGGTAGGTCAGGGCAATCCCCGAGGGGATGCCCAGGCCGGTCAAAGCCTGCAGCAGGGAGTCGGTGGATGGTGCAGGTTCGCGTACGAAGACTGCATCGACGGCGGCCGCCACTTGGGTGTGGGCCCCCGTTGCGGTGTTCTCAACCCACTGGCCGCGACCCACATAAGGGCCGGCGAGGTGCAGCAGCACCTGCGCGGCCTGCCCGGACGGGTCCACGCCCAGGCGGCGCAGTTCGACGTCGAGCACGTCGGCGGGCAGGTAAGGACCCAGGCGCCGGCCCAACTCGGTCGCGTGCGCGCTCACCTCCTGATGCGCCGGATCTGCGAGCAGTTCAGCGAAACGTGCTTGCGCCCGAGGCTGGTTGCGCTGCACCGAGACCGGGTTCACGCCGAGTCGCTCAGCGAGTACGCGCTGCGACTGCGGGTGTGGCGCCCATACCCGCGCTGACAGGATCGCCCGGTCAAAGTCGTCGAGCTGGCCAACCAGGCGGGCGACAGCAGCCTCAGCCCCGACCTTCCCGGCGGCGATGGCGTCCTGGTTGATCCGCACCGCGTCCCGCGCGGCTTCGATCAGCGCCTCAACGGCTGAGGCGCCCAACTTCGGCCTCAGCAGCAATGCCTGTGGGGTTTGGTCAGCGACGTCTGCCCACCGAGGAAATTCGTCGGCGTAGGTGGCCAGCCGCCGCGGCAACCGCGCGTAAGGAATGGTGAATGCGCCAATGCTGTCGAGTCCGGCCACCAGGTCACGCAGTCGAGCGGCCAGGATCGCTTCGGTGCGCCACCAGTTCGGACCCATCAGTTCGTTGATGCGGCGGCCACCGGCCGGCCTGGCGTCGGGTGTCATCGCCGCTACGGCTGCGCCGCACCGAGCCGATCTAGGGGAGTGCCAGGCAGCGCTGCAGGGGTAGGAGTGTTGGCGATCGCGTCGTCGACCGCTTGCTCGATTATGTTGCGCGGATACGTGACCGGCGCATGGTCGTCGTAGACATCGGAGCCGACGACGCCCTCCGGGGCGACGGTGATGTTGACAGTCACTGGCATGGGTAAGTCCAGGGCCGCAAGGCGGGCCTGGATAGCGGTCGTGAGCCGTTCCGCGTAGTCGGTGTATTCACGGCGCTCTTGGACCGCAAGTGCGTCCCAGAGATCCGTGGCGGCCTCATGGGCTTCGTCGTAGGCGATCTCGCCCGGAGTAGGAGCCCTGTTCGGAGGTGCGCTGGCCTGAGCCTCATCGTGCAACTCGGTCAGCAGTGCGACATCGGCAGGATCGTCGCCCCAGCCGGGCTTGCCCTCCACGACGAGATATCCGTTGTCGTCGACCCTGATCCAGTCCACGGCGGCGATGCGCGGGTCGGCAGGGGAGAAGGGCCCAGGGGGCAGGTCGTCGGGTTCGGGGATGGCGTGCTCGCGTTCAGATAGCTCAGTCTCGGCGGCGCGGTAATCGTCGTAGGTGGTGTCGTTGGTGCGATCCAAGATGCTCTCGACCCAGAGGTCGATGACGACGGGTTCGGTTCGGTGTTGGAGTAGGTGTTCGTCGTCGGCGCCGACGGTCGACTGCAGGGTTTGGCGCACCCGCTCGGCCTCCCAGGACCCGGGCCGGCCGGCCAGGATCTGCTCGGTGCCTCCGATGTTGGCCGCAGCGCCGGCCAGGGCGTGGGTGACGAACTCGGCCCAGTCGATCGGTAGCGCTGCGCGTGGGTCGGGGTCGGCTTCCCATTGGCCCGAACTGTTCTGTCGCATAGGCTGATTCGTCAGATGAGCGGCCTCGGTCAAGGCGGCGATAGCGTCGTGGAGCACTTCGTCGTACGGCCTTGGTGTTCCGTCGTCGGTTGGGGTGCGGTAGCCGGTGTCGAAGAGCGCCGCCGCGAGGACTTGGCGATACGGGCGGCGAATCTCGGTGGCCATGGCCCGCAAGTTGGCTTGGGTTGGCAGAGAACGTAATTCGCCATTGCGCCATTGGACCAAGGTTTGACGGGTGATGCCGATACGGTCGGCTAAGCCAGTGTCGGTCGCGCTATGGGTGCGCTTGTACTCCTCGAGGAGCTGACCGAGGTGGCTGGCGGACGTCGTTGCCATGCACTCAAGCATGCGGTAGCGTCAGCCAAGATGTCAAGTATCAACATACGAAACTGTAAGGTGTCACCTTACATAATCTCTGTTATCCGGCATTCACTGATGGGGGCTCAGGCCTCCGGCGAAGTGCACCGCAGTCACGGGCGGCCACTACGACGTCTACCAAGGGGGCGAGAGCTTCAACGACGTGATCCAAGTCGAGCTCGAATTCCTCCACCGGCACGCCAAGAAGGCCCGACTGAATGTTTCGTTCGACCCCACTGATCAGCCGTCCTACGTTACGAAGAGGGCGATCGCTGCGCACAGATCTCCAAATACGTTGAAACACAACATGATAACGAAAATAGCGTACTTTTTCATGGATAACAGCGGTTATCCATGAGCAAGTTCTCCGTTTTCATCAGATGAATCACGGATGCGGCGGCGCCTGCGTCGGTGGCCAGCCCTGGCTCTGGTGACGAAAACTGTTGTTGATCTGGGGATTTGGGCTCATTTGCGGCCTGTCTCGGGTTGCCCGCTCGCGGCGTGCTGCCGACACTCCGGGCGAATTGTGTCGACGCTGATGCACTTACCTGCAGTGATGTGGCGATGATTCACTGGATGATTCAATGATGCATTGGATGAGACAGGTTGAAGGCCGTTCTGCCCGTCGATAAGAGCGGTCGCTGTACGTGGCAGGTTCGGTTCCCGTATTGCATCTGGAGGCCCAGACCGTCGACGAGATGCTCGAGGGTTGGCGTAATCAGCAACTGTGCGGCGACTTGGATCATGGCACGAGCTCGCCGGCGGCTGCTTGATGTGCTCGCCGCGATCAACCGATGCCACGACGGACCAGCAACGAACTCGCCTGCCCATGTGAGCTCTCGAACTCGCCATGCTTGCACCTAACAGCCGAGTCAGACTCCGCCGAGTTTACTTCCAACCCGGACGGGTCGAATGCCCGTACCACCCTGCAAATACGGCAGGTTTGAATACGGAGGGTTACCGGTAAAATTGCTCCGTTATCATGTTGTCGCACAATATATCTCACCCACCCCGGAGAGTTGGTCACGCCGGGCAAGCAAGTGAAAGCCGCCGCCAACTGGTCCTCGCGGTTGCCTTGGGTGCCCGTTCGGCATGGTCAATGGCGAGTGGCGGTGGTTGCGTCGCAGGTCGAGCACGTGTCGATCACGGTTGTGTGAGGGCGCGTGTCGTCGGGAAACGGAAGCCCTCACTTGCCGCAGCCTGGCGCTATGGCCGATGCCTCGAACGTGCGGCACGACACCATCGTGGTGCCCGAGACGATGAGCCCGGCCCAAGTAAGGGCGCTGGCGGAGCGGAAGGCTCAGGCTCAAGTCGGCGACGATGACATGGTCGCTTTTTTGCATCTCCACGGATCACGGCCGGTCGGCGGTGAGCATGGCACCGAGGTCGAGTGGCGGTACAGCTACCAGGTGATACCGCCTGGCGGCCCCGCTGCTGATACGGCCGGCTGACCGCAGCGGCGGTGCGTCGTGGAGGGTGGTGTCGCCTTTGCCGCTATAGCGCTTCACTGCCGAATACGGCGAGATCGAATATGGCGGGTTACCGGTAGGGCGAGTCTGCAGAGGAGACGTCGAGCTTTAGCGCCTGAACGCGCGGCGTTCAGCCGCGGGGCGGACCGAGGATTTCGATCCACTGATCTCTCCGGTGATGCAAACGGCACGCGAACGTACGGCTTTACACCCCGCCTACCATCCGTCTACCGCCGCGCAGGTGCCATCCGGGTTGACGATGACGAATCCTGCCGCCTCCAGTCGACTGGCCGCGTCAGGGTCGACAGGCAGGAGTGGGTCGACAAGCATGGTCACGGCTGCGGCGTAGTCCTTATCAGTTGTCCCGGTGTGCTCTTTGATCCGTGACAGCCACTCCTCTTTCTTCGCCTCCTGGGCGGGTGAGCCTTCAGGCCAGGGCCGTTGCCCCCGAAAGGTGTCCGCTGGGCCGTCTGGTGTGGGGCATTTCGAAAGGTGGTCCAATGCCTTCTGAACGTCTTGCGGCTCCCCGAGATAAATGCCTGTGTCGCACGGCAAGTGTCGAACGTACTCCGCACCGCCGGCAGAACCGTCGTAGACAAACTGGTTGTCGACCAACTCGGCCTTATCGGCTTCAGTAAGCGCCATGACGCGACGGTATCAACATGCACCCGATGCGTCGATTGCTTTAGTGGGCGCCATAGCAGCGACTGCTACGCGGTGCGGGAGTCGGACCCGAGCGGACCACCATCGGGCAGTGCGACGGGACCGCCGTCCGGTCGTTCAAGAGGGATGCCGCAGTGTTGGCACGTACCCACGCGGACTCGTCAGGCTCGTGTGGCACGTGCTGCCCTCGCTCGGCACATTCGGCCTTCGTGCGGTCCATCTCCTCGTTCTGGTCGATGACCATCTTCACCATGTCGTCAGCGAGCACGAAGTAGCCGCCTGCGCGGCGCTCCCACAAACCGATTGCTTCGAGTTCTGCGGCGGTGATCGTCGTCTCGGCCGGAATCGCATTCAGCCAGTCGTCACTGACGAAGCCGGGGGTCCCGTCGGCACAGCTGTTGATGACACCGTGCATAAGCAAGTTCAAGGCATCCCTAGTTAAGACGCCCATGCCCTCGCCGCCCAAGTCGCCTTCGACGTCGATGAAGTGTGGATCGTTCTCGAAGTCGTCGGGCATGACTACCTACTGGTGTTCGCTCTCGGCGGCCTCGAACTCTCTAATCGCCTGCAACAGCAGATCGCGGCCCGGCTCGTTGTAGTTGTTCATAGCGAACCGGTACAGCGCCTTTGTCTTGGCAATGAGGTCGTAATCGTCTCGGTCGAGGACACTGTTCCACCCCGCGAACTCGGTGATCAAATGGTCCATCGACACAGAAGTGTCCTCGAAGTCTTCAGGGCGTGCTGGGCGAGAAACCATGGGTGATCAGTCTTTCCAGGTTTGCTCTACGGCGGCGATGGCCTCGAACAGCAAGTGATTCCCGGGTGAGTCCATGTGGGTGAGCGCGAACCGATACAACGCGGCCAACTTCCTGAAGGCGCTGTAGTCGTCACGGTCGATTCCGGGGAGTTCCTGCCAATGGTCGTACTGCTCCAGGAGTTCCTCCGTGTTCGGCCAGGGCGTCGTCGAGGTCTCCGCGTCGGTAGTAGTGGTTGACATCAGAAGGTGTCTCCAGCCTTCTCTACGGCGGCGACCGCATTCAGCAGGAGGTCGATACGCGGGTCGTCGTAGTTGGCAATGGCGAAGCGATACAGCGCGACGATCTTTTCGACTCCCTCGAAGTCGCCACTACCGGCGTACTCGAGAGTCCCGCGCCAATTGTCGTATGCGTCTAACAGGTCACCCAGCGACCGGCGATCGGCGGCCATCTCGGTGGTCTCGGTGGGAGTAGTCATGAAGCAAACATAGGCCGCGCCGCCGACAACTCCGCGTACGACACGCAGGGAAAAGAGTCATTATGACGGCCACTTGATGGAGACCAAGGTAGCGACACGGATAAATTACAAGATTGTTATTCGCAGCATGCTGTGGTGCTCCCGCTCGTCGTCCCCCAGGGCTGGTGGTGGGGTCTACGCGTACCGGTCCTTTCGACCGAGATGGTTCTTGCGTTCGCGGTTGCGCGTCGCCGCGCTCGGGAGAGGGGCCGGCGTGGCGTCGCACCGATATGGAGTTCGCGTCAATCGGCGATGTAAGACATGAACTCCTGATGCGGTGTGCGGTTCTCGTCCCATCTCCACTGCGGCACGCCCGGCGGACACGTGCGGCCTTCGGAAGTGGTGAGCACCAGGCGTTGTTTGGCGCGGGAGATGCCGACGAAGAAGACGGCCCGTTCCTCGTCGGGATCAGCCCAGAAGGTCTGTTCCTCGACGGCCAGGAAGATCACCAGTTCGAACTCCAGGCCCTTGGCCTTGTGCACGGTCAGCAGTCGGATGGCGTCGGTTTCGGCGAGTCGTCGCAAAGCCTGCGCGGGTGGACAACCCGCGTCGAGATTCTTCGTAATGGGCGAGGCTGGGTCGATGAGGTCGTTAAGCGGGTGCTGTAGGTGTATCGGGTGACCAACCACGGATGGCGTCGATGCCGATGAGATCGACGTACCCGTCGATGATGTCGCGCACGGATTCGGGCGGCTGCAGTCGATCTCATCGGAGTGGATCCGCGCCGACACACGGCGCAGATACTCGGTCAGCGCGTGACCAAGGTTTCGCTGTCGCCGTAACCGGCGAGTCGTTGAGTGGTGGCGACGAGTCGTCGGTATGAGTCAGGTTGGTCGCGGGTGATGACGACGGTAAGAAGGTCGTAGACGAGCCGGGTAACGGGCTCGGCGAAGAGTCCTGTCGCGGGCTTCGTCACGGTAAGACACCTCGTGGGCGTCCAGTTCGGCTTTCAGGGCTGCGGCATAGAGGTCGAGCTGCTTGGCGACGACCACGGCGATCTGCATGGGCGTGCCGCGGCGCGCTCGCGGTCACCCGCGACGATCTGTGTCACTCGTCGTGCTTCGTCGAACTCGTCGGCGGCCTCCACGGTGTCGATGTCCCCGTCGTCGCCCTCGATGCTGGCCTGGGGGACCGCGGACGGTTCGATGACGGCGACCATGCGGTTCTGCATCCGACGCAGTACAGGTTGGGATCGATAGTTCTGGTAGAGATTGAGCGGTTCGGCGTCGAAGTCGGCGGCATAGCGGGCGTAGATGCCCTTCAGCGCGCCGGCGAATCTCATGATGCGCTGTTTGGTGTCGCCGACCGCTGTCAGGCGGGCGTCGCGACCGGCGAACATGGCCTTAATGAGGGCGTACTGATTGCCGGTGCAGTCTTCCTGAATTCGTCGAGGAACACGCGGGTGTAAGTCTGGCGTATGGCGGCGCGGACGGTCGGCTCCTGCTCAATGATCGTGCGGGCCAGCGGGAGGAAGTCGTCGAAGTGAATAGTGCGATGCTGTACACGGGCGGTGGACACGGTGTAGTCGGGGTCCAGCGCGTCGGTACCGGTCAGCACTCCTCGGTTGCGGTCAATCAATCGTTTGGCGAATGCGTGGAAAAGTGCGACCGTCCAGGCGTGCGGCGAGGTCGGGCCGCAGTGCTCGGCGAACTCGTCGCTCCAGGTTGCGTGCGGCGTCGACCTTGACGAGATGGCCAGTATCCGTTGGGGATAGCGGCAGGCGCCGGTCCGCAGCAGGAAGTCGGCGCGCTGGGCCAGCAGCTCGGCTTCTTCGCCGCGCCGGGGCCGGCGGTGACCGCCATGTTGCGGGCGCGTTCGCGTACTGCGGTGTCGGCGTTGGGTTCCAGATCGATCCCACCGGCTGGTGTCCACCGATCGGGGGTGATCATGCCGGCACGGTGGCCAGCAGTTCGCCGACTCGGCTCACTAGTCGTTTGAGGGTCGGCGGGGTCCCGGCGCGCAGGTCGTCGTCGGTCAGGTCGGACAGCGCGGCGATGCGGCTGACCGGCTTGCTGGATTGTTTGAACAGGCTCAGGTAGTCGTCGAACAGGTGCAGCCAGGTGGCGGGGTATCCGTCGGCTTTGCGGTTCTTGCCGATAATCCCCGGCGACCGTCGTGTCATCGGGTTCCTCGCAGGTGTCGGGGTCGACGTCGTAGGCGGCCGGGAAGGACTTGAGCATAAAGTAGATCCATAGATCCAGAGGCGTGCAGTAGAACACGCGGCGTTCCTCCAGGGCGTGTAGCCACGATCCCGGTGTGGTGGCGCGGTCGAGCTTCGTATCAGAGTTCCACTTCGGGTATCGCCTCGACGTCGCGGCCAGGGCGTCGGGCTGGTGTTTGCGTAGTTCGGTGGCGGCGTACTTGATTCGGCCCCATCCGCCGCCAAACCGCCGCAGGTCGAGGTCCAGCAGGGTCATGTGGGGGATGCCCAGCCCGTGGAGCAGTCGCCAGAAGTGGTTGACGTGACGGCCGCCCAGGGGGGCGATCGAGATCGACGCGTCGTCGTCGACGATGCCGTGCGCACTGAGCAGCCGCGGCAGCACGATCTCCTCGGTGTCGCCCTCACCGAGCACCACCAGCCGCGCGAAGTACACCTCGGGAAGGCCTGGACGGCTTCGCGGACGAACTTGCCGGCGTCGCCCGCGTCGTCGGGCAGAGAATCCGCCGCACCGAGGTGCGGCGCCGGAGTCCAGGCGCAGGTATCTCACGTCGTCGGGGTCGACGCGGCGCATCACGGCCGGGGAGTGGGTGGCGAGCACGGCCTGCGCGTCGTGGCCGCGCTGAGGATCGCAACGCGGTGACGATCCGTCCAAGGTAGTGCGGCGAGAGGCTGTTCTCCGGCTCCTCGAGCGCGATGAGAGTGAACATCGCCGGCCGCATCTTGCCGGGTCGAAGGCGTCGGTCTGACCGTGCAAGACCTGTGGCCGAGCCGCTGCAGCGCCAGCACCAGCGCGATATACATCAACGACTTCTGGCCGTCGCTGAGCCGGTTCAGCGCGACCACGTCGCCACCCGGCGCCGGGGTGAACGTCACGGTGATCAGGCGCAGGATCGCCTCGATGTCGGTTGCTCCGAATCCGATCGCGGCGTCGCTGAGGTAATCGCCGGCGTACAGCGACGCCCACGTGAGGCCAGCGCCTGCTGGGTCGTGTCGATGGCGCCGTGGCCGATCAACTCGTCGTTGATGTTGTCGACATGACCCTGGACCGCTCGGGCGGCGTCGCCGAAATCCGCGGCTCTCAACGCCCGGCCCAGCAGCGTGGTCGCGGCATAGGACAGCTGCTCGGCCGGGTCGCGGCGCGCCGGCAGATAGTGCACCTGGATCGGGTTGCGATCGGCCGGCGCCATGTCGAAGGCGTTAACCGGTCGCCGTCTCCGTCGACGACGACGACGTGCCGAATGCTGGTCCTCGACCTCGTCGTCGATCAGCCTCGCGGTCAGCCTGATGTGCACCGTCGCCACCGCACCGGGCGACTGCAGCTGCATGTGGTTAAAGAACGCCGGGACAGTGGGATGCCCGGTCGAGGTGTCGGCGGCCTCGGGGACCTCGAAGTCGGCCTGCAGCCACAGCGAGGTCGCCGTGTGACCGTCGGTGTCGCAGTGGAAGTCGCTCTTGCGGACCCCGCGCAGCGAGCGGTCGGCGCCGAACAAACGACACAACGCGACCATCAGCGCGGTCTTGCCGGCCCCGTTGGGTCCCAGCACGAACGTGACGTCACGCATCTCGACGGTGGTCGGTGTCGGTCCAAGGACTGAAAATTGCACGCCTGAGCCGAACGAGCTTCATCGGTAAACCCCCTTCGGTACCGGAAACGCCTCGCCATTGTTCACACTTTGTCGTGGAATCCACAGCGCCACAGCGCGTTTTGATAACCGGCGCGCGAGGTTTTCGACTTTACTTGCATTGAAATGCCCTTTGTCATAGATGCAAGCTCCAAGACGGCGGCTTCCGGCCGCTGCCGCGCATTCTCGGCTTCCATACGCACGATGATGTCAGGCCGACACTGTTTGGTCGTGTGAGGGCGCGGTCGACCGCGCCGCTGGCGATTCTTGTTAATCTCTGCTGTTCTTGACGGTCGCGCCAATCTCGGTCCAGTCGTTACCCGGTCCAGCAAATCGGTATCTGGATTCCCCACCGATCAGAACCCGACGCAAGTTCCGTCTACACACTCTGGGGCGCCGGCAGCCGAGGAAGTGCGCAGCTGGATAGTTTGTGGATAATGACGATTATCCATGAAATGGCACGGAAGGTGGTGGGGAACAGCATAATTAGATCCAACTGGACCCACCAGATTCGTCACTGTGACGCATTGACTTTGTACAGGCGGGAGCCCAACCGACGAAGCAACGGCCACCGCTGTCAGATCTGCGAAAAGTTGCAGTAATCCCGGGAGAACATGAGAGCTGTCTGATTCCGGCGAGATTCCCGGAAAACATGAGAGTGATGACTCGCCAGGTCATGCAAGCTCGTAGCTCGCCCTTGCGGCGTGCGGGACGGCGATGTCTGCTCGTTCTGGTGAAGACATGACAGTGACCGCCTGGCGACCCCGGCGCCCATCGTCACGCATCGCGGTTTCGTTGACCATAACGACGCTTAGCGGTTGCGCCGCAACGGATTTCAGATTGGCGTTCGCGGGTTGCCAGACTTTCATATCAGGAGGAGATTCCCCGGGCTGTAACTATTCGCAGCGCGGTGACGCGCGCCGGCGCCGCGACCCGGCCAGCCATCGCCTCAGTCAATCGACATCCTCAATAGCGTCGCGCAAGACATCGGGGAACACGACGCTAGGCCTTGTAGGCCTTCGTAACTTAGGCGAACGCGGAATCGGGTAATCCCCAGCCCTCGCTCGATGCCAAACCCGCACCGTGCTGGTGCAACGCACGCCTAGTCAGTCGCGGCCCGACGGGTCGTTCTTCGACCTCTTCCCCCTCAGTGTCCTCACGCTGTCGACCCTCGAGCAGCTCAGCGAGCTCGAGCCGGAGAGCCGCTTCGACGCCCGCCGATTCCGAATGAACGTCATCGTCGGCACCAGCGAAGCAAGCATGCGCTGAGTAAGGCAAACTTGGTGCCGAGTAGATAGCGTCTGGGGGTTGCGATGACGTTGAACATGTTTGCGGTGGTGATCGACTGCACAGATCCCCGGCTGCAGGCGAATTTCTGGGCCGAAGTGCTCTCCTACGACGTTCGGGAACGCAACCCCGATGAGTACTTGGTTAGTGACCCCACCGGCACCGCTTCGCCGCTGTACTTCATGCAAGTACCCGAGCCCAAGGTGGGCAAGAATCGATTCCACCTTGATCTCTTGACCGACGGTTCCATGTCTGACGAGGTCGACCGCCTCATCAAGCTGGGTGCTCGGTTCGTCGAGGTCCGCCAGGATCCAGAGACTCTCGACAATCCCGACACGTGGACGGTGTTAGAGGACTTGGAGGGCAATGTGTTCTGTGTGACCAGTTCAGCGACACTGTCGGGATGGGTGTGAGCCCGCTGGTAAGGAACCGTCGGCTTGTCTTCGATGCTGACTGGACGTCATCTCGTAGCCGAGCGACTGATACAAGTTGACCGCGACGGTGTTGTGAGCGAACACATTCAGTCCTAGTTCGACAGCGCCTCGGGCGCGGGCTTCGATCTCGGCCAACAGCATCACCTGTCTCCCAAGACCTTGCCCGCGGAATGCCTTGGAGATCACAATGTCCCAGACCCACCAGCGGTCAGGCTGCTCGGTCGACTGCGGTCCGATCCAAAGCAACCCGGCCTTCTCGCCGCCGTGCTCGGCGCAAAAGACTCGATGACCGGCGGCCGGTCGCCCGCCGGGAAATGACTGGGCGAACGCCTCATCCGCGGTCCTCTCGGCCACTGACGGAGGCAAGCCGGCCTCTACCAAATTGGCCAAATAAGAGTCTCGAGCATCGATAAGGTCGTCGGCAACGTCGGCATCAGTTGCCGGCACTAGCGAGACACACCCATGACGCGGATTATTCACGAGACCCCAACGGCGTACTACAGTCCGTGCGCTAACTGTAGAAACGAGACACCTCATCCGCCAGACGACAGAACATCACGCGCGGTCTTGAGCTGCGCCCGGGCCGCGTCAATTCCGATGAGGTCGATGTCGTTGCGGCGAGCGGTATTCCACTGTGCCCGACTCATGGCGAATTCCAGCATTGTGTCGGGGCGCTCGCGCCGCTGCTGGAGCGAGGAGCCCGTCTGGACGTAGGGCAGCGAGCTGGTGACCCCCAGTGAAGCGGTGTTGTCGTGCCAGGCCCGGGTGGTGGCCTGGTCTGCGTCGAATCCGGCGAAGATCAGGTGCAGGGCGGCGTGACGCACCTCCCGTCCGATTCCCTGGTGTTGGTAGCGGCGTCCCACCCATGAGCCGGTCTCCGCGCTGCGCCGGGTCGGGAATGCGTCGGCTTCTATCGAGCACATGCCCACGGCGACCCCGTCAACAACGACAGCGAGGTTGAGATCCCAGTGTTCGACGGTCGTGTCAGCGCGGTTTCGCCAGTAAAAGCGCAGTGTGTTGCGCTCCAACTCCGGGGACGGCACATCGGTCCAGGGGGTCGAGAACGGCATCGTGGCGGGATCATGGACACCTTCGGCGGCCAACAGCGCCAGCTCGACCCCCAGGTCGTCGATGATGTACCGCAGCGTCAGCATCGGAGTCACCACCTCCAGGCCCGTCAACGGCCAAATCGCCGGCTCCATAGCCGCCATCGCAACACAACAGAGCCGGACGACAGAAACGGTTTTTGAATCGGTAGCCCAGGCGTCGATCCCGGTCGGTGTCCGAGACAGGATCTGATCGACCTCGTTTCCCTAGAAACGAGACGACACATTGGTGCGGCAACCGCTACCTACTGTGACCACTGGCGTGCAAGCGGCTGGTTGTGCAGGCGACCCGGCACACCGTAGGGTCAGGCGATGGTAGGGATGTCGGCGCCGATGGCGCGGCTGCAGCGTTTGTTGCGCGGCCCCGTGCTGGTTCCTGACCACCCTGCCTACGACGTCGCCCGCACGACATTCAATGCGATGACCGATCGCCACCCTGCGGTGATCGCGTGCTGCGCCGGCAGCGACGACGTCGCCGCGGCGGTCGGCTGGGCGCAGAACGAGGGTCTCCCGGCGGCGATCCGCGGCGGCGGGCACAGCGTGGCCGGTCACTCGGTCTGCGACGACGGCCTGGTGATCGATCTGCGGCTGCTGGGCGGGGTACAGGTCGATCCCGAGTCGCGGCGCGTCCGGGTCGGCGGCGGAGCGACGTGGCGCAGTGTCGACGCGTCCAGCGCCGCACACCGGCTGGCGATGCCCGGCGGCACCTACGACACGACGGGCGTCGCGGGCCTGACCCTGGGCGGCGGGATCGGCCACCTGATAGGCCTGCACGGCCTGACCCTCGACAACCTCGTCTCGGCCGAGGTCGTCCTCGCCGACGGTAGCGTGGTGACTGCCTCGGAAACAACAGAGCCCGAGCTCTTCTGGGCGCTGCGCGGCGGCGGGGGCAACTTCGGCGTCGTGACCGAGTTCGAATTCGCGCTGCACCCGCTGCCCGCCGTCTGGGGCGGGATCATCGCCTACCCGCGCCGCACCTCCGTGGTGCGATCCGGCTCTTCCGCGACGTGATGGCATCCGCGCCCGACGAGCTGACGTTGATGTGTTACCTGGATCACGAAAAGGTGCCCGAGGGAGCCGCGTTCATCACGGTCTGCTTCGCCGGCGACGCCGAGGCCGCCGAAGAGGCCGTGCGCCCGCTGCGCGAGAGCCTGCCGGTGCTGAGCGACGGCCTCGGCCTCACCAGCTATCTGCAGATCCAGGTGATGCAGGGCGACACTCCGTTCGGGCTGCGCCACTATTGGAAGAGCCACTTCGTCGACTCGCTGCCCGACGACCTGATCGACGACATCGTCGACCACTACCTCGCTCACCCGCAGGACGGCAGCGACGTCGTGCTGTTCGAGCAGATGCACGGTGCCGCGCTGCGCGTGCCGCCGGACGCCACCGCGTTCAGCCGCAGGGACAAATGCATCAACGTAAGCCCGATGGCCACCTGGGAGGACGCGGCCACCGATGCCGAGCACATCGCCTGGGCCAGGCGCACGGCCGCCGTACTCCTGAATCGCTCGACGAGCGGCGGCGGCTACCTCAACTACGGAGCTCCCGATGAGCCCATCGAACGCGTGCGCGCGGCCTACGGCGATGCGAAGTTCGAGCGGCTGCGGCAGGTAAAGCGGCGCTACGACCCGCACAACCTCTTCCGCTTCAACCACAACATCCCACCGGCCGCGGGCCAGGAGCGGCAGTAATGGCAGGTGCCCTGACTCGCTGATGCCGGGCGATTCCCAACAACCGATAGGTATGACGCCAACCGCAAGACATACCGTTGCCAGGCTCATAAACGCAGTTACAGCTGGCGCCTCTGGTGAAAAACGATCTGAGACAGGATCTGATTGACCCCGTTGCTCTACAAACGAGACGACGCGACCACGATGGTGTAATCCGAGTGTGGGTGATATCAGTGCGGCCGACCCTTCAGAACCCGTCGAGCTGATCGGCGGGGTGGAGAAGCGCGAAATCAAGGTGGTACCGCCAGACCCGACATGGCCGGCGAAGTTCGCGATAGAGCGTGAAAAAATCCTGACTGCTCTCGGGGTCAGGGCCGTGCGGGTGGATCACATCGGCTCCACCTCCGTACCTGGACTTGCCGCCAAACCCATCATCGACATTGGCCTCAGCGTCCTGGATGTCGACCGCGAAGAGCACTACCTGCCTGACCTCATCGCGGCTGGCTACCGGCTCAGGGTCCGCGAGCCTGGGCACCGCATGGTGCGCACGCCAGATTTAGGGGTGCATGTACACGTCTGCACCGCGGGCAGCGATTGGGAACGCCGCCCGCTGCTCTTTCGTGACTGGCTGCGCTATGACCAATCCGACCGTGCAGCCTACAACTCACTCAAGAACCAACTCGCGCAAGAGGACTGGCCCGACATGAACGCCTACGCCGAGGCCAAGGGCCCACTCATCACCGAAATCACCATCCGCGCGGAGAAGTGGGCGAGACGCTCAGGATGGACCGTTTGACCAGGTGCTCGCAGGTGCCCTGCGATACCTAACCGGCGATCAATTGCTCCTTCGCGGAGAGACATGGGCCGTTCACCAGTACGCCTTTTACCTGGCCTTTATGACCGTTTCAGGGAGGCCACCGGGCGAGGGCTGGACACCGCCGATCGGCATGCTGCCCGATCAGCTGGAATGCGCGCTGCACCACGCTCATCGCCCGGTCCGCATGCCGGAGCAGTTCAGGATCGACGACCCGCCGGTCCGTCGCTCGCCGAATGGATCGGGGGCCTAACCTGTAAGTGCTTCTGGGACACACGCATACGCTCGGGTGTGTGAGCGAGGAACTCCTGGTGATCGAGACGTCGTGGCCCGGAACAATGATCGGCGGAGAGCCCGGTATCGTGTCGGGGATCCTGACGGTCAGCAGCGGCCCGGGCGGTGAGTTCTTGCTCAATCTCGCGGTGGGGCCAATCGACGGCGGTCCCGCTGATTGCGAATACGTTGAGTTTCCGTTGTCCTCGGAGCACGCGCGTGCCCTCCGCGACGTTTTGAGCTGACCCTGGCCGTGAACGCGCGCTGCGGGGGAGGGTATGCGGTCTAGTTCGGCAGGTGCTCGATGACGCCGCCGGTGACGGCTGGATAGGCGTCGGCCTCAACCTGTTCGGCAGCAGTGAAGGCCTGGATCAGATCGGGGCGGCCGGGCACGCGTACCAGGAGCGTGAGATCTGCAATTGCGGCAGGGGGCCGTTTGGGCGCCTGACGGCTGCTGGGCACGGTGGGGTCGGTCACTGGTCCATTGTGTTTGATCTGGGTGACACAACGCTCCGGCGCGCCATGGGCTAGTTCGACGATCGACGTGCGACGCGTGATTCACCGGGCGAGGGCAGGGGTCAGCTCGGCTGGTCGGGGACGGGATAGGGGAGGCTGAACTCGCTAAACCAGCATGCCGGGTCGAGGTTCACCCATCGACGGCAACGTGTGGGTGGGCGGGGCCAGTCTGACATGCATTCACGGAACGGTGCAATTGTGAACGCGGACAACCCAACCCAGCCGTTGGGGCGCTCGACCTCGGTAACGCCGCAGCACCGTTCTCCCCAGCGGTCATCAACGATGGCATCTGCTATCTGAGCGCAGGGTCGGGTCGGGTTCCAGACGCTTAGCGGGTAGGTATCGCGATTTTTAGCCCAAGTCCTAACGCAGGATGACACGATTTTGACTGAGCGATGGCCTGGTGTGGTAGGCGAAAACGGTACCCGGGAGGGCGGAGAGATGAAATCGAGTGAACCGGTGGGCACAGTTCGGGCGCTGTGGCGGTTTCCCGTCAAGTCGATGCTGGGCGAGCAGCTCGACGTGGTCGAGGTGGGTGACGGCGGGATGGTCGGCGATCGCGGCTACGCGGTCCGCGACCGGGAGACGGGCAAGGTCGCGAGCGCGAAGCACCCGAAGCTGTGGCCCGGCCTGCTCAGGTGCCGGGCGGCGTTTGTTGAGCCGCCGCGCCCCAGCCATGAGCTCCCGCCGGTGCGGATCGACCTCGCGGACGGCGAGTCGGTGCTGAGCGACGCATCGGATAGCGACGCCATCCTGTCGCGCTTCTTCGGGCGCGACGTCGAGCTGGCGCGCGCCGCGCAGAGCGGCTACACGATCGATCAATATCACCCCGACGAGGAGAACTACGATCCCGACGGACACCGGGACGAGGTCGTCGAAGCGCGGCTCGGCGCTGCGTTCTTCACCGAGCACGGGCTCCAATCCGCCGTGCCCGACGGGTCGTTTGTCGACCTCTTCCCCCTCAGCGTCCTCACGCTGTCGACCCTCGAGCAGCTCAGCGAGCTCGAGCCGGACAGCCGCTTCGACGCCCGCCGATTCCGAATGAACGTCATCGTCGGCACCGCGCAGCGCGGTTTCGTCGAAAACGAGTGGCTCGGGCGAAAACTCGCGATCGGCGACCAGGTGCTAATCGACGTGGCCCTACCCGACCCACGTTGCGTCATGCCCAGTCTCGCCCAGGAGGAGCTTCCGAGGGACCCCGGGGTCCTCAAGGCGCTCGCCAAGCACAACAGGATCGACGTCGCGGGTTCGCTCTACCCCTGCGCCGGCATATACGCCGTCGTCGAAGGAACGGGGACGATACGCGTGGATGACCGCGTCCGGCTGATCTAACCGCCGACCTGCTGTTGACCCTGCGCTGCCCGGAGGAGGGTGCGGGTCGGCCGGGCGACGTGACGGCCCGCACGATGCTCCAGCCTGTGGGACTGACTACGGGGACGACGCGATCTTTCCGAATCTGCTTGAGATACCAACTGATTTGCGCCCACGCCAACAGCGCCGGCCACAGCGCCAGCGAGCCATGCATCGGATATGCAAGTCTGGCCGCGCGATCTCATTTGTCTCAGTATGCCGGCATTTCAGTCGCGGCCGGCGGCGTGGTGACTGTCGGTGGGTTGCGATACTTTCCGGTGGAACGAACGAGTGAGGGAGAGACCAGGCATGTTTAGCCGCCCGCCCGACGTTGACCGAGACCGTCGTCGTG
>CAWFBJ010000006.1:0-17454 GCA_963814055.1 uncultured Alphaproteobacteria bacterium
CTTAAGGTACGTCGAAAGTTCAGCGACGTCCGCGCTGTTCTTGACGGAGTTCCACAATTCAAGTTCCTGTTGCTGCTCTTGCAGAAGCGCCGCTTTCTCGGGCGACTTCTGTTGCGGTCCCAGGTAAAAAATCGACCGCAGCGCGGAATGTTCCCACGGAATTTGCCGATCCTTTGTGGCAGCCATCACTTCATTGCGCACCTCTATCAGCATGGTCGACACATCAACTCTCGGACCCCTGATGTGTCTACAAGAGCCGCCGAAAAGGCGGAATTGCGGTCTTCCCTTTCAACCGAAATGCTACCTGGCTGGGTCGAAAAACTGATCAGTGTGCCTACCCCGGACTTAAAGGCCGCCAGACCACTACTAATCTGGGTAGAACGGGTTCCCATGGCCCTCGCCAGATTGCGTGAAAGAGGGTTGTCTCGACTTGCGTCAAGGAAGATAACATTGGCCTTTGCTTCACGTTCCATAGTCCGATGAACGACATCAAGGCGAATGACTTCGAAATCCAAGCCGGCTGCGGTTTCCAACTTGGCATCGATAGGCACGAGGTAGTTCTGCCCGCCGACCTGCAGACCATGACCCGAATAGAAAAACAGTCCGACGTCTGCGCCGACCAGCGTGTTAGCAAATTGCTTTAGGATCTTGGGCGCATTCCCGCTTCATCAAGATCCTTGCCTTCCACGATCGTGAAGCCAAGCTCTCTGAGAGCGGCGGAGACGTCGGCTGCGTCATTTGTCGGACTGACAAGCGGTTGTACGTGCTTGTAAGCGCCGTTACCCACGACGTGTGCGACCCGCTTGTCGGCGAGCACCGGGCCCAACCAACCGCACGTCATGAGCACGATGATTGCAGATGCGAAAGCCAACAGTCTGCTACGCGTCGTCATGCTGAATCCAAAGTTCGGGAGTGCGGCCCAGATGATCAGCGTACTCGAACGGACCTACCGTCCCGGGTTATTTGAGGGGTCTCGCATGGCAGGACCCAACCGGGAACTATTGCGACACATCGGGCGCGCTTCGCCGGATTTGGGCTCCGCTCCCCGATCGGCAGATCTGGATTTTGGTGCCGACTTAGCGCGAGCGCTTGCTTCGCGCGCGTCTTTTGCAGCCTTTTCTGCGGCGACGATGGCGGCCAGCCGATCCCGTTCAGCGGCATCTGCCGCTTCACGCGCTATCTTTGCGTCTTTCAATGCCTTGTTCAGCGCGTGTGTCATCGCATTGTGTTCAGCGCGCTGCTCTTCCTCCAAACGCCGCTTTTCTGTATCGGACGTTTCCGCTTCGACCGCAGCCGATCCTCAGCGAGCACCGCTTCACGTGCCACGCGCTCGTCTTCCACTCGCTTGACCTCAGCTGCAGCCTTGGCCTGCGCGTCTCGGTTGCGGTCCTCCGGACGCCTTGCCGCCTCAACTTTGGCTTTCTGCACGTGCAGTTCGATCAGTGCTCGCGCTTGTGCGGCAAAAGCGCCATTCGGATACCTTTCGAGATAGCTCGAGAGGACCGAAGGGCTCGTGCTGTCTTCTACAGAGTGCCAGAAAGCCTCCTCCAGCATTTGCTCGTAGGATGGCCCCGTATGTTTGTCCGTCACCGCATCCGGTAAGGCCGCGAAATAGAACTTAGACCGCAGCGCAGAGTGCTCCCACGGAACCTGCTTATCCCGTGTCTCGGACATCACCTCATTGCGCACCCCGATCAGCATCGTCGACAGGTCTGTCTTTGGATCGTTAATGTGCCTGATAAGGGCCGCCGCAAATGGCGAGTTGCGTCCTATGCCGTCCAAGGCGACGTTGCCGGGTTGGGTTGAAAAACTGATCAACGTACCCACTCCGGACTGGACTGGGGCCAGCCCCCTACCGATTTGCGTGGAACGTGTTCCTAAAGCCCTCGCTAAATTGCGTGAAAGCGGATTGTCGCGACACGCATCGAGAAAGATCACGCTGGTCTTAGCCTCTCGCTCCATCGTCCGATGAACGAGATCAAGGCGGACGACCTCGAAATCCAAGCCGGCTGCGGTTTCCAACTTGGCATCGATAGGGACAAGGTAGTTCTCCGTCCGTCCACTTGAAGGCCGTGTCCTGCATAAAAAAACAATCCGACGTCTGCACCTTCCAACGCGCTTGCAAACTGGTTGATGGCGCGACGCATGCCCACCTCATCCAGATCGCGCGCCTCGAGAACCTCAAAGCCGACCTTCCTGAGGGCGGCCGACATGTCACCAGCATCGTTACTCGGGTTGCTGAGCTTTCCCACATGTACGTACGCGCCATTTCCCACCACAAGCGCTACCCTTTTGGCGTGCGCCGCCGTGCCGGCGAGGACAATAACGAGAAAGAACGCCAAGAACAAAGGTCGGTGTCGGAGCGCAGATAGCATAGTACATAACCCCACGTAGCCTACGGGACAAGATCATAGTCGCGCCGACTTGAAAAGTCCGCCAACCTTCTCGCGAACTAGGCCGTAAACTCATAAAACTTACTGTGCAAGGCCAACCTTTCGTCCGGACTTCGGGCCAGCCGACGTTGCCGCACAACCGTGGCCTTCCCAATTTTTTATTTACGTGTGCCCGAGAAGCTTCCGAAGAAATTGTTGGTCACGGAAAGTCGCGATCCATCCGCCGACAGCGTGATGCGATCAACAGATCCGCTCCTCCAAGAAGCGACGACGATTTTGTCCGCGCAGGTCCAACTGCCAGTGTCGCCGTTGGTGCTTCGAGTTGATCCACCCGACGTGAACACGACTTCTTGGCTGAGCGGCCAGCGCCACGCTCCGACTATCCTGCTGCATCCACCTGATGACGCCGCCCCCGAGGGCGGCGTCGCCGCAGCGACTTGAGTGTTGGCTTGGGTTTGGGCCTGGCTCTTCGCCGCCTCGGCCTTCGCCCGGTCCGACGCTTCGAGCTTTTCTCGTTCGGCCTTGGCGGCGGCGGCCTTGGCCGTCTCCGCCTTGGCGCGTTGGGCCTCGGCATTAGCAGCCTTAGCGCGTTCCGCTACTTCCGCGCGCGCCTTCGCTGCGGCGGCCTCGGCTTCAGCCTTTTCGGAAGCGAGAATCTTCGATCGTGCTTCGCGGGCAAGGTCGGCATATAGACCCTTGGTATGAACCGAGAGGAAGGAATCCCACCCTCCCTTGGTACCGATCTGCGCCGCTCAGTTCGTAATCGCGGCGCATCTCAGCGTTGGGATCGATCCTTGCGGTTGGAGCCTCAGGTTGCGGCGTCAAGACGACCTGCTGCGCGGGGCTTGGCGGCGTGAGTGACACCGTCGTCCCGCCGAGCGAGCCATAGACGAACGGCTCCTGCTTGTTCTTCGTGACCTTCAGCACCTCGTCACGAACGCGACCAAATGCGATGCGCACATCAAGTCCGGCGTCGCCAGGTGGTTCATTACGGCAGTCGCATAGGGGCTGTTCGCGCTCTCGCCATCGAGCGCAAAAGATCCGGCCTTGGCTGCATAACCGATGACGGTATTCACGCTGGTCGGCTCGACGGCTGCGAGCCCACGGCCAACAGCGCGCGATCCGACCGTGCGTTTCATGACCGCACGAAGGGATTGTCGCGGCAAGCGTCGAGAATAACCAGCCGCAGCGGGTTTGGCCGGTTCAAGCGCTTCACCAGGCTGTCGAGCGAAACGTCTCATAGGCAACGTCGGTGTCACGCTCCAGCACCGCATCGACCGGAATGAGATAGTTGACGCCGTTCACCTCGATGCCGTGCCGCGTAATAGACAACGGCGGTGTCGACGTGGCGAGCGTTAGCGAAAATTCACGTATCGCCCGTCGCAAATCGTTGTTGTCAAGATCGCGCCTGACATCCACGATCTCGAAACCCACCTTGCGGAAAAGCTCGGCGACCGCAATGGCATCATTAGTCGGATTCGCGAGCTGGCCGACGTTGTAGGCGGAATTGCCAATAACCAGCGCCACGCGCTTCTCGGCATAAGCTGGCCCGGCAGCGACCACGAAGAGGCCCAGCAACAGGCTGCCCACCGTCCAGAAAATATAGCGCGAAACCCGCATGACGGTCCCCTGACCTGTCAATGACAATAGCATAGACCGCCGTGTAGACGCACCAGTTCCCGCGCAGGATGGGATTTTATCAGTCGTGCGGTCTATCAGACGTCGGAGCGCATTTGCAACAGAATTGGCACTTCTGCGACATTGCGATCGGCCCCCGCTAAAGTCTGATCGTAGGACACGAGCGGACTAAAGACTTGCCCCAACCAGCCGCTTGCTAGAGCCTTGATCGACATCGCAGTTTTATGAGTTCACTGCCTAATACACTGTCCCCATCGATCGCCTTTCCGAGACCGGTAACGTCGCGCCCTCCTCAGCGCTCTTCCAATTAGGAAAGCTGTAGCCAGCTGCGAACGCACCGATAAGCGCGATGCTGAACATGCTCGCCACGCGCACTGAACCAAACACCGGAACACCCCCTCAGGCGTGCACTACACTGCCTCAGCTCAACAACTCCTGCTCGATATCCCGAGCTCTCACCGTGATCGACAGCCCCAGTTCCTCTCCGATCCGCGTCAGCACGCCAACCATTGCATCAACACTCATGTGCTTACGGACCCACCACTCCCCGATTTGTTCGTAGAATTTCTCGTTCGCTGGACGTTGTTGGGTGATCGACATCGCATGCGTGCGCTGCACGCGATCCAGTCCTATCCGCTCGAGGACCGCTAGGAAGACCCGCGACGCCACGGGGCCCGTAAACTTCTCGCCCTCTAAAATCACTTCCAGCGATTTCTTTGGTCTCTTCATCCCGCGCGCTCTAACAACTGCACACGCGACTTATCCCTCGTTGGAGGGCACGCCGAAAGCTCCAGCTTTGAGAAGAACACGGCCTCGGCTGTAACCATTCCAGCCATATCGCCCCAACAGTCACCGCTCGCAAGTGTGGATACGGTGCGGATAATTTTTTGCTACTGATTGCTAAGTATTTGATTTTATTGGTCGGAGCGGGGAGATTTGAACTCCCGACCCCCAGTCCCCCAGACTGGAGGTCCTTCAACATTGGCATTTCAAGTCTCGGTCAAAGCGGGTCCTCGATTTGAACCTACGCATTAGATAGGGAAGGGCGCCCACAAGGTTCCCAGCGCTAAGGTCGAACCGGCGTCGTTGCGCGAGGCCCTGACGTTCGGCTCTACAACTGTCTGTTTGTGTACTCTATACTAAACAGATGGCAAGAACTGGCACCACACGACCGATGATCAGTGTTCCTCAAAGCGCGGTTGTCTATGCTCGCGTCTCCTCTAAGGAGCAGGAGAAAGAGGGGTACTCAATTCCCGCTCAGCTCAAATTGCTGAAGGAGTATGCCCGTGTCCAGGGCTTCAACATAGTGCGCGAATATGTTGACGTTGAAACGGCCAAGCAGACGGGGCGCGCAAGCTTCGGCAAGATGGCCGAGTATCTCAAGACGAACCGGTCAGTGAGAGTTCTGCTGGTTGAGAAAACGGATCGTCTTTACCGCAATCTCAAGGATTGGGTCACGCTCGATGAGATGGATCTAGAGATCCATGTCGTCAAGGAGAGCGTGATCCTGTCGCGCGACTCTCGTTCCTCCGAAAAGTTCATGCACGGCATCAAGGTGCTGATGGCCAAGAACTACATCGACAATCTGTCTGAGGAAGCACGGAAAGGAATGCTGGAGAAGGCCGAGCAGGGCATATGGCCGACCAAGGCGCCGCTTGGCTATCGCAATGTTGCTGGTCCGAATGGGAAGAAGGTCATTGAGCCAGACCCTGAGGTAGCCCCTATCATTGCACGCTTGTTCGAATGGTATGCGACTGGAGAGGTTTCCCTGAAGGAAGCTGCAAGTAAGGCGGCCAATGCTGGGCTTAAATACCGGCGAACAGGCGCTACCGTTCCAGTCAGCACGGTGCACATGATCATGCGAAATCGTCTGTACATTGGTGAATTCATGTGGAACGGCCGGCTTTATCAGGGTCGGCACGCACCGCTAATAACGCGGCAACTTTGGGAGCGCGTCCAAAGCGTGCTTGCAGGCCGAAATGCAAAGAAACAACGCGGCTCTGAGCAGAGGTTTCGCGTTTTCCGGCCTCATTACTTGTGGCCATTGCGGTTGCGCGCTGGTCGGAGAGATCAAAAAAGGGCGCTACGTCTACTACCACTGTACCGGTTACAAGGGAAAATGCCCCGAACCCTACGTGCGCCAAGAGGTCCTTGAAGAGCGTTTTTCTGAACAAATGGATCGCCTAAGTTTTGATGCCGATTTTCTGGAGTGGGTTCGGGAGGCCCTTTATGAAAGCCATTCCGACGAGTTGCGAGAGCACGAGGCAGCAATCGCACGGCATCAGACCGAATATGACCGTCTCCAGATTCGACTTCACGCTATGTACGTGGACAAGCTGGACGGACGCGTTGACGTGGCATTGTTCGATCAGATGTCCGCACGGTGGCGGGCCGAGCAGGAGCGATGCCAGCAGGCGATAGAGCGGCACCAGTCGGCTGACCAGTCGTATTTGGAGAGCGGGGTCAAGATTCTCGAACTCGCGAGAAACGCCCGTCGGCTATTCCAAAAACAGGAGGCACACGAAAAGCGCCGTCTCCTCAATTTTGTAGTTTCGAACTGCTCCTGGAAAGGTGGCCAGCTCACCGCTGACTTCAGGCAGCCCTTTGATTTGATTTCTGAAACGACCGCAAGGGCGGCACAAGTAACGGCTGCGGGAAATAGTAAAGCGATCAAATCTGATATTTGGCTGGGGAACTAGGATTCGAACCTAGATTAACGGAGTCAGAGTTCGCTGTTCTGCCGTTGAACTATTCCCCAACAGGGATATGCGGCGCAGCACGTGGCGATGACGCCGGTTATCTAACAGCACCGGGCGGGCTCGGCAAGGCGGCAGCTGGGAGCGCCGGAGGGGCGATATTGAAGTGCATGATGTCTTCGAAGAGGGTAGCGATTTCCTGGGCTGAGCGGCAATGGCGGGTCATCCGCACCGTGTCTTTACCCCCGGGTGCCGTCTGCTACAGTGGCTCCAAGCCAAACGAGAAAGACGCCTGGGGGCTGACAGGCCTGGAACATCGGGCGCCGGAGATGGACGGTGGAGGGGAACGATCAGGGCGGCGCACGTGCGCCGCCAGCCGTGGCCGCGGCGCTCGGCGAGGAGCAGGTTGCGCCAGCGGACCATGAACCGGTGGGCGAAGGGCGCGTTCCTACGCCATCCATGGATGGCCATGCGCTCAACAATGCCGTTCGTTCGGTCGTCGATCGCACGCAAGAGACAGGCGATGCCGACCGCGCCTACGCAGCGCTGGACCTCGGCACCAACAATTGTCGCCTGCTTGTTGCCCGGCCCTCGCCGCGGGGCTTCAAGGTGATTGACGCGTTCTCGCGCATCATTCGCCTGGGCGAGGGCGTCGCGGCCAGCCATCGCCTGTCGCAAGGCGCGATCGATCGTACCATCGATGCTCTCAAAATCTGCGCGGCCAAGATACGGCATCATCGGGTTGTACGTTCGGGCCTGATCGCCACAGAGGCCTGCCGGCTGGCTGAAAACGCGCCGCATTTTCTCAGCCGCGTCCGGGAGGAAACCGATCTCGATATCAAGGTGGTCAGTCGCGAGGCCGAGGCCCGGCTGGCCGTGTCCGGCTGCGCTTCGCTCATTGACGCAAGCTCTGACCTTGCACTCGTATTCGATATCGGCGGAGGCTCGTCGGAGCTGATCTGGCTCGATCTCGAAGGACACAAGCGCAAGTCGCAGACACAGTATATCGACCGCTTGGAGATGCAGAATTGCATCGTGGCATGGACGTCGCTGCCGGTGGGCGTCGTGACGCTTGCGGAGCGCTACGGCGGACGGTTCGTGGATGGGGAAACTTTCCAGGCCATGGTCGCCGATATCCTGGCCATGTTGGTGCCGTTCGAGGCCGAGCACCGCTTGCGCGAGCGCATGGCGACCAGGAATACGCACTTGCTGGGCACCTCGGGCACTGTGACGACGTTGGCCGGGGTGTACCTGGGGTTGCCCCGTTACGACCGCAGGCAAGTGGATGGCTGCTGGCTGCAAACGGCGCAAGCGCGCGCCGTGACCGCGACGCTCCTGAAGGCGACTCACGCGGAACGGGTGGCACAACCCTGCATCGGCAAGGATCGCGCAGACCTCGTTCTTGCCGGTTGCGCCATCCTGGAGGCACTGCTGCAGACGTGGCCCTGCGAGCGATTGCGGGTTGCAGATCGCGGACTGCGCGAGGGTATACTCGCCACCCTGATGGCCGAAGACGGTGTTTTTAGAACCGGCCACCGGTCAGGGTATTGGAACCGCTAGGGCAGGCATATGGCGACGAGCAACCGGAGCGGCGGCCCGGGCGGCCAACGGCAGACGAAAGTACGTTTGAAAACGGCCAAGCAACGTTCCGCATCATCCCAGCGCTGGCTCGAACGCCAGCTCAACGATCCTTATGTCGCTGCCGCCAAGCGCCAGGGCTACCGCTCGCGGTCGGCGTTCAAGCTGGCCGAGATCGATGCCAAGCATCGCCTCCTGAAGCCCGGCAAGCGTGTGGTCGATCTCGGCGCTGCACCCGGCGGCTGGGCTCAGGTCGCAGCCGACAGGGTCAAGTCCGTGGAGGGCCGGGGACAGGTGGTCGCGATCGACCTCCTGGAGATGGAGTCGATCGCGGGCGTGCAATTCCTGATGCTGGACTTCATGGATGAGACAGCGCCGGCCCGGCTCACGGCGATGCTGCGCGATCGCCATGCCGATATTGTCATTTCCGACATGGCCGCTCAGGGCACCGGTCATGTCGGTACCGACCATTTACGCATCATGGGGCTGGCCGAGGCGGCAGCCGAGTTTGCCTGCGAGGTGCTCAGTCCGGGTGGAACGTTCGTATGCAAAGTGTTCCAGGGCGGTACGGAGCGCCACCTGCTTGACCGGCTGAAGCGGGCCTTTGCCACGGTAAAGCACCTCAAGCCGCCGGCCAGCCGGCAAGAGTTGGCCGAGATGTACGTCGTGGCCCTCGGTTTCAGGGGTGGGGGGTAGGAGGCGCCTTCGCTAGCCTGAATCCGGCTTTTTTGTGGGGCCCCGGCCCACTACACATCGAAGGCGTTGGCCTTGCGATGGCCGTTAACTGCCTACCTTTCCCTGATTCTCGGGGGGTGCTATGAGGGGCCTTGGAGCGATTCCATATATTGGCGGCAAACGGGCCGCGTGCCGGGTTGAGGGACCTCGGTGCGCCCGTAGTCTGTCAACCTGAAGGCTGAGGAGAACGCGAATGGTGCAACGGTCCGCCTTGGATGAGACCTCCGTGGCGTTGACGTTCGACGATGTGCTGCTGCAGCCCCGCTCCTCCGACGTGCTCCCTGGCGACGCCGATGTCAGTTCGCGCGTGACACGCGAAATATCGGTCAGGATTCCCATCCTTTCGTCGGCCATGGACACCGTCACCGAGGGCCGGCTGGCCATAGCCATGGCACAGGCGGGGGGGATCGGCGTGATCCATCGCAATCTTGCACCGGAAGCGCAGGCTGAGCAGGTGGCGATGGTGAAGCGTTACGTGGCCGGCATGGTGGTGAACCCGTACACGATTTCGCCCTCGGCGACGCTGGCCGACGCGCTGAGCCTGATGGACGAGAAGAACATCTCCGGCGTCCCGGTGGTCGAGAAGCAGGGCAAGCTGGTTGGAATCCTCACAAACCGTGACGTGCGGTTCGCAACGAATACCCAGACGCCTGTTTCCGAGTTGATGACCAAGAAGCTCATTACGGTTAAGGACGGCGTGAAGCGCCAGGACGCCCAGCGCCTGCTCCACCAACACCGGATCGAGAAGCTGCTGGTGGTGGACGAGGACTTCCGCTGCGTCGGCCTGATCACGGTCAAGGATATCGAGAAGGCGCACAAATATCCCAACGCATGCAAGGACGAGCAGGGCCGGCTGCGGGTGGCCGCGGCGACGAGCGTCGGCGAGGACGGTTTCCAGCGCGCGGAACGGCTGATAGATGCCGGGGTCGACCTGGTCGTCGTGGACACCGCGCACGGGCATTCCAGCCGGGTGCTGGAAATGGTCACACGCATCAAGAAGCTGTCCAACCAGGTGCAGGTGATCGCCGGCAACGTGGCGACGGCCGACGGCACCAAGGCGCTGATCGATGCCGGTGCGGACGCCGTCAAGGTCGGCATCGGCCCAGGCTCGATCTGCACTACGCGCGTGGTGGCGGGCGTGGGCGTGCCTCAGCTGACAGCGATCATGGATGCTGTTGACGTTGCCAGAAAGCAGGACGTGCCGGTGATCGCCGACGGCGGCATCAAATACTCGGGCGACCTCGTCAAGGCGCTGGCTGCCGGTGCGGAGTGTGCCATGGTCGGTGCGCTTCTGGCCGGAACGGACGAGGCTCCCGGCGAGACTTACCTGTATCAAGGCCGCACATACAAGGCTTATCGCGGCATGGGGTCTGTGGGCGCCATGGCGCGCGGCAGTGCCGATCGCTACTTCCAGCAAGAAGTAAAGGACACGCTCAAGCTGGTGCCGGAAGGCATCGAGGGGCAGGTGCCCTACAAGGGCCCGGTGGACGGCGTGCTGCATCAACTTGTCGGCGGACTGCGTGCCGGCATGGGATATGTGGGCGCCGCCGACCTCAAGGCGCTGCGTGAGCGGGCCCGGTTCGTGCGTATTTCACCCGCCGGTGCAACCGAAAACCATCCGCACGGAGTGGGCATCACGCGCGAGGCACCGAATTACCAGCGCAATGGTTGATCTCTACATTCTGCCGTCCCTCCACGGGAACGGCTTTGCTCCCGGTGGCGCCCCATGAATCAGATCGACATCCTCTATCCCGTATTCGTGCAAGTGCTCCTTGTCCTTGCTGTGGGGGGAATGATGGCGGCCGCGCGAGCGCGGGCCATCGCGACCATGGATCGCCAGCGCGGCAACCCCGATTTGGCGCGCGGCAAGACAGTGTGGCCGGAGGATGCGGCCAAGCGGGCCGCCAACTACTCCAACCAGTTCGAACTGCCAGTCTTGTTTTACGCGGTGGTGGCATTCGCCCTGATCGCCAAGAGCGCCGATCTTCTCATGATCATTCTTGCCTGGGTATTCGTGCTGACGCGTATTGTTCATGCGGCGATCCATGTCGGGCCCAACAAGGTCCGATACCGGTCGCCTGTCTTTGCGCTGGGGTTTGTCATCGTGGCGATCATGTGGATCAAGCTGTTCTTGCACGTCGCGACCCGAGGCATCGTCGTCTGACCCGATGCGGCCTGGCGCACATATCAAGGCCGGCGTCGAGGTCCTCGAGGAGATACTGGGGCGGCATCGGCCCGCTGCCGTGGCGCTTTCTGACTGGGGCAAGAGCCATCGCTTTGCCGGGTCGGGAGACCGGGCCGCCATAGGCAATCTGGTCTACGATGCCTTGCGCCGAAAGCGCTCGCTCGCAGCCCAGATGGGCAGCGACAGCCCCTGCGCCGTCATCCTCGCGGCAGCGTCACGGGCTCTCGGCATTTCAGTAGCAGATGTGATCGCGGCGGCGGATGGCTCGGCCTATGCCATGGAACCGCTGACTGAAGATGAGCGTGCCGGGCTGTCGCGGGAACTGGCTTCCGATACAGCCGCCCCTGTTCTCGGGGATTTCCCCGATTGGCTGGAGCCCTCGTTGGACCGAGCATTCGGCGAGAGGGCTGTCGTGGAAGCGCAAGCCTTGGCGCTCCGAGCGCCGGTCGATCTCAGGGTCAACACACTCAAGGCCGACAGGGAACGCGTATTGAAGGCCTTGGCGCGGTTCTCTCCTTCGCCGACGCCGTTCTCAGCTGTCGGCGTTCGCCTGCGGGCACCTGAAGGGGCGGGGCGAAACCCCAACGTCGAGAACGAAGCCGCGCATGGCAAGGGTTGGTACGAGGTACAGGACGAGGGCTCCCAGATTGCCGCGTTGATGGCGGGAGCCGGGCCCCGGCAGCAGGTGCTCGATATTTGCGCAGGCGGTGGCGGTAAGACGCTGGCGTTTGCCTCAGCCATGCAGAACACCGGCCAGATCTATGCCTATGACGATGACGCTGCACGCCTACGCCCCGTGTTTGAGCGGCTGAAGAGGGCAGGTGCGCGCAATGTTCAGGTAATGCGGGCCGGCGATGCAAGCGAGTTGGCGGCGCTCGGCCCGCGCTTCGACCTCGTCTTCTGCGACGCGCCGTGCACCGGCAGCGGCGCCTGGCGCCGCAGGCCTGACGCCAAGTGGCGGCTGAAGCCAGCCAATCTTGCCCAGCGCCTGGACGAGCAGCGCACGATTCTGGCGCTGGCGGCGCCGCTCGTAAAGCCGGGCGGCCGACTCGTCTACGTTACCTGCTCGGTGCTGCCTGAGGAGAACGACGACCAGATTGCGGGGTTCTTGGCGAACCATTCGGACTTCGCAGCGTTGCCTTGGCGTGATGCGTGGACATCGGGCACCGGAAGCGAACCGCCACTGTCTGGACACCAGACTGATGCGGGGCTGCTTCTGACGCCGGCCTGCCACGGCACGGACGGATTTTTCATCATGGTGATGGGCAGGCACGCCTAGGGTGTGGCGAGCGCACGCCGCACCGGCGCGGAGCTTGCAGAAGGCAGCGACCGTCCACAGATAAGTGTTTGACATGGAAATTGGCTGTACTAAGGATCGCGTTTTGTTGAGGCCAATACAGGTCTTGTTGTTGACCGCCCGAGGGTCGGCGTCGCCTGGAGAGCAGATGCGCGAAGTGCTCCACGGGTTGTCGAAGGCGGTAACGAGGAGGACGACTGTCCACCATGGTTATGCCTAACAAGGCGAAGCGCACCCGGCGTTTGCCGACGCGCTCGTGCCTCGGACCTGTTGCGGATCTCGAGGCGCATCTTCCCGAAGAGTGGTGGCGCAAGCTCTTCAACGCGCTGTACGTGAAGACAGACGGCGACGTCGTCGAGAACACGGAGAATACGCGCCGCGAGGTGGATTTCATCGTCGCATCGGCGGCGATCCAATCCCATAGTCAGATCCTCGATCTGTGCTGTGGCCAGGGTCGGCATTGTCTGGAGCTGGCGCGCCGCGGCTTCAAACATGTGATGGGGCTCGATCGCTCCCGCTACCTCGTGAGACTCGCCAAGAAGCGGGCACAAAACGAAGGCCTGCAGGTGCTGTTCAAGGAAGGCGACGCGCGCAACCCGCGCCTGCCGGAGAGCAGCATGGATTGCGTGGCCATCATGGGCAACTCGTTCGGCTATTTCTCCAACAAGCAGGACGACGAGAAGGTGCTGACGGCGGTCGGCAAGATCCTGCGCCCCAGCGGCCAGCTGGTGCTCGACATCACCGACGGCTCGCATATGCACGAGCACTTCGACAAGCGCTCGTGGGAATGGATCGACGAGCACCACTTCGTGTGCCGGGAACGCACCATCAGCCAGGACGGCGAGCGTCTGATCTCGCGCGAAGTGATCGTACATGACGAGATGGGCGTGATCGCCGACCAGTTCTATGCGGAACGGCTCTACACGCGCGACAGCATCACCCGGCTGATGGAGAAGTGCGGCTTCCGCAACGTGCGCCACCACGGCCACACCGAGGCGCTGTCGGATCGCGACCAGGATCTGGGCATGATGGCGCGGCGCATCCTGCTCAGCGCCGACGCGCCCAACCTGCCGGTCCGCAAGAAGGGCAAGCTGCAGGCGCTTGACGTCACCGTGCTGATGGGCGACCACCGCCTGCCCGACCAGGTCAAGCGCGACGGCACCTTCAATCCCGAAGACCACGAGACTGTGCGCAAGCTCAAGGACGCGCTGGCCGAACTGCCCGCCTACAAGTTCCGCTTCCTCGACAACCACTCCACGCTGGAGCGCGACCTCTCCGACCTGCGCACCGACCTGGTGTTCAATCTTTGCGACGAAGGCTGGAACAACGATCCCTTCAAGGAGCTGCACGTGCCGGCCCTGCTTGAGGTGTTGGGCCTGGGCTACACCGGCGCGGGACCGTCGGCGCTGGCGGCCTGCTACGACAAGGGCTTGGTGCGCGCCGTGGCGCAGGGCCTCGACGTGCCGGTGCCGCTGGAGAGCTACGTGCGGCCGGGCGACCAGGGTGCGACGCTGCCGTCGGTCTTCCCCGCGCTGCTGAAGCCCAACCAGGGCGACAGCAGCCAGGGCATCACCCGGGACTCCGTCGTCAACAACGAGAAGGCGCTGCTCGACGCGCTCGACCGGTTGCGCGCGGAATTTCCCAAGCGCGGCGTGCTGGTGCAGGAGTTCCTGACGGGTCCCGAGTATTCCGTGCAGCTGGTCGGCAACCCCG
Organism: uncultured Alphaproteobacteria bacterium; assembly: GCA_963814055.1. Taxonomy (GTDB): domain Bacteria; phylum Pseudomonadota; class Alphaproteobacteria; order Rhizobiales; family Hyphomicrobiaceae; genus AWTP1-13. Next base: position 14,236 of record CAWFBJ010000006.1, read on the forward strand.
ACCAGGGCCTGCGCGCGCTGCCGATCCTGGAGGTCGACTACACCCGCCTCGACGACAAGCTGCCGAAGATCCTGGGCTACGAATTCAAGTGGCTACCGGACAGTCCCTACTGGACGCAGATCAAGTATCGCGAGGCGACGCTGGGCGATCAGAAGCAGCAGCAGATGATCGACAGTTCGTCGCGCCTGTTCGAGCGCCTGGGATGCCGCGACTACGCGCGCTTCGACTTCCGAGCCGACGCCAAAGGCGAAATAAAGCTGCTGGAAGTCAACCCGAATCCAGGCTGGTGCTGGGACGGGAAAATGAACCTCATGGCCAGTTTCCAGGGCATGCGTTATTCCGAGCTTCTGGGGCAGATCTTGTCGGCCGCGGTGGAGCGCCTCGGTATTACGGCCAAACCGGCGCAATCTTCAGCCAATGGCAACGGCCACGCTGTTGCCGCCGAGTGAGCGCTACGACGCGACGCCTTCCAGTTCGTAGGGCCACGCGGCGATCCCGCCCTTCAGCGAGTGCGCGTCGAGGCCGGCCTGGCGCAGCAGGAACGCGGCCGCGCGCGAACGCCGCCCTGTGCGACAATAGACAATGTATTCGCGGGACTTGTCGAGACCTCGGGCACGTTCGCGGATTTCCTGCAATGGGATGAGGCGCGCATTCTTCAGGCGCCACAGTTCCCATTCTTCTTCGTAGCGGCAGTCGATCAGCGCGGCCTTGTTCTGCTGCAAATGCTGCTGGGCATCTTCCGGCGCGATCTCGCGCAACAGCTCAGCCTTGAGCAGGCGGTCGAAGTCGGCTCGTCCGATCTTCAGAAGGCGCCCTGCCTCGGTCATGCGCACAGTGGCGTTGCGCGGCTCGCCCTTGAGCAGTGCCTCTTCTCCGAAGCTGGCCCCAGGACCCAGCGTCGCAACACGCAGCGCCTTGCGGCCGGCGTCGCTGCGCAGCACTTCCGCAGCACCGGATTCGAGGACGTAGAAGGACTCGCCCTTGTCGCCTTGGACGATGACATCTTCCCCAGCCTCCACCTCTTGGGGTTGCATCGCCTCGGCACAGCGACACAGTTGCTCGAACGAAAGCTGCTTGAAAGGTTCGGCCTTGATCAAGCTGGCGACACGTTCGCGCACGCTGTCGTCGAGGGCCGCCAGGCTCTTGGTCTCGTGGCGACCCGAGAGCACGTCGTCGAGCCGCTGACCATCGATCACCAGATAAACGGATGGGCGGCTCAATTGCACGCGGGCCGCCGCGGGGATGGTGTAGAGGATGGCAGGGTCGGGAGCATCATCATCGACGCTGAAGGCAGCGACGTGCTGGCCGCCGTCATTGCTGCCCATTGCAAGCCCGCCTTCGAGAAGCACCACCAGGTCGCCGCGGCGCGCCTTGACGATATCGCCGGCGGCGCCTGTGGCCACGCCCGGACGGTCGATCAGGCGGGCGATGGCATCGTCGGGCAGGTGCGCGAACAGGCGCGTGCGTTTGAGTTTGGACGTGACGGGTTCCATGGCTGCATTGGATAGCAGGAAGTCGTCGCGTGGCAAAATCGCCATGCCGTGAACGGCGGGTGAACAAGGCGGCCATCTTCCGGCGCCTGCTGTTTCTCCAGGCAGGCCGTGTCCTTGACCGGCTGGGGCGGCGATGGTCTATCCAGGCTGCCTGTGCAACCGATTCCGCCGGGACGACGAGGCCATGACCGATACCGTTCTCATCATCGATTTCGGCAGCCAAGTGACACAGCTCATCGCCCGCCGTGTTCGCGAGCAGGGCGTCTATTCGGAGATCGTGCCGTTCAACAAGGCCGACGAGGCCCTCGAGCGCCTGAAGCCGAGGGCGGTGATCCTCTCCGGCGGGCCGGCCAGCGTCACGGAATTCGGGACGCCGAGAGCGCCCGACTGGGTGTTCAAGGCGGGGTTGCCCGTGCTCGGCATCTGCTATGGCGAGCAGACCATGGTGGCGCAGATGGGCGGCGGGGTCGAAGGCGGCCATCATCGTGAGTTCGGGCGGGCCGAGCTTCAGATCACGGCCGAGACACCACTGTTCGAGGGCTTCTGGAAGAAGGGCGATACGGACACCGTATGGATGAGCCACGGAGATCGCGTCACGCAGTTGCCGCCGGGCTTCAGCGTGGTCGGCGTGTCGACCGGGGCGCCGTTCGCAGCCATCGCTGACGAGAAGCGCAAGCTCTACGCCGTCCAGTTCCATCCCGAGGTGGTGCACACGCCGCGGGGCAGCCAGCTCATCGGCAACTTCGTGCGCAGAATCGCCGGACTGCAGGGCGACTGGAGCATGGCGCATTTCCGGTCCAGCGAGATTGCCAAGATCCGCGCCCAGGTCGGCAAGGGGCGCGTGATCTGCGGGCTCTCTGGCGGCGTCGACAGTGCGGTTGCCGCCGTGCTGATCCATGAGGCGGTCGGCGATCAGCTCACCTGCATCTTCGTCGACCACGGCCTGCTGCGGCTGGACGAAGCCAAGGAGGTGGTGTCGCTGTTCCGCGGCCATTTCAACATCCCGCTCGTGCATGTGAACGCGAGCGAGCGCTTCCTGAAGGACTTGGCGGGGAAGGCGGACCCCGAGGCCAAGCGCAAGACCATCGGCGCGCTCTTCATCGATGTTTTCGACGAGGAGGCCACAAAGCTGGGCGGCGCCGAGTTCCTGGCCCAGGGCACGCTCTATCCTGACGTGATCGAGAGCGTGTCCTTTACGGGCGGACCGTCGGTGACGATCAAGTCGCATCACAACGTCGGCGGCTTGCCCGAGCGGATGAGCCTGAAGCTGGTCGAGCCCCTGCGCGAGTTGTTCAAGGACGAGGTGCGGGCGTTGGGGCGCGAGTTGGGGCTGCCGGAACACTTCATCGGCCGCCATCCCTTTCCGGGTCCGGGCCTGGCGATCCGCATCCCCGGGGAAGTCAGCCAGGAGAAACTCGACATCTTGCGCAAGGCTGACGCGATCTACCTCGACGAGATCAGGAACGCGGGACTTTACGATCAAATCTGGCAGGCGTTCGCGGTGCTGCTGCCGGTGCGCACCGTCGGCGTGATGGGCGATGCGCGCACCTACGACAGCGTCTGCGCCTTGCGTGCCGTAACCTCCACCGACGGCATGACGGCGGACTATTTTCCCTTCCCGCACGAGGTGCTCGGCCGCACAGCCACGCGCATCATCAACGAAGTCAACGGCATCAACCGCGTCGTGTACGACGTGACCAGCAAGCCACCCGGCACGATCGAGTGG
>CAWFBJ010000007.1:0-97966 GCA_963814055.1 uncultured Alphaproteobacteria bacterium
AACGGGTGAAGAAAAGCAATGAGGCGTTGAAGTAGGCGGGCTTGCGCGCCGCACCCGTCATCCCGGAGGCCGCCCCGCGGCCATCCGGGATCAGGGATGACAACTTGCCCGTCGAGCGGCGATGCTGCGGTTTGCATCACGTGCAATGGAGGACGGTCATGACCCGAGAACAGCGCAACATGGAGCTGATGCAGACGCTGGACGATGCATGGAATGCCCAGGACTGGGACACGTTCGACAAGCGGCACAAGCCCGACGTGACGGTGCGCTGGCCGGCCCAGCCGCCCGACGCACGGCCGACACGATCATCGGGCCGAAGGCGTGCAGATGTTCAAGACGTTCCCGGACAACAAGGTGCACAACCGGCCCTACAAGGTGTTCTTCGCCAGCGGCGACTGGACCTGCTCGGTCGCGCGTTTCACAGGCACGATGCAAGGGCCCGATGCCCGTCCCGGACGGCAAGGAGATTGCGCCGACCGGCAAGTCGTTCGAGGTCGACTTCTGCACGGTCGCGCGCTGGAGCGACGACGGCGAGATCATCGAAGAGAACCTGTTTTACGACATCGTGGGCATGATGCGTCAGTTGGGGATCGGCGCGTAGGGCATGGTGCCTGGGTCCCGGCTCTCCGCGCGCACGCACCGGCCGGGATGACATGGGCGTGCGCCTGTCATCCTCGGGCTTGTCCCCTATATTCTATCTCTCTGCGATACTGGAGCAAGCTGATGGGATGGACGGTCGGGACAAGCCCGACCATGACAGAATGTGTGGACCGCTCCCCTTTTTCGTCATCCTGCAGGCCGCGCAGCGGCCATCTGGACCCCTCGGCACACTTATCCCCACCGTCACGCTGGTATGCTAAACTTCGGCCAAGCTCCACATTTGCGCCCTGAGCATCGCCCGGCCTCAGTTCCTGGCCTGGCTGGACGCTTTGGAACGGCAGGCTCGCAGGGTGCCACGATTTCCGCGCTGGTTAGCCGAAGCGAACGCCTCGCCTCTAAGCTCACCATCCGGTGCATGCGAATGACACGAGGCGATCCCGAATGTGGTCGCGGCGCTTTCTCTGGGCCGGCTTGTGGAGCGGCGCTGCGATCGCGGCCGCGACTCTCGCACTGATGTGGCTCGGCATGTTGGCCATCAGCGGCCAGGGCCGGGTCTCCTTCGTCATCGCCAATATTTCGCTGCTGGGACTAGGCGGCATCGTGCCTATCCGGCATGCTGGTACGTCCTCATTTTCCGGGCGGGCTCTTACTCGGGGCCCGGGTGGCCTGGCTGACGGCGCTGACGTTCATTGCCAGCAGCGCGCTCGCAGCCATCCTGTTCGTCGCTGGGCGGCGTACGCCAAGGCCTCGCCGGTACTCGCCCTACGGTTTGTGGCGATGGAAATGATCGTCATGGTGATTCCCTATGCCGTGGTCGCGACACCCATGGCCTTCTGGCACCGCCACCTCCTGCGGGGGTGGTTCGCCGCGGCGCCAGCGGTTGACACTGCAGCCGAGCCTCAGCCGCGGGGATCGTAGGCCCCTCAGCCCCACGCCTCTATTCCCCCGCCCATTATCTCGCCGCGCTCGACATTCGCGCTGGCAGGCGCTCGCCGCGTGGCTGGCAAAGGACAGGGCGCGGGCGTGCGGTGGGCCCTAACGGGGCGGCTGCCGCGCCTTCTTGTTCGGTTCGGGCTTGGGTTCGGACATGGGATACAAATCGTGGATCTGCATCATCATCTCTCGGCATGAAGCCACGCGTTGCGCCTGTGTCGGCGCGGTGGGATGGTTGAGAACCCCAGTCTCCTTGTCCAGGCGCACCAACTCTGCCACGCATTGTTGACCTCGGCACGTATGAACGCCTCGTATTCCCGAGGGGCTGACTGCGATGCCGCCGGGCCGCCAAACCCGGCCAGCGCTACAGCGGCCAGCAATGTTGAGCGCGCGCGCGTGGCCATTTCCACATTTCCCGACCCGTCAGGTCAAAAATGTAGCGCTAGAATATTGGCAGCACAAAGAAAAAGGCTCCAGGGCCGCTTGGGTGCCATGTTCCGGAGGAGCACCAGGCAGCTCCCTGCCAAGGCGCCGGTGGACCGGGCATCGGCTTCGCCCTCGCTCTGGACCCTCGCGCCATCGAAAAGCCGCGCCGAACGGTTGCTGTCGTACTGCAGCGCGACGTTCACGGAACACGGCATGACCTCACCCTCGCGACCCCCCGCGACCTGGGCCGCCGGCGACCGGTATGAGCCCTACATTGGGCGCTGGAGCCGGATGCGCGCGTTCGCGGTACGCGGCCGCAAGCCGGCATGAGGTCGGCCGGCCGGAAAACATCGTTCTCAGGTGGCGCATGCAGGCGTTTCGCACGTTGGCGCTGCTGCTCTGTGTCGGCTGCGGGCTCGCCTCAAGCGGCGTCGCAGCCTGGGCCTGCGCCTGCTGCACCAACCAGGGCCAGCGTTACGTCGGCGTCGCCAAGCTCGACTCTACGCTGCGCGAGGAGATCGGCCGGCTGCGCTTCATGGCGGAGGCCGAGCTCTACACCGGCGAGCGCGATACCTCCGACATCAAGGGCATCGCCAATCCGTCCGGCACATACGAGATGCATGTCTCGCAGGAACCGGGCCGTTGGGTGTTTGCCTTCAGCGACAAGGCCGGCCGCAAGGGAACCTTGACTCTCGCCATTCCAGCCACGGTCGCGATCTTCTCGGTCGACCCGCGCCTCGACGAGCGCGAAGGCGGCACCGGACCGTCGCTGTTCAAGGAATGGAAGCTGACGTCCAGCGCCTCCGGCACCGGCATATTCACGCCGGGGGTGGGCAGCGGACAGCGCATCACGCTGATCGTGCAGGCGCACGGCAACAACTGCACCAGCCCCGACATGGCCACGCACTGGACGCTGATGGTGCACGGGCCGAAGGCCGACTATCATTTCTTCGGCAAGTTCGTGCAGTAGCCGGATTTCGCCGTTCGCCGATCTCCTGTAGCATTGGGCCAACTGCGCAGCCCCAAAGCGCCGGCAGCGGGAGAATGCCCATGAACTCCGCACTATCTCGGCCGCGATAGTCATCGCGCTTGCCATCGCACTCACGTCCCTGGCTGCTTTGGCCGCCGACTTCCCCGCGCCGAAGGAAGGCAGCTGGACCGCGCGCGATTTCAAGTTCCACACCGGCGAGGTGATGCCGGAGGTGAGACTCGCCTACACCACCGTCGGCGAGTCCACCGGCGAACCGGTGCTGGTGCTGCACGGCACCACCGGCTCCGCGGCCAGCATGCTCGGCGCAACCTTCGGCGGCGAGTTGTTCGGCAAGGGCCAGGCGCTCGATGCCAGCAGGTATTACATCATCATCCCGGACGGGCTCGGCCACGGCAAATCATCGAAGCCCTCCGACGGCCTGCGCGCCAAGTTCCCCAAGTACAACTATGACGACATGGTCGAGGCCCACTACCGCCTGATCAAGGAAGGCCTCGGCATCCGCCATCTGCGCCTCGTGATCGGCAACTCGATGGGCGGCATGCATACCTGGCTGTGGGGCGCCAAGTATCCCGACACCATGGATGCGCTCGTCCCCATGGCGTCGCAACCCTCCGAGATGGCGAGCCGCAACTGGATGCTGCGCCGGCTGATGATCGACACCATCCGCACCGACCCCGAGTACAAAGACGGCGACTACACCACGCAGCCGCGCTCGATGAAGATGGCCAACACATTCTTCGCCGTAGCCACCAATGGCGGCACGCTGGCCTTCCAGAAACTGGCGCCGACCCGCGATGCCGCCGACAAACTGGTCGATGCGCGGCTGGCGGCGCCCTTCAAGGCCGACGCCAACAACTTCGTGTACCAGTGGGATTCCTCGCGCGACTACAACGCCTCGCCGGGGCTGGAGCGCATCCAGGCCGCGCTGCTCGCCATCAATGCCGCCGACGACGAGCGCAATCCGCCCGAAACCGGCATCATGGAGCGCGAGCTCAAGCGCGTGAAGAACGGCCGCCTCTACCTCATCCCCGCCAGCGAAGACACGCGCGGCCACGGCACCACCGGCAACGCCAAGTTCTGGGCCAAGCAACTCGGCGATTTCCTGCAGACGGTTCCCAAGCGGGCGATGTAGCGGAGCCAAAGGCCGTGCTCGGCGTTATGCAGGAACACGCTACCGGCGTGCGCGACCTGCCGTGGAGCAATGCCCGATGTCCGACGACGAACGCGCCATTCGCGACCTGATCGCCACCTGGATGTCCGCCAGCCAGGCCGGCGACACCGATACGGTGCTGAGCCTGATGACGGACGACGTGGTGTTCATGGTCCCCGGCCGCGAGCCGTTCGGCAAGGCGGCGTTCGCCGCCGCCTCACAGAACATGAAGGACATGCACATGGAGGGCACGAGCGAGATTCGCGAGCTTAAGGTGCTCGGCGACTGGGCCTACCTGCGCGGTCATCTGCTGGTGGCGATGACGACACCTGCCGGCAACATCGTCCGGCGCGCGGGCTACACCCTCAGCATCCTGCGCAAGGAGCCGGACGGCAAATGGCGGCTGGCACGCGACGCCAACCTGCTGACGGTTCAGGAATAGGCGATGGCCGAGCCCCGAGAGGGCATCCCAAGCTTGGCACCGGTCAGTACAGGGCGCTTAGCCCGCGCGACTTGCGAAGGCCTGTTCCAGACGGGCGACCTGCGCCTCCACCGGACTGCCCGCGGCGTCCGGTTCGCCCACCACCACTTGCATGGCGCAGTCGAGGCGCACGATCCGATCATTGAGCGCAAAGCTCGCCGAGATGAGCTTGCGCAAGCCTTCCGGCAGCTCGTCGAAACCCTTGATGTGTCCCAACCGGCCCGGCGCCGTCAGACGCACGCGAGCGAGCTTCCTGCGCACCTCAACAAGCGTGATCTCGCCTTCCTTGTGCGCGCGGCGGATCATCAGCCACGAGGCAAGCTCGAGCAGGCGGGTGGTGAGGCGCATGCTCTCGGTTGCGTAGAGCATCGCCGGAGGGCCGCGCAGCTGGCGCGCTTCCTTGCGGCCCGCCCCGTCGAGGTAGGTCGCGGCGTGCTCCACCAGGGCCATGCCCTCGCGGAAAATCGCATCGAACTGATCGGAGGCGGCGAAGCGCTCGCCGAAGGAGATGGTGACGCCGCTGTCGGCAGGGCGTTCGCTGCTGTTGACTGAGGTACCCATGACCGAACTGGCACAACCGCTTACTGTTGACTGACCATACGCGAGCCACCCTGGCAGGCGACAGTTAACAAGTCACCCACAAATGGTCCGAAAAGTTGACGGCCGTTATGAGGCGCGTGCCGCAGGCAACGCTGCTGACAGGCAACCTACTGCGCAACAACAGGAAAGGCCGATTATTCGGCCGGTCTTTCCACAGCCGCCGGCGGCGCGCTGGATGCTTTGGGCACACGATGCGCAGCGTGATCGCGTGCCACGTAGGTGTAGACGACCGGGGTCACAAACAACGTAAACAGCGTGCCAACCGTCATGCCGGCCGCGATCACCAGCCCGATCGAAAACCGGCTCGCCGCACCCGCACCGGCGGCGATCAGCAACGGCAGCATGCCCACCACCATCGCGGCCGTGGTCATCAGGATGGGACGCAGCCGGATCGCCGCGGCGCGCTCGATCGCCTCGCGCCGGCTCAGGCCCTCGTTCTCCTGCAGATGATTGGCATAGTCCACCATCAGGATGCCGTGCTTGGAGATGAGCCCGATCAGGGTCACCAGCCCCACCTGCGTGTAGATGTTGATGCTGGCGAGACCGAGATTGATGGGTATCAGCGCACCAAACATCGCCGTCGGCAGCGCGATCAGGATGATCAGCGGATCTCGGAAACTCTCGTACTGCGCCGCCAGCACCAGATAGATGATGATGAGCGCGAATACGAAGGTCACCGCCAACCTGCTGCCTTCCTGCACGTACTGGCGGCTCTCGCCCTGGAAGTCGTAGGAGAAGCCCGCGGGTAAAACCTCGCCTGCCTTCGCCTTCAGGAAAGTGATCGCCTCACCCACCGTGCGGCCAGGAAACGGCACACCGCTCAGGATCGCCGAGTTGAGCTGCTGGAAGGTCGTGAGCGCGTTGGGCTGCACCGACTTGCCGATCGAGACGACGCTCGACAGCGGTACCAGCGTGCCCGTGCCGGTGCGCACCTGATAGCGCTTGAGCCAGTCGGTGGTGAGCCGGTACTCGCGCGGCACTTGCGGAATCACCTTGTAGCTGCGGCCGTACAGGTTGAACTGGTTGACATAGTTGCCGCCGAGCAGCGTCGCCAGCGACCCGCCGATGTCCTGCATCTTGATGCCGAGGCGATTGGCCTTGTCGTGGTCGATCTTCATCTCGATCTGCGGCGTCTCAAACCTGAGATCCGCGTCGATGAAGATGAACATGCCGCTTTTCTGCGCTTCGGTCTTCAGCCTATCCAGCACCTGGGCGAGCTGAGGATAGTCGGCCGTGGTCGTGATCACGAACTGCACCGAGGCGCCGCCCCGCGAACCCGGCAGCGACGGCAGCGGGAACGTGAACACTTGCGCGTTGGCGATGCCGGCGACCTTGCCCTGCAGCCCCGCCAGGATCTGCTTTTGCGTGCGCGTGCGCTCCTCCCACGGCTTGAACAGGATGCCCGAGAACGCCTGGTGCACGTCGGTGAGACCGTTGATGGTGAAGACGTGCTCCTTCTCGGGCACGGTTTCGAACACCTTGCCGAGTTGCGCCGTCGCCTGTTCCAGATAGTCGAGGTTGGCGGGCTGCGGCGTCTTCACGACGTTGAACAGGATGCCCTGGTCTTCCTCGGGCGCCAGCTCGCTTTGCGACGTCATATACATGATGGCCGTCGCCGCCATGACGACCACCAGCACCATGATCGTGACCGGCCGCCGATCGAGCGTGCGATGCAGCCGTCCCTCATAGCGCCGCCGCAGACTTCCGAACACGCGATCGAGAATGCGGACAAAACGGCCGCTGCCGTGCTCCGCCTTCAGCAGCTTGGAAGCCATCATCGGCGACAGCGTGAGCGCTATGATGCCCGAGACGATGACGGCGCCGGCCAGCGTGAACGCGAACTCACGGAACAGCGCACCGGTCAGGCCGGCCACGAACCCGATCGGCGCATAGACCGCCGCCAGCGTGATGGTCATCGAGATCACCGGCACCGCGATTTCGCGCGCCCCGGTAATCGCCGCATCGTAGGGCTGCATGCCCTCTTCGATATGCCGATGGATGTTTTCCACCACCACAATGGCGTCGTCGACCACCAGGCCGATGGCAAGCACCAGCGCCAAAAGCGTCAGCAGATTGATCGAATATCCAAGCGCCAGCAGAACGAACATCACGCCAATCAGCGACAGCGGAATGGTGACGACGGGAATGATGGTCGAGCGCAGGTTGCCGAGGAACAGGAAGATCACCACGATCACGATCAGTCCGGCCTCGATCAGCGTCGTCTGCACCTCCTTGATGGACGCTTCGATGAACTTGGTCGCGTCGTAGGCAATGGCGGCTTCCATGCCTTCCGGGAGCTGGCGCTGAATATCCGGGAATGCCTTGCGCACCTTGTCGATGACGACCAGCGGGTTGGACGTCGGCGTGGCGAACACACCGATGAACACGGCCTTTTGACCGTCGAACACCGAGGAGGAATTGGCGCTCTCTGGGCCCAGCTCGATGGCGGCGATATCGTCGAGGCGAACCAGTGCGTCGCCCCGCGTCGCCACCACCAGCTTGCCGAAGGCAGTGGGGTTGTCGAGCAGCGTCTGGGCATTGATGCTGGTCTGGACGAAGTCGCCCTTCACCTGCCCTGCCGCCGTGACGAAGTTGTTCGCGGTCAACGCCGTGCGCACGTCGAGCGGCGTGATGGCGAGCGCCGCCATCTTGTCGGGGTTCAGCCAGATGCGCATGGCGAAGGTCTGGCCGCCCAGGATCTGCGCGTTGGCGACGCCGTCGATCGTCTGCAGGCGGGGCTGCACGACGCGCGTCAGATAGTCGGTGATCTGCGAGGCGGTCATGACCTTGCTGTTGAACGACATATACATCAGCGCGGTCGTATCGCCGGTCTGGCGCGTGACGATTGGATCCTGCGCCTCGCGGGGCAGTATGTTCTTGACCTGCTGAACCTTCGACAACACGTCGGACACGGCGCGGTCCGCGTTGGCGTCGAGGCGCAGGTTCAAGGTGATGGTGCTGACGTTCTGCTGCGACGACGAGGTCAGCGTGTCGATACCCTCCGCACTTGCGACCGCCGACATGATGGGGGTGGTGATGAACCCCCTGATGAGCTCCGCATTCGCGCCGGGATAGGCGGTGGTGATGGTCAGAGTCGTGTTGGTGATCTCGGGATACTGCCGCACCGACAGATTGAACAGGGCCGCCAGTCCGACCAGCAGTATCATCAGGCTCACGACCGTAGCGAGCACGGGCCGGCGAATGAAAATGTCGGTGAACGACATGGCAACCGCTCCCCTATTGCTTCGGCCGAACTTCGGGCCGGGACAGCGGCTGCGTGTTGTCGATACGGATGGCGGCACCAGGATTGAGCTTCAGCTGGCCGGTCGTAACCACCTGCTCGCCTGCGGCGACGCCGGAGAGGATCGTGACACGATCCTCGCGCGCCTCTCCCGTCTTCACGAAGCGGCGATCGGCGACAAGCTTCGGTTCGGCCGGCGCCCCCGCCTTGTCGTCTGCTTTCGGGGCCTCGGACGCCACCTGTTTCACCGCATAAACGCTGTCGCCGTAAAGGCTGTAGGTAATGGCCGTGCGCGGCACGGTGATGACGTCCCGCGGATCGCCCGCGAGCACGACCACGTTGGCGAACATGCCGGGAAGCAGTTTGCGCGTGCCGTTGGGCAAACTGCCGCGCACGAGCAGGGTGCGTGTGTCCTGCGCCACGCGCGCGTCGAGGGATTCGATCTCGCCCTTGAAGACCTCGCCGGGGAAAGTGTCCACGGTCACCTCCACCTGCTGGCCAACGCGCAGCTTGCTGATCAGCTGTTCCGGCATGGGGAAATCGACGCGGATCGGGTCGAGCTGCTGCAGCGTGACGAGCACCATGCCCGGCGACACGTACTGCCCCCTCTCCACCTTGCGGATGCCGAGCCGGCCGGAGACCGGAGCCTTGATCGTCTTCTGCGCGATCACCGCCTCGATCCTCTTCACGGCTGCCATCGCGGTGTCGCGCTTGGCGCGCGCCGTATCCAGGTTGGCCTCCGACGTAACGCGCTTGGCAATCAGATCTTCCTGTCGCTGGAACGCGACCTCGGCTTCCTGCAGGGTTGCCTTGGCGCTCGCGAGGTCGGCGTTTTCCACCGCGATGTCGAGCTGCACGAGGCTTGAGCCGCGCGACGCGTCAGCGCCGCTCTCAAGATAGACTTCCGTGACGATGCCGGCGACCTGGGAGGTCATGTCGACGCCGTGCGAGGAGATCAGCGTGCCGATCGAAGGCAGCTGCTCGATCCATTTTTCCGTGCGCGCGACCTCCGATGTCACCGTTGCCGGCGGTGGCACCTGGGACGACAGGATCGTCTTGATCATGTTGGGCTTGAAAGAGAAGTTGAACCACGCGAGCCCCCCGAGGAGAAGGACAGCGACAAGGCCGGTGATGATGAAGCGTCTGGTCATTGGGGTGCTTGAGGGCTGTGGTAAGGATCGCAGCAGATGTGGAGCCAACTTACATCGCCTACCAGTGGCACAGCCAATTGGCAAAGATTCGTGTGGCCGCCTTGCATCGCCATCTAGTGGGAATGCGGTGCATTTATGGTGCGGCATTAACGCCGCCTAAATGACAGCATTCCACAGTGACGTTGCAGACGTGTCAGTAACATGGCCGCGATGATCAACCTCAAAGCACGCGAACGCGACGAATTCCTGAAGGCTTTGGACGAAGCCCGCCGGGCCGCGCTGGCCGATGACGGCGAGCCTGTTGGCGCGCGCAAGCCCCAAGCGGCTTCGTATGGCAGCGCCGAGTTCTTGCATACGGTCGACCGCATGGCGGGGAAGCTTCGCTCCTACGTGTCCACCGGCCTGCTGTCGCGCCTCTACAGCGAAGGCTTCTCCCGTCCGCCCGCCGCAGAAGCTTCACCCGAGCCGCCCCCGCCGCCCAAGTCCGAGCACGAGCAGGTGGTGGACGAGTTGCACATCACCCCGAACCTGACCTCCACCGACCTCAAGCTCATCCGGCGCAGATTTGCCAAGGCCAATCATCCCGACCGCGTCGCGCCGGCCGTGCGCGATCAGGCGACCCGGCGCATGACCATTGCCAATTCGCTGATCGACGAGGCCCTGCGGGGTGCCAAGCCGCGCCCGCGGTAGCGCTTCCACCGAAACGCATGGCTGCCCGGATGCATCGGCGGGTCGATCAAACCATCATGGTTAATGCAACGTCACCTCCGCGCAGGCGAAGATTTACGCAAATCTCGCCAATTCTCAGTCTGCTGGCGTCGATTCCCGCCGGAGTGACGCTGGAGGCTGGTTACCGGACCCTCGGCAGAAAACCTGCAATTTGAAATAAATCCGGCCGCCGCCGTTGCCCGAACTCCAAGACGATTGGGGTAGAACCAAGAGGGTGGCGACTGTGCCCCGGCTCATTTCTCTGGTTGTGCGTTCATGTCTGAAAGCAACCCCCTCTCGCTCCTGCGGCGTCGCAGGGACGGCATTCGGGACTGGCTCGACGAGGAGGCGCCCTATACGGCTGCCGACCAGAAGCATCTCGACAGCGACACTCCCGAGCGTGCCTACTGGCACCACGGCTACCAGGCGGCGCTGACTGACGTCCTCGATATGCTCACGGGCGTCGATCAAAGATACGGCAGCGAGGACATCCCCAACTAGTTCCAGCCGCCCGGCCCGGATGCACCCGGTTGCCAGGTGGACTTAGGTCGTGAAACAGCTCGCATTCGCGTTCGAAAGCCGCCTTCGAGGTCGGCAGGTAGCTGAACTTGAACAGCGTTGCCGAGCCGATGCAATTGCGCAGCTTGCTCTTCACGTCGGAATTGGCACGGCCGACGTGGTTGATGCAGAATTTCCCTTCGGGACTGGTGTAGCCCAGCGCATAGACCCCTGCCGAGCTGCGCGTGATGGCGGCATCGATGGTGTCGAAGTTCAGCCGGTATGGGCCCAGAAGTCCGGTCTTTGCCCCAGTTTTTAACAAGGCTGCACCTCCAGATGAGTTCGTGCCCGCCGGGGCCATACCCGTGACACAGGATAACTGAGTCGGTTTACGCTGCGTAAACGCTCAATGCTGGCAGAACGTGCGCGACTGGCTGGTCCACGCGCCAAATCCTGTCGCAACCATGTTGGCGATCACCCGGCACACGTAGCGCTTCTGGGCCGGATCGTTGTCCGGGCCTGCATGATACCGCGCCACCGCCATGGTCCAGTTGCCTTCGCGCGCCTTCAGCTCCTTCAAAAAGCGTGCTGCATATTCGACATTGGCTGCCGGTTCGAACATCTGCTCGACGGACCCGAACTGCGTGGCGTGAAAGTGATGGTTGATCTGCATGCAGCCGACGTCGATCAGCTTTATCCCGGCCGCCCGCGCACCTGCGAACCGGCGCAATGCCGCTTCCTTGTCGTCATCGTAGGAAGCTTTGCCTTCGATGTTGAGCGCATAGGGACGGAGTGAATTGCCGCGACCGGTCTCGGTCAGCCCCACGGCATAGAGCACACCCAAAGGCACGCCATGCTTCTGGGCCGCGTGCGTCATCTGGCGCTCGCAGAGGTTGCTGGCCCCGGCGCCGGCTGCGGCCGCTGGCAGGCTAAATGTACACGCCGCTGCTACGAGCAGTGTTGCGAGCTTGCTCGTCTTCACCGTTCCTCCCTTTGCCGAAAGCATTGTTCCCGCGCTCGTTCTGCGGCCGCCCATCCTGCGACCGCTCTCCGGGCGACCTTCCTTCCGCCTGCGACGACCCGGACTGCCCACCGCCGTGCATCGGCGTGTTGGCCTGGCCGTTTCCGCTCTGCGCACTGGCGCCGCCGGGATCGGCAACCCTCACCTCGACGCCATCGATCATGTATCCGGCGGAGCGCAGCAGCGCCGAGAGCGTTTCGCGATCTCTCTGGATCAACTGCGCGGTCTCGCCGCGTCCCACCTCGAGATCGAGCCGCAAAGTCTGGTCCTTGACCGACATGCGTATGGTGACGGTGCCCAGTCCTTCAGGCTGCAGTTGGATGTGCAGCACTTTAACCGCCGGCTCATGTTTCACCGCAAAGGTCGGCGCATCGGGCCGGCCTGTCTGCGCGGTGAGCGTTCCAGCCTCGCTGGCAACGCGATCTGCAATCTGGTGTGCGACCGCGCCGCCGGCAAAGCTCGTATTGATGAGGGCATCGGAGCGCCCGATCGGGGCCGCGCCGTCGCCGGCGCCGGTCAGCGCCTCCGGAGTCGACTTGTGGTTCCGCCATGGGCGCGGAACCGCGCCGCCCGTCGTTGCCCAATTGTCCATCGCGCACGGGCGTGACGGCCCTTTGCGGGTCAGCAAGCTGCGCCTCCCCGCTCGGTTCCGTGCCGCTTTCTGCCTCAAGCCGCTGAACATCCCCGGAGGATGCCGTATCCCTCTGCACGCCGGCACGAAGCGGCCTGCCGCCTTCTGCGACCAGGCGCGCCGCCCATTCCACCCCGGCGTCGACGACGGGCGCCAGATGCGTTTCGCGGCGAACCACGGTCAGCGTAACAGGCGTCGGTGTCGCCTTTGCCTCATCGCTTTCAGGCTCCTCGGTCCGGACGGGGGCCTTCGTCAGGCTTGCGAAAATGAGCTGCTCGGGAGACAGCGCTTCGCCCTCCCGAGCCGTCACCGCGGCCTGCATCAGCGCGGTCTCGGCTTTGGTCGCCGTTCCGTTGGCGACGCGCCCGGCCATGGCCGCCAGCCCATTGGCGCCGGCCGGCGCCGCGTTTCCGTTCAACACCTGCATGAGCGCATTCACGTCGATGTCGGTCAGACCGCCACCTCCGCTGTCGGGCTGCGGGCGCTCCTGCTCCGGGTCGGGTGCGTGCCCATCGCCTGCCGCCGCTTCGACACTGCTCCTCAGCCAGTCGAGGACCCGGCTGATGTCGCTGCCATCGAGGGGCGCTTCCTTCGCCGGTACCGTCTGGTGGTCTTCCTGCTCGCGATTGCTGGCGAGTTTCGAAAGCAACCCTGAAAAGCCGCCGCTTCCTTCGCCGTCGGATCCGCCCTTTCGCCCGGCGCTCCGCGACCGGTCGGCCGTCGCCTCTCCTGCCGCAATCGGCTGCGATACCGCGCCTGTGTTCATCGCTTGTCTGCCCCGCTCAAGATCTCGTCTACCTGTGCGACTGCCTTGCGCGCTTGCGTCAGCGCCTGGCCTGTACCCTCGCCTGCCGGACTGACCGCACCTGGCGGCTCGGCATCCGGCGTATCGGGCATGCGACGCACCTGACCCGCAACGGACAGCGCCGCGTCGAGCAGTGCAGTATCCGTCTCGGCCAGTTTGCTGCGCTCCACCGCACCCAGAACTTCAACGCCGCGATCGAACTCCTCGGTGACGATCAGGGCCGCACCTTCGTAGAGCCGCGCACGCTCTCGATCCGCGCTACCTGCTTCCGCTAGCGGCTGGGCACTTGCGGCAGCGAATTTCGCCATCCCCATCCTGCCCTTGGCGACGGCTTCCTTGGCGATTATCAGATACACCTCGCGCCGGTCCGACTGGGCCACACCGCCCAGCATGCGTTCCAGGCGGTCGAGCCGGCCCGACTCCGCCGCATCCGTATGGCCTGCAATCGCCAAGGCAAACTGCTGCCGGAAACCGCCGGCGTACACCGAGTTGGGGAATCGACGCAGATACTGGGTCGCGAGCGCCTCATAGCGAACGGCGTTGCCGCTTGCAGCGAGCAGGGCAATCTGGCGCCGCAGCGCGGCCTCCTCGACGATCGTGCCGGGGGCAAGCAGGCGGGCATCGTCGAAGTGGACCAGTGCTTTTGCGGGCTCTTTCTTCGCTGCCAATTCTCCCTGCACATAAGCCACGAGCCCCGCCGTGCCAGGATCGAGCGCACGCGCCTCTACGCTCGCCAGCAGTTCTGCGGCCTCGTCATGCCGGCCCTCCCCATAAGCCAAGGTACCCTTGAGCAGCTTTTCGTTGATGTCTGTGCTCGCGCCGCTGCGCACCAGCTTCTGCAGCGCGCGCGCGCTGCCGCCGCTCAGCACGAACACCACCGCTGCCCGCGCATTCTTCGGATCTTTCCACCCCTCGGGCTTGAGGGCGTCGAACTGCTCGGCAATGTGCGCGAGCAGCACACGCTGCGCGGCATGGGCCCTGGTATTTCCCCGCACGACCTGGTCCTGCAGCGATTGCAGTGAGCGCACGAGTTCGAACGGCTCACCCTTGCCGTCCTGGCCGTGGGCGGCACCCATGGACCCCAGCACACATGCGATCATCACGCCGGCGAGCGTCAGGACGCACCTCACTGCCTGGGTCTCCGCAACAGGATCTCGATGCGCCGGTTCTGCGCCGCGTCCGGATCACCCGACACCCTGAGGCTGCGATCGGCATATCCCTCAACGCGCTCGAACCGTTTCTCGTCGACACCCCCGCGCACCAGCATGTAGTAGGCCATGTGTGCGCGCGCTGTCGAAAGCCGCCAGTTGTCGTAGCTGCCCGATCGGTAGGGCCGGCCGTCCGTGTGGCCGCGCACGATGAGCTGTTCCGGATAGGTCTGCACGATCTTGGCGATCTTCTCCATGATCACAACCATTGCCGGGCGCGGCTCGGCGGAAGCGATCGCGAACATGCCGAAATCGTAGTCGTCGGTCAGGCTGATCAGAACACCGTCCTCGGCGACCGTTACATTGATGTTGGGGATCGACCCTTGCAGCTGCGAAGCCACACGCCTGATGTCATTCTCGATTTTGGCTGCCTCTTCGCTCAGGGCCTTTTGCGCTTCGGCTTTCTGTGCCTCCGCCTTTTGCGCCTCGGCCTGCTTCGCAGCCTTCAGCGCTTCCTGAACGGCCAACTCGTTTGCCTTGTCTGCGGGAGCGGCCGCTTCGCGTAGTAGCGCAGCGTGATCGCGCGGCGTCTTCGCCTCGCCGCCCGCTGCCGGCGCCAGCTTCTGTGCCTCCGGACCCTGCACGACCTTGGGAGTTGCGTTCGTGTCCTGCTCCGTCTTGGCTTCACCGCCAAGCGGGCCGACAACGGCTTCCTTGGCTGGCGGTCCGATCTTCGCCTTGGTCTTGGTGGAACGCTTGTCGGGCGCAGCGTGCAGCGCTGCCGGATCGAACGGATCACGAAACGCATCGCTCGCGTTGCGGGTTTCCTTGCCCGCAGCCGGCACAGCATCGGTCGGAGCTTCTGCGGCAATCCTGGCCAGCACACCGTACGGATCGCTGAAAAGCGCCTGCTCGGTGTATCTTGCCGTATTCGTCGTACTTGCATCCTCCTTGGCGTCGCTCTTGGGCGCTGGGGGATTGGCTTCAGACTTGTCCTGCGCCTTCTCCTTGCCCTTGTGCATGTCCTTGGGATCGCCGACCGAAGTTTGCTTGCCCTGCTTGCCTTGTTCTCCGCTCTCGACGGTATTGAGTCCGCGCGAATGAGGCGTGCTGTCCGTCAGGCGCATGGGATTGAAGTAGTTGGCGACCTGGGTCAGAACGCGCTGGTCGGTCGAGTTGATCAGCCACATGACCAGAAAAAACGCCATCATGGCGGTCATGAAGTCGGCGTAGGCGATTTTCCATACGCCGCCGTGATGGCCCCCTTCTTCGGACGCCGCGCGCCGGCGAATGAGAACCAGCTCATGCGCGTTGGTATCTTCGTCGCCTGCTTTCACCGTATCGCCTCGTCGAGCTTCGCCATCCAGCCCTTGAGTTGTGTTTCCAGCACGGCCGAGCCGGCCACGATGCGTACATCGCAGTCATCGCTCGGAGTGTAGGTAACAGTGGCCGCCTTGCCCGAGAGCTGCCCGCGCAGGGCCTCCAGAACATCCGCCGGGCCGCTGATGCTAAGGCTTACGCCCGAGTCGGTTGCCATCAGCATGTCGAGACTGGATTGCAGTTCTTCAATCGCCTGGCGGCGCAGCTCGACCGCAAGAAAGGGTTTCAGGATGCGCGCTGTTGTCTCCGCCACCCGGCTCTCGAACTCCTGCACAGCCGCGAGCAGGCGGTTTGCCAATTCCTCTCCCGTTCCGGCCGCCCACTCCTGCCTCTCGGCGGCAAGCTGGGCAGCGAACTCGGCCCTCTGCTCCTCGAGCTTGGTCTCGAACTCGGACTCTGCTGCAGCCCGTCCATCGTCAATGCCGCGCGCAAACGCCTCGTCGATCCTTGCCGCCGCTGCCACGCTGTCGTTCTTGACCGGCGCGCCGCCCGCGTGCGGTGCCCGGGCATCACCATCGGCACCGAAGTCGGCTAGATAGCGGGCCGCGGGAACCGCGATCATGCGCTTCTAGCTCCCCGCATCCATTGCTTGAGTATGGCGGCCGCCTGCTCTTCGTCGAAGTCGATCATCTGTTCGAGCCGCTTTTGCGGTGTACGCCCGAGCTTGCTCGTCAAATCTGCTATGAGGTTGGGCGACTGCTGCTCCCTGGCAACTTTGCCGGCGGCGGAGGCCTGGGTTATGCCGGGCGCGGCTGACGTGTTCGGCAGCTGCGGATTTTGTTCCGGTAGGTCGGTCCTGGCTTCCAGCAGCATCTTCATAGCCGGCCGCAGCCCAAATATTGCGATCAACACAACAGCGATCAAAGCCAACGCCTTGATCAGGTTGCCCGTGTGATCCATCAGGAGCTGAGTCATGAGCCCAGGTGCGGGCAGGGCCTCCGCGCGGTCGTTTGGCAGAAACTCCACCGCCGCGACGGTGATTTGATCGCCCCTTTTTGCATCCACTCCGGCCGCAGACCCGACCAGGCGCTCCACTTCCTTGAGCTGCTTGTCCAGCGCGTCGGGGGCGGCGCCATCGCCGATCGCAGCGATCATGCGTTTGCGGTTGACGACCACCGCAATGGCCAGATTCTCGACCTTGTAGCCTTCGCTGATCGTCTGAGTGGTCTTGGAACTCACCTCGTAGTTAGTCAGCTCTTCGCGGCGCTCGTTCTGCTTCTTGTTCTGGTCGCCGCCGGGACCGGCGGTTGTCGCTTGATCCGCCGGAATGTTCTGCTCAACCCCAACGGTCGTTTTATTGGCGTTGCTGTTCTGCGAGCTACCCGTCTCCTTGACCGTGCGCACCGACCGCTCGGTCTTGCCCTCAGGATTGAAGTTGGTCTCGTTGATCTGCCGCTTGTCGGTGTTGAGCCGCAGTGCGACGCTGACGCGCATATTGTCGAGCCCGAGATAAGGCGCCAGGGTCTGCATCACGTTGTCATGCAATTCCTTGCCGAGCGTCTTTTCCAGCGTAAGCATCTTCGCCGGCGAGGCGTTGAACGCATCGCTGCCCGCGGCCATCAGCACGCCGTCCGTATTGAGCACCGTCACCTGATCGACGGTCATGCCAGGTACCGCTGCAGCCACGAGATGCCTGATCGCCGCCGCCGAGGAAATATCGTCGACCGACTCAGTGCGGATGATGACGGAGGCCGATGGCTGCTGGCGCGTGCGCCGGAATGATCCCGTGTCCTGCAGCACGATGTGCACGCGCGCGCCCTTCACGCCTTTCATGGCCTGGATGGTGCGCGCAATCTCGCCTTCCAGTGCCCTCAGCCGCGTGATCTCCTGCATGAAGGACGTGAGGCCCATGGACCCCATCTTGTCGAACAGCTCGTAGCCCGCATTGGAGCTCGTCGGCAGACCCTTTTCCGCGAGCAGCATGCGTGCCTGCGACGTCTGTCCGCGGCGTACCGAAACGGCGTTGCCTTGGGCGTTCACGTCGAACGTAACGCCCGCCTCCTTCAGGGCCGCGCCGATGCGGCTGACGTCCTGCGCATTGAGACCGATGTAGAGCGTCTCAAAGTCGGGGCGGCTCAGGTAGTAGCTGCTAAAGCCGACCACGGCAAAAACGGTGACACCTACAATGCCGAGGCCGGCAAGACGGCGCGCGCCCAGCCCCAGGAGGCTGGTCCATAGCCGCTCAAGCTGTTCCAGCCCGAACATTCTCAAAACCCCGGATCTGCCAATCGATTGAACGTTGATAGTCCGGTACGAACCTTGCGCGAGAATTGCGCGATCGCGTTGCGGCAGCCCACGCAATCAGGCCGCACCCCCGAACGAGGGCGCGGCCGCAGCAGGCGCAACTATTCTGGAAGCCTTATTGCCGGAAGAGCGAAAGGATCGACTGGCTCGACGTGTTGGCGATCGACAGCGATTGCACGCCGAGTTGCTGCTTGACCTGCAAGGCCTGCAGCTTCGTCGACTCCTCGTTCATGTCGGCATCGACCAGCTGGCCGACACCGCGGCTGACGGCATCCATCAGGCTCTTGACGAAATCCTGCTGGATGCTGATGCGCGCCTTGGACGCACCAAGAGCCGTCGCTGCATCCGTCATCCGGGATATGGTGCCGTCAACCACGCCGATGATCTCCTCGAGATCGGCCAGGTCGTCGACGCCGTCGGTCAGCGCCGCAATATTCACCGCATCGGTCGAGCCCGCGACGGAGTAGTCCACGCCGCCATTGGTCGTCGTGCTTTGGGTGTCGAGGATGCCCGACTGATCGTTGGCGTCGAACAGCTTGGTGTTCTCCAGGTCAATCGTGATCGTGCCGATCGAGACCACGCCTCCCGACCGTGAAAATGACGAGACGATGGACTTGACCGCGTTATAGCCGGGATCAGAGCTGTCGACCGACAGCCAGTTCTGACCGGAGAATGAAGCGGATTCGGCGATACCGCGAAGCTGGGATTGCAGCTCGGTGATTTCGCTTTGGATCTTGGCGCGATCGACGCCGGGCTGGCGGGCGGCGACCAGCTTACTCTTGATCTGGTCGACAACCTTGATCGAGCTGTTGACCGCCGTGTAAGCGGTATCAACCGTTGCAGCACCGAGCCCCAGCGCATCCTGCACCGTCGAGAGCGCCGCATTATCGGAACGCATAGTCGTTGCAATCGACCAGTAGGCGGCGTTGTCGGATGCGTCGGCAACTCGGTAGCCGGTGGAGATACGGTTCTGTGTCTCCGTGAGCTGCTTGTTGGTTTGGCTGAGCGTCTGCAGCGCAGTCATGGCTGCGACGTTGGTGTTGATGCTACTCATCTGTGCGTCTCTCAAAAAAGGTTATCGGAAACGCAGTACATGCCGGCTTGCGCCGGTATGGCAGAGTGCATCACGCCTTTTTGGGGCGTCTTGACCGATCCAACGCTACAAACGTTAAAGGACCTACGATTTGGTAAGGATTAGATGACGATTCTTACTCATGTATTAATCTCTTGAGCTTGCGCCGGGCCTAACAGCCGAATTGCAACGCCATCGGCCACGCCCTGGAAAGGGCGTGGCCGATTTGCAGCACTGCGCTTAGTGCGTTTTACCGGAAGAGCGAGAGGATCGTCTGGCTCGAGGAGTTGGCGATGCTGAGCGCCTGTACGCCAAGCTGCTGCTTGACCTGCAGGGCCTGCAGCTTGGTCGACTCCTCGTTCATGTCGGCATCGACCAACTGGCCGACGCCGCGGCTGACGGCATCCATCAGGCTCTTGACGAAGTCCTGCTGGATGCCGATGCGCGCCTTGGCCGCACCCAGGGCGGTGGCCGAGTCGGTCATCGACGAGATCGCCGAGTCCACATAGCCGATCATCTGCTCGAGATCGGCAAGATCGTCGTCGCTATCGGTCAGCGCGGAGATGTCAAGAGCATCAGCGGAGCCGGCAACCGAGTAGTCTACGCCGCCGTTGGTGGTGGTATCGATCACGTCAAGGATACCCGACTGATCGTCGGCGTCGAACAGCTTGGTGCCGCCGACATCGATGTCGATGGTGCCGATCGAAACCGCGCCGCCCGTGCGCGAGAACGAGGCGACGATGGACTTGCTGGCATTGTAGGTCGCAGCGCCGGAGTCCACCGACAGCCAGTTCTCACCGGAGAACGAGGCCGAACTCGGCAACGCCCTGCAGCTGCGACTGCAGCTCGGTGATTTCGCTCTGGATTTTGCCGCGATCGACGCCGGGCTGGCGGGCAGCGACCAGCTTGCTCTTGATCTGGTCCACCACCTTGATGGCGCTGTTGATGCCGGTGTAGGCCACGTCGACCGTGGCGGCACCGAGGCCGAGAGCGTCTTGCACGGTAGACATCGCCGCGTTGTCGGAGCGCATGGTGGTGGCGATCGACCAGTAGGCGGCGTTGTCGGAAGCATCGGCGACGCGGAAGCCGGTGGAGATGCGGTTCTGCGTTTCAGTCAGCGATTTATTGGTGGCGGTGAGCGACTGCAGCGCTGTCATCGCCGCAACGTTGGTGTTGATGCTGCTCATTTGCGGGACCCTCGAGACATAATGCCAACAAACGGGGACATACCGGGACTTGGCCGGTGTGGCAGAGTGGCATCAAGCCTCTTGGAGCCCCGTCTGTGTGCGCTCCGACCTGCCATGGGAAACATGGTTAAGCAAAAAAGGTTGCATATCGCTTAACGCGTAAGCCTCGCGTCAGACAAATGATCGGACCAGCGAGCCCACCAGCAAGTTCCAACCGTCGATCAAAACGAAGAATAAAATCTTGAAGGGAAGCGAAATAACCGTCGGAGGCAGCATCATCATGCCCATCGACATGGTGAGCGTCGCCACAATCAGGTCGATGACCAGGAAGGGCAGAACGATCAGAAAGCCGATCTCGAAGCCGCGTCTGAGCTCGGAGATCATGAACGCCGGGATCAGCACCCGCAATTCGACATCGCTGCCATCGGCTGCCGTTCCTGACTGAGCAGGCGGGATGGGCGCGAGATCCGCCTGCGATGACCCTTTTTGCCGGGACGGTGGCGCCAGTTCCTCGAACAACTTCAGGTCCTTGTCTCTGACATTGGCGCGCATGAAGGCTTTGAACGGCGTGCTAATGCGTGTGAAGGCCTCCTGCTCGTTGATCTTGTTCTCCATCAGGGGCTGCACGCCGTTCTGCCAGGCTTGGTCGAACGTCGGCCCCATGACGTAGAAGGTCATGAACAAGGCGAGGCTGATAAGGATGAGATTTGCAGGCGTGGTCTGCAGCCCGAGCCCCGCGCGCAGGAAGGAAAGCGCCACCACAAAGCGGGTAAAGCAGGTCACCATCACCAGCAGGCCAGGCGCCACCGACAGCACCGTAATTACGAGGATGAGCTGGACGATCCTGCCGGCCGCAGTGCCGTCCGTCCCGGGGATGAGCGTCTCCAGCTTGGGCACCTGGGCCGAGGCCGCCGTAGCGCTCAGCAAGACCAGCAACGCGATGAGGGCGAGTTTCTTCACCATCCCCTCATTCAACGATCAATGTGTGGACGATCAGGTCTCGCACCTTGCCGCCACTGCGGATGCGCGCGCGGTCGTTCAAATCCTCGCGCAAGTGCAGCAGACCGCTCGCACCCTCGATGAGAGGCAGCGAAAGCGTGCGCAGATAGGCAACCGTATCTTCGGTGATGGTTGCAGCAAGCCCCTTCGCATCGCCTTCCCCATCGATCACGATCGACGCCTCCAGCCGGATCCACGTGTTCTCGGGGCTCGCTAGATTGGTGACGATTGGACTCAGCGCGTGGAGACTGGCCTTGTCGGAGAAGCGTCCCTTGGCGCTTTCGCCGGTCTTCGTTTCCGTCTTGGCCGCCGGCGGCGGTTGCCGCCCCATCTTGGACAGGACCTGAAGCCCGAACATGCCGCCTGCACCCACCGACAGCCCGGTTAGAACGGCCGTCGCCATGATCAGTGACAGCAGTGTCGGACCCGCGGCCGGTGCTATAGCCGTTGGCGCCGCCTGGGGGGCTGGTGCGGCGGGTTTTGCCATCGCGCCTCGCCGCCCCCGCTAAAACGGCGAAAACTTGTCGAGCAGCTGCTGGCCCCAGGCCGGCTGCTGCACATCCGTAATACGCCCGCGTCCACCGTAAGATATGCGGGCTTCCGCAATCCTCTCGTAGGAGACCATGTTCTCGGTCGATATATCTCGCGGACGCACGATCCCCTGCACGGTAAGCACGCGGACTTCGAAGTTCACGCGCACCTCTTGCGTGCCACTGATGATCAGGTTGCCGTTGGGCATCACGTCAGCCACCACCGCCGCAACCAGTAGCTCGATGCTCTCGGAACGGTTGATCGCGCCCTCGCCCTTGGTCTCGCTCTTGGAGTCGATTTTGGAATCGATCGTGCCGCTTCGCTTGCCATTGAGCAGGGGCAGCTTCGTGTCCCAGCTCGTGTCGAGGCCGAAGCTCGTCTTGTTGTCGCGCTTCCGTTCGGATGTGTTGTCCAGCGTCGCCTTGTCCTTGATGGAGATCTTGACCGTGACGACGTCGCCTACCTTCATCGCGCGCGGATCGCGGAACAGGTCGGCACTCGTATCCTGCCAGAACGAATTGCCGCGCGCATAGGTTGGTGCAGGCGTCGGTTCGTTCGGAACGGCGACCCTGTTCGGGCGCAGGCCTGCACCGACGGGCGTGAGCGCCGGCTCCTTACCGATGTCGTGTATGGTGGAGCCGCACCCCGAGAGCAGCACCAGACAAAGAGCGATCAGGATAGTTGATCTGATCATTTTGCCTTTGCCTCGATCGCGGTTTTCGAGGCGACCGGCGCCACCTTGGCTGCACCGCTGATTGTTGCCGTCAAACGGACAGCCTGGGTCGACTCCATCTCGTTGAGGATCAGGCTGGCGGCGCGCGGCTCGAGCTTGGTCAGGACGGAGGCCGCCGTTTCCTCGTCCAACGCCGCCAATTGCACCGCCGCCGCATCAGGGCGCATGCGGGCATAGATGCGCAGTACCGTCTCATTGGCCTTCTTGGAGAACTCATCCCGGCGCGCCAGCCACTTTTGATACTCCTCCGTCTTCTCCTCCAGCAGCGCGATGCGCTTGGTTATTTCCTGCTCCATGTCGGCGAGCGTCTTTTTCTGCCAGGCGAAACGCGCGTCGGCCGCCGGGTTGGCAATGTTGGCGCAGTACTCGTCGGGACGGGCCCCCGCGATGGATCCAGTCTCCAGGCTCGCGGTGGAACGCGGCCTTGTCTGGGACAAAGCGCCCTTGCGCTCGTCAGGCATTGTTCTTGGTTCGAGCACCGTCTCGATAGCCGCCGCGGGCAGCGGCGCGGGCTTGATCTTCGGCCCAGCCGTCCTGACCGATGGCACCACGGGTGCTTTGGCGGGAGCGGGCCCGGTCGACACGGTCGGCTCCCAGCCTTGCTGGGCAAGCGCCGTCATCGTACCCGCGACTGCAAGCGTGCCGACCGCTGCCAGGAGCAGCAAGGCACATGCGATGACCGATCTCGTCGGCCAGCGCGATTTGCCAGTCTCCGTCATTGCACCACCAGATCTGCCTGGAGTGCACCGGCCGATTTGATCGCTTGCAGAATGGCGATGATGCCGGGAGGCTTCAGCCCGATCCTGTTCAAGCCGGCGACAAGGGTCTGCAGGTTGGTGCCGCGGACGATCGCCAGATTGGCGCCCTTCTGCTCGATATCGATCTGCGTATCGGGTGTAACCACGGTCTCGCCGCGCGAGAACGGCAGAGGTTGCGACACCTTCGAATTCTCCGTCACCCGCACCGTGAGGTTGCCGTGCGCCACCGCGACGGTCGAAATCTGCACGTCCTTGCCGATCACGATCGTGCCGGTGCGTTCGTCGATCACGACCCGGGCCGGAGCGTCTGCCTGCACGACCAGCTCGCCGACCTCGGCAATGAACCGTGCCGGCGAAAGAAAGAACGGCCGCGTCATCGCCACCGTGCGCAGGTCGTTTTCCTTCGCGACCTTGATGCCGTAGCGTTGCTGCGTGTACTGGTTGATCGCATCCGTGATATTGACCGCCGTGTTGAAGTCTGGATTGCGCAGCTCGAACACAAGCACGGTCTCGTCGGCAAGCTTGCCCGGAGCATCGCGCTCCACCATTCCCCCGTTGGCGATCCGGCCCGTGGTCGGCACGCCTTGGGTCACCGTTTCCGCCTTGCCCTGCTGGGAAAATCCAGTCACCGCGATGGGGCCTTGCGCGACCGCATAGATCTGGTTGTCCGCACCGCTCAGCGGCGACAGGATCAACGATCCGCCTTGCAACGACGTCGCATCGCCGAGCGACGACACAGTCACGTCGATGCGCGCGCCCTTGCCGGTGAACGCCGGCAATTCCGCGGTGACGATGACGGCCGCCACGTTGCGCGTACGCGCCTTTGAGTTGCGCACGTTGATGCCCATGCGATCGAGCATGGATTGGAGCGACTGGTCGGTGAATGGCGCGTTGCGCAGACTGTCGCCGGTGCCGTTGAGCCCGATCACGAGCCCGTAGCCGATGAGCTGATTGGCGCGCACGCCCTGCACGGACACGATGTCCTTGATGCGGATCGCGGCCCCCGCCTCAAGCGCGATCAGACACAACGCACAGGCGAGAAGAGCGCGACGGATCATGGCGCCACCAGCCGGACGGTACCGTCGCGATCCACGGTTCCCTGGATGACCACGCCGCTGTCGGGATTGCGCAACTTGACCACATCGCCCGCGCCGCCGTTGTCCAGTGCGATCGCCTGGGTCGAAATGGTCAACCCTGCGTTCTCGAACACCACCAGCGAGGACTTGCCCTGATTGACCAGGTACGGATCACGGATCGCGTTGACCTGCACGGGCTGACCGGGAAGGAGCGTACGCCGCGCCACCTTGCCCACCAGTGCCTGTCGGTCATCGAAGACCGACGACCGGTTCACGGTGTGCGCAAGGAATGCGCGGTCGGTGATCTGATCGGACGAGATCGTGTCGCCGGGATAAATCGTGACGCGCGGCACCGGCAGATCGATATTCGATGCCACAGCGAGGCCGGCACCGGCCAGCGTCATCGCCAGAGCGATCACGATGCCAACAGCCTGCAATCCTCCCTTATGCCGCACGACGATAGCCCCCGATGCTACCGCAGGTTCTTCGATACGGTAGCGTACATTTCATCCGATGCCTGGATGACCTTCGAGTTCATCTCATAGGCGCGCTGCGCCGAGATCAGCTCGGTGATCTCCTTCACCGGATCGACATTGGAGTTTTCCAGATACCCCTGGTGGATTTTACCGAACCCGGGATCGCCGGGCACGCCGGTCACTGGCGTGCCGGACGCCAGCGTTTCCCGGTACAGGTTGCCGCCGAGCGCCTCAAGACCGGCATCGTTGGCGAAATTGGCAAGCGATAACTGACCGATCTGCTGCAACGTCGTTTCCGTGCCGTTGCGCACGAACACCTGCCCTGTCTCGTTGACCACCACCTCGGTCGCATCCGGCGGAATGGTCATGTTCGGCTGCACCAGATAGCCGTCGCCGGTCACGATCTGGCCGTTGCCGTTCTTGTTGAGGGCGCCAGCGCGGGTAAAAAAGGTCTCCCCGTTGGGTCCCGTCACCTGCAGCCAGCCGCGTCCGTTCAAGGCAATATCGAGCTTGTTTCCGGTTTGCGTCAGCGTCCCCTGCATGTGCAGGTTGCGGACTGCCGTGGTGCGCACACCGAGCCCGATCTGCGCGCCCTCGGGGATAGGATCCTGGCCGCCCCTGTTGGGCACGCCCACCGCGCGCTCGGCCTGGTAAAGCAGGTCGGTAAACTCCGCGCGGGCACGCTTGAAGCTCGTCGTGTTGATGTTCGCGATGTTGTTTGCGATCACCTCGACGTTGGTCTGCTGGGCGTTCATGCCGGTTGCGGCAATGGCGAGTGATCTCACGTGGCGTTCCCTCTAGATCTGCATCCGGCTTATTTCGAGATAGGCGGCCACCACCTTGTCGCGAATGGCCACAGCGCCCTGCAGGGTCTGCTCTGCCGACATAACTGCTTCCACCACCTGCTGCACGGAGGCTCTGCCTTGGATGCCCGCGACCGAGGTCGTCTCGGCGTTTCTGACCGCGTTCGCCGCGTCTGACGCCATCTGCGTGAGCATGGTCCCGAAATCGGTAGCTGTCTCGGTCGTTGCGGGCGGCGTAACACCGCGTGTGGTGGCGAAGTCTGCGCCCGAGACCGAACGCGGACCGGTTGTCGCCGCTGCACCCGACGGAAGGATCGGATCGATCATGAGGACCTCAGCATGTCGAGCGTCATGGAAATCATCTCCCGCGCCTGCTTGATCGCCTGCAGGTTCGCCTCATAGGACCGGTTGGCCTCGCGCATGTCGGCGGCTTCCACCACCAGGTCGACATTCGGCAGGCGCACGAAGCCCCGCGCATCGGCTGCGGGGTGCCCTGGCATATGCTCCACCCGAAAGGGCGCACGATGCCGCTCGATGCCCGCCACGCGCACCAGGTTGGCGCTGGCTGCCTCGTCGATCTCGCTCTCGAAGCTCATGACCCTGCGCGTGTAGGGATCCGACCCCGGCGTGCGCCCGGTGGAGTGCGCGTTCGCCATGTTTTCGGCGATGACCCGGAGCCGCAGCGACTGCGCCTGCAGGCCCGATGCGCCAATTCTGAGTGTCGCCTGCAGCGGATCGGACATGGCGCTAGACCCTCGAGCTCGTCAGGATCATGCGGTGGAACGCCTTGGCCACGCTGGTATTCAGCCGAAAGGCCCGATTGACCTCACCGGCCTTCAAAAGCTCCTGCTCGAGACTGACATTGTTGCCCGAGTGGGTGACCTCCCACGGGTTCTCGCGGCGCACTTCCGTGGCGGGCGCATCCGGCGGACCTGACGACAGGTGTCCAGGCTGTGTCGCCGCCATTGCCAGGCGGGCCTGCTCGACAGCCATCTCGAACGGCTGCACGTCCTGTGCCCGGAAGCCGGGCGTATTGGCGTTGGCGATGTTGCCGGCGACCGCCGTCTGGCGCACCGCCAGCCAGTTGTTGTGTCGCGAGACAATGTTGAAAATTTGCATGCAAGCCCCAACGGTGCTCGGAATCCCGGCTGGAGCAATTCTCTAGGCGCACAATCTTGTCCGAGGCTTGCGCGCGGCTACGGCCTTTGCGTGCCGTCAACCCTGCAGTCACCTGCAAATGGGACTCGTGACGAAGCTCGCAGCTTCAGACGGGCAGCCACAGCGAGGCGTTGGGAGTGAGAGTCGTTAACTACTTGTGTCAAGGCGAAGCCGGCCGCTGACGAACGCAGCCCGCGATATCATGCGGTACCGCCCGTCACTGCTTCTCCCCAATGCGCGTGGACCGGTGCGAGTCGCGCATGGGCAATCGCCCGGACCAGGCGCTGGGTATTCTCGTCGGGGTCCGCCGAGCCTTCGTCGAAGGTGATGTAGTCGATCTCGATGCCGGCATGCAGCGCCTCCAGCAGCAGCCGGAAATAGACGTTCACCCGCATGTAGTGGAATTCCATGTCCAGCGAGACGGAAAGAGGCTCCCCCCACTGCAGATTGATATCTCCGGACAGGCCGAACTTGATGGTGTCGGGCTTGAAATAGAGTTCGGTCGACGAGCTGACCAGGTTGCCGATATTGGCGAACTGCTCCGTGCGGATGAAAGCCACGAAATCCGCAGCATCGATCAGGCGCAGCTCGGAAGCCACCTCCTTGATACCCTCGGCGAGCGCCTTCTCGCGATCGCGGGTATAGTCCTTGCCCTGCTTCTGCATGTCCCGGCTCCTTATCCGGCAACTACTGGTGCGCCGTTGCGGCGCTGGAACAGGAAGAATACGACCTCGGCTACCGCCTTGTAGAATTCCGGCGGTATCATCTTGTCCACCTCGACAGCCTTGTAGAGCGAGCGGGCCAGCAGCTTGTCCTCGATGATCGGGATCGAGTGCGCGGTCGCGACTTCGCGGATCTTGAGCGCGATCAGGTCCTGGCCCTTGGCGATCACCAGCGGTGCGCCGCCCTCTTCCTTCACGTAGCGCAAGGCGATGGCGTAGTGCGTCGGGTTGGTAATCACGAAGGTGGCCTTCGGAACCTCCGCAATCATGCGTTTGCGGGCGCGATCGCGAGCCAGGGAGCGCAATCTGGCCTTGACGAGGGGATCGCCCTCGACCTGCTTCATCTCGTCCTTCTGTTCCTGGCGGGTCATTCTCAGATCGCGGGCCCAGAACAGCCGCGACCACACCAGGTCAGCGGCAACCAGCACGATCGTGGCAACCGCGATTGCCATCACCAGTCGCGTGCCCATGGCCAGGATCAGCGACGGCAATGCGCTGGGCTCCATGAACATGGCGTTGAGCACGTCGTGCTGGGCGGCGCGCAGCAGCACGAAGCCCAGCACGCAAACCGCGAGCAATTTCACCGTGGACTTGAGAAACTCGACATGCCCCTTGGCGCCGAAGATGCGGCTCCATCCTTGGCCGATCGACAACCGCGACAGCTTGGGCTGGATGCGGTCGAGCACCAGACGGGGCGAGTTCTGCAGGAAAGACGACATGACGCCCGCGACAGTCAGGATGGCCACCACCGGCAACAGCAGCCGCACCGCATCCAAGCCGATGGCTTCCAGCAGGCGCACGGCGTCGCCCCTGTTCGCCAACGGCCAGCCGCCGGCGTTGTCAATGAGGCGCGCGAGCGAAAGATTGAGCTGCCCGACGCTGCTGGCGAGGAAGAAGCTGGAGATCACCGCCATCCCCAGCAGCGAGGCCAGCGTCGCAGCCTCCCGGGAGAACGGCACGTTGCCCTTCTCGACGGCGTCCCGAATCTTCTTTTCGGTCGCCTCTTCGGTTTTGCTGTCCTTGTCGGGGCCTTCAGACATGCACCAGCCCTGCTAGACCGTCAGATCGTCTACGGCATCGGGTTCAGGCATCGCGATCTCACCCTTTGCCATCATCTTCAGTACGGTATCGACGATCGCCCGTCTGGCTTCCGCCACGTCGCGCTCGTTGGCGGACCCGCCGCCTTGCAGTTCCGCTTCGACCATGCGGCGCGAACGGGCCGCAAGCGATGAAAGGATAGCACCCTGGAACGCACTGTCGGTTCCCGTGAGCGCCGCGACCAGGCGCTCGATGGGCACCTGATCGAGCAACAGCGTGCGCGCCTTGGCCGGCAGATTGACCAGCTCGACGAACGTGAACATCATTCCTTTGAGCGTCTTGGCGTCGTCCGGCCGCACCTCGGCAAGATTCTTCAACAAATCGTCGGATTGCGTCTTGTCGAGGCGGTTCAGGATATCGGCGATGCCGGCGTGAGAACCCGAAGAGGATTTGGCAAGCAGGTCCTCCGCTATTGCAAGCTCCACGGCGCGAGCGGCATCGTCGGCAACCTTCTTGATGCTTAGCATGCGAATGAGAAGCGCGTTGCGCTGCTGCGCTGGGAATGGCGCGACAATCTTGGCGGCGAGCCCGGGATCAACGCGCGAAAGGATCATCGCCGCCGTCTGTGGGTGCTCTTTTCCGAGGTAGGCGCGCAACGCTTCGTCCTTGATCCTGGAGATCTTGTCCCAGACGCGCTCAGGCGCTTCGCCCGGCTCCTCCTGCTCGTCCGACATGACGCCGGCAAGCTGATCCTCGCTCATCACGTCCGAGAGCATGTTTTTCACTTCTCTCTCGGTTCCGACAAAGTTTATGCCGCTGGAAAACTTCTGCGCGAATTCTTCCACCAGGCCTTCCAGGTCGGACGCGTCGATCGGTGCCAGGTCACCGGCGAGCTGCGTCAGGATCTTCAGATCCTCGGAGTCGAACCTCTTCAACACCTTGGCCGCCCGCGGCTTGCCGAGGGCAAGCAGAAGCACCGCGACCTTTTCGGCCCCGCTCATCGACACCGCATCCGGTACGGTCGCCTTGGGTTGCGCAGGTGCGCTCATCGCCGAAGGTCCTCAGGCTCCCTTATCAGGGCCTGCAGCCCCGACGACCTCGGTCAGCGAGATGCCGAAGCGCGAGGTTGCCTCGTCCACCACCACAACTTCTCCCCGTGCGACGACGCGGCCGTTCACCATCACGTCGACCGGCTCCCCCACGCGGCGGTCGAGCGGGATGATGGCGCCGCGTCCGAGCTTTGTGAGATTGGCGACCGGCATTGTCGCTGAGCCCAGTACGACCTTCACCGTCACCGGGATGCGCATGATCATGTCGAGATTTCCGCCGACAGCGGGCTCGGGTGCGGGCCTCTTGGGAGCGGCGCCCGCCGCGAGGCCCGGCTCGGCCGAGGTCTTGGCTACTTCCGCGGCATATTCCTGGAGTAGGGATTTCGCGCTCTGCGCAGGGGTAGGCTGGGTCATCTTGTTTTCACCATGGCCATGCGGTTCGCTTCAACCGGACAGAATCTCGTTCATGAACTCCTGCTCGCGATCGACGACCTCGTCGACGCGGAGCGTGTATTTTCCCTGCGACTTGCCGAGATGGCACCACATGAGCCGCTCGCCGTTGCATTCGAGTCGGACGCGTCCGTGCGAGGTGGCATTGAGCTCCACCACCTGACCGACTGTGAATCCGGCAACCTCGCCCAGCATGCCCATGCGCTCGTCGAGCACAGCGGTGAGCATGACGTGTGCGCGTGTAACCCCATTTTCCATCTGCTCACTCCATCGCGCGTCGGCTGTGGGTGTTTCCTTGGTAGGGGCGCGTCCGAGCACCTGACGCAACGGATTGAGGGCCGCCCGTGTCACGGCGATCAGAATTTCGCCGCCGCGGCTGGCCCCCTCCAGCCGGAACTTGGCAACCACGACCGAATTATTCCGGCGCCCTATGACGTCATAGTCGACTTCTTCGGCAGTACCTTCCACGGCGAACGTGGTGTCGGCGACATTGCCAAATCCCGCCTCGAGCGCTTTGGCGACACGGTCGAAGAAAGCCCCGACGACGCGCATCTCGATGCGCGAAAGCGGCCGATCCGGCGCCTGCGCCTGATGCGAGCCGTCGCCGCCCAGCATTATCTCGACTATCGCAAACACTGCATCCCGGTCCGCGCTCGCGAGCAACCGGGCATTCCACTTTGCGGCATGCAGCACGCCAACGGCGCTTTTGCCGTCGTGTGCACCCAGCAGGTCGGCAGCGATTCCGCTCTCAATGCCCTGCAGTATCACCTGCGGGGGCTGCTCTGATACAGCCGCAAGGTCTTCCGTACAGGCGGCCGCAACCCGCTCGAACGCCACGCGCAGCATAGGCAGACGCTCGACAAAGTTCGAGGAGCCCGTGAAGAGCTCAGCCAAACTGTCGCGTCCGGTTTCCGTCCTCGCGGTTGGCCCCGACATCACCGGCTACGCCGCCTCCTTGCGTGAGGCTTCGGCGTCGCCGCCACCGCCGGGTGCCAGCGTCTCCTGTTCCACCTCGTCGATGGTCGGGCGTTCGTAGGCCGAAATGGTCTTGCGTCCGTGCTCCAGCGCGATCTGCGGCATGGCCCCATTCATGAACGCCAGCAGAGTCTGCTTGACGATCACATAGAGGCGCATTTTCTTTTCGCGAACCACCTTGATGTTGTTGGCGATCGGCGAGACGACCGCGTACGAGAAGAAGATCCCGGCGAATGTGCCAACCAGCGCCGCGCCGATCAGATGACCCAGCACCTCCGGCGCCTGGTCCAGCGCCCCCATCGCCTTGATCACGCCGAGCACGGCCGCAACGATGCCGAGCGCGGGAAACGCTTCGGAAATCGTCACCATCGAGTGGTAGGCCTTGAGCTTGTCGTGCTTGACCGTCTGGATCTCTTCGTCCATGAGCGACTCGATCTCATGCGTGCGGGCATTGCCGATGATGATGAGACGGCAGTAGTCGCAGATGAAAGTCAGCAGCTCATCATTCTTTATGACGCTTGGGAATTTCTGGAAGACCGGCGACTGTGTGGGATCATCGAAATGCGCTTCCACCTCGTTGCGCGGCTTGCTCCTGAGCTCACGCATCAGGGTATAGAGAAGCCCGAGCACATCGAGGTATTCCCGCTTTTTCGGCACGTCGTACTTGATGGCCTCCATCATCCCTACGCCGCTGTCCTTGATCGTTTTCATCGGATTGGCGACCACGAAAGTGCCCAGCGCCGAACCGCAGATGATCACATATTCCCACGGCTGCCAGATGACATGCACGTGGCCGCCCATGGCCACGAAGCCACCGAGCAGACAGCCAAGCGTAATCATGAGCCCGACGATGATCGTCACGGCAGCCCCCAGGTCGCAGATCCCCAGATCTCTCTAAAGCGCTTTGTCCTTGCGCGAGCCTGATTTGCGGCAATTGGGCGGCATCGGACGTCAGCTTCACGTAAGGCGCTTGCGGCAGCCTTCGAAGATGCGCACCAGCAGATGGGGCGACGGTTGTGCTGAGTGCTTCACGGCCGACGAGATCCCTCAGACCTGAAGTTCGGAGAAACTGACCGATGCAGGGCAATCTCTACGTGGGAGTATCCGCGCAGGTCTCGTTGCAGCGGCGACTCGAAACCATCGCCCACAACGTGGCCAACGCCTCCACCGTCGGCTTCCGCGCCGAGGAAGCCAGATTCGAAACGCTGCTCTCGCAGGCGGGTGCCGATCCGGTCGCCTTCGCGGTAGCGGGACCAACCTTCTTGTCGCGCAGATCGGGCGAGCTGGTGCGGACGGAGAACCTGTTCGATGTGGCCGTCGAAGGCGACGCCTGGCTCGGCATCCAAACTCCAGCGGGCCCAACCTATACTCGCGACGGCCGCATGAAGATGGCACCCACAGGCGAGTTGCAGACACTCAACGGCTATCCGGTCCTGGATGCGGGCGGCGCCACCATGCTGCTCGACGCCAACGCCGGCCCGCCCCGCATTGCCCGCGATGGAACCGTTACGCAGGGCAATCGGCAGGTCGGCGCCATCGGGCTCTTCAACATCGATAGCGCAGCCAAACTCACGCGCGGTGAGAACTCGGGGGTCATTCCGGATCGGTCGGCCACGCCGGTGCTGGATTTCACCAAGACTGGCATGCAGCAGGGCTACGTCGAAAATGCCAATGTCAACGCCGTGATGGAGATGACGCGGCTGATCAGCATCACGCGCGCGTTCGAAATGGTCTCGGCCTCGCTTGCTGCATCGGAAACCTCTCTGCAGGAAGCCATTAAGACGCTCGGAGCGTCCGGGTGAAAGGCACTGCGTCGCCTCCTGCCGCATTGCATGCTCTCGACGCACTGGATCGGCTGATCGCTTCTGCACCGGATCTGCCCAAAGTGCGCGTCAATGGCGTTGTCATCGAGGTTGCTCCCGCCTTCTGCCGTGTTTCAGGCCTCTCGCCGTTCGTCAAGCTGGGCGAATGCATAGAGCTCGACACCGGTGGCAAGCCCCAGCTCGGCGAGGTCGTCCGCATCGACGAGAGCGGTGTTACGGTCAAGCCGTTCGAAACGACCATGAAGGCGGGACTCGGCACCACAGCCCGCCGACGCGGTTTCGTAACCATCAGCCCGCATCCCTCCTGGAAGGGCCGCATTATCAATGCGCTGGGTGCACCCATCGACGACGGCGCCCCCTTGTTCCAAGGCGAACGCCCCGTTCTCAGCGATCGCGAACCGCCGCCGGCCATGCGTCGGCAGCGCGCCCGCACGCCGCTGAAGACAGGCGTCAAGGTCATCGATTTCTTCACGCCGCTCTGTGCAGGGCAGCGTATAGGCATTTTCGCGGGCTCCGGCATCGGCAAGTCGACGCTGCTCGCCATGCTCGCCCGTTCCCGTGGCTTCGACACCGCCGTCATCGGGCTGGTAGGCGAACGCGGCCGCGAGGTGCGCGACTTCCTGGAGGATGCGCTCAAGCAGCAGCGCAAGCACGCTGTCACCGTAGTAGCCACCGGCGATGAAAGCCCGATGATGCGTCGCCTGGCGCCCAAGACCGCGATGTGCGTGGCGGAGTATTTCCGCGACCGCGGCGAGAAGGTCCTGCTCATCGTAGACTCGGTGACGCGCTTTGCCCATGCCGCCCGCGACGTGGCCCTGGCCGCAGGGGAACCCCCGGTCTCGCGCGGCTACACGCCCAGCGTATTCAGCGAGCTGCCCAAGTTTCTCGAGCGGGCTGGCCCAGGCGAAGAGGGCGCTGGCTCGATCACGGGGGTATTCTCGGTGCTGGTCGACGGTGACGACCACAACGATCCTGTGGCCGACAACATCCGCGGTACGCTCGACGGACACATCGTCCTCGAGCGCGCGATCGGAGATCAAGGCCGGTTTCCTGCCGTGAATGTTCTGACCTCGATCTCGCGTCTTGCGAAGTCGGCGTGCACGCCCGAGCAATGGGCTCTCGTTATGAAGATCCGCACCATGATCGCCCGTTTCGAGGACACGCGGGATCTGCGCCTGATTGGCGGGTATCGCAGTGGGTCGGACCCGGACCTCGACAAGGCAGTCCAATTGGTTCCGAGGATCTACGACGTCATGCGTCAAAGCCCGGACGATCCAGCAAGCGTCGACGTTTTCCAGGATATCGCGCGTGCCCTGGCAACGGAGCCCGCGAGCGCGCCTGCGCCCGCTTCGGCGCGCTGATCGGCCAAGCTCTGCTGGCACCGCAACGTGTTGGGTGCACTGGGGATGGCAAGCAACGGCAGCTAAATGCCCCGCTTGCCTCCAGTCCTGACCCCATCCTTGGTGACGTAACTCAACTCCTGGATGAAGGCATCTTCCACAATGCGCGTCCCGAAGCGGACGTTCGAGCCCTCCACGATGCGTTTCAGGAGGGCACCGAGGTCCAATTTCTTCATATCGCGGAAGTCGAGCCCATCTTCGCTGTAGATGGCCCTGAAGGCCTCATCGAGCACGACCACATCCGCCTTCAGCGACAAACGTTTCAGGGTCGCGGCATCGGCGGTGAATGAAAACTGCGCCAGGACATAACCTTGAATGGCGCCCGACCGGATCACGGGAACGCTGATCATCCTGGTCCTTACGGTCTCCAGGCCGCCGTAGAGTCGTTCGGGCTCCGCCTCCGGCGCGGCGACCTGACCCGCTTGCCAGGAGACCGCAGCATAGCAGGCGCCCAGCGTGACTAGGCACGCCCATAGGCCCGCAAGGATAGTCTTGATCATGACTTCCTGTTGCCGGCCCGAATCGACCGGGAATAGGTTCCATCGGACTCGGCTTCACGCATGGCATCCGCCATGACGGCGGAGACCTCGCGGACGGCATCAAGATGCATCTTGAGCGCGGCGCTGTTGATTTCGAGCTTGGTGCGCAACCTGGCAAGCCGCGTCACCAGTCCCGGCTCCGGCGCGGCGCCTTCGATGTGCCGCATGGCCCGTGTCAGCTCAAGCAAACCCTGGCTCTTGCGATCGTTGAATTCCTTGAGATCGGCGCCGGCTCGGATTTGCAGGGCAACGGTTTCCTGCTCGACTGCTTCCTCGAGCCGCTCGATCGCGCT
The DNA here is from genome assembly GCA_963814055.1 of uncultured Alphaproteobacteria bacterium. Classification (GTDB taxonomy): domain Bacteria; phylum Pseudomonadota; class Alphaproteobacteria; order Rhizobiales; family Hyphomicrobiaceae; genus AWTP1-13. Next base: position 35,091 of record CAWFBJ010000007.1, read on the forward strand.
CTCGACCAGGCTCAGCATCACGGTTCCTTTTTCTTCAAACGGCCTTGCGCCAGCGCCAATTGCTGCAGGCGCCGCACCAGGTGCGGTGGAAGCGTGTGGACCCAACATCTCGACTAACTCCTCTCACTACCAGGTTCGATCGCGGGTATGACCGCATCGGATCTCAGCACACCTTCGGGATCTGCTGGTTGCAGGCCGATAAGTGTGGTCGCCGCCAGCGGCGGCGGAACCGCCGTTGGGCTTGCCGTCACAGCCGTTGCGGGCTGAACAGGATGGCTCGGGCCAGCGGCCAATCGCCGGGCAATTCCGACCTGGCCGCTGCGGGCGAGTTCGTCGCCCATCTTCTCCGCAAGCATCGATCTCCAGAACTCACCTGCGCTGCCCTTGCCGAACACGGTGGTGGCGTTCTTTGGAAGCATCGACTGGACGAAGCTTTGCAGCACAAAGGCTTCGAACTGGCCGTAGGGATCGAGCCGGCGGCGCGATTGCGCGCTGGCGCCAGCGTCGAGGGGACGCGTGGGCGTTGCAGGTGTATTGGCAACGCCGGCTGAGGCGGCAGCACGGGCCTGGGTTGCCGGCGGCATGAAAGCCTCGGTGCCGGGCGCCGTCGCGCGCAAGCGCGCAAGCCGCTCTGCAGCTAACCGATATTTCTCGGGGTCGGCGGCGCGCGCAACGTCGAGCACGATATCTGAAGGTGGGCTGATCGCCACGGTCGCGGATCCAGTCGCTGCCAAGCTGGCATCACTATGCTCGGACAATCTTACGGGAGGCTTGTGGACTTGCGGCCCACGAACTGTTCGACGACGTCGAGAAGCTGCTTGCCCTCATTCTCCCGCTCGAAGTCCTGTTCGTGCGCCAGAGCCAGGCGCTCGCAGATCTTCACGCGCCTGGCATGCTCCTTGAGCTTCAGCGATTGCATTTCCTTTTCACGTCCCACCCGCTCGGCCTCTTCCGCAATCGAGCTGAGGCGGCGGGCTGTAGCATCGATGAACAGGCCGTGCAGAGCATTCGTGTCGTTGAGCGCCTCTATCAACTCTACCTGCATCGCATCCAGGTCGGCCAGACGGCGCTCGAGGTCGGCCAGCTTCCATTGCTCGATGCGATGAAGCTGCTGTTCCGCAGAAAGGATGCGACGGGATTTATCAACCTGCTTTTTCTTCATGGCACATCACCCGTTGGTCAGCCAGGCAATGAAACCAGCTATGAACAGACGCAGAGCCTCGCCGATGGTGAAATAAAGCAGCAGCAGGCCGCCGGCGAGCACGAAGGGCGTCGAGATGAAGTAGACCGGAATTTGAGGCACCATCTTGTTGGCGATGCCGACCATCAGGTTGATGATGAGCGCGTAGACGATGAACGGGCTGCTGATCTGCAGCGCCAGAATGAACGTGCTGGAGAAAGCGTCGGCAAGCCTGGCGAGACCCAAGTCTGCAGCCATCGGCTCATTGACGGGCAACACCGAATAGGACGCCAGCAACGCGCGCAGCACTTCCCAGTGCTGGTCGGTGACGAACAGCAGCACGGTAGCCGTCAGGGTGATGAAGGTCGCCAGCGGCGGCAGCGACTCGGTGTCTTCTATCGGCGCTCCTCCCACCGGGTTGAAGCCGGACAGCTGTGCCGCTGCGCTCGCCATGAATTGCAGCGCCATGTAGAAAAGGCGACCGATCAAACCGATAAGCCCGCCGATCAAGGTCTCGGACACGATCAGGCGCATCACGGTGATCGGTTCGAGATTGGGAACGGCCGAATTGACGGTCGGCAGCAGTAGCGGCGTCAGCGCCAACGTCACCGAAACGGCAACGAACAACCGCACCTGAACCGGCACGCGCGAGCTGGAAAAGCCCGGCATCAGCATAAGGCAGCCGCCGATGCGGCAAAACAGCACGAAGACGACGAGGATCGTCTCCGGCGGCAGGAACGTCATGAGATCGTGCCGAGCGACTTGATCTGCACGCCGCGCGCGATCTCGACGTGGCTGAGCACGGGCAGGGTCGCAAACAGCCGTTCGGTCACCATGCGCAGATAGGGCCTGACGTCAGGCGCCGCCACCAGCACGAACTGGTTGCCCTGGTCCATGTGCGTGCGCACCACCTTGGCAGCTTCCGTCCCAAACTGCTCGATCAGGCGCGGATCGATGTCGAACTCGATCACCTCGCCCTTCGCGTCGCGCTTGAGGCTCTGGTGGAAGGCAAGGTCCCAGCGATTGCCCAGGCGCAGCACCTTCAGCACGCCGTTCTCCGAGAGGTCACCGCATATCTGCTGCGCCATGCGCATGCGCACATGCTCTGCCAGCTGCTCGGCCCGGCGCACGTGTGGGGCAACTTCCGCGATCGCCTCCAACACCAGATGCAGGTTGCGAACGGAAATGCGCTCGGCCAGCAGCAGCTTCAACACCGCCTGCAGACCGGAATAGGAGAGTTGCGAGGGAATCATTTCCTCGATCAGGCGCTTGTACTCGGGCTCGAGCCGATCGAGCAGCGTGCGCATGTCCTTGTAGGACAACAGCTGAGCCAGGTTGTTACGTATCACCTCGCGCATGTGCGTCAGCAGCACGGACATGTTATCGACGGGTGCAAACCCTTCCCGCTTAACGTTGCTGATGAAGGATTCCGACACCCACATGGCCTTCATGCCGAAGGCCGGCTCGCGCGTCTCGTCGCCAGGGACGTCGGGCCGAGGCCCTTCGCCCGTCACCACGAGCACTTCTCCGATGCGCAATTCCTCGCCGGCGACAACCGTCCCATGAATCTTGATCTGGTAGGTCTTTGGGGGAATCCCCAGATCATCCGTCAGCTTGATTTCGGGCACGATGAAGCCGTACTGCTTCGCGAAGTGGCGACGCATCTTGCTGACCCGCTGGGTCAGTTCATTGTGCGAGCGCATGAACGAGCTTGCGAGCTGCTTGCCGAGGCAGAGTTCGATCTCGGCCGTCTTCAGAGATTCTTTGACCGACTGCCGCACTTCGTCCGCGGCGAGGTCGGCGGCATCTCGCGCCTTGGAGTCCTCGATGGCCCTGGCTTCCGCCTTACGGCGAGGAATCATATAACCCATGAACACTAGGATACTGCCCAGCAACGCGAATGGCGAAAAGGGCAATCCGGGCGCCAGCGCCAGAAGGAACATGACCGAACCCGCCATCAACAGCGCGCGGGGATAGTTTCCAAGCTGACCGAAGATTGCCTTCTCGGCGGAACCGCGCGTGCCGCCCTTCGACACCAGCAGACCCGCAGCCAGCGCTACGATCAGCGCCGGGATCTGCGTAACAAGGCCGTCGCCAACCGATAGCATGGTGAACGTCTTGGCAGCGTCACTGGGCGACATATCATGTTGGGTCACGCCGATAATGATGCCGCCGAACACATTGACTGCAGTGATGATGATACCGGCGATAGCATCGCCGCGCACGAATTTGGAAGCACCGTCCATGGCACCGAAGAAAGAACTCTCTTCTTCCAACTCGCGCCGGCGCCGGGTTGCCTCCTTGTCGTCGATCAGGCCGCCGTTGAGGTCGGCGTCGATCGCCATCTGCTTGCCCGGTATGGCATCCAATGTGAACCGCGCGCCAACCTCGGCGATGCGTGTGGCGCCCTTGGTGATGACCAGGAAATTGACGGTGATCAGAATCACGAACACGATCGTGCCGATCACGAAGTTGCCACCCATGACGAAACTGGCGAAACCGGCGATGACGTGACCGGCGGCCTCGTAGCCCTCGGCGCCATTCGCCAGAATGAGACGCGTCGTGGCGATATTGAGCGACAGCCGCAGCAGCGTCGCCAGCAGCAGCACCGTCGGGAAGGCGGAGAAGTCCAGCGGCCTCTGGATCCACAGTGCCACCATCAGGATCAGCACCGACAGGGCGATCGAGAACGCCAGCCCCAGATCAATCATCCAGGCCGGCAGCGGCAGAAACAGCACCGTCAGGATGAAGACGATACCGAGCGCAAAGCCGACGTCCTGCCCGCTCTTGCTCTCTACGGGCTTGATACTTGAAGCGTAGGCCATAATTGCCGCCGAATTCTTGCCGGGGCGCTAGCATGGCCTGTGAAGCTTGCGCGAAGCCCGCGTGCCCCGCGCTATTTGCGGTCCTAGAATCCGACCTCTATCCGGGCGTACACCTGCTCCGCGAAGGAATAGATGACCGCCCCCATGAACGGGGCCGTCAGCGAGCAGATCACCAGGATCGCAATGATCTTGGGGATGAAAGTCAGCGTCATTTCCTGGACCTGGGTCAACGCCTGCAGCAACGCTATGACGATGCCGATCGCCATCGCTGCACCGATCGCCGGCCCCGATGCGACAATAACGGTCCAAAGTGCCGATTGTACGATATCCAGCGCGTCGGCCTGGTTCATAGCCTATCCAATCGTGACGCCGGGGCCGAGCGGAACTTCTCTGCCGTCTTCCAGCAAGGCGACAGCGCCGCCGGAGACCACGTGCAGAGCCATAACCGTACCGGCGACACTGCCGTCGGCCGAAATAATGGTGCGGCCAACGATGCCGTCCACCTGGGACAGCGCCAGCGACGTCATCATGGAGTCGAGCTTCTGGTTCATTTTGATGCCCTGCTCGACGTTCGAGAAGCTCGCCAGCTGGGCCATGAACTGGGCCGAATCCATCGGCTTGGTCGGGTCCTGGTTCTTCATCTGCGCGATGAGGAGCCGCAGGAAACCATTGTAGTCGACGGATGCGGTATTGGCGTCGGACGACGTGGTGGTGTTTTGATTGAGCGGTGCGTTTGGATTGACTGTAGAAATTTCCATGACTTTGTCCCGAGTTCCTTGCTGGCAACGCCCAGGCCGGGCGCGCCATTGCCTGCAACCTATGCGAGACCGTCGTGAATGGTCTTGGAGACTTCGATGATGCCCTTGAAGTTCTCCGACTTCTCGAGCCTGATCTGCTCGGCCTCCCGCATGACCCACAGCCCGATCGAAATCAGATCGGCCCGCAACCGCTGCGGCAGATCGTTCTCGGCCTTGGCGAGATCCTCGAGGAGGATGGCCCACAGCTTGCGCACAAAGAGCAGCGCCTCCACTGCCTCGCGCGATTTCGCGCCGGCTTTGTCTGCGGCCTGCAATAGTTCAATGGATCGCTCGATGGCCTGGCGCTCGCGCTGGCGTGCACCTTGCGGGGTTTCGTCGAGCACTTCTGCGTATGAGAATTGGTACATGCTCCGCCTTTCCGTCGCTTATAGACCGCAACCTGCGGTCCCGTTCATCGAGCGCTGCGCCCACAGTCTGAATATGCAAGAAACCATCGTCACAGCGGCAGGTACTTGAGCAGACTCAGGTTCTGGATGCGGGCGGTCATGGCGTACGCCGTTTCCACCTGGGTCATCAGCGCCGAGACCCGTGTCGACGCCTCGTAGGGATCCACGCCTTCCAGCAAGCTGATGTGATTGGTCATGATGTCGATCTGGATCGACATCCTTTCATTGGCGTTCTTGACGCGCTCCTGGGCAATGCCGAGACGTGACTGCTCGTTTGCCATATCCTGCACCGCTTCACCTGCGGTACGCGTGGCCGTGTCGACAACAGCCTGATACGCGGCCTCGTTGAGATTCTGGATGCCCAGGTCGGCGATCATCGCGTACGCCTTGGCGATCTTGCGAATGGCTACGTCATTGGAGTTCGTGGAGGTCTCGACGAGTTCGGAGGACGAAATGCGGCTCTTCACGTTCTGATCGGATGCCGCTGACCAGTTCGTTGTCCACGCGGGGTCTTCGAAAAGATCACTGAACGGGCCGTCCAGGAACGCCTGCATATCGGCCGCCGAGATGCTCGCGTTGGCCGGGTCGTCTGCCGTGGTACCGAATGTCGCCAGGAAGGCGTCCGCCACCGCCTGCCGGTTGGCTGAGGTCGGGGTTGCGTAGTAGTCGGTCAGCGGCTTCACGTCGGCATTGATGCCCGCGAACAAGTGGGCGCCGTCCAGCGCGGTATTGATCGTGTTGGTGAAGGACACAAGGGCGGCCTTGGCCTGTGCCTGCACCACCACCGGTCCAGAATCCGTGTTGCGTGCGCCGATGAGCTGGCCGACGAACAGCTTGGAGTCGTCTGACAGCGACTTGAGCGCCGCCTGCGTGGCAGTGAGGCGCGTCGATACGACCGAGTTGGTGTCGATAATCGTCGTCAGCCTGGCGTGCTCCTGGCGCAGCGAGAGCGTCTGCCCCGTCTTGTAGCCGAGGCTGGCGCCCACGTCGGCAAGGCGTCCTGTCGTCACTTCCTTCTGGGCTTCGGCCAGCTTGGCCTGCGTCTTGCTCAGAGACAATCGCGTGGCGGCAGATAGCGAGCTGGTCGAGATGTATGAGGTTTTCATGAATTATCCTGCCGTCGCCAACAACGACTTCAGCATGTTGTCGATGGTCGTGATCAACCGTGTGGAGGCTTGATAGGCCCGCTCGAGTTCGAGCAGGGCCGTCATTTCCTCGTCGATGTTGATGCCGGTTTCCTTGGACAGCGTTTCCGAAGTTCGTTCCAGCAGGGTGTTGGCGTAGTCCGCATTGTCGTTTGCGGTCCTGCGCGCCTCTTGGAGCCAGGCGCCGGACGTTGAAGCGAAGCCTCCAAGCGTCGCGCCAGTCGAAATCTGCGCTGCCGAATCGAAGGACCGCGTTTCCGAGAGGGCGGTCACGTACTGATTGAGGCGATCCGCATAGGCGGAGCCGCCCGACGTGTTGTAGACATAGGCCGGGTCGCCGGCGATGCCGCCATCCCGCAGCAGGGCCAGGTTGCCGCCCTGAGCTGGGTCTACGCTCGGATTGATCCGGATCGAACCGGCCAGGCCGACAAGCAGCGTGCCAGATGCCGGCATCGCCGGCGATCCGGGATAGGTGAACAGTCCCGGAGCGTCCGGCAGCGATGGCACAGCGCTCTGGTCGCTCTCGGCGAAAGCCTCGATCAGCCCTCGCGCGATCTCGTCGAGCTGGTTCTGATAGGTGATTGTCGCGCTGTCGCGAACGGCGGCGAACCCGGTGAGGCGACCCGAACCGGCCAGCATCACGCCAGCACCGCCCGCGATCGGCACGCCGTCCACATAGACGGCGTTGCCCGTGGTGCCTGGAGAATAAAGCATCGTGCGATCGAAAGTGACGGCGCGCGCGGATACATCGAACAGCGTCACACCGCTGTCAGTGAAGACCGCCATGTCACCGTTTTGGCGCGCGACCGTCCGGATACTAACCTCTTCGGACATGCCGGCGAGCAACACATCCCGCTGATCGAGCAAGTCAGTGACGTCGGCGCCATTGCGGGTGCCCTTGACGATCTCCGCGTTTATGGACTCGAAGCGTGCGAGCAGCGTATTCAGGCTGTTCACCGAGTTCGGCCATGCCTGCATCGGACTGGGCGCGCACGTCTTGGACAGTGCGGGTCGCACCGTTGAGGGAATCGGCAAGGTTCTGGGCGGCCGCTACCGCCGATTGCGCACGGATCGGGTCCTGGGGCGCGGCCGCATATTGCTGGATTGCATCGTTGAGCTTCTGGATCATCGCCGTCGGCGACACATCGAGCTCGGGGTCGGCTATCGTTTCGTGAAGGTGGTTGAGAGACTGGACGATGGCCTGCTGCCCTGCGGCCGTGGACGTGGCGCTCAGCATCTTCTCGAGCAACGCGCTGTTGGCCGCGCGCGTGACCGAGGCGACGTGTATGCCGCCGTTTCCAGTCGTTACGACATTGGCTATCTTGCGCGTGGCATAGGGATCGTTTGCTCTCGCAACATTGCGTGAGACGACGGCGGTCTGCTCCGCCGTCGCCGACAGCCCGGACAGAGCCACGTCCAGACCTATTGAGAGCGACATTCGCCGGCCTTTCTAGCGAACCTTGCGATCACCCTCAGCGTTTGAGGTTGACCACCACGTCCATCAGCTCCGAGCCCGTTTGAAACACTTTCGAATTGGCGGTGTAGTTCCGCTCCAACTCGATCATGGCGGTCAGCTCGGAAGCGAGATCCACGGTCGATTGCTCGAGTGCGCTCGACACCATCGTGCCGAAACCGCCCTCGCCGGCGAACCCGACCTGGACGTCGCCGGAATCGACGCTGGGGGCGAACACGTTTCCAGCCAGCGGCTGCAGATTGTCGGGGCTGGCGACGTTCGCGAGCGGGATGCGGTAGGTGGCCAAGCGGGCACCGTTCTCGAATACCGCGTACAGCGTGCCGTCGTCGTCGATTTCGACGCGCTCAACCTCGCTCGGTGCATTGCCGTTCACTGCGGCGTCGAGCAGGGTGTAGTCGGTGGCGAGCTGGCTCGATTGAGACATGTCGAGGGCGACCGTCCCGCCGTTCGGGATGGCAATGTCGAGCGACGTCGGACTGGAACCATCGAGCTGGCCGGTCGTCGGATCAAACACCAGGGTCGTCGGCGCGTTCAGCTGGCCGTTGGCATACGGAAATCCCTGGCTGGTCGCGTCAGCGTCCGCCTGATTGTAGACGGCGACTTCCCACTCGTTGTCAGCGGTCTTGGTCATGTAGACGTCGAGCGTCACCTCGTTGCCGAGATTGTCGTAGGTGACGAGAGAGGTCTTCGCCGTGTAGACCGCGGTAGCGCCGTTGCCGGACGGCAGATCGGTTTCGATGCCGGCATTAGAGGGCAGGTTGACGAACAAATTGCCCTCGGTGGACGGATCCGACTGGAGCGCAAGCGCTCCGATGTTGACCACTGCAAGCCCAGCCGTGCCGTTCGCCACCGGCGTAGGCGCACCGGGCGCCAAGCTGTAGCCCATCAGCCTGTAGCCTGCAGCATTGATAAGGTCGCCGCTGCCGTCCTTCACAAACGAACCGGCTCTGGTCAGGTAAGTCTGTCCATTCTCGTTACCGACGAGAAAGAAGCCAGCGCCCTTGACCGCCAGGTCCGTGACCGAAGTCGTGAACTTGAATGTGCCCTGCTCGCTGACGCCGATGCGGACGCGCGTTTCCACGCTGCCCAACTCGTAGCCCGAGCCGCCGGATTCGAGCACGAGGGAGGAGAACTCCGTCGACGCCCGCTTGTAACCTGCAGTGCTGGAGTTGGCGATGTTATCGGCAACCGTACTCAACCTGTTGGCCTGTGCGGCCATGCCGGACACACTGGTCCGCATCATTCCATAGAGGCCCATTGGGCAAAGTCCCCCGCGCGCGAAGCTAGTCCCCGACGCAGAGTAAATCAGGCTCGGCTTGTGCGAGGCTGGATTTTGCCGCCACCGTTTCGGCTTGAACCGCCATCGCCGTGACGATCAGACGGTATCCGAGATAGCGCTGCGAATCGATCGGGTCATGACCCAGACGATGCCGCAACCGCTTGCGCAGCTTGCTGATATGACTCTCGATGACGTTCTCGTCGATGTCCTCACTGAAGAGGCCGTAGACGGAATTGAAGATCTGGGTCTTCGTCACCCGGCAACCCGTGTTGTTCACGAGATATTCGAGGATGCGGCGCTCGCGGCGCGGCAGCGGCAGCACCTCGCCCCGCACTTCCGGATCGCGACCGTCGGAGAACACTCTGAGATCGCCGATCACGGTGCCCTCGGTCCTACCCCTTGTACGTGTGCGGATAGCCTTGATCCGGGCCAGGATTTCGCGCACGTGGATCGGCTTGCGGACGACGTCGTCAACTCCCGCAGCGAACAGATCCAGGGTCTCTTCCAGAGACTTGTTGTCGTTCATGGCGATGATTGCCGCGCGCGACCGGCCTTTGATCAGCCTGGGAAGCAAGTGGCGCTGACTGCAGTCGCCCAGCAGAAACGCTTCGACCGCTAGAATGTCCGGATCCGACACCGTCGTGACCCAGTTGCTGAAATCGGATGGGCTGAGCCCGGTCGCCGAGACCCCCTCGCGATCGAACCAGGCCGAATATCCCTCCGAAACAGACTCACGATCGTCCACAATAACGATCATTGGATATCCCCCGAATCGCATTGATCGTTGCTTGCGTAGGCCCTACGTGTGCGATTCTGCTTCGTCAACCGCAGCTTGCCTCCCGCTATCGTCGCGAAGCTTCGGCTCGAGGCTTTCACTCTCCGACAGTGACTCGAAAGTCTCACTTCGATCTACTGCCCCGCCGCCAACGCTTGCGCTGACGCCAACACCCGCCACGCGCCATCCGTACCAGCCACTGCCGAAGCATTGAGCCGCATCCGCCGGGAATGGCGCGCGTTGTCGCCCATAGCGGGCTTCTCATGCTGCCGGGCGATGGCGAGACGCTCGATGCGGCACGTTTCATGTTTGTATAGACAAAAAAGCCCGATTGGCCCTACCGTCGGTCCAGATCACGGATGGTGAGGAGTTCTCGTTATGCGTTCTCTGATGAGGGCTGGCGTCATCGCCGCTCTGCTCGTCCTGCCTGCTTCGGCCTCCGCGCAGGAAACCAAGCTCAGTATCGGCATCTCCGGGTGGACGGGCTTTGCCCCGCTGACGCTGGCCAAGGAAGCCGGCATCTTCAAGAAGAACGGGCTCGATGTCAGCATCAGGAAGATCCCGCAGAAGGACCGCCACCTGGCGATCGCATCGGGTGACATCCAGTGCGCAGCAACTACTGTCGAGACCTGGGTCATCTGGAATGCCAACGGCGTGGCGACCAAGCAGATTTTCCAGCTCGACAAGTCCTACGGCGCCGATGGCATGGCGGTGCGCAACGACGTTAAGTCGATCAAGGAGTTGAAAGGCAAGACGGTGCTGGCGTCCACGCCCGGTACCGCACCCTATTTTACGCTTGCCTGGTTCCTGAAGAAGAACGGGCTTTCAGTGAAGGACGTGACGGTCGCCAATCTGGAACCGGCAGCAGCAGCGCAGGCGTTCATTTCGGGGCAGGGCGACGCGGCCATGACCTACGAACCCTATCTGTCCAAGGTTCGCGAGGCGCCCGACAAGGGCAAGATCATCGCTACCACGCTCGACTATCCCATGATTATGGACACCGTGGGGTGCACGCCAAAGTTCATTGCGGACAACCCCAAGGCCGCCAAAGCCATGACCGACAGCTACTTCGAAGCGCTGGACATGATCTCTAAGGAGCAAGCCAAAGCCTACGAGATCATGGGCGCAGACGTGAAGCAATCCGGCGAGCAGTTCGGCAATTCCGCCAAGTATCTGCGCTGGCAGGACAAGGCGGCCAATCAAAAGTTCTTTGCCGGCGAGTTGCAGGCTTTCTCCAAGGAGGCGGCAGAGCTGCTTCTGGAGATCGGCATCATCAAGCAGATCCCCAACATCGCCGACATCATCGACACGAGCTTCATCAAGTAGGAAAACGACAGCAACCGCTCCGCGCCGCATCCTGAGCCTGTCGAAGGGTGCGGCGGCGCCACTTCACTGGATCGTGGCTCGACAAGCTCGCCACGCGATTTGATAGCGCACATAGTTCATGCTCCGCCCGCTCGAGCCCGTCAGCGCCGCCACGCGCATCTGGCTCGGCATCCTCTTCTTCGTCCTGTTTGTCGCAGCCTGGAGCTGGGCAACGATGGGCGGTTATATTTCCCCGACGTTTCTTGCCAACCCGCTGACCATGCTGGACGAGGGCTGGCAGCTTCTGGTCAAGCACGGGTTCCTGTTCGACATCGGCATGACGGTCTGGCGCGTGGTCGGCGGTTTCGTACTGGCGGCAATCGTGGCCATCCCGGTCGGCATCGCGATGGGGACCTACAAGCCTGTCGAAGCGTTCTTCGAGCCCTTCGTCTCGTTCGCCCGCTATCTGCCGGCATCTGCTTTCATTCCGCTGCTCATTTTGTGGGCGGGTATCGGCGAGACCCAGAAACTGCTGGTCATCTTCATCGGCTCGGTGTTCCAGCTCGTGCTCATGGTGGCTGTGGCTGTCGGCAACACGCGCCGCGACCTAGTCGAAGCGGCCTACACACTGGGCGCTAAGGACTGGGGCATCATCCGCCGCGTCCTGCTGCCGTCGAGCGCGCCTGAGATCGCCGAAATCCTCCGCCTGGTGCTGGGCTGGGCGTGGACTTACGTGATCGTGGCCGAACTGATCGGCTCGTCATCCGGCATCGGCCACATGATCACCGACAGCCAGGCGCTGCTCAACACGGGGCAGATCATCTTCGGCATCATCATCATCGGCTTGATCGGGCTGGTTTCCGATTTCCTGTTCAAGGCCGCCAACCGCTGGCTGTTCCCGTGGAGCTTCGCGTGAGCAAGCTCCGCATCGAGGATGTCAGCCGCACATTTCCCGCTCGCGCCGGCGCGACACCGACGAGAGCCCTCGAACCGGTCTCGCTCAGCATCGCCGACAACGACTTCATCACCATCCTGGGACCATCGGGTTGCGGAAAGTCGACGCTGCTGCGCATCGTTGCAGGTCTCGATCGCGCGACTACGGGCCGCGTCCTGCTCGACGGTGCCGCGGTGACAGGTCCGGGCCCAGACCGCGGCATGGTGTTCCAGTCCTATACGCTGTTTCCCTGGCTTTCGATCGCTGACAATATTGCCTTCGGTCTGCGCGAGAAGGGCGTGCGCGAAGACGAGCGCCGCCGGGTTGCCACCGAATGGTGCGCGCGTGTGGGCCTCACGGGCTTCGAGCGACACTACCCCAAGCAACTGTCCGGCGGGATGCAGCAGCGCACCGCAATTGCGCGCGTCCTCGCCAACGATCCCAAAATCATGCTGCTGGATGAGCCGTTCGGAGCGCTCGACAACCAGACCCGCGCGCTGATGCAGGAAATGCTGCTGGACATCTGGCAGCGCGAGCGCAAGACCGTGATGTTCGTCACGCACGACATTGAGGAGTCGATCTTTCTCGCGTCGCGTGTGGTGGTGATGTCGGCGCGACCGGGACGCATCAAGGCCGATGTGCACATCGACCTGCCGTACCCCAGGCACTACACCCTCAAGACGAGCCCGGAGTTCTCCGCTCTCAAAGCTCGCTTGACGGAGGAAATCAGGGTGGAGGCGGTACGCGCCGCCGAAGGGCATTGAGCCGACCGCCTCACGTGACCTGATGGAATCGCACGCGCGCTGCAATCAAGACCGATACTCGCTCGACCCGACTATTGCCACATCCGCCGGGCTTCGTCGGCGCTCTTGTTCAAGCACACCGCCCCGCCCTTGATCTCTTTCACGAGGTTCAGGTCGAGGTAGTGGTGCTGGCCGCCCGACGCCGGGTCTGATTTCGTCAGCTTGATGCGGCCGTTATCCATGTGATCGACCGTACCGACGTGCTTGCCGTCCGAACCCCTTACTTCCATGTGTTCCTGGATCTGGGATGCGTCCACCATGGCTATTTCCTTTCAGATCAATGCTCTGACTTGCAGAGACAGCCTCTCATGGGTAACGGCCGACACCGCGGATCGTTCCGCGCCGTGGACGATCCACAAATACTGCCGCTTGTCAGGCGGAGGATCGACTTGGCTGCAGGGGAATACGCACGTTGACGTGGGCGACCGGACGCCGGCAAGCTTGGTGGAATAATCAGGGAGGGTGCGCGATGAGGCTCACGCGGAAGCTGATGCTGGCTTGCATCGCGGGGCTCCTGGCTGCGCCACTCGCGCACGCGCAGGACTACCCGAACCGTCCCATCATGCTGGTGGTCCCCTACGCCGCGGGAGGTGGCAACGATGCCATGGCCCGTATCGTCGCCGACAAGATGAGCAAGACGCTGGGCCAGCAGATCGTCATCGAGAACCGTGGCGGCGCCGGCGGCACGATCGCCACGCGGACCGTAGCGCGGAGTGCACCGGACGGCTACACGCTGGTCCTCGGGGGCACCGGCACGCTCGCGATCAACCCTACGCTCTACGCCAACGCCGGCTACGATCCGCGCAAGGATTTCGCCCCGGTCGGCCTGATCGCGACCAGCGCCTTGGTCGTGCTTGTGCATCCTAGTATTGCGGCGCAATCCATCGGCGAACTCGTAGCCCTCGCCAAGCGGGAACCCGGCAAACTCAATTATGCCTCCGCCGGTCCCGGCAGCGGCATCCATTTAGCCGCCGAACTGTTTGCAAGCATGGCTGGCATCAAGCTCACGCACATCCCTTACCGCGGTAGCGCGCCTGCGCTGAACGACCTCATCGGTGGCCACGTCAACATCTACTTCAGCTCGCTGCCACCCGCGGTTGGCATCGCTGGCGAAGGCAAGGTTCGGGCATTGGCCGTGACCGGGCCGCAGCGCTCGCACGTCTTTCCGGACCTGCCCACGGTCGCCGAAGCGGGCCTGCCGGGCTACGAGGCCGTACTGCACTACGGCATCGCCGCGCCAGCCGGCACCCCGCGCCCGATCATCGACAAGCTCAACGCGGCGTTGCGCGAGGCCCTTGCGTCCGAGGAGACCAAGGCCGTTCTGATCGGCACGGGTGCCGACCCGCTGCCCAGCACGCCCGAGCAGTACGCCGCCGATATCGACCTTGAAGAGACGAGATGGTCGCGCATCGTGAAGGCGGCAGGGGTTAAGGCAAACTGATGGGCGTCAGCCCGTCCGTCGCCCAAGTCCCGGCTATTGCAGTATTTTGCATGATGCGATAGGTTATAGGCATAATAATGCATCTTGCCCCACGGAGCGCTTTTTATGCCGCGGGACGCAAGGTCGCGAGGCGCGGGTCGCTTAAGATCGAGCGCAAACGGTTGGGAGTGGCGCCGTCATGGCCGAACGCATCGATTTCCAGACAGAGCCCGCGCGCTATCGCCACTGGAAGCTGAAATTCGACGGCGAGGTCGCCGAACTCCTCATGGACGTCGACGAGAACGCCGGGCTGTTCGACGGTTATCAGCTCAAGTTGAATTCGTACGATCTCGGCGTCGACATTGAGCTTGCCGATGCCGTGCAGCGGTTGCGGTTCGAGCATCCCGAGGTGAAGGCGGTGGTGCTGAAGTCCGGCAAGGACCGCGTGTTCTGCGCGGGCGCCAACATCCGCATGCTGGCCGGCTCCACCCACGCGCACAAGGTCAACTTCTGCAAGTTCACCAATGAGACGCGCAATTCGATGGAGGATGCGAGCGCCAACTCGGGACAAAAGTATTTGTGCGCCATTCGCGGCACGGCAGCAGGCGGCGGCTACGAGCTGGCATTGGCAACCGACCACATCATCCTCGCCGACGACGGCAATTCGACGGTCTCGCTTCCCGAGCTGCCGCTGCTGGCGGTGCTGCCCGGCACCGGCGGCCTGACCCGTGTTACCGACAAGCGCAAGGTGCGCCGCGACCTGGCCGACGCTTTCTGCACGGTGGAAGAAGGCGTGCGCGGCGCCCGCGCGGTCAAGTGGCGCCTGGTCGATCAATCGGTGCCGAACTCCAAGTTCGACCAGGCGGTGAAAGACACCGCCGCGAAGCTCGGGTTCAAATCCGACCGGCCGAGCAGTGCCAAAGGCATCGCGCTCACGCCGCTGCAACGCAAGATCGACGCCGACGCCGTGACCTATTCCAGCGTGCGCGTCGAAATCGATCGCGCAACGCGGCGTGCGACCATCACGATCTTGGGACCCGACGCTCCGCCACCTACATCCGCCGAGGCCATGCAGCAGCAAGGCGCCGCATTCTGGCCGCTGCGCCTTGCCCGCGAGCTCGACGATGCGATCCTGCATCTGCGCCTCAACGAGGCCGACATCGGCGTCTGGATTTTCAAGACGCAGGGTGAGTCCGCGCACGTGCTCGCCTATGACGCCTTTCTCGATGCCAACAAGAGCAATTGGCTCGCGCGCGAGATCCTGCACTTCTGGAAGCGCGTTTTGAAGCGCGTGGACGTAACGTCTCGCTCGCTCGTGGCACTTGTCGAGCCTGGCAGCTGTTTTGCCGGCACGCTCGCCGAAATCGTGTTCGCCTGCGACCGCTCGTTCATGCTGGTCGGCGCACTGCAGGGCGATAACCGGCCGCCGGCGGCAATCACCCTCTCGGCGCTGAATTTCGGCGCCTACCCGATGAGTAATGACATCTCGCGGTTGGCCACGCGCTTTCTCGGCGAACCCGAGAGCGTGGATCGCGCCAAGGCCGATATGGGCAGGCCGCTCCACGCCGAAGCGTGCGAGGAACTGGGATTGGTCACGTCCGCGTTCGACCACATCGACTGGGACGACGAGGTGCGCATTTTTCTCGAGGAGCGCGCGAGCTTCTCGGCAGATGGGCTCACCGGCATGGAGGCGAACCTGCGCTTTGCCGGCCCGGAGACCATGGAAACGAAGATCTTCGGCCGCCTCACGGCCTGGCAGAACTGGATCTTTCAGCGACCCAATGCGGCCGGCGCCGAAGGCGCGCTCAAACGCTACGGCACCGGCGTGAAGGCCAATTTCAATCCCGAGCGAGTTTGAAAGAGGGGACAACCCCTTTCAATAGAGGAAGTCGAGATGCCCGAGACCACCCACGTCGATTACTCGACCAAGATCCCCAACAACGTCGGCCTGATGGACGATCAGCGCGTGCTGAAGGCCCTTGAGCAATGGCATCCGGGTTATCTCGACTGGTGGCAGACGATGGGCCCGGAAGGGTTCCAGACCTCGGAGGTCTATCTGCGCACGGCAGTCAGCATCGACCCCAAGGGCTGGGCCAAGTTCGACTACGTGAAGATGCCGGACTACCGCTGGGGCATCCTGCTGGCACCCCGCCACCAGGAACGCCAGGTCAACTTCGGCGCCCACAAGGGCGAACCGGCCTGGCAGGAGGTGCCAGGCGAATACCGCGCCATGCTGCGGCGGCTGATCGTCATCCAGGGCGACACCGAGCCCGCATCCGTCGAGCAGCAGCGCTTTCTCGGCAAGACGGCGCCCTCGCTCTACGACATGCGCAACCTGTTCCAGGTGAACGTCGAGGAAGGCCGCCACCTGTGGGCCATGGTCTACCTGCTGCAGAAATATTTCGGCAAGGACGGCCGCGAAGAAGCGGACGGACTGCTGCAGCGCCGCTCCGGCGATGCCGACAAGCCGCGCATGCTGGGAGCTTTCAACGAAGAAACACCCGACTGGCTGTCGTTCTTCATGTTCACGTTCTTCACGGATCGCGATGGCAAGATGCAACTCGAGAGCCTCGCGCAATCGGGCTTCGACCCGCTGTCGCGCACCTGCCGCTTCATGCTGACCGAAGAAGCGCACCACATGTTCGTGGGCGAAACGGGCGTCGGCCGTGCGATCGAGGCCACCTGCACCGCCATGAAGGCCGCCGGCATCGAGGATCCCAATGACATTGCCGCCGTGCGCAAGCTCGGCGTCATCGACCTGCCGACCATGCAGAAGAAGGCGAACCTGCACTTCTCGCTGTCGCTCGACCTGTTCGGTTCCGAGGTTTCGACCAATGCGGCCAACTACTACAATTCCGGAGTCAAGGGCCGCTTCCAGGAAACGCGGATCGACGACGACCATCTGCTGACCGCCGCCAGCTATCCGGTGAGCAAACTGATCGACGGTCAGATCAAGATGGTGGACGAGCCGGCGCTGACGGCCATCAACATGCGCCTGCGCGACGACTACGTCACCGACTGCGCCAAAGGCGTCGAGCGCTGGAACAAGGTGATCGAGAAGACCGGTATCGGCTTCCGGTTCAAGCTGCCGCACGTCGCGTTCCATCGCCACATCGGCGAATTCCAGAACGTGAAAGCGTCACCGGATGGCCGGGTCCTGAGCGACGCCGAATGGACCAAAGCGAAAGACCAGTGGGTCCCGTCGAAGGCCGATGGAGATTTCATCCAAAGCCTGATGGCGCCCTGCTGGGAGCGCGGCAAGTTCGCATCGTGGATTGCTCCACCCAAGATCGGCATCGACAACAAGGGCGGCGACTTCGAGTATGTGAAGATCCATCAGGCCTGAGATCGCGGCAGGCTAGCCACCGGGAGCAGCATGGAATGAGCATCACGCGTCGTGATTTTGTCGCCGGGTGTGGAGTTGCAGTTGGTACGGGAATAGCCATGGATGATGCGTCCGCCCAAGGTAGCGCCCGCGTGGAATCGCTGAATGCGCCCGTGTATCCCGGCGCGCCGATCCTGATTGTGCGCGATCTGGCCGGCGTGGCCCGGTACTACGAGGAAAACATCGGGCTGAGCCGCATCGATGCGGACAGCGAAACGGTTCGCCTCGGCGCGGGCGGCGTCGCGCTCGTGGTGCTCCGCAAACGACAGAGCGCAGAGCAGGAGCCGCCCGGCCTGGCGGGCCTTTATCATACGGCCTTTCTGGTGCCGAGCCGTGGTGAACTCGGCGTTTGGCTGCGCCGCGCCATTGAGGCAAAACTTCCTTTCGACGGTGCTGCGGACCACCTGGTGAGCGAGTCGCTCTATCTGTCGGATCCGGAGGGCAACGGAATCGAGGTCTATGCGGATCGGCCGCGGGACAGCTGGAAATGGAACGGCGACATCGTGGAGATGCGCAATTCCGAACTCGACACCCGCGGCATCCTTGCCGACGGCGCCAAGATCACCGGCTCCAGCTCGCGCGTACCTGATGGCACGCGCGTTGGTCATGTGCATATGCGCGTTGGGGGTATCGAGGAAGCCGAACAATTCTACGGGCGGCTGCTGGGCTTCGATGTCACCCGAAGGCGAGAAGGCGCCACGTTCTATGCTACCGGCCGCTACCACCACCACCTCGCGACCAACATCTGGGAGAGCCGCGGCTCGCCGCGACGGTCGGGGACGACGACGGGTCTGGCAGTCCTGTCGCTGATCGCCAACGACAGCGCGGCGTTCGAAGCCACCGCCGAACGAATGCTCGCAGCAGGCGGTAGGCGGTCGGGAAACGACATCGCCGCAGACGACCCCTGGGGCAATGTCGTCGAGCTCTCGAGGGGCTAGGAATGACCCCGAAAAGCAACCGGGCCGGCTATGTTTCTTGCGCCGAACAGGCTTGGACGTAGGCGGCGCGCCAGTGTTCCGCTATATCGTGACTGGGATGTATCCAGGGAGGACATGAAGATGAGTGCACGGCAGCAGGGAATTTCCCGCCGCGGCGTAATGAAGGGCGGAGCGGCACTCGCCGCCGCTACCTCGGTCCCCAGCGGCTGGGCAATCGCGCAGGGCAGGCCCATCAAGGTCGGGTTGATGCTTCCCTATTCGGGCACGTTCGCCCAGCTCGGCGAGAACATCACCCACGCCATCGAACTCTTCATCGCGGAGAAAGGTGGCAAGCTCGGTGGTCGCGAACTGCAGATCATCAAGCTCGACGATGAATCCAAGCCGGAGAACGCTCCGCAGAACGCCGACCGTCTCGTCAAGCGCGATCAGGTCGATGTCCTGATCGGTACGGTGCATTCGGGCGTGCAGATGGGTATCCACAAAGTGGTGGCCGAGAGCGGCACGCTAACCATCGTGCCGAACGCCGGCGCCGGGCCGGTGACGCGCGAGCTGTGCGTCAAGAACGTGTTCCGGTCTTCTTTCACGAACTGGCAGCCGGGCTACGGCATGGGCGTTGCAGCGGCGAAGAAGGGCTACAAGAAGGCTGTCTGGGTGACATGGGGCTACGCCGCCGGCGCTGAAAGCGGTGCCGGCTTCCGGGAAGGTTTCGAGAAGGGCGGCGGGCAAATGCTGCCGGACCTGACGCTGCCGTTCCCGCAGACCAATTTCCAGCCTTTGCTGGCGCAGATTCCCGGTCTCGGCGTCGACGTCGTCGGTTCCTTTTTCGCAGGCGGCGGCGCCGTGCAGTTCGTCAAGGAATATGTGTCGGCAGGTCTCAAGGCGCCGCTGTGCGGCTCCGGCTTCCTGACCGAGGGCACGCTGGGCGCGCAAGGCGCCGCAGCCGAGGGCATCGAGACGGCGCTGCACTACGGCGATGGTCTCGACAATCCGAAGAATGCCGCGTTCCGCAAAGCCTTCAAGGACAAGGCGGGACGGGACGCCGACGTGTATGCCGTCCAGGGCTATGATGCGGCGCAGCTTCTCGGCGTCGGCCTAGAGGCCGTGAAAGGTAACATCGAGGACGAAGCCAACCTCTACAAGGCGCTGCGCGCCGCCAAGATCGACAGTCCGCGCGGCCCGATCAGCATGTCGGCCTCACAGAACGTGACGCAGAACATCTATCTGCGCAAAGCCGAGGGCGGCTTGAACAAGGTGGTCGGCGTCGCTGTCGAAAATCTTGCTGACCCGGGAACGGGCTGCAAACTGGCTTGAGGTTGAAGCGCAAACCGGCCCGTTGACGAGACGGGCCGGTTTCTCATTACGGGGGTGCCGGCGACCCGCGCCATGGATTTATCCGGTTTCTTCGCCCAGCTCCTCAATGGCGTTCAATACGGCCTGCTGCTGTTCCTGATTGCGAGCGGGCTGACGCTCATATTCGGCGTCATGGGCATCATCAATCTGGCCCACGGCTCGCTGTTCATGATCGGTGCCTACGTGGCGTTCCTGGTGGCTCGCCACTGGGGCTCAGTGTGGCTGGCCCTGCCGGTCGCGATCGCCGTCGGCATTGTTCTCGGGCTGGTGCTGGAGCGCTGCCTGTTTCGTTTCTTCTATCATCGCGAGCACCTCGACCAGGTACTGCTGACGTTTGCGCTCATTCTGCTGTTCGAGGAGACGCGCTCGCTGATCGTGGGCAACGACTTCTACTCCGTCGCGGTGCCAGACCTGTTCAACTTCTCGGTGCCGATCACGGCGGGCTTCAGCTATTCGGCCTACCGCTTTGCTGTCATCGGCGTGTGCCTGGCGCTGGCAGCGCTGCTCTTCTTCTGGATCGAGCGCACCAAGATGGGCGCCATCATCCGTGCGGCGGCCGAGAAGCCCGAGATGGTCGACGTGCTCGGCATCAATGCCAGCCGCGTGCACATGACCGTGTTCGCCATCGGCACGGCCCTTGCTCTCATCGCCGGCGTGCTGGCGGCTCCGCTTTACTCCGTCTACCCGAACATGGGCGACGGCTTCCTGATCATCTCCTTCGTGGTTGTCGTCATCGGCGGGCTCGGCTCCGTTTCCGGTGCCTTCTGGTCGGCGCTGATCATCGGGCTGGTCGATACGCTGGGCAAGGCTTACGCACCCAGAGTCGCGGGCCTCGCAGTGTATGTGCTGATGGCGGCCGTCCTGTTGTGGCGCCCGTCGGGCCTGTTCGGGCAGCAGCGCACATGAGACCCAAGCGGAGCGGGACTTGATGCTGCCCGAGAGTAAAGCAGTGCCAGTGATGCTGGGCGTGGGCGCGCTCGGATTTGCCGCGCTGCCGTTTTTCATCTCAGGCTATTACCTGGAGCTTGGCACCTACGCGTTCATCGCCGCGATGCTGGCGCTCAGCCTACAGCTGCTGGTCGGCTGCGCGGGCCTCGTCAGCCTCGGCCACGCCGCGTTTTACGGTCTTGCCGCCTACACGGTGTATCTCGTCACCGGTGATGGCGGCGGCCGCTCCGTTTTCGTCACGCTGCCGATGGCAATGGCGGTGGCTGCCGCCGCTGCACTTGCGGTCGGCGCCTTGTCGCTGCGCACGCGCGGGTTCTTCTTCCTGATGGTGACGCTCGCCTTCGGGCAGATGGTGTTCTTCCTGTTCCACGATACCAAGCTCGGCGGCGGCACCGACGGCGCCTTCCTGGCGCGGCCCGTGATCTCGGTGTTCGATTGGCAACTGCAGCTGACGCGGCGGCAGCGACCGATCGCGGTCTACTATGTTGCGCTCACGTTGCTCATTGCCATGTATCTGGGCCTCGTCGTCCTGTTGCGGTCGATGTTCGGGCGCGTGCTCGAAGGCATCCGCGTCAACGAGCACCGCATGACGGCGCTCGGCTTCAACACGTATCGCTACAAGCTTGCCGCCTTTGTGATCGCGGGCGCGCTGGCCGGCGTGGCCGGGCATATGTGGGCCATGCATCGCGGCTTCGTGAATCCCGAGCTGATCGGCTGGCACCGTTCCGCCGAGGCGTTGCTGATGATCCTGCTGGGCGGCCTGACGACCCTGCACGGCCCGATCATCGGCGCGCTGGCCTACACAGGCCTCGGCGAAGTCTCACAGCACATCACGGAGCGCAAGCTTCTGGTCGAGGGACTTGTCATTCTGTTCGTGGTGCTGCTGCTGCCGAAAGGCTTGAGCGGCATCAGCCTGCGGCGCAAATCGCAAGCCCCTGCACACAAGGAGCAATCATCGGCCGGTGCCGCCGAGGTGCGCTCGCATGGGTAACGGACGCCCATCGACGCCACCGGTGCTCGCCACACGCGGGCTGACGCGCCATTTCGGCGGGTTGATCGCGGTGCGCGACGTTGCCGTGTCGCTGCATCAGGGTGAGCTGCACGCCATCATCGGGCCCAACGGCGCCGGCAAGACGACGCTCGTCAACCTGCTGTCGGGCGAGATCAAGCCGACGTCGGGGCACATCGAACTCGAAGGCCGCGCGGTAGCCGGCGAACCCGCGTGGCGGCTGGCGCGGCTGGGCGTCGGCAGATCCTTTCAGCGCACCAACATCTTTGCGCCCCTGACGGTGCTGGAGAACGTACGCCTCGCAGCGCAGGCGGTGGACGGGTCGCTCGGCAACCCGCTGAGGCAAGCCAAGCTTGGCACGGATTTGGTCGACAAGGCGCGCACTGCACTCAGCCGCGCAGGCCTGACCGGCGTGGAGGCACGCGTTGCCGGTACGCTGTCGCACGGCGAGCAGCGCCAGCTCGAGATTGCCATGACGCTGGCTGGCAATGCCAAGGTACTCCTGCTCGACGAGCCGCTGGCCGGCATGGGGCCCGAAGAATCGGAACGCATGGTCACGCTGCTGAAGGGTCTGGCGCGCGAGCACGCGGTGCTGTTGATCGAGCATGACATGGATTTCGTGTTCGCCGTCGCCGACTGGATGACCGTGATGGCGGAAGGCGGCGTGATCGCCGAGGGGCGGCCGGAGACGATCCGCGCCAACACCGCGGTGCAGCAGGCCTACCTCGGGGGTCATGCCTGATGCCAGCCAGCACACAAGTTGCACCGATCCTGGCAGGGCAGGCGCTCAACACCTACTATGGGCAGAGCCATATCCTGCGCGACGTCTCCATTGCCATCCGTGCAGGCGAGACCATCGGCCTGATGGGCCGCAACGGCATGGGCAAGACCACGCTGATCCGCACCTTGATGGGCCTCGTGCGCGCGCGCAGCGGCGCCGTACAGATCGACGGCAAGGACGTGACACGCGCCTCCGCCCACATCATCGCCAGGCGTGGGATCGCCTACGTGCCGGAAGGCCGGGGTATCTTCGCCAGCCTGAGCGTGGGCGAGAACATCGCCATCGCCGAGCGGCCCGGCACGGACGGCAGGCGCGAGTGGACGCGTGACCGGGTGCTGGAGCTGTTTCCGCGCCTCGGCCAACGGCTGACCAATCGCGGCAACCAGCTTTCGGGCGGCGAGCAGCAGATGCTGGCCATCGGGCGCGCGCTCGTCACCAACCCGCGCCTGCTGATCCTTGATGAAGCGACGGAGGGCCTCGCACCCATCGTGCGCGACGAGATCTGGAACACGATCCGCCTGATCCGCGCCACCGGCATCACGACGCTGATCGTAGACAAGACCGTTTCCGCGGTCACCGAGATCGCCGACCGCGTCGTCATTCTGGTCAAGGGCGAGATCGTGCTCGACGGCGGCCCGGCCGAACTGACGGCCAATCCCGAACTGATGCACCGGCATCTGGGCGTGTGAGACCGCCCCTGAATTGACGCCTTGCGCTCACACGCCGGGACGGTTGTCTCTCTTTCCTGGCGCGCTGCGGCTAGCCGCCTTGCGCGCGGCTTCTGTCTGCTGCTGGGCCACCCGCTGCTTGTTGGCCTGCATGGCAAGCCAGCGCTGGCAAGCCACAAGCTTCTGATTGCAGGTCGCGGTGACGGCCGCAGTACCCGGGCGAGGTTGCCCACGCGGACCGGGCTGGATGCCAATCGTTCGCCTGCGCGGTTCCGGCGCCATTGCCACGTTCGTGCGGTGATGTTCACCCACGTCGCGGGCCGACCTGGCGATCAACTCCGACGCGCTCATCCCGGCCATGAAAGGGTTGGCTCTGACCACGGGGGCGCCGAGAATATCGCTGGCTGGCGTCTGCGGATGCGCCTGCATGAGGCGCGCAGCGGCAGTCGGCCCCACCAGATAGGCCAACCTCAAGTCACCGAGCGCCGGCTTCAGGCCTCTCCCGGTCAGATAGGCGAGATTCTCCATGGAATAGATGGCAGCCGCGCGCCGCGCGTAGGCGCGATCGGTGCGCAAGGCGAGGACTTCCTCGTCACTGAGCGCGGCGACCTCCGCGAAGTGCCGTCGCGCCACATCGATGAACGTAGCCTTGATGAACTGGAACGGCCCGAGCGCGGTGGAACGGGGATTGGCCGCAAAGTCACGGCCATTCGACTCTGCACGCATGAGCCGGTCGAGGAAGGTCTCAAAGTGTGCCTCCGGCATGCCGACCGCTGGTCCCGAGGTAACTGAACCTTCAGCAGGGCCATCGCCGGCCATTGTTGCTGCACTGCCCGCGAAGACGCAGGCAAGCAGCCCCACCGCAAACAAGCGGCCAAGACAAACATCGGTACGCAACGTTAGAAGGTCTCCCGATTGTCGCTTTGGTTGTCCCCGGACATTGCGTGTACCTGCAAGCTCACACGCGTTTAGTCAATTGCGGGAAACCCTGATTGATGCAAATCGCCGTAATTTGTCGGCGTGTAAGCTTAATTGGAGCGGATTTTCGTCATCTCGGCGGCGACTTCCGCAAGCTCGGCGTCGACGTCGACGGCGACGCATTTTTTCTCGACCATCGTGCGCTGCAACGCATACACGTGCGCGCGCTCGCGGTCATATTCCCCGACAGCAGCCAGCCCTTTGTTCTGACCGCCGAACCACCGGCCGAAGAGCGACGAGGCCGTGGACGGCGTCGTCTGCTGCTCGGCTCTCGCTTTGGCAGGAATGCCCTTCAGGACCTGGATGCGGCCCGAGATGTTCTTATGCAGCGCCTGACAATCGGCCGACAGCTCGTTGCGCTCGAGGACGTACGTGCCGTTCGTCTGAAAGCCGACGCTTGCACTGGCACACCCCCAAATCTGCGATGCTGCCATCAGCAGCACAAAACAGTGGATGATCCGCACGGACTTGACGTCGGCTCGCTGCGCTAGAGTAATGGGCATCAATGGAGCGTTGAAGTGTGGCACGCGAATGTCCGCTTCCCGATCCCACAAACCGAGGCACACGCATCGTTGGCCTTCTAGGCGCCATTTTTGTCGACCGCAAGCCACCCATGCCCTTTGTCACCATCGACGGCCGCCGCATCGAATACCGCGCGATTCTCGGCAGCGCCGGACCGTGCCCGACCCTAGTATTCCTGCACGAAGGATTGGGCTCGGTAGGGCTTTGGCGCGATTTTCCGGACAAGGTTGCGCGCCGCCTGGGTGCTCCGGCCTTGGTGTATTCGCGTTTCGGCTATGGTGAATCCGACGGACTGGCAGCCCCGCGGACGCCGGCCTTCATGCACGAGGAAGCGCTCGATACTTTGCCGCGGCTGCTCGACCAGCTCGAAATCCAACGGCCGTTGCTGATCGGCCACTCCGACGGCGCTTCCATTGCGCTGATCCACGCTGCGACCTCCACGCGCCCGGTGACGGGCCTCGTGTGCATGGCGCCGCATGTGTTTGTCGAGCCGGTGTGCGTCGAGAGCATCGCCAAGATCCGCGACACCTACATCAAGACTGACCTGAAGCAGCGACTCGCCAAGTATCACGCGCGTGTGGACGACGCGTTCCTCGGCTGGGCCGACATCTGGCTCGAACCGGAATTCCTCGCGTGGTCCATCGAGGACCTGATAAGCGACATCACACAGCCGACGCTGCTGATCCAGGGGTGCGATGACGAGTACGGCACGTTGGCCCAACTCGACCGCATCGAGGGGCGGGCACGGGCACCCACAGCGCGCCTGGTGCTCGACCGCTGCGGCCACTCTCCGCACCGTGACCAGGAGGCGGCGGTGATCGATGCGATCGTGGCATTCGTACGTGCTATGGAAACGTGACGATCTGCCGGATCGCGGCCACGTCGGCCAGACGGTCGAACCCCTTGTTGATGTCCTCCAACGGCAAGGTTCCGCTCTTGAGGCGATCGATCGGCAAACGTCCCTGCTTGTAAAGCTCGATGAAGATCGGCACGTCGCGCTCCGGCACGCACGATCCCATGTAGCAGCCCCGGATCGACTTTTCTTCGCCGACCAGGCTCGTGTGATTATAGCTGAAGGTGGCAGAGGCAGGCGGCAAGCCGGCGCTGACCACCGAGCCGCCACGTCCGAGGATCTCCGTGCCAAGGGCCAGCGCTTTCATGGAACCCGCCATCTCGAAGGCGTAATCGACGCCACCGCCCGTCGCCGCACGAATAGCAGCCGCGCACTCCGGATCGGTCGCGTTGTAGGTATCGGTGGCGCCGAGCTGGCGCGCCAGACCCAGCTTCTCGTCCGAGAGGTCGATGGCGATGATGCGCTGGGCGCCAGCCATGCGCGCGCCCAGCATGCAGCACAGGCCGACGCCGCCGAGACCGATCACGGCCACCACGTCGCCCGGCCGCACGCCCGCCGTGTTGACGGCGGCGCCAACGCCGGTCTGCACGGCGCAGCCGAACATGGCTGCATCGACCATCGGCACCGAGCTGTCGATCTTCACGAGCGAAGAGCGGGCGACCACCGCATATTCGGCGAAGCATGAGATGCCGGAGTAGTGCGCGATGGATTGGCCGTTGCGGCTCAACCTGCGCCCGCCGCTGAGTAACGCGCCACGGTTGCGCATCTCCGGCCAGCCCTGGCACACGTTCGGTTTCCCGCGCGCGCAATTTCGACACATCCCGCAACTCGCCACGAACACGAACACGACATGGTCCCCGCTCTTGAGGTCGGCAATGCCGCGTCCGACGTCGGCCACGATCCCTGCGCCCTCGTGACCGAGAACGGCCGGCAGCGTGCGCGGGCGGCTGTTATCGATGGTGGACAGGTCGGAGTGACAAAGCCCGGCACCGCCGACCTTGACCAGCACCTCGCCTTCGCCGGGACCTTCGAGATCGACAGCTTCGATGCGCAAGGGACGGCTGTCGGCATAGGGGCGCGGCAGACCTTGCTCGTAGAGCACGGCGGCTGTCATCTTCATGTTGGCAAAGGTCTCCGGCTATGCATCGAACTTACTCTCACCGGCCTGCTGCGTGGCCAAGTACGGCCGCAACCGAACGCTTCCAGCCTGCGTACTTCCTCTCCCGCTCTGCCGCAGCCAGCGCCGGCGAGAAGGCGCGGTCGAGCTTCCACAGCTTGCCGAAGCCTTCCGCATCGGGCCACACGCCGGCCTTGTGCCCGGCCAGCCAGGCGGCGCCCAGCGCGGTCGTCTCCTGCACGACGGGGCGCTCGACCGGCGCATCGAGAATGTCGGCAAGGCGCTGCATGGTCCAGTCGCTCGCGACCATGCCGCCGTCGACACGCAGCACCGATTTGGCGCGGGCTTCCCAGTCGCCGTGCATGGCCTCCAGCAGATCGCGCGTCTGGAAGCATACAGCCTCCAGCGCCGCACGCGCCACTTCTGCAGGGCCGGTGCCGCGCGTCAGGCCGAACAGCGCACCGCGCGCCTCAGGCTGCCAGTAGGGTGCGCCGAGCCCCACGAAGGCCGGCACGAGATAGACGTCCTGCCCGTCATCGGCATTGGCCGCAAGCGCACCGCTTTCGGGAGCCGACGCGATGATTTTGAGTCCGTCGCGCAGCCACTGCACTGCAGCACCGGCAATGAAGATGGCGCCTTCGAGCGCGTAGGTGCGCTTGCCGTCCAGCTGATAGGCGACGGTGGTGAGCAGGCGGTTCCGGGAGGCGACCGGCTTCTCTCCGGTGTTGAGCAGGGCAAAGCAGCCCGTGCCGTAGGTGGCCTTGACCATGCCCGGGCTGAAACAGGCCTGGCCGATGGTTGCGGCCTGCTGATCGCCGGCGACGCCGAGGATCGGCAGCGCGGCGCCAAGGATGGACGCTTCCGTCATGCCGTAGTCACCATTGGAATCGCGCACCTCGGGCAGCATCGCGCGCGGTACGCCGAACAGGTTCAGCAGATCGTCGTCCCAGGCGCCCTTGGCGATGTCGTAGAGCAGCGTGCGGGAGGCATTGGTGGCGTCGGTGGCATGCACGCGGCCGCCAGTGAGCCGCCAGATCAGGAACGTGTCGACCGTGCCGAACGCCAGATGACCGGCCTCGGCGAGCGCCCGCGCGCCGTCCACGTGATCCAGCAGCCAGGCGATCTTGGTGGCCGAGAAGTAGGGATCGAGCAGCAGGCCGGTCTTGGCCGTCACCATCGGTTCGTGGCCGGCCTCCTTCAGCGTGCGGCACATGTCGGCGGTGCGCCGATCCTGCCAGACCATGCGCGCGGTGGATAGGCTTGCCCGTGCGCCGGTCCCAGACCAGGCAGGTCTCGCGCTGATTGGTGATGCCGACGGCGGCGATATCGCGTGCCGCCGGGCCTGCCCCGGCAATGGCCTGCCGCGCGGTCTCCACCGTGGTGCGCCAGATGTCCTCGGGATCGTGCTCCACCCATCCCGAAGCCGGGTAGAACTGGGCGAACTCGCGTTGGGCCAACCCCCTGATGGCAAGTTCCGCGCCAAACACTATGGCGCGGCTCGAGGTGGTGCCCTGATCCAGCGCGAGGATCGAGCCTGACTTGGTCATGCGCCTCCCTCCCCGTTCCCTGTATGCATCGGCAATGTCCCCTATCGCGGGTTTCGGCTGGCCGGGACTTCCAAGCCCGCCCGGTAATAGGCTAGGGTCGTGACACACAACTGTAATGGGGAAGCGCTACGGCTCGCAAAATAAATGGGGCCTTTGGAGGACGATCAATGAAGACCTACAGAAAGCTGAGCTGGCTCGCCGCCGGCGCGATGCTGTTTGCGGCCAGCGAGGCGGCCGCCCAGACGGAGATCCTCTGGTGGCATGCCATGACTGGCGGCAACAACGACGTCATCGTCAAGCTCGCCACCGATTTCAATGCCAGCCAGAAAGACTACAAGGTCGTCCCGAGCTACCGCGGCAGCTATCCCGACACCCTGAACGCGGGCATCGCCGCATTCCGCGCCGGCCAGGCCCCGCACATCATGCAGGTGTTCGAGGTCGGCACCGCCACCATGATGGCGGCCACCGGCGCCGTGAAGCCGGTGCACGTGATGATGAAGGAAGCCGGCGAGCCGTTCGATCCCAAGGCCTATCTCCCCACCATCACCGGCTACTACTCGACGACCAAGGGCGAGATGCTCTCGTTCCCGTTCAATTCGTCGAGCACTGTGATGTGGTACAACAAGGACAGCTTCAAGAAGGCCGGACTCGACCCCAACACGCCGCCAAAGACCTGGCCCGAGGTGTTCGAGGCGGCCAAGAAGCTGAAAGCCAACGGCCATCCCAATTGCGGCTTCGGCAACGCCTGGGTGACGTGGGTCAATCTCGAGCAGCTTTCCGCCTGGCACAACCTGCCGCTCGTCAAGCAAGGCCAACGGCATGGACGGGTTCGATACGGTGCTCAACTTCAACGGCCCCGCTGCAAGTGAAGCACTTGCAAAACCTGGTCGAGCTGCAGAAGGACAAGACCTACGACTATTCGGGCCGCACCAACACCGGCGAGGGCCGCTTCACTTCGGGCGAGTGCGCGATCTTCCTCACCTCGTCGGGTTTCTTCGGCAACGTGAAGGCCAACGCCAAGTTCGACTTCGCCAATGCGCCGATGCCCTACTATCCCGACGTCGCGGGCGCGCCGCAGAACTCCATCATCGGCGGCGCCTCGCTGTGGGTGATGGGCGGCAAGAGTGCGGCGGAATACAAGGGCGTCGCCAAGTTCTTCACGTTCCTGTCCGACACCGACCGGCAGATCGGGCTGCACAAGGATTCGGGCTATCTGCCGATCACCAAGGCAGCCTACGAGAAGACCAAGGCGTCGGGCTACTACAAGGAGTTCCCCTATCTCGAGACGCCGCTGCTGGAGCTGACCAACAAGGAGCCGACCGAAAACTCGCGCGGCCTGCGCCTCGGCAACATGGTGCAGCTGCGTGAAGTGTGGGCCGAGGAGTTCGAGGCGGCGCTGGCGGGCAAGAAAACTGCCAAGCAGGCGCTCGACGACGCGGTGTCACGCGGCAACGCCATGCTGCGCCAGTTCGAGCGCACGGTGTCGAGGTAATCTCAATCGTTTTCCCTCTCCCCGTTCTTCACGGGGAGAGGGTTAGGGTGAGGGGCAGCCGCAAAATCAGCGTCGAGCCTGTCGCTGCCCCTCACCCCGACCCTCTCCCCGCGCTGACGAGGTTCGTGGAGAGGTTGGCGATGCGCGGGGAGAGGGAGGGGCATGGAAAAGCGCGCGATCTTCGGCAGCAAGTCTCTGCCCTACCTGCTGCTCGCGCCGCAGCTCGTCATCACGTTCGTCTTCTTCTATTGGCCGGCGAGCCAGGCGGTGTGGCAGTCGTTCCTGCTGCAGGACGCATTCGGCCTGCGCACCGACTTCGTGTGGTTCGAGAATTATCGCGAGCTGTTCCACGATGGCGACTACTACCGCGCCATGGGCACGACGGCGTTGTTCTCCATCGCCGTGACGGTGCTGTCGCTGTCGATCGCGCTGCTGCTGGCCGTGCAGGCCGACAAGTCACATCAAAGGCGCGGGCGCCTACAAGACGCTGCTGATCTGGCCCTATGCCGTGGCGCCGGCCATCGCCGGCGTACTGTGGCTCTTCATGTTCCAGCCGTCGCTCGGCCTGGTGGCGCGCTGGATGCGCGCGCTCGGGATGGAGTGGAACCCGCTGCTCAACGGCAATGACGCCATGGCGCTGGTCATCATGGCGTCGGTCTGGAAGCAGATCAGCTACAATTTCCTGTTCTTTCTCGCCGGCCTGCAATCCATTCCGCGTTCGGTGATCGAGGCGGCCGCCATCGACGGTGCGCGGCCCATCCGCCGCTTCTGGACCATCATCTTTCCGCTGCTGTCGCCGACCGCCTTCTTCCTGCTGGTCGTCAATATCGTCTACGTGTTCTTCGATACCTTCGGCATCATCGACGCCATGACCGGCGGCGGTCCCGCCAAGGCCACGGAGACACTGGTCTACAAGGTGTTCTTCGACGGCCGCCTCGGCGGCAACCTCGGCGGCTCGGCGGCGCAGTCGGTGATCCTGATGATCATGGTGATCGCGCTGACCGCCGTGCAGTTCCGCTACATCGAGCGCAAGGTGACGTATTGATGGTTGAGCGGCGGCGCTTCGGCGATTTCATCCCACACCTGATCCTCTGGATCGGCATCGGCATCGTCGCCTTTCCGGTGTATCTGTGTTTCGTCGGCTCGACGCTGCCGCAAGCCACCATCGCCAATGGCCAGATGGGCCTGACGCCGGGACCGCTGTTCTTCGAGACCTACTACCGTACGCTGTTCGTGGGCACGTCCGGCACCACACGCGAACCGGTCAGCGTGATGATGATCAACAGCTTCGTGATGGCGTTCGTCATCGCGGTTGGAAAAATCGCCATCTCGATTCTCTCGGCCTACGCCGTCGTCTACTTCAAGTTTCCGTTCCGCATGGCCGCGTTCTGGCTGATCTTCATGACGCTGATGCTGCCGGTGGAAGTGCGCATCTACCCCACCTACAAGATCGCCGCCGACCTCCACCTGCTCGACTCCTACGCCGGCCTGACGCTGCCGCTGATCGCCTCGGCCACGGCTACGCTTTTCTTTCGCCAGTTCTTCATGACCATCCCCGACGAGTTGATCGAGGCGTCCAAGCTCGACGGCGCGGGACCGTTCCGCTTCTTCAAGGATACGGTGTTGCCGCTGTCGCGCACCAACATCGCCGCGCTGTTCGTGATCCTGTTCATCTACGGCTGGAACCAATATCTGTGGCCCTTGCTGATCACCACACGCGACGACATGCAGACCATCGTCATCGGCATCAAGAAGATGATCGTCACCGCCGACGCGCTGACGGAGTGGAACGTGGTGATGGCGACTGCCATGCTCGCCATGCTGCCGCCGGTGGCGGTGGTGGTGCTGATGCAGCGCTGGTTCGTTAAGGGTCTGGTGGAGACGGAGAAATAACGCATGGCCTCCGTTACCCTGGATAACGTACGCAAGGTCTACGCAGGCGGCGTGGAGGCCGTGAAGGGCGTATCGCTCGCCATTCCCAACGGCTCGTTCACGGTGCTGCTCGGGCCGTCCGGCTGCGGCAAGTCCACGCTGCTGCGCATGATCGCCGGGCTCGAGACCATCACCAGCGGCACGGCGTCGATCGCTGGCAAGGTCGTCAACGAGGTGGAGCCCGCCGACCGCGACATCGCCATGGTGTTCCAGAACTACGCGCTCTATCCGCACATGAGCGTCTACGACAACATGGCCTATGGCCTGCGCAACCGCGGCACGCCCAAGCCCGAGATCGAGAGGCGCGTCGCGGAGGCAGCCAAGCTGCTGGCGATCGGCGACTTCCTCGACCGCAAGCCACGCGCGCTCTCCGGCGGTCAGCGTCAGCGCGTCGCCATGGGACGCGCCATCGTGCGCGAGCCGCAGGCGTTCCTGTTCGACGAGCCGTTGTCGAACCTCGACGCCAAGCTGCGCGTGCAGATGCGCATCGAGATCCGCCGCCTGCACAATCGCCTCAAGGCCACCTCGATCTTCGTTACCCACGATCAGATCGAGGCCATGACCATGGCCGACACGATCGTGGTCATGAACGCAGGCCGCGTGGAGCAGACCGGCGCACCCAACGACGTCTACCGCTTCCCGGCCACGCGCTTCGTCGCCACCTTCATCGGCTCGCCGGCCATGAATCTGATCCCGGGCCGCGTCACCGCGCCGGGCGAAGTCGATGTCGGCGGTGGTCGCGTCGCCTTCGATACCGCCAGCTATGCCGTGGAAATCGGCCGCGAGGTGGAAGTCGGCATTCGCCCCGAGGACCTGCGCCTTGCCGGCAACGGCGAGGGTGGATTGACCTTCACCAAGGATTTCGCCGAGGAGCTGGGCGCCACGCGCCTGTTCCACGGCATGGTCGGCGATGCGGCGGTCGTCGTTGCACTCTCTGGCGTCGCGCCCACAGGCGACAAGTTCGGCCTCAGCACCACGCCGGAGGCGGTGCATCTGTTCGATCCAGCTTCGGGCAGCAGCTTGCGGCGGATGTAACAGAAGTAACGGCGTCATGCCCGCGAGCGCGAAAGCGCGCCAGCGGGAATCCAGAAGGACGCGCAGACGATTTCGGCTGGATTCCTGGTCGGCGCTTCGCTTGCCGGGAATGACGGCGTTCGGCAATAGTGTCCCGGTCGGCGTGGCGTGAACGACCGGTAGAGAAACTCCATGCATCTCGACGCGAAGCTACCCCTGCTCGTCTTCGGCGGTCCCTATTCCAACCTGCGCGCCCTCAACGCCCTTCACCAGTGCGCCGGCAAGCTCGGCATTCCGCCGTCGCAGACGATCTGCACCGGCGATGTCGTCGCCTACTGCGCCGAGCCCGAAGAAACCACTGCCGCTATCCGCGACTGGGGCTGCCACGTCATCGCCGGCAACTGCGAGGAACAGCTTGCGGCGGCCGCCGCGGATTGCGCCTGCGGCTTCGAGCCGGGCACGGAATGCGATACGCTCGCCAAGGGCTGGTATCCCTTCGCCAATGCGCGCATGTCGACCGAGAGCCGCGGTTGGATGGCGGCGCTGCCGAAGACGATCACGTTCTCTGCCGGCGGTCTGAGATTCCGCGTCATCCACGGCGGCGTCGACGTCATCAACCGCTTCGTGTTCGCCTCGCAGCGCGATGTGCTGGCCGAGGAAAGGATGCGGGCTGACGCCGATGTTGTCATCGGCGGCCACGCCGGCGTGCCGTTCATCGAGAAGATCGGCCGCGGCGTGTGGTTCAATCCCGGCGTCATCGGCATGCCGGCCAACGACGGCACGCCCGATGTCTGGTACGGCCTCGTCCGCAACGAGGGCGACCGCATCGCGCTTTCCATCCACCGGCTCGTCTACGACCACCACGGCGCCGCCGCCGCCATGCGCCGCTGCGGCCACGCCAACGGCTATGCCCGCACACTGGTGACGGGGCTGTGGCCCAGCCTCGACGTCTTCCCGCCCGCCGAGCGCGCCGCCGCCGGCCAGAAACTGCGCCCGCGCACGATGCGAATTCCGATCCGGGCCGCCGCGCAAGCTGCCGAGTAGCCGGCGGCCGTTTGTTCCACGATGTCAAAGAGCGGGACGCCGGACGCCGGCGTCATCCACGATCTCACGGACAGGTAGCGCCGCCGGGAGGCCATCGATCGCCTCAACTTAAAGGGTCGGGAGGGGGCGGGGATAAGGATCTACAGGGCCGTCGAATCCTAGGCAGATCGGACTAACGGCACCGGCAACAGGGTTAACGGACTGCGGACTGAGCCTATCGGGCGAAACCCCCGCGCACGAGACTTGCGTTCTCGCGCCACGCTCGTAACGACCGCTCTGCTCGGCGGCCAACCGATCGACTCTCGTTGCCGCAGACGCGACATCCCCGAACGCTACTTCTTCTTGGCCTTTGCTTTCTTTGGCGGGGGAGCATCGTCGTCAGAGCCGAATCCAAAGCCCGAGAACAGGGTCGACAGAGGCATCGACTCGCTCGCACCGGAGTAGTTCGACACGACCCGTACAGTCGTCCCGACGCGCACCAGAGTGGCAAGGTGGGTGACATGCTCGTTCATCAGGCGAAAGCATCCCGACGACGACGCCTTGCCGATCGAACGCTCGTTATTGGTGCCGTGAATGCGGTAGATCGTATTGCCGAGGTAAAGCGCCTTGGCGCCCAGCGGATTGATCACGCCCCCCGACACGGTAATGGGGAGGCCGGGCTGGCGCTGGCGCATCTCCGGCGGAGGCGTCCAGGACGGCCAGGACACGACACGGCTGATCTTCTCGGTGCCCGTCCAGGTGAAGCCGTCGCGCCCGACGGAAATCGGGTACGCATAGGCCTGCTTGCCGGGCAGGATGTAGTAGAGCTTCCGTTCTGCCGTAGCGACAATGATCGTGCCCGGCTGCTCGTTGTTCTCCAGGTAGACCACCGGCGGCTTCTCCGGTGCGATGTCGGGCTTGGCGCCTCCGTCCATGAACTTCGGGTAGACGACGGGGCCATAGGACTTGCGGCGTTCGGCGCGCTGCGCCTCGCGTTCACGATCCTGGCGCTCGACGTCGCTCTGGAAAGCGGGGGCGCCTTGCGCCTGTGCCTCTGATGCCGCCCAGGTCGCACTGGTGCCAGCGATCAACATGCAAAGCGATGCTGTCCGAGCAAAGTTCATGTTTCCCCTCGAGATTCTTCTGCTCCTCCTCGCGCCAGGCGGCGTAACAGCGAGGCCCCACCAGCCACCTTATCGTATGCTTCGGTCTGGACAAGGTTGCTTTGGGACGCCTGCCGCGTCGTCACCAATTATCGGCCCGCCTTTGCACCAAATTCATCCCCGCGTTCTGAAACACCGCCGTACCCATCTGATGCGAGCTTACGCAGACCTGGGTTATTTTATACTCCTTGAGACGCGGCCCTGCCGCCGATTTTGGTAAGGTCACGTATCTATCCCGAGTCCAGAAGAAGCAGAGGACGTCATGAGCAAGCAGGCAAACAAGGTTGCCATCGTCACTGGTGCATCCCGCGGCATCGGCGCCGCGGTGGCCCAGCGGCTGGCGCGGGACGGCTTTGCCGTCGCCGTGAACTACGCCGGCGATACCGCGTCGGCTGAAGCGCTGGTCAAGAAGATCGAAGCAGCGGGCGGCAAGGCGATCGCGGTCAAGGCCGACGTTGCCGACGCGGCGGCCGTGCGCGCGCTGTTCGACACGGCGGAGAAAACGTTCGGCGGCGTCGATGTATTGGTCAACAACGCCGGCATCATGCAACTCGCCGAGATTGCCGACACCGACGACGCGCAATTCGATCGCCAGATCGCCATCAATCTCAAGGGCACCTTCAATGGATTGCGCGAGGCCGCACGCCGGCTGCGCAACGGCGGCCGCATCATCAACTTCTCGACCAGCGTGGTCGGCACCAAGCTCGAAAGCTACGGCATCTACACGGCCACCAAGGCGGCGGTGGAGTCGCTGACCGCGATCCTTTCGAAAGAAATGCGCGGGCGCTCCATCACCGTCAACGCCGTGGCGCCAGGTCCGACGGCGACGGATCTCTTCCTGACCGGCAAGTCGCCGGAGCTGATCGAGCGCATGGCCAAGATGCCGCCGCTGGAACGGATCGCCACGCCGGAAGAGATTGCGGGCGTCGTGTCCTTCCTTGCCGGTCCCGATGGAGGCTGGGTCAACGGCCAGGTGCTGCGCGCCAACGGTGGCCTCGTCTGACCGGCCTTGCTACGGTATCCCGGTGAACAACCATCTGGCGGCGAGGCGATGGCCAAGAAACGAATGGTGCTCGAAATCGGCATGGGCACCGACATCCGCGGCGGCGACCCGACCAAGGCCGCCTGCAGGGCGCTGCGCGACGCGCTGTGGCACAATTCGCTATCCATCGCCACCGCGCTCGGCCAGCCGCTGGAAGCCATGATCGTCGACGTGCATATCGGCGTGCCGCGGCCCGAGACGGTGGACAAAGCCCAGGTGCTGGCTGTGCTGCCCTACGGCAAAGGCACCGTAACCGTGGTCGAAGGTGGCCTCGAAATCCGCAACGACGCGGGCACCGACAGCACGCTTATCGCCAACGCCTGCGCCATCGTCAGCCTCGACATCGCCTGAAGGAGGCCGCAATGGCGCAGACATCCGACAAGACCCGCGTCATCCTGGAGCTGGGCTCCGGCAACGACCTGCATGGTGCCGACTACACCAAGGCCGCGCTGCGCGCCGTGCAGGACGCACTGCATCACAGTTCGCTCGCGTTCATCCGCTCGTTGAAGATCGACAAGACCAGGCTGGACGTGGAGGTCACCATCGGCGTGCAGCGGCCCGAACAGGTCGATCTCGAGAAGATCAAGACATCGCTGCCCGTGGGCAACGTCACAGTGAAGGCCGTCAAAGGCGGCCTCGACATCGCCGACCCGGACAACAACGATCCGGCCGTCATCGCCAGCGCCGCCATCGCCGTGCGGATCGAGACGCCCTGAGCCAGCGTGCCTCGCCCGCCAGCGCCGCGCGGCGCCTAGCCAGAGTCGTCCCGTCCTAGATGGCTTCACACGCGCACACTCGTCCTGGGCTTGTCGAAGGACGGGCCGCGACTGCAAATGCCGCGGTTCGACAAGCTCGCCACGAGGGTGGCGCACGTTGGCCGGGTCAACCTGAATCGGAAAACTCCAGCCGCCGGGTGTTAATCTTGAGCGACTATCAGCCGTCCTGTCGCCTGTAGCGAAAATCGCAGTGGCTGGCGCCTTGCATGATGGTTTGCGTGCGCGTGAGCTTGACGTCGGGGTCAAACCCCTCGGCGAACGGGAAGTCCTGGCTGCACACCAGCAGGAATCCAAGCTCAGGCTCACCCAGCTCCCTGTAGAACTGCGCGTACCGGCAGCCGGTGACATCGATCTCGTAGGCATCTTGCGATTGCGCGCGCACGCTGTAGTCGATGGCGTCGCCTTTGGCGAACGCGGCAAACGCCCGCGCCATGTTCTCTCCCACATGCTTGGACTCTTTCGCCCGCCACCACTGTTCGCCCAGGCGGCGATAGATATCGCCCAGCGCCTTGCGCACAATCGCGTTCGCGCGTTCCTCGCCCAATTCCGCCTGCAGTGCCTTGACGAGCGGAACCAGAACCTGCGCCTGAATCTTGGCCTGCTCCAAAACAGCAATGCCCACGCGTTGTCTCCTGTGCCGTCGAAGATCACGTGCCGCCGTCCGTGTATTCTATCATCGAAAGCCATCAGCCGCTCAACCGCTGGCGACCCTTCGGCAGCACAACGGATGCACGCTTGCGTGCGCTGACCTCGTATGCGGCCAACGTCAGCTCGCTATCGATAGCGACTCGCATTGCTGCAATGGCAGGACGCCGGAGCCGTTCCTTGGCCAGCGCATGCGAAGGCATGTGAATTGAGCGCAGCATTTTCAGGGCGTCCGCAAGCGAGGCATCGACGGCATCGGCGGAAACCGCGCGATCCAAGAAACCGGCCACGACAGCGTCATCGGGCTCATACATTTCTCCCAGTGTGGCCGTGCGGCTGAGCCAGGCCGGATGCACGCGGCTGCGCGCCAGCTCGATGGCAAACCCGGGCGGAGGGATGCCGATGGCGACCTCGTTCAGCCCCATCCGATGCGCACCCCGCGCGCCGAGGCGGACATCGCACGCCAGCAGCAGAAACGTGCCCATCGGAAAGGCGTGTCCCTCCATCACGCCTACGGTCGGGAAGGGATACGACATGAGACGCAGCGCCAATTCGGCGCCCGTCTTCACCATCTCCAAGCTGCCTTCGATGTCGTTTGCGGCGAACACCTTGAGATCGAACCCGGCTGAGAAGATCCCTGTCCGAGCCGACCTCAGGACCACGATCGCCTCGGCTCTCTCCGCCTCATCGAACGCCGCGCCGAGATCGCGCAGCATCGCAACGGACATCGCGTTCACCTTGCCGTCGTCCATGGTGATGCGGGCGACGCCCTCTTCAAGCCGATAGGTCAAACGTTTGGACATGGGGCCATTCCTTTCGGTAGATGCCTGTCCACGTTGACCGGCTGATGTAGACCGATCAATATAACAATCAACGAAACTTCTCGGACTCTCCCATGCCCGCTGTGCCGAAGCACCGCCAGCCGATCACCGACGCGGCTGTCCGGTTATTCCGGCGAAAGGGGTATGCGGCGACAGGGCTCAATGAGATCGTTGAAGTGAGCGGAGCGCCCAAGGGATCGCTGTATCACTACTTTCCTGAGGGGAAGGCGTCGATTGCGGTTGCCGCCGTCGATGAGGCGGGTCGCCGAGTTGGCAAAACAATCGAAAAACTGGCACACGAATGCGGCTCGACGGCCGATCTGCTGAGGGCCCACGCGCGGCAATTGGCTGGTTGGATGAGAAAATCGGGATTTCGTGATGGATGTCCGATCACCACGGCTCTGCTGGAACTGGCACCGGCAAATCGCTCTGTGGCGGAGGCCGGCAGAAACGCCTATGCGATCCGCGTAGGCCTGCTTCGGGACAAGCTGCTCGCTGATGGGTTCTCACAAGCTCGGGCACAACGTCTCGCCACCTTGTGCACGTCGGCGCTACAGGGCGCCCTCATACAGGCACGCGTCGAGCGAAGCGGCGCGCCGATCGAGATCGCTGCAGACGAGCTGGCAGGAATGCTGGAGGCGATTACCCCTGCATGAATTGAAGTTGCCGTAGCCCGATCAGCGCTCCTGGAATACCCTATGTCGCCTTACGCTCCCGCCAATTCCCCCTTCAACGCCTTGCCGATCAACGACCGCGTATTCTCCACGCCATACAGCTCGATGAAGCTGCCGAACCTTGGGCCGCGCTCCTCGCCGAGCAGCACCTGGTAGATGGCGCCGAACCAGGCGTTGGAGACGCCGGGCTTGTCCGGCGTGGCGCCCTTGGCGTTCGGATCCTGATAGCGCGGGATGGAGCGGCCGACGTCGTAGAGGACGGTCTGCAGATCCTCCGCCTTGGCATCGGCTGGCATCTTGCCGAGTGCAGCCGACAGCGCGCGCAGCGCCTCGGCCTCCACCTCGTCGGCCGGGCGGAATTTCTTCTGCGGCTTCACGAAGTCCTCGTAGTAGCGCACCGCGTAGCCCGCGAGCTGATCGAGCAGCGGATGCGTCTCGGCCCCCGCGTCCGGCGCGTGGCGGCGGATGAAGCCCCACAGCACGTCCTTGTCGTCCGCGTTCGAAGCCGCCACCAGATTGAGCAGCAGCACGAACGAGATCGGCAGCTCGGCGGCCGGCGGCGCGCCGCTGTGGATGTGCCACACGGCGTTGTCGAGCCTGCCCTTCTCGTCCTGGCGCGGATAGGCGGCGAGGAACTGCAGGTATTCGTCGACCGTGCGCGGGATCACGTCGAAGTAGAGCCGCTTGGCCGCCTTCGGCTTCTGGAACATGAACAGCGACAGGCTCTCGGGCGAGGCGTACGTCAGCCACTCCTCGATGGTGAGGCCGTTGCCCTTCGACTTGGAGATCTTGCCGCCCTTGTCGTCGAGGAACAGCTCGTAGACGAGGTTCTCCGGCGGCGTGCCGCCGAGCGCGCGGCAGATCTTCGATGACAGCGTCACCGAGTTCGATCAGGTCCTTGCCGCACATCTCGTAGTCGACGCCGAGCGCGGTCCAGCGCATGGCCCAGTCGGCCTTCCACTGGCACTTGACCGCGCCGCCGGTGACGGAGGTCTCGACCTTCTTGCCCGTCTCGGGATCGAGGTAGACGATGGTGCCCTTCTTGGCGTTGCGCTCCACCATCGGCACCTGCAGCACCTTGCCTGACGTGGGCGAGATCGGCAGGAACGGCGAATAGGTGGCGCGGCGCTCGGGTCCCAGCGTCGGCAGGATGATGTCCATCACCTTGTCGTAGACCTCGAGCATCTTCATCAGCGTCGCGTCGAACTGGCCGGCCTTGTAGCACTCGGTCGCCGAGAAGAACTCGTACTCGAAGCCGAACTGGTCGAGGAAGCGGCGCAGCATCGCGTTGTTGTGGGCGGCGAAGCTCGGTGTGCTCGTTGCCGAAGGGGTCGGGCACCGAGGTCAGCGGCTTGTCGAGGTACGCGGCCAGCATGTCCTTGTTGGGCACGTTGTCGGGCACCTTGCGCAGGCCGTCCATGTCGTCGGAAAAGCAGATCAGCCGCGTCTTGATCCTGCCCTCGGTCAGCATCTCGAACGCGTGCCGCACCATGGCGGTGCGCGCCACCTCGCCGAAAGTGCCGATATGCGGCAGCCCCGACGGTCCGTAGCCGGTCTCGAAAATCACCGTCTTGTCGGCGCCGCCCTTGAGGCTCTCCAGCCGCTTGACGATCCTGCGCGCCTCCTCGAACGGCCAGGCACGGGCCTCCTTCGCGGCAGCAGCCAGCGTTGGTTGGAGCGGTTCGGTCATATCGCTTGTCCTTCGAGAATTCGCCGCGGACCCTATGGCCTCCAATCGGAGTACGTCAATTGGCCGCGCTACGCTGCCCTCGGGATCGATTGCCGGCCCATTGCGTGCAAACGTTGCGAATTTGCCGCTTGGCTTCCGCTTCTGCCAAGTGATAGCAACACAGTGCTGGTCCCCCGATTGTCGGGCAATGACGAGCTATCGCGGTGTCCCTGCTTGCTGCTTCCGACCGATCTCACCTCGTTCCTCGACCTCATACGCCAGAACGGCGATGCGGCTTACAGCTTCATGTTTGCCTATGCGGCCTCGCACAGCCTGCTGTTCGCGCTATTCGGGGGGTACGCCGCGCATTCCGGCGCGCTGAGTTTCGGCCCACTGATCGCGGTCTGCTGGTTCGGCAGTTTCATGGGCGATGTGGTCCGCTTCTGGATCGGGCGGCGCTTTGGCATGGGCTGGCTGCGATCGTTTCCGCGGCTTGAACGTGCCATGCAGATTGCCGTCCAGCTGGCTGCCCGACACCATGTCTGGATGATCCTGCTGCATCGCTACCCGCATGGCATTCGCGGTGTCGCGGGCTTTGCCTACGGCATGTCGCCGCTGCCCTGGCCCACCTTTCTGGTGCTCAACTTCGCAGCGGCAGGCCTGTGGTCGTGCGCGGTTGTTTCCGCAGGTTATGCTTTCGGCCAGGTCTCGGAGAAGGTCATGAGCAATGCGTCTTCGAGCCTGGGCTTGATCATGTTGATTGCGTTTCTCGGTCTCTCCTGGATTTTGAGCAAAAAGCTCGAGCGCGTCCTGGAGCGCAGCTGAAGCGCACGAGTGAGGATCGCTCCGGCGTTGGTTTGCGGGGTGCCCTAAGCGCTGCGCTTCTTCACCACCGCATCGATCGCCATCAGGTCGGCAACCAGTCCCTCGAACTGCGCCAGCGGCACCATGTTGGGCCCGTCGGAGGGCGCCTTGTCAGGGTCCTGGTGCGTCTCGATGAAAAGGCCCGCCACGCCGACCGCCACGGCCGCCCGCGCCAGCACCGGCACGAAGGTCCGGTCGCCACCGGAAGCCGTGCCCTGTCCGCCCGGCTGCTGCACCGCATGCGTCGCATCGAAAATCACTGGGCAACCGATCCTCGCCATGATCGGCAGCGCACGCATGTCCACCACCAGCGTGTTGTAGCCGAACGATGCGCCGCGTTCCGTCACCAGCACATTTGGGTTGCCACTGCCGGTGATCTTGGCGACCACGTTTTCCATGTCCCACGGCGCGAGAAACTGGCCCTTCTTCACCTTGACGGCGCGGCCAGTCCTGGCCGCCGCGATCAGCAGGTCCGTCTGCCGGCACAGGAAGGCCGGGATCTGCAGCACATCCACCACCTCGGCGAGGCGCGCGCACTGTCCCGCTTCATGTACATCGGTCACGACCGGCAGCCCCAGGCTCTCGCGGATTTCCGCAAACACGGGCAGCGCGCCATCCAAGCCCATGCCGCGCTTGCCGGTGAGGCTGGTGCGGTTGGCCTTGTCGAACGATGTCTTGTAGACGAGGCCGATGCCGAGCCGCCCGCAGATCTCCTTCAGCGCGGCGGCCATCTCCAGCGCATGTGCGCGGCTTTCCATCTGGCACGGGCCAGCGAACAGCGCGATCGGCCGATCGTTGGCGAACGTGACGTTGCCGATGGATACGGAAGCGTTGGGTTTCGTTGAATCGCTCATGCCCGCAACATAGCATGCCCGCCCACGCTGTGTGGACGGGCGAAACCGGTCTCAATTCTCCTGGAAATCGGCGCTACTTCGCGGGAATGGCCAGCGGCTGGCCCTTCTCCACGGTGTAGGTCACGATCACCTTGGCACCGCTGGCACCGCCCTTGGCGTCGTGCGCCACGCCCGCCGGAATCTGCCAGGAGTCGCCCGCCTTGTAGGCCTTCTCCGGCTGCCCTCGCAGGCGCCTGAGCATACAGCGGAACGCTGAACGCGACTCCGGCGAGCGCCGCGCACTTGGTTGGAGTCGAAGGGAAAGCATAGCGCCGCTCCTCTGAGTTTCCGGGCTGCAGCTGCCCGTGTGCGTCACGCCTACCGTCAAAAGTAGGCGATCAGCCGCCCGCAGGCAGCCACCAGAACCCAGGTCAGCAACGAGACCACTGCCGCGACTCGCGCCCGCGCCGGCAGCGCCGCGTTGGCCGGCACCTCCGCAATATTAGCCAGCGCCGGCCCCGCGATCAGCAGCGCGTTGAGGATGCCCAGCGCAATCAGCACCGCCTTGATCTGGAACACACTGTTCATGGCGACATGGCTCGCCTCCGCCGTGAACAGCATCAAGCCCGTCAGCGCCATCAACCCGAGACCAAGCATCGCCATCCGCCGCGCCGGATGCACGACGCTCGCCGGCGTGGTTCCCGCGAACGCACCGAGAATGCGCAGATCCATGATCGCCACCGAGGCCGCAAACAGCGTGAGCGCCACGATGTGCCCGATGTTGGCAACCGGATAGGCCCACGAAGACTGCCGGATCGCGGCGCCCAACCCTGATTGCTCCAGCGCAATCAGGAACTGCGGCGCATCGTGCAGCACTAGCGCATCTCGACGGTCTTGCCGTCGACAGTAATGCGCTCGGCGCGCATTTCACCCGGCTCTGCCTTGGAGGCATAGCCCTCGGCCTTGACGATCTTGCCGATGGCCACGAATTCCGCCGGCGCGCCGCGGCTCTGCATGCGCGAGATGGGAGCGAGTGTGACGGTCCAAGTCTTATCGGGTGCCTTCACCGCGATCTGCACATGCGGATTGGCGTACGTGGATGCCTCGATCGGCCCCTCCACGGTGACGATCTTGGATGCGTCGTAGCTGCCCCAGCCGTGGTGCGCCAGGACGGCTGCCGGCGCGGCAAGGATTAAGAGCGCGATAGCGAGTGTCCGCCGCATGTTCAACTCCGGAGCTGGATGACTTCGTCTGAGATAGGTTCTCGTCGTTCTCCTGGTGCGATACCGATGGGCGTTAATCCCGCGGACCTATGCGCGCCGGTTTCGCGGTCCTGCTCGCCGTCACCTCGTAGCGCGGAAGGTGATCGCTCACCTCGAACCAGGGCAGCTGCTCGATGACGTAGGCATGCCCGGTCGGCGGCCATTGCGCAGGGTCCGCCAGCGTGCCATGGAAAAGATGCACCTCGCCCGGCCAGCGTTCGCCAGCAAAAGCCATGGGTGAACCGCACGCCCCGCAGAAATAGCGCTTCACGCCGGGCGAAGACTCGTAGGCTGTGGGCTCACCTTTCAAATAGCGGAACTGCTGCAACCGCACGCCGACATAGGTGGCGACAGCGGACGACACGGCGCGCCGGCAGTTTTCGCAATGACAGTGCATCACCCATTTGGGTTGGCCTTCGAACTCGTATTCGATGGCGCGGCACTGGCAGTGGCCTCTGGTGACGGTCATGGGCACCCATTCGCTTGGTGGGGCAGTCGCAGTCTCACTTTATCTCTATCCGGGCATCTGCCGCCAGCGGTGCCTGCTGCTTTCTGAGGCCGCCACCTTTTGCTATGGTCCGCAACGGGCGCCACAAAAGATCGGCCCAACGGGAGATACGCGATGTCCAAGATCCTTTGCGCCGCGATCATGCTCATCGCAGGCACCGCCACCGCCTTCGCACAGGGAGGCAGCAGCATGACCAAACCCAGCTCCGACGTCGTGGCCAGTCTTGCACCCACCGGCAAGCTACGCGCCGCGATCAACTTCGGCAACGGTGTCCTGGCACAGAAGGATCCCGCCACCGGCGAGCCGCGCGGCGTCAGCGCGGATCTTTCCAAGGAACT
Organism: uncultured Alphaproteobacteria bacterium; assembly: GCA_963814055.1. GTDB lineage: Bacteria > Pseudomonadota > Alphaproteobacteria > Rhizobiales > Hyphomicrobiaceae > AWTP1-13. Next base: position 79,587 of record CAWFBJ010000007.1, read on the forward strand.
GGCCAAGCGCCTGGCAGTGCCGGTCGAGTTCGTCACGTTCGAAGCCGCCGGCAAGGTGTTCGAGGCGCTGAAGACGGGCGCCTGGGACATCGCGTTTCTCGCGATCGAGCCGGTGCGCGCCGCCGAGATCGATTTCTCGCCGCCGTACGTGCTCATCGAGGGCACCTACATGGTGCCCAAGGATTCACCCCTCAAAGCCGTCGAGGACGTCGACCGGGCCGGCGTGCGCATCGCCGTCGGCCGGGCCTCGGCCTACGATCTCTATCTGACCCGCACCATCAAGAACGCAACCCTGGTGCGCGCGGCCACCGGCGGCGGCAAGGCGATGATCGATTTGTTCAATGCCGACAAGCTCGAAGCTGTCGCTGGCGTGAAGCAGCCGCTGGTCGAGTACGCCAGGAACGACCCGAACGTGCGCGTCATGGACGGGCGCTTCATGGTGATCCAGCAGGCCATGGGCACCCCCAAGGGCCGGGATGCCGGCGCACGCTACCTGCGCATGTTCATCGAGGAGATGAAGGCCTCGGGCTTTGTGGCCGACGGGCTAAAGCGCAGCAACCAGCCCGACGCCGCCGTGGCACCGCCATCGGGGAACTGATAAACCACGCGCGGAGCTTCCGCGCGTGTGAGGCGCCCCGCGATCAATAATAGATCGCGCCCGGCGTGCCGCCGCCTGCCGGGATCACGTCGCCGTTGATGGCCATCGCCTTCGGCGAGGCCAGGAACGCCACCACGTTGCCGATCTCCTCGGCCGTGATCAGCTTCTTCACCAGGTTGCGGCCGTCCATGCGCTTCTCGATCTCGGCCTCGCTGACGCCTTGCGCCTTGGCCTGCGCCGCGATCACGCCCGGCGTCGCTTCCGTGCGGATCAGACCCGGATGCACGCAGATGGCCTGAATGCCGTGCGGTGCCAGCTCGTCGGCCATGTTCTTGGTCAGCGCGGCCACGCCGACGTTGCGGATGCTGCCGACCGTCGTTCCGGTATGCCGCGCGCCGAGCCCGCTGACGTTGATGATGCGGCCAGACTTCTGCTTGATCATGTGCGGCATCACCTCCGCGCGGTGCGCAGGTAGCCGACCACCTTGGTATTGACGTGGTCCCAGACTTCCTCGGTGGTGATTTCGGCGAGCGTGGGCGGCCGCGCCTGTCCGCTCGGCTTGGCGGCGCAGTTGACCAGGATGTCGACCCGGCCGAACGCGGCCACCACGTCCGCCACCATCTTCTTCACCGCAGCGTCGTCGGTGGTATCGCACACGAAGCCCTTGGCCTTGCCGCCGCCCCCTTTGGAAATCTCCGCGGCTGCCGTCTCCAGCGTGGCAGGGTTGCGCGCGATCAGCGCCACGTTGGCGCCTTCCTGCGCCAGCACGCGCCCGATCGCCTTGCCGATACCGCGATTGCCGCCCGTGACGATGGCAACCTTGCCCTTGAGCTCGAGATCCATGGCGTTCCCCTGGTGTGATCCTGTTCGCTGCCGATACTCGGAAGATGGCGGCGTCGGTGTCAATCGCGCAATGCGCTGTATACGGCCATGCAGCATTGAGACCGCGCAGCCACATTCTGCACAATGGCCCACAAACAGAACGCCAATGCGCGCCAGCAGCAGCCCGGGAGGACTGCAATGGCCAAAAGTGAGCGACACATAGACGAACTCTACGCCGAAGACGCCGAGCGCGCCGACGCGCTGGTGTTCGGCCGGCGCACGGACGTGTCACGCCGGGGCTTTCTCGGCGGCGCTGGTCTGGCTGCCATGAGCGCAGCGGTCGGCGGCTCCATCGTGCATCACGCGCACATGCCGGGCGGTCTCATACCGGCCGCGTTCGCCCAGGAAGCCAAGAAGGATACCCCTGCCACGGCAACACCGCCGCCTGCTGGTCCGCAGAAGCTCAACTTCCCCGGCAAGGACTCGGGCCTGGTGGTGCTGGGCGACAAGCCCCTGGTTGCGGAAACGCCCGAGCACCTGCTCGACGACGACACCACGCCGACCGCCAAGTTTTTCATCCGCAACAACGGCCTGCTGCCCGATCCGGCCAAAGACGCCGGATGGCTGGAAGCTCACCATCGACGGCGAGGTCAACAAGCCGCTCGAAATCACGCTCGGTGAATTGAAGAAGCGCGCGCCGGCACGAACCTACCGCATGGTGTTGGAATGCGGCGGCAACGGCCGCTCGTTCTTCACGCCGCAGGCGCGCGGCAACCAATGGACCAACGGCGGCGCCGGCTGCGCGGAGTGGACCGGCATCCCGCTGGCGAGCGTGCTGCGGACGGCAGGCGTCAAATCATCTGCCGTCTATACCGCCAACTACGGCACCGACGTCCACCTCTCGGGCGACCCCAAGCGCGAAACACTCTCGCGCGGCGTGCCGATAGCCAAGGCGATGAGCGAGCACAGCCTGCTGGTGTGGGCCATGAACGGCCAGCCGCTCGATAACATCCACGGCGGCCCGCTGCGCCTCGTCCACCCGGGCTGGCCGGGCTCGCGCCTCGCACAAATGGCTGTCCAAGATCACGCTGCGCAACCAGGTGCACGACGGACAGGGCATGCTGGGCGCCTCGTACCGCGTGGCGATCAAGCCGATGATGCCGGGCGGCAAGGCCGACGACAGCAACTTCAAGATCCTGGAATCGATGCCGGTGCGCAGCATCATCACCAATCCGGCGAACGGCACCCGGCTGCGCTGCCGGCACACGCGAGATTCGCCTGCGCGGCGCGGCCTGGGCCGGCGACCTCGAGGTGCGCCGTGTCGACGTGTCGACCGATTTCGGCGCCACATGGCGGCAGGCGGCGCTGGCATCGCCGAAGAACCGTTTCGACTGGCGGCGCTGGACGGCAACGCTGCGGCTGCCCAACGACGGCTACTACGAGGTCTGGGCGCGCGCGACCGACTCGGCCGAAAAATCGCAGCCGCATGTGGCCGGCAACTGGAACCCGCAAGGCTACGGCGGCAACCCCATGCACCGCATCGCCGTGCTGGTGGGCTGAGCGGGATGGGCGTTACCCGTCATCCCGGCCTCGGACGTCAGTCCGAGAGCCGGGACCGCAGAACTACAAGCCGCCTGTGCCTTGGTTCTCCTGGGTGCCGGATATTTCGCTTGTCGCGAAATTCCGGGATGACATACTTCGAATTTGCAGCGTCAGCTGCTCGCCTCGCTGGCTCTCCTGCTGCTCATCCTCCCCGCCCTCGACGCCGGCGCTCAAAGCCGCCGCGAGCGGCCGCCGGAGGAGACGCCCGGAGCAGTACCCGGCCGGCGCCCATCGCGACGACACGTTCTACTTCTGCACCGCCTGTCACGGCTTCAAGATCGTGGCGCAGCAGGGCATGTCCCGCGACCGCTGGAACGAGACGTTCGACATCATGGTGACGCGTCACAAGATGGTCGACGTGCAGGGCGAACAGCGCGAGCAGATGCTCGACTACCTCACCGCCGCCTTCCCCGAGCGCCGTGCGCCGGGCGGCTGGAAGAATCCGTTCGAAGGCAAGTGATCGACCGATGCCTTTCCGCCCTGAGCCTGTCGAAGGACGCTAACGGCGCGCAGTTCCGGCTGCACGCTCGTGGTTCGACAGGCTCACCACGAGGTCCCGCATCGCTCCCGTTCCCTCAGGCACACGGACGTTGTAATGAGCTGGCATGAACCATCCCTATGACGACGCCTTCCGGGATCGCATCGCGCGCCGCTGCGCGGCTTTCACCCACCTCGGTGCGGATGACACCGCCAACGCACTGAAGCGGGCCGCAGTCGCGATCCTGTTGCTGGAAACCGAGGACGGGTCGGGCGAGGCCGCATTCCTGCTGACGCGCCGCGCCAAGGGATTGCGCGGGCACAGCGGGCAATGGGCTTTGCCGGGAGGACGTTGCGACCAAGGCGAGACAGTAAGCCAGGCCGCGCTGCGCGAGATCGGGGAGGAGGTGGGGCTAGCGCTCGACGCTGATGCAGTGCTCGGCACGCTCGACGACTATCCCACGCGCTCGGGCTATCTCATAACGCCGGTGGTCGTCTGGGCAGGACTGAAGCCGGCGCTGCACCTCAATCATGAGGAAGTGGCCTTCGTGCATCGCGTGCCGCTGGACGAGATCGCACGCGAGGCAGCCGTCGCGTTCACGACCATCCCTGAAAGTCCGCGCCGCCTCGTGCACATGAACATCAACCGTACGACGGTGCACGCACCGACCGCGGCGCTCCTTTATCAGTTCCGCGAACTGCTCGCCGGCCGCATCACCCGCGTCGCCGACCTGGAGCAGCCGGTATTTGCATGGCGCTAGTATCGTCGCAATAAGCCCTGCCCGGTGGTGAGCTTGTCGAACCACGGTGTAGTATGCGCAGCCCCTCCTTCGTCAGGTTCAGAACGAGGCAGGCCGACCGGAGGCGCGACTACCTACTTCACGCCCCGCTCCGCTTCACGCCCCAGCCGCCACATCTCCTCCTGTACGCGGATGTCGGCCAGCATGCGGTCGAGCAGCAGGCAGGTGCGCTTGAACAGGTCGGAGCCCTCGCGGTAGTCGGCCGGTGCGAAGAAATCGCAGCGGCCGGCCTTGAACAGGTCGACGCATTTCGATTTCCCCTTGCCCGGCGGATGCACGGCCACGGCATGGCCGCCGTTCTTGCGCGTCACGGCCATCGAGGGCACGTCGGTGTCGCCGTCGCCGAAGTAGATCATGTTGGAGAACGGGATCGGCCGCGTGCCCTCGGGCATGTGCTGGTTGATGCTTTCGCCGAGGTCCTCGACACCCTTGTTGATGCGGAACAGGTATTGCGTCTTGCCGGTGTCGGTGATGACGCGCTTGGGGTAGGGCAGATCGTAGGCCTCGAACCAGTATTCCGAGGCGAACACGTTGTGGAAGCGCTTGTAGATCGACGTGCCCTCGATGATTTCGGTCAGGCCCGATGAGATCAGGTAGTGCCGAAGCACGACGCCATGGCTCTGAGCATGCGCCTTGACGTAGTCGCCGATGGCATCGAACCAGCTTTCGACACCGGGGTAGAGCTCGACATGCTTGCCCTGCGCGACCAGGTCGCCGCGATCGATGCGGACGTTGCGCTCCTTGGCCTTCTTGTAGAGCAGGTGCATGTAGGTGATGAGCGGATCGGCAGCATGCTCCTTGGCCAGCCGGTTGCTCTCGGCCCAGAAGGCCTCCGGATCAGTGTTGATCTTAGGCAGGAAGGCGTACTCCTGCATCGGCTTGGGGCTGAGCGTGCCGTCGAAGTCGTAGACCAGCGCTATGGTCTTCTTGTCGAACTTGGGCAGCATCTGGCGCCGGCCGGTCCCGCTCGACCTTGCCGCCGGCTCGTCCCCATCTGCAGCCGGCCTACGCCGGCCATTCGCGCTCTCGACCATGGGTGCCCGCTGTTGATGCCTCGTAACCCGCTATGTTCCGCCGATTCGTGTGGCTCGACCAAGACAGAGTTGCGCAATGCGCAACGTCGTCCCCGTCAGAAAAAAATCCGTGAATCTGTGCCAACTGGGACACGCCAAGTGTCTGGGACACATATTAATCTCGGTTCGTGGTCCGAGGGGTCGGACGGTGCAGAAGGGGAGGTGTCATTATGCACCTGGGACGGAAATATTGGCATCTGGTTTTGGCTGTCGCGGTGATTGCGGCAGGGAGCGCGCTGCTTTGGATGACGCAGGCAAACGCTCAATCGGCTGCCCAGCCGGGCGGCGGAGGTGGCGGCGGCGCGGCCACCCAGCAGACCTGGACGGTCAAGAGCATGTATCAATACAAGGTGCAGATCGCGTTCTATGCGCGCGAGCGCAACCACGAATGGCCCGGCAACGGCCAAGCCTGGGATCTCAACGACTATAACAACCACACCTACACGCTGAACTGCCGCCGCGGCGAGAAGATCTGTTTCGGTGCCTGGGTCACGGGCAACTCTAGCAAGTTCTGGGGCGTGGGCTTTGGCGGCAAACAGGGTTGCGCCAGTTGTTGTTTCGTCTGCGGTCAGCAGCCACAGCCGCAAGTCCTGCAACCCTAGCTGTAGAAACAGCGCGGTCGGCCCCGCGGAATTCACCGTGGGGCCGGCCAGCGCAACCGAATAGGATCAGCGAAACCGGCGCTGCGGCGGCCGGCGGGCTTGAGTGCCCGGAGCGGGAGCGCGCGTATCTTTGTGGCGGAAGTTGATGCGCCCCTTGTCGAGGTCGTAGGGCGTCATTTCGACAGTCACTTTGTCGCCGGCCAGGATGCGAATGCGGTTCTTTTTCATGCGGCCCGAGGTGTAGGCGATAACCTCGTGCCCGTTGTCGAGTTTCACCCGGCAGCGTGCGTCGGGCAGAACTTCGGCGACAACGCCTTCGAACTCCAGCATCTCTTCCTTGGCCATGCAGTCTCCTCTCCTGAGGCCACAACGCCCACGTCGGCGGACACCGGAGCCGCCGTTTGGGCCATTTAAGCCTATTGCCGCCCGTATATGAGCCGGGTCAACAGTGCGAGCAAGCAAAAAGTCGGCGCCTGCCCACGCGGGTCCGATCAAGCTCCAGTGGACTTGGCAGGCAAGCCGTCTCTTCCCTGAAGATGCGAAAGCATACAATATTGCGCACCCTCAGGGTGAAGATTGGGAGTTGGACCGGCAGCGCCACATGCAAGAAGCACTCGGACGCATTGTGCTCGGCTTCATTGCAGCGGTCATAGCCGTTGCAATAGTGCACGAAGGCATCATTTACGGATTGACCCAAGCCGGCTGGATCCGGGGCACCGCGTGGGGCATGCAGCCCATCCCCCCATGGGGCGTGCCTCGCCTCATCAACAACATGTTCTGGGGTGGCCTTTGGGGCGCGCTGTTCGCCGCGATCTACCACCGGCTTCCCGGCAGCAGAGCTTGGCTCAAGGGACTAATCTACGGTCTGTCGATCGTCGTCGTCAGCAATTGGCTCCTGCTGCCGCTGATCAAAGGGCAGATCTTCGGTCAGCCTGGTCAGGTTCTGTTCGGCGGCGGGGACCCGCAACGCATGTGGCCGCCCCTTGTCATCGTCGGCGGGTATGGCCTGGCACTCGGCGTCATCTATGGGTTGATACGTCCCAGGGACACCGCATAGGCGCGTCGGCTGGTCCGAGGGTTCGGGCCAGCCGGCTTTCGCGTGCCAGATTAGACGACCTTGCGGTCGCTCTGGGTGAGGCGGCGCATCACCTGCCGCTCCATGTCGTCGGTAAACAGGCCGCCATGGCTCGCAATGAAACGAGCGATTTCGCGATCGGCCCGGCGCTGCTGCGACTCGATCAGCTTGTCGAAAACCCGGCGCCACAACGACTTGGCGGCCGTTTTCTCTGCTTCCGGCGCGGCCGGAGCAAAGGTCGAGTTCGTGTAGGTCAGTGTGCTCATGGATCTCTCCGTCTTTGCGACGTTTTGGACCCATCCTTCAGGAGTTCCCACTCTCGCGAAGGGTACCGGCGTTCTTGCGTGGGCCGGCCGTCCCTCCACTAAAGTCGAATGTGGGTGCTTCGCTCCGCTTGAGCTACCCTGCATGTTGCGCTGCAGCATTGCAACTAACGCATGACCCCCGTCGCATTCCGGTCATGCGCGCCCGAACCCGCCTCCGGTCGGCGTCTTGACGATGACGGCCTCGCCCGGCTCCAGCACGGTCTGGTCGCAGCCCTCCAGCCTTTCCATGTGCCCATCGTTGCGGCGTACCCAGTTCTCACCGCACTCACCGGGCCCGCCGCCTTCAAGGCCATAGGGGCGCACGTTGCGGGAACTCGAGAGGATGGCGCAGTCCATCTTTTCCAGGAACCGGATACGCCGCTCGGTGCCGTCGCCGGCGCTCCACTTGCCCTTGCCGCCCGAGCCGCGCCGGATACCAAAATGCTCCAGCAGCACCGGATAGCGCAGCTCCAGGATTTCCGGGTCGGTGAGGCGCGTGTTGGTCATGTGCACGTGGACGCCAGCGGTGCCGTCGAATCCGGGACCAGCCGGACTGCCCGAGCAGATGGTCTCGTAATACTGGTACTTGGCGTTGCCGAAGGTGAGGTTGTTCATGGTGCCCTGGCTCGGCCCCATGGCCTTCAGGGCGGCGAACAGGCAGTTGGTGACGATCTGGCTCGTCTCCACGTTCCCCGCCACCACGGCAGCCGGATAGGCCGGCTTCAGCATCGAGCGCTCAGGGATGACAATGTCGATCGGCTTCAGGCAGCCCGCGTTCATCGGAATCGGCTCGTTCACCATCACGCGGAACACGTAGAGCGTGGCCGCGCGGGTCACAGGCGCCGGCGCATTGAAGTTGTTGCCCTGCTCCGGCGACGTAGCCGAGAAGTCGACCCGCGCGCGGCGGTTCTCCCGATCGACCGTAATCTTCACGTCGACCCAGGTGCCCTGGTCCATCTCGACCCGGAACGCACCGTCGTCGAGCCGCGACAGCAGCCGCCGCACGCTCTCCTCGGCATTGTCCTGCACGTGCTGCATGTAGGCCTTGACCACGTCGAGGCCGAACTGCGCCACCATCTTGCGCAGCTCCTCGACGCCCTTGGCGTTGGCCGCCACATGCGCCTTGAGGTCGGCGATGTTCTTGCCCGGCATGCGCGCGGGATACTTTGCGCCGGTCAGCAGCGCGTGCGTCTCGGCCTCCAGGAAGCGGCCCTGGTCGACCAGCTTGAAGTCGTCGATATAGACGCCTTCCTCCTCGATGGTGGTTGCGCGCGGCGTCATGGAGCCTGGCGCCAGACCGCCGATGTCCTCCTGGTGACCGCGGCTTGCCACATAGAAGAGGATTTCCCGGCCGGCCTCGTCGAACACCGGCGTGATGACGGTGATATCGGGCAGGTGCGTGCCGCCGTTGTAGGGCGCGTTCAGCATGTGCACGTCGCCAGGCTTGAGTTTGCCCTCGTTGAGGCGGATCACGGTCTCGACCGAGCGGTCCATGCTGCCCAGGTGGATCGGCATGTGCGGCGCGTTGGCGACCAGCTCGCCCTTGGCGTCGAAGACGGCGCAGGAGAAGTCGAGCCGCTCCTTGATGTTGACGGACTGCGCCGTGTTGCTCAGCGCTTCGCCCATCTGCTCGGCGATCGACATGTAGAGGTTATTGAACACCTCCAGCAGGACGGGATCGGCCGTCTTGCCGAGCACCTCGCGCTTGCGCGGCGTCGTGCGGCGGAGCACGAGATCGTCCCGTGCCGACACCTCCAGGCTCCAGCCTGGCTCGACCACGACGGTCTGATGCGGCTCGATGACGAGCGCCGGGCCCGCCATGCGCATACCCGGCGCGAGAACCTCGCGCCGGTAGACCGGCGCGTCGTGCCACGCCCGGCCCGAGTAGAAGCGCGCGGTTTCCGCCTGCGCGATTGGCCGCTTTTCCCCACTTGCCTGGGGCGAACTGAGCGTGTTGGGGCGTGGGAGAGACGACGAGCACCTCCGCCCGCTGCCTCCACTTCCAGCGCCGCGATGATCACCCGCTTCTCCGGCGATACGAAGCCGAAGCGCTGGCGGTGCATGGCCTCGAACGTATCGCGCATGTCCTTGGCATCGCCGATCAATACCGGCAGCGCAGTATCGGTGCCGTCGTAGCGCAGATGCGCCCACACCGTGACGGCGATATCTCCTTGGTCGACACCCTGCCCCGCGACTTCCGCTTGCGTCTCGCCCACCAGCCGCTCGCGCAAAGGCGCAAGGTCGGCCAGCGCATCATCGCTCAGCGCCGCTTCGACGGATTGCTCGCGGCTCGCCCGGATCTGCGCCAGCCCGATGCCATAGGCAGACAGCAGTCCCGACAGCGGGTGGATCAGCACGGTCTCCATGCCGAGCGTGTCGGCAATCAGGCAGGCGTGCTGGCCGCCTGCGGAGCCGAAGCAGTTGAGTGCATACTCGGTAACGTCGTAGCCGCGCTGCACAGAAATCTTCTTGATGGCATTCGCCATGTTCTCGACGGCGATGCGGATGAAGCCCGTCGGCCACTTCTTCCGCGCTGCGGCCATCGCCGATCTGCTGCGCCAGTTCGGTGAACGCCGTGCTGCACCGCCGCCTCATCGAGCGGTTGATCGCGGCCAGACCCGAAAATCCTAGGGAAGTTGACCGCACTCAGCTTGCCGACCATCACGTTGGCATCGGTAACGGTGAGCGGACCGCCGCGGCGGTAACACTTTGGGCCGGGGTCTGCGCCCGCCGACTGCGGGCCGACGCGGAAGCGAGTGCCGTCGTAGAAGAGGATCGAGCCGCCGCCAGCCGCCACCGTGTGGATGCGCATCATGGGCACGCGCATGCGTACGCCGGCCACTTCCGTTTCGAACGAACGCTCGTAGTCGCCGGCGAAATGCGAGACATCCGTGGACGTGCCGCCCATGTCGAAGCCGATCACCTTCTCGAACCCGGCGAGACGCGCGGTCTCCGCCATGCCGACCACGCCGCCGGCCGGACCGGAAAGAATCGCATCGCGGCCCTGGAACAGCTCGGCAGACTTCAGGCCGCCCGAGGAGGCCATGAACATGATCTTGGTGTCGACGCCAGGGTCAGACCCTGCGGGTCTGACCCCATCCGTGCCCAGCGCCCGCGCCACGCGCTCAACGTGCCGGCGCAGGATCGGCGACAGATAGGCATCCGCCACCGTCGTGTCGCCGCGCCCAACGATCTTGATGAGCGGCGACACCGCATGGCTGACCGAGATCTGCGTAAATCCCGCCTCGCGCGCCAACTCTGCGGCCTGCCGCTCATGGGCCGGATGCGCGTAAGAGTGCATGAACACGATGGCGATCGAGGTGATGCCGTCGGCAATCGCCGTTTTCAGTTCGGCTTCCAGCGCACGCACGTCCAAAGGCTGCTCGACCGTGCCATCCGCGCGCACGCGCTCCTTGGCCTCCACCACGCGCGCATAGAGCATTTCCGGTTTGATGATCTTCTTGGCAAAGATGTCGGGCCGCGCCTGGTAGCCGATCTCGAGCTGATCCTTGAGACCCTGGGTAATGACCAGCAGCGTCGGCTCGCCCTTGCGCTCCAGCAGCGCATTGGTGGCGACCGTGGTTCCCATCTTTACGGTGGCGATACGCTCCGATGGCAGCGGGGCATCGGATGGCAGCCCAAGACTGCGGCGAATGCCCTCGAGCGCGGCATCCGGATAGGCGCCCTTGTTCTCGGACAGAACCTTCTGCGCGACCATGCGGCCTTCCGGCGTGCGCGCGACCACGTCCGTGAACGTGCCGCCGCGATCGATCCAGAAGTGCCATTTGCCGGTGCCCAAAACGTTTGCAGCCATTCTCCACCTCACCCGCTAGCTGCCTCAGCACCTTGCTCTCTTTGTGCGCGAACGTCGGCAAAACGTCAATAATACGTTGACATAATCCGACCACTGCGCGACCTTGATCGAAGAGCTTTCGACCTGAGACATACTCTTTCATGGGACGTGTGCAGTCCAAGCGTGCGATGGCCGTTGCGAGTGGCCGCAAAGACTTGGGCCCGATCGTCACTTCCGCGCACCTCGCAGCCGGCGCTTCGCCAGGACTTTCCGAGGTCGAGTTCGGCCTGATACTCGCCGGACACGCCTTCGATCGTTGGATGGTGCGCTGCATGGCAGCCGCTGGCCTGCCGGATCTTTCGCCCGTTGAGGTCCTTGTGCTGCATACTGTGCGTCATCGCGACCGACCCAAAAAACTCGCCGACATCTGCCTCGTTCTCGGCATCGAGGATACGCACGTCGTCGCCTATGCTATCAAGAAGCTGGCGCTTGCGGGCTTGGTTTCCTCGAGAAAAGCCGGCAAGGAAAAGTTCGTGACCGCAACCAGGGATGGTGCCAACGCCTGTCAGCGATATCACGAGGTGCGCGAACGGCTGCTCGTCAAGCCGGTGAAGTCGACGGGCTTGCCCGATCCAACGCTGTCGGAGCTGGGCGCTTTGCTTCGAGCCTTGTCGGGTCACTATGATCACGCCGCACGTTCGGCGACGTCGCTATGATAGAGACCCCAAAATCGCGCCGCATATGTCTGCGAAGCTTGCAGTATGCCGCGATCTCGGGCGCGACAGCACTTGCGGGGTGCTTCACAATACGAGCGCACGCGACCAAGACTGAAGGCATCAACATGCGCGTGCGGGGGCTTTCCTCATGATCCGGCGCTTTCTCGATGGTCTTTATCTGCTGTCCGGTTATCTCGCAGGGTGCTTTCTGCTGGCCATCTTTCTGATGATGCTGGCCCTGTCGGCGGGTAGGGAGCTGGGTATCAATGTCAAATCGGGCGACGACATCGCGTCGTGGTGCATGGCCGCGATGGCCTTTCTCGGATTGGCGCACACCTTCAAGTCGGGCGAGATGATCCGGGTCGGCCTGCTGACTGAGCGCCTCACGGGCCGCACCAAATGGATCACCGAGTTGTTCGCGCTTCTGATGGCGGCGCTGTTTATCGGCTTCTTCGCCTGGCACGCGGTCGACCTCGTCATCACGTCCTGGCGGATCAACGACATGTCGACGGGCGTGCTCGTCGTCCCCCTCTGGATTCCACAATTGGGATTCACTGGCGGGCTCATCATTCTCTTCATCGCGATTGTCGATGAGCTGGTCCACGTCGCGCAAGGCAACAAGCCTCGCTACGAAAAGGACCCGCCGAAGACCGCCGAAGAGGTCGTCGAGCGCGCCGTCTCGAGCGGCGTGTAACAATGGACCTGCTCGGTATCTCAATCCTGATCTCGGTGGCGCTGGTCGTGCTCCTGGGGTCCGGTGTTTGGATTGCCATCAGCCTGCTCGCTTGTGGCTGGCTCGGCATGCAGTTCGCCGCCGGCAACATCCCGGCGGGTACCGTGCTGGCCACCAAGATCTGGGGCAATGCCGCCAGCTGGGAGCTGGCCGCGTTGCCGCTGTTCATCTGGATGGGCGAGATCCTGTTCCGTACCCGGCTGTCAGAGGAGATGTTTCGTGGGCTTGCGCCGTGGCTCGGGCGTATTCCAGGACGCCTGCTGCATGTGAACGTGCTGGGCTGCGGCATCTTCGGTTCGGTGTCGGGCTCGTCGGCCGCCACCTGCGCGACGATCGCCAAGATTGCGCTGCCGGAGCTCAAAAAGCGCGGCTATCCGGAGATGATCTCGCTGGGTTCGCTGGCCGGCTCCGGTACGCTCGGCATCCTCATTCCGCCGTCGATCACGATGGTCATCTATGCGGTCGCGGCCAACGTCTCGATCCTGAAGGTGTTCCTCGCCGGTTTCCTACCAGGCCTCCTGGTGATGGTGCTCTACTCCGGCTACATCGCCGTCTGGGCACTGTTCAACCCGAGCAAAATGCCGCCGCCGGAACCCAAGATGACCCTGTCGGAGAAGCTCAGGGAGTCGCTCAACCTCATCCCGTGCATGCTCCTGATCGCTCTCGTCTTCTTCGTTCTGCTGATGGGCTGGGCGACCGCAACAGAATGCGCGGCCTGGGGCGCGCTCGGTGCGCTTCTCATCGCGGCCTGGTCGCGCGCGCTGACGTGGGAGAGCTTCTGGATCAGTGTCATGGGCGCAACCCGCCTCACCTGCATGATCATGCTGATTCTCGCTGGCGCTTCGTTCATGTCGACGTCCATGGGCTACACGGGCATCCCGGTCGCACTGGCGAACTGGGTCGACGGACTGAAACTGAGCCCCTACGTGCTGATCGCGGCGCTCACCGTCATGTACATCATCCTGGGTACGGCGCTCGACGGTATTTCGATGATCGTGCTCACGACTGTCGTGGTCCTGCCGATGGTGGAAAAGGCCGGCTTCGATCTGGTGTGGTTCGGTATCTTCCTGGTGCTCATCGTCGAGATGGCCGAGGTATCGCCGCCCGTGGGCTTCAATCTGTTCGTGCTGCAGACTATGAGTGGCTGGGACAGCAATACGGTAGCGCTCGCTGCGCTGCCCTTCTTCTTCCTACTGGTTGTCGCGGTGGCGCTCATCACGGTATTTCCTCAGATTGTGATGGTCGTGCCGAACTGGGTTTTCCCGGGTTGAGTGGTTGCATAAAAAGGAGAGTACGGATGACAACGAAACTGACCGCATGGAGCGGTGTTCTGGCACTAGGCGTCGCGCTCGGCGTGGCCGGCCCTGCTGCCGCACAGACCAAATGGAACCTGCCCGGCGCCTACGCGGCCGACAACTATCACTCGGAGAACCTGGTGTTCTTCTCCAAGGAGGTGGAAAAGAACACGGACGGTAAGCTGCAGATCACGGTGCACGCCGGTGCTTCGCTGTTCAAGGCGCCTGAGATCAAGCGCGCGGTCGCTACCGGCCAGGCGCAGCTCGGTGAGGTGCTGATCTCCATCCACGAGAACGAAGACCCGGTCTTCGGCCTCGACACGCTTCCGTTCCTCGCGTCGAGCTACGCCGACGCCAAGAAGCTCTATGTGGCGCGCAAGGCGGCCATGTCGGCCAAACTCGACAGCCAGGGCTTGACGCTGCTCTACGTGGTTCCCTGGGGGCCGCAGGGTCTCTACGCCAAGAAGGACATCAATAGCGTCGATGACCTCAAAGGCCTCAAGATGCGCGCCTATAACGTTGGCACGACGCGCATTGCCGAGCTGGCGGGCGCGCAAGGCGTGACGATCCAGGCTGCGGAGCTTCCGCAGGCTCTGGCCACCGGAACGGTCAACGCGTTCATGACTTCCGGCGCAACGGGATACGACAGCAAAGCCTGGGAGACGGTCTCACACTTCTACGATTGCCAGGGGTGGATTCCCAACAACGTAATCTTCGTCAACAAGGTAGCCTTTGCAGGCCTCGACAAGGCCACGCAAGACGGTCTGCTCAAGGCTGCGGCTGCAGCAGAGGACCGCGGCTGGAAAATCGCGCAGGAGAAGGCGGTCTGGTACGTCGACCAGCTGAGGGCCAAAGGCATGAAGGTGGCGCCGCCGAGCCCAGCTCTCATGGCCGGCCTGAAAAAGATGGGCGAGCAACTCACCGCCGATTGGATCGCCAAGGCCGGCCCAACAGGTAAGGCCGTGATCGACGCCTACAACAAATGACGAACCAGGGTCAGACCCTCCGGGGTCTGACCCCCTACGGACGCCGCCTCAGCAGCTGCCATCGTTAGAGCTCACACCGAGTCCCTCGAAATAGATGAGGGTAGCTGCCTCGAGCAGCTCTTCAGGCGCCATCGGTAGCGTCCGCCGTGCCGCATCGCCGCGCGCAAACAGGCTGGCGATCCCGTGCGACAGAGACCAGATGTGCAGCGCCATCATCATGGCGGGCGGACGCTTGGCGGCCGGCATGGCGGCAACGATTACCTCGCAGGCACCGCGCAGTACGGCAAACGCACGGTCGCCGGCGTCCTGCAGTTCGCGATGCTCGCTGATCGATAGGCCCGATTCGAACATGGCGGAGAAATAGGCGGGTTCGTCCCGCGCGAACGCCAGGTAGGCCTTTCCCACACGCTCGAACGCTTGGCGGACGTTCGGCTTGCCTTCATCCCAAGCCATGGCGAGCTGCTTTTCGAAGCGTTCGAAGCCTCTCCTGGCAACATCGGCCATCAGCGCATCGCGATCGCGGAAGTGCCGGTAGGGCGCGGCGGGACTGACGCCGGCCTGGCGCGCGGCCTCGGCGAACGTGAACCCTGCAGGACCTTTCTCGGCAATCAGATCGAGCGCGGCATCGACCAGGGCTTCCCTCAGGTTGCCATGGTGATAGCTGCGCCGCCCGCCGCGACCGTGCCTGTGCCAGTTCATGGGTTGGTTTCTAGCTCAAACAGAGCGGACGCACATCAGACAACCGGGTTCGTCGTCAACCGTCTCCTGTTGGCTCCACTATGGCTCCCGGGAGATGTTTCATGCCCAGACTTTCCACCTTCAACCTTACCAGCGAGCGTGCTTGCGAAGCTGTGAAGCCCCGCGCGCATAGGACCGAGTTCCGAATCAAGGGTGTCCGCAACCTGGTTCTACGTGTCGCCCCTACTGGCACCAAACAATGGTCCTTTCGGTTCCTGAGCCCCGCGACAGGCCGATGGAGGCGTATCTCGCTAGGTCCGTTTCCGATGCTGGGCCTGGACGACGCAAGGACTCGGGCCATCACGATACTAGCCGCCGTGAAGTCGGGCTCAGATCCACTGGTTATCCGCCAGCCCATCGAGATGACGTTCGGAGAGCTGACGGACCAATACCTGGCCGAGCATGCGCTGAGGGCTGCACCGGCTTCCACCAAAGAAGTCCGACGGATGTTGAACTCCGACATCTTACCCTTCCTCAGACCCCTGCGCCTCGATGCAGTCACCAAGGCCGACGTCGCACGTGTTGTCGAGCGTGTGTCAATCGGCGCGGGATCTTCACCCCTGATCGGCGTGCAATCGAGACCCCTCTCGTCGATGGTTTAGAGCGCGTCGGAGACCGGAGCTGCGGAGCGTAGCGCAGCAGCGGAGGGCTTCGACGCGGGGGTCATTTTTCGGCGCCGATGGACGTGTCAGGCGCTGGCCGATTCACACCAAGGGGAACACGTCCCTGGTTTAATGCATCAATTCGCTCATCACGGCCCCGCTATCAGTGAGCATTGCCCTTGGTCCAAAGCTTCACGGCCGAGATAGCCAGCATCGCAGCCATGGCAACGCGCAGCGCATCGAGATTCGCAAGCACTTCATCGACAGCCATCCTCAACGGGTGTGCCACCAGGACCAATGAAATCACACGCCTAGCGCGAGCGGAGGAACTACACTGGAGCCTCAGCCGTTGAGACTGTACCGAACGACCGCTCAATCGAAGAGGGTCGTATTTGGGTCAGGGAGTAAAAAATGGTTGGAACGCTCAAAACTATCGCTGCGGTGGCGCTTTTGGCAGCGACGGCGTCTATGGCCAGCGCCGCACCCGGCAATGTTGGGCAAGTACCCAATGGCCTGTTCAGCGACCTTATACAGGTGCATGGCAATCATCGTTCGTGTGAGCGCGGAGGCCGTGGTTGGCATCGTCACAATCGGTACGGAGAGCGGCGTGATTGTCGCGAATGGCGCGGCGAAGGTCGTCGTCCTGACTCTTGCGTCAGGGTAGGCCCAATTCACTATTGCGATTACTGATTGTCGGGGCTCGTGAGCCCGACCGCCTTACAGAGCCGACTCTCTTAGTCGGGGGTCGGCTCTTTGTTTTCATCCCCTCGAATGTGCCGCCGACCGGGTTCGACGGCGGAATATGGAGAAGGGCACCTAAGTTATCACGTGCAGGGCCCATCGTAGCTGGTGGGCCCTCTTCGTGCTGGGCAAGTGTCGGCACTATGCAATGACGCAAGATGAGCCGTCTAACGTCGGGGCGCGACCATACGCTTCCATACCCGCGAAGCAGAAGCCGAGTTCGGTTGCGCGAGTTCAGCTGACCACGTGGCCTGTACCGTCCTGTTTCGGCTCACCTCTCGGGAGAGGGTTCGGCTGCACTAAGTAATGGCATCCACTGCATGCACGAGCATGCACCAACAGGAGAGAGCCAGGTGCCCGACAACGACCAGTACGATAGGATCATCGACCAACATCAACTCAGAGCTATGGTGCTCTACCACCCGACGCACATCGCGCGGTTGGAGGCACTCGGCGAGTTCCCTAGACGCATCAAGCTCGGCCGGTCGCGCGTGGGATGGTCATTGTTCGAAGTGTTGTTGTGGGTGGAAGCACGCAAGGCCGAGCGTGAGGCTGCTTAAGAAGCTTCAACTTCCAGGCGACCCAAGTCCCTGGCTGTCCGCAGGGTGCGTACCATCTCCGTGCATGCCCTAGCTGATGCGTACAACCAGTTGTCGCGATCGGCGGGGGTGGAGCCGATGCCTCCGTGCAACGAACCCGACTGCCTCTGCTGTATGCTTCACGAGGGTCTAGACCAGTGGGAGGACGATGAGTGAAGGGGACGGTATGACGATGGGCGGGGTGGGTCTCTCATCACGCTCAAGCTTGCGCCCACACAACGTTCCCCAACAACACGAGCCGCCCACGACGAACTGGAAGGCGCTGCCCATCGTGCGCGCTGGGCCGGTGGCCTGTGAAGCTCAAGGCGAACCATTTCGACCCCATTCTGCGATTACTCCGCGCGCCTTTCGCGGCGAGGGATGCGGGCAATGGAATCGGTTGTTGCGGTAGGCGTCGGGTTGGTCCTGGTCTTGGCGTGGGTGTGTGTGAAGTGGTGGCGCGAGGTCGAATTGGACAGACAGCTGGAGGCCTTGGCGGTGACGTGGGATAGCCTCACGGAAGGCCAGCGAGCGCGCAGGGTACAGATGCGGGACGCGACGATAGGCGAAATCATCAGGGAGCTGCCGCCCGTGGATTCTGGCGCGGACACGCATCCTTACTGAAAGCAGCCTGACTAGCCTCGCGCTCATCGCCCCGTCAAATGCACCTGGCACGTCCAGAATGGCTTGGTCGAAAAGACCCGCGCCGACGGAGTGCCCTATGACCGGTGGGAGAAGGAAGGCCAGCTCATCACCCCTGCGGGCAAGGCGCCTAACCCCGCCACTGCGCGGGCAGGTGTATCGCGACATAGCGTCATCAGGTTGCAACCAGCGACGAGGTTCA